>JBGVCG010000020.1:0-143115 GCA_045226255.1 Paludibacteraceae bacterium | reverse complement strand
CCGCCGGCGCCGATGGTACTGCGTATAGTGGGAGAGTAGGTCGCCGCCGTCTTCGGGGTCAATCCTTACGGGTTGACCCCTTTTTTTGTGTTTGTAGTTTGAATCCAATCTTTTTCTCTATGAAACACTTTCTTGAGTTATCCTTCCTATTCTGCGCTTCGTTGTTTATCCATGGATGTGCTGAAACGCCTTCCCCTAATGCTTCGTCCTCTGATCCTGACTCCTTGCCCGTGGTGGATACGTCCGTGCCCGCCCTAAATGACACTTCATCTGTGGACGAATGGTCTGAAACTCGCAAAGGTTTATTTGAAATCTCCTCGGCTGTCGGTGACCTGAATCATGACGTGTGGCTAGATTCGGTTTCCCTCTCCTGTTCTTTTGAGGATTCCTGTTCCTATCTTTCCATCTTTTGGGGAACGGACAGCGTGAGAACATTGTTCAAAAAATTGAAGATATCCGATGCGCAGGAAGATGCTTCCGTGCATATTGTAAAGGATGGAGATCTGTGTTTGGGTTGGTTTGAATATTTTGTATGTAAGTTCCACTTTTCCGGAGATGATCTATACTTGACTAGTTTCATGGTGGAGCCTTATGCCCTTGAATTTGATCATGGACATGTGCGTTTATGCTTGGATGTGATTAACTGGGGGTTGGGACTGGATGAGAGTGATTCTCCTGTTTATGTTGATTTGCCTGAAAGCATGTACCCGCCGGCACTTGACATCAAATATTGTTTGGATAGTGTCTTCACGAAAAACTTTCTCTCCATTGATGACGATCTTATCCAAGAGAAAATAGATTCTGTATATAATAGCCTAAAATAAAATTGTTTATATCATGAAAAATATGTGCTTAAAAATCGCAAGATGCGTTTAGCCGTATCTATGCTCTTCCCGTGTACGATGCTCCTTTGCGGTTGTTGTGGGTCGAAGAAGGTTGTCACTGAGGCTTATAGTGTCGGAGGTGTGCAGTTCACTATGGTTGAAGTAAAAGGTGGTTCATTTAAAATGGGGCCGACCGAGGCGCAGGAGAAAGAATCGCACGATGTGGACTACCCGGTCCATAAAGTTACATTGTCCGATTACTATATTGGCCAAACTGAAGTGACGCAAGCCCTTTGGATGGCCGTGATGGATTATAATCCGTCGGAATTCCAGGATCCCCAAAAACCGGTGGAGAATGTTTCGTGGTACGAATGTGTCCAGTTCATTGAAAAACTGAATAAACTAACGAATCAAAACTTCCGTTTGCCAACGGACGCCGAATGGGAATATGCCGCACGGGGTGGAAAAAATAGCAAGAACTATAAGTATTCCGGAAGCGATGTCCTAAATGACGTCGCATGGAATATCAACAATAGTGGTGGACAAAGCCATGTCGTCGCCACGAAAAAGCCAAACGAGTTGGGCATTTACGACATGAGCGGAAATGTTTGGGAATGGTGCGACGATTGGTTCTATCTGGTTGATGATAAGCCTGCGAAAAATCCTAGAGGCCTGAAGACTTCCCCTCAAAACATTAAGATTGACCGTGGTGGAGGATGGAACCGTTCTCCTCGTAGCGTTACCTCGTATAGGGGTAGGGATAAAGCTAGCTATAAAGATCCTAATCTAGGCTTCCGTTTGGCGAAATGATATTGTCAGGCCTTGGAATCTTATGCGTGTCTGTCATGCATGGTAAAGGGAATGTCCAACTGTACAGATAGACAAAAAGATGCATTTATTGTAAGATGATTTATATATTCTTCCTTGGAGGATTAGTCTGGAGGAATCGTCCGTTCGGATGATTCCTCCTCTCTTTTCTATTTTAGATGACTGGTGCCAAACCCATTAAGATGCTGAACCCGCCCCCGAAACATTTTTCGGATGTGCTTGGAATGTTTCCGTTAGCTGGGGATTATTCTTTCGGCGTCTTAACCGTCGGCACGATGAAGCCGACCACAACCACTCCGATAAGGCAGGCGATCGCCACGATGATCCGTACGCAAAGCTTATCGATAAATTGGGTAATGGACAAGGTGCTCATCCCTACCATCATGATGATCGCCATGATCTTGGCACGGGGTGTCACTCCCTTATTCTTCTCATAGTCACGTATATACACACCTAACCATGAAGCCAGGAGTTTCTCCCTCAGACGAGGACTGCTCCGGTAGAAGAGCCATGATGCCGCCAGCATGAATGGTGTGGTGGGTAATCCTGGCACGAATATGCCTATTGTGCCTAGCCCGACGCATAGCGATCCTAAAGCGATGTAAATGATTCTTTTCATCTCAACTTTTTTATGTCGCGAAAGTACCATATTTTCTGACGCCGCAATAGCACAAATCGGCTTATTAATAGGACTATTCAAGTCATATTTTAGGATTCGCCATGACAAATTTATCTCTAAAAAACCTATCGTGTTCTCAATTAATTCGAACCTTCGCGCATATTTAACTTTTAAGTCTGATCATGGCAATAGTAAAACCATTCAAGGGTATACGCCCTCCAAAGAATTTAGTAGAGAAAATAGAGATCCGTCCGTATGACGTGCTCGATTCCGAAGAGGCCCGCGCAGAGGTTGACGTCCCTGCCTGTGATGTTTCCATCCCTTCTGGATTGGGGACGTGCGTATCGCATGGGGATATGCGTTTCAAAATTGACCACGTCGAACTGGCGTTTCTTAATTCAAAATTCAAAATTTTCGCAGGTTTGGCTGTTCTTTTTTACTAGTGATTGAATGAAATCTGCATACTTCTCGCCGATGGGGAGTTCCTCCTCCACGAAAAGCGAGCGTCTAACGCATACGTTTTGGGTTTTGGTTACTGGATTGTATCCTACTCTCTCTTTGTCTATGAAATAGGCTCCTATACCACGTCGCTGCCACAGTGGCAAATCATTGTAATTGATGCCATGGCTGAAAAGAAGCTCGTTTCTCTCTTCGATGGATAATCCGGCAATCCTTTTTTGAACATTACTGGCTGATATGCCCTCCTTGCGAAATAGCCAATAGCAGTGTGCGTTGAGCGAGTTACGGTGGGAGTCTTCTTGACGCCATCTGAAGTAATCGATCACATAGTCGAGGTTGGGAAGAGGCACAAGTCTGCAATCGAACACCGCCATGTGCCCTATGTGAGTGGAAAATGCGACCGACGCTTCAGCCGAAAGAAGCGATATCAGTTTGCGCTCTTTGCGTCCGAATCGATCCTCGTCGAGGTGAAATAGCAGTGATATTTCATCACTCTGCGTATATCCGTACATGATATGGAACCCACAAAGCATCAAATGCTTGAGGGTTGCGGTCATCGCTTCATGGAATCGTATGTCAAAAGGTTTCTCCAAGCTCCATTCCTTCTCCGTGAGACGGGAGAACCCGTGGCCGTCCAGACGTGCGACAATATACACGCCCTCCAGTATCGTACGGTCGATTGACTGCTCAAAACGGCGCATTTGTTTATCCAGCGTATTAAAATCCATGTCTCATCCTCTCCATTCTGTAATTAAAAAATCATCTTGCTCGATTCTCACAAAATATAATTGGTCAAACCCTTCTGCATATTCCGGCATCTGCAATCTGTTTTGCACTGCGGGAATAGCTATCTGGGGAACTTTATTCTCCCGCATTTCGTTACGTGAGATGCAATCTTTCAGTATGCTTTGGAAAAATATGCCGATCACCTCGTAGCCATGCTCCCGTGCGTCGGGGATATACCTTGCCCGGTCCGCCTTCTCAGGATTCGTGTTGTCGACCACAAACGATTGTCCATTCGTATAGCAGGCTTGGATGGACAATTTCTCCTTGTTGCGTGTGTGCAGAGTGTCTAGATTGATATGAACGTATCCAGCCCCTTCCAAGAAACTGCGGTAAAAAGATGTTTTTCCGCTGGCTTGGATGCCAATGAAAACAATCATTTGTTTGGCCGTCTTTAGTTGGAAAGGCATTTGCGTCATGATCTTTGTTTTCTCTTCGGTTATATAAATCCAATTGCTTTTTAATGGCAAATATACATTATGTCTGCGCGATCTATTTGCGTAGACGGTTTTTTATTTCCTCTTCTCATCATTTTTCTTTTGGTTTCCACTGTCACACTACGTTTCCGTACAGGGGTGACTCACCTTGCCTTTGCTGTTATCGCCCCTATGGGGCTCAGAAACGTTACTTCTTTCCTTAAATTCGTGTTTCTATATTTATTGATTACCAATTTATTACATTAATTACAATGTATTTATTACATAAAATATTGTTTATATATGTAAAATGTGTATATTTGCCATAAAATTACAAGTATCAAATCGTTGAATCGTTAAAATTATATTGACTATGGAAGATAAAATCAAATCGGCCGCGGAATGGCAAGGTGGAGATCGGTATCCTGGCATAGATATGTATGAAAAAGTTGAGTTGAAACCTGGTCATGAGCTATGTTCCCTTGTCCTGATCGATGAAAAGGGCAGGGTTCGCCCCTGTGAGTTTTTATTCCCGACTAGAGCATTGAAGATGGTTGGAGATGATGCGGCGGAATTGAACCGTATGTTGCAGTTGGCTCCTACGTTGTCGAGAGATTCGATGAAATGTACGTATAAGGCTGTTTTGGCCTCGTATAGATTGCGTGAAAACGTCGAGTTTGAAAAATGTGTGTCGACGGAGAATCCCGCATATGGGAAGGGGGGCTTGCCTCGTTATTATCTTCCCTTGAATCGTTTCCAAGAACTGATAGAACGTGGAGGGCTGAAACGTGCGAAATTTGAGAATGAGAGTATCTCAAAGATTCTGAACCATTATGAGGTTACCCCGAGAGAGTCTGTTGGTATTATTTCTCGTGTTAGACAGTTACAATATCGCCGTAACTTATTCTGCGCACAGAAGGCTAAGCTGGATACATTGGATATTATTCAAAATTCACCCCATGGAGAAGATGTGGAAAAGGCGCAAAAGAACTTGAAGAAGTTGGATGCGAGTATCCTAAGTTTCAAGGGAAGGATAAAGGATTCTATCCATCGTCATGGTAGGGTTCCTTCTCCTCTATATGACGAGTTGAATCGTAGGCTTGATCTGGAAATAAAATATAGGGAGAATGTAGATAATGTTTTGGTGTTGGGAAATGTGCATACGGAGCTCTCGTCTACAAAGACGTCTGGCTTTTTGGAACATACTAATCTTAGTGTTATGTCATTCTCTGAGCAGGAGAAGGTGGAGGGTGTTCCTCAGAATCTTTCACGTAAGATCGATGACTATGCAAAGGGAAGTCCGCATAATGAAATTGATGTGAGAGCGCAGGATCTGGTGGATGTGATGTGTATCAGTCGTTTTAACATGGATTGCCAGAAAAAGATGGAGTCGGAGGATTTGAAGCCTCGTGACTTTCAGTCATTGGAACGCATCGCACTGTCGTTTCCGGGTGGTAAGCGTTTGGAATGTAGGTTAGACGATGTGTTCACCGACGAGGCGGTCCGAAAGATCCGTATGGCGCAGAATGGGAAACTGACCGAACCACTACAGATGAAGGATGGTCGTATGGCGAAACTGATGATGATGGGGAATAAGGCTAACCTCTTCCTCGCACAACCGAAAGAGAGTCTCAACGCTGTCTTGGACAAGATGAGCTTGGGCGATACGGAACGGAAACGCCTCTTGAATGGTGAGGCCATCGCCTACAAGCAGACTCATGTGAAATTGGATAAGGATTTGAACTGCGTCGTGGCGGGTGGCGTGGGAAGGCTGTCTCCTCAGAAACAAACGGTTGCGCTGGAAAAATCTTCGTTGAAGAAAACTGCCAAAATAAAGAAGCGTGGCCTATCGATGTGAAAGAGTAATTCTTAGGGCTTTATTGGAGGACGGGAGAGGAATTGCGCTAGTTCCCGATGTGTGGTCTAGAGCATAAGTGTTGCATATGGTTCTGGAGACTGCCATGACTAAAATAATTAATCGTAAAAAAACGACGGTAATATTTTTATATGTTTTTTCATTTATTTGTTTATCTTTGTGATGATTTAGTAATAGAGGTATCTTCGAATTCGATTCGATTGTGTAATATCCTAATTCTAGTATCTATTTGAATGTCTTTTTAGACTTGTTATTTTTACGAATATCAGTGTCCTAAAGGTATTTGAGAACGGGATGAAAACTTGAGCCGCTATTTAGTGGTTCTTGACGGTATGAGTGTTTTTTACTGGATAATAAATGATAAAAATACGATAATGAGAAAAGTAGTGTTTCTTTTTTTCAATCCATTAATGATTCTTTTGGCATTTTTGGGATGTAGTGCGGATAATAATCCGATTGCAGAGGAGCGGACAGAGGCGGAGGCTGAAGTGCCGACCGATCTTTCTGATAAATTGATTCTGAATCGACCATACACCGATGGTAGTTATGGTTATGTGCTGGTCAACACCTCCTCTTCTTTGACTAGCCAGTTTTCCCAGAAGAATACGATTTATGAAATTCAGGATAAGATAGACTTAAATGGTGCTGCTCTTACGTTGCCGGCGAATGCGGTCCTTCGATTCAATGGCGGTAGTATCACCAATGGTACAATCACCTTCGATAACACGTATGTGGAGGGTTTGGTGAAGTTTACCGGTGTCACATTCAAAGGAACGCTTATCAATAAAGAGGTCGTTTTGTCATGGTTCGGTGCGGACGTGAGCAACAAGGACAATTCAACCATTATTAATCAGGTCTTGGACATTATTCCTGAGACGCTTGTCTTGGATGCGGTCTATCCGATCAATAAAAGTGTTGTGATCACCCATGGTGTGACGATCAGAGGTTTGGATTGGACCGAAAGCGTGTATGCGAACATGTTCAATAATGCCGAGTATGGTATCCAGACTAGTTCGAATATTACTGCGGTGAAGTTCTCTGAGAATGGGAAGGGTAGCTTGAATCTGTTCGGTGTAAGTATCTTGGGCAATAAGAATCTTTATGGAGGAGGTAATCCTAACGAGGGTCTTGAGACTTGTGGTATTTTCATGAAAACCAATGCAGGTTCATTGACTGCTGTTGTGGATTGTTCCATCGCAGGTTTCACTTACGGTCTTAAGGCGATAGGTGGATACATCGAGAAAATCAGGAGTACCTATTTTAGCCTTTGCCGTTTTGGTATGTATACGGTCTATACTTCGGATTTCATCTGCCAAGATTGCCACTTCAATTCTAATATGCACAACTACAATTGGATTGACCGTAAGGTGACGGATGCTGATCCGAATACGCTTCGTAATGTGGGCGGTGGTGTCAAAATTAAGAGAGTGGGTATGGTTCAATTCATCAACTGTAGATTCGAGTTCAACTTTATCCATTTTATTATAGATGAGGCGTCTACGATCATAAATGTTGAAAATAGTATCTTCGACGCTGCCGTGCATAGTTGCATTATGTTGTATAACGAGAACAATGCGAATAATATGATTGTTCCTTCGGAGATGTATACTCCAAGTATCAACTGCATAAACATTTCGGGTAACACGTTCTCTCGTGGCGCTCGTCTGGAGAGATACCAGAATACTCCTTTGCCAGGATCTGCCATCATTTATGTTAGGGAGGGAAATAACCGAGGCTCGAATTTCAATTTCTCCAACAATGTGGTGGTTGATAGTATAGAGGTGAATCAAGCCGTTTCTTCTTACGAGAAGACTATCTTCCGTATATACAATACAAGTAATAACGGCGCTGGTGTGATTAATTCTAACGCAAACGATTTTAGCCATTGTAAGGCGGAGACTGTCGCTGCTGCGGTTACTGGTAGTACGGGCCGGTTCACAATCAAGGACAATGGTAGTAATTTCGGGAAAATCAGTCATCAGTTCCAGAATAACAGTGTGATTGACATAAAGAAAATGGAGGTGAACCCTGATGGGAAAATCGTTATTTGGAACACGTTGACGAACGGTAATACCGTAAGTAAGGATTTGATTATAGATCCTAATCAGTAGATCGGTAAAGTATTATAGGAAAAAGGGTTGCGATGTCTTACCGCAACCCTTTCCTTTTTAGTTTCTTTCCTTCCCAATATGATAGCTTATACCTATCTGTCCGTAAAATCCGGCTTGTGCGACATTCCCGAAGTCAACGTATTTCTTATTGAATAGGTTGTTGATGGTCGTGAATAACTTGCCCCATTTTGTCCGGTAACTTATCTCCAAGTCAGATATGCAATAGGGCTTGTATGGTTGCAGATTGCCTGTGCTAGTATGGTTTTCGTATAGGATATAATTCCCAATCCTTTCGATGAATCTTGTATCGAATCGGATGTTTAATGCCTGGATGGGTTGTATGGTCACGTCCGCTGTTATTTTATTCCGCAGGTACTCTAGCGCATACATCGATTTGTAGATGTAGACATCATCCTTCCTTTTTTGCCAAATATGCTGGTATCCTAGTCCGAATCGGATAGGTATCCGTGGGGAGATGTCTGACAGTTTTATTTCTGCGTGGTAGCCGAATCCTGTGTTCCTCAGACCAAAGTTGGCGGAGTGGTATGTGTCGTTTGAGGTATACATGACCCAATCGATCATTTCTTTTCCAATGGTGTGAAATATGAAGCCTTCGTTGTAAAATCCCTTCCGATTATGCTTGACGGTTAGTTGTCCTGTCGTCTTTTTTTCATTCTTCAACCCGATGTTGCCTATGTTGACTGGACTCTTGTAAAAAAGATCTGTGAAGGAGGGGATTCTGATGGCATTGTTCAGTGAAAGGGAGATTCGTGTCTTCCTCAGCGTGTAGGTGGTTTTGAAAAATGGCAGGAAAGCATGCCTGTGGTCGATATCTTTGGCTTGTGTGTAGTGTAGACCTGCGTCGAATCCCCATCTCTTTATTTTGTGTTGATGTTCTACGTGTATTTCAAAAGTTTCCCGGTTTTGGCTTTTCTTGTAGTATTGATTGGATCCGAATATCTTGGTCGAATCGATCGTGGGAATCCCTAAATTGGTGGAATGGATCCTCTCGTGACGGTAGTTGAATTTCAGTGTGCTGATACCTTTCCCCCAATGTTTTTTCAGTTCGGGCGAGATGGATAGTGCGTCCGTCCGATGGTAGTTTTCCCCGAAATGTTCGTTTCTGACCAGTTGGAAATGATCGTAGTCTCTGCACCAACTAAATTGGGCGGAGAAGTTCACGGGGGTATATGTCTCTATTTTAGCTGAAGAGAGTAGCCTGTTGGTTCTTTCCCATTGATTGTCGTAGGAGGGCGAGTAAAATGTGTTCGCACCGAAGCTTTTCCTGCTATAACCTATTTGCCATTCTGTATGGAAAGGCGAGTCGTTGGTTTGCCCCATGTAGTAGAGGTTCCCTATCCTAAAATCACTGTTGATCGTCGCTCCGTCGGAACGGTAGAATGCACCGTTGATGAGATGGGCATGTCTGGGGGTGTGGATATTGATGATGTTGTCGACCCCGAAAGTGCCCCAGAGACCTGCGTGGGCGGTTGTCTCGTATCCGTTGATGGTGTCAGGGTTCGCTACGATGTTGATGGCATCGTTTTCTCCTTTCCCTTCTGATATTTCTATCTGCCTGACAGCCCTGATCGATACGGGGAAATCGGCTGATAAGTGCCCTGTCTGTGGGGAGGAGATGTTAATACCGTTCAAGCTGATTTTGCTTTGCTCGGGTGTGGCTCCTTTTATGGAGATGTCGGTTTGTACACCGAATGAGCCGCGTTGTCGGACATCTACTTCTGGTACTTGCTTGAGTATGTCGTTGACCGATGGTTGGGGAGCTGTTTGAATCTTCCTCTGCTCGATGGTGTGGGTGAACGCGTCGGGCCCGTTTATGCTGATTCCCTCTTTGGCTGCGGTCACTTCTATGTCGTCCAGGGTCTCGTAGTATACCGGGGTTTCCTCTTCTTTATGGGTGTTGTTGGATTTAGCGTCTACGTTTGCGATGATGGCGACGCTGAGGATGCCGATGTTGATTACTTTGTGCAAAGAACAGAATACCGCATACGGGCTGTGACTGAATCTTTTCCATCTAATGACTTTTTGAAATTCCATAATGGTAAATAATTAAAAATTAGTAAATTAAAAATATAAATGGTTGTTTGTGATATGCTTGTTTGTGGAATGATAATCAATCAAAAGGAGGTGAAAGCAGGGATAGCTCCCTTAACTTTCACCTCCTTGGGTATGTTTGTGCCTTTATTTACTCCTTGGTAGACATCCCTTTATTGTAAAGGTCTTTATTTTTTAGAGCTTCCAATCCTTTTAGGAAAATAGGGTTCTCGTCATTCATGATTTGATAATACTCGTTCGTGTTCCATAAATCTCTGGCAATCATGGCTTTGAGTTGCTTCTTGATGAGCGCCTTGGATTGTTTGAATTGCTCTTCGTTGAATTCGACCTTTTCTTTTTCTCCTGCCTCGGTCACTTCTTTCAGATCTTGGTCGGAGATTTCAAATGTTTGGTTATATTGGGCAAAACCAGCCTCTTTTTTCTTGGCGTTATTCACATTGTATTTCTTCTCCAATGTGCTTCTGTTTTTGTCCAAATAATTCAGTACGAAGTTGTTCAAGACATTCTTAGCTGCCAGATCTCGGTGGTATTTCGAGTATTTTGTCGTATCCAACGGAACGAACAAGTCAGGCATGATACCACCACCTCCGTATACGGGACGTCTTTTCTCTAGCGTGAAATATTTCAGGGAATCGGGGAAGGATATACTATCCTCGTGCATCAATTCACCTCTGTTGTATCTCTCCAAAAAGTCCTTGTCGTAGTCTTTCAGGTTGTTTTTGTATGGACGTTGTACACACCTTCCCGAAGGAATGAAGTATTGTGCGACGGTTAACCTGATTTGGGATCCGTCTGGGAGAGGTACAGGTTTCTGAACCAATCCTTTACCGAACGTTCGGCGCCCTACAATCAAACCTCTATCCCAGTCTTGTATACTTCCGGAAAGGATTTCGCTAGCGGAGGCTGAGCTCTCGTTGACTAGAACGACAAGTTCCCCTTTCTCGAAACTAGGCTTGCCTGTTGTGTTGAATGTTTCCCTAGGTTGTGAAACACCTTCGCTGTAAACTACCAATTTGTTGGGAGAGAGTACCGTGCTTGCCAATTGGACTGCAGTCTTCAGATATCCACCGCCATTGTCTTGCAGGTCGAGAATGAGGGATTTCATGCCTTTCGACTTGAGTTTGTCCATCGCTTCGGTGTACTCCTGCAAGGTGGTCTCGCTGAATTTGTTCACCTTGATGTATCCGATTTTGTCATCCACCATGTAGGCTGCGTCGATGCTGTAGATTGGAATCACATCACGGATTATCTTAAACTCGATCAGTTCCTTCACACCTCGCCTGAGCACTTTCACGTTGACGGATGTGCCTTTGGGCCCGCGGAGCCTTTTCATGATGTCCGTGTTCTGCATGTTCACACCTGCGATGGTGGAGTCGTTCACGTAGACAATCCTATCGCCTGCGAAAATACCCACTTTCTCGGATGGACCTCCAGATATTGTTTGGATAACCAGTAATGTGTCTTCCATCATTTGGAAAACGACTCCGATACCCTCAAACTTTCCATCAAGTGGTTCGTTCATTTTTTGCACTTCACTCTTTGGAATGTATTTTGAGTGAGGGTCCAGTTTCTCCAACATTCCATTGATGGCGTTGTCAATCAGTTTCTCTGCGTTGACGGTATCCACGTAGAACCTATCGATGGCGACCACGGTCGTTTGCAGCTTCTGTAAGTCGCTATAACTGATCGATGCATGGGCGCATAAGAATGCACTCGCCACTAACAGCGTGGCAAACAATATTCTGGCTATCCTCATTTCTGTGCTTTGTTTAAACTATTCTTGTAAATATATTCGTCAGTATCCCTCGCTTACTTATATGAGGTGTATATTGTGCTTAGCACATTCTTGGCGCATGTCCTCCGGCCAGATGCTTGCTTGGATCTCTCCGACATGTGCTTTTCTGAGGAAGAACATGCAAAGCCTTGATTGTCCGATACCACCTCCGATGGAGAGAGGCAACGAACCTTCCAGCAATCTCTTGTGGAAATAGAGTTCCTTCCTTTGCTCCTGTCCGGTCATTTCCAACTGTTTGAGCAAAGCCTCTTTGTTGACGCGGATACCCATGGATGAGAGCTCCATAGATTGCTCCAATACGCTGTTCCAAACCAGAATGTCTCCGTTCAATCCAGGGAGTCCGTCTTCTCCAGGAGTGGTCCAGTCGTCGTAGTCCGGAGCTCTTCCGTCGTGGCGCTCTCCGTCACCTAATGGACCACCAACACCCATCACGAACACTGCCCCGTATTTTTTCACGATCTCGTTTTCACGCTCTTTCGGGGTTAGGGTAGGGTACATCTGACGAAGTTTCTCCGCATGGATGAAGAAGATCTTCTCAGGCAACATAGGCTTGATGCTTGGGTACATCTCGTACACCACGTATTCTGTGCGTACCATTACGGAGTAGATACGGTTCACGATACTTTTCAGGAAGTCGATGTTCCTCTCTTCCGCTGTCATGGTTCTCTCCCAATCCCATTGATCCACGTAGAGGGAGTGCAGGTTGCCAAGTTCCTCGTCCGAACGGATAGCGTTCATGTCTGTATATAGTCCATAACCAGGCTCAATGTTGTATTCTCCCAACATCATCCTCTTCCATTTCGCCAATGAGTGTACCACTTCCGCTTTTTGGTCTCCAAGATCCTTGATGGGGAACGAGACGGCGCGCTCAACTCCGTTGAGGTCGTCGTTGATACCCTGACCTTTTAACACGAAAAGGGGAGCTGTGACCCTCCTCAACCTTAATTCTGCGGATAGACTCCCTTGAAAGAAGTCCTTTATTTTCTTGATGCCCAATTCTGTCTCCCTGGCATCTATCAACGGTTTGTAAACCTTTGGAATTCTAAGATAACTCATGATGTGGTTTTTTATTTTAATGCAAATATAGTAAAGTTTACAAAAATCGACAAATGAAGAAATAGTTTCGTACAAAAAAATATTAAAAATATAATATGGGTGTAAAAATGATAGCGATTTAGTTCGTGCCGTGACAAAAAGTTATTTTTCGATTAAAGAGGTGGACGAATGATTGTTTTTTTGCGAAAAAGATGTAAATTTGCACTGCGAAAATCGAGGGCCCCGTAGTTCAGCTGTATAGAACGTCAGATTCCGGTTCTGAAGATCGTGGGTTAGAATCCCGCCGGGGTCACAAGCGCTGGGATCCATTTCTTTGGATTCCAGTTTTTCTTTTTCCTTCCCCTTAGATCATGAATCCTTTCCGCTTGTCCGACCTGAAATGTTTGGGGATACGTTTGTTTTTTCCCTTTGAATTTTATATATTTGTTTATATCGAACTTGTTGCTGTGCGGTTCGATATGTGTTTGTGTGATTGAATCATTTGAAATTTGGGAATATATGAGAAGTATTATTGTATTATTATTGGGAGGATGTGTGGCGTTGTCGGCTTGTTCGGATGGGAAGAATAAGGCGGCGGAGGCATCCAAGGCTGCTATCGAGTCTATCAATTCGTCGGAGGATCAAAAAAAGGCTGATACGAATCTGACGGAAGTTCAAGAACCACAAGTCGCTGAAGAGATCCAAAACTCAGAAGAGGATGTCTCTGCTATAGGTGAGGTCTCTGATGAGCCGGTTGTTCAGGAGGAAATAGTTGATGTTGTCACTGAAGAACCTCAGCCAGTTGCGTCGAACGATGCTCCTGCTGGAAACGCTGCTTCTTCGGATGTCTCTGATGCGGACTTGGCTAGCTTCTCCGAGAAGTTCGGGTTTACGGTGACATCTGGTGATGACCGTGAATTGTTTGCGGAGGTGGTTACTTGGTTAGGCACGCCTTATTTGTCTGCTGGAAACGACAAGAACGGGGCGGACTGCTCCGGTTTCATCTGCAGCGTCTATCAGACTGTGTATGACAAAAAATTGCCTCGTCGGACGTGCGAAATCTATGATAAATGCAAAACTATCCCGCTCTCCGATGTGAAGGCGGGCGATCTTGTATTCTTCCGCCCGGATGGTAATATGAATGAGAAGCCGAATTATGCGGGTATCTATTTGAAGGATAACAAGTTTGTGATCGTTAGCTCTTCGAAGGGTGTGACAATCGCCGATATGGGTACTAATTATTACAAGAAGACGTTCGTTTCTGCTGCACAGGTACAGTATTGATCGCTTCGTGGCTAAGGACATAAAAGGAAGGCTGGATGCCCATCGGTATCCAGCCTTCCTTGTCTTATGATTCTTAACGCTTAGTTTTCTAACAGTTTGATGCACTCAACTAGGGAGTCCTTCCAGTATGGTACGTTTACGCCTTCCTCCTTGATCTTCCGTTTGTTCAGTACGCTGTAAGCAGGCCTTTCCGCAGCGGTAGGGTATTCGAAGCTCTCGATGGCGTTCACTTTTGTCTTTAGTCCCGCGATCTCGAATATCGCTTTTGTGAAATCGAACCAGCTGATCACCCCTTCGTTGGAGAAGTGGTAGGTGTTGAATCCCTTGAACCCTTTTTCGAGGAGCGTCATGATGGCATAGGCCAAGTCTGTCGCGTAGGTAGGCGTTCCTACTTGGTCATACACTACGTTGAGCGATTCCCTCTCTTTTCCTAGACGGAGCATTGTTTTGACGAAGTTGTTGCCGTACTCGCTGTACAACCATGCGGTGCGGATGACGATGGCGTCGCATCCCGTTTTTTCCACCTCGATTTCCCCTTGGCGCTTGGTCTTGCCGTAGACGCCGATGGGTTGGGTAGGGTCCGTCTCCTTCAAAGGCAGGCAGGACTTCCCGTCGAATACGTAGTCTGTGGAGATGTGTACGAGTTTTGCTCCTACGCTTTTTGCTGCGAGAGCGAGGTTCTTCGGACCGTCCACGTTAATCTTGGCTGCCAGTTCCTCACAACTTTCCGCTTTGTCCACGGCGGTGAATGCGGCGCAGTTGATGATGGCACCTATATTTTCCTTTTTCACCAAATCCTCTAGAAGTTGAAGGTTGGTGATGTCAACCTCCGGCATGTCTGTGTACAGGAAGTGGTGTTGAGTGTACTTGCTTGCGATTTTGCGCACGGAGTTGCCTAATTGTCCGTTGGCGCCAGTAACTAGAATGTTCATTGCGATCTACAATCTATTTCCTTAATCGAATACTTCCGCGTCTTTGAGGAAAGGGTGTTTTTTGTCCTTTTCAGAAAGAAGCATTTGTTCTGCTGGTATGTCCCATTTAATGCCGATCGTCGGATCGTTGAACATGATGCCGGCGTCAGCTTGAGGGGCATAGACGTTGTCCACTTTATAGGTGAATATAGCCTCTGGGCTCTTCACGAGAAATCCGTGGGCGAATCCTCTAGGGATGAACAGTTGTCTCTTGTTCTCCTCGCTGAGCAGGACAGCGACGTGTTTGCCGAATGTTGGCGAACTTTTCCTGATGTCCACTGCCACGTCTATGACCTCTCCTCTGATAACCCTTACCAGTTTCGCTTGCGAGAATTCCCCCTTTTGGTAGTGTAGACCTCTGAGCACACCGTAGGAGGACTTGGATTCATTGTCCTGGATGAAGTTGATTTTCCCGATATGCTCCTCGAATTCGTTTTGTTTGAAGGCTTCCATAAAGTATCCTCTGCTGTCAGAGAATACTTTGGGTTCTATGACCCATACGCCTTTGATATTTTGTTCTGTAAAAATCATTTTTGTTCCAATAAAGAAAGTATATATTGCCCGTAAAGCGTTTTGCTTAGTCGTTCGCCTGATTGTCTCAGTTGTTCGTCCGTGATCCATCCGTTCCTCCAGGCGATTTCCTCGATGCAGGCGATGTGGAATCCCTGTCTTTTTTGTATGGTTGCCACGAAGTTGCCTGCTTCCAGGAGAGAATCGCAATTGCCAGTGTCCAGCCATGTGAATCCTCTTCCGAATTTTAGCATTCTCAAGGTTCCCTCTTCGAGGTACATTTTGTTCAGGTCAGTGATCTCGTATTCCCCGCGGGCTGATGGTTTCAGCCTTTTCGCCTTTTCGGTCACGGTCTCATCAAAGAAGTAAAGTCCTGGCACCGCATAGTTGGATTTCGGATTCTTTGGTTTTTCCTCCAGGGATATCACTTTGCCTGTCTCGTCGAATTCCGCAACGCCATAGGCGGATGGATCTTTGACATAGTATCCGAAGATTGTGGCTCCATTCTTTTGCTGTGAGGCGGTGTGGAGCATTTCGGAGAAGTTTTGCCCGTAGAAGAGGTTGTCGCCTAAAATCAGGCATCCTGCCTCTCCGTTGAGGAACTCAGCACCCAACACGAAAGCTTGTGCCAATCCGTTAGGCTCGTTCTGCACAATGTAACTGAATTTCATCCCGAAATCCTCGCCCGTTCCAAGCAATTGCTTGAACATAGGTAGGTCGCGCGGGGTTGAAATAATCAGTACCTCACGTATGTTGGCTAACATTAAGGTCGAAAGCGGATAGTAAATCATCGGTTTGTCGTAAACCGGCATAATCTGCTTCGAGATGGCCTTGGAAAGCGGGAATAGGCGAGTAGCGCTTCCTCCCGCAAGTATGATGCCTTTCATTCCGTCTTACGTCTTACTTTTTGTTTAAAAGAACAGTGTTGATGGCGTTCCTGATTTCGTCTTTAGGAAGTGCGCCTCTGCTTGCTTGAGGTTGTCCCTCTTTCGGAATGAACACAAGCAACGGAATGCTGGACGCACCGAAATATCTTGCCAATTCTTTTTCTTCGTCGATGTTGATTTTGTAGACGTATACCTGATCCTGGAACTCTTTTGAGAGATCATCGAGGAATGGGGAAATCATCCTGCAAGGACCGCACCAGTTGGCGTAGAAGTCAAGAACACATGGCTTGTCTCCCAAATAATTCCAACCTTCGGCGTCAACATTAACCACCAATTTCTTGAATTCCTCACGATTCAGATGCTTCACCAAGGACTTCTGTTCCGTTTTTTGCTTCGCTTTCCCCTGATTGTTATTGTTTCCTCCGCCAGCGTACAAGCATGAAGATAATCCCAAAAGGAGGCATAAAATCGATGTCTTTAATAAATTTTTCGTTCCCATTTCAAAATATAATTTTTCTTGTTTTTATCGTATTGACTAACTCTTTATTCTGCAAAGTTAATGTTTTTTTTCTATTCGCAACGGTTGTGGTGCGTGCTAATGTTAAAAAATGGAAAGAATAGCCATTGAGATGTGTGAAAAATATTGGAGGTTGTTTTATGACCTTTTTATATTGCCTATATTTGTACCATGATTAATGGTTTGAAATGGGAGCAGTTCCCACCAAATTGTTTCAGTTGTTAGTGTGTTGAAATAGTGGATAGTAAATGGTAAAATAGTAAATATGAGTGATTCTTTGTTTTCATCCCTTCCGTATAAGGTTGCGGATATTAATTTAGCTGATTTTGGTCGTAAGGAAATTGAATTGGCTGAGATTGAAATGCCTGGATTGATGGCTCTTCGTGAAAAATATGGTAAGCAGAAGCCTTTGAAAGGGGCTCGCATTTCCGGTTCTTTGCATATGACCATACAGACGGCTGTCCTCATTGAGACGTTGGTTGAGTTGGGGGCACAGGTTCGTTGGGCAAGTTGTAATATTTTCTCCACTCAGGATCATGCGGCTGCTGCCATAGCGGCTGCTGGCGTGCCTGTCTTCGCTTGGAAGGGTGAGTCTCTTGCGGATTATTGGTGGTGTACGTTGCAGGCGCTGAACTTCGGCGACGGAATGGGCCCGAATATGATCGTGGATGATGGTGGTGACGCCACATTGATGATTCATTTGGGTGCCAACGGGGAGGATGACCCTTCTGTTTTGGACCGTAAGGCGGAGAGTGAGGATGAGATAGAATTGCTCAATACGCTGAAGGCTATCCGTAAGGTGGATGACAAGTTCTTTAATAGGATGCTCCCTACGATAAAGGGCGTTTCTGAGGAGACGACCACGGGTGTACACCGCCTTTACCAGATGGAGAAGGAGGGTAGGCTCCGTATTCCTGCGTTCAACGTGAACGATTCCGTCACGAAGTCTAAGTTCGATAATCTATATGGCTGCCGCGAGTCGTTGGCGGATGGTATCAAACGTGCTACGGACATCATGGTGGCAGGTAAGGTGGTTGTTGTGTGCGGATATGGTGATGTTGGTAAGGGGTGCGCCCATTCCATGCGTTATTACGGTGCGCGCGTGCTCGTCACGGAGATCGACCCGATTTGCGCTTTGCAGGCTGCTATGGAGGGTTATGAGGTGGTTACGGTTGAGGATGCGCTCCCGATTGGTGATATTTATGTCACCACAACGGGTAATGTGGACATTATCACGGTCGAGCATATGGAAAAGATGAAGAACTCGGCCATCGTCTGCAACATCGGCCATTTCGACAGCGAGATACAGGTGGAGAAATTGAAGAAGTACCCAGGTATTAAGCGTAGAAATATCAAGCCTCAGGTGGATCAATTCTTCTTCCCTGACGGACATTCGATCATATTGTTGGCGGAGGGCCGTCTTGTCAATTTGGGCTGTGCCACGGGTCACCCTTCGTTCGTGATGAGTAATTCGTTCACCAACCAGACGTTGGCGCAGATCGAGTTGTTCACCAAGAAGTATGAGGTGGGTGTCTATTGTTTGCCGAAGGAGTTGGATGAGGAAGTCGCTAGGCTTCATCTCTCTAAAATCGGAGCGAAACTGACCCGATTGACGCCTGCGCAAGCTGCGTATATTGGCGTCTCTGTTGATGGACCATATAAATCGGATATGTACAGATATTGATGTGAAGAGGTGTCGAAAAACACCTCCTCACTCACATTTTTAGGGTGCGCCTCTTTGTCTTTTTGCGCTGAGAATGTGATTTTAGGGTCGTGAATCGGATGTTTTTTTCGCTATTTGTGAAAAAAACGTCATCATTTTTATTTGTTATTAACGATTTTTAAATAACTTTGTCGCACTCAGAGGTATTTTCTGTTGAATAAAAAGTAATTGTGTTATAGTCCATGAAAAAGATTGTTTTTGCGCTTGCGACGTTGCTTTTGTTGACGTCAAATGCTTTTGCGGAGAAGGATGTTAAAGTCCGTTTCGGTTTGGAAGGCGGTTTTAATATGACCAAGTGGAATGGTGATCTGATGCCAAATTACGGAGTTTCTCCCGAGTTGATCGCTGCGACAGCTAGGATAGACGATGCAAGTGTTAGGCCTGGATTCCATGCGGGTGCGTTGATGGATATCATCATCGAGAAACATTGGTCTATTCAGCCAGAGGTGCTTTTCCAACTAGAGGGCTCCAAAATCACTACTCCGGTAGTTCCTGTGCTTGCGGAGGTGGAACAACAACAAGAGGGGTTAGAGGTAGAACCTCAACCAACAGATCTTACAATCACAGAGAAGTATACTGCGGGATATATCAGAGTCCCTGTCGTGTTGTATTATAACATCATGAATGTGGGTCCTGGTCAGTTGTCCCCTGGTTTGGGTGTCTTCTTCGCTGGTGGTGTCTGCGGAAAGGGCGATGTTACGGAACGTAATACTTTTGGCGTAGACGGTATCCTTGACGAGTTCGATTGGGGACCAACAGTGAAGGTCGGATATGAGTTCCAGAACGTGGCGAGCGGTTTGTATTTGAATGCAGGCTTCTCTCAGGGTGTTACTACATCCATGTCAACTGGTTTTAATTTCACTGTTGGATATAAGTTCCAATATTGGAAGGGAATCAAACGTGCTTATAACACGGGTATCTTGGAGTACAATCCTTAATCGTAATGCGGTTTAAGAAAATTTATGTTGAAATAACCAACCGATGTAATTTCAATTGCAGTTTTTGTTGCCCATCGGTAAGGGAAAAAAGATTTGTATCGCCGGAAGAGTTTTCGGCGATACTTTTTTCTATTAAGCCCTATACGGATTATCTCTATCTGCATGTTTTAGGGGAGCCGTTGCTTCATCCTCAGTTGGAGTCGTTGCTCTCGGAAACCCATAGACAAGGCTTCCATGTTAATCTTACTACGAACGGTTCGTTGATCTCCCGTCGTCGGGATTTGCTGATCCATTCGTCTATCCGTCAATTTAACATATCTTTGCATGATGCGGAGGAGAATGTCCCCCAATCCCAGTGGTTGTCGTATCTGCAGGATGTTTGTGTTTTTGCGAATGATAAATCTTCCGATAGCTATTTCTCTCTTCGCTTGTGGAATCGGGTGAATGAGTCGGTTTCCTCCTTCAATCGTATGTGCGTTTCTTATATGTCGGATTTTTGGAAGGTGGATATGACGGACGCTTTTTCTGTTCGGAATAAGAAATTGTCCGACCACATATTTTTCCAGAATGCCGCTCGGTTTTCATGGCCGGGCGAGAAGAAACTTCAGATTCGTAAACGGACCTGCTATGGGATGAGGGATCACGTGGCTATTTTGTCTGATGGAACGGTGGTGCCTTGTTGCCTCGACGCGAATGGTGCCATGGCGTTGGGTAATATTTTCTCACAATCCTTCTCTGATATAATCTCTTCGGAAAGGGCGCAAAAAATACTGGAGGGTTTCCGTAGGGGAGAAGCGGTCGAGCCATTGTGCGCCGATTGCGGTTTTTTTGTAGGCGAGTAGCTGTTGGACTGCACAAAAACAGCATTGACTTTTGTAATTGTTCCATATATTTATATCTTTGTTAATGATTTATGCTTACTGATATGAGACGTTTTCTTTGCATTATATGGGGCCTCTTGGCTGGATGGACTGTTTCCGCATCTTCTATCGCTGAGATTGAGATTGCCACGAAAGGGCAAACGACGCTGGGTGTTGGTGTGGGTGTTCCTCCCTTCACTTCTGGTGCGGCTGCGGATATCCCGTGCTTTTCCTTGTCTGCTTCCGCTGGTATTGCAAGCGGTTTTATCACAAGTGAATTGTTTGGGAAAAATGGTGCGGTTGACTTGGGAATCCAATTTTCGGCGTGCCATTATAAGGATGAGTTCGGTCTCTACAATACAAAGCAGCAGGTGAAGGTTTTCCAGGGCTCCGTGACGCTCCGCAGTGCTTTCCATTTCCAATTCATGAAGTATTTCGATACTTATGCGGGTGTGTGCGGAGGCGTTAATATTTGTGCGGAGAGCTTTATGGAGATTACGAAATATTCGGAGCAGTCTCAATTTGAACATTGGAATGAGGTGGAACCCAACACTTTCTTTCCTGTCGTAGGGGGCTATGTCGGTTCCAGATGGTTCTTTACCAATCATTTCGCGTTAGGGGTGGAGGCTGCGTATGATTTCTTGCGCACGGACGACGAGGCTTGTTTAGAGGCTTATGGACGTTCTCATTACGGAGGTTCCGCTTTGCCGATTATTTCTGTTTTCGCATCGTTCAAGTTGGGGGATAAGTGATTTCTTTCTCCCTGCTAGTTTCTTGCCTTTGATTATGTTTGTGCGTGGAATTCGATTCCCTCGTGTCCCGCTTTTATTTTAATTTATGATCCATGTGGGGTGATTATCCCCTTGTTTTAATTGATGTATATTAACTAATATATTGTATGGTGAAGATTTTCATAAAAAAGATTTTATAAATTGAGAAATATGTATATCTTCGAAGAGTCGCTTGAGGTGATAGTAACGTGGTGTTTTGTTATGTTTTACTCCAAAGGGGGAAGGGTAGGCGACTTTGTTAGTTGAATTTATTGTGATTTATAGAACATATAGTGTATTTATTAACTTAAAAATTTTAAACATGAAAAAGAAGGGTTTATTATTTTTGACCGTAATGGGGTTGTGTGGGTCTGCTTTCGCTGATCCATCGGTAGTGACAATTGAATTCAAGGATCTCACTAAAAAATCTTTTGTGTTGGCGGATTCTCCGGTTTTCCAATACAGGAATGATAGTCTTATTGTGAACGGAAGCGCTTCTACCGCATATCAGTTCGAGAAAGTTGCCAAGTATTACTTCTCTGATGCAGGGGAACCGTCTGGCATACCAGCTGTTGCATCGAATGAGGTGCGTGTGACTTATTTGGATAATCAACATATTCAAGTGGAAGGACTTGCCGCGAATTCCCAGGTGGGTTTGTTCTCTGTTTTGGGACAAACGATCGATCTGAAGGAGTCGAAAGATGGCGAGGCTGTTCTCTTTACTCTGCCCGGCGCGAAAGGCGTCTATATTTTGAAAGTCGATGGACAGTCTGTTAAACTTATAAAGGAATAAAATCATGAAAAAATATATACTTGCAAGTCTGATAGCATTGATGTATATAGTCTCTGCTTCAGCATCACAGAAAATGTGTTTGAAGGAGAATGTGAATGGTGTGACCAAAACGTACATTCTGGATATTACCAAGCATGATACCATCTTCCATAATGATTCTCTCCGTCAGGTGCACATTAAAACGGGTAATCGGTCATCGTATCTGAAGCAGGGGTTCTCTTTGGACGCTGTGAGTCAAATATCTTTCCTTGACAGTGAGAAAGCTAGTGGATCGATTTCCGCTTTGTCCGAATGTAAGCTGAAAGGGGAAACGCTCTTTGTGAATGATACGTTAGCTACTTATCAGTATATCGAGAAGGAAAAGACTTTGAAGCTCACGCTGTTCTACAACGGCGGTGATTGTTGTGCGGATTGGTTCGTGGATATGTTGCGTTCGGGCGATACCATCTCTCTCTTCCCTGGACAATACCGCACGGAGGATCCTGAAAATCCGGGTGTATATTTGATGTGTGATTGTATGTGCGCTTATGACTTGACGATTCTTTTGTCGGATGTGGAGCCTGGCAAGTATCACTTCATCGCGGGCTTTGATAAAAAAGAGTTTGACATCGATTTGACCCAAGGTGCGTCCGGCGTTGTCCTTGATGGTCCAAGGGGTGTCTTCATGCAGAACAGTCCTTGCAAGAATCATAATGATCTGGCAGAAGAGGCTCAGACTTCAACTGAATCCAACGCTTACAGTCCACGCCATGGTTATCTGAAAAAATGGAAGGAGGGCGACACGTTGTTGACTTACCGATATGAGCCATTGGAAAACCTGATTCTCTTCGTTTCCCATGATGTGGAGCTCAATTGCTGCGCCTCCATTAGTGCCATGACGATCGTAAGGGATGATACCATCTTCGTGTATTCGGATGATTTGGCTGATGCTCCTTGCAATTGCAACTGCTTGTATGATGTCACTTCAAGAGTGGAGAACTTGAAAATTCCTCGTGGACATGGTGGTAGCTTGCTGCACTTCGTCGTGGATGGTGTTCCTTTGGATATCGAGGCGAAATATTTTGGCGAGGGCGAGACGGTCAGTGGTGCTGTCCTCTATGGTAGTCCAAGGGGTTATACGCCAAAGCCTTCCACCTGTGGCGTCTCTTTCGAGGAGGAAGAGGACGATCCTAAATTTGAGAAATTGACTAGGAAACTGGAAAACAGTGTGGACACGCTGGTATCCTATCGCTTTGATCCGCAGACTGGAAGTGGAACCGTTTACATGCATGATGTGCCTCTTAATTGCTGCATCGAAGCTAGTTCCATCACTAAAGTGGAGGATAGTGTCGTATACATCACTCCTGTAGAGATTGGCAACCCTTGCAGATGTATTTGTCAATACAATATCACTACGATAGTGGAGAACTTGGGACGCAAGGTTTATCATTTTTCTATTCCTCGTGCATCGGAAACCATTGAGTTCGACGTCGATCTGACTCGGGACACTATCGTTGAGGGCGCTATCCTTAACGTGGTCAGGGGTTTCTTCGCTCGTAGCAGCGAATGTAAGAAACAACGTGACCAGTTGTCTGAGGAGGAGATGCCGGAGTCTTCTCCGGAAAAAGTTTATCCTAATAGGCCTGAAACGTTGGATACGTTAGTGTATTACCGATATTTCGATGGTCAAGTGTACATCGAATCTTATGGCCTTGAGCTCAATTGCTGCACAGACAAAGGCTCGGAGGTGGTGGCTCAGGGCGACACCATCATCGTCAATGCGACGGAAAGCGGAGAAAGATGCAGATGCTTATGTATCTTCGATATTAGCACGAATGTGCTAGGTGTCTCTGAGAAAAAATATCACTTCATCGTGGATGGCGTGGAGTTTGATGTTGATTTCTCCAAAGATCTGACGGGCTTTGTGACGAGATAGGTTAATATGTTTCCATAATTCTGATGATGCCACGGGGGGACGCAGTGACCCTCGTGGCATTATTTATTATTTAGCTATCTGCGATTTATCATTTGGATATTTGCTAATTATTGATTTAGAGGTATGTGAAAGTTTGATTGTCATTGGCCTCGTCCAAATGAAAAGGTTGCGGGATGTTCCCTGAAAAAGGAAGGGGATTGCCTTGTTTGGCAACCCCCTTCGGTTCATTTCTTTTTAGCATCTATATGAGACGCTGACTCCTCGGCTGCCAAATAAGCAGCAATGTGTTTTGCTTTTTTCTCCACCTTTTTAGGCTTTTTCTCATTACCTTTCATAATACTACCAATTTAAAGTTAAACAATTTGTTTTATTTAAACGGAGTTGCTCGGTTATGAAAAACATAGCTGGGTAGCTCTTCGAAATGATTTTCGATCATAGTTGACAATCTTTATTGTCGTCTATATTAATACAAAACCCGTTCCAAACAACAAAAGGAACTTTCTGTCCACTTTCGTGCCATTCTGTCCGAGTGATGTGACATGATTGGCTTTTTTTGGGGGGGATGGAAAGCTCTCGTGGAGTCTGATGAGAAATCATCGTATCTGCACTAGCTGTAAATAGTAAATTGTAAATGGTTAAATAGTAAATATATGTCTAACATGTAAATGCCCCCGCCGTGCTCTTCGCCGAATCGTTTTTTTTGTGTGTCTTGTTCCTGTGAAAAAAATATGTAACTTTGCCTCACTAATTTTTATAATCGATATAGTATGAAAAAAGTATTGTTTTTACTGTTGGCTGTACTTCCGTTCATGGGGGTCAACGCTTCGAATGTGAGCAAGATTGAGTATGCGAACGCTGGGGATTTCTCTCTTGGCTTGATGATAGGTGTTCCTCCTCATAAACATGCGAATATGCCTTCTCTTTCTGTGGATGGTATGTGGGGCCTAACGGATGGTTTCATCCATACGAAGACTTTCGGAGAAAATGGTGCCATCGATCTAGGCGCATATCTTGGATATGGTAATTGGACAGAAAGTGAGGACAAGGCGGGTATAGAACATAGACATTCTTATTGGGAATTGCCGATGGCGCTTCGTTGCGGATTCCATTTCCAATTCGTGCAGAATTTGGATGTGTATGCGGGTTTCCAAGGCGGTGTGGCAATCATCCATGTGAGCGATAAGGTAGGCGATGTTCGCGTTAGCGATGGTGATTGCGACGGTATCTTCGGTAACTACTTGGGCGCTAAATGGCACTTCAATGAAAGTTTCGGCGTGAAAGCTGAATTCTCGAGCGATTGGATTGGCGCAGGTAAGGATCATGGCAATATGCCTCCTTTCGCTGTCGGTGTGACCTTCAATTTCTAATTGGATTTAAGTGTAAGTAATATTGTTATTCTATTTTTGAGATTGTTAAGTTTGAAAATACGATTGTATTATGAAAAGGATTTTTTTATTGTTTATTTCCCTTCTGTTTGTCGGAAACATGATGGCAGGTAGTGGGAAGGTTAGTGAAATTGGTGTCGTAACACAGGGTGGTTGCAATTTGGGGTTTATGATCGGTGTGCCACCAATTGATTACTATGAGAGTGGCGAACCTACGGATCCTACGATTCCTACGTTCTCGGTAGATGCTAATTGGGGCTTGGCTTCCGGATTCATCAAGACAAAGACTTTCGGTAACAATGGTGCTGTCGATTTGGGCGCATATTGGGGTATTGACCATTATAAAGGCGTTTGGGATCGCGGAAGGGGAATGTTGCAGAACTCTATCTTGATCAGAGCTGCTTTCCACTTCGAGTTCGTGAAGAACTTGGATGTCTTCATGGGTATCGCCAATGGTGTGAACATCTTCGGTTCTACGAATGACCATCCGGGCTGGGACTTCGACGATTGTAAGTATGCCGGTGGCATCTACGGTGGTGTGAAATATTACTTCACGGATCATTTCGGACTGAAGATCGAGTTCGGTTCTGATTGGAACGAGAAGAACCTTACGAATTTCGCAGGTGGTTTCACGTTTAAGTTCTAAGACTTAGATTGAACTATATGCGCAGGGATGTGAATTCCTAGGCTTTGAAAGATAGAAATGATTAGGGAGGGGTGTTCGCCCCTCCTTTTTTTGTGCGTTGTTGAACCGTTATTCCACCACTATTTTCAGGCTCTTTGCCTCCTTGTCTCCTCGGATGTCCGCGATGATGGTTTGTCCTTGGTAGGGGGTGAGGCTTATGCTCTGCTCCGAACGGGCTCTCCATTCTCCTAGCTTCTCTCCCTTTAGATTGTACAATGTTGCCTTCTCATCCTTCTGTAGGTGCAGCGCTCCGTCGAGGAGGTAGATGTGCCCTTCGCTTTGGGCAATGTTTCCCAGCCCGTTCTCGCCTGTTCTTTTGTAGACGAACTGCCCGATTTTGTTCGCTCCGAGGGTCGCGTCGTATTGGACGGATGGATTGCCGAATCGTATGCAGTGGTAGTTCTTGTCGCTCTTGTGGTCACCATATTCTGAGATTCGGATGAATAGCTCGTACGTGCCTTCCTCCATCTCTTGCGGAATCTCCAAGTGGGTGCTTAGGGTTGTTGTCTCCCTTGAAAGCCATGCCATGGGGTCGATAGGGCTTTCCGGAAGCACTTCGTGGCTCTCCGTCTCTCCTTTGAAGATGAACGAGACGATTGCTCGGCGGGTGAGGTTGCCGAAGCCGACGTTCTCTATGCCCAACGTCACGTCGATGTCTTTACCCGCAGCCGAGGCGGTGTCGATCGTGGCGCTCCGGAGGATGAAGCGGTAGCCCAGGTGGTTCTCCACGTAGGTGTAGCCATCCTTCCCGTTGTATTCGGGGTCGTCGCCTTCGAAGGTGATCTCCTTCCATCCGAGGATGGTGGGTTGGTGCCATTCGTAGTTGAGGTAGGAGGTGTGGGTGCGGAAACCCTCTTGAGAGAGGTAGGCTGGGGTATTGATCGGTTCGTCACCGTTGTAGTTGGCGACGAGCTCACCGCCGTAGGGCGTGTGCAGCGAGTAGGTCTCGAGCCATTGCACCATCATCTCGCGGGTCATCTGATGTCCGCTTCCCCCCATGCCGATAGTGCCCAAGTCGCTGTAGGAGCCTAAGTAACCGTCGTTGTACATGCCGACGCGCAGGAGGGTGTCCCCTTTCGCCGCAAGGGCATCCTGGAACGCTTCCGAGTGGATGTCGAAGCCCGAGTAGTTGCTTCCCTTGTTGACGCCTAGCCAGACCGCCACGATGTCGGGACGGCGCACACCGATCTTGATCTCCGGAGGTGTGCATTGGAGCAGTGTCTGCAGCGCCTCCGCGATGTTCTCGTTGCTACCCACGTTGCTGGAGTGCATTTCTCCCCAACTGCCGTACATGCCCAGCTCCACGAAGGTGATGACGTCCGTGTTGCGGGCGTAGACTTCCCCCAACTGCTTCAGGTGACCGAGGATGACGGACTGCTCCGGGTCGCATTTGGTCGAGCCGTTGAACCAAGGGTCGTAGGCGAAGCGCACGATGGCTGTTTTCCCACGTTGGCGCACGGCGTCCAGCGTCGCCTCGAAAGCCTCTAGGGCATCCTGCGTGAGCGGTTGGGAGACCCCGAAGGTGGTGTCCTGTGTCTCACTGACATTCAGGACGGCCTTGTCGGAGAATTCCGAGATATCCATTCTGAGGTGGGAGATGTTGCCCCATGTGCTTGTCGGTTTGTTTCCTTCCGCCGTCAGGTGCATGCCTTGGGTGCGGTAGAATCCGATGCCGGGGTTCTCTAAGCTCTCTAAAGCGTCCGAGTAGTCCAATTCCTGCGGAACGGGTGCCGCATGGAGCGTTAAGCCTAAGCTTAGCAGTAAGATGGTAAGTGCGGGTTTCCTCATATCTGTCAATTTTTACCACGGTGCGAAGGTCTCCGTGCCTGTTTCGCATGATGAATTCATATGGATATACTAATATACTAAAAATTTCTATATTTGTGAAAAGATCAACTCGTCATCGTATCATTATGGAGAAAAAACTTCTTTGCTTTTTCAGCGTTGTTTTCTTGCTCTCCTTGGGGTCTGCCGAGGCCAAACAGAAGAGTCCGTTCCGTTTGGAGAATGATACCATCCTGCATATCTGCTCGAACTTCTCGGAGATGGATAGTTGGACCTTCGGTGGTATAAGTGATTATGATTCCCTTGAATATTTTAATTCCCCCTATTGTCGCATTAAGAACATAGTGATAGATGAGGGGGTTGACTCTGTTCACTTTGGGTGGTTGTATCTTATTTCGGCAAAGAGGTTGAGTATTCCTTCTTCGTTGAAATACCTTTATTTCTATTCCGAAGTGCCTCCTGGCTTGGAAGAGGTACGGTTGAGTGCCAAGAATCTCAATTATCGATGGGAGAATGGCACATTGTACAATCGAGATAAGACCCAGCTCTATTTTATACTGCCAAGTGCGGTGGATTCAGTGTTGCAAATTCCTGAAACGGTTGAACAGGTATGGACCATTCCTGATCGCTATTACCCGAAAGGTCTCTCCTTTAGAAATTGGGAAGGATATCCGGAGCGTTCTCCGGAACACATTCATTATTCGAAAATTGTCTTCCCCAAGCATTGTAAGAGATATCCAGAATATCTTCCACCTTGCGATTCATTAATCATCCTATCGGAACATTGCCCGGAATTCTTGACTAGATATGTTATGTCGAAGTTCTCCTATCTGTACTGCCTCTCCGATTCTGCTGTAGCGCATATTTTGCAGGAGAATTTGTGGGATGGTATCAAATGGGG
Source organism: Paludibacteraceae bacterium (assembly GCA_045226255.1). GTDB lineage: Bacteria > Bacteroidota > Bacteroidia > Bacteroidales > Paludibacteraceae > UBA1181. The sequence goes on along the minus strand of JBGVCG010000020.1, from coordinate 114,372 downwards.
AAGAGGTAGTGGAAGTATTGATAGAGGAAAGATCCATTGCCCCAATTTTGATGTACGTAAGCGGGATACGAGTTGGATGCGGGAAAGTTATCGCCTGACTTGTGTCATGGAGAATGGTGACACATTGGTGGGAATTGATACGGTTTCTTCGGGAAGAAGTATTCAGTCGGTGAAGATAGAGGGTATAGCGGACGAGAATGTGCGATTCTGCGAGAAGAATGGTCGCTATCGCTTCTATGTCGCCACGTATGACACGTTGTATCAATTGCCGTTGGAGGTCTTTGTGAAACCAAAGGAGCGGAAGCCTAAACCGAAATGGAGTGATTTCGGCGAGGTGCGTGATTCTGTGTTCACTATTCGTGAAGGGGTGGATTCCTTGCCCTATTTGAGTGACAGACCATCTTCCTTTCGAAAGGTAATCCTCCCGAAGTCAATGCATTATATAGAAACTCACATCACTTGTGATAGCGTGTTTATCTATTCCGACTCGTTAACCTGTTATTATCTTATCGATGCACATTATTATTACGTAGAGAATGAGCAGCTCTATTTGTCGATTAGACGTTGGCTTATGGAGAGTGATCGATCGGCCGTGGCCTATTGTCCCAATGCGGATATCCGCAAGCGTGATATGACATTGCAGAACATGAATAAACCTGTTTGGAGGAACGGGAAGGGCAATGTGATAAAGGATTTGACGTACCGTCCCAAGGCGTCCCGTTCTTATTTGCAGGTAGAATTGGAGGGGATGAATTACCAGGATTTTTATGTGTTAGATTGTAATAGGAACCGTTTTTTGAGAAGATGTTCCATACGTTTTGTATTTATAAATGATGGTAAAACTGACGAGTTGGAGTATGCGGTTTGGACCTATGACACATTGTTGACTCTCCAGCAAAAGGACACACTTAAATTGGTGAAGCGGGATGGAACGCCTTGGACGGGAGGGTACGATTGGAAAGAGTGTGTGCTATATTATGTTCCGAAGGGCACAACAAGTCGTTCATTGTTAGACTCAAAGGACTCTATCCTGATGTGGAGGTCGGGTGATACGATTCCTCGTCGGTATGCAAATCGTCTGGCCATTGGATTAATACTCACAAACGGGGAGTTTGATTATTCGTCTTTTACACATTGTTCTGTGGTATGCCTGGACAAACGGAATTATATCAGGGAAGTCTGGGAAAGTGAATTTAGAGATGCCAACAACGGTTGGCTCTGGAAAATTCCGAGGCAGTACAAGGAATTCTGGTTGGATTGTATTGCGGAATTTGGGCAAGATCATGGTCATAGTAGATATCCTCCTATGCATTTTTACGTAGGCAAGTGAAACTGAAATGCGGCATGTTTTTGCATCCCGGGCATTTGGACTGTGCGGATTTAATCGCTAATTCGTTTTTTGTCTTTCTTTTTTGTAATTTCGTGGTTGTAACGATAATTGGATGATATGAAGAAAGTGATCGCATTCCTGCGTGCGTTGCGGGAGAATAACAATACGGAGTGGTTCCATGCCCATCGGAAGGAGTATGAGGAGGCGAAGGATTCCTTTAGCCAGTTTGCCCGTCGGTTGATAGAGGAGACGGGGCGCTTCGACGAGAGCGTGGCGGGACTGGAGTTGAAGGACTGCACCTACCGCATCAACCGTGACATCCGTTTCTCGGCGGATAAATCACCCTATAAAACACATTTCGGTGTCTTCATCGCTCCCGGTGGCAAGAAGTCGGGTAGGGCGGGTTACTATTTCCACCTCTCTGTGGGTGGGGATGGCTATCCGGACGCTAACATGGTGGCGATCGGCCATTACTGCTACGACAAGAGGGTGGTGGAGATTGTGCGGGAAGACCTGATGGACGAGCCTGAGAAGTTCGCCTCTTTCGTGCGGACTGGCGAGATGGATGGTTTCGAACTCGATTACGAGGGCTCGCTGAAGAAACTGCCGAAGGAGTTCTCCGAGTGCAAATACCCTGATTATGCCAGGTTGAAGGTCTATTGCTTGTCTAAATACATGACCGTGGAGGAGGTGTCGGACCAAGAGGAGCTTCTACAGCGTGTGCTGACGCTTTTCCGCCGCAACAAACCCTTCGTGGAGTACCTGAATCAGGTGATCGATTATGTGAGTGAGGAGGATTAAAACCAAGGGTTTCTGTAAAAACGTAGCAATATGGCGAAAATTAAGCGATTGTTAAGCCTGTCGTTTTGGCAATCTAAAATACGTAACCGTTCGATAATAAGGAAGTTAGGAAACAATCCCAAAAAGCTGAATGTGGGGAAGGATGTCCTCTTCCTCCATCCGGAACACATCTATTTCGGAGACCATTGTGTGGTGAATCAGCGCACCGCTTTTTGTCCCCTTCACAGTCATATGGGGACGGATTATCCTTCAAAAATCGTGGTGGGAAACAATGTGATTTTTGGCGCCTACAACAGGATAGCTTCCGCCTATTCCGTCACCATAGAGGATGATGTGCTCCTCGCCGCGTTTGTCCATATCACAGACCATTCGCATGGTTATGAGGATGTTACGCTTCCTGTCAGCAAGCAACCCATTATCCACAAAGGACCTGTTGTGATAGGGAAGGGCAGTTGGCTGGCGTTTGGTTGTCATGTGCTGTCGGGTGTGACGATAGGGGAGCATTGTGTGGTGGCGGCGAATTCCGTCGTGACGAAGGATGTGCCTCCCTTCTCTGTGGTCGCGGGTGATCCGGCACGCGTGATCAAACGGTACAATTTTGAGACAAAACAGTGGGAACGTGTGTGATTGGCGGATGACCTCGAATTGCGGGTAGGTAAGTTGTCGGTTGATGGAGCAATGCCTGACGTTTGCACGTAAAAATGCCAGGATGTTCTTGGAAAACGATCCTGGCATCGAAAAATGGAAAAGAATACAAACGAAAAACGATCAATCATCCAATCACTCAATTACTCATCACTCAATTATTCAATTACTCAATTATTTATTCAATCAATCATTTGTTAGACGTGAACTTCTGTAGCCTCATGAAGTCCCCTTCGTCCGTGACGAACAGTCGGAAGGCCACAGCGTGAAGTTTGTTGTCGATGCAGAGATAAGTCACTTCTCTCCAGGAGCTTCTCTGCTTATTCTTCACCTCAACCAATTCGTAAGTGTTACCGTTGTGTTTCAGCTCCATCTTGTTGAAATCCACACTCATGCACTTTATGTCGAACGCATACGAACTTAGGTATGCCACTGACAGAATTATTGTTAAAACTACTTTTCTCATAATCCCCAAATTTTAATTAATAGTATAAATAAATTAACAACCAATGAAAGTCCGACCGCTTGTCTTCCCTTTTGTTTGATATGACAAATTTAGGGCGTTAACCATAAATAATCTATCGTTATTTACGATTTTATTCTATGTTATTCATCGATAAAAACGATTGATTGTAAGCTTGTGATGCGTTGTTGTCTAGCGAACAATCCTTCCTGTTGTAGAATGAACTTATTTGTAATGCTTTGATTCTTAGTGCTGTTTGGCTTCCATTTTCTTCTTCGCCTCTTCTTGGTCGATGTCGTCGTGGATCATTTTCCTCGGAGTCAGATGGAACCTTTGTATCAGGTATTTCATCTGATCAATCGTAGTTAAGACATCCTCTTGGTCGATTTCTTTTATGGGGAAAAGTGCGTAGGTGATACTCTTTCCGATGTGTAAATTCCGGCAACTGTGTTTCATACTGCAGTATTCGTACCATTCATTGGCTATGCTCTCTATTTGGGAAGGAGGAATGATGTATATAGCCGCTATGATCTGTGGTTGGGGTGTACTATTCTTCTCTCTTCCCAATTTCATGAGGGCAATCTCAATGTCCCATTCATCTTTTGTTTTGACGAAGTAGTTCAGGGGAGAGGTTTGGACTATTAATCGGGAGGTCTCCTTGGAGAACCATTTGTACACAAAGTTGGAGAGCGTTTGTGTCATTCTTCGAATGGTTACGAATGATTGGATATATGTTCCGATTAGTGTTGGAGGAATGACGATTGCCGGACAGGTAAAACTTATGAGGATGATTTTGCTCATAGGGTGTTGGCTGGAGAAGTTCGTGAAGCTTAGCGCAATGAATAGTACTATTCCAGATATTAAGCATATTGGCAATACGACGCTTAAGGTATATAGCAGCCATTTCCTTTTCGATTGATAATAAATGCCATACCGTCGGAATAAGGCTTTCCAAGTTTTTTTTATGCCTAGGTGATCTCCGTTGATGACTTGTGTGTTTATCATGGGGGACGAAAATTATATATGCTGATAGATAGATGATAAAAACAAATATTAGGAGATGCCCTTGGAAAAGGCATCTCCTAATTATTAGAAAAGGCTATTCTTTTACTTAATGATCTCCATGCCCTTCTTCAAGGCTGCCTCGTTCATAGGAATGAGGTGGTGGTGACGTTCAGGGAGAGTCTTCTTCAGGCCCTTGAGAACGTTTTCGAGCTCAACGATCGGTCTGATCTTCAAGAATCCGCCGAGGAGGATCATGTTGAAGGACTTAGCCGCGTTCATTTCGATGCAGGCGTCCATCGCGTTGATTTTGTGGATGTTGATATCCTTTCTCGTCGGTTCCGTCGTGATACCGTATGGGTCATAGATCAATGTTCCGCCCGGTTTAACGGTCTTTTCGAACTTGTCCAATGACTGTTGGTTCAGGATGATGGCCGTATCGTAGGAGTTTAGGATAGGAGAGCTAATCTTCTCATCGCTCAGGATGACGGTCACGTTAGCGGTACCACCGCGTTGTTCCGGACCGTAAGCAGGCATCCAAGTCACCTCTTTGCCCTGCATCAAACCAGAGTAGGCAAGAATCTTACCCATGGAGAGAACACCTTGTCCTCCGAATCCAGCTATGATAATTTCCTCTTTCATTTCTTCTGATTTTATTGGTTAGCGTCTTTGTCAATTAAGTCACCGAGTGGGTATTGAGGGAACATGTTCTCCTCCATCCACTTGTTAGCCTTCTCAGGGGTGAGTTTCCAGCCCGATGAGCAAGTGGAAACCACCTCCACGACGTTAGCGCCGCCCTTGCCGTCCATGCAGTTCTCGAAAGCCTTTCTGATGGCCTTCTTGGTCTTGCGGACAGCCGCAGCGGTTTGCACGCTTTGGCGGGTCACGTAGCGGGTACCTTCCAAGTCTTTCAGTTGGTTGGTGATCTTCAGCGGATAACCATTCAATTTCACGTCACGTCCGTAAGGGCAGGTGGCGGTCTTCATGCCTTCGATGGTCGTAGGGGCCATCTGACCACCCGTCATACCATAGATACCGTTGTTGATGAAGATGATAGCGATGCTCTCGCCACGGTTGCAGGCGTGGATAGTCTCAGCCGTACCGATGGCGGCAAGGTCACCGTCACCTTGGTAGGTGAAGACCAGTTTGTTCGGGCGAAGGCGCTTGATGGCCGTTGCCAAGGCAGGTGCGCGGCCGTGCGCTGCCTCTTCCCAGTCGATGTCGATGTAGTTGTAGGCGAAAACCGCACATCCCACAGGGGTGACACCGATCGTGTCCTCTACTAAGCCCATCTCCTCGATAACCTCGGCGATCAGCTTGTGAACGACACCGTGGCTACAACCCGGACAGTAGTGCATTGGGTTGTCGTTCATGATATCCGGTTTCTTATAAACCAGATTCTCGGGTTTTATGATATCTTCTAAAGCCATTTTCTTTTTCGATTAAGTGAATTACATCAATTTAGTCTTCACTGCGTTCACGATCTCGTCTGGGGTGAAGACGATACCGCCCAAGCGTCCATAATGCTCAACAGGAACCTTTCCGTTGACAGCCAAGCGAACATCCTCGACCATTTGGCCTGCGTTCAACTCTACGGACAACATGGCTTTCACCTTGTTGGCGTATTGCGCGATGACCTTGGTAGGGAAAGGCCAGAGGGTGATCGGACGAAGGAGTCCCAACTTGATACCCTCGGCGCGCGCCATCTCGCATGCCTTTTGGCAGATGCGGGCGGAGCATCCGAAAGCCACCAACAGGTATTCTGCGTCGTCGCAAAGGATCTCCTCGTAGCGTACTTCGTTCTCCTCGATCGTCTTGTATTTAGCTTGGAAGCGGAGGTTGTTCTGCTCCATTACCTCTGGCTTCAACTCCAGGGAAGTGATGATGTTGTTCTTGCGGGACATCTTTCTTCCGGTAGCCGCCCAAGGACATTGTTTCTCCACCTCTTCGTCGGTTCTTCTTGGCTTGTAGTCAGGCAAAACCACCTTCTCCATCATCTGGCCGATGACACCGTCCGCCAAGATGATCGCAGGGTTTCTGTATTTGAAGGCCAAATCGAAGGCCAATCCTACGAAGTCCGCCATCTCCTGTACGGAAGCAGGGGCCAAAGCGATTAGACGATAATCTCCATGTCCACCGCCCTTGGTGGTCTGGAAGTAGTCGGATTGGCTAGGCTGGATCGTTCCCAAGCCCGGTCCGCCACGCATCACGTTGACGATCAAGGCCGGCAACTCGGCGCCTGCCAAGTAAGAGATACCCTCCTGCATCAGGGAAACACCCGGGCTGGAAGAGGATGTCATGACTTTTTTACCTGTGGCGGCTCCACCATACACCATGTTGATGGAAGAGACTTCACTTTCTGCTTGTAGCACTACCATTCCTGTCTCTTTCCAAGGCTCCACCTCCATGAGGGTCTCCATAACCTCGGATTGAGGAGTGATGGGGTAACCGAAGTAACCATCGCATCCGCAACGGATCGCGGCGTGTGCGATCGCCTCGTTACCTTTCATTAATCTTACTTCTTCACTCATCTCTATATTAATCTATTTTTGTTTTGTACACTGAAATACATCCATCCGGACATACGATTCCACAACTTGCGCAGCCTACGCATGCGTCCTCATTAGCCATGATGGCGTAATTGTAACCTTTCGCGTTAACTTGTTTGGACATCGCCAACACATTGGCAGGGCAAGCGACAACGCACAATTGGCATCCCTTGCATCTGTCTTTGTTAACCACAACAGCTCCTTTGATTTTAGCCATTTTTCTTACTGTTTATTATGTCGTTTTTTAATTGTCGCGAAATTACTCTTTTTTTCTCAAAAAAGGAAATTTATTTTATGGGTGATTTGTGGTGTGATTCTCTTCGTGTTTTGCCTGAACTTGAGAGGAGGAAAAACACGTCGGCAAACATGGTGAAGGCACAATGCTCCTTACGCATTGGCGCATGAGCCGATCCGTCAAGCGACAGGCTCATGGTACAGGCAACGGTATGTTAATTGTTCATTAAGCCTAGATACTCTTTCCGCTCCTCGTCCGTCCATTTCTGCTCCAGCGCAATGATGTTGTCTTTGTCTTTGAAAGGAGGGAACTTTGTGTAGAAGGTTAGGCGGCGGAAGTGATGGTGGTAAATTCCTCCGACGATGGATAGCGGCTTGATTTCTTTGCCCTCTTTGCAGAGCTTCACCGTTTGTAGGTACATGTCGAAATCGGGACCTTGCACCGTTGGGTCCCATTGTCCTCCGACCATCTCCAAGCCTTGTTTGTCCATGATGATCGCGGAGCCTGAAAAACCTATCCTTAGGTTGAGTCCGTGACGGTCCCATACCTCTTCGCAGAACTTCTCCCAGTTGCGGCCATAGCATAGCTTTATCATTGTCTTCAAGGATAGTTTCCCTTGTCCCATAAGGAACTTTATCGGGTATTTGATATGCTTCCAATGGCGGGATAGCTGCGTGGTCTCCTCCTTCGTCGCCATGCGGTCATTGCTGGCGAGTGAAAGGATATGATAGTTGTCCTTGCCTAATATCTGGAGCAATCGGCTGTCCCAGTGCGGGGAGAGGATGATGTCGTTGTTCAAGAATGCGTATACGTCGCCCTTCGCGGCCTTGATGCCCACATTCTGGCAGTACGAGTAGGTGTAGTTGCCGTCATTTTCAATCACATGCACGTTGTTTCCCAATGACTTGAAATATTCAGTGCTTCCGTCCGTTGAGCAGTTGTCCACGATAATGAGTTCGAACTCGGAGTCTGTGTTTTTGACAATGGATTCGTAATACAAACGATTCATTGGCAATTGGTTGAAAATGGCGGTAATGATGCTTATCATAATGATATCTATTGTTTCGGTTCTTGTTTCGGTGTCTTTTTTTTGAAGTGGCACCTGTGTTTTTTGATGTATTGCAAAAGTAGTGAAAAAGTGGAAAACTACAAATATTATCCCCTTCCATCACACGCTTTCTACCTTTTTTGCCCCGTATTAACGAAAATATTGTTTTTTTATAGTTATTTTAACGCAATAGATGCCTTGGCTTTCGTTATAAATCGTGTATATGTGCTATCTTTGTACGATTATATTGGATGAAAAAGCTGACGTACATATTGCTGTCTATTTTAGGGGTGATTTCGTTGTTGCTCCTCTTGGCGTATGCGGCCCTGCAGAACGATAGAATCCAGCGTCGGGTGGTCTCCTCCCTGACGGAGAGTCTCTCTAAGCAGGTCGGTAGCGAGATCGGTATGGACCATATCGATTGGTCTTTCCCGAACAGCTTTGTTTTGCAGAATGTCTACGTGCAGGATTTGCAGGGGGATACGTTGCTCGCCTGGGATAGGGCCAAGGTGACGATCGAGTTGATGAAGCTTTTCTCCTCCACCATCTCATTCCGTACGATACAGTTTTCTGGCATGAGGGCGAACCTCTCTATGGATTCGCTGCAAGTTCCTAATTTTCAGTTTTTTGTGGATGCTTTCAAACCAAAGGAGGAGGATGATTCGCTCTCTTGGCAATGGTCCATGAACATTGAATCGATCGCTTTTTCCCAGTGTGACGTCTCTTATCGGAATCCATACAAGAAGGATGTGGTTGGAAAATTGAATCCTAATGATTTGAGTGTAAGTGATATAAATGGACGTATTTATGTCAGTTCCTTCTCTGGTGATTCTGTCCATCTTTATGTGGATGATATCTCCATGCAGGAGCAGTCGGGCTTGGTGGTGGATACGATTTCCGCGGTTCTAGATATTAACAGTGACCGTATCTATGTGAAGGATTTTGTGCTGGCGACGCCTCGGAGTCATCTGCGTTTAGACCAGGTCTTGGTGAACCATGACCATTTCAAGGCGTTCGATGATCCTATGAATCGGCTCCGTGGCGTAATCAACATTGCTCCGTCAGTTTTACACCCTGCTGATTTCTCTTCTTTGCACCCGCCGTTGGATGTCCTCTTTGACGATGTCAGGATCAGTGGTGCGATTGTGGGATCTCCGAACGACATCCAGGTGAAAGGCATGAGTGTAGCCTACGGATCGGACACTAAGTTCGTCGGCAACGCATGGTTGCGGAATGTCTATCCGGATCCTAAGAATTTTTACATTGACGCGAATATCAATCGTCTTTCCTCCTCTCCGATGGAGTTGGCGGACATCCTTTATGTCGCCATTGATAGGGAGGTCATGCTCACTCGTTCGTTGGATTCGTTGGGAGCTGTCTCCTATCAGGGTATACTGAAAGGCTCTTTGCAGGATTTATTGGCGAAGGGTGTGGTTTCTTCCGTAGCGGGCGACATGAATGTTTCCGCGACGTTCCAATCTCCTGATTTCCAGTTGAACAGCTATAAGGCGGTGGGCGAGATCAGCGCAAGGGATTACCATTTGGCGGATATCTTCGGCGCTTCGTCCGAGGTTGGGGATGTGTCGATGAGCCTGAGCATCGGCTTGCATAAGTTGTCGGACCGTAACTTCGTGCTGGATGCGGAGGGTAAGGTGGATTCCATCACGTATAAGAATTATTGTTACGAGAACATCCGTTTGAATGGACGCTTCGACGGGGATGGCTTCGATGGCGAACTCATCATGAGCGATAAGAATGCGGAGGTGAACTTCTCCGGTAAGGCGGATTTCAAGAAGCATGATATGCCTATCTATCATTTCTCCTCTCATGTTGATAAGCTGAACTTGAGTGCCACCAATCTCCTCACGAAGTATGACAATGCCAGTGTGTCGTTTGACGTGGAGACCAATGTCGTGGGTAATTCCATCGATAACATAGAGGGCTCTTTCTCGCTGGATAATGTTGTCTTCATCAACGGGAAGAAAGAGTTGGACATCAACAACCTGAGTGTCGCCGCCACGGTGAGGGACGGTAAGCGTAGGCTGACCATCTATTCTGACTACATCAATGGTAGTGTGGTGGGGCAGTACCAGTTCTCCACGATAGGTAAGTGCTTGCATAACTTGGCGCATCACTATCTGCCTTCCCTCGTGAAGGAGGAGCGCCTCACGCCTGAAAAGAAGCGTGTCAATGACTTTACGTTCGATTTCGTCGTAGACAACACGGAACCTATCAATGATGCTTATGAACTGCCTCTTTCCATCTTGGAGGAGACGAGGGTGAGTGGCTTCTTGAATGATTCCACGAACAAATTCCGCGTGAGGGTGGAGTCTGACCAGTTGCAGTATGGTAATAAGATATTGACCGATATGCTGCTTTTGGCGGAAAACCCGGGGGATAAGCTGAAGGCGATGATGCGTACCACCTGCCAGTCAGCTAGCGGTCGCCGCAACCCGTATTTCTTCTCGATCAATACCCAGACGGCAAATGACTCCTTGGACTTCAAATATTCCTTCAGCAATACGGGGGATGTGACCTACAGCGGTTCTTTGCTGGTTGATGCGCATTTCAAGGACTACACGAAGGGGGAGGGTTTGATTGCTGATTTCAACATTAATCCGTCGTCGATTATCCTGAATGATGTGGAATGGCTGATTCATAAGAGTAAAGTGAGCCTGGATAAGAAACGCCTGGAGGTGGATAGCTTTTATTTTAACCATGGTACTCAGTTCTTGAGTGTCAATGGCGTGAATTCTTCTTCTTTTGGGGATAGCATCAACGTCCATTTCAGTGACATGAAACTGGATTATATTAGTGATATTATTGATAATAAGGATATTACATTCGATGGTGTGTCGGATGGGGATGTCTTCTTGTTCAACGCCCTGGAGTCTCCGCATTTCAACGGGGACCTCTACGTATATGACGCTACCATCAACGGGTATACGATCGGAGACCTCTCTGTTAAGTCTTCTTGGTTGGAAAGGCAGAAGTGCATCGGTTTCAAGTCTAAACTGTTGTCTTTGTATGATGATCAACTCTATCGCTCCGATTTGTTCGGTGGGGTTTACTTGGGCAACGATTCCCTCTATATCGAGGGTAACCTGAAGAATGTGGATTTGAAATTCCTCCGCCATTATCTGCGCAATGTGATGCCGAACAATACGGGTACGGTCAGCGGTGTCGTGAAGGCGTATGGTAAGTTCGGTCATATCGGTTTGTCTGGTACGCCGTATGTGCGTGACATGGCGTTCGACATTGATTACCTGAATACCTCCTATGTCTTGTCTGACACTGTATATATGACGCCGAACACGATTCGTCTGAATCAGACGGCCGTCTATGATGTGGAGGGTAATTATGCTGTGCTTTCAGGTCTGCTGTTGCATGATGGATTCCGCAATTTCAAGTATGCGTTCGACCTGAAGTGCGACAAGTTCCTTGCCTTGAACACGCAGGAGGAGGATAACGAGACCTTCTTCGGCAAGGCGTATGTGAAGGGTGGGGCGAACATATCCGGTAATTCGGACAGGGTGAATATCAACCTGGATCTTGTAACCCAGAAGAACACGTTGCTGACGATCCCTGTGGAGGGTACCTCCTCCACCAAGGAGTGTAATTTCATCTCTTTCGTGGAGACGGAAGAGAATAAAACTATGACGGAGAGGAGACGCTCTCAGCGGGAGCGTTTGCGGAAGGCTAGGGAGAAGGGAAACTCCTCGCCTACGGTGATTGCGGTGGATGCTAGGGTGGTGGCCACCCCGGATGCTCAGGTCCAATTGATCATGGATGCGCAGCAGGGCGACTTGATTCGCGCGTTCGGGTCGGGTAATTTGCGCCTGACCTACAATTCCGGTGAGAGTGATTTCAAGATGTATGGTAGCTACGAAATAGAGAAGGGTGATTACCTCTTCACGATCCAAAGTGTGATTTCAAGGAAATTCGACATCACCAGCGGTAGTACGGTGAGTTGGACGGGTAACCCATACAATGCGTTCATCGATATCCGTGCGCAGTATGGCCTGAACGCTTCCCTGACGGACATCATCGATGACCCGCACTTACGCTCCACGCCTACACCGGTCCACTGTCTGCTGGACTTGAGCGGAACGATCACGCGACCTGTCATTAAGTTTGATATTGACTTGCCTAACTCGGACGATGATGTGCGTAGCAAATTGAAGAGCGTGATCAATACGGAGGAGGCGGTCAACCGTAACGTGGCTTCCCTCCTTGCCTTGGGCCATTTCTACACGATGGACAAATCCACGCTCTCCAGCGTCACCACGACGGAGCTCTCCTCTGTGGGCTTCTCCACGCTCTCTTCGCAGCTCTCCAGCTGGATTTCGAAGATGAGCCGGGACATCAACATCGGTCTGAACTACAAGCCGACCACCACGACCACCGACGGTACAAGTGCCTCCAGCGAGTTCGATGTGGCGCTCTCCACCCAATTGTTCAACGATAGGCTGATGCTGAACGGTAATTTCGGATACAGGGACGAGGCGGATGAGGCCGCCAATATATCGAGCAGCATTGTGGATTTCGATATTGAATACAAACTGACCAAGTCCGGACGTTTCAGGACGAAAGCGTTCAACCGCTCGAACAACAGCTACTTCAAACAGGCTGCCAATACGCAGGGTGTGGGTATTGTGTATCATGAGGATTTCGATACTTTCTCTGGCTTGATGAAGTCTTATTGGAGCAGTGTCAAGGGCGTCTTCAAGAAGGACGATGAGGAGGAGAAGAAAGAGGGCCAGAAGGAAGAGGAGAAGGATAAGAAGGATGAGAAGGCTACGCCTGCCAAGGAGGAGGGCGTGTTGGACGAGGAAGAGGTTAAGAATTAGGAGCTTAAAGCGTGGATGAGATAGTTCCGTAACGTTTTCTTATCTTCTTTAACTAATTTTAGTTTGCGGATTTGAAAGAGCATTTCTATTTTAGATGAATTAAACTCATTATTTCCGTCGAATTTGATATTTCATGGAGGTTGTCGATGGCTCGGCTTAGGATTCAATGCGCCTTCTGATTTTAAAAACATTTATTCTTTATGCGTATGAGGGAAAAGAGAATCATTCTAATTTTTTCGCTTCTGTCGTTCGTCTCGACAAGTATTTTTGCCCAATTGGGACTTCCTACGATTAAATCATCCTCAGATGGTGGTAAGGACATTGTGCTCAGGGAGTTAATGGTTAATGTGGATGTGGTCGGGAATGTAGCCACTACCACGTTCGACATGACATTCTACAACCCTACGACAAACACCCTGGAGGGAGAGTTCAATTTTCCTCTGGAGGAGGGGCAGACGGTCTCCCGTTATGCGCTCGACATCAACGGTAAACTTCGGGAAGGGGTTGTCGTCGAGAAGGAGAAGGGTAGAGTGACCTTCGAAAAGAAAGTGCGTGAAGGAGTTGACCCTGGTCTGATGGAGATGACGGCGGGCAATAATTTCCGGACCCGCATATATCCTTTCTCTCCAGGTGGAATGCGTCGTGTTGTGGTGGCTTGCGAGCAAGAACTGTTGACCTCTAACGGCAAAAGGTACTATCGTCTGCCTATGCAGACGAATACGAAAATAGAAAATTTCACCCTTGACATCGATGTCAAGAACGAACCGAACAAGCCGATTGTCTCCAAAGGATCAATCGATGACATCTATTTTAGTCCTAAGGATCAGGGGTTTGTGTCTCAATTGGTCCGCAAAAACTTTACGTTGAAAAAGGGCCTCTTCCTGGAATTGCCGCAGTCTGATTTCCCGAACATCTATACGGAAAATGCGGGTCTCGACACTTATTTCTACATTTATTCTCCGGTGAAACCTAAAACGGTTCTGCCGAAAGAGAAGCCAAGCGGATTGACGGTGATCTATGACGTATCTTCATCGTCGTTGAATAGGAATTTGGACAGGGATTTCGATCTTTTGGAGAGCTATGCCCGATCCCTGGGTATCTCCAATGTGCGTTTGGTGACTTTCAGCTGTATGCAGCATCTCGATACGATGTGTAAGGTGAAGGATGTCCGGAACATCATTGTTCCAGACAGTACTAGATTCGACGGAGCGACTCAGTTGGGTTGTATTGATCTCTCGAAATATGGGACGGACGAAATCCTTTTCTTCTCGGATGGAATGGGTAATATAGGAAAGGACTCCCTCTCGTCGGCGAAGGGCTCGGTGATAACCATCAACTCGAACCCTGTGGCTGATCATAATTATTTGAAGCTTGTCGCCTTGAGGAATAGTGGCACCTACATCAACCTTTGTTCCTTGAACAATGCGGAGGCTATGAATTTGCTTACCCATCGGGAGTATCAGTTCATTAAGGCGAGGTATGATAAGGAGAAGATTTCGGAGGTCTATCCTTCCGTGCCGACCCGTGTCATCGAGTCTTTCTCCATCTCTGGAATCATGAAGACGAAGGAGGCTGATATCACCCTCTACTACGGCTATGGCAATCATGTGATGGATAGTGTGACTTGTCATGTCTCATCCATTGATCCTATCCTCGCCAACAATGTGAAACGAATGTGGGCACAGAAAAAATTGGCGGAATTGGATTTTGATTCGGAAAAGAACAAGCAGGAAATCATTGATTTGTCTAAAAAATATGGCATCGTCACTCGTAATACCTCCCTTATCGTCTTGGAGACCGTAAACGATTACGTGCGTTATGAGATTACACCTCCTGACGAATTGAAGGAGCAATATTATAGGATGATGGCCAATCGACCGAAGTCTGCCCCGGTCGATACTTTCTATAGATCTAGTATTCTTAACGCAAGAAAAATCTTCTTGGGTTGGTGGAATGCTGATTTTGACCCGAAGGCGAAACCTTCTACGGTTATGGCGGAAGAATCGTCCTTTTCGTCGGCGGAGGATTCTGCCGTGCCGGTTATGGCGGAAGAATCGATTGACGAGGAAGAGGCGTCGGAAGAAATTGAGACAGTTCGGGTTTCTGCGGATTATAGCTTCCCCCAAAAAATGGACCGGACGGGTTCAACTGTGCAGGCGGTGAATGCAGAGGCTCTTCGTGAGATGCCTCAGTCAATTGTGGAAAGTGCCTTAGCGGGTCGTGTTAGTGGAGTCAGGGTCAGCTCTGCTGAGTCATCGAGCAGAACTTCGCAACAGAGGAGAGTAGCCGGCTCTTCTGCTCCATCCGCGGATGGTGGTGGGGATGGTTCTGTTCAGGTCCAGTATTGGAATCCTGACGTCCCGTATCTTTCCAAGTTGAAGTCTGTCAGGTCGGAGCAGATGTATGACGCTTATCTGAAAATGAAACCTATATATGCCCTCTCCCCATCGTTCTATTTGGATGTGGCGGAGTATTTCCATCGGGAGAAGCAGACTGATGAGGCGATTCGTATTTTGTCCAACTTGGCTGAGATGAAGCTGGAGGATGCGGAGGTGGCCCGTTCCTGCGCCAATAAGCTGGTGGAGTTCAAATCGTATGATTTGGCGGCTTCTGTCTATGAACGTGTGGTCAAAATGCGTGGCGAGGAACCTCAGTCCTACCGCGATCTGGCGTTGGTCTACTGTGAATTGGGACAATTGCAGAAAGCGGCCGACCTGCTCTATAAGGTGGGCTTCTCCAAGTGGGATGACCGTTTCATGAACATTCAGCAAATAGCCATCAACGAGTTGAACGCCCTTATCGAATTGAATCCGGGCAAAATCGACACGTCAGCTTACGACAAACGTTTGATGGGTAACTGCCCTGTCGATATCAGGATTATCCTTACATGGAACACCAATGATTGTGATATGGATCTTTGGGTGACCGATCCGAATGGGGAGAAGTGTTATTATGCACATCGCAATACTCTCATCGGTGGTAGGATCTCTGATGATATAAGGCAGGGATATGGACCGGAGGAGTTCTGCTTGAAGAAGGCCGCTAAGGGCGAGTATCTGATTGAGGCGAATTATTACGGAACGCGTAGCCAAAAACAATTGCAACCGGTGGTGGTTCAGGCTACCATCTATACGAACTTTGGACGTCCGAACCAGAAGAAGCAGGTCCTGACGCTCCAGTTGGGCAATGCTAAGGATGTCTATACGATAGGAACGATAAAATTCTGATGAGACAGTTATCCATAAAAAAGATTCCATAAAAAAACGTTTGTCAGAATTCTGGCAAACGTTTTTTTTGATTAGCATATTGCTCTAGAATTTGAAACCTAGGACAAGACGGAGGTTGTTCATGTTGTATTTCGATAATCTATAGTCATCGATGTTTTCATCGTCATCTGGCCCCCAATCAGCTAAGAACAATTTCGCGATGTTGTATTCAAGACCTATTTGGAATGCTTTATAGCGGAAGGTTGCTCCAAAATAATGGAAGAATTCAAAACTAATTTCGGTGGTATCTTCATTCTTAACGAAATCAGAGCCCATGTGAGTCCGATAATCATTGTTGTAGTCGTAGCTGTCGGTTATATTTACTATGGTCGGAACGAGGTTGTAATAAGCGTCGATAGCCATTTTGTCGTTTAAATAGAATGTTCCGATGACACCCGGACCGGCAAATCCAAGTTTTATGAAATCTTTATTCGCCGTAGCGCCGTAAACACCTTTTTTGTACTCAATGGTGTTCCAGTCTTTGTGTGCGTATGCGAAATCCAGCCAACGCGCATGAATACCGAGACCAAATCTGCCCGGGTTGAAAAGATACCAGCGATTGCCTAAGGAGATACCCATTTCGGGCGTCTTGTGTAATCCTGGTTGCTCTGGCGCATCATGCTTAACTTTATGGTTGTAACCATCGGTTATTGTTTGTACCGTTCCGTAGTTGTCACTTGTAAATCCTGAAAACAGTTTGATCTCAAAACCATTGTCATTCCCTTGCTCGCCTGCGAACACGTTGATACTTAACAATGCAGCAGATACTAAAAAAATTATCTTTTCCATACTCTAAATAATATTTAGGAGTTTCTCTTTATTCTTTCTTACTTAGGGGCGGGAACTCTATGCCCTTTAAGTAATATTAATACCTGAAAATTAAGTAGTGCTAGCAGTTTAATTTCTGTCTATATAACGACGATTATTGTTAAATTGTATGTGTGTTTCATCGGGAACAGGTTGATTTCTGAAGAATAAAATGCGTATGTGTTTGTGTGTGTGGTATATAATAGACGGATGGAAAAGCTGGGTATTTTATTGTGTCAACGGCGGATTTTTTTTTCAGACGAAGAAATTCATCCCCACATGTCCGTAGGAGATTTTCCCTTTGTACTCTTGCTTGAGCTGTGCGTATTGTTCGATGCCGGTGCAGTGGCAGGCGACGATCTCCTCAATTTCCAGTTGGTTCATCAGCTTCGCGATGTGGCTGATTTTGTTGGGTGACTCGTGCAGGGTGTGGAACCCTCCGATCACGAGGCGGATGGGCTCGCTGAAGTGTTCCTTCGCACTTCGTATCGTGTTGACGATGCCTCGGTGCGCGCACCCGCTCACAATGGTGATTTTCCCTTCGTGCCGTATGCAGATGTATTGTTCGTCCTCGAATTGGTCCTCCGCGCGATCTTCCCCCTTCTGGATCTCCATGTTGGTGAAGTGTGTCTCGTTCGGGTCGAAGAGCTTCACATCCGGC
Source organism: Paludibacteraceae bacterium (assembly GCA_045226255.1). GTDB lineage: Bacteria > Bacteroidota > Bacteroidia > Bacteroidales > Paludibacteraceae > UBA1181. The sequence goes on along the minus strand of JBGVCG010000020.1, from coordinate 96,715 downwards.
ATGATGAAGATGCCCGGCAGTACCTCCGTGATGTCGGTGACCGTCCTGATGCGTGAAGCGTCTAAGCCGTTTGGAGAGGGAAGTCCGATGCATCGGTTGCCAGATCCGTAGCGCACCACGTCGAAGCCCTTTTTCGCATAGACCGGCGCATGGTTGTTGTGGGCCAGGAAATGGGTCAGCCCGCCCGTGTGGTCATAGTGGCCGTGGCTGATGACGAGCGCTTGGATGGCGGATATGTCCACCTCCGCGATCTGTGCGTTATGGGCGTAGAGGTCGGTTTGCCCCGTGTCGAACAAGAGAGTTTGCCCCTCGTCGTTCTCGATGAGCAGGGAAAAGCCCAGTTCGGCCTTCATCTTCGCTTGGAAGACCGTGTTCTCTGTCAATATCTTCAGTTTCATCTCTTTTCGTTTTCTATGCGAATTTAATGTTTTTCCGCGAAAAAATGGACGGAAGAATCATTTGCCGTTGGACTATGATCGCATTATGTAGAGCGCAAGCTCTCTGACGCAATGGTCGAGCAACAGGCCTATGAGCAGGGACGCCACATTGGCCACAAGGGCGAACGCCCATGCCTTCAGTATGTAGTGCTCGGCTTTCTTCTCCAATTTGAGGGAGTAGACGATGCTCTCGACAACCCATATGAGGGGTTCTACGATGAACAGGAAGGCAATGCCAAAAGCCATGGCGTAGTAGCCGCTATTGAAGAAGGCGACGCATAGGGTGATGTTCATCAGTAAGTTGGTGATGACGTTGGTCTTGGCGATGGTTATCAAATCCTTTTTTGAACGGTAAAAGAACAACCATCCGACACCCACCTCGACGATGACGGTTATTATCATCGATAAAAGGATAGTGATCCATTGTAGGGAATTGGGGAAATGGGGGCCATTCATCGATTCGTATTTGACATCATTCTTTATGGTAGGACTGATGTAGTACCAATCTGTGCTTGGTTTGTAGATGACCACATTCACAGAGAACCCCTTTCCTGTGTAATGGATGATGCTTTTCCCTTTTGCCCGGATGAGTTGGGAAGTGTCGCAGGCTTTGAATTCCGCTATGATTTCCCGCCGCAAGTCCTCTCCTGATTTTTGGAAATCCTCTTCTTGGGGCAGGTTCTCTACCTCTGGTGCAGCTATATTCTTCTCTGTAATGTCAGAATTTCCCCAGTGCTGCTCCTGGCTATCCCAATACCATAATATGCAGTCTGTGCTTGCGGACGAATCCCTATCCTCCGCCTTGTTTAGGTCTATGATCAAGGTGTCCCCGCTGTTGTGACAGATGCTCGGGCATATGATTTTGCCTGTGCTGTCTGTGACTGAAAATGATGTGTCTTTTACTTTATAATCAGTCGCTTGGCTGAATGTGAAGTCGGAGGTCGTTTTTCCCCCGTCGTAGTAACCGATTATATACTCTTCATCGTCGTTGGGAACTATGATCACTTGGGGACTTGTCGTAAATGTATGAGGTGCCGGCATGTTTGCGGCGCATGTCAGGCTGAAAAGGAGCCACAGACTGAGGAGTAATTGTTTCTTGTGCTTCATCATAGTTCTACGGATTTTAAGGGGATATATTGTGATGAAAAAAGAGGGTATACCATTGTGATACACCCTCTTGCTCTATTGTCGGAACATCCTTTATTTCAGGATGTCCAATGCTTTTTTGATACGTTTGAACGCCTCGGTGAGGTTTTCCTCGGAAGTGGCGTAAGACATACGGATGCAGTTCGGAGCACCGAAGGCGCCACCGCCCACGCAAGCCACGTGGCCGTCCACCAAGAGGTACATGGCGAGGTCAGCCGCACTTTTGATCACGTCGCCCTTAGGAGTCTTCTTGCCGAAGTAAGAATCGCACTCAGGGAAGATGTAGAAGGCGCCGTCCGGTTTGTTCACCTTGAAGCCGGAGATCTCGCTCGCCATCTTAACGACGAGGTCACGTCTGCGCTCGAAAGCCTGGCGCATGGTCTCCACGCTGCTTTGGTCGCCCGTGTAAGCAGCCTCAGCCGCTTTTTGAGCGATGGAGCAAGGTCCGGATGTATATTGTCCCTGGAGTTTGTTGCAAGCGCTGGCGATCCATTTCGGAGCGGCCAACCAACCCAATCTCCAACCCGTCATCGCATAACCCTTGGATACACCGTTCACGATGATCACGTGATCTTTCACCTCAGGGAATTGAGCGATGCTCTCGTGTTTGCCCACGTAGTTGATGTGCTCGTAGATTTCGTCGGCGAGGACGAACATATTAGGGTGTTTGCCGATCACCTCAGCCAATCCCTTCAACTCCTCTTTGGAATAAACGCTTCCGGTAGGGTTGGAAGGAGAGCAAAGGATCAACAACTTAGTCTTAGGGGTGATAGCCTCTTCCAATTGAGCAGGAGTGATCTTGAAGTTTTGCTCCAAACCTGCCTTTACGATCACATTGGTACCTTCGGCCAACTTCACCATCTCTACGTAGCTTACCCAGTAAGGGGCAGGCACGATCACCTCGTCACCTGGTCCGACGAGGCTGAGGATAGCGTTGCAAACCGCTTGTTTCGCACCGTTTGAGCAGACGATTTGGCTTGGGTCAAAGTCCAAACCGTTCTCTTTCTTCAACTTCTCCGCGATAGCTTTTCTAAGAGGCATATAGCCTGGCACTGGGGAGTAGAATGAAAAATTGTCGTCGATGGCCTTCTGCGCAGCCGCTTTGATGTGCTTGGGTGTGTTGAAGTCTGGTTCTCCTACACTTAAGTTGATTACATCTATGCCTTGTGCGCGCAATTCTTGGCTCTTTTGCGACATGGCAAGCGTCTCTGATGGTGATAAGGCCGCTAAACGGGCTGATACTTGATCCATTTTTTCGTCTATTTTATAATTGGTTTCTTATGTATACTGTTTAATTTCAGTTTGTTAGGTTTGTAAATCTTGCACACCTAAATTAGGTGCGAAATTACGTCATTTTTTTGAACGAAACAAGTGGTTTTCGCTAAATATATAAAAGAGGCGCAGAAAAATTTCCCGCGCCTCACGAAGAGCTTTTCCAAATTCCTGAAGTGAGAGTATAAATGTTTATTTTTTCAGGAATTTGAGTATGCCCGATTTCTTGTCTGTGATAATTTCGATGAGGTACAACCCCTTTGCCCAGGAGGAGATTTCCTGTGATACTTGTCGCTCTTTCGGGCGAAGGCACAGGAGTTGGTTGCCTGTTATGTCATAGAATATGACTTGTTCCATCGGCTCGGATGCCTGGATGTGGATTTGTTGGCTGGCCGGGTTAGGGTAGAGGGAGAGTGACATGAGGTCGGCGAGGGTGTTGTCCACACCGGTCGTGTCCTTCTCTCCGTTCTTCTTGCCTGGCGTAGGGTTGAGCTCCAGCGGGTCGATGTTGTAGATGACCCAATTCGACGAACTGTCTATCTCTCTTGCGTAGGATTCGTTGGTCTGCAGGGCCACAAGCTCCACACAATCGATGTGGTCGGTATCGTTGCGGGATAGACAGATGGTGTATAGGCTGTCCTTGTTGATGGCGAAGTTGAGGCTGGATGGCCCTATGAGGCTGTCTCCGTTCGCCCAAAGGACTTTGTGTTCTTTCGGACGTATGATGGTCTGTTCGTATCCTACTGGGATCGTTGATTGTTTGAGTGTTTTCGAGTCTGTTCCTACGATGGAGAGGGTATAGTTGGCCAAGTCGTAGCTCTCCTCTCCGTAGTTGTAGATCTCTATCCAATCCGAGTATTTCCCGTCAGGCCCCGGGTTCTTGGAGAGTGCGTTGCTGGAGGTGCATATCTCGTTGATGACGAGTGTCGGCTTGCTCTCTGGCTTAGGCTCTCCGATTGGTCGGAAGGTAGCCGTGATCTTTCCTCCGGATCGGAGTTTGGTCACCAGGTACCCTGGTAGTTTGTTCCTTGGATCCAGCGTGTCGAAAGCGACTTCACCGATTGTGTCGCACGTGATGACCCATTTGTCCAGTTCATAGCCTTGTGGCGGTATGGCGTTGAGCTCCAGTTCATAGTTGGAGAAGTATTTGCCGTCGTACGCTGTGATGGGTTCTCCGTTGAAATATAGTTGGGCCTCTTTCATCTCGGATGCCAGTTGTAGGCTGACTGTGTCACCTCCCCCGACATAGTTTTGCAGATGCCCGTATATGTATTTGTGGCGGTTCAGTGCGAATATACGCATGGAGTAGGTCTCCGACTCTCCTGTTTTCCCGTTGAATGATATCTGGTATTCCTTGTCCACAAGGGCTGAAATGCTGTCGAATACCGCTTCGATCCGTTGTGGGGCGAAGGTGGTGGAGAGGTGGATGAGGAATTTGGTCATGAATTTTTTCTTGAAGAACCTATTAGGATATAGGCTTCTGAAAATGAGTGTCATCCAGCTTGCGCTGTTGGCCCATTGCTTGGATTTTATTCCAGCGCACCAGTTTATCATGTTTTTGGAGGCTCCACCCAAATATTCGTATCCGGGAAGACCCAGCCCGAAATCTGTGTCGAGGAGTATCCATCGGAACTTGCCGTTCTCTTTTTCTTTCCAGATTTTCGTGTTGTTGCCTGGCCAATCGGTGTTGACGATGAATTGTTGGAATACTTGATAGTCCACATATTCGTCCATGTCCATTCGTCCGCAGGCCCTTTCGTATAGGGTGACGGAATCATTTGGGTTGGTGTTCTGCAATGTGCTTGTCAGATCGTTGTAGGCGTTTTTGTCTCCTGAGCTTGCTCGGATGCCTAACTGGTCGGATAGGGTGATGAGGTCGATGTCCTCTTCATCGATTCCGTAATTGGCCTCGACGTAGTCTGAGTTGGTTCGCTCGTTCAGGTCCATGAATCCTTGGTAGACTCCGTTGATGTAGTAGGCTACGGGCTGGAAGGCTTGGTAGTCGATGTTCATGCCGATGGCTAGGGTCTGCATCAATCCGTCCCTGAAACGTACTTTGGAATAGGCTGTGCCACCATTCCGTAGATATATGTTTTTGTGGATGATATTAGGTTTGGAAGAGAAGAAATGGTAGTCGATGGAGTCCTTCCCTGTTTTCTTGCTTGCTTTGAGGGAGAGCGTTTTCAACTTTTCCTTTCTGGAGCATCCTCCTTCCACTTTCGCTTCCAGTTCTTGGCAGACGACCGTTTGTCCATCCACGATATATTCGAAGTTGATGGGGCGTTTCCATTCTTGGTTGTAGTTGGCTTTGCCTGCTGTGCAGTCTTTCTCTCCTCGTTTCCCGTTTTTCCCGGTGACGTAGATGCCCAGTGAGTCGTCATAGAAGAATGTGGAGTCTACGGTGATGGATACAACGGGTATGGAGAATCCTAGGCTGTCGTGCGCTTCGTCGTTTACGAGGTAGGTCGCAGTGGTTGTTTTGCTCGGTATCAGGCTGTCCGTGAATGTTTTTGCCCGTATGCTAGAGTTCTTGTCGATGTAGATGGGCTCGGTGTAGAGGGTGCCATTCTCCAAGGTTGGTTCCGAACCGTTGGTGGTGTAGTATATGTTACCGTCTCCTTCGATGGAGAGTAGGAATGGCTCGTCCATGACGCCTCCCTTGTGGCTGAAGGTGGGAGCGGAGCATCTGCAAGAGTTGATGTCTTTGTATGCTTTCGTGTTCGGTAGTCCGGGTGTGGGTGACATGTAGCCAATTCCTGCGTTGGTTCGCCCGAATGATAGGTTTACCTCCATCTTCTCGTAGTGGATGGAGTCTACGATTGTTCCTCCCTCGTAGAGTACGATGGCTCCTCCGTCAGCGTCCAGTTTGTAGTCCGCGTGGGAGTCTTTCTTCGTGTCGTCCAACCAAAGGACGGTGTTGGGACCGATTTGCCAGTCTTTGTCCACCCTCCATCTCCAACGCTCGATGAGTTTCCCTTTGACCGCCTGCTTGCCGTAATGGATAATCAGGTATCCGTTCATGTTAACGGAGTCTTTGTCTGTGGTGAATTCGATATAATTGGAGAAGTTGAAGTTGTCCCTATTCATGAAGGACGAATAATTGCAAGTCGAGAGCTCGCTGATGGATACTTTCGCAAAGGACAGTGCCGCATAAAGTGCGGTGAAAACTGCCGAAATAACAATTCTTTTATACATGTCTGTCAGTTAATTTGTCAGGAAACATCCGCGAATATATCTCTTTTGAATGGATCTGCAAGTTAAATTATCCGTGAATCGTTTCAAATTTTTGGCAAAGTTAGCATGAATAATTCGAAATAGGAAAGTGCTTTCGCCTTTATTTTGCGCTTTGTGGAGGGCGGTTACATTTGTTGTATTTACTGTTTGACGATTTATGATTTACTATTTGCAGTTATTGATGATGTGATCATTTCGCATCAAACTCCGTGAACACTTCTTTCCGTGAGGATTTGTGGTCTTTTGCATTGTCTAAAAGGAAGAGCCCTGTGCGGAAGTGCTAAAAAGTGTGAAATGGTTTCATCTCTCTGTTTTTATGGCTATTTTTGTGGGTGAATAGGGGGCTCTCCTGTTCTTGTGTGACCGCAATTGTTTGATTCTGCGGACTTTATGTGTAAGTGGTTCATGGTCTTCCATGAATCATTTTATTAATTGTGTAATGCATTGGAAAACGTTCAGTTACAGATATTAGGGGCTGGTTCGGCGGTGCCGACGAAGAAGTTTTCCCATCCTTCCCAGGTGCTTTCCCTGAGGGAGAAGGTCTTTATGATCGATTGTGGGGAGGGAACCCAGCATCAGGTACGCCGTTACGGGGTGCGTGTCTCCCGATTGAACCATATCTTCATCTCGCACCTCCATGGGGACCACTGTTTCGGGCTGGTGGGGCTCATCTCTACGTTGGACACGCAGGGACGTACTTCTGATGTCTATGTCCATTCCTATCCTGAATTGGAGCAACTACTGCGTCCGTTGATTGCTTACTTCTGCAAAGGTTTGTCGTTCAATGTTCATTTTGTGCCCTTTTCACCGACAGAATCGGAGGTGATATACGATGACAAATCATTGTCTGTCAAAACATTTCCGCTGAAACATTCGGTCCGTGCTTCCGGTTTCCTCTTCAAGGAGCATGAGAAGGAGCGGCATATTGACGGTGAAATGGTGAAATATTTTCATATACCGATCGCCCAGATTCCCCTGATCAAGCGGGGAGCGGACTTCCTGACGGAGGAGGGTGAACTGATCCCCAACCGTCAGTTGACGAGCGATCCTACGCCTTCGAAGAGTTACGCTTACTGTTCCGACACGGCTTATACGGAGAAGTTCCTGTCGCATATCGAGGGGGTGGATTGCCTTTTCCACGAAGCCACCTTTTTGCACCAGGACTTGCCTGCTGCGAAGAAAACGATGCATTCCACCGCACTTCAGGCGGCTACCATCGCTAAGATGGCGAATGTGAAACGTCTGATTATCGGACATTATTCGGCGAGATATGATGACCCGCTCCCTTTGCTGGAAGAGGCGAAGGGCGTATTCGAGGCGACGGATTTCGCCATAGATGGTAAAATGTTTATTTTCTGAATATTATGAATTCAATCCTTGTTGCCCGTAGAAATGTAGGTGTCGTTTTCCTTTTGTGCCTGCTCGGTTGGGTGGAGTCGTTCGCGGAGAAGACGGAGGTCGGTGGTGTCGTGCGTGATTCCCTTACCAAGGAGACTCTTCCTTATGCGGCAGTCTATTTCGAGAGTACGGATGTGGGAACCGCTTGCGATAAGAATGGTACTTTTTCCCTATCCACCGAGGAATCAGGCTATTTGGTTTTCTCCATGATGGGGTATAAGGATAAGAAAATCTATGTGAATGCGGATGGGAAGCGAAAGACACTGAAAGTGGATCTGAAGGAGGATGATTATTTCCTCGATGAGGTGGTCGTTTCGAAACGTAAGAAGCAACGTTACTCCAAGAAAAACAATCCGGCCCTAGAACTGGTCCGTAAGGTGATAGAGAATAAGGATCGGATAGCGATTACTAACCATGCATATTATCAGTGTGATAAGTATCAGAAGATTACGTATGCCTGGAATGGCTTCGAGGCGGGCAAGTTCGGACTGCTGAACAAACGTTTCGGTTTTCTGTATGACCATATCGATACCACGCAGAAGGGGCGTTCTATCCTTCCTCTCGGGCTACGTGAGGTTGCGTCGACACTCTATTGGCAGTCTTCCCCCGAACGGCAACGTACGGTCATTCATGCGAAAAAATTCGATGGAATCGATGAATTACTTCCTCAGGACGGGGTCCAAAATATGTTCGATGAGTACTTGAAGGGGGTCGATATCTTCGAAAACGATATTGTCTTGCTCTCTACCCATTTCGTGAGTCCATTGTCTAATGTCGCCCCTGCCTTTTACAAGTTTTTTGCCTTGGATACGTTGGAAATCAATGGGGTACGCTGCGTGAACATCGCCTTCACACCCCACACGACCGAGGCGTACGGTTTCTCCGGTAGTTTGTATGTGGCGTTGGACTCTTCTTATGCGGTGAAAAGGGCGCATTTCAGTCTGCCGAGGAATATTAATCTGAACTTCATCGAAAGCATGAGCTTCGACCAGGATTTCGATTATGCCCAGGATGGAACGTGCTTGCTCACAAAGGATTTTGTCAGTGCCGCATTCTTTGTGCCGGCTGCTCCCCGTGTCTATGGCGAGCGACTGAACGCTTATCGGAATTATTCGTTCGAGAAGCCTGACTTGCCGGTCTTCGATTTCCCTGACCCTGTGGTGGATGAATCGTCCGCACGTAAGACGTCGGCTGCGGAGTGGGACTCGCTCCGATATGCGCCACTTTCCGAGCAGGAGGCACGCACGAGCCTTTTGATGCGTGAACTACGCCATGTGCCCGTCTATCGATTTACGGAGGGCTTCGTGAAGATTTGCACCAATAATTTCATACCGACGAAGAAGGAGGGAAGCCAATTTGACATCGGACCTGTCTTTTCCATGATTTCAGCGAATGATTTGGAGGGGTTCCGTCTCCGTTTCGGGGGTGAAACGACCGCTGAGTTCGACAAGCATTTCTTCCTCTCCGCTTACGCTGCTTATGGTTTTAAGGATAAACGTCCAAAGGGTATGGGGTCCATCGAGTATTCCTTCAACGAAAAGGAAAAATATCATGTGGAGTTCCCTGTCCATTCCTTGACGGCTTATTGTCGGTATGATGTGGATAAGGTGGGTGATGAGAATTATAGTACGGTGGGTGGTAATGCGATCAGTTCTTTGTTCAGCCGTTCGGATGATCGTGACGCGATTTACGCTAGGGACGCAGGTCTCTCTTACCGTCGTGAGTATCATTCTGGCTTTTCGATGAGTGCGCATCTCAATTACAAGACTTCGTACTCCACGTTCCTGACCAACTTCCAAAAATACGATGGAATGGGCGTTTTGTCCGATTGTGACAACTATTCCATGGGAACGTTAAGGCTCTCTTTCCGTTTCGCCCCGAAAGAAAAATTCTATCAATCCAGACTGCATCGTTTCACATTGAACAAGGAGGTGCCGATATTGACGCTCTCCCATTCCGTCGCTTTGGATGGCTACTTGGGGTCTGACTACACGTGCAATAAAACTGAGCTGGGATTCGAGAAAAGGATGTGGTTCTCTTATTTTGGCTATGTGGACTTCCTCCTGAAGGGGGTGAAGGTCTGGGATAAAGTGCCTTATACTTTGTTGGATATTCCGATTGCATCTTCTTCATATTTTATTGATAATGAGGAGTTCAACTTGATGGACCCTGTCGAGTTCATCAACGACCAATCACTCTCTTGGTACGTGACGTATTACATGAATGGCCTTGTGCTGAATAGAATCCCTGTGATACGCAAGCTGCAGTTGAGGGAGGTCTTTGCGTTCAGGGGTCTATGGGGAGGGCTGGATAAACGGAATGACCCTGTCCGTTCGGATAATCCGGCTGGTTTGTTCGCTTTCCCGGCTGGCACGTACAGGATGGATGATCGTCCATACATGGAGGTGAGCGTTGGCGTGGAGAATATCTTCAAGGTCTTTCGTGTTGATTATGTGTGGCGATTGACGTACAAGGAGCATGAGGATGTGGACAAGAGGGGTGTGCGCTTTGGCGTGCACGTTAATTTCTGATTATTGGGCGATTCCATCGATGTTTTTAGATATATGCGGACGACTGTGCGTGCCATCTCGTAATTCCTTGATATTTTTTATGAGAAAATGATTCCTAATCATATCGTCCATTCCGATTAATTTGTTACTTTTACACTGACAACGTATAATCTATTGTTATGGAAATGCTAAGGTTGATTAAGAACGATTTGTGGTTGAAGCCTTACCAAGACGCTATTGTCGGTAGGTATAAATATTATATGAAACGGCTCTCTGAATTGTGCGGGCCGTCCCAGTCCTTGTCTGATTTCGCATCTGGCTACCTCTATTTCGGTTTGCATCACGAGGCGAAGAAATGGGTCTTCCGTGAGTGGGCTCCTAATGCGACTGCTATTTTCCTGGTGGGTGATTTCAACGGCTGGCGGGAAACGAAGGAGTTCCAGTTGAAACCGTTGAAGAACGGGGTGTGGCAATTGGAGTTGCCGGAGGAGTCCATGAAGCATGGCGACTTGTATAAGATGAAGGTCTACTGGGAGGGTGGCTGTGGCGAGCGGATTCCTGCTTGGGCCAATCGAGTGGTTCAGGATGATGAGACAAAGGTATTCAGCGCTCAGGTTTGGTCGCCCGAGAAACCCTATAAGTTTAAGATCAAGCGGTTCAAACCGTCTGTCTCCCCGCTGCTGATTTACGAGTCGCATGTGGGTATGGCGGGCGAGGCGGAGAGGGTCTCCACCTACCGTGAATTCAAGGATAATGTCTTGCCCCGTATCGTGGCGGACGGTTATAACTGCGTGCAGATCATGGCCATACAGGAACACCCTTACTATGGGTCGTTCGGCTATCATGTCTCCAGTTTCTTTGCTCCATCCTCCCGTTTCGGTACGCCCGACGAGTTGAAGGAGTTGATCGATACTGCCCATGAGATGGGCCTCTCCGTCATTATGGACCTGGTTCATTCCCATGCGGTGAGGAACGAGAATGAGGGACTTGGATGCTTGGATGGCACCCGCTACCAGTATTTCCATGAAGGGGGGCGCGGCGAGCATCGCCAGTGGGACTCCTACTGCTTCAATTATGCGAAGAATGAGGTGATCCACTTCTTGTTATCGAACTGCAAGTATTGGTTGGATGAGTTCCATTTCGACGGGTTCCGTTTCGACGGGGTCACCTCCATGATGTACCTTGATCATGGGATGGGTACCTCCTTCTCGGATTATTCGGATTATTATAGTCCTAATCAGGATGGTGACGCCATCTGTTACCTTACGTTGGCGAACCATCTGATCCATGAGGTGAATCCTCGTGCCATCACCATAGCGGAGGATGTGAGCGGTATGCCTGGTTTGGCCGCCAAGATTAGTGACGGTGGAATGGGCTTTAATTATCGCCTTGCCATGGGTATTCCTGATTTCTGGATTAAGATCATCAAGGAGTGCAGGGACGAGGACTGGAAGCCGGGTCATATCCTCTGGACCTTGACGAACCGACGTGGCGACGAGAAGGTGATCAGTTACGCCGAAAGCCACGACCAAGCGTTGGTGGGTGATAAGACATTGATTTTCAGACTGGCGGACGCTGATATGTATTGGCATATGTCTCGCTTGTTCGATTCGTCGTACATGGTGGACCGCGCCATCGCCTTGCATAAGATGATACGATTGATTACGCTGGCTACTATCAATGGGGGATACCTGAACTTCATGGGCAATGAATTCGGTCACCCTGAATGGATTGATTTCCCTCGTGAGGGGAATGGCTGGTCGTACAAATATGCGCGTAGACAGTGGCATCTGGTGGATGATACCGACCTCAAATACAAGTATTTGGGCGATTTCGACAAGAAGATGATCAAGCTGGTGCGTGACTCCCGTAAGTTTGAGGAGTCTAAACTGATTGAGTTGTGGGATAAGTCGGACGACCAAGTGTTGGCTTTCCGGCGCAAGGACTTGGTCTTTGTGTTCAATTTTCACCCGTACAAGTCTTTCTCGGACTATGGTATCCTCACGGAGGCGGGCGAATATGAGATGGTGCTCAACACGGATGACAAGGAGTTTGGTGGCTTCGGGCTTGTTGATGATTCCCAAAACCATTTCACGTTGCAGGGGGATGCTCCCCGCCCGGATGGCAAGGAGTGGCTGTTGCTTTATTTACCTTCCCGCTCAGCTTGTGTATTGAGGCTGAAGGGGGCGAATGATGATGAATAGTTTTTATCGATTAGGATATGAGGAAATTTTTAGGATTCATATTGATTGGGCTGGGGTTAATGCTCTCCAGCTTCAGTTCTTTTGGTGCGAAAAAGTACCATGAAATCAAGATTTTTGACGAGATAGGTAGCACGAGTTGGATTTATCTGAAGAATGGTGTGGCGGAGGCCCGGTCGCTTCATGTGGATGGTATCTTCCTCCATCTGAATACTTACGGTGGATTGGTGGATTATGCGGACTCCATGCGCACGTTGATACTGAATTGTGAGATCCCTGTCTACGTTTTCATCGATAATAATGCGGCTTCCGCGGGTGCACTGATTTCTATCGCCTGTGATAGTATCTATATGAGGACGGGTGGTAATATCGGTGCGGCGACGGTGGTGAACGAGAACGGGGAGAAAATGCCTGATAAATACCAGTCGTATATGCGCTCCACGATACGTTCCACGGCGGAGAGCCACGGAAAAATAAAGAAGGTCGTGGATGGTGATACGGTCGAGGTTTGGTTCCGTGACCCTCACATCGCAGAGGCGATGGTGGATGAGCGGGTGGTGGTGCCAGGTATCGTGGATTCTACCCGTATCCTGACCTTCACTGCCAATGAGGCTCGCCAGAATGGTTATTGCGAGGGTATTTATAACTCTATTCCGCAAATCATTGGGGAGGCTTTCCAAGTGGAGGATTATGAATTGACTTCCTACAAGGCGACAGCCTTCGATAAACTGCTCGGCTTCCTGATGAATCCTGTCTTTCAGGGCATTTTGATCATGATTATCATTGGTGGTATCTATTTCGAGATGCAGACTCCGGGTATCGGTTTCGCCTTGTTGGCTTCCATCGTGGCGGGCTTGCTCTATTTCGCACCGCTCTACATGGATGGTCTGCTGGACGTTTGGGAGGCTATCCTCTTCCTGACGGGTATCGTCTTGCTACTGCTGGAAATATTCGTGATTCCGGGCTTTGGTGTGGCTGGTATCATGGGTATCGTGTTTATCATCGGCGGACTTACGTTGAGCCTTTTGCCGAATGACGTGTTCGATTTCGGCGGGGTGACTTCCGGGGCTTTCACGAAGGCTATGGCCACTGTGCTAGCTTCGATGTTGGGTTCGTTCGCCTTAGTTGTTTACCTCACCTCGAAAATCGGTACGGATGGCATATTCAAGAACCTTGCGTTGACTAAGTCGCAGGATAAGGAGGATGGCTATGTGAGCAACGATGTGTCGCTGAATGCGATGGCGGGTAAGATCGGTGTGTGCCATACGGATTTGCGCCCTGCGGGTAAGGTGAGCGTGGACGGAGAGATCTTCGATGCGGTTGCGGAGAACGGTTTCATCGAGAAAAACGAGGAGGTTGTGGTCCGCAAGTATGAGATGGGACAGCTGTATGTCTACAAGAAATAGAAGGGTATTATGTCGATCAATAAGTTTGTGCTGGATAATGGGTTGAGGGTGGTGCACTTGATGGACACTACTTCGCCGATGGTGGTTATCAATACGTTGTATGATGTCGGGTCTAAGGATGAACATCCTGACCATACTGGTTTCGCCCATCTTTTCGAGCATCTGATGTTCGGTGGATCCGTGCATATCCCTTCGTACGACGACCCTGTGCAACGGGCTTGCGGAGAGAACAACGCCTGGACCTGCAACGACTTCACGAATTATTACCTGATGTTGCCCGACTGCAATGCGGAGGTGGGCTTTTGGTTGGAGTCGGACCGTATGCTGAGCCTCGATTTCAGCCAAAAGAGCTTGGATGTCCAGCGAAATGTGGTCTGCGAGGAGTTCAAGCAACGTAACCTCAACCAACCTTATGGTGATTTGTCCCACTTGGTGCGGGGCATGGCCTTCAAGCAACATCCGTACGCTTGGCCGACGATTGGCAAGGAGTTGTCGCACATCGAGAACGCTACGCTGGAAGAGGTCCGCTCGTTCTTTTTCTCGCATTATGCTCCGAATAACGCTATACTATCCGTCGTCGGCAATATCTCTTTCGAGGAGACGAAACGCTTGGTGGAGAAGTGGTACGGCGATATCCCCCGCAGGGATGTGCGGGTGCGTGCGATTCCGCCGGAGCCGAAGCAGACCGAGCCTAGACGCTTGGAGGTGGAGCGCAATGTGCCCGCTAATATGCTTTATAAGGTCTTCCATGTCTGTGGCAGACGGGAAGCGGACTATTACACAACTGACCTGATTTCCGACGTGTTATCCAATGGTAATTCTTCCCGTCTTTACCGTAAGTATGTGAAGGAAAATCCCCTTTTCACCGAGCTGAGCGCATATATCTCAGGCGATATCGAGACGGGACTATTCTACATGGCGGGCCTGTTGTCCGAAAACACCACGTTCGAGCAGGCGGAGCAGGCCTTTGACGAGGAGTTGCGCCTGTTGCGTGACGAATTGGTCCCTGAACAGGAGTTGGAGAAGTTGAAGAACAAGTATGAGTCTTCCTATCTGATGGATAATATGACCTTGCTGAAACGTGCGAATAACCTCGCCTATTACGAATTGTTGGGCGATGCGAACCTGCTGTATGAGGATGTGATGAATTACAGGAAAGTCTCTCCTGAGGATGTGCGTCGTTATGCGAGGGAGGTGTTCGTGCCGGAGAATTGTTCGACGCTGATCTATAGGACTAAAAAATAAGCGGTATAATCCCAATCCATTATATATTCTACACTAGTGTCCAAAAAAATGGACGAGTTTAAAATTTAATAGTATGGATGCCTTAGGGCTTTTTGTGGGATTAGTAGGATCCTCCCTTCTTTGCGAACTCTTTTTCTCTGTGAGCGTTTTTTCTTTCACGAAGGTGCGGAGTTGAAGAGATTCCCATCAAAGAATGACATCATTTTTTGACCGCAAAGAAACAAAATCAAATCCGTTGACTTGAAAAAAACTCTGTGACTTACTATATTTCAAATAATTCGAAGTTGCTTTTGAACGTTTTAGTGGGTGGCAATTCTCGACATCATTCATTTTTAGGTACAAATATGGCACGTATGTTGCATTTTGAGTATCGCCCGAGGTAACAGAAATGGCCAACGTATCCCTCTTTGACTCGTATACATTTTGCGTCTGTGTCGAAACATCTTGAACCATCAAGCGAGGACGACCAGTAGTAACCATCATGTTCTTCTTCATAGGTTTGGTATGGGTCGCGGAGGGCAGGTAGGAAAATAGTTTTACCGTTACGTTTGGAAACGCCTAAATTCCCCGCCATATTACTGCCGTTGAAGTTTTCTATCCAAGTCCAGTCACAATAATCTGTCAATTCCTTTTGTTCTCTTTCCGTAGGTGTGCGCCATCCCTTGCCCCAATTGACTACGGCGGCATCATCACTTCCCTCTAGTCTGGTTATATCGTCTGGCTCGTCGTAACAGGGGTCATAATAACTTTGACTGCATCCTACAGAGTATTTAGTCATGATATATCCAAAACATCCGTTGTTTTTTCTGTATTCTGAGAAGTAACACCATTTGTAGTTACTCCATGTCTCAATTTCGGGTGTGGGGTCTGTTTCTCCCCAAGAAAAATAATTTCCGGCTTCTGTTGGCTTAGTGGCTCCCACATTATAGGTGGCCCACATGGTACCGCTGGGTAATCCCAAATCCACATAAGTATAGCCACCCATTACCCCAGTGACACTCACCCCTTGGAAAATGGAATCCGGAATTTCCTCGTAATAGACTCTTTTTACAGTTCCAATATTGTAGTGCGAGGTGGATCCGTCCTTCTTTTTGACGATCATACCTGTGGCGGCACTTATTGTAAACGCGAGTGCGAGTATAATAAATAAAGAAAGAGAAAGTTTCTTCATGTTAGTTTGTCTTTTTTGTTATTGCAAATGTTTTTGTCTCCATATTATTTAAAGGTCTACGCCTTTGTGAGAGTCATAGGTAATCGTTCACTTTTCTTATGATCTATTTTTTTGCGACGACTGCCCGAACGCTAATCCCAAGATGACGTTTGCTTTGTTCCGTAAGAATTAAATCTGTTTGTTGGTATTCGGGGTTTTCCTTTTCGTAGATTGTGATAGTTTGAGCATCGTTATTACTATAACTATACCAAGTCAGCGTATTCGACCAATAATAACCTTCTCTCTGATAGGAATTTTCATCGATACAGTAGATGTTCTGATAGTCACGATATCCTGCGGCGATTAAGAAAATGGAGTTCCCATTTTTTTTACTTGTGCCAAGCATCCCAGCTGCGCCACTGGTGTTATAGTCATTGGTCCATTCCCATTCACATCCGGCAATCAATTCTGTTATTTCCTCTTCTGTTGGCATTCGCCATTCGCTTCCCCACTTGACTGTGGCCACATCGTCTTCGGAATCCAATTGCTTTTTCCCGTCATACTCTCCATTGTCCGAAAGATCACAATACTTGGTTATTTTAGGTGATACTCCCCATTTGTACTCTTCTTTACTGTAATCTTCTTTTGTTTCTACTTCTCCCCATGAATAGTAGTCTCCCGTCTCGGATGGATTGTCCGCTCCTATGTTGTACGTTGCCCACAATGTGCCACTAGGGAGATCAAGGTCAACGTAGGCATGGTTCCCGATCTTACCGGTTTCCGATTCAGTTTCGGCATAGTATACTTCATCAATGGTTTCCACATTATAAGGAGTGATGGTTCCATCGGTCTGCTCCACGTACATGTTTGTAACTGCATTCGCAGGTAAGACCAGCGACGCCATTGATAATATTGTTAGTATGATTTTTTTCATGGGATTCCTTTGAATGTTTATTTTCTGATGACTTTAATGGATTGGTTGCCAACGGAAAGCACATAGACTCCTTGTGACTGGGGTAGGCTGATTGTGGCGGTTCCTGTATTATCGACGGTGGTGCTCTTCCAGGAAATACCATTCATATCTGTGATCCTGATAATAGCGGATGCGGGGGCGTTCTCAATCCGAATCGTTTGATTGTCCATGCTGATGATGCGTAACCCAACCGAAGTCGTGTTTTTCACATCCGTTTTGGACGTCTCGTCGTTTTCAGTGAAATGGTAGTTCTTTACATCGCTGAGGACGAAACTCGTCTCCGCATTGCCGTTCACAACCAATTGCTTCTCTTCATTGTATGTAATCTCGGGATTGTCCGCAAGAAGGAAACTGAGCCTCTCTCCGTTTTTCTGCTCAATCGTCATGTATTTCACGTTTGCGTTTACGTATATTGCTCCGAGCGAAAGAAGCAGCAAGATGAGTGTTTTTTTTATTGTCCACATACCTTAGGCCATTTTGTTTAAGTAATTGTTTCAAATATAGTAAAATGAGTGTGATTAAACAAGAAAAAATCATTGTTTTTTCTCCGCCTTGAAGTAGGCTTGGTCGATGACCAGCGGCAATAGGTTTTCATCCGCCTGGTTCTTCAGCAGCAATTCTTTGTCTTCCTCCAGCATCTCGGCGAATCGTTTGCTGTCGCCACCTAATTTTTTGATGCTCTCTGAATAGCAGCGGACGGCTTCATCGATTTTCCCTAAGCAGAGGGCTATGTGCCCGATGTTCATCCAGTCGTGCTGGTCACGTTGCTCTTCCTTCGTCTTTGTAGCATATTTCTCCGCCTGCTCCAATTTTCCGATGGCGAAAGCGCACCATGCGATGGGTCTCCACACCTTCTCGTTGTTGCTGGAGAGGTATTCCACCTTGAAGAAAGCGTTGAGCGCCTCCTCGTATTTCTCCATTTCGAGCAGGCAGTGCCCGATGTTCAGCTGGGTGTTCAGATCGTCTGGGTTGAGACGCTCCGCTTCCCTGAAGTAGCGCAACGCTTGCTCCGTGTGGCGCATGTTGCGGTGACAGGCGGCAATTCTCTTGATGGTCCATACGTTGCCTGTCTTGATGGTGTCGGCTTTTTCGTAGTAGGGCAACGCCTCTTCGTAGTTACCCTCTTTTTGGAGACAGTACCCGCACTTCTGCAGCAGTTCGGCGTTGTTGGGTTGGCTGTCGAGTAGCAGAACGAAGATGTTTTTCGCCTCCTCGTGGAATTCTTTCTTGAAATAGAGCTCGCCCATGGCGCGCAGTATATTCTCCTTGCCGGATAACTCCTGGAGGTAAAAAGACTTGTGCAGGAGTAGCTTTAGCTTGAATATGTCGATGAAATCCTCCTTGTGCCGTCCCAATTTCAGGAACCGGTAGAGGTTATGCAGGTATTGCTTCCCGATGATTCCGGGGCTTGTGTCCCCGTTAGGCAAGGCTTGGCTTTCCCTGAGGTCTTGCAGTTGTTCCGCCTCCTCTTTGAAGGATTGGCTCATCGCCTTCTTTTGGTCGTCGGGCAAGTGGTTGAGTCCGATTACCATGGAGTATTTATCCGAGTCGCAGAAGATCGGACTGCTCAATGCGCTGTGGAAGAGCGATTCCGCCATGCCACCAACGAAGAAGTCCGGTATGTTCGAGTTGGTGTCGAAGGGCCTGAACCAATTGGCGGTTTCATCGAAGAAACTGAATGATTTCATCTCCTTGAATGTGCCTAGGAACACGTCGGATCCTTCCATTTGCATTTCGGAGAGTTCCTGTATCTTGTCGGTGATGCCCTTCTTATCCATCATCTCTTGCCACTCAGGGTTGGCGTCCGCCGAGGGTTTCCCAGAGTTCATCAGCTCGTCCAGCTTCAGTTTCTGTTTGATGAGCGGGGTGATCTTCTCCATTTCGGGGAGGATGACCTCTTTTATCTTTTGGGTGATCTTTTCCGTCTCTTTGCCACGGATAATCTGCAGGAAGATCTCCTGTATGTTTTCGCTCACGCCTTGTCCTTTCGCCCAGATGAGTGTGCGTTCATGGAGGTTGGAGTAGAGTGGGAGCCTGCTGTTGTATAGGTAGGCGCAGATCACGAAGCCGATGATGGCTCTCTGTCTGACCTGTTCGGACGGGTTCAGTTCATAGGCGTCTATGAGGATCAGGAATTTCCGCTCGTCGAAGATGCGGAGCAGACTGATGGTCACTGCGGAGACGAGGAGGCATTGCTCTCCCCAATAGATGTCCTCGTCGGTGCATAGGTCGCTGACTTCGATGGCTTCCCCTTCCGTCATTTTGTCATTTAGCCAGATGAGGTCGAATAGACGGTTGGCGTACGTTTCCCTTTGGCGGAGGGCTTCCCGGTTGCTTCCCAATGATTGGGCCAGTAGTTTCATGTTTTCTGCGGAGAGACGCGTCCTCACCTCGTCGGCGTCGGGTAGGCTAGGCCTTCCCAAATCTTTTTTCTTGCTATAGAGGTAGTTGCTCGCATTTTGGGTGAATATGCCTTCCCGCAGGCGGTCCGCCAACTCCAGGATGTCCGTCCGCAGTTGGTCGTATATCTTCTTTTGGTCCTTGTCTTTCGTGCCCGAGAGGGCGTATTGAAGCATGTATTGATAGGTTGTCTCCAGACGGCGACATTCGTCCGTCATGTCGCCCGATTGCCTGATTTCCAGCAATGTGTGCAAGCAGTCAAGCGCAGGTTTGAGCCTCTTCTCCGTCACGTGTGCGCATAGCTCCCTGTAGAGTGTCTCTATCTCTTTGTTGGTCATGCTTTCGTTTTTTTCTTGTTGAAGTAGAACATGAGTAACATGGCAAGTAGGCCCACAGAGATCAGCATAAGGGTTTGAGAACCGTGAACCAAGAGAGCGAATGAGCAGGCTTGGTCTTCGAATACACCATAGATGACGAGGGTCCCGATTACCAGGACGTGCCATGCGCCCAGACCTCCCTGTACCGGGGCGATGATGCCGAGGCTACCCATGACGAAAGCGGATAGTCCGCAGAGCATGCTCAGGTTCTCCGTATAGTCGAAAGCGAAGAAGCAGAGGTAGAACATGAAGTAGTAGCCGACGAAGATGAGGATGGAGTAGAGGATGAAGAGTCCCTTGTGCTCCAGCTTCAGGACGGATTTCAGTCCGTTGACCACATTCGAGAGCAGCTCTTTGATCTTCGCATATATCTTCGTGTTCTTGATCGCCTTCCTGAATAGGAACGGTAAGGCGATGAGTGAAACGATGATGATCCAAGTGATAGGGTTGGATAAGAGTCCGATAGCCCCCTCGATGAGGTGGTATTGCTCCGCCAATTGCATGATTTCGGAGTATTGCAGGGCGATGGTGAGGAGAATGACGAACCCCTCCACGATGATGTCCACGCTTCTGTCCACGATGAGTGTGCCGAGCAGTTCGGTGAAGGGAACGCCCTCGTATTTCTTCACTAAGCCACATCTTGCGATCTCGCCAGCCCTTGGCACAGCGTAGTTGATGCAATATCCGGCCATGACGGCTCCATATATGTTCCAGAGATTCACCTTCTTCCCGAGCGGGTCGATTAGCATTTTCCATCTTACTGCGCGTAGGAAGTGGCTCAGTAGGGCGATGAAGAGAGGAATGATGATCCAGATGATTCTGACGCCCCGAAGGTTCTCCATCAATGTGTCAATGTCCCAATCTTTGTATACGTACCAGAATATGAATACTCCTAAACCCAAGGAGAATAAAACTTTCAGAATTGTCTTTAACCGCTCTTTCTTCATTGTCTCAATCATTTATGCAAAATTACTAATATTTATTTTTCCTATTGTGATTCCTGATGAAAAATTGTATCTTCGCGCTACCAAATTTTAACGAAAAATAAGATGGATTATGACAGTTACGCCCAAGAAGTCTCTCGGGCAACACTTTTTGAAGGATCAAAACATTGCTCGGGCAATTGCTGACAGTTTAGGTGTGAACTCACCTACTCAGGTTTTGGAAGTGGGACCTGGTATGGGAGTCCTTACCCAATATTTGCTTCAGAATGAGCAGATTGATCTAAAAGTGGTGGAACTGGACAAGGAATCCGTAGACTACCTGAACGTTAATTTCCCTGCATTGAATGGCAGAATCCTGGCGGAGGATTTCCTGAAACTCGATCTGAACAAGGTCTATCCGACCGGCGATTTCTATGTGATTGGTAATTATCCGTACAATATATCCAGCCAAATCTTCTTCAAGGTGTTGGAATACCGCGACCGTATCCCTGTCTGCTCGGGCATGATACAGAAGGAGGTGGCGGAACGTATGGCTTCCAAACAAGGCTGCAAGGCCTATGGAATCCTGAGCGTGTTGCTTCAGGCGTTTTATGATATCGAGTATCTCTTCACGGTGCATGAACACGTGTTCGACCCTCCCCCGAAGGTCAAGTCCGCGGTTATCCGCATGAGGAGAAACGGCGTGCGTAACTTGGGGTGCGACGAGGCTTTGTTCGTCCGCGTCGTCAAGACCGCCTTCAACCAACGCAGGAAGATGTTGCGCAATTCTCTTCAACCGCTCTTGGGCAAGGATAACCCGGTGTTCTCCGATGTCGTCTTCACGAAACGACCGGAGCAGTTGTCTGTGCAGGAGTTCGTCGATTTGACGAATCTTGTCGAAAAATCATTGCCGGAGGATCCGGTGGACCTAAAAAAACAAAAGGGAGATGGAGGAGAGTAAAGGTATACAGCAAGTCAGACTGTTCTATTTTGATAACGGACGGTTGAAGATCGCAAGGGACATCGCAATCTTGAAGGAGGTCCCTCTGAATAATTTTGTGTGGATCGATTTGAACCATGTCGCCCCGGATACGGAGTCTCAGTTGGAGCAGTTCCTGAAGATCTATATCCAGGAAGAGGAGGAGATGGAAGAGATTGAGATGTCGTCCCGATTCATCGAGACAGACGATACCCTGGTGGCCAACGCTAGCTTTTTGTTGGACTCATATGAGAAGGAGACGGTCTCCTTCATCCTGAAGAACGGACTCCTGATTTCTGTCCGTGAGAATGATTATCTGAAATCCTTCAACGATACGGTGAAGAAGCTTTTCGCTAACCCGAAGAGCTACCCGACGGGCTTCCATATCTTCGTCGCCCTGCTGGAGACTCGTGTCGAATATGACGCCGACATGATCGAGGACGCTACTTCGGCGATCACCCAGTTAAGCCAGACCTTGACGGTGGCTGAGGATGTCAATGAGGATGTCCTCTTGGAAATCAAGAATATGCAGGAGCGTGTCATGCACTTGCGTGAGAATGTGGTGGATAAGCACCGCGTCGTCTCTAGTATCCTGCGTAGTGACTTGGTGCCGGAGGACTTGAAACCTCGCTTGAACATGGTGATTAAGGATATCAATTCATTGGTCGAACACATCAAATTCGGTTTCGATCGTCTGGATTACCTCCAGGATACGTTCCTCGGTTTGGTTAACATCGAACAGAATAAGATCATCAAGATATTCACCTTGGTATCCGTGATATTCACGCCGCCGACGTTGATCGCGAGCATCTATGGTATGAACTTCGAGTTCATGCCTGAGCTGCATTGGTTTTACGGCTATCCTGCCGCACTGATCTCCATGGTGCTGGTAAGCATTGGCGTCGTCGTTTGGTTTAAGAAAAAGAATTGGTTGTAAACGTTTAATATCCTCTGTGTCATTATGGCTGAAACGAACTTTGTCGATTACGTGAAGATCTATTGCCGGTCGGGCAAGGGTGGGGCAGGCTCCGCTCATCTGCGCCGTGAGAAGTATATCCCTAAGGGTGGACCTGACGGTGGTGACGGTGGTCGTGGTGGCCATATCATCCTGCGTGGAAACAAAGATTATTGGACGTTGATCCACCTGAAGTTCGAAAAGCATATCATGGCGGGCAATGGTGAGAATGGTAGCCAGAGCCGTAGCTTCGGTGCGGATGGCAAGGACAGGATCATCGAGGTGCCTTGCGGTACGGTGGTCTACGATGCGGACACAGGCGAATTCCTCTGCGATGTCACTTCGGACGGACAGGAGGTGATCCTGCTGAAGGGTGGCCGTGGTGGCTTGGGCAACTGGCATTTCAAATCGGCCACGAACCAGACGCCTCGTTTCGCCCAGCCTGGCGAACCTGCCATCGAGAAGAATGTGATCCTTGAGCTGAAGGTGCTGGCGGATGTCGGTCTCGTGGGTTTCCCGAACGCTGGTAAGTCCACGCTGCTTTCCGCTGTGACGGCCGCTAAGCCTAAGATCGCTAATTACCCGTTCACGACGCTGGAGCCTAACTTGGGTATCGTCGCCTACCGAGACCAGAAGTCTTTCGCCATGGCGGATATCCCTGGTATCATCGAAGGTGCTTCGGAGGGACGTGGCATTGGGTTGCGTTTCCTCCGCCATATCGAGCGGAACGCTATCCTCCTTTTCCTGATTCCTTGCGATTCGGAGGATATCATGAAGGAGTATGAGATCTTGCTGAACGAATTGGAACAGTATAACCCTGAATTGCTGAAGAAACAGCGTGTGCTGGGCATCTCTAAGTGCGATATGATCGATGAGGATATGATGAACGATATGCGCAAGCTGTTGCCTACGGATGTCCCGTGCGTGTTCTTCTCCTCCATCACGGGCATGGGCCTGATGGAACTGAAGGATCTGCTTTGGGAGGAGCTGAGCAAGGATGTGGATCGTCACATGACCATGACGCACCGTCCGATGGAGGTGGATGACTATGAGGATGAGGAGGACGAGGAGATGGGGGATGATATTGAAATCGAGTGGGATGACGAAAAATAGGTGACGTATGTTGGAGTTTCTTGCGGAAAATAATTGTTTGGGCCTATTGGTGGGCCTTCTTACTTTCCTGATTATCGGACTTTTCCACCCTTTGGTGATCAAAGGGGAGTATTACTTCGGCGTGAAGTGCTGGTGGGCGTTCCTCTTGGCGGGTATTGTTTGCGTCGTCTTTTCCGTGATGGCGGATGATCAGATTCTCTCCTCGCTCTTGGGTGTGGTCGCCTTCTCCTGCTTCTGGAGCATCAAGGAGGTTTTCGACCAGCGGAAAAGGGTGGAGAAGGGATGGTTCCCGAAAAGAGAGAAAAAAGACAAGGGCGTTTAACCAAACGCCTTTTTTTGTCACAGACTGCCAGGGTCTTTTGAACTACTCATAGAATGATTGATAGGTTCAATCATCCTCTCCTTCGCTTATTCTGTTTGTGTGGTTGGATAAAAATCTTCGTAGGCGATTTCAAAAAATGGATACTCGATTTTTTCTCCGTCTTTACTGCCTGATTGATCTAAAATGACTAAATATAGAGTTCTCATTCGCTCTAGTTGCATTCTGAATTGTGTAACTGAGCGGACGTCCAATAGAGGCTTGTGTGTGGTGAACGTGAGATAGTTAGGGTTATATTCGAAATCCCTTAATGAGAAAGACTTGATGTCGACCTCTTCTCCGTTGAAAAAGGCTTTGACACGGATGGGTTGGTTCAAGTCGAGTGGCGCTCCTGAGCGAACGACTCTTTTGGTGAAATCCCTGAAATAAATGAAGGCATATGCTTGTGTGCGTTGTAGTACAATCTTGTTGTTTCCCCTCCATTCATGTATGATGGATACGGACTGTGGATTTCCCTTCTTATCGACTCCTGTGAATGTGAGAATGCTGGGATTCCTCGGGAAACTATATGTCTGGTAGACATTGTTTTGCGCATCTTGTACCATTATTTTGATGGTGTCCACACCTGCATCAGGGGCGAGGAATAGACTTTGTATCTCAAAAACATCATTGCCCATGTATGTGCCTGTGCGTTTTTTCCCTATCGAGTCTATTCTTCCATTTTCCACCAGTATGTAACGAGTGTTCGAGCTCTTGGATTTCTGTTGTGTCATGAACCCGATTTTAGATGAGTTGATAGTCGTTATGCTATAGGCATCTGGAATGGATATCCCGAATTTCGCCATGGAGTCCGACTTCGCTTGGGCCTGTGCCATGACGTTCGTCGTAAGGCTCAGCAATCCGATGAGGAACAATTTGAAGGCTGATGTCCGATTCATAACGTTGGGTATATAAAATGTTTCTATAAGATTCTATTTCTTCTGGTCACTAAGACGTGCGGCGGATTTGCGGATGAATCGGGGAATGTTCGACCAGATAGAGTGGTAGTTATATCCTCCGTTCTTCATTTCCTCTATCGCTTCGTCCGGTGTCCATCCTTGGCGTAGGATGCGGTACATGGCGCACATGGTCCCTGTCCGGTCCGCTCCGTGCTGGCAATGCACCAAGACGGGAGCGTTGTTCGGGTCGTCCACGATTGCAAGGAACTCCTTGACGTACTCATCCTTCATGTGGCCCGTGAATATATCGATGCGCTTCGCTTGCAGTGGTAGGTCGCCTATCTCATCCAAGTCGGAATGCCTGTCACGTAGGTTGATGACCGTCTTTATCCCCATCGCCGCGAGGTTGGCCATTCCCTCGCTCGTAGGCTGGGCGCTGCGGTAGAGTCCGTCCGAGACCTTGTGCAGGTTCGGTACGCCAGCCAGGGCTATTGGTTCCGCCCACTTGGCGGGACGAACCGTCGTCACGGTCTGTACGGAATCGTTCTTTCCGACGGCATGCACAGAGACGATGGCTATTCCGGCTATGGCGGCACAGATGATTAACGTCCTGATGATCCGTTTCATGTGATCTTTATGATTTCCCATTAATCTTTATGAGTTTTTTATGTGTTCCTTGCTTATATAAGAGGTTAGAGTGATCATGAACATGCCTCTGATGGAATCCGTCGAGTGGGGGCTTCCGCATCTCATGACAACCTTTGTTTTATGCGAATTTAATGAATATGCGTGAAATTCATCGCTGTTTCGCTATTTTTTCGTTGAAAAATTTTGCAGTTTCAAAAAATAAAACTATATTTATATAAAGCGTTTGATAAACGTGATAGATGAGAAGCAGATTTTAGATGTAAAAAAGACGGTTGTACTTAAGATGTATATATGAAGATGGGTGTTGATGAGTAACGGCAGAGGATGACAAATTTGTAAGGTATGTGTAATTCCTAAAGATTGTGAAAGGAGATTGGCTTATGAAAACGAATAGATTTATACTTCCTATATTGTTGATAGGTATTATTGCATCTTTCAACTCTTGTAAAGATGATAATGATAATGCTCTCGAAGAGGGCATGGGTAAAAGAAATAGCGATGTTCCTCAAGAGGTGTTCTATCATTGCAAGATCACGAATGCGGAGGAGTTGTTCTCTTTCGCTGAGAGAGTGAACAAAGGAGAGCGTAGCTTGAACGCGAGGTTGATGAACGACATCGACATCTCGAACAGAGATTGGACGCCTATCGCCCGTGTAATGGATAATGGTTCCCTGAATGCAAGTGAGCGTAACGCTTCTGCATATAATGGAGTGTTCAATGGCAGTGGACATCAGATCATCGGACTGCGATTGGTGGGCGAGGACATTGATGCTGCCGCATTTGTCGGGATGCTGGGCCCTTCTGGCGTTGTGGAGAACGTGATATTCTCCCATCTGGACATTGATGCGGGTAAGGGTGCCGCTGCGATTTGCGCCTATTCGCAAGGCGAGTTGTTCGGCTGTACCGCACTTTCGGGTGAAGTGACCGGCGCAAGCGATGTGGCTGGTATCTGCGCCTACAATTATGGTTTGATCAAGAAATGCTACAACCAAGCGACGATTCGAGGCGAGGAGGCTTCTGCTGGTATCTGCGCCTACAATAAGATGGGTGTTCTTACCGAGTGCGAGAACTCTGGTGAGGTGGTGGGCGTATCTAACGCTCCTGCAGGTGGTGTCGTTTGTGTGAATGAGCAACTTGTTATCAACTGTATGAACCATGGTAAGGTGAGAAGCGGATTCCCTGAAGATGGACTCGGCGGTATCTGTGCCCAAAATCGTTCGCTCGTCTATAACTGTCTTAACGATGGAGAGGTAGATGGAGGCGTTAGCGCAGTGGGCGGTATCTGTGGTAGATTGATCGGTGACAATAGGGCGGAACTGCTCAACTGTATCTCCACAGGTCCGGTTAAGCCAGTCAAGAAAGAATACGTGGGCGCCATCTGTGGATGGTCCACCGGAAACTGCAAAGTGACCGACTGCTACTATGGACCGGAGAAGTCCCAATTGACTGACGGGATGGGTGGACAACCTGCTAATTATGCCACTATGTGTTCCACTATCCGCAACTACTTGAACAAGCAAGTTGAAGAGGTGGGTGAGGTGAAGGTGCATACCTTATTCGGCAATTGCTCCGTTTCGATGATGCCTTGGAAGACGGTGGATAAGACAATCAGGTTCTGATGATATTGATATCACGTAGGTCGAATGATAGCTGGTAGTAGGAAAAATAACGAGGTGACCACCTTCTTCACGGATCGTGAAGGGGGTGTGAGCCAAGGGGGCTTCGCCTCGTTCAATCTTGGCTACTTCTCTGGGGATGAGCGTTCCAGCGTGGACGCCAACCGTTCTCTTCTTTGCGGGGTGCTGGGCATCCCGCCGGAGAACCTTGTCGTGCCGAATGAAGTGCATGGCAACCGGGTGATGATGATAGACCATGACTCCCTGCGGGTACCGATGGCTGAGCGTGACGAGTTTTTCAAATGCGACGCTTTGGTCACGACGTGCCGGAATATTTGTCTGGGTGTGACGGTGGCGGATTGCGTGCCGGTCCTGCTGTTCGACGGAAAGGGAACTATCATCGCGGCCGCGCATGCGGGATGGAAAGGCATCGTCTCCGATGTCCTGGGTGAAACGGTGCGGCGTATGTGCGAAATATCCTCCGTGGCTTCCTCTGACCTATACGCAGAGATATGGCCCTCCATATCAACCCCTCGTTTCGAGGTGGGCGAGGAGGTGGTGGAGCGTTTCCGCTCACTCTTCTCCGAAAAAGAAATGTCTGGCATACTGGTGCGCGAAGGGTATCCTAAGCCCCATATCAATCTCCGTGGGGCGGTGCGTGCCAGATTGCTGGCATTGGGCTTGCAGAACACACGTATATGGACACATCCGGACTGCACCTTCTCGGACCCGCACTATTTCTCCGCCAGGCGTGACGGATTCGCTTGCGGACGGATGGTGGCGGGAATCGTGAGAATTAAGAATTAAGAAACGTTAGTTCGACGTAGTCAATTAAGAATTTTTTTGTGAAGTTGTGTTTAGTGGAGTATTAAAAGATTTTTTGAAGAATTATTATAAGACGGTTTATCTTTCGGGCGATTTGGAACTGATTGCGGACTGTTTTGACAACCTTACGTATTATGATTCTTTCACAAAGAGGAAGCGTTATCGCTGTTATTGGAACACGGACACCATGCAACTTGGTGGGGAAGTGAAAGGGAAGTCTCTTTGTTTGCGTTTCTTGTTCCCTTTTACACGTCCGTCCTCAATGAATGTCCGTATATTCAATTCTTCCTCCGATCAGCTTGTCGTGGAATGTTTCTATGGCGTTTGGTCTCGCTTATTCGTGGGTTTTGTTGTCTTTGCGGTATTCCTCCTTCTTGCCGTTGGTATTTGTGCCGAAGGTGTTTCCTCTGTCCCTTTCATTGTGTGGTGTGTGTGTCTTCTTTACATTATATTTGCGAAACTAGTTGTACATATCCGTTTTAAGAGGGAGTATAATCAGTTTATGCAGGACTTACGGCTGATGCTAAAAGAAGAACCTATCCACTCTTCTTCCCAGTGGAAATTGCTGCTCTATAATTGATCCACAAAACATAAACTGAGGTTGCCTAATCCGCTGGAAATAAGGAACTGAAAAACGAGCTGAAAAGAGTTCTCCTGCTGTTTAATGGGTTGGCATCCGTTGTTGTTTGTTCTGCCCAATGACAAATTATATGTTTCCTCCGTGAATCGGTTGTGGGGGCGTGCCAAGGGTGCGTCTTTTTTTAATAAATTAACTACCGAAATTCTTAAAATTTTATTAAGTTTGTTTCGTGAAACATTTAGAAGAATATGGCATTTATCGATTTAGTTAGGAAAAGAAGAAGTATTCGTAAATACGAAGATAGGAAGGTGGAGGACGAGCAATTGCAGGCCATCGTGAAGGCTGCGTTGATGGCTCCCTCTTCCAAGCGTTGTCAACCGTGGCATTTTGTCGTTGTGGACGACAAGGAGACGTTGGCGAAGTTGTCCGTTTGCCGTGAGATGGGCTCTAAATTCTTGGAGGGCGCACCAGCCGCCATTATTGTCTTGACCGATACGACGCTGAGCAACGTGTGGACCGAGGACGCTTCCATCGCCGCCGCATACATGCAGCTGCAGGCCGAGGACTTGGGCCTGGGCTCTTGCTGGGTGCAGGTGCGCAACAGGAAGAAGACGGAGGCGGGCGACCTGACGTCGGATGCCTATATCCGTGGTTTGATAAATGCCCCTGAGAACCTAAGCGTGGAGTGCATCATCGGTGTAGGCTACAAGGGAGAGGAGAAGAATCCTTTCGACGAGGCGAAACTGAAATTGGATCGCATTCATAAGAACAGTTTTTAGTGTGTATTCTCTGAGGTGGGCTATCTCCTCCCTAAGGTGGGGTAGTCGCCTGAGAAAATTATAGGATGAAAATCATAGAGAAGAATGGCGGATGTGACGAATGGTTCGGATTGTAAGGAGGTTCTTCCTTCTGTCTGCGTGCTCGGATGTGGTAATTTGGGCACCCATCTTGTTCAGGCTTTGTATCATGCGGGGTATCCGATCGTCCAGTTGTTCAGTAGGACGGTGGAGTCGGCGACCGCACTCTCCAGTTTGGTGGGGGATGCTCCCTACACGACGGATCTCTCCCGACTGACGCTCTCGGCGGATCTCTATATCTGCGCCTTGAAAGACTCGGTCTTGGTGGATG
This sequence comes from Paludibacteraceae bacterium, assembly GCA_045226255.1. GTDB lineage: Bacteria > Bacteroidota > Bacteroidia > Bacteroidales > Paludibacteraceae > UBA1181. The sequence goes on along the minus strand of JBGVCG010000020.1, from coordinate 66,942 downwards.
TGTTGCGCAAGACTCCCCTGAAAGGGAAAACTATCGTGCACACGGCGGGTAGCATGCCGCTCGGGCTTCTTTCGGAGTTCACCGACGAGGGCGGGGTATTGTATCCGATGCAATCTTTCTCCAAGGCGAAACCGGTCGATTTTTCGAAGATACCCGTTTTCGTGGAGGCGACTACGCCAAGGATGATGGACATTCTGATGAATGTGGCGAGACATATCTCGAACACTGTCATGCCCTTGGATACGGAGGGACGCAAGCAGTTGCATTTGGCGGCGGTATTCGCCTCTAATTTCAGCAACCACATGTATTCGATCGCTAGCGAACAATTGGCGAAACTGGGGCTTCCTTTCGAGGTCTTGTTGCCTTTGATAGACGAGACGTCCGGCAAGATCCATTCACTGCCTCCTGTTGAGGCACAGACGGGTCCTGCCGTGCGCTACGACCTGAATGTGATCGAGGCGCAGAAGGAAAGAATCGAGGATCCGTTGCAGCGGGAGATATATGCGTTGGTGAGCCAATCGATTCATGAGATGTCGCTGAAACATTCTAAAGACTCATTGTAGGAATATGGATTTTAAGGCTAATTTATCGAAAATAAAGGCGTTGGCATTCGATGTGGATGGTGTGCTCTCTTCGGATTGCGTGCCGTTGCACGTGAGCGGCGAGCCGATGCGCATGGTGAACATCAAGGATGGTTATGCGTTGCAGTTGGCCGTGAAGAAGGGCTATCATCTGGCGATCATCACAGGCGGCAACACGCTGGCGGTGAGGAAACGGTTCGAGGGCTTGGGCATCCAGGATGTCTACATGGGCTCTGCCGTCAAGATGCATGACTTCGACGATTTTGTCCGCAAGCATGGACTGAAGCCTGAAGAGGTGCTCTACATGGGCGATGACATACCAGACTTCCCGGTGATGAGGAAGTGTGGGTTCCCTTGTTGCCCTGCGGATGCGGCTCCGGAAATCAAGGAGATCGCTTGCTATATTTCCCCAAAGAGGGGAGGCGAGGGTTGTGCCCGCGACGTGATAGAGCAGGTGATGAAGGCGAATGGAGATTGGATGTCCGATAATGTGGCATTCGGTTGGTGAAAGTGCAAATTATGGATTGTATGAAAGATTATATGAAGTTGGTGCGGTTGCCCTATCTGGTGGCGATAGCGTTGGTGCAGCTGGCGATGTATTACTTGGTGATTACCCCTGTGTCGAATGTGGCGGGCATCCCCGCAGAGCAGGTGTTCTCTCCTCACATGCTTGCCTTGTTGATCCTGGCTACCGTCTTCACCTTTGCGGGAGGATACGCTGTTAACGACTATTTTGACGTGAAGATTGACGAGATCAATCATCCGATTAACCATTTGGTGGGCAAGACCATCTCCAAGCATTCCGCGATGACCGTCTTCATCGTATGCTCCATTGTGGGCGCCTTGTTGGGGGCTGTTATCGGTTTTTATGCATGGATGGAACTGAATGCACCATTCTCTTTGGCCTTCACCTATGTGCTCTTGTTTTTGATCATTGCGGGGATCATGTGGTTCTACTCCTCCTCGTATAAACGTATTTTTGTGTTGGGCAATCTGTTCGCATCTGTGCTGAATGCATTGGTGCCGATGGTGGTGGTGGTCTGCTTCAATTTCTTCTTGTCGATGAAATATGGCGCCCATCCTGAGATTGTGGTCTTCAGCCGTTATCTGTTAGCTATCGTGGCGATTTTCGCCTTCTGCGTATTCATGTGGACGTTCGTCTCGGAGGTGGCTACCGATTTTGAGGAGGAGAAAGGCGCGCGTGAGTTGGAGTGCCATACCTTCCCGATTGTTTTGGGGCATACGGTCGCTAGGGCCATCATCTTTGTGCTGATATTGCTCGTCAATCTGGTGTGTGCTCATGTCGTTTTCCGTATGTTGCCATATGAGCCGATGCCTTCTATCCGCTATTATATGTGCGCTATTCTGGTGCCGTCCATCGGACTTGTCTTTTTGCTGACGAAGGCCAATGTGCAGTTGGATTACAGGAACATCTCGCTTGTCTCGAAGATTATTCTGTTGCTTAGTGTCGCATATAGTATCATGTTTTATATCTATTATGCGGACTAGTTTGTTCGAATGATTAATAAATTGTATAACTAAATTTTATAATTATGCCAGGTGTATTTTTAATTGTTGCTTTGGTGGTAGTATTTATACTGTTATGTATATTCTTCCACTATGTGCCGGTTTTGCTTTGGATCAATGCCAAGGTTTCCGGCGTTTCGATTTCTTTGGTTCAGTTATTCCTGATGAGGCTGAGAAACGTTCCTCCTCGTGTGATCGTGGAGTGTATGATCGAGGCTCATAAGGCTGGTTTGAAGACTATTACGAGGGATGATTTGGAGGCCCACTATCTTGCGGGTGGAAATATCGTCCGTGTGGTTCACGCATTGGTTTCCGCATCTAAGGCTAACATCGCCATCGACTTTAAGCAGGCTACGGCCATCGATTTGGCGGGTCGTGATGTGTTCGAGGCGGTTCAGATGTCCGTTAACCCTAAGGTGATCGATACGCCTCCTGTGACGGCTGTCGCGAAGGATGGTATCCAGTTGATTGCCAAAGCTCGTGTGACGGTGCGCGCGAACATCGAGCGTCTGGTCGGTGGTGCCGGCGAGGAGACTGTCTTGGCCCGTGTGGGTGAGGGTATTGTCTCTTCCATCGGTTCCAGTGAGACGCACAAGTTGGTGCTGGAGAACCCTGATTCAATCTCTAAGGTAGTGTTGAGCAAGGGATTGGATGCTGGTACGGCCTTCGAGATCCTCTCCATCGATATCGCGGATATAGATGTGGGTAAGAATATCGGTGCCCAATTGCAGATGGATCAGGCACAGGCGGACAAGAACATCGCTCAAGCAAAGGCGGAGGAGCGTCGTGCAATGGCTATCGCCCAAGAGCAGGAGATGAAGGCGAAGGCGCAAGAGGCCCGCGCACTCGTTATCGAGGCAGAGGCGGAAGTGCCAAAGGCAATGGCCGAGGCTTTCAGAAGCGGAAACTTGGGTATCATGGATTATTATCGCATGAAGAACATCGAGGCGGATACCAACATGAGATCCTCTATCGGTGGTCCTTCTGCTAGCAATAATCAAAAATAAAATAGTGTTTCTCCATTTGAAACAGTTGGAATCCTCGCCTTCGGGCGGGGATTTTTTTTGACATGAAACGTATAATTTCATTAACTTTGCGGAAAATACTGTGATGCTTGGGTTTCGGGCACATAAGTGGATAGTTGGTTTTAATAAAGCTAAGGAAATGAATCAAGGACATCCGAAAGGTTTGTATTTGTTGTTCGCCACGGAAATGTGGGAACGCTTCAGTTATTATGGCATGCGCGCATTGCTGGTGTTGTATCTGACGAAGTCGCTGATCGATGGCGGTTTAGGCTTCACGGACGAAAATGCTTCCTTGCTATATGGATTCTTTACGGGTTTTGTCTATTTCACGCCCCTGATCGGAGGATGGTTGGCCGACAACTATCTGGGACAACGCAAGGCGATTGTGATAGGTGCTGTCCTGATGATGTTGGGGCAGTTCAGCCTCGCCACCGAATCCTCCCTGCCGTTCCTCTATACAGGTCTTGTCCTGCTGATCATCGGTAATGGATTCTTTAAGCCTAACATCTCTGTGATTGTGGGTAACCTCTACGAACCGGGGGATTCCCGCAAGGATTCCGCCTTCACGATTTTCTATATGGGTATCAATGTGGGTGCCTTCTTCGCTCCGTTGTTGACGGGCTACATGGCGCTCACCTACGGCTACCGTTACGGATTCATGGTGGCGGGTATTGGTATGCTGATCGGTTTGTTGGTCTTCACGCTATTGGGTAACCGCTACCTTGGTGAGGTGGGGAAGGCTCCCTCTTGCAAGGCGAAGGATAGTTCTTTGGAGAATGTGCCTCTCACGAAGGAGGAGAAGGACCGCACGTTGGCGATTGTCGTCTTCGTGCTCTTCAGTATCTTCTTCTTCGCGGGCTTCGAGCAGGCGGGTAGCTCCATGACGCTCTATACCGAGAAGTACATCGATAGGGAGATTGGGTCGTTCGTGGTTCCGACGGAGTGGTTCCAATCTGTGAATCCGTTGCTTATCGTCATATTGGCTCCGCTTTTGACGATGTTGTGGAGATGGTTGGACCAGCGTGGAAAGGAACCGAGCATTCCTGTGAAGATGTCAATGGGCATGATCCTATTGGGCATGGGATTCCTGGTGCTGTATGAAGCGGTTTGCGCGCGGGGTGGCGATGGGGCGGACGAGTCTGTCAAGGCAAGCATCCTCTTCATCCTCTTCACTTATCTCTTCCATACGTTGGGAGAGTTGTGTCTGTCGCCTATCGGACTCTCCATGGTCTCTAAATTGGCCCCTGTGAAGCTGGCTTCCCTGATGATGGGCGTATGGCTGCTCAGCAGTTTTTTCGCCAATATACTGGGTGGTTGGGTTTCTTCCCATATCGCTGATGTCGGTGCGGGAACAATATTCTTCTCCATTTGCGTTTTTTCTGTCTCGCTTGGCGTTCTTTTGTTCTCCCTAAACCGTTGGTTGGTACGTAAATCGCATGGTGTGCTGTAAAACTTCTGCCATTTTGTCATAAACGACGGTGTGGCACGGATTTTGGTCTTACGTATGTGTTGAATATAATTTAAAAAACATATACGTATGCAAAAAGGAAGTATCGGGGTAACGACAGACAATATCTTCCCCGTCATCAAAAAATTTCTTTACAGTGATCACGAGATCTTTCTTCGTGAGTTGGTTTCTAACGCAGTTGATGCGACGCAAAAGCTGAAGACCTTCGCCTCTGTGGGCGAGTTCAAGGGCGAGTTGGGCGATGTGACGGTCAACGTCAGCATCGATAAGGACAAAGGTACGCTCACCATCTCCGACCGTGGTATTGGTATGACGGAGGAGGAAATCGATAAGTATATCAATCAAATCGCTTTCTCTGGTGCGGAGGAGTTCCTCGAGAAGTACAAGAATGACGCCAATGCGATCATTGGTCACTTCGGATTGGGTTTCTACTCTTCGTTCATGGTCTCCAAGCGTGTGGATATCATCACGAAATCGTTCAAAGAGGGTGCGAAGGCTGTGAAATGGTCTTGCGATGGTAGCCCTGAGTACACGATGGAGGATGCCGAAAAGGCTGACCGTGGTACGGATATCGTCCTGCATATCGATGATGAGAACAAGGAATTCCTTGAGGATCATAAGATTACGGAGTTGCTGAACAAGTATTGCAAATTCCTCCCTGTTCCTGTCGCTTTCGGCAAGAAGAAGGAGTGGAAGGATGGCAAGCAGGTCGAAACGGCCGAACTGAACGTAATCAACAACACGACACCAGCTTGGACACGCAAGCCAGCCGATTTGAAGGACGAGGATTATCAGAAGTTCTACCGTGAACTCTATCCGATGGCTGATGATCCGTTGTTCTATATCCACCTGAATGTGGACTTCCCTTTCAACCTGACAGGTATCCTTTATTTCCCTAAGATTAAGAATAATATTGAGGTTCAGAAGAATAAGATTCAGCTCTACTGCAATCAGGTCTTCGTCACTGATTCTGTGGAGGGAATTGTGCCAGACTTCCTGACGTTGTTGCATGGTGTCATCGATTCTCCGGATATTCCGTTGAACGTCTCCAGAAGTTATTTGCAGAGCGATAGCAATGTGAAGAAGATCTCCACCCACATCACGAAGAAGGTGGCAGATAGGTTGCAGGATATATTCAAGCAGCAACGTACTGATTATGAGGCTAAATGGGATGATTTGAAGATCTTCATCGTCTATGGCATGCTGACCGACGAGAAGTTCGCCGAGCGTGCGGAGAGCTTCGCTTTGCTGAAGAACGTGGACGGTAAATACTTCACGTTCGAGGAGTACAAGACGTTGATTGAGCCTAACCAGAAGGATAAGGACGGCAACTTGGTTTATCTCTACGCTACCGACAAGGAGGCGCAACACGCATATATCGAGGCGGCTAAGAGCAAGGGCTACGATGTCTTGATGATGGACGGTATGCTCGATTCACACTTCATCAGCCGCTTGGAGCAAAAGTCCGAGGGCAAGGTGCGCTATGCGCGTGTGGATGCTGACGTGATCGACAAGTTGATCATGAAGGAGGATGCCAAGAAGGTGGATTTGTCGAATGAGGCGCAGAACGCATTGATCGACATGTTCAATTCACAATTGCCGAACGATGACAAGAAGAGCTTCTTAATTACCTTCGAGAACCTTTCTGCGGATAACCTTCCGGTTTATATTATGCAGAATGAGTTCATGCGTCGTATGAAGGAGATGTCCGCCACGCAGAGTGGCATGAACTTCTATGGTGATATGCCGGACTCCTACAACTTGGTGGTGAATGTTGCTCATCCGTTGATTGGACGTTTGCTGAAGGATGAGGAGGCCGCATGTGGCGAGAAGGTGAATCCTTTGGTGGCTAAGTTGGACGAGCTTACCAAGAAACGTGCCGATCTGATGGGCGATAAGAGCGAGTCCGATTTGCCTGATCCAGTCAAGGAGGAGGTGAAGAAGTTGGACGACGAGACCAAGAAGGTGCGTGACGAGAAGAAGGATGTTTATGTGAAATATGCGTCGGAAAGCAAGTCTTTGCGCCAGTTGGTAGACTTGGCGCTCCTCTCCAACAATCTGTTGAAGGGCGAGGCGCTCAGCGCATTTATCAAACGCAGTGTGGAGATGATGTAATCGACACGATATCATAAACAAAAAGCCGCGCGGGAAACCGTGCGGCTTTTATTTTTTCATAAAAAAATTTTTAAGCTCGTACTCTGAAAATCTGGATCAGTCCGAATGTCTTGGTGCTGGAGATAATGTAGAGTTCGTTCTCTCCGTTGTGGTCTCCATCATAGGAGAAAATAGTCACATCGTACAACTCCTTCATTTCCAGGTTTTCACCTTTGTATTGGATGGTGATAGGGTTGTAGCCCGTACCAGGAATGCGTTCCCTTTGTGAATGAACGGTGATGTGATAAGCCCCGTATCGGATGGTTGTGTCCTTCGCGACGGGGAGGGTGGTGGAACTGATGCCGGAATAGTCGTCTTTAGGGTTGACGTGTCTAATTTTGTTCACGTCGAACAGGTAATAGTCCAACGGACGGTTGTCATCTCCTGAATATTCACCCTCTACGAGTTCTCCGTTCAGGATTTGGAAGTGGGTCTCTTTGCATAGGATGGTTTCTTCCCCGTCCGCATATCCTCCGTTGAAGGAAATGTTGACCACATCGTCTACGAGAGAGATGCTTCTGCCTGTCCACATAGGCTCCTTGCCGTTGCGTCCAGCATAGAAATTGGAGTATACTTCGTCCACGATGAGGGAAGTGTTGTTGATGATGCCATTTCCCCGTATAGGTCTGAGCGGGAATTCTATTCTTGAGGTCTCCCCGTTCTGTTCTATGCTGTAGCTGGAGATGCGTCCGGTGGAGTCGAACTCCCTGATGTCTTTGTATTGTCCGCTCCTGATGGACTTCACGATACCGTTAGGGTAGTATTGTATTTCGTCGCCGATGAGCGTGTCGTTGTGGAATGCTCCTCGGTATACGACGTTCATGAGATTGTCATATTCGATGAACTCACCTTCCTTTTTGCCCAACACGTAGTTGCCTTCTATTTTGAGGATATGGTTGGGGAAATACTCATAGTAGATGCCATGCTTCTTGCCCATGGCGTAGTTACATCTCGATTTCAGTCCGGATCCTGGATGGTACTCCAGATATAGGCTGTCTAGGGCTCCATTCTTGTAGAATCCCTCTTCGGTGATGTTCCCGTCTTTGTCGTAGTGGCAGAAATAACCGTTCAGTACATTGTCTTTGTAGGTGTCGATTTTAAAGCTCTCAGGCTTCTGGGCGAAGAATGTGCCTTGCTTTTGCCCTTCATTGTCCGTTTTCCCTCTTTGTAGATACCCTGGGTTGATTTCGTGGTACATAGTTATAGTTATCCCCTTGTCGCATCCGTACAGGATGACCGATATGGTGAGAATGGATAATATGGACAATAAAAATTTGTTCAGTTTTAGTTCCATGCTAACTTTTTTTGCGGGTTTGGCGCAAATGTAATAATCTTTTCTTGAATATGAATCTAAAAATATTCAATTGTGGATTTATTTTAATAATTTATAATCCAATATTAATATCGTGTCTAAAATTTGATATTTTTAATTAGATATTTAGAGCGTGCTGATCTATTGCATATTCTATGTTTCTCATAAAAAAAACTGAAAACCAAACTCATTTGTCTGATTTTCAGTTCTTAGTGACCCCGGCGGGATTCTAACCCACAACCTTTTGATCCGTAGTCAAATGCTCTATACAGTTGAGCTACGGGGCCATTCCCTTGCATGAGCTCCATTGTTTCTCAAATGCGGTGCAAAGGTAATGCTTATTTCCGAAAGTGCAAGCGTTTTAAAGGAAATTTTTTCGCATTTTTTCGAAGAAGCTCCAAATAATGATGCCGGAGGTGACGGAGACGTTCAGGGAGTGTTTAGTACCGAACTGAGGAATCTCGATGCTATCGTCCGACATGTCAACGACATCCTGCTGTACGCCCTTCACTTCGTTGCCGAGGATTACCACGTATTTGCCGCTTGGCTCAAGTTTGAGGTCGGGCAGTTTGATGCTGTTTTCCACCTGTTCGATGGAGAAGATGTGGTATCCTTTCTCCTTGTATTCCTTGACCGCCTCTTGGGTTTGCTCATAGTATTGCCACTCTACGGAGAATTCCGCACCCAATGCAGTTTTGTGTATTTCAGGCTGGGGCGGGGTGGAGGTGATGCCGCAGAGGCAAATCTTTTCCACGAGGAAAGCGTCCGATGTCCTGAACACCGATCCGACGTTGTGCAGGCTCCTCACGTTGTCTAGTACAACCACAAGGGGGATTTTCGTTGCTTTCTTGAATTCCTCCGTGGTGATTCTGTTCAGTTCCGTTATCTCAAGTTTTCTCATGTCTATTTTATTCGAAGGTGTTCATGATCATGGTGGTCAGCAGCACGAGCGGTGCATTCCAGTTGATGGCTATTTCGTTGGTCGAATAGCTGCAGTCATCGTCCAAGTAGCATCTGGCTGGTGCGATGGATGGATAGTTGCTCCTTCCGCAGTCTGATGTCTGGTTGGGGTTGGCCCCTCCGCAGAGATATCCGGGCAGGGGTTCTTCGATGCCGTCGCTGAAGGATCGTCTGTCGTGGATGTGCTTGGGGTATCTGGTGCCGAAGCCGGAGATGAAGCAATAGTCGGTTGGGTTCATGCCTAGTAGGTAGTCGAACTGCCCGAACATCGCATCCCGATATTTAGGGTCTTGCGAGATGGAGTGGGCGAGTCCGAGGATCACACCGTTGATGGCTATCTCTCCGTTGCATCCCCAGTTGAATGATTTGAGCGAAAGGCGTCCTGGCGAATATTTGTATCCGTTATAGAGCAGCTCCGCCAATGTGAAGAATTTTCTGTGTATGAGTTGTGTGTCCACGAAGTTCGGCAGTTCGTCCAAATGCCAGATCAGGGACATGATTGCGAGCGAGTTGCAGGCGTTCCATCGCGGTGTCTCGAATTGGCGGAAAAAGTCCATTTTGTCGTAATATTTTTTCTCCCCCGTGGTGATGAGTAACTCGGAGGCGGCCCAGAAGAACTCGTCCGAGAAATCATTGTCTCCGTAGATGCCTGTCCTGATGTCTGACGGATTGAAGTAGTAGACCTCTGGGTTCTTTTCTGCCCAATCCCATGCCCTGCGGGCCGCTTCGAGGGCTGCTTTGGCGTATGGCTCATCTATCGCTTTGAACTCGCGCGCCACGGTGGACATTACCGCAGCGAAGCATAGGGCGGCGGAGGTGGATTTCGCCACGACAAAGCGGTCTTGTTTGTCGTCGACGGGGCGGACGAAAATGTCGCAGAACTTCTTTGTTGTCAATTTGTGGTAAACGCCCCCGTCGCTGGGGTCTTGCATGGTGAACAACCAGTCGGTCTCCCATTTGATTTCGTCCAGCAGGTCTGGAAGCAAATTGTTGCTTTCCGGAATGTTCAGTTTTTGCCGCTGGAAAAAGAAGGGAAACATGTCGTATGCCAGAAAGAGTTGGTGGAGTGTGATCCCCGCATTGACTACGTATTTGTTGTAATCTCCCGCATCGTACCAACCTTTAGGGGAGGAGATGGTCGATTCTGTTTTCCTTGCCTCGCTGTATGCGGAACTATGGATGAACACCTCTTCGTCTGGATGTCCCATCTCCCTTGCGAAACTAATTCCTTTGAAAGTGGCATATTGGGGCTCGATGGCGATGGATGATCTCCAGAGGTAAAAGGCCTTGAGCGTCCAGTTGGAGAATTCTGTGAAGATGGAATTGCTGCCGATCGTGAAGGGGTGGGAACGTTCTCCGTTCACCTCCACATAGTATTTGCCCGGTTTTTGGAAAGCGGAGAAGTCTGCGAATTGTGTCACTTCCCTCGATTGGTTCCATCGTTTTCCTTCGGGTAGGCTTCCTTTGAATACGGTCTCCTCTGTTTTTGCGTCCTTGAGCTCGAAACGGTACGCGTTCAATCCCCCTATTTGGGCATACTTGGGAGCGTTGGTTAGGTATCCGATTTGGTTTACCCGAACGAATTTCTGCGATTGGAGTTCGCCTATTGAGGACGAAACCAATAATAGAACTGCTATTCCTTTAATTAATTTCTTCATGCGTGTTAGGATTATACATTTATACATTTATACTTTTATACTTTTTCTTTCTGTGTGGAGTGGACCGCTAATGGAAGAAATAGGTGTGGGACAAATAAAAAACTCCGTTTCGGCTTTTGTATTTGTTCCCACGGAAGTCTGCCTTCCTTATGTCTATGAATCCCCAATCGTAGCCCATCGAGCTTCGCATGTTTTTGAAGTATTGTATGCCGACCGCTATGCGTAATCCGAGGTCGAACCTGCGAGTGTCGTATAGTCTGTCTGTTCCGGTTTTGTCTCCGAATATGGAATACTTCTTTGTCTGCACGATGAATAGCCCAGCGTCGTTTGTCTCCCGCTTGTATCTGAACCTTCCGCCCAAGGCGATGGCGTAGTACGGACCGACCATAGGAGTGAATTCGAATCCCCTGAAGAAGAAACGGTGGCTGACGGTGGTGGGTATAACTAAGTAGTATAGGTTGGTTTTCTCCTTGTAGGTTACGTGGAGGTAATCCGCATGTTCGTCGAAGAAGCGTTGGTAGCCTTTCCGTTGCAGTTCAATGCCGGTCTCGACAAAAAGGTCTTTCTTAATCATGTCCATGTCATGGTCCGCCACGATTCCGAGTCTTACGTTGCACACCGCATGTTGGTAGAGGTCGTAGCGCTCGAAGTGTACGTTGGCGGGACCGAATCCTCCGAATGCGCCCCAATGATTTTTGCCTATGAACTCGGCGAATTTACTTTCCTTTAGTTTATAATAGGCTTTTTCGAAGATGAGCAGGTAGTGTGGGGAATTGTCGTTCCTTCCAGTTCCGTCGTTAGCAGCCGTCAACGAGTCCTGCGACTCTGTGTCCCCGGATGGAACGGAGGCTTCGGCGGGTGCTTCGGATATGTTGGCTGTGGGCGTGACTTGGATGCTATCCGCCTTTATGGAGTCTCCCGGAACTTCTTGTGCGTGTATGTTGTTGATGGATATTCCTATAAATAGACTTAGAATTATGGTCCTCGTGCTCATCTCTTTTCCATTTTTTTATTGCAGTGCAAAGATAATATTAAATGGTGAACCTCCCCTCATGTTGAGGCTCCCTTTTTGTGTTCAACTCTATATTCGTATGTGGAGCCCTTTTTGCGTTAAATATTGCCTTGTGGAGCACTGAAAATGGTCGGATTTTAAGGAATAAACCATTTTTTGGGGAATGAATGAACTGAGGTTGAAAAAATCAAGTAATACAGTTCTTTGATAATTAGGGTTATATATGTTGTTTTAACTTTTTTTTATGTCGCAAAAAAAAAAAGTATGCATATTGAATTGTTGTAAAAAAAAATATTTAACTTTGCGGTGTTTTAGAAATAGAACATAAGCTATTAGGACGGTATTTCGAGTAAACGTTGTTTAATTTTTAATAATAAAAAAAATGAAAAAGGTAGTTTTATTTTTCGCTGTTGCAGCTGCTTTTGCTTTCGCATCTTGCACAAAAACTGCTGAGCAGGCACAAAATGTCGCTGACGTAGTAGATAGCACTGTTGCTGTAGTTGATTCAGCTGTTGCTGTAGTTGACTCAGTTGCTACTGCTGTTGCTGATTCTGCTGTTGCTGTAGTTGATTCAGCTGCTACTGCTGTTGCTGAGGCTGTTGCTGAGTAATTTTTAGCAGTAAAGAAAAGGCATGAGGAGGGCGACTTAGTTCGTTCTCCTCATTTTTTTGATAATGAGCGAATTGCGTTATATTTAATGTTTCTTGACATTCTTTTTGTTGCACGTATTCTGTAATTTTTTAATTTTGTGCGACAAGGTTGTTCTAATTTAGTGTGATTGTGATGAGAAATTCCATCTTAGTATTAGGTATTATTGTTGTTCTTTCGTCTTGCGGGTATGTTACAGAGAAAAAGAAGAATCCCGCCACAAAATCTTATTCGGAGATGACTCCGGAGGAGAAACTGGCTGATGAGCGTAGCTTTGTGGAAAACATGGCTGCGGTGAACTATTTGGATATTTCCACGGTTGTTGGAGATACGATGTATATTGGTTGCGCTTCCCGTAGGGGGGAGGAGCATTTCCAGGATAATTTGGCTCGAACCTTCCTTCACGATGTGCGGAAGGCGGGTTATACGCATATCCGTTGTTGTCGTGTGATCAGCACTTCCCATGATCATATATGGACTGATACGCTTGTTCAGGGCAGAACCATAGGTTTGGCTATAGCTGATAAGTAGCAGATTTCCCTTTTTTGGATACGAAAAAGCGGCGTGGGGTTGTCCCATGCCGCTTTTTTATTGCCTTGTGAGGGCTTTTATTTCTCGAATGCTTTCTTCACCTTCGCTTCCAGTTCGCTATCCATCTCATAGTCTTTCAGGAATACGACGGAATAGCGAGTCGATTTCTTCGGAGACATGACAGTGATACGGAATTCGCCCGAGTCGTATTCGTAGAGTTTTATGTAATACTTTTCTAGCGTCCGTTTGTTCATGCATTCGTAGTTGAGGTATTTGTAATCCTTTTTTACAATCCATTTTTGGGGCTTGTCGAATATTTCGAAGACGGTGACCTTTTTGTTCAGTTTGTCATCTGTGACGATGTAGTTGTTGGTCATGTCAAGGACGACAACGGTAGAACTCTGTTCCCATGCGCCCCACACGTATAATCCTTTGGATTGTTGCGTGACGACACCATCGGTCTGTCTGAAGGATTTGAACGCAATAGATTGTGCGTTCGCCGTGCCTATTGAAGCTGCGGCGAATAAGAGATATAATATATATTTAATCACTCTTTTCATAACCATTGTCCTTAAATCCATTTATACTATGGGTTTGTGACCCAATTCTTTTGATGTACTCGCCCTTTTTCGGGATCGAACTTCAAAGCCTCTTTCTTCGGTATCTTTATGAAATATTCCTTTCCTTCCTTGTTCGGCAATTTGTTGCTTCGAAGCCATGGATTCGAGTCCTTGAGCAGTTGGTAGTTAATACCCCTCTCTTTCGCGAAATCCGTTAGGTTCTCGATGGTGGAATCTACTCTGACGACATCCGTTTCCACTGGGTAATATAAATCCTCCTTCGTCAGATAGAACCCCATCCTTTGTGGGTTTTCCATGAGATACTTCGCCATGATAATTCGGAAGATGTATCTGTTCGTTTCCTCGCTGAACAACATGTCGAAGTAATTGTTCGTCTGTTGTGTATCAATCTGTCGCATCACACGTGCGTGTCCTGTGTTGTAGGCTGCCGCAGCCAAAGTCCAGCTGCCTGCCGCATCGTGTGTGTGTTTCAGCATTGAGCAAGCCACCTTTGTGGCCTTTTCCACATTATAGCGTTCATCCACATCGTCATTGACGACCAGTCCGGCATCCTTGCCTGTTCCTGGAAGTATCTGCCATATTCCGACCGCCTTTGCGGGGGATTGCGCCCTCTGGTCCAAATTGCTCTCGATGAGAGCTAAGTATTTGAAGTCGTCCGGAACGCCGTTCGCTTTCAGAATCGGCTCGATGATGGGGAAGAATTTGTTCGCTCTTTTTATCAGCAGGAACACTTGAGAGTGCCAATAAGAGAAACTCAACAACTCCCTGTCAAACCTTTCCCGAAGGTAATAGTTCGATAAATCTATCCGTTCTCCGCAGAAACTGATCTCGTCCGGGATCGTCGGTGCTTGGTAATGAACCTCGTGGTTCGAGCTTACCCCCGTGACGGTGTTATCTGCCGCACATTCGCAAAGCGGTATAATCGTCGCTACGGCTAATCCTCCGATCTTATATAATCTCTTAATCCTGAATCTTCCCATACTATTATTCAACCTCTATTCATCCAATCTATTTACACACTCATTCTCTATCTTTCTTCTATTTTTCCACTTTGTTATGCATGGAAAACAAACATCGGGGTATCTGTGTGGAATATCATCTTCCGCGCCATGCTAGGGTTGAACAACCTTGAAATCAAACTCCTTTTGTGCGTCGTAAGCGCGATGGCGTCGATGTTGTTTTGGTGTATGAATTCGTCGTAAGCGGATAGGATGTCCGTTCCTGGCACAAGATGATATTCGAAATGATTATCCGGATAGTTCTGCTGGAAGTAGGCCTTGATTCCGCTCAACTTGATTTCTGCCCACCTGTCGTCTTTGTTTTCGAAATGTATGAAATGTATACTCACGTTGTTGGTGTTGAGCAAGTTCATCATTTTATCGAACGCTATCAAATCCTTGTCGTCGAAACTCGTGGAGAAGGCTACATTTTTTATTTCCTTGAATCCGTTGAGGGTGATGTTTTCAGGAATGGTGAACACCGGCACGTGTGAACGTTCGATGATTTCCGCCGTCACGCTTCCGATGAAATCCATGTCTTTCTTGTCGCACCCCCTCGTTCCCATGATGATGATTTTGGGCTGGTGCCTTTCTGCATATCCGAGTATCTGGTCCTCAGGAACTCCTTCCCTGAGAACGTGGCGATATTTCGTTCGAGGCCATTCCCCTGCGGAAATGGATTGCTCTATCTTAGATTCCAATTCGATTAGGTTCTCTTTCGCATTTTCCAGTAATTCAAGGGCGGACTCTTCCGTCCTTCCTTCGTGATTAATTACGTCTCCAATCGGCATGGTCGAAAATGATGGGGGAAGATACGCATGGAACAATACCACCTCCGCATCTAATTTCGCGGCTAAAGGGAAGGCGAATTTGCACGCTTTCATCGAATAGTCGGAGAAGTCAATGGGCAACAACACCATCGGTTTCTTGTTGATCTCTTCCAATGCTCCGTTTAACCCGTCTTTGCTGTTCATCTCCTCAATGATGCCCAACGCTTTCGGCAAATCACTCTCTTTAATGCGTACTCTCGTGCCGACGGGTAAAAACTGATTGACACTCTGTAAACAAGCGTCAATTCCGTGTACTTCCAACACGGATTTCAACCTTTGGGCTTTTTCGTAGGTGTGTATCGCTAATGTCACCAAATTGTCTTCCATATTCCCTCTCCTTTTTCCAGTTCATCAACATCATCAAATCAGTTCATCAGATATTCAGTTCAAAGATAAAAATTATCTTCTTACATTCAAATTTTTGTAATACATATTTCTTGCTATGGTGTAACTTTTTTCTCTTTGTTTTTGATTTTTGTAACGCGTTTTGTATGTTTATGATGTTTATTAAAGATGGCCTTCCTCTGAATCCTAACTGTTTGAATGCCAATTGCGAGACAAAAACATTTGGAATCAGCCATACGATTATGAGGTTTTTTTGTTATTTTTGCGTTATGTAAGTGTTAAAACGATAGAGAGATGATAGTCTTTCCTAATGCTAAGATTAATGTCGGGTTGAATATTACCGGCGTGAGAAAAAATGGTTACCATGATATCGAGAGCGTTTTCTATCCAATCCCTTTGAGGGATGTCCTGGAGGTTGTCGTGGCTGATGACGGCGTGACTGAGATGCGTGTCGGCGGACTTTCTTTGGATGGGGATGTGAACGATAATTCTGTCATGAAGGCCTACCGTTTGCTGAAGGAACAATATGATCTTCCTGCTGTGAAGATTTATCTTGAAAAGTCCATCCCTTCCGGTGCTGGTTTGGGCGGTGGCTCTTCCGACGCTTCTTTCGCCATTAAATTGTTCAATGATTTGTTCCATCTCTGCATGGATATCCCTCAAATGGAGTCTGTCGCGGCGAAGGTGGGCGCGGATTGCCCTTTCTTCATCCAAAATAAACCTTCTTACGTGACGGGTATCGGTGATGAATTGCAGCCTATCGAATTTTCTTTGGAAGGGGTCTCCTTTTTGTTGGTGAAACCTGACGACTTTGTCTCTACGAAGGAGGCTTACTCGAAGGTTTCCCCTAAGAAAACGGTCTTGCCTCTTTCGGAGATGGTCCAGAAACCGATTTCAGAGTGGAAATATAATATCGTGAATGATTTCGAGACGAGTGTTTTTGAAACTCATCCGACGGTGAAGATGATCAAGGAGTGGATGTATGAGCAGGATGCGTTGTACGCTTCCATGTCTGGCTCCGGCTCTTCCGTCTTCGGATTCTTCAAGCGTGAGGTGGATGCCGCTTCGGCTTTCCCTGATATGTTCACCTTCCAACGGACGTTATAGTTTTTAGATTCGTAGGGTGGGGAATGCTTTCCTTCCCCTCTCTTCCCTTTGGTTGGCTAAAAAATAAGAGGATGCGCGGACCTTCTGGTCTTAGCGCATCCTCTTCCTTTTGGTGTATGCCTCTATTATTTTTTGTAAATGGCCTCTATTTCTCCCATGATTTTCTTCGCCAAGTTGTCGGCTTTCTCCATGGTGGAGGCTTCCGAATAGATGCGGATGATTGGCTCCGTGTTGGATTTGCGCAGGTGTACCCAGCAATCCGCGAAGTCTATCTTCACTCCGTCGATGTCGTTCACTTCCTCGTTCTTGTATTTGTCCTTCATCTGCGCCAGGATGTTGTCCACGTTGATGTCTGGTGTCAGTTGGATTTTATTCTTCGAGATGAAGTATGGAGGATATTGTTTTCTCAACTCTGTAGGCTTCATGCCTTTCTTCGCCATGAGGGAGAGGAATAGGGAGATGCCCACGAGTGCGTCTCTTCCGTAGTGGCTTTCAGGGTAGATGACGCCGCCGTTCCCTTCGCCACCTATGATGGCGTTGGTCTCCTTCATCTTGGCTACCACGTTCACCTCGCCTACGGCCGCCGCATTGTATTGTCCTCCATGCTGACGGGTCACGTCGCGCAAAGCGCGGGTGGAGCTGAGGTTGGAGACCGTGTTGCCTGGTGTGTTGCTCAGGATGTAGTCCGCTACGGAAACCAACGTGTACTCTTCGCCGAACATCTCTCCGTCTTCGCAGATCATGGCCAATCTGTCCACGTCTGGGTCTACGACGAATCCCACATCCGCCTTCTCTACCTTCATCTTTTCAGAGATCTCGGTGAGGTGCGCAGGAAGCGGCTCCGGATTGTGTGCGAATTTGCCGGTCGGGTCGCAGTTGAGCTTGATGATGTTCTTCACGCCCAAACGCTCCAGCAACTGAGGAATCACGATGCCTCCGACTGAGTTGACGCAGTCGATGGCTACCTTGAAGTTGGCTTTCTTGATGGCCTCCACGTCTACGAGCTTCAGCTTGAGCACGTCGTCGATGTGTATGTTGTTGTAATCGTTTTTATAGGTTACTTTGCCAAGGTTGTCTACCTCTGCGAATTCGTAATCGTTGTTCTCCGCCATGGACAATACTGCCTTTCCCTCTTTGTCGTTGAGGAACTCTCCTCTCTCGTTGAGAAGCTTCAAGGCGTTCCATTGCTTAGGGTTGTGACTGGCGGTGAGGATGATGCCTCCGCATGCCTTCTCTTTCTGCACTGCGATTTCCGTCGTCGGGGTGGAAGCAAGTCCGATGTTGGTTACGTTCAAGCCAAGCCCGATAAGGGTTCCCGTGACGAGATGGTCGACCATCTCACCTGATATGCGGGCATCTCTTCCCACTACGATAAGGTTGTTCTTGCACTGTGTGTTCCTTTTGATCCACGTGCCATAGGCGGCTGTGAATTTTACTACGTCCAGAGGGGTTAATCCGTCACCGACGGCTCCTCCAATTGTTCCGCGTATGCCGGAAATGGATTTAATAAGTGTCATTATTGATTGTATTTATATTTTTTTTAAACCAAACGTTGCAAATATACTTAATTTTTTATTCTTAAGTCGTATCTTTGTACGAAGATTATTAACAAATGGAAAGGCACTTTAACAAGTTCTCGTTGATGATTGGGATGGCGGTGGTTCTCTTGCTGTCGTCATGCTCAACGACTAAGTATGTGCCGAAAGATAAATACCTGTTGGACAAGGTCTCTTTTGACGGGTCCGGCAATACTGTTAATAACAATGACCTGACGAAACATCTGCGGCAAAAACCTAATTTTAAGGCTTTTGGACTGTTCCGTATCTATTTGGGTGTCTACAACCTTTCTGGACGTGATTCCACGAAACGTATCAACCGTAAACTGAGAAATATCGGTGAGGCTCCTGTTGTTTATGATCCTTTCCTGACGTACCGCTCTGAGAAGGAGTTGCAGGCTTATATGAAGTCGAAGGGGTATATGAACGCGGAGGTTTCCTCTTCTGTGAAGCTTAAAAAGAAGAAGGCGGAGGTCACTTATAAAATCGTGCCGAACGCTCCTTATCGCATCCGTAAGGTGGAGAGTGATATCCCGAGCGACCGTGTGATGGATTCTATTCTCCATATGAGGGGTGGCTTGCAAAACACGAAGTTGAAACAGGGTATGCTGTTCGATGTGGATGAACTGGACGAGGAGCGGGAACGCTTGAGCCGTTTCCTTCGCCGAAGGGGGTATTATCGCTTTAATAAGGATTACCTGACTTATACTGCGGATAGCAGCGTGGGGGGCAAACAGGTGGACGTCACCCTGCATTTGAAGCCTTATAGTAGGGTGCTTCCGAATGGTGAACGGGAGGAAACCAACCATGATCGCTATAGGGTGCGCCATATTTATATCACGGAGCATGTGAGGTCGGAGAATCCGAACGAGGAGACTGTTTGGGATACCTTGAACTATTCGGAAAACATGACTGTTCTCGTTAAGGGGAAACCTTTCCTTCGCCCTTCTGTGGTGGAGGATGAACTGCGCATCGAGACGGATTCTCTCTATAATGAGTTCCTGGTGGAACGTTCTTATTCGCGATTGAATGGCTTGGGTATTCTTCGCTCTTCCAATATCCGCTTCACCGATTTGCAGAACGAACGGCATGAGGTGGACTGCGAAATAGATTTGTATCCTGCTAAGTCACAATCCTTTTCCATGGATGTGGAGGGAACTAACTCGGATGGTGATTTGGGTTTCGCCTTGAACCTGGGTTATGCGCATAAGAATGTTTTCCGTGGCTCTGAGGTGCTGAGCGTGCGGGGTAGGTATGCGCAGGAGGCTTATTCGGGGCTGTCGGATATCCTTCATAAGTATGTGCTGGATCTAGGCGGAAGTGTGGGCATCACATTCCCTCGTTTCATGTTCCCTTTCCTGAACCGGGACTTCAAACGCAGGATTTCCGCCAATACGGAATACAATGTGCGCTATAATTACCAGGTCCGTCCTAACACTTATGAGCGCAAGTCCATTGCCACTAGCATGAAATACTTGTGGACCTTGCGCCGCTTCTACAAGTATACGCTGGATCTGATTGACTTGAATTATGTGGATATCGAGACTTCCAAGTCGTTCGACTCAACCTATAGAGCTAATCGCTATTCTGTCTTGCGGGAGAGCTATTCGGACCACTTCGTGATGAACTCGGGCTTCGCTATCTCTTATGATAACCAGACGCAGGTCTCTCGTTCTAACAAGACCTATTACCGTATCGCCTTCGAGTCGGCGGGCGCTTTGCTGAATGGTATCTGTCATTTGGTTTCTTCCAAGGATTCTTCCGGACAATATACGATTGGCAAGATTCCTTTCTCCCAATATGTGAAGGCGGAGGCGGACTATTCCTATAACATCAAGTTGGATGGTCGAAGCCGTTTGGTCTATCATATCGGCTTAGGTATCGCTTGTCCTTACGGCAATGCGTCGGTCGTTCCTTTCGAGCGTCGTTTTTTCGGCGGTGGCGCCAATGGCGTGAGGGGTTGGTCGGTGCGTACGTTGGGTCCTGGCCGCTATTATTCAGACAGTTACAATGACTTCGTAAAACAATCGGGTGACGTGAAACTGCTCCTGAACTTGGAGTACCGTACGAAACTGATTTGGAAGGCGGAGGCTGCCGCATTTATGGATGCGGGTAATATTTGGACGTTGAAGAATTCACCTTCCCAGCCTAGGGGACAGTTCAATTTTGAGAAACTGTACGAACAAATCGCTTTGGCCTATGGCTTGGGTATCCGCCTTGATTTCTCTTATTTCTTGATTCGCTTCGATGTGGGCGTGAAGGCCTTCAACCCGGCGAGGGAGGGTAGGGAACGTTGGCGTTTCCATGGTCTCAACTGGTCGGATGATTGTGCGCTCCACTTCGCTGTGGGTTATCCTTTCTGATGGATTTTTCTCGCTTGTTTGACTTCAATCTTTTATCATTCAGTTTGTTATGAAAAATAATGAATTTTTTCACGCTTCACGTTAGGAGCGAACACAAAAAAAGTATTACCTTTGCACTCAATTTAAGGATGGTCGGGTAGCTCAGTTGGATAGAGCAACAGCCTTCTAAGCTGTGGGTCGAGGGTTCGAATCCCTCCTCGATCACCATAAAAGGAACGGGGACTGAACGTTTGTTCGGTCCCCGTTTTGTTTTTTTATTATGATACCCAGGGCGTTGCCCATGGGCTATATCTGTTTAAGCCCTTCAGGCTTATAAGCATTGTCCTTGACGGAAGCTTAACTCTTAATTCTTAACTCTTAATTAATTCCACAGTTTCCAAAAATGGCAAACCGGTCCGTGCCCGTGCCCGATTTCGTACTGTGCCCCTTTTGCGAGTGCGTTGGACAAGTATTCCTTCGCCCTGCTGACCGCTTCGCTGATGTCGTAGCCTTGGGCTAACATGGAGGCGATGGCGGAGGATAGGGTACAGCCCGTGCCGTGCGTGTTCTTCGTGTCGAGACGTTTGCCGGAGAGCCGCAGGAACTGCTTCTTCTCGTTGTCGTAGAGGATGTCGGTCAGTTCATCCTCCGTCAGGTGACCGGCCTTCAGCATGACGGATACGTTGTGTTTCTCGGCCAATTCTTGGGCGATCTGGGGAAGCTCCTCCTGTCGGGTGATCTTCCTGCCGATGAGTATCTCCGCCTCTGGAATATTAGGGGTGATGATCCTCGCCAAGGGGATCAGCTCCTCTTTGAGTGTCTCGATGGCACTATCTTCCATCAATTTATGCCCTGAGGTGGAGACCATGACCGGGTCTAGCACCACGTTGCGGATGTTGCTATATTTCCTCAGTTTCTCTGCGATGCATCGGATCACCGCCGAGGAGTGTAGCATGCCTATCTTGATGCTGTCCGCACCGATGTCGGACAATACTGCCTCGATTTGCCCTCCGACGATTTCGATGGGTAGTCCCTGCACCTGCTCCACGCCTAGCGTGTTTTGCACGGTGATGGCTGTGATGGCGGAGGCCGCATAGCATCCGCAGGCGGAGATGGTCTTGATGTCGGCTTGTACGCCCGCACCTCCTCCGGAATCGCTCCCTGCGATGGTCAGTACTCTTTTATATTCCATTGGTTTATACTCTTCTATTTATAATGATGCGAAAATAGGGAATTTTTTCAGATGGTGGAGTGGGGGCTTCCCACATTTTTCAGCCTCCTTTTTTTATGAATTTGAAAATGTCAAAAAATGGTCCGCGAATGACAATTTTACAAAATCATGAATGTTAAATTATGTTGCGTAACATATTTGAGGTGAAGGGTTACAAAATGATTAAAAAAAGAGTGTTGAAATAGCATTTGGGAGAAAAAAAAACTTATATTTGCATACGACTTGCGGGAATTTGGTTCTGTGAGGATTGAAAATTGTACAAAAAATTGTAATAATACCATAAAACAAAAAAGCTAAAACATGGCAAAAGTAATTGGTGAAATTGTACAGGTCATCGGACCTGTCGTGGACGTAAGTTTCCCGGATTCTGAGGCGTCCCTTCCTCAGATTCATGATGCGTTGGAAGTTGAGCGTCCGGGCCAGAGCAATCTGGTTATCGAGTGCCAGCAGCACATTGGAGAAAATTCAATCAGAACCATCGCGATGGACTCAACCGACGGTTTACGCCGCGGAATGAAAGTGGTTTCTATGGGACAGGCGATCGCCGTTCCGAAGGGAGAACAAATCAAAGGACGTATGTTGAATGTCGTGGGCGAGCCTATCGATGGCATGCAGTCGTTCGACCGTGCCGATGTCTCTCCTATTCACAGACAAGCTCCTAAGTTCGAAGAGTTGGCGACTTCTAAAGAGATCCTCTTCACGGGTATCAAGGTCATCGACTTGCTGGTTCCTTACCTGAAAGGTGGTAAGATCGGTTTGTTCGGTGGTGCCGGTGTGGGTAAGACGGTGCTTATCATGGAGTTGATCAACAACATCGCGAAAGGGTACAACGGTTACTCAGTGTTCGCGGGTGTGGGAGAGCGTACTCGTGAGGGTAACGACTTGCTCCGTGAGATGATCGAGTCTAACATCGTCCGTTATGGAGATGCTTTCAAGGAGTCTATGGAGAAAGGTGACTGGGATTTGAGCAAGATCGACTACAACGAGTTGGCCAAATCTCAAGCGACCTTGGTGTATGGTCAGATGAATGAGCCGCCGGGAGCACGTTCTTCCGTGGCCTTGTCTGGTTTGACCGTTGCGGAGTCCTTCCGTGATTCAGGTCAGGGAGGTAAGGATATCCTCTTCTTCGTGGATAATATCTTCCGTTTCACACAGGCCGGTTCCGAGGTGTCCGCCTTGTTGGGACGTATGCCATCAGCCGTGGGTTATCAACCTACGTTGGCGACCGAGATGGGTCAGATGCAGGAGCGTATCACATCCACCAAGCACGGTTCCATTACCGCTGTCGAGGCGGTCTATGTGCCAGCCGATGACTTGACGGACCCTGCTCCGGCAACGACATTCTCCCACTTGGACGCTACCACGGTGTTGAGCCGTAAGATCGCTGAGTTGGGTATCTATCCGGCTGTGGATCCGTTGGATTCCACTTCCCGTATTTTGGATCCTAACGTAATCGGTAAGGCTCACTACGAGTGTGCTCAGAACGTGAAGCAGATCCTCCAGAAATACAAGGAGTTGCAGGATATCATCGCGATCCTCGGTATGGAGGAGTTGTCAGAGGCGGATAAGTTGGTTGTGGCCAGAGCGCGTCGTATCCAACGTTTCTTGTCTCAGCCATTCCATGTGGCATCACAGTTCACGGGTCTCCCAGGTGTGATGGTGCCTATCGAAGAGACAATCAGAGGCTTTAATATGATTATTAATGGCGAGGTGGATGACCTTCCAGAGCAGGCGTTCTTGAATGTCGGAAACATCGACGATGCGATAGAGAAGGGTAAGAAACTCATGTCGCAGGCTGCTAATTAATCAGTGTCATGAAATTAGAAATCATATCACCGGACAAATTGGTCTTCTCTGGAGAAGTGGAATCCGTGAGCCTTCCGGGAGCTGCCGGAAGATTCACAGTTCTGCCTCGTCATGCGGCCCTTATTTCCTCCTTGAAGGCGGGAGACATCACCTATATGGTCGATGGCGCCCCTACTTCGCTGAAGGTGGACGGCGGATTCGCTGAGGTGAAGAACGATGAGATTTCCGTATGTGTTGAGAATGTAATCGAGTAGGGCGGGATGAGACGTGCTGTTATCATGGCGGAAGTGGCTATGGTGGTGCTTTTATCACTGACGTCTTTTATCGCCAACCTTTTGATAGACACTCGTTTTCCCGAATACTCGGGCGCAAAGCCGGCGATCGCCCTTTCCTCCGCTTTCTTTTGCCTCTTTGGCGTGATCACCTTCTTGGCGTTGGAGGGAGTGAGGAATGACGCGGTGAAGTATACGCGAGCTTACATGGTTTTACAGGGCTTGAAGATTATATTATCCGTCTTGGTCGTCATAATATACGGCTTTTTCAACCGAGAGTTGCTCTTACCGTTTCTGGTTATATTCGGTGTCTTTTTTATGATATATTTAGTATTTGAGGCGATTGCCCTCACGAAACTTAAATAAAGGATTTTTTTCAAAATGAGTCAGTCCATAAACAAAACGATGGGTCAAACGGGAAAGGTGCTCTTCATCGCATTGCTATGCATCCTGGGTGTCTTGGGCATCGTGGCTTTCGCTTCCCATGATTCAGAGACGAAAAAGGAATTAGACCTGAAGGAGATGGTTTTCGGACATATCGGCGATGCCTACAATTGGCATATCACGACGATTGGCGAGACCCACATCTCCATTCCTCTTCCTTGTATCGTCTATGGAGAAAACGGTTTGAACGTCTTTTGTGCTTCCAAGTTGGGCCACGAAGGCCATTACAAGGAGTACAACGGATATAAAATCGCGGAGGAAGGCGACAATGCCGGAAAGATCATCGAGGTGTCAACGGGACAACGTCCGGTGGACTTGTCCATCACGAAGAACGTGGTTTCTTTGTTGATTAGCTGTGCGCTCCTCCTGATTATCTTCCTCTCCATCGCGAAGAAGTATAACAAGTGCAAGGAAACGGGCTATTGCAAGCCTACGGGCCTCCAGGCGATCCTGGAACCGCTCATCGTCTCTTTGCATGACGACATCATCAAACCGAGTGTTGGAAAGAATTACAAGAAGTTCTCCGCCTATTTGCTGACGGTCTTCTTCTTCATCTTCATCAACAACGTGCTGGGTATCATCCCGATTTTCCCTGGAGGTGCGAACCTGACGGGTAATATCGCTGTTACCATGGTGCTTGCGGTGTTGACCTTCTTGCTGACGAACATCTTCGGAACGAAGGCTTACTGGAAGGATATCTTCTGGCCTCATGTGCCGATAGGCCTGAAATTGCCAGTCCCTATCATGCAGTTCATCGAGATCCTGGGTATCTTCACGAAGCCTATCGCCCTCTGTATACGTCTCTTCGCGAACATGTTCGCGGGCCACGTGATGGTGTTGGTGTTGATCGGTTTGATTTTCGTGTTCTCTCAGATGAGCATTGTGGCGGGATTGGGTGTTTCCGTGATATCCGTCTTGCTGGTGGTGTTCATGTCTCTGTTGGAGTGCTTGGTTTGTTTCATCCAGGCATACGTGTTTATGACCTTGTCCGCCCTGTTCATCGGAATGGCGCAGATCGAGGAGGAAGAGGAATAATGAATATTTTTTTCGAATAAATAATAATTATTAAATAACAATTAAATTTTTTAAGACTATGTTGAGTATTTTATTACAAGCAGCAGCAGAGGCAGCAGCAGGTGCGGCAACTGCAAAATTGGGAGCAGCAATCGGAGCAGGTATCGCGGCAATCGGTGCAGGTATCGGTATTGGTAAAATTGGTGGATCTGCAATGGAGGCTATCGGCCGTCAACCAGAGGCTTCTGGCGATATCCGAAGCAACATGATTGTGGCAGCGGCTTTGGTCGAGGGTGTGGCATTCTTGGCTATCATCGTTGCAATCTTGGCTTTGCTCATGTAATTAACCATAAAACTTTTAAGTTATGTCATTACTGACACCAGATCCAGGTCTATTATTCTGGATGCTCCTTTGTTTCCTCGCCGTCGCTTTCATCCTTGGAAAGTGGGGTTGGCCCGCTATCGTCGGAATGATCGAGGAGAGAGGCAACTACATCGAGGAGTCGCTCAAGAAGGCCGATGAGGCTAACGCCGCTTTGGCTAACATCAAGGAGGAGGCCGCTAAGCTTCTTTCTGATGCGAAGAACGAGCGTCTCGAGATGCTGAAGGAGGCTTCCAGGCTGAAGGACCAAATGATTTCGGACGCTAAGACGCAAGCTGTCGCCGAGGCGAACAAGATCATGGATAGCGCAAAAGAGAGCATCCAACTAGAAAAGGATAATGCCATTAAAGATATACGCTCGCAGGTGGCCGAACTCTCCGTGAATATCGCAGAAAAAATTATTCGTGGCGAGTTGAAGGACGCGAAGGCGCAGACTGACATGATCAACAAATATTTGGATGAGGTAAATATTGCTAAATCGTAAGTTCGATGAATACAGGTAAAATTTCAGCTAGATACGCAAAGGCTCTTTACAAGTTTGCGGAAGAGGGTAAACATGAATCAGATGTTTATGAGGCGATGAAACTTGTCTCTTCGTGTTTCTCGACCGTCCCACAGCTTCGTGAGGCGTTGATTAACCCGACTATTTCTCAGCAAAAGAAGGTGGACTTACTTATCACCGCTGCAGGTACCAACGTGTGCCCGGAATTCAAACGTTTCGTGGACATGGTCATCGAGAACAGACGAGAGGAGTATTTTCAAAGCATTAGCTTGGTTTATCAGGATTTCTACCGCAAGGAGAAGAACATCGTGATCAGCCAACTGGTGACGGCGAGCCCTGTCAGCGACGCTGAAATTGCACGTATGCGTAAGGCTGTGGAGGATGTCTCCACGGGTTCCGTCGAATTTGAAACTTCTGTAAATCCGGATCTGATTGGCGGTTTCATCTTGAACGTTGAAACGTACCAGTTGGATGCCAGCATCAAGGGCCAGTTGCGTAGCATCAGGGACTCCCTGCTCAACGACAACGCCAAGGATGCTTGAGGTTTTTTCGGTTTTTAATTTATTAAAGAATTTATTTTTATGGCTATAAAAGCAAGTGAAGTATCCGACGTGCTGAAAATGCAACTTCAAGAGGTTGACACGAAGGTCAAGTTCGAAGAGGTTGGTACCGTCTTGCAGGTAAGCGATGGTGTGGTTCGTATCTACGGATTGCAAAACGCTGAGGCAGGCGAGCTCTTGGAGTTCGAGAACGGTATGAACGCGGTGGTCATGAACTTGGAGGAAGACAATGTGGGTGCCGTGCTTCTGGGACCTACTGATCAAGTCAGCGAGGGCGACACGGTGAAGAGAACCCGTCGTATCGCTTCCATCATGACGGGCGAAGGCATGGTCGGTCGAGTTGTGAACTCAATCGGTAACCCTATCGACGGACTCGGTCCGATCAAGGGTGATTTGTTGGAGATGCCGTTGGAACGTAAGGCTCCGGGCGTTATCTATCGTGAGCCTGTGAAGCAACCTTTGCAGACTGGTTTGAAGGCGATCGACGCGATGATTCCTATCGGTCGTGGTCAGCGTGAGTTGATCATCGGTGACCGTCAGACGGGTAAGACCGCTATCGCTATCGATACCATCATCAACCAAAAGGAGGCTTACCTCTCTGGTAATCCTGTCTATTGTATCTACGTCGCTGTGGGTCAAAAGGGCTCCACGGTCGCTAATATCGTGAACACCTTGAAGGAGTACGGCGCGATGGATTACACCATCATCGTCTCCGCTACGGCTTCCGATCCTGCCGCTATGCAGTACTACGCTCCATTCGCGGGCGCTGCTATCGGTGAGTATTTCCGTGACCAAGGTAAACACGCGTTGGTGGTTTACGATGACTTGTCTAAGCAAGCTGTCGCTTATCGTGAGGTATCCTTGATCTTGAAACGTCCTTCTGGACGTGAGGCTTACCCAGGTGATGTCTTCTATTTGCACTCCCGTCTTTTGGAGCGTGCCGCTAAGATCATCAGCAATGATAACGTGGCTGCCCAAATGAATGACCTCCCTGCTTCCCTGAAGGGTAAGGTGAAGGGTGGTGGTTCTTTGACCGCTCTCCCAATCATCGAGACGCAGGCTGGTGACGTTTCCGCTTATATCCCTACGAACGTGATCTCCATCACCGATGGTCAGATCTTCTTGGAGACGAACATGTTCAACGCAGGTATCCGTCCTGCCATCAACGTGGGTATCTCCGTGTCTCGTGTGGGTGGTAGCGCCCAGGTGAAGGCCATGAAGTCCATCGCCGGTACGTTGAAGACCGACCAGGCTCAGTATCGTGAGTTGGAGTCCTTCACGAAGTTCGGTGGTGATATGGATGCCGTCACGAAGATGACGATCGATAAGGGTGTGCGTAACACTGAATTGCTGAAGCAACCTCAGTATACTCCGTTCCCTGTCGAGCATCAGATCGCCGTTATCTATTGCGGTACGCAAGGTATCTTGAACGTATTGCCGGTAGAGTCTGTACACGAGTTCGAGCGTCTCTTCATCGAGCGTCTGGAACATCTCCACAGAGCGGATGTCTTGGATCTCTTGAAACAAGGTAAGATTGATGACAACATCAAGGCTATCCTCAAGGAGGAGTCTCAGGTGGTTATAAAACAAATTTTAGGCACAACACCAGATGGCATCGTTAAAAGAAGTTAAAGCACGTATCGGTTCGGTAAATTCCACGAAGAAGATTACCGGAGCGATGAAGATGGTCTCTTCAGCGAAGTTGAAGAAGGCTCAGATGGCTATTGAGAACATCTCGCCTTATCAAAGTCGCCTGAATGGAATCTTGAACAATTTCTTGGCTACGGAGAGTGACTTCCAGTCCGATTTCTCCGCTGTCAGGGAGGTCAAGAATGTGGCTATTGTAGTGTTTTCTTCTAATTCGAGTCTCTGTGGAGCCTATAATTCAAATGTTATCAAGGAACTGAATAACGTCATCAAGGCTGAGCGCGCGAATGCGGTGCAGAGCATCACGGTTTACCCTGTCGGGAAAAAAGTGAAGGACGCTGTCTCCAAGATCGCGGGCATCGAGTCGGTCCCTGTCAGTGTCGAGCTGGCGGACCACCCCTCTTTCGAGGGCATCAGCGCTGTGACGAATGAAGTGATGGCTAAGTTTTTGGATAAATCCTACGATAAAGTTATCGTGATTTACCACCATTTGAAGAATACCGCGGTTCAAAAATTGACGACTGAAACGTTCTTGCCGATCAATCTGGAGGCGGATGAGAGTGCTTCGGCTAGTTTGGGCGGCGATTATATCGTCGAGCCGAACAAGGCTGAAATCCTCGAATCATTGCTCCCTAAGGCGCTGAGAACGAAGATGTACGCTTGCTTGTTGGACTCTAACGCTTCCGAGCATGGTGCGCGTGTCGTCGCTATGCAGGTCGCTACGGATAATGCCAACGAGCTGATCAACGAACTGACTGTATTGTACAATAAGACGCGTCAGCAGGCGATCACGAGCGAGTTGCTCGATATCGTCGGTGGTGCGGCTGCCTTGCAGAATTAGAGGAATTCTTACAACTATAGGAAAAAAGGAAGGGCATTTGTCCTTCCTTTTTTTATTGCGGTGGAGGGTCCTAGGGGCGATACGAATTGTAGAGCCGGCACGGCCACATTGTATATTCGGTGCAGGCGGGGTTATTATGTGGTATAAACATTTAATGTGAATTGGTCGAAATGTTGTCTGTCCTTTCTACAAAAAAACTGTGTGGAGAAATAATTCCGCGAATAATTGCCCCAATGTTATATTTATAGGTATTTATGAATATATTTGTGAATAATCACTTTTAATTTATTGCCAGTCCTGTGACTGACAGCGGCGAAGCCATACCAACTACTGCTTAATCGCTGTCAAATATGAAGATAATCAGGAGGATAGTTGGTCTTATGCACAGGAGAACGTGAGGCAAGGAATTAAGAATTAAGAGTTAAGAATTAAGAATTAAGAGTGAAGAATAAAGAGTGAAGAGTTAAGCTTTCCTTAAGGACAGTGCTTATAAGCCTGAAAGGCTTAAACATATATAGCCCATGGGCAACGACCTGGGTCGAGGTTGGGGAGTGCGTATCCCCATATGATGCGTACACCCTGAGCCCCAATGGGGCGAACACATCACAGACAGGGGTGTCAACCCCTGTTGGGGCGTAAACCCCTGTGTGGAACGTGATGGACGGTATTGGAACCCCGAGGGGGTGAAACGAAATGATGTTACCCCAAATATCATCACAGATTAAAACCATTTTATCATTATAAATTAAATGAATCGAAAAGTTTTTCTCTACATCGTATTATTGTTCTGCTTCCAGCAAGTGATGGCGGAACCCATTCGATTCAGTTATGACGCGAAGAGGGACTCCTTGACCTTCACGGGTGAGGGGACTCTGGAACAGAAGCATGTGAAACAAGCGCTGGCGCAATATCCAAACACAAAGATTGTCTATGTGGAAGGAAATGTCGCTCGCATCGGAGACAAGGCATTCAATAATTGTAATAATTTGGAGACCATTATTTTCTCGTCATCAGTCAGGTCTAATGGAACCACTCCTATTTGCAATTGCAAGAAGTTGTCTAAAGTGGTTCTTCCTGATGATGAGAAGGGAATCTATCGGTTGCTATCCAACTGTCCCAATCTGGAATCCTTTGTTATTCCTGACTCTGTATGGTGGGTTGTTGAATTGTCCTCTTCATGTCCTTTTAAAACCTTACATATTGGGAAAAACCTTCGTGAAGTTCGCTTCGACTTTGGAGTTAACTCGGATCAACTTTCTTCCATTACTGTTTCTCCTGGAAATAAGTTCTTTTTCTCGCAGGATGATGTCCTTTTTTATTACACGGATTCGATGTATTATTGTGAGCAATATAAAGATAAATTAAGGTCAATCAACTTTTGCGAGGGAACCTGGAAGTACCTAAAAAACGGAGGTGTCGGGCCATCGATACTTGTCTATCCTCCTGAGAAGAAGGATACCTCGTTTTATTACAATTATCCAATTCTCAGTGATGGTGGATATAGTCCTGACTTTATAAGAAGCAATCTTAGCAATAAGTATCTAAAGGAGATGCGTTTGGGAAAAGATTTCAAGGGGTTCTATTTTGATGAGTATTATGAGGCTTATCGTATTAATAGAGGAGGTTTCAATCCTCCTAATTTGGTTCGCTTTATGGTGGATGATTCTAACGAATTATTTTCTGCGCAGGATGGCGTTCTGTTTTGTCACTCGGGACATGATTTAGTCGCTTATCCTGCAGCAAAAAAAGGTAGTAGATATATGATTCCTTCGCATGTGTTGAAGATTGAAGAGTCTGCATTTGATGGTTGCCAATTCGATACGCTTGTTTTCCCTGAAACAATTAAAGAAGTATCTCAGCACGCTGTTCTTCGATGTAATAATCTTCGTTGTGTGGAGATGCATTGGCAGAATCCGTATGAGATTCTGTTCTCTTGCCCATTCTATGGGATAAATACAGCTGATGTGACATTGAAAGTACCTAAAGGCACAATGGATCTCTACATCGATTTGTTTAACACCCGAATGGGGTATCAATTTAAGGTGGAGGAGGATAGCTCATTTCATGCGCAAGAGAATGATGTGTCGATAAGGGGAAAACGCAAAGATATGATTATACTCAATGCGCAGGATTTTCGAGTGTCGTTCCAAGATGATGATAATCTTCGTATTGTTTTAAGTGATTCTGTGGCTGAGAGACTAGTAAAAGATCCATACTCTGTCGTGTTGAAATTCGAAATGAATGGTACTTATAAGATGGCGAGAGGATATAGTACAGTTAATGCTATGCTTCCTATGCACGCTTGTCCGAATAGTGATTACTATTTTGTTGGAGATCGTTTATTATTGTTTGAAAATGAGCTCGTCTTAAAATCAATTTATAAAATTAAATGAATAGAAAAGTTTTTCTCTACATCGTATTATTGTTCTGCTTCCAGCAAGTGATGGCAGAACCCATTCGATACAGTTATGACGCGAAGAGGGACTCCTTGACCTTCACGGGAGAGGGAACTCTGGAACAGAAGCATGTGAAACAAGCGTTGGCGAAATATCCTCGCACAAAGATTGTCTATGTGGGAGGAAATGTCTCCTCCGTTGGATATGAGGCGTTCAATGGTTGTAATAATGTGGAGACCATTATATTTTCATCATCCGTTTTGGGAAGTGGATATGCTGCTATTCGTAATTGTAAGAAATTGTCAAAAGTGGTGCTTCCTGAAAATTATAAGGTTATTGCTTGCTTCCTTTCGAATTGTCCTAATTTGGAGTCCTTTGTTGTTCCTGATTCCGTTAAAGGGATAAAGGAATTATCTGGCGATTGTCCATTTAGAAAATTACATATAGGTCAGAATCTTGTACATACTGTTGGTGATTACGGAATTCGTTCGAAACGCCTTGCTTCCATTACGGTCTCGCCAGGCAATAAGCTTTTTTTCTCGCAGGATGAAGTGCTTTATAAGTATTATCGGGTAATGACATACTCAAGACCAGACAGTATAAAAGAGATAACTATTGTCAAATATCCTCCAGCAAAAAGGGGAAATAGGTTTGTTATTCCTCCGTATGTGATGGATGTTGAAGAAAATGCATTTGATGGTTGCCAATTCGATACGCTTGTTTTCCCTGAATCGATAAAAAAAGTGTTTGACTATGCTGTCACTCGGTGTCCCAATCTCCGATGTATCGAGATGCATTGGCAAGATCCGAATGAAGTGTTCAGGTATCCACAGCCATTTTACGAGATTAACACATCTGAGATTACGTTAAAAGTGCCTAAAGGCACAAAGGATCTCTACATCGATTTGTTTAACACTCGAAGGGGGTATCAATTTAGGGTGGAGGAGGATAGCTCATTTCATGCGCAAGAGAATGATGCGTCGAAAGGAATAAAAGCCTACAAAGATCCGATTCTTAATCCACAGAATTGGGCTATACCCTATAGTAAGGAAGATATTGAGTATGATAAGACTATCCATCTGATTTTTGATTATAATAGTGTGGAACATGAGATTGAGGCGGCTAAAAATGGAACTGAGATCGCGAAACGTGTATATGCTGTTTTGTACAATACAGATGATACGCTCATATCCAAGGAGAGAAAAATGGATCTCCTGCACAGGATGATGTTACTGGAATGCTATGCAGTAAAGGCGTATAGAGATATGTTGGACTTTGATAAGGATTTTGATATGTTAGCAAAGCACCCCGAATATTGTATTCCTCTTATGTGTGGCTACTATGCAAATATGGAACAATTTGCTTTTATAGACATAGATTCTTTTGAAAACAAGTTGGAAGAGATTGTGCCTCCTTCGTATGTGCCTTATTACCGGGAATATTTGAAGATTGTTCGAATGAAAAGATCCGGACAAGATATTTATAGGAAGGAAAGCACTTTTTATAAGCTTATGATACAGCTTGCCAAAGAAAAGGGACTAAATAATTTAAATTGTGGTTATGTGAATTTAGGAAACGGATATTTTTGGTAGTGGTAATTTAAGGAGGAGGATGGTATGTCTTGTGCACAGGAGAATGTGACGTGTGGAATTAAGAGTTAAGAATTAAGAGTTAAGAATTAAGCTTCCCTCAAGGACAGTGCTTATAAGCCTGAAAGGCTTAAACAGATATAGCCCATGGGCAACGCCCTGGGTCGAGGTTGGGAAGTGCGTGTCCCTACATGATGCGTACGCCCTGAGTCCAGAATGGGCGGCAACAACACCTATCGTCCCTTCGGTACTTGCGGTATTGGGTTTGTTGACGTGAATAAACGTGAATCTTTATTTGGATGAAAAATATTTGTGTAATCGGTATTCTTTAATTGCATAGGATATGTGGTTGAATAGGATTGGTAATAATTTGGAAATTAAGCGATTGTATGGTGATATATCCCCTCGCTTTCACGATGCCGTTTTATTAGGTTTGAAAATGGATTATGTCAAAAATGAGTATGTGGTTCAAATCGAATATTATAAATGAAAACTTTGTTATTTGTTCCATTGATTCTATTCCTTCCTTTGCATTTCTCTTTTGCGCAAGGTGATGGGAGTATGGATTCGACGTTGAATAATGGGTCCAAAAACATGGATCTCTATGTGGTTAACGACTATCAATATAAGGGACGATGTGATATACAGGATATCACGTTCCCGGATTCATTGCTGGTTATTGGCGTGTCAGCTTTTCAGGGATGCCGGAATCTTATGGATGTGGTGATTCCCAATGGTTGCGAGGAGGTTATGGACAGTGCGTTTTATGGCTGTAGATCTTTG
This sequence comes from Paludibacteraceae bacterium, assembly GCA_045226255.1. Classification (GTDB taxonomy): domain Bacteria; phylum Bacteroidota; class Bacteroidia; order Bacteroidales; family Paludibacteraceae; genus UBA1181. The sequence continues at coordinate 32,840 of JBGVCG010000020.1, read as the reverse complement.
CGCACGATTGAAATACCAGCGTCTGTGTCACATGTGGGGAGAAACGCCTTTCCAAAGTCGTCCGTGCTGATCGTTAAGAAGAAGTCCATGGCGGAGAGATATGCGAAGAAGTTTGGCCTGACCTATGCGTATAAGCGTGGACAACAGAAATATATCGGCGGAAAGAAGGTCGATGATTTGACGTTGGATGTGTCGAAGGACGGGAGTAATGGGGATGCGAGTGTAATTCCGATAGGGCAATATAGATGGCGCAATGATATAAAGAAGGTTATATTCCCGGACTCGTTGTTGAGTATTGGCACTTGTGCTTTCTTGGGTTGCCGTAACCTTGTCGATGTCTCGATTCCTAATGGCTGTGAAGGTATCTACGATGGCGCTTTTGAGGCTTGTACCTCTTTGCGGACAATAAAAATTCCATCATCAGTGAAGTATATAGGCCCCTATGCTTTCCCTTTGGATGCGGTCCTGTTGGTAAGTAAGGGCTCGTATGCGGAATCGTATGCGAGGAATAACGGCATGGATTTCAATGTCGGACGTGGACAAATCAAGAAGGTTATCGGTCCGATTTTAAAGACGCAATGGAATCAGCCACTCGATTATTTCTATCAGAAAGACAAGTATGGCGAGGACCAAAATGGTGATGGGGTATGTCATGCCATCGCGTTAGGTCAGATATTTAATCATCTCGGATTGAATGTTTATGGTGCCCGCAGTTACGCCACATCCGACCATGTGTACTATAGGGATTTTGACCAAAACAAAGCCGACATGAGCGCTTTGCCTGCATATATGGAGCGTAATCCATCCTTGAACAAGGATTTTTATCAGTACATTGAGAATCTGGCGATAGCCTCAGAACATGCATGGAGCAATGAGGAGGAGGTGCATGAGGCTGGTTATACGATAGGGCAGCATGTCCCTGTCCATTTCAAGATCCACTATTTGAGGAATGAAGGCAAAGTGAATCTGGAGAAAATCATTCGGAAAAGTCTGAAAAAGAATATCCCCGTATATGCGGGAATGCAAGGCAAAACGACACCGGGTCACGCAGTCGTGATAGATGGTATAAGAAAGAAAAATGGATACACGGAGGTGCATCTTAATTTCGGATGGGGAGGCTATGCCAACAGATGGACTCCCTTGCAATCTTCCGTCCGTGTCAGAGGGGGCGATGGAAATAAATATTATCGTGTTTCCTACATCTATGAAATAACACCTCTTGACAAGAATGAATTGAAGGAGTGGAAGCCTTTCCGCCTGACACAAAAACAGTTGGACGCCATGAAAAACGAAACTAGGATCACGGCTGAGCTGCGTAATGACACTCTGTATATTCCGGAAGGTTCAAGCGCTATTCCTCCCTATCATAATAAGTTCGCTGAGGATACCGCCATTAAGCACATCTCTTTCCCTTCCACAATGCAGTCTCTCCATAAATGTTTCGTGAATCTCTCGAAGGTGGAGGAATTGTATATTCCACAGCATGTGAAGTACATCCATTCGGACTTTTTCAAAAATATGAAGAGCTTGAAGAAGATATATTATGATTCCAAGGAAGAGGCGATATGCTATGGTGTTTTATTCAGGGGATGTAATAAGTTGACGACGATAGAGTTCGGTCCCAATGTCAAGGTTGTTCCAAGGCATCTGCTTGAGGAAAATGTTTTGGTGAGGCAAATAATATGGTCGGAAAGCATTGAACGTATTGGTTATGCCTCTTTTTATCATGCGCGCGTGAAGGATATAGAATTGCCTTCTAATGTGAAGGAGATAGACGATTTCGCCTTCCAAAGCATTTATCTGAAATCCATCACGATCCCTAATTCGGTGCAACGTATAGGGAAAAATTGTTTCTATGAGAAGACGACGATCAAGTGTAGAAAAGATTCGTATGCCTATAAATGGGCGAAGAGACATAAAATGACAATAGAAGTCATCCCATGATAAAATCTGCAAGGGAGATTTTGCCAAGGGAAAGTGAGCGTCAACCTGCTCGCTCCTAAAAAATTATTCCTATCTCTGTTTGGGTCTTTTTGATGATCGACATCATCTCGTCTGGCAAAACTCTCCGAATTTTAGAGCTATCGCAATATAGGATATAGGGGATGGAATGGATGTTATAAGCGGCGGCCAAGTTTGGATTTTGGTCTAAATCCAATTTGTAGAACTGAAATGTTCCTGCGCAACCATCCGCCAATGCTTCAATAATGGGGGCGAGTTGCCTGCATGGACCACACCATGTCGTGAAAATGTCCACAAAAGCTGGTCCTTCGCCTATGTATTTATCTTTGTCCGTGTTAAAATCAGCCACTAACTTGATGAACTGATCTTCTGATATGCTGTCTACCTTCCCATTCCCCCAATGTGTTGTATCCTCTTGTATCTCTGTGATATTCTCATTCTGAGTCTCTGGGGTATTCGTTTCTGATTTTAGGTACTTAACCACCCCTTTAACAATTAGGATGCAGATGAAGATAACAATCCATTTGATCTTTTGTTCCATATGTCATGATTTATGTTTCGTTAGAGAATCAGTGATAAAATCAGTCCGTTATTTCGGCGCTCTTCGATATAGGATCGCCGCAATGATGGAGAAGACCACGTTTGGCATCCATGTCGCCAGCATCGGGGAGAGCGAACCATTGACCGTGAAGGTGGACGAGATGGAGTAGAATAGAATATACAAGATACTCAACAACAGACCTAACGCCAGGTTGAGACCCATACCTCCCTTCACTTTCTTTGAGGAGAGCGAGAGACCTATGATGGTCAGGATGAAGGCGGCGAACGGGAAGGCGTAACGTTTCTCGTATTCCAGCTCGAAGTTCTTGATGTTGCCGATGCCTCGTGTCCGTTGTCGCTCTATGTAGACCTTCAACTCCTTGTTGTTCATCTGCTCCTGCATGCCAGGGAAGATGAAGAAATCATCGGGGATGATGTTGAGGGTCACGTTCATCGTGTCACCCTTCGTGATGGATTCGTACAATCCGTTGAAATCACGTTTGGTGTATTTAACGTAATGCCAGGAGTGGTCGCCGTCCCAGATGATGTTTTGGGCTGTGATGCGGGAGATGATGGATTTGTCCTTGTAGACATCCATGGAGACGCGGTGTCCCTTGTTCAATTCCCTGTCAAAATAGTCGATGTAGAGGATCTCGTTGGGGGAGACCTCCATTTGCACCTTCAGGACATTGTCCTTCTTCTTTTTCTTGATGTATTCCTCTTGGAAATCAATACGTTCCACGTTGGCGGGCGGAATGATATAACCGCTTAGAATAAAGGTCATCAAGGCGATGACTCCTGCGGATATCATGTATGGCACCGTGATGCGGTAGAAGCTGATGCCGGATGCGTATGTGGCGATGATTTCCGAGTTGTTCGCCAATTTGGAGGTGAAGAAAATCACCGCGATAAAGGTGAACAATGGGCTGAATAGGTTAGCGTAGTAAGGGATGAAGTTGAGGTAATAGTTGAATATGATAGCCTTTAATGGGGCTTCGTGCTCCATGAAGTCGTCGATCTTCTCGGAGATGTCAAACACGACCGCGATACTGATGATCAGTATGATGGCGAGGAAAAATGCGCCCAGGAATTTCTTGATGATGTACCAGTCGTATCTTTTCAGACGAATGTCTTCCCATGAGAAGCCTTCTGCTCTGAATTTTTGGATCATACCGTTCTCCTGTTTCCCTTGTTGCTTCATAATCTTACGCTAAGTTGTTTTACCATGGATGCTTTCCATGAGGAGAAGTCATCCTCTAAAATATGTTTCCTTGCCTCTTTGACCAGCCAGAGGTAGAAGGCGAGGTTGTGGATGGAGGCTATCTGCAGGGCTAATAGTTCCTCCGCAATGAAGAGGTGGCGGAGGTAGGCTCTGCTGTAGGCGGTGTCCACGTAGGAGGCGCCGTCCGCTTCGATAGGGGAGAAGTCGTTTGCCCATTTCAGGTTCCTCATGTTCATGATTCCCTGTTTGGTGAAGAGCATGCCGTTGCGTCCGTTGCGGGTAGGCATGACGCAGTCGAACATGTCCACGCCTCTCTCGATGCCCTCCAGTATGTTGACGGGCGTTCCTACTCCCATTAGGTAACGGGGTTTGTCCGTCGGTAGTATCTCGTTCACCACTTCGATCATTTCGTACATCACTTCGGCGGGTTCTCCCACCGCCAGTCCGCCTATGGCATTACCTTCACGTCCTTGTTCGGCGATGAATTCGGCCGATCGTTGGCGGAGGTCCTTGTAGGTGCAACCTTGTACGATAGGGAAGAATGTTTGGCTATAGCCATATTTCGGCTCCGTCTCGTCAAAGTGCTTGAGTCCGCGCACCAGCCATCGTTGGGTACGTTCCCAAGACTTTTTGGCGTAGTTGTAGTCGGCCGTTCCTGGGGTGCATTCGTCGAGCGCCATGATGATGTCCGCCCCGATGATGCGCTGCGTGTCCACCACGTTTTCCGGCGTGAAGATATGTTTGGAACCGTCGATGTGGGAGCGGAACGTGCAACCCTCTTCCGTCAGTTTCCTATTGTCGGATAGGGAGAAGACTTGGAATCCTCCGCTGTCCGTCAGGATAGGTTTGTCCCATCCGTTGAACTTATGCAGTCCGCCCGCTTGCTCGAGTATTTTCAGGCCTGGACGGAGGTAGAGGTGGTAGGTGTTGCCCAAGATGATTTGGGCTTTTATATCTTCCTTGATCTCCCTGGTATGGACACCTTTGACAGAGCCCAATGTGCCGACCGGCATGAATATGGGGGTCTCGATCTCGCCATGGTCCGTTGTGATGAGACCAGCTCTGGCGTGGCATTTGGCGTCCGTATGTTGTAGTTCAAACTTCATGTCTTGTGTCCTTTTAGTCGAATTTAATCGATTTGATGGGTGATATTTTCGCAATGATATTGGTCGGGATGTGGAGGATGGCTGCGGAGACGAGGATCGTGCAGATGTTCACGATGATGATGTGGGTCAGATTCAGGTGGGCTGGAACGAAACTCACGTAATAATCGTCCGCATTGAGGGGAAGGATCTGGTGCTTCTGGAGCAGATAGCAGACCGTGATGCCTACCACGTTGCCGATCAGGATGCCTTTCCCTATCAGGAAAAATGTGTGATAGAAGAATATCTTCCAGATGCTTTTGTTGGTTGCTCCCATGGCTTTCATCATGCCTATCATGTTGGTGCGCTCTAGGATGAGGATCAGCAGTCCGGAGATGATGGTGAAGCCGGCGACAAGGGTCATGAGGACCAGTATGATGACCACGTTCGTGTTCAGTAAGTCGAGCCAGCTGAAGATTTGCGGGTTGATTTGCTTGATGGTCTTCATCAAGTAATAGTTGCCGTTGTTGTCGTATTGGTTGCCTACGACGTCGAATACCTCTTCCTGGGCTATGTCCAATTGGTTGAAATCGTTGATGAGGATCTCCACGCCGCTGCATTGGTCATCATCCCAACCGTTCAGTTTCCTCACGTGTTTGATGTCGCCTATGATGAACAGTTTGTCGTAGTCCAGGAAGCCCGTCTCGTAGATGCCGCTCACGGTCAGTTGCCTTGCCCGCACCTTTCCTCCGATGATGAAGTAGGCGAGGTATTTGTCGTTCAACTTCAGTTCGAGGAGGTTGGCGATTTTCCTTGATATGATCGTTTGGTTGGTTGTGGCGGTGTCATTGACCATGAAGAGTTCCCCTTCCTTCAGGTTGTTGCGGAAGAAGCTCCATTCGTAGTCTTTGTCGATGCCTTTGAGCACGCATCCTTGGATGATGTCGCCCGCCTTCAGGATGCAGGGCTGGGTGGCGAAACTCTGCGCATGCCTGACTTCCGGCAAGCTGTTGAGAGAGTCGATGGTGCTTGGGCTTATTTGAATGGGTTGCGTCTCGTAGGTCTGGTTGCTGACGGAGGAGGAAATCTGTATGTGACTACCGAAGCCGATCAGTTTTTCCCTCACTTCAGCCTTGAATCCGTTCAGGATGCCGACCGCTATCAGCATGACCATGATGCTCACCGCAATTCCATTCATCACAATACGCACGATAGGACGGGGAACATTTTTCTCGCCCTTTTTTTCGAAATGGATGCGTTTCGCGATGAACAGTTCTAAATTCATGCCATGTTAGATAGTTCGACCTGGATAAACTTCCAATGCTTTCTTTAATACGTTCAATGCCTTTGCTAACTCTTCTTTTTCCAACACGTAAGCGACGCGGACCTCGTTCTTTCCCTTGTCTTTCTCGGTGTAGAAGCCTGTCGCCGGAGCCATCATCACGGTTTGGCCCTCATATTCGAACTCGTTCAGCAACCATGCGCAGAACTTGTCGCAGTCGTCGATTGGCAGTCTTGCCACGGTGTAGAAGGCACCCATCGGGATAGGCGTGTAAACGCCTGGAATACGGTTGAGCCCGTCGATCAGGTATTTGCGTCGTTCCACGTATTCGTTGTACATCTCCAGCATATATTCCTCTGGCGTGTCCATGGAAGCCTCCGCTACGATCTGTCCGATTAGCGGCGGACTCAGTCTGGCTTGGCAGAACTTCATCACGGCCTTCCTTACCGCTTCGTTTTTGGTCACGAGGGCTCCGATACGGATTCCACACTCGCTATAACGCTTTGATACAGAGTCGAATAATATAATATTTTCTTCGATGCCTTTCAGATGGAAAGCTGAGATGTATGGCGCACCCGTGTAGCAGAATTCGCGGTATACTTCGTCGGAGAATAGGTATAAATCATATTTCTTGACGAGATCGCGGATCTTGTTCATCTCCTTCTGATTGTAGAGATAGCCCGTCGGGTTGTTCGGGTTACAGATCAGGATACCCTTGGTCTTAGGGGTGATCATCTCCTCGAACCGCTCGATGTGTGGCAGGGCGAAACCTTCCTCTATGGTCGATACAATTGGTTTGACAACAGCTCCTGCACCGATCGCGAAGGCTGTGTAGTTGGCGTAGGCAGGCTCCGGCACGATGATCTCGTCGCCTGGATCCAAGCAGGACATGAAGGCGAAGTTCACCGCTTCCGAACCACCACTGGTGATGATGATGTCCTTCTCGTCAACATCTATGTTGAATTTCTTATAGTATTCAGCCAATTTGAGACGAAGACTCTTGAATCCGTTACTTGGACTATACTCAAGGATCTTCCGGTCAATCTTCTTCAGCGTGTCAAGCGCAATTTGTGGTGTTTTCAAATCGGGTTGTCCGATGTTGAGATGGTACACTTTTACGCCTCTCTCTTTCGCTTTGTCGGCCAGAGGAACTAACTTCCTGATTGGTGACTCCGGCATAATCTGACCTCGGTTCGATGTCTGTGGCATATTATCTAAATATTACTAGTTTACTCATTCGTCATCGAAGGATTTCAATCCTTCTCCTTCAGAAGCGCAAAGATAGTAATTCTAATTGCTTTTTGTGATATGAGTGTTTAAATTTTTCTTGCGGAAGCCACGGTGGTTTCATTTATCGTATTAGATATAGCGCATTTACTATTTAACGATTTACATTTTACTATTTACAATTAGTGTCGATGCGATCATTTCGCATCAAACTCCGTGAGCTTTTTCCCCCGAGAGAAATGGTACTCCTCTGCCTCTTCTATATGAAGGAGCTGTGTGTGGAGGCAGAACAAAAAAATTAAGAGTTAAGAGTTAAGAGTTAAGAATTAAGAATTATTATCCTTGTTGATGGTGGGGGGGCTATTCCTCGTTGAGTCCGCCGGTTACGAGGATGTTCTTGGCTCCCTTGGTGCCACACTTCTGATAGGTGGCATAGGCGTTGATGGCTCTCTCCAGTATTTCTTGGTTAGACTCCCCTTTGACATAGCCTGTGAGGGCGTCGTGGATCGTGTAGGCTTCGGGCGCCATGAAATGTCGTGTCCAAACTATCGGGTTGACGTTGGCCGGCTCCAAATAGGGGGAGAAGTATGACCTGCTTGTGCAGGCGAGGATGATCGCATCACGTTTCTTTCCGTCCGTGTTGGTAAATCTGTCGTTTAGAATGTGCTCCATCAAACCGTCATGACCGATGTAACTCACTAATTGTGAGTTCCCGCAGCATCCGATCGTACGATTGTCGCTGACGTGGACGGTGTCTTTCCACCTTCCGCACGCACTGGAAAGGAAGTCGGAGATGCATTGCGCGATGTACTTCCCGTTGTAGGCGTCTGCCACCAGGTAAAAGTTCTGGCTGGTGTGTTTGAACACGAGCCTCTCCATAATCGTGTCGTTAAGGGTCATGGTTTTCAGTAGTTTCCATTCCGCACTTTTCTTGAAGAAGGTTTTTATTCCATAGCCGCATCCCCAGTAGAGATTGGTGGAAGGTTTTTGTCCGTTCCCTATGCTTGCGGGAACTTTTACGATCCCTTGATTTGCATTGTCGCAAAGGGCCACGAAGATATGGATGGATTTGTAGGTCGAGTCGAATTGGGTGTGTTGCTCCCTCCTTTCCGTGACGGGTGTGCCTGCGAAGGGGTCTTCGTCTGTTGTGTTGGTATCCTCCGTATATTCAAACTCGTATTCCTCTTCTTGGTTCTTCGCCGCTAAGGATGTGTCGATGGTCGCTGAATCGACTTGCACCGTGCGGGTCGAGGCCACTTTGGATTGGGGTACGCCTTCATTTACTGCCCCCTTGTTTTGGCAGGCGTAAGCGAGGAGGAATATGCCGCAGAATAGTAGGCGGGTGATTTTGTCCATATGATTTGCCATGAAAGAGTTAAACAACATTCCCAAATATAAAAAAATAAACTCTTAACTCTTAATTCTTAACTCTTAATTTATCAGTTGCATGTATGAAACGAAAAAGGGCCATCCATTCGGACGACCCTTTCCCGTTAGTATATATGGTGGATTACATCATTCCGCCCATTCCGCCCCCCATAGGAGGCATTGCAGGAGCAGCGGCCTTGTCGTCCTTCTTCTCCGCGATCACACATTCGGTGGTCAACATCATGCCTGCGATGGAAGCAGCGTTCTCCAAAGCCACACGCGTAACCTTGGCAGGGTCGATGACGCCCGCCTTGAAGAAGTTCTCGAACTTGTCGGTACGAGCGTTGTAACCGAAGTCGTCCTTGCCTTCCTTCACTTTCTGCACGTATACAGCGCCCTCTTTGCCAGCGTTGGCGATGATTTGGCGAAGAGGCTCCTCGATGGCGCGCTTGATGATCTCGATACCAGTGGTCTCGTCTTGGGTCTCACCCTTCAAGCCCTCCAATGAGTCGATGGCGCGGATGTAAGTCACACCACCACCAGGGACGATACCTTCCTCGATAGCCGCACGAGTAGAGCACAATGCGTCGTCCACGCGGTCTTTCTTCTCCTTCATCTCTACTTCAGATGGAGCACCTACGTAGAGCACAGCTACACCGCCAGCCAACTTGGCCAGACGCTCTTGGAGCTTCTCTTTGTCGTAGCTAGACTTAGTCGTCTCGATCTGTGCCTTGATTTGGTTCACGCGCTCAGCGATGTTCTCTTTTGCGCCCGCACCGTTTACGATAGTGGTGTTATCCTTGTTGATGGTAACCTTCTCAGCCTTACCCAACAAATCGATGGTTGCGCTCTCCAACTTGATGCCCTTCTCTTCAGAGATAACGATACTGCCCGTCAAGATGGCGATATCCTCCAACATCTCCTTACGACGGTCGCCGAATCCTGGAGCCTTCACGGCAGCGATCTTCAAGGCGCCTCTCAATCTGTTGACTACCAAAGTGGTCAATGCCTCACCGTCGATGTCCTCTGCGATGATCAACAAAGGACGGCCAGACTGTGCGGTGGCCTCCAAAATAGGGAGGATATCCTTCAAAGAAGAGATCTTCTTGTCGTGGATGAGGATGTATGGGTTCTCGAACTCAACCTCCATTTTCTCCGTGTTGGTCACGAAGTAAGGAGACAAGTAACCACGGTCGAATTGCATACCTTCAACAACTTCTACCGTAGTGTCCATACCCTTGGCCTCTTCTACCGTGATGACGCCCTCTTTCTTCACCTTAGCCATGGCGTCGGCGATCAATTTACCGATCTCCGTATCGTTGTTGGCAGAGATGGTAGCCACTTGCTCGATTTTGCTGAAGTCGTCATCCACTTCCTTGGCTTGTTTCTTGATGCTCTCGACCACTTTAGCTACCGCTTTGTCGATACCTCTCTTCAAATCCATTGGGTTAGCGCCGGCTGCAACGTTCTTCAAACCTACGTTGATGATGGACTGAGCCAAGACAGTAGCGGTAGTTGTACCGTCACCTGCGTCGTCACCTGTCTTAGAGGCAACTTCCTTCACGATCTGCGCACCCATGTTCTCGTATGGATCCGCCAATTCGATCTCTTTAGCGACCGATACACCATCTTTCGTGATGTGTGGCGCACCGAATTTCTTCTCGATGATTACGTTACGACCCTTAGGACCGAGGGTTACTTTCACTGCGTTTGCCAATTCGTCCACACCTTTCTTCAAAAGGTCGCGGGCATCTGTATCGAATTTTATTTCTTTAGCCATGTTTGTAAGTCTTAATAGTTGATAATGATAGTTTTAATGAAAATATTAGATGATTGCGAGGATGTCGCTTTGGCGCATGATGAGGTATTTCTCACCGTCCAATTCCAATTCAGTACCAGCGTACTTGCCGTACAATACGGTGTCGCCGACCTTCACGACCATCTCTTCGTCTTTCGTGCCATTTCCGATGGCAAGGATTTCGCCTCTCAAAGGTTTCTCTTTCGCGGAGTCTGGAATGATGATTCCACTTGCCGTTTTCTCTTCTGCTGCAGCTGGTTTTACCAAAACTCTGTCTGCCAATGGTTTAATGTTCATGATAATTATATTTTTTAGTTTGTTTATATTAATGCTCTGACGCATCCTATGCGTCCCACTTAATTCTTATCATAATCTGTGCCAAAGTATTGTTTGCGTTGCTTTGCTGACAAAATGGGTAAACTGTGGCAGATGTTTTCCTTTAGGGTGTGTCAATTTGGCAGAGTGGGGTGGCATGTGCGAAAAAAAGGAGGCAACCGTATTGGATGTCTCCTCGTCACTGTTATCGGACGTGTCGTTTCGTACTCGCGGAAAATTTATTTCCAATTGAAAATGGTTAAATCGTAAAATGGTAAATAGTAAATGAAACCACCGATTCTCGGCCTATTCCAGTTTCTTCCAGTACACTTTTTCGCTGAATGGTCCGAACGAGCCTTTCACGCAGAGCGTTTTGGCGTTGTCGAACCAGATGTTGACCGTGAAGGATTTGCCTCTGGTGGGGTCATAAATCTCTCCGTCCGTCCATTTCCCGTCTTTGTAGGAAACCTTTTCGATCAGGACGATTTTGCTGGCGGGCGTTTGTCTTTTCGCTTTGTCCGGGTTTTTTAGGTCTGTGCGGATGTTTCCCTTTTCGTCTTTCTCCTTCTCTAACCAGAAGATCTGCGCTTTGTAGCTGTTAGGGCCCGTTTTGGTGAATCGCACCTTGGATTTGTCCCCGTCTTGTTCTACCCAGTATATGCCAATGATTTTGTCGCCCGCAAAGTTTTGGGCAACGGAAGGTATGACCATCGCAAAGAGGCATACCAATGTTGTGAGAATTTGTTTCGTCATATCCATTGAGTATGAGTTTGTTTTCTTAGATACAAAAATAAGGGATTCCAATGTGAAAGAGTAGGGTGTCTGGAACGAATAGACTTAAAAAACATTAAATCGATGTCTCTTTGTCGTCCTATTGTGATGTGTTAGCTCTCGCCATGGGGTGTCTAAAAGTTAATTTAGGGAACGCACCAATTGTAATTTCGAGAATAAGCCTTAATTTTGCGGAGTGAACGGTAAAAACAAGCTAATTATAAAGAAAAAGCAAGATAAAGATGACAAGAGAAGAATTGTTTGAGAACATCATGCGCAAGAGGTCTTTCCTTTGCGTGGGATTGGATACGGACGTGAATAAGATTCCGGAGTTCCTGTTCGACAGGGAAGGTGATTTGGACCCTATTTTCGAGTTCAACAAGTCCATTATCGATGCCACAGCCGAATATTGTGTGGCATATAAACCTAATTTGGCATTCTATGAGAGCCTCGGGTTGCAGGGATGGGACGTGTTGGAGCGTACGGTCGACTATATCCGAGAGAAGTACCCTGACCAATTCTTGATCGCCGATGCTAAGCGCGGGGATATCGGAAACACCTCCACGATGTATGCGAGGACTTTCTTCGGAGCATTGGATTTCGATTCCGTGACGGTGGCTCCATATATGGGAGAGGATTCTGTTTCTCCTTTCCTTACTTACGAAAACAAATGGGTCACATTGTTGGCGCTCACCTCTAACAAGGGTGCGTTTGATTTCCAGTTCATGGAGGACAAGGAGACGGGTGACCGCCTTTTCGAGAAAGTCTTGAAGACCTCTTTGAAGTGGGGTAATGAGGATAACATGATGTATGTGGTCGGCGCCACGAAGGCGGAGATGTTGGCGGATATCCGTAAGATCATTCCGAACCATTTCCTATTGGTGCCAGGCATTGGCGCACAGGGAGGAAGTCTGGCTGACGTCGTTAAGCATGGCATGAACAAGCAGTGCGGACTTTTGGTGAACTCTTCGCGCGCAATTCTCTACGCCTCCAACGGTGAAGACTATGCACAAGCTGCGGCAGCCGAGGCGAAGAAGGTGCAGCAACAGATGAGCGAGTTCCTGAAGTCTTTGGAATAATCCGTTAGGAATGTACAATAAAAGAAAGATCATCAATGATCCGGTGCATGGTTTCATCTCGATTCCGAGTGAACTGCACTATGATTTGATCCAACATCCCTATTTCCAACGCTTAGGGCGTATCAAACAATTGGGTATGAGCTACTTGGTCTATCCGGGGGCTCAGCATACCCGTTTCCAGCACTCCCTCGGGGCGATGTTCCTGATGGAGGAGGCGATCGCCCAATTACGTTCGAGAGGGCAGGAAATCACGGACGAGGAGGCGGATGCGGCTTTGGCTGCTATCCTTTTGCATGACATCGGACATGCGCCCTTTTCCCATGTCTTGGAGGATACGCTGACGCAGGAGATTTCCCATGAGGAGATTTCTCTGCTGATGATGGAGCATATCAACAAGGAGATGGGCGGGGCGTTGGATCTGGCATTGCAAATATTCAAGAACCAGTATCCTAAGAAGTTCCTCCACCAACTTGTCTCCAGCCAATTGGACATGGATCGGTTGGATTATCTGATACGCGACAGTTTCTTCACGGGTGTCGTGGAGGGTGCTGTGGGTGCCGCGCGCATCATTAAGATGCTCAATGTGCATGACGACCAATTAGTCGTTGAGGCGAAGGGAATTTACTCCGTCGAGAAGTTCCTTATCGCCAGAAGAATGATGTATTGGCAAGTTTATTACCATAAAACGTCGGTTGCCGCTGAACAAGTGTTAATCAAGACGTTAGCTCGCGCGAAGGAGCTTACTTTGAAGGGGAAGAAGCTGTTCGCAGCTCCTCAGTTCGCCTATTTTCTGGAGAATAAAATTACGGGAAAAGATTTCCTCCATTCCGATGTGGCATTGTCCAATTACGCGAAGTTCGACGACTCGGATGTCATCAGTGCGGTGAAGACTTGGTCGTCTTGTGACGACAAAGTGCTCTCGACCATGTGCCGTAATCTGATGAATAGGAAACTCTTCAAGATAGAGGTGCGCGAGAAGAAACCCCAGGCGAGCGAGGTGCGTGACCTTGCGAAGCGTATTGCCTCGAAACTGGGGCTCACGGAGGCGGAGGCGCGTTACTTCGTGACGATTCATCCCGTCTCCTCCTATACGTACAGGCCTAAGAATGATAGCATTAAGATACTGTATGCGGATGGGGAACTGAAGGACATCACGGACGCTTCCGATTTGTTGAATCTATCCCTCATCAGCAAACACGAAAAAAAATATTACTTCGGTTATGTGAAAGAATCGGATTTGTATTAGGGAATGTCGCACCTTGGTACGATATTTCTGCAAAATTTATACGAACAAATTTTCATACTGACCGATTTTCCTTATTTTTGCAAAAAAATTTATAGTAACATGGAGTTTTCAGCGCAACAGATCGCCGATTACCTAAAAGGTAAGGTGGTTGGAAATCCAGAAATCAAGGTTTCTAATTTTTCCAAGATAGAGGAGGGTGTGCCGGGGACGTTGACATTCCTGTCAAATCCCAAGTACACTGAATATATATACACCACGCAAGCGAGTATCGTGTTGGTGAACGATACATTTGAGCCAAGGCAAGAACTGAAGCCGACACTGATTAAGGTGCCTAATTCATACGATGCTTTGGCTTCTTTGTTATTGTTGGTGGAGAGTTACAAGCCTAAGAAGTCGGGTATTTCTCCGCTGGCGTGCGTTTCCGAGAAGGCCAAGTTGGGCGAGAACGCTTATGTGGGAGCCTACACCTGCATTGAGGATGGGGTGGTCATCGGAAAGAATGCACAGATCTATCCGCAGGTATACATAGGCGATAACGTACGTATCGGTGACAATGTGACGCTCTATCCGGGCGTGAAGATCTATAATGATTGTGTCATCGGCAACAATTGCATGGTGCATGCCGGCACGGTCATCGGTTCGGATGGTTTCGGATTCGCCCCTAACGCGGAAGGCAAATATGATAAAATTCCTCAGATCGGTATCGTTGTCATCGAAGACGATGTGGAGATTGGAGCCAACACGACCATTGATCGTTCGACGATGGGTGCCACCATCATCAGGAGAGGCGTTAAGTTGGACAACTTGATTCAGGTCGCCCACAACGTTGAGGTGGGAGAGGACACCGTGATAGCCGCACAGTCAGGCTTGGCTGGATCCGCCAAGGTGGGAAAACATTGTATGTTCGGAGGCCAGTCAGGCGTCGTAGGACATTTGACGGTGGCGGATGGAACGATGCTCGCCGCGAAGTGCGGTGTTTCCAATAATATCAAGGAGCCAAACAAAGCGTACCATGGTTTCCCTCATGTGGAGTCGAAAACGTTCCAGCGCGCGTTTGTATGCTTCCGTAATTTCCCTGCCATCAGGAACCAGATACTGGAATTGGAGAAAGAGGTGGCTGAATTGAAGAAAAAGATAGAACATAACTAAAGAATATGGCCAAACAGAAAACATTGAAGGAAGCATTTTCGCTTCAAGGAAAAGGTTTGCACACGGGATTGCCCGTTACAATCACATTTAATCCGGCCCCGGCGAACCATGGATACAAGATCCAGAGAGTCGATCTGGAGAACCAACCGATTATCGAGGCTGTTGCGCAAAACGTTGTTGAAACGTCGCGTGGCACTGTTGTCGCCGATGGTGAAGTGAGAGTTAGTACGATAGAACATGCAATGTCTGCTTTATATGCATTCGAGATAGACAACTGTTTGATTCAGGTGGATCAGCCTGAATTCCCTATTTTGGACGGTAGCGCTATCCCTTATGTGAAGGAGTTGGAGCGCGTGGGAATTGAGGAACAACCTTATGACAAGGAATATTTCGTTGTGACAAAGAAGATCGAGTATAAGGATCCGAACACGGGTTCTTCCATCGTTCTGCTTCCGGATGAAGAGTTCAGCGTAGATGTGTTGGTCTCTTATCCTTCCTGTATTTTGTCCAATCAATATGCGACATTGAACTCGCTGTCCGAATATCCGAAGGAGATTGCCGCTTCACGCACATTCGTTTTTGTGCGGGAGATCGAGGAACTCTTGAAAAACAACCTGATTAAGGGTGGTGATTTGGACAATGCGATAGTTATATATGACAAGGAGATGAGCCAGGCGGATATAGACCGTTTGACTTCCTTATTGGGCATGGATCCAATATCTGTCTCCAGTTTGGGTTATTTGCAGAAACGTCCGTTGGCGTTCAACAATGAGCCAGCACGTCACAAACTCTTGGATGTGATGGGTGATTTGGCCTTGATCGGCAAGCCTATCAAGGGCCGTGTGATCGCTCATTGCCCTGGACATAAGTTGAATACGGATTTTGCGAAGAAGGTTTATAAGAACTTGAAGCGTCAGGAGGTGATCATCCCTCATTATGACCCGACGGTTCCGCCGTTGATGGACATAAACAAGATCAAGCAGCTTTTGCCTCATCGTTGGCCTATGCTCTTGATTGATAGGATCATCGAGGTGAAGGAGCGTGGTGTTGTGGGCGTGAAGAACGTGTCCGGAAACGAGAACTTCTTCTGCGGTCATTTCCCAGAGGAGCCAGTTATGCCAGGTGTGCTTTTGGTTGAGGCTATGGCACAGACCGGTGGTATTTTAGTGTTAAGCAAATTGGACGACCCTGATCGGTATTCCACCTACTTCCTTTCTATAGATAAGGTGAAGTTTAGAAACAAGGTGGTGCCGGGTGACACAGTTATTTTCAAATTGGATTTGTTGACAGACATCAGAAGAGGATGCGCCTACATGAAGGGGTATGCTATCGTTGCTGAAAAGATCGTGGCGGAAGCGGAGTTCCTTGCGCAGGTAGTGAAGAATAAGTAATAGATAATTTTTTATGATACAAGAAATGTCATTTGTCCATCCCGAGGCCAAAATCGGAAAGGATGTTGAGATAGGCCCGTTCGTATACATCGATAGGGATGTTGAGATTGGTGATGGATGCCAGATTATGGCGCATGCTACAATATTGAGCGGTGCGCGAATCGGCAAGAATGTGAAGATTTTTCCTAATGCGGTTATTTCCGCTATCCCGCAGGACTTGAAGTTCAAGGGGGAAGAAACTACGGCTGTCATTGGCGATAATACGACCATCCGAGAGTGTGCGACGGTAAATCGTGGAACAGCTTCTAAGGGGACGACTATTGTCGGTTCCAATTGTCTCATTATGGCGTATGCGCATATTGCGCATGATTGCAGGTTAGCGAATAATATCATCATAGGTAACGCATCCCAGATCGCTGGAGAGGTCTTGATCGACGATTGGGCGATTCTTTCCGGTAGCGTGTTGGTGCACCAATTCTCCCATATCGGTGCCCATGTGATCATACAGGGAGGTTCCCGTGTCGGGAAGGATGTGCCTCCGTACGTTACCGCAGGTAGGGACCCATTGAGCTATGCGGGTCTGAACCTTGTCGGGTTGCGTCGTCGTGGATTTACGAACGACCAGATCCGTGAGATTCAGGAGATTTACCGTATCCTGTACCAGTCAGGTTTGAACATGACTCAGGCGACGGAGAAGATATACTCGGAGATCCCTGATTCTAACGAGAAAGAGACGGTGGTTTCTTTCTTGAAATCGGCTGAGCGTGGTATTATCCGTGGCTATTTCGATTAAGAAAAACACAAAATAAATTATTGTTTTATGTCAGAAGTGATTAGAATTAAAAAAGGTCTTGACATCAACCTGAAGGGGAGGGCAAAGGAAGTGTTCTCGAAAGCACAGTTGCCTGATGTCTTCGCTGTCAGACCTGACGATTTTCATGGCATCAAACCGAAAACCGTGGTCAAAGAGGGGGATCCTGTGAAGGTCGGAAGTGTTTTGTTCTATGACAAAGCAAATCCTGACTTGAAGGTTGTCTCTCCGGTCAGTGGAGAGGTGATTGCCGTGAACAGAGGTGAGAGACGTAAAGTGCTCGATATCCGTGTCAAATCGGACGGCAACTTCGACTCTGTACCGTTTGTGAAGGGTAAACCATCTTCCATGAGCCAGGGAGAGGTGAGGGAGGCTATCCTTAATGCGGGTTTCTTTGCTTTCATTAAGCAACGTCCGTTTGATGTGATTGCCAATCCGAATGACAAGCCAAAGGCTATTTTCATCTCGGGGTTTGATACTGCACCTCTGGCGCCGAACTATGATTTCATCATGGTGGGTCGCGAGGAGGAGTTTCAAGCTGGTGTAGACGCATTGGCGAAGCTTTCCGGTGTGAAGGTGCATGTGGATGTTAATGTGGACACTGCCTCCAAGTTGTTCAGAATGACGAAGGGCGTCGAGTTGCACGAGTTCCAGGGACCTCATCCTGCGGGAAATGTGGGAGTGCAGATCCATCATGTTGACCCAATCAACAAGGGTGACATCGTTTGGACAATCAATGCCCAGGATGTGGCCATGATCGGAAAGGCTTTCGTGACGGGTGTGCTCAGTTTCTCACGTTCTATCGTTCTGGCTGGTTCTTCCGTAAAGAATCCTTGCTATTGCAAGATGGTATACGGTGCCTCCATCTCAAACATCGTGGCGAACAATATCGAGGGTGACAATGTGCGTTACATCAGCGGCAATCCGTTGACGGGCACGCAGATCCCTGCCGACGGTTTTTTGGGCGCTTTCGATTCCCAAGTGACGGTTATTCCTGAGGGAGACAAAAACAATGAGTTTTTGGGTTGGATCATGCCTCGTCTGAAGAAGTTCAGCGTGAACAGATCTTACTTCTCTTGGTTGCTTGGTAGCAGCAGGGAGTATGAGATCGATACGAACGTGAATGGTGGTGAACGTGCTTTCATCATGTCGGGCGAGTATGACAAGGTGTTCCCGATGGACATCTATCCTGAGTTCCTTGTGAAGGCTATCATCGCGCGTGATATCGATAAGATGGAGCAATTGGGTATCTATGAGGTGGCACCTGAGGATTTCGCTTTGTGCGAGTTCGTATGTACCTCTAAGATTGAGACGCAACGAATCGTGCGTGAGGGATTGGATTACCTGCGCAAGGAGTTGGCTTAGTGAATGTGTAATAAATTAAAATGATATAAAATTGAAAGCGTTAAGAAATTTTCTCGACAAAGTGAAACCGTCTTTTGAGGAAGGCGGAAAATTTCACGCATTTCGCTCTGTGTTCGACGGATTTGAGACTTTCTTGTTCGTCCCTAACACTACGGCGAAGAGAGGAAGCCACATTCATGACTGCATCGACTCTAAGCGTGCGATGTCAATGGTCGTGATTGCGTTGATACCAGCTCTTTTGTTCGGTATGTACAACGTCGGTTTCCAACACTATTTAGTGCATGGTGAGGAGGCCTCTTTCTGGACGATGTTCATGTTCGGCTTCTTGGCTGTATTGCCTAAGATCGTCGTTGCATACGTCTTTGGTTTGGGTATCGAGTTCGTCGTTGCCCAATGGAGAGGGGAGGAGATCCAAGAGGGTTTCCTGGTTTCCGGTATGTTGATTCCTTTGATCGTCCCTGTAGAGTGCCCGTTGTGGATTCTCGCGATCGCTACTGCTTTTGCGGTGATATTCGCGAAGGAGGTGTTCGGTGGAACTGGTTATAATATCTTCAATGTGGCATTGGTTACGCGTGCCTTCTTATTCTTCGCTTACCCTGTCAAGATGTCTGGTGACGCTGTATGGGTGGCTAAGGATGCTTTTTGCGGCGGTATCGGCAGCGAGGGAGCATTGTTGGATGGTGTGACGGGCGCGACTCCTCTCGGCCAAGTCTCCACGGGGGCTGCTGAGATCACGAATGCGATTGGTTCTTCTATGTCTCCGATGGATATGATCATCGGTTTGTACCCTGGTTCTATTGGAGAGACTAGCGTGATTGCCATCGCAATCGGTGCCTTCATCCTTTTGTGGACGGGTATCGCAAGCTGGAAGACCATGCTTTCTGTCTTCGTCGGTGGTGCTTTGACCGCTTTGATGTTCAATGAGATTGGCGGAAACGAGGTGATGAATTTGCCTTGGTTCGAGCATATCTTGTTGGGTGGCTTCTGTTTCGGTGCTGTGTTCATGGCTACTGACCCTGTCACTTCTCCACGGACGGAGTGTGGTAAATATATCTACGGATTCCTGATCGGTTTTGTCGCTATCGTTATCCGTTGCTTGAACCCTGGTTATCCGGAGGGTATGATGTTGGCTATTCTTTTGATGAACCTCTTCGCTCCGTTGATTGACCACTGCTTCGTTCAGGCTAATATCAAGAGAAGATTAAAACGTGCTAATAGATAATCATTAATATCGAATAAGTCATGAATAAAAATAGTAATAGTTATACTATCATCTATGCTTCGGTAATGGTGATTATCGTGGCATTCCTATTGGCCTTTGTCTCTTCTTCCTTGAAGGAAAGACAGGACACTAACGTGAAATTGGATAAGATGAAACAAATCCTTTCTTCTTTGAACATTTCCGAGGATGAGTTGAAGCAAGACGCTGAGGCCGCTTATAACAAGTATGTGGTTGCGGATCAAATCATTGACCTCAATGGCAACGTGGTTGCGGAGAATGGCGGATTTGAGGTTCCTTCCAAAAGCCTGAAGAATGCTGATCTGGATAAGATTCCTTTGTATGTCTGCAAGGTGAATGGAGAGACCAAGTATGTCGCTCCGTTGTATGGTGCGGGTCTTTGGGGTCCGATCTGGGGCTACATCAGCTTTAACAGCGACAAGAAGACCGTATATGGCACCTACTTCTCCCACGAGGGTGAAACTCCGGGTTTGGGTGCTGAAATCACGACGGAGACTTTCCAATCCAGTTTCGAAGGCAAGCAATTGCAAGAGGGTGGTGATGTGAAGATCTCTGTGGTGAAGAACGGCAAGGTGACCAATTCCTCATGTGAGGTGGATGGTATCTCCGGTGGTACGATCACTTCTAAGGGTGTTGATGCGATGTTGCATGATTGTTTGAAGAGATACGCTAATTTTTTCAATAAATAAGGAGGATACGGTATGGATTTATTTTCAAAGAAAAATAAGGAGACGTTCTTTACCCCTCTTTGGGTAAACAACCCGGTCGCCACTCAGGTGTTGGGTATTTGTTCCGCATTGGCCGTGACTTCCAAGTTGGAGCCAGCTTTGGTGATGGGTATATCCGTTACCATCATTGTGGCTTTGGCGAATGTGGTGATTTCATTGTTGCGTAATACGATTCCGAATCGTATCCGTATCATCGTTCAGTTGGTGGTTGTGGCTACGTTGGTAACCATCGTGAGCCAAGTGTTGAAGGCGTTCGCATATGATGTGAGCGTGCAACTCTCCGTTTATGTGGGTTTGATCATCACGAACTGTATCCTGATGGGTCGTTTGGAGGCTTTCGCAATGCAGAACAAACCATGGGAGTCTTTCCTTGATGGTGTCGGAAGCGGATTGGGATATGCCTTGATCCTTGTGATCGTGGGATTCTTCAGAGAGCTTTTCGGTTCTGGTACATTGTTGAACTTCCGTGTGATTCCTGAATGTCTGTATGTGAAGGAAGGCGGTTTCTATATGAACAATGGCTTGATGGTGTTGCCTCCGATGGCGCTCATCATCTTGGCTTGCGTCATCTGGTTCCAGCGTACGAAGAACCCTGATTTGCAGGAAAAGAACAATTAATTCCCTAAAAGAGTATAGAAATGGAATATTTAAGTTTATTTGTAAAGTCCATCTTTGTGGACAATATGATTTTCGCCTACTTCTTGGGAATGTGTTCCTATCTGGCGGTGTCGAAGAATGTGAAGACCGCATTGGGATTGGGTGTGGCCGTTACGTTCGTGTTATTGGTGACTGTTCCTGTCAACTACTGCTTGGAGAACTACGTGCTGGCTCCTGATGCGATCGTCGAGGGCGTTGATTTGAGCTTCTTGAGCTTCATCCTCTTCATCGCGGTCATCGCCGGTATCGTTCAGATCGTGGAGATGGCGGTGGAGAAATTCAGTCCTTCGTTGTACGCTTCATTGGGTATATTCTTGCCATTGATCGCAGTGAACTGCGCCATCATGGGTGCCAGCCTCTTCATGCAACAGAGACATTTTGAGGGCATCGGTGAGGCAACGGTTTATGCGTTTGGCTCAGGTATTGGTTGGCTGATTGCGATCGTGGCTTTGGCCGCTATCCGTGAGAAGTTGTCTTATTCGAATGTGCCTGCGCCTCTTCGTGGCTTGGGTATCACCTTCATTACGGTGGGTCTGATGGCCATGGCATTTATGTGTTTCTCTGGTTTAACCATTTAATAGTAAGGAATATTACGATGATTGATGTAACTTTAATTTTAACAAGTGTTGGAGTATTCCTTGTCATTATTTTGGCTTTGGTTATACTCTTGCTCGTCGCCAAGAACTTTTTGGTTTCTTCTGGCGCGGCTAAGATCACTATCAATGGTGATAATGAGGTGGAAGTGGAAACTGGTTCCTCCTTGTTGAACACTTTGGCTGAAAACGGTGTCCATTTGCCTTCCGCTTGCGGTGGTAAGGGTTCTTGCGGACAATGTAAATGTCAGGTCTTGGAGGGTGGAGGCGAAATCCTCGATTCCGAGAAGGGCCATTTCTCTCGCAAGGAGCAGATGAACCACTGGCGTTTGGGTTGCCAAACGAAGGTGAAAGGTGATATGACCATTAAGGTCCCTGAGTCTGTCATGGGTGTCAAGGAGTGGGAGTGCACCGTTATTGGAAATAGGAACGTCGCTAGCTTCATCAAGGAGTTCAAAGTGGCTCTTCCTAAGGGTGAACACATGGACTTCATCCCTGGTTCTTACGCTCAAATCCGTATCCCTGAGTATGATATCAACTATGCTGACTTCGACCGTGATCTGATCGGTGACCTTTATGTGCCTACATGGGAGAAGTTCGGTATCTTCGGTCTCCATCAGAAGAACACGGAGCCTACTATCCGTGCTTACTCTATGGCGAACTACCCGGACGAGGGTGATATCATCACATTGACTGTCCGTATCGCTACTCCTCCGTTCAAACCGAAACCGGAAGTGGGCTTCATGGATGTGCCTTGTGGTATCGCTTCTACTTATATCTTTAGCTTGAAACCAGGCGACAAGGTGATGATGTCTGGTCCTTATGGTGATTTCCACCCGATCTTCGATTCTAAGCGTGAGATGATTTGGGTCGGTGGTGGTGCCGGTATGGCTCCGCTTCGTGCGCAGATCATGCATATGTTGAAAACACTCCACACTACGGATCGTGAGATGCATTATTTCTACGGTGCCCGTGCTATCGATGAGGTCTTCTTCATGGAGGATTTCTTGGAGATGGAGAAGGAATTCCCGAACTTCCACTTCCACTTGGCGCTTGACCGTCCGGATCCTAAGGCGGATAGCCTTGGCGTGAAGTATACGGCCGGATTTATCGCTCCTGTTATGGGTGACACTTACCTCAAGCAACACGATGCGCCAGAGGACATCGAATACTACTTGTGCGGTCCGCCGATGATGGCGAAGACGGTGCTCGATTTGCTTCATAGCCTCGGTGTTGAGGATGATATGATTCACTTCGATAACTTCGGTGCTTAATTCCTTCGTGGATTCTAAATAGTTAGGGGCATGTCTTAGCGGACATGCCTCTTTTTTTATCTCATGTAGAATGTCATATTTGATGGCCAGTGAAGGATGGACTTGAAATTCTTTTCTCTGAATAGCTATTTTGTTTGCATATGGTTTGATTTATATTCGCTTAATGATATTTGATGTTTTGTTTTCTCTATTATCAATAAAGTATCGTATATTTGTGACATATTTTTATCGTGGTAGGCTTATTGTCAGACATACGAATAATAATTGTTCATTTTTAAGATGCTTTTATAGTCTTTTGTGTTATGAGAAATGTAGATATCGCTCCATTCTTGGAATTATTGTCGAGAAACAGGACGGCAATTATGGGGTTCGCTATCCTTTGGGTCATGTTGTTCCATTTCCCATTAAATTTGACACCTAATAATCCTCTCGGTTTTATCCAGAACATCGGATATGGTGGAGTTGATATTTTCTTTTTCTTGTCTGGCTTCGGCTTATATTTTTCTCTGTCGAGAGATGGATTTACTCTTAAAGAATACTATAAGAATCGGTTCGCTCGTATTTTGCCTGAATTTTGGCTTGTGTTAACACTCCTTTTTGTGGCGAGTGTCTCCTTTGACGCACCAAGTTTCCTAAGTTATATCTGCAAAGCGTCTACGCTCGGATATTGGCTGTGCGTTTGGGATGCTCCGCTTTTCCTCTGGTATATCTCTGCAATCTTGGGATTCTATGCGATTTATCCGATGTTTTTCAGGTGCTTTAAGAAATATGGGTTGATAGCTCCAATCGTCGCAATCTGTGTGGGGCTGGTATTGATTGTTTTGTATGCGCTCATCTCCGTATTCGCTTTTGACAATGAGAATGTGGGGAGCCTATTGATCCTTTCGATTGCAAGGATTCCGATATTTTTTATGGGTTCTATTTTTGGATATTGGGTTAAATCCAAGCAGACAATCGTGTTGAGTGTCAATATGATTAGATTGTTTGTCGCCGTTGCGATAATCTCTTTGCTTGCTTTGTATGTCTTCATAAATTATCTGCCGGAATATCTGTGGACATGTTCCCTTTATTTTGTTCCGTTTATTGTTATCACGCCCGTTTTATGTATGTTCCTTGCCTATGCTTTTAAGTTGTCGGGTAAATTGAATGTCATA
Source organism: Paludibacteraceae bacterium (assembly GCA_045226255.1). GTDB lineage: Bacteria > Bacteroidota > Bacteroidia > Bacteroidales > Paludibacteraceae > UBA1181. The sequence goes on along the minus strand of JBGVCG010000020.1, from coordinate 8,586 downwards.
TTCAGCTATTTTGGAGCGTTTTCATTAGAGATATACTTGTGTCATGAAAGCATATTTGAGTTGGTCTCCATGGCATCCACCCCAGTTGGTAAAATAATCTTAAGTCTTTTAGTTGTGGTTTTGTCTTTGGTTTGTGCAAGGATATTGTACCATATAAACAATCGGTTTATACAGAGACTATTTAGGTGATGTTTAATGATTCTTGGTCTTGGTGTATGTGTCGGTGATTTCTTCAAGTATAGAAATAAGAAAGGAGGGTGTTTAACCCTCCTTTTTGTTGTATGTTTCTTTATAACTCGCTTTCTTTCAGCCTCTCCGCATTTTCGGCGACAATCAGTTTGTCGATGATCTCTTGGATATCTCCTCCCACAATGGCTTGGAGATTATAGAGCGTGAGATTGATGCGGTGGTCGGTCACACGTCCTTGCGGGTAGTTGTAGGTGCGGATCTTCGCCGAACGGTCGCCCGTGGAGACCATGGTCTTTCTTCTTGCCGCAATATCGTCGATGTACTTTTGGTGCTCCCTGTCGTAGATCCTGGTACGCAGGCGGGAGAGGGCGCGTTCCTTGTTCTTAGGCTGGTCGCGGGTCTCCGTACATTCGATGAGGATCTCTTCGGACTCGCCTGTGTTGGGGTTCTTCCAAATGTAACGGAGACGTACGCCGGATTCCACCTTGTTGACGTTCTGGCCACCTGCTCCACCGGAACGGAAGGTGTCCCACTTGATCTCTCCCTCGTTGATCTGCACGTCGAATTCATCCGCCTCAGGCAGAACGGCCACCGTAGCGGCGGAGGTGTGCACACGTCCTTGGGTCTCCGTGGCTGGCACACGTTGTACACGATGTACGCCAGACTCGTATTTCAGCGTTCCGTAGACATTCTCTCCAGAAACGTTGAAGATGATTTCCTTGTAACCTCCGACTGTTCCTTCGTTGAAACTGGATACGGTCAATTGCCAGCCCTTCATTTCACAATATTTGGCATACATCTTGAAGAGGTCGCCTGCAAATAGGGCCGCCTCGTCGCCACCTGTTCCTCCTCTGATCTCCACAACTGCGTTCTTGCAGTCCTCCGGATCTGAAGGAATTAGAAGAAGCTTGATGTTCTCCTCCATTTCGGGAATCTTAGGCTCTAGGTCGTCCAACTCCATCTTGGCCATCTCTTTCATCTCCGCATCATTCTCTGTTTCAAGGATTTCCTTCGCTTGCCTGATGTTGGAGAGTGCAGTCTGGTATTCTTTCTTGGCGTTCATAATCAACTCCAAGTCGTGGTACTCCTTGTTGAGTTTCACGTATCTTTTCATGTCCGCGATGACGGCGGGGTCGGTTATGAGTGTGGATATCTCTTGGAATTTGTGTTCCAGTCCCTCCAGTTTTTCCAACAAAGAATTTTCAGCCATAAATGTTTTTTATCGTTATGATTCATAAAATCAAGGAGATACAATCCTGTATCGTTCTTAACATCTTCTTGCCGTCTGGCTCGATGTATGCCCCTTTATTATGGCGCGAAGTTAATGCTTATTCTTTAATTTGTCAAGCGATGTTTTGTCGGGTGATGGGATTTCTCAGGGGACACTTCTTCGCGAAATTCAGTTCATGTTGTGTTTGAATCTCTGTTTTTTTCTATTTTTGTATGAGTTTAAAAGTTAATGTTTCCTTAAATGAGGGAATGACCCTTTGTTTTTTATGAGAAAGAAAAATTTATTTTTTGCTTCGTTGATGGCTTGCGGACTTCTTTCCGCGTGCGATTCCGGCAATGCTGGTACTACTAATCAAGGTGATGTTATGAAAGATTCAATGGCTGGGGTGACTTGCGAAGTGGCGGTCGACTCCATTGTGCGGGTAGGTGAGGGCCCGATATGGGACTATAAGTTCAATCGTTTGTTGTGGATCGACACGCAGGGCAGCCTGATGATCTATACGCCTAGCGACGGAAAGAACCGTGTGTTGAAATTGCCGAAGATGATAGGCACAGTCGTACCTTATCTAGAGGATACCGTGGTGGTCGGATTGGAGGATGGTATCTATGAGTTAGCACTGTCTTCCGGTGCGTTGAAGTTCCTTTGTGACCCTGAGGGCAGGGATGCGGGCAATCGTTACAATGATGGGAAGTGTGATTCGAATGGCCATTTGTGGATCGGTTCGATGGACAAGGACTGCACACCGCTGAAGGCTTCGTTCTTCCGTGTGGACTCGAACGGGTCGGGTAGGAATGTGCTGGGTGACGTCACCATCTCGAACGGGGTGGCATGGTCGTTGGACGGTAAGACGATGTACTACCAGGATACACCTACACGCAAAGTGTCTGCTTTCGACTTCGATGTGGAGGCAGGTGAGATCTCCAATCGCAGGGAGGTCATCTCTCTTCCGGAAGATCTTGGCACGCCTGACGGTAACACGATCGATGAGGAGGGTATGCTTTGGGTGGCTAACTGGGGCGCAGCTTGTGTGACCCGTTGGAATCCGCAGACGGGCGAACTCCTGCAGCGGATCGATGTGCCAGCATTGAATGTGACGGCGATGGCCTTCGGTGGCGAGAATCTGGATGAATTATACATTACGACGGCTTCGTTGTATATGCCGGACAGTTGCGTCGCTCAATACCCTGAGGCGGGAAAAATGTATGTGGTAAAGCCTGGCGTGAAGGGTATTAAGTGTAATTATTGGAAACAAGGACGCTAAAAAAATAGTCTGAGCGGATAGTGTATGCGCCCGACCATCTTCGGCCGGGCGCATCTTTTTAGAGTGATAAACTGATGCGTCTGGTAGCTTTACGCATCTCCTTTCATGTTGAAGAGTAATTATTGTTTAATGAATTTTTCGATCTTGTAGGTTGTGGCGGTGGTGATCGTCACGTAATAGATGCCCGCTGGAAGTGAGCTGAGGTCTCTCCTGTAATGGGTGCTGTTGACCTGCTCTTCGATGAGTGTGATACCGTTCAAGGTGCCTATGCTAACGCTTTCGATCCTCTCATCGCTACGGATTCCCACTATGTCTGATACGATGCTAGGGTAGAGTATGATCATGTTGGATTGGGTCAATGCCTCTCCTGTCGTTTCTCTTCCCTCTTTTCCTTGGTCACCTATGAATTCCTTAAGCTGTTCTTTGATGACCTCCGGACGGTTCATCGCATACTCTTTGATGGATTTTGCCGCGCTTGTGGCACTTTGACCCTTGGTGGCGCAGAACTCCTCGTCGATCATGGTGGTGATGCTGTCGAATACGGTAGCGATTCTCTCCTGAGAGAATGTCGTTTCGAGTTGCTCCATGAAGCGGTTGTAGAATTTTTGCTTGAATTCCGGATTTTTGCTCAGATTGGCGAATATCTTCGTCATCCAGTCTTTTTTGATGGCCCAGTTGTAGGAAGCGTTTCCCCCTTGACACCACTTGATCATATTGGTTTTGTAGTCCTTGAAGTTGAATAATCCCAAACCATAATCCATGTCGAATAGGATCCAACGGAATTTGGAACCTTCTTTCCTTTTCCTCCAGATTTTGGTGTTGTTGCCTGGCCAATCCATGTTCACCATGAATTGTTGGATGATTTGGTAGTCTATGTATTCGTCCATGTCCATTCTCTCGCATGCGCCGGCGAAATAGTTCTCGTCTTTAGGGTCGCTTTCAGAGAGATAGTCCACCAATTCGTTATAGGCTTCCAAGTCTCCTTTGCTTGCGTAGATGCCCTTCTGGTCGGATATGACCACCAGGTCGATGTTATCCCCGTCGATGCCATAGTTGCTTTCTACGTAATCCGCATTGGTGCGTTCGTTCAGGTTCATCAGTCCCATGTATTTGCCGTTGAGGTAGTAGGCGACAGGCTGATAGGCTTGATAGTCTATGTTCATGCCGATGGCGAAGGTCTGCATGATGCCGTCCCTGAATCGTAATCCCTTGTGGTCGCTTCCTCCGTTGCGCAGATGGATGGTCTTGTGGTTGATCTCCGGCTTGGAGGCGAAGAAGGCGTAGTCGTAGTACTCCTTGCCCGTCTGCTTGGATGTTTTCAGTGAGAGGGATTTGATGGTTTCTGTGATGGAGCATCCTCCAACGATGGCGGATTCCACCTCGCGTGACACCTCTTGCTTCCCGTCTACGATATACTCGAAGTTAAGTGGTCGTTGCCAATCCTGGTTGTAGTTGCCGTATCCGCTGCAGTCCTTGTCTCCTTGGATGCCGTTCTTTCCTGTGGTGTATATGCCTATCATGTCATCGTAGAAATATGCGTTTTCCACGGTGAGTGAGACGACCGGGATGGTTAGGCCTCCACACTTCTCGTGCGCTTCGTCGCTGAAGATGTACGAGTGGGTGGTGATGGCGCTGGTGAGCATATTGTCATGGTAGGCGCGTGCCCGTACACACGTGTTCTTTTCGATTGAGATAAGAGAGTCATAGAGGATGCCGTTCGTTTTGCTTGGCTCGCTTCCGTTGGTGGTGTAGTAGATCTCCGCTCCTTTTGTCACGCATGAGAGGGCAAGACTGAATTTGCCTTCCTTTATGCCCCCTGTTTCGCTGAAGTTGACGGTTTCGCATCTGTCGTCCTCCGTCAGTGTTTCGAATGTCTGGTTGTTGGCTTGGCGTGGTGACGGGTCCATGTAACCGATTGCCCCGGATTCGTCCCGTCCGAAGGAGATATGGGCATCCATTTTTCCGTAGGCGATGGAGTCGATGACGATACCCTCCTTGCTGATGATGATGTAGCCACCGTCGGTGTCCAGTTTGTAAGGCGAGTGGGTGTTTTTGCCATTCTTTCCTTTGCCAGCCTCGCCCGTGTATCGTTCGTCGAACCAAAGCAGATTGCGGCTATTTGGCTCCACGTAGTAATCTTGCTCGATTTCCCATTCCCATTTGAGGGAGTATGTTCCTTTCTTTTTCAGTTTGTAATGGGTGATGGTGTAGGATTTCAGGTTCTCCCGGCATGTTCCGCTGTTGGCGAACTCCACAAAGCCGGAGAAGTTGTAGTAGTCGCTATCCATGTAGGTGGAGAGGTTGCAAGGCATGATTTCGCTGATGCTGATTGCGGGAACATAGTCGTCCTCTTTCTCGAACACGGCGGTGAAGGAATGGTCTTCAGTGACGCCGTTCATGCGTATCGTGTTACCCTCCGTCACGTCCGCCTCGTCACCCTCCCAGTGGGAGAAATGGTAGCCGCAGTTAGGCGTGGCCGTGAATGTCACCGTGTCGGATGGGACGAATTGGTTGCCTTGTATGTTGGATGAAACCGATCCTCCGTTTTCGTTGTTCACGCTCACGTTGATGGTGTAGGTGATGAGCTCGAAGACGGCTGTCAGGCGAAGCTCGCGAGGGAGTCCTTCGATTGTGATGGTTGCCTGGTCGGAGTAGTCTCTGTCACCGTTTCTCCATTTAACGAAACGGTATCCCTCGTTCGCCGTGGCCACGAAGGTGGCGGTGTCGTTCCGCTTCAATTCCTCTTTGTCGCAAGTGACGCTACCTCCCGAAGTGGGTGATATGTTGAGCGTTAGGCGCACGTTCTCCTCTTTCCCTGGCTCCTCTTTGCCGGGTTCTTCTTTTCCAGGTTCCCTTTCAGGCCCTCCGCCTTCAGGTCCTCCGCCAGGTTGCTGTGCGAAGATTGTTGTGCATTGAATGCAAAACAGAACCATAAGAAACATTCTAATGATGCTCATTCCCCTATCCATGATATAAATATTACTATAAGTTTATGGCTTTAAATATATATGCCGACACTATCCATTTTAATGGATAATGATCATCTCCCCATTATAAAAATATACGATATGCAATCAGTTGATTCACATCATATCAGTCCGTCATTTATAAAATGTCATATGAAACAAATATACACATCCTATAGATTATAGACGGAACAAAAGTAAAAAATCCCAGCATCAACTGAAACTGTTTTTCAACGAATGTTTGTTGTGTTTCTGTGAAAGTGTGGATTTTTAAGGGGAAAATATGAAGCAATAATCGTTAACTGTGTATGCGATTGAATGAGTTCGTACAATTATTCTTTCCCCTTTTGCTATCTTTTCTTTGGTCAATCCTACAACTCCTTCCATTCATATAAAGGAAGAGTTCACCTACACCCTTATTGAAATCATTTGTTATATTCCGAAGGGGGCTCGGCAGCCATTGAGGATTGACCCTCTTCTCCTTGGCTATAGTGGAAGTTTGTCGCTCGCGCACTATTCATTTCATCCTCATAATCCTCGTTTTCCTTGAAATTCTCCACCTGCTCCATTACCTCTCGGAATACTTCTGGAGTGTACTGTGGAGGATAGCCATTTTTGACAAGGCATATTTTGATATCTTGTTTCAACTGGTCACGAACTCGCTGGTTATTGAGCCAATCGGCAAAGGACGATTTTGCATCAATGATATCTCGAATCTTGCAAGCAAGACTCTTACACTTATCGTTGACAACTATACCATTCACCTCCTTGTCTTCTCCGTATTCAAAATTGTTCTTGTCCCTTAGATGAATCAAAATGTCATAAAACGCTTTCTCTTCAAAGGTTAGTCCCAACTTACGGAAACTCTCACGGTCTGCCTGCATTCCTTTTAGGATGTTCAAAGCTTGCTCGGTGGCATTCTTGATAATACTTTCCGCAGTGGCTTCCTGTGTTGCACCAGCCTCTTGTTCTGACAGGAATTTACGCCTGTCGTGATACTCCTGAATGGTGGCTTCCAGCATTTCTTGAAATTTCTTCGACGCTACTTGATTGGTCTTGCCATACTCTGTGATTTGTTTGCGAAGAAGTTTTATCAGCGTTTCCAGTTTTGAAGCAGGCATCTTGATGTCTTCTAGCCTTTCCGTGAATTCAGGTCCGAAAATATCCATTTCCTCACCCTCTTCAAGAATACTTTCCACATTATTATATTTCAAGGCTTCCTCTACCATCTTTGCCACCCGCCGATTCATGGTGTCGGTATCAGGTGCATCAGTACCATTCATCTTATATACCATACCTGCAATAGCCATGAAGCATTGTGCCAATGCCGACTCCTCCTCACCAAGTTCTCCCGAAGGCTGACAAAGGTCGTAAGCTTTTCGCATCCTCTTCACATTTTGCAGGGAATAGGTCTTGAAAGTAACTTTCTTTGTTTTCTTTCCATCCTTGCTGACAGAGTTGAAGTTCTCGTTTGACGAGAATACAAACTCTGCAGCCTTTGCCAACAGAGTGTATCTTGTTGCAGGATCGGTATCAGGATTCAGAAATGGAGTCAGGTCATAATTTTTGAACAATGTCTTCAAAATCTCCATGTACTCACGGAAGATGAGAGTAGCCTGTTCTATATCATCTTCGGTCAATGCCACAGAATTGTCGCCACCATACATCTTTCTGGCTTCCATCATCTGGTCGCGAATACCGATATAGTCAACAATCAGGCCATACTCCTTGCCAGGGAATTTTCGGTTGGCACGGCTGATGGTTTGTATCAACGAATGTTTCTGCAACGGCTTATCGTTATACATGTAGGTAAGACATTCCACATCGAATCCCGTTATCCACATATCCACAACAATCACGATTCGGAAATTGGAATGTACCTGTTTGAAGGCGGCATCCAACTCTTCCGACCGCTGGTCATTCTTAACGCCTCCCAGATAGTCGTACATATCCACCGCATCATTACTTCCCACGCTGGCTACCATGGCGATAGTCGGCATTTCCTTCAGCTCTTTAAGCTCTTCTGGCGAAACATTGACACCTTCTGGTGTTTTCCTCTCATCAAACCATTCAGGATAATGAGCCTTGAACTTCAACAACAGGTCATAGGCTATCTTCCTATTTGAGCATACTATCATGGCTTTCTGCACTCTGTCTGGGTCGTTGGCTACGGAAGATACATAGTGGTCATGGATATCAACGGCAAGTTTTTCAAGACGATCTGACTCGCCAAGAATAACCTCCAGTGAACTCATGGCCTTCTTGCTCTTTGCAATATCTTCTTTGGTCGAACCTTCGTCTGCACACTTGGCATAATATGCCTCAATCTCTTTGGCTTTCTCCTGATTCAGCAACACTTTGGCTATGCGTGGATGATACTTGATAGGCACTGTTATCTTATCTGCAACAGCTTGATCCATCGTGTAGCGGTCAATCTCATCTCCGAAAGTTTGATAGGTTTCTGCAATAGGTGTACCTGTAAATCCAACAAATGTAGCATTAGGCAAAGCCTCACGCAGTACTTTAGCGTATGGCTTTGACAGCATGGCACGCATATTCTCGTCAGCATCCTCGCTGAACTGAATACGTTTTGAGCCTTCAATCTGTGTACGATGTGCTTCATCGCTAAAGCAGATAATATTACTTCGGTCGTTGACAAGACCTATCGGGTCATCCTTCCTGTCGCAGAACTTTTGGATAGTGCAGATAAAGAAACCTCCACTATCTCTCAGACTAAGTTCTTCACGAAGCTTTTTACGACTTGGCACAACCGAAACCTCGCCCAAGCCCAAAAACTCAGTACTCTTGGTAAAGAGTTTTGCACCTTGCTTCTGAAGGTCTTCGCGGTCAACAATCATCAGGATAGTTGGTGAACCTATCTCTGCTGCACAACGCAATGAGAGTTGACGGGCAAGGAATGCCATCGTATAGGTCTTACC
>JBGVCG010000019.1:0-39988 GCA_045226255.1 Paludibacteraceae bacterium | reverse complement strand
CATCGGCTTGTCTTCCAATTCCGGACCTGTCCATTGGAACTTGCCCGTCAGCATCAAGTGGCTACACCTCTCGGCGCCCGCAACAGCTGGGTTAACCAGATAATAGTTGAAATGATACTGGTCACACACGATATCATCCTGAGCGTATGCGCGGAAAGATGAGGCAAGAAGGGCCAAAAGTCCTACGATACAATACTTTATCTTCATCATTATCAGTCGTTTTTCATCGCATTAGCAAAATAGCATCAGCAAAAAAGCATATACTTGGTTGGGCAAAGATATGTATTATTCTTAAAAAAACAAAAAACGGGGAAAAATTCCTTAAAATATGAGAACGGAAAGTTAAGAATCAGGCGTTGCGGAATAAACGGCAAGCGACCTATGCGAACAGTCAGACAAATTCCCCGAAGAAGCGAGACAGAGAGAGGTGAATTTCCATGCGTGAAAGTTTGTTTTTCTCCCAAAAATTCCTTTTTTTTGTGTCCGCAAATTGTGTTTTATTTTATATAAATAATATTAACGGATTATGATTTACACAAAAGAAGTGGAACAGATGTGTTCTGTTGCCAAGGGTCCTAACCATGGACCAGCTCCTATCCCTGAGGAAGGGAAATGGATTCAAGCAAAAGAGATCAAGGACATTTCAGGTTTGACCCATGGTATCGGTTGGTGCGCTCCTCAGCAAGGTGCGTGCAAACTGACCCTGAACGTGAAGAAAGGTGTTATCGAGGAGTGCTTGGTGGAGACCATCGGATGCTCTGGTATGACCCACTCCGCCGCAATGGCATCAGAAATTCTCCCAGGCAAGACATTGTTGGAAGCGTTGAACACTGACTTGGTATGCGACGCCATCAACACTGCAATGCGCGAGTTGTTCCTCCAAATCGTTTACGGTCGTACACAGTCCGCCTTCTCAGAGGGTGGTTTGGCAGTCGGCGCTGGTCTGGAAGACCTCGGCAAAGGCTTGATCGGCCAAATGGGTACACTTTACGGAACGAAAGCTAAGGGTACTCGTTACCTCCAATTGACAGAGGGTTACATCACTAAGATGTTCTTGGACAAGGACAACCAAGTGTGCGGATACGAATTCGTTCACATGGGCAAGTTCATGGACGCTGTGAAGAAGGGTGTCCCTGCTGACGAGGCTCTCAAGAGCGTAACCGGCACGTACGGACGTACTAAGAAGGAAGAAGGTGCGGTAAAATCCATCGACCCACGTAAAGAATAATTAAGAATTTTGAATTAAGAATTTTTAATTAGTTTCTGTAACATAAATTTTTTATAACATTTTGAATTAGGAGTTATTCGGGTGACGCTGAAGTCAAATAACGTTGTTTTAGACAAAAGTTTTGCCTTCTCAATAAGGATTGTCAATATGTATAAACATTTGACATCTGCGGCGGACAATAAGGAGTTTATCCTTTCTAAACAAGTTTTGAGGAGTGGAACCAGCATTGGCGCCAATATCCGGGAGTCTAGAAGGGCTCAAAGCCCGAAAGATTTCGTCAATAAATTGTATATCGCTTTAAAGGAGGCTGATGAAACATCTTATTGGTTAGAGTTGCTGAATAAGACGGGATATCTTCCCGATGATGTTTTCGAGAGTATATTCTTAGACTGTGAGGAATTGGTTAAACTCTTGACAACCATTATTAAAACGACTCAAAAGAAATATGGTGAGGTAGACGAATAATTCAAAATTCAAAATTCAAAATTCAAAATTATCATGATAAGAGAAGTTAAATTTGAATCACAAGATCGCCGTATCAAGCAAATCAACGAATGCTTGAAGGCGCATGGTATTAAGTCCATCGAGGAAGCAAACAAAATTTGCGACGCTGCAGGTTTGGATCCATATAAGACTTGCGAGGACACCCAGAAAATCTGTTTCGAAAACGCTAAATGGGCTTACGTAGTAGGTACTGCCATCGCCCTGAAGGAAAAAGCCAAGAACGCTGTCGAGGCCGCTAAATACATTGGCGAGGGTCTCCAGTCTTTCTGCATCCCTGGTTCTGTGGCTGACGACCGTAAGGTTGGTTTGGGTCACGGTAACTTGGCTGCCCGTCTGCTCTCTCCAGACTCTAAGTGCTTCGCTTTCTTGGCAGGCCACGAGTCTTTCGCCGCAGCTGAGGGTGCCATCAAAATCGCTACGATGGCTAACAAGTCAAGACCGGCTAACAAGCCTCTCCGTTGCATCTTGAACGGTTTGGGTAAGGACGCCGCTATGATCATCTCCCGTATCAACGGTTTCACCTATGTTCAAACTAAATTCGACTACTTCACTGGTAAGTTGAAGGTGGTTAAGAAAATCGCTTACTCTGACGGTCCTCGCGCTGCGGTTAACTGCTACGGTGCTGACGACGTTCGTGAGGGCGTTGCCATCATGTGGAAAGAGAACGTGGACGTTTCCATCACTGGTAACTCTACGAACCCTACCCGTTTCCAACACCCAGTAGCTGGTACTTACAAGAAGGAGCGCGTACTCGCTGGCAAGCCTTACTTCTCAGTGGCTTCCGGTGGTGGTACTGGTCGTACTTTGCACCCAGACAACATGGCTGCAGGTCCTGCTTCTTACGGTATGACGGATACGTTGGGACGTATGCACTCTGACGCTCAATTCGCTGGTTCTTCTTCAGTACCAGCACACGTTGAGATGATGGGATTCCTCGGAATCGGTAACAACCCAATGGTTGGTTGTACTGTTGCTTGCGCCGTTGAGGTTGATTTGTTCTTGAACAAGAAATAATATTCTTGTCATATTTTCCCCGCTCCCGTGGACTGATGTTCACGGGAGCTTTTTTTTATAATTATACCACGGACATTCCACCCACATACAGAAAGTACTACCCCTAGCACCTACGGCTATAGAGACAATGTTGACATCCGTTTCCATGGGACATTACACGCTGCCGAAAAGCAAATATTTATTCATGGGATTACATCTCTAGACCAGACAAAACAGACATTCAGAGCGGTCAAAACATGCAGAAGCAACCACCGAAACACGTGGCTATTACAAATCGATTCATTTCCAAAATTGTCTGATTTGAGCTTCCGCACGATCAAAGAGCGCACGGTCGAAAGGCACATCAAACTGGTCATCCAAGTTATGATCGGTGATGGAATAGTCTCCATCATAGTAGACATTGGTAATGGTACCCACACTATCAATCACACCCACCCCGATATAACTGTCTACCAGCAAGAAATCACGATGGGCGGTCGAATCGAAGAGAGATTGTCCTATGGAGTAGTCGGAGCTATTATTCGTCGTGCCAAAGATGTCCTGCATCAAAGTAGGCACCAAATCGTAGTGGGCCGTCCACCTGTCAGACACGACAGTATCCTTGCCATTGAAGTAGACCATAGGCACCTGCATCTGGGCAGCGGAATAGTTGCCGTTGTGGCCCCAGAAAGCGTGGCGGCAGTCGTCGAACTCCTGGGAATGGTCGCCCGTGAAGACGATGACCGTATTGTCAAGCAAGCCCTTCGCCTCAACCTCCTTCAGTATATTCCCCACAAGGGAATCCAAGTAATAGACCATATTTTTGTAGAGGTTCAGGAACTCCGTCGGGTCCACATCCTTGCCGAGACGCTCGTAATGGGCACAGTCCCAGGAAGGTTGGAACGGACCAGTGTAATCCTCCGGTTTGATCATACTATGCAACGAATCAAAGAAGAGGAAGGAAAAGAATGGTGCGCTATCCTCTCCCCTACTATTCAGGTACTGCAGGAAAGCCTGCGCCACGTTCACGTCGCGTTGCCAAGCGTTCACACCCGCCGCCGAGCCGCACTGATCCTGCGACAAGGAGAATACGCACTTGTCCAACGGTGGGTTCAGCATGGAGGCACTCGGGAAGAGGCGCATGTCATAGCCCTTCTCCTTCATCGTGGTGAAGAGGACAGGAGGAATGGACTGTTCGCAAAAATCCTTCCAATAGACGCCCGGCAAGCCATAGAACATGGAGAAGACGCCCGTCCTCGTCCCATTGCTACCGCTGTAATGGCGGAGGAAGCGGGAGGAGCGCTTCGAGAATTCGTAGATATTCGGTGAGCAGAGCGAATCCATCGTCGAGGCACGCCAAGCGTCGAACGCGATGACGATCAGATTCTTGCCCGACAGCGTATCCGTCAAAGGAGCCTGCGGATATCGATACTCCTTCCCCCTGTAATCCGTGGCGACTGTGGTAGGCTCCACCTCACTACCGAGCGCGGAGAGCAACGAGTTCGCATCAAGCGAGACACAAGCGGGGAAATAGCGGTCCAAGAGGATCAGTTGCCGATCGTTCTTGGCATACGCCACGGCATGTCTGCACTGAACGAAGCAGATCATCAGACCGAAGACAACGATCAATGTGTAGATGACTGCGTTAGGTATCTTGTTCGCCAGGCGGAAAGCCAACTTGAACAGTAAGACCTCCACCGCAAGCAAAAAGATCAGGGCTCCCCCCACCATGAAATATTGGGCAACCGTGAACTCGAAGACCTGCGTCGCACCAGGGGCGAACACCTGCTCTAGAACGTATGAATTGATATGGAAGCGATAGAGCGAAAAGATATATGCGTCCAACGCTAAGATAATCAGGAAAATCGTCGCCACGAGCGAAGCGCAAATTAGGCTGACCCGATTGCTACGGGCAAGGATCGTGACGGGAAGGTAAATGAAGAAAATAGGGAGGAAAGATATGAACACGAAATGAGTCAGGATATACGCAAGCAGATAGAGCGTATGACCGCTCCATATCACGTCAGGGATCTGCACGAAATACTTCAGCGATATAAGAAAAACAAAGACGGCATTGAAGAAAGCGAACCAAACGCCAGCTTTCAGCAACCTCCGTCTACTCACAACCGGTGCGTTATTTCCTCCACTCAGACCCATATCATAAAGTTATACTATACGAGAGCGCCACGCTGAATACATCCTTCGGACGGGAGACATTCATGCCGTCATCGTAACGGAAGAGCGCCTTCAGGGAATTATGCTTGTTGAAATTATATTTCGCGCCACCCTCATACCTCATTTTTGTCAGGCATGTGCCTTTATAGCTGTTCGTGCGGATAAAGGATTCCACACCAACGCACGGGTAGAGGTGAGTCTTAGGAATCTTCGTCGACACATACAGCTTATTTCTCCATACATCCTTATACTGTTTGTGCTGCGCCTTTTCCGGACGATAGGTAATCTGATACTTAGACTTCAGTCCGAAAGAGAATCGGGCCACATCCTTCTTCACACGCAAGTAGCCCGCATAGCGGTGGTTCAGATAGATATCATCCTTCTTATTCGCCGCACCGATAAGGTAATAGTCCGCACCGACACGCAAAAGGCCTTTTACCACATTGTAGGAGACATCCGCCTTCGTGTAGAACTTATCCAGCTCGGTGGAGTTATTGCGCATAGAGACCGATTCGGAGAGCCCCACATTCAGGCGTTTGAAGAAACGCTTCGAGACAGAGAGGCCCACAGAAGAGGTAAAGTCCTGCTCGTCACCCCCCGCCCAAGCGATGCTGGAGCAGCAGAAAGAAGTGACAAGCAAGACCAGTAAATGTAACCTAAGATTCGCGAACGATAACTTATCCATTAAAATCCTTTGCCCTTGTTATTTGGTCTATCGTATTAATCTCCTGAGAGTTAGATTCATAATAAACCTTCACCAAGGCAGTATCCTTCAAGAAATCAATATAACCGACCTCACATTTTGTAATATTCAGACCTGTACGTTGTTTGATGTCAGCCAACATCTCGTCGTACTTATCAGGAGTGATCAAATCAATCTTTTCGTACTTAATCAGCTTGCAGGAACTCTTCGAGACGATACGCGTCTTCTCCATCAACCATGTCATGAAGACGAATAGAGCGTTGGTGGCGAACAATTCCAGATAACTTACGCTGACCGCCAATGCATTGATGACAGAGAGTCCAATGATGAGGAAGAGGTAAGTCATCTCACGGATAGGCACTGTGTCCGTACGATAACGGATGATACCGAAGATGGCGAAAAGACCCAACGCCAGACCGATCTGCAGTTTCTCGCTTCCCAAGAGGAAAATCAACAAGAAGACCGTCGTGCTGATCAACGTGAAAGTGAAGACATAATCACGTCTTTTGGACTTGCCATAATAGAGCCACACGATAATCAACGAAGTGACAAGGACATTAAGTCCGAAACGAAGAAGTAACTCAAAGAAACCTTCCGGATTCACGATAGGGATACCGAAAACCGCCAAATCAGTGATACTCAATAAATTCATAATTGTATAATTAAATATATTATTTCCTAAAATAGTGTAACCGAATCTAGGCTACAGTTTGTTTATATACCTGATCTTCTCCTTAAACCGATTGTATTTCAGGGAAGGGTCGGTAAGCACCATGCCCAAGCAATACTTGCTGATGCTACGTTTCTTGATGCGCAGGGAAGCGAGGTAATCCTTGAAGTGGGAATGGGCGTTACCATCCTGTTTCACCTCTACGATACAGAGCTTAGGGATCGTGTTCTTCACTCCCGTGACACAATTCTCGAAATTGATATTGAAGTCGATTGTCAGACGCTCCGACTTCTCCTTGTTCACCAACGTGATGCGGAAGAAGCTGTTCCGCAGACGGAAGTCTATCTCATTCATTTTGAACTTAGACTTCTCATCGAGGAAAGCGATGGCCTCCTCATTATGCAGCACATTCTCGTCAGTGATCGTAATACGTTTTTTGGAAGTTCTACCCTTGTTATTCTTCTTTTTGACCTCAAGGAACATCAAATTGGACTCCACATACTCCCGCACACGGATTTTCTGACGATTTAATTTACCGTCTTGGTGGACGACATACATCGTAGCCGTAGGAGTATCGTAATAGAGCGTGCGGTAGAACGCCTTGCGGAGATCACCGATCCGTTGAACATAGTAATCCTGCTTCGCCATTTCCAGCAAAGTAGGCAAATTACGTACGTTCACGAGGAACTTGGTATCAATCCTATTCATCAGGCGGATACCGCTCATCTCCTCCAACGTGATAGGGTCAAGCACAGAGAGCTTCTCGTCGATAGTCTCGACGATGCCTCCTTTCCCAGACATCAAGATACCGTCCGTCCCATTCTGCTCGGCAACTGCCGGCGCAACCAACTTCTCCTCTATGATATCAACGACGTCTCCCATCTTAGCCTATTCCGTGATGTATTCGTACACTTTTTCCGATTTCAGTTTACCATTAGGGAAGAGCGTGCGTGCGGACTGTTTCTTTCCGAACTCGTTGTATTGATACTGCACGGTTTTCTCCAACTTGTTGTACTCGTCGAAGTGTTGTTCCTCGGTGCACTTTCCCTTTTCATTGTATTTATAAACTGTGCGGGACTTCTGGTCCCCCACTTTGGTATACTCGATCTCTTCGGTTTTATTGCCCTGAGCGTCATATTTCGTGACGTGGTCGATTTTCTTCTTACCATTCTCCATGCGCCATTCCTTAACCTCAGTCAACACCTTTCCGTTCACCTTCTTCTGTGCGCTGAGCGAAACAGTAAGAGAAGAGACGAGCAAAACGATTATTGCCAAAAAACACCTTTTCATACGCAATATTTTTTATGGTACTAAATCATGTCCAAAAATAAGCATTTATCGGACAACTAAAAAAAATATTCAGTCAAAATTAGATTTAACTCTTAGAAACTCTCTATATCGCAGACAAAACAAGAGAAGAAATCACATCTGATCCTCGAAATAATTATCGTTGATGCTCAAGTTGTCGAGGTCATCCTCATTGAAATCCTCGCCATCACCGAAATCGTCCAAGCCATCCATATCGAGGTCGCCAGCCTTCACCTCAGGGATATCCATGAAGAGGCCGTCGAGCACCTGAGCCGGAGGGTTGCCCTTCGAGCGTTTGCAGATTGGGGCAGGCAAAGACTCACGCGTCTTCACCTCCTTCAGTTCCATATAGAAGGAACGTTCGTTCATCACATCGAATATGAAACGGAGCTTCTGTCCCTCTTCGGAAGCGAATTCCTCCACGCGGACACGGTCCATGACCAAGCTATCCACCTCTGAGGATGTATCCATCTCCATCAGGGTGATTTCCTGCTCAGCCTCCCAATAGTCGTTGCAGATGAGGAAAGAGGTCATCTGATCTTTCGTATAACCGACACTATCGAGGATAGCGTTGTTCAGCTCCAGAAAAGTCGCATCGGAATCGATGTGGATTTCCCTCAAAAAATCGTCCACTTCGTCGGACAAAAGGATAAACTTAAAAACCATTTCCTTATATATTATTTAATGCGACAAATATACGAAAAAAATTATCACTTCAAAGAAGCTTCGATGGCTTCCACGCTACGGTGCACCTCTTTATCCACCTCCACGAGGTTCTGGATCGCCTTGCAGGCGTAGAGCACGGTCGCATGATCACGGTTACCTATCTGTTCCCCGATGCTAGACAAAGAGACCTTCGTGTACTTACGAGAGAGGAACATGGCGATCTGACGAGCCTGAACCACCTCACGCTTGCGGGAATTAGACTGCAGCATACGAGGCTCCAAGCCATAGTAGTTGCATACCGTCTCCTGGATAGAAGATACCGTGATAGTCCGTTCCGGAGCGGAAACCAAGGAGCTAACCACCTTGCTGACCAATTCCATATTAATCTCCGCATCCGTCAATGTCGACTGTGCAAGAAGTGAATTAACCACACCCTCCAACTCGCGGACGCTATCGGAGACATGCTCAGCGATGTAATCCAACACATTATCAGGGATGATAAGTCCATCCGTCTTCACCTTAGACTTCAGGATAGCCTTCCTTGTCTCCGTGCTAGGCTGTTCCAACTCGGCGTTCAACCCCCAACGGAAACGGGTCAACATACGGTCATCCAAGCCCTGGAGCAACTTCGGAGATTGGTCTGCAACCAAAACGATTTGCTTACCGTTCAATTGCAATTGGTTGAATATCTGGAAGAAGATGTTCTGTGTACCGGTCTTGCCGGCGAAGAACTGAATATCATCGACGATCAACAAGTCTATCATCTGATAGAAAGCGATGAAGTCATTCACGCAGTTACGCAAGTGAGCCTCCGTGTATTGCGCCTGAAAACGATTGGAATCAACATAAAGGACTTTTTTCTCTGGATGTTTCTCCAGCGTAGCCCATCCGATCGCCTGAGCCAAGTGCGTCTTACCCATACCCGATCCACCATAGATGAAGATTGGGTTGAACGTGTTTTTCCCAGGAGCCTCAGCGATAGCCAAGCCTGCGGAACGGGCGAGTTTATTGCATGCGCCCTCCACGAAGGTATCAAACGTGTAATGAGGATTTAATTGTGGTTCGATGCGCTTTCTGTTAGAACGTTCAGGGAAAGGATTATAAGCATCAACGGAAGCGTTCTCCTTGACGGGAATCACATGTCCGCTGTTCCGCTCCACCGTAGTCTGCGTGGCAGCCTCTTGGATAATGCTGTAGACGAGTTTCGTCCCGTCCCCCATCACCCTCGTGAAGGTCTGCTTCAACAAATCACTGTAGTGTTCGTCCAAAAACTCTGCATAAAAATTACTTGGAACAGTTATGGTCATCGTCTTGTTCTCCCAACTTTCCGGAACAATTGGCTTAAACCAAGTTTCAAAAGCGGAGGACGGTATGTTATCTTTTATTACCGCCAGACACTCACTCCATAAACGAACATGATCTTTTACTTCCATTTCACTATACTCGTTCATATTAACACAAAACACTCGAGAAAAAATCCTTCAAAATCCCCGAAATGCTTTATTCATTTACATTTCAATTTGCATTACAAATTTTGTCTAATTTTTTCTAAAAAAAAAACGATAAATCACTTGCTAATAAAAAAAAAACTTAATTAACTGTGTTTCAAAATCATACACTAACATACTGAATATAAGCAAGTTAGAAAGCGCTTATCCAATTAAATTGTTCATAGATAAACGATTAATAAAGGGTTTCACGCCTATTCATTTTTTCTGCCAAAAACAGAAACATTGATGTAACGTTTCGGGTGTGCTTTGAGGTCTATCAACAAATCGTTCGCACTACCCACCGTGGTATTCAAATTGTCATAAAAATCCCTCTTCGTGAGCAACAATCCGAGGGTGCCGGTACCATTATTCAGTTTATCCGTCACACCCTGTACGCCCATGAGGGTCTTGTTCAGTTGGCTAACTGTATTCTTAAAGTCCACAGACTTCAAATTAGCGCTGACCACACTCAAGTTGCCCATCACACCATTGATGTTGTTGCACAACAGCGGAACATCCTTGTCCACAATCTTATTGATGCCCACCGATGCATGGTTCAGGTTTTTCGTAATAGAATTAATGTTCGCCAAAGAGGATTCTATCGTCTTATTCTCCGCAATAGCATGTAGAGAGACGATCAAAGAGTCCAATTGTGGTATAATGGTCTGAATACGAGGCATAACCTCTTCCGTGAGCGAATTGAACACACCTTCATCTATATAAGAAGGAATAGTGTCGCCTCGCTTGTATATCTCCGTGTTGAATGTATCCAAACGCAACTCGATGGAAGGTGCGCCAATCAACGAAGAGACCAATGCGGCCTTGGAACCAACAGGGATCCGCAAGTCGTCATCCACCTGGAGTACCACCAACACCTCAGCGGAAGGGTTATCGTAATCATAAATGATTTTCTTCACCAAACCGACCTTATAACCTCTGATGGTCACATCGTTCGTCTCGACCAATCCATTGATACGCTCTAAACTAAGATAGTAGTAATTAGTAGGGTTAAAGATGTTGATTCCCTTCAAATAATTCACCCCGAAAAAAGTAACCGCAATGGTTATGATCACCAACAATCCAATTTGAAGTTCTTTACTAATTTTAAAGTTCATGTCCTTATTGATTTTTTACATCTATATTATCATTTCCCACTCTTAAAGTATTGCCTTGCCTCTTCCATCGGGAGTTTCTTTCCATCCTTGATCACGACGAGGAAAGCATCCTTGAATATGGTCTTCACCTCATCTCTCAGCTTCACACCCTCTTCGAAAGTGGCGGCCTGTCCGTAGACATACTTATATTTATATGTGCCCGTCTCGATGTATTCCTGCGCCGGCACACATTTCTTGAAATCCTTGCAATCCAATGGTTTCGGCGCATTGGAGCTACAGAACTGGACGGCAAAATAAACCTGAGATTTCTTCGTCTCGGTAGAAACGGACGATTTCTCTTCCGGCTTCTGCTTCTCCTCCACCTCGGTGGTCACAACGGTCTGCTTAGATTCTTCTGCGGGAGCAGGAGTCTTTTCCGTCGCCTTTTTAGTATCCTCCGAAACCACAGGTTTAGCATCCTGGGTCTTTCCACTCACGCTAGACGAGTTTGTCGGCTCCGACTCCTTCTTCACCTCCTGCGTCTCGGAAAGCACATCCGCCTTAACGTTAGCATCTTTATCCTTGTAACCGTCAGTGTTTCGCTTATCACGTTTATCCTTGTATTGAACAAAAGCCTTCGCGATGGCGCCCGCCAACTTGTCCAAATTCTTATCCTTCGACAGAAATGCTTCTTCCTCCTTATTGGAGATATAACCCAACTCAACCAACACAGCCGGCATGGCGGCCTGCTTCAGCACCCAGAATCCAGCCTGCTTAACACCACGGCTGGAACGTCCCAAGTT
The DNA here is from genome assembly GCA_045226255.1 of Paludibacteraceae bacterium. Classification (GTDB taxonomy): domain Bacteria; phylum Bacteroidota; class Bacteroidia; order Bacteroidales; family Paludibacteraceae; genus UBA1181. Next base: position 28,354 of record JBGVCG010000019.1, on the reverse strand, counting down.
GGTGAAATTGTTCTCAATATGCGAAGCGAAAGAGACACTTTGCTCCATATATTTAGACTGAAGGAAATCAAACATGATGTAAGACTCCGTGCTGTTCGGGTCGAAGCCTCGGTACTTCGTCTTGTAATCGGACTCGTACAACATCACGGCATTCTCTCGCTTCGCCACCTCTAAATTGGCGGAAGAGGAACCGACGGCATACGACTCCGTTCCCCTTGCGGAACGATTTTCAGCAGCGTTGACATGTATGGAGATGAAAAGATCCGCCTTCGCCTTGTTCGCAATCTGCGCACGATCGTCCAAAGGGATGAAGACATCCTTTTTCCTTGTGTACAAAACCTTCACGTTTTTCTCCTTGGAAAGCAAATCTCCCAACTTAATGGCAGTCTTCAAGTTGATGTCCTTCTCCTTTAGTTTCAAGACATAACCAGTCGCACCCGGATCCTTACCTCCATGACCGGCATCAATTACGACAACAAAGGGTTTGCCACTGGCCCACGTCAGCGCAACACCCAAAAATTGAAGGCACATTATATGGAAAATGCGCTTCGTAAATGAAGAAAATTTTTCCAAAACCTATCTTTTAATAATTGTATGGCAAAAATAGGAAAATATTCTTAGATTTGCATAAAATTTATAGCGCAATTATTAAATAGTAAATTGTTGGCACAAAGATACATAACATATTTATTACTATTCATCGCAGGGCTATTTCCCCTACATTTAGGCGAAATCCATGCGGAAAAAACGGAGAACGACACCCAAAAAGTCACCGCAGAAACTCCGGATAGCACTATAAAAAAAGTTAAAATTTCAAAAGATGCGGTGAAATCCAACGTCAACTATTCCGCAAAAGACTCGATCATATTCTACGCCGACGGACATGCCTTCCTTTATGGCGAGGCTAAAATCACCTACGAAAAGATGGAACTCACCGCCGATCACATCGAGCTGAACACCGACAGCACCATCGTGCACGCACGATGCGGTTACGACTCCACAGGGGCGGAGACGAACCGTCCGGTCTTCAAAGACGGATCCGAAAGCTACGAGTCGCATAGCATAGACTTCAACTACGAAACGAAAAAGGGTATCATCCGTAACGTCGTGACCCAACAAGGTGATGGATACGTGACCAGCGAGACGGCTAAAAAGCTGGAGGACAACACGTTCCTGATGAAGGATGGCAAGTACACCACCTGCGACAACCACGAACATCCGCACTTCTACCTCAACCTGACCCAGGCGAAGGTGAAGCCGAAAGAGTATATCGTGACAGGCCCCGCCTATCTGGTCATCGCAGACGTGCCACTGCCGCTAGCGATACCGTTCGGATTCTTCCCATTCTCGGAGAAATACTCGTCTGGTCTACTCATGCCTACATTCGGAGAGGAATCCGCCCGCGGTTTCTACCTTAAAAACGGAGGATACTACTTCGCCATCAGCAAATACTTCGATTTGGCTCTGCGCGCCGACATCTACACGAAAGGTTCGTGGGGCGTCAACGGTACCACACGCTACAGAAAGAGGTATAAATTCAACGGAAACATCTACGTGAGCTACCAATCCACCGTCGAAAGCGAAAAGAGCATGCCCGACTACACGCAGATGAACGACATGAAAGTCACGTGGACTCACACCCAAGACCCGAAGGCCAACCCATTCCGCACATTCTCGGCTTCCGTGAACTTCACGTCAAGCTCCTATAACAAAAACAACACCAGTGCACACTATAACCCGTCCGTGTATGGAGAAAACAACAAATCATCCAGTATCAACTACACGTACAGATTCCCGGAATCACCATTCTCCCTCACGACGAACATCACATTGAACCAGAGACAAAGCGACTCCACCCTATCCCTGAAGTTGCCGACACTCTACCTCAACATGAAGCGTCTTTACCCATTCAAGAGGGAAAAGAAGACAGGCAAAGACAAATGGTTCGAGAAGATATACATCAACTACAACATGAACTTCGACAACTACATCTCGACGAAGCAAGACAAACTACTCGAACAAAACATTATCAAGGATTGGAACAACGGTATTAAGAACCAAGCCAGCATCGGCGCATCCTATACCGCCTTGAAATACCTCATCATCACTCCTAGTTTCAACTACTCCGAGAAATGGTACTTCAAGAAGACCGAACAGGAGTGGAACAATGCGGAGCAAGAGGTGGACAAATACATCAAGAATGGATTCTACCGTATCAACGACATGAGTGCCGCATTGAACTTCAGCACCCAGTTGTACGGATTCTTCCAGCCAATCATCGGCAAGAAAATCAGCATGATACGCCACGTGTTCCAACCTAGTGCGGGTGTAACCTTCACCCCGAAAATGGACCACCCGTTCCCTGCGTTCGGACAAGACTATTACAGCCACTATTATAAGTTGCAGAGGGATGGATCCATCGATACCACAAAATATTGCTACTACACCGGCAATTACTACGGCGGACCAAGCAGCAACGGAAGTGGCATCATCAACTTGAGCGTCTCCAACAACATAGAGATGAAGGTCCGGACGGACAAAGACTCCACCGGATACATGAAAGTATCTCTCATAGACAACCTCTCTTTTTCAACAGGTTACAATATGTTCGCACAAGAGGATGAAACACCTTGGTCGGATATCTCCGCCTCCCTGCGTTTGAAATTCCCTAAAAACATATACCTGAACGTGAGCGGTAATTTCTGCCCATACACCTACAAACTCAACGAGGACGGACAATACTACAAGTCCACCACATCCGAAATGGAACGGAACGGAAGACTTGCCAGACTCACCAACGCAAGGACCTCTTTCAATTACTCCTTCAACAACAATATGTTCAAAAAGGGAAAGAAACAGAAGAAGGAGGAAGAGATTGACTACAATGCGGAAACCGTGGACGATATGCTGGACGACAACGTCGAGGAGAAGAAGGAAAGCAACGAAATTGTGGATAACAACTACGATGAGAACGGCTACTTCAAGTACAAACTCCCTTGGAACATCAATGTCTCCTACTCCATCGCATATGGAGACTACCTGTTCAACAAGGAAACATTGGAATTCGAACAAAGGCTGACACAGACACTGAACTTCTCTGGAGGATTCAACTTCTCGGAGAATTGGCGCTTCTCATTCAGTTCAGGATACGACTTCATCAACAAAGAGATGTCTTACACCTCATGCGGCATCAGCAGAGACCTACACTGTTGGTCTGCCACCCTGAGTTTCATTCCTTTCGGAAGCAACCAAGGATTCAACTTCCACATCGGTGTCAACTCCTCCATGCTGCAAGACTTGAAGTGGGAAAAACGAACAACTGCGACAGACTATCCAACGTGGTATTAGTCCCGCGCCACAACCTCCCCGACGAGGCAAGAACCGGCAAACTTCACCGAGGCAATTCACAAAAGAACAGCCCTCATTCCTAGACATAAAGCAATGGCGGTGATGAAAAATCAATAAGAGGACAAATGTAGATGATGCCCCCCTCCACATTCACACAATTATCAATAGTAATTCTTTCAGTTCGTCCATAGAAATTTAAAAAAAATTCCTATCTTTGCTAAAAAGTATACAAAAAGAAGCGAAAAATGGTGGCGAAATCGGTGAAAGTCCAAACAGACAACTACATATTCCAAACGAGCTGGGAAGTTTGCAATAAAATCGGTGGAATCTACACCGTATTGTCCACTCAAGCCAAATCATTGCATGACATCCACGGGGATAACCTCATATATGTCGGTCCATACTTCGGAACCGATGGCAACCTCTTTTTCAAAGAGGACAAGAAGACCTTCAAAAACTGGGTGAACGCCTACAACGAAGAGTGTGGCATCACTGTAAAGGTCGGCAGATGGAATATCCCCGGGGCACCTCTCGCTATACTTGTAGACTTCAAACCGTTCCAAGACAAACTGAACGACTATCTCTACGAAATGTGGGATAAGTTCCAAGTCGATTCGCTCAAAGCGTACGGAGATTACAACGAAGCGGTCACGTTCGGACTCGCATCCGCCAAGACCATAGAGCATTTCTGCCATTACAATCAATTGACGGACCGTTTGAGCATCGCCCAATTCCACGAATGGACGACCGCCTCCGGACTACTCTACTGCAAGGGACACTGTCCTTTCCTCCGTACCGTATTCACCACCCATGCGACAACCGTGGGAAGGTCCATTTGCTTCAACGGCAAACAATTATACGAGTACTTCGACAAATACAACGGTGATCAGATGGCCAACGAGCTAAACGTACAGGCCAAACACTCTCTGGAAAAGAAAGCCGCACACAACGCGGATTGTTTCACCACCGTAAGTGAGTTGACAGCGAAAGAGAGCGAGCAATTATTGGAGAAGAGTCCATCCATCGTCACCCCGAACGGTTTTGAAAGCGGATTCATCCCGCAAGGAAAAGAATACGGCAAGGCGAGGGAAAAGGCGCGCGCCACACTCAGGAACGTGGCGGAGAACCTTATCGGGCAGAAAGTGTCGGACAACGCCTTGTTCATAGGGACAAGCGGACGATACGAGTTCAGGAACAAAGGAATTGACATCTTCCTGGATGCGCTCAAAGAGTTAGCCAACGACCCGAACTACCAGCGTGAGACAATAGTCTTCATACTAGTGCCGGGATGGAATATCGGTCCCCGCAAAGACCTACAGCAAAGAATGAGTGAGAAGAACCCGATCTATACGCTGTTCAGAAGGAATATCACCCATGACATATACAACGTCGCCAACGACCAGCTATATGACACCATACAGGCCTACTCGTTCACCAACGAGGAGAAAAAGACTGTCAAAGTGATATTGGTTCCGAGCTACCTGAACGGAGACGATGGCATCTTCAACAAGAGCTACTACGAACTGCTCATCGGATTGGACATGACCATCTTCGCATCTTACTACGAGCCTTGGGGCTATACACCGCTGGAGAGTGCGGCGTTCAGCATCCCGACCATCACAACCAACTTGGCTGGATTCGGGCTTTGGGTATCCAATGTCCAGGTAGACATCACCCATGGCGTGGCTGTTGTCAACAGAAATGACCACAACTACTACGAAGCGACACAGACCATCAAAAGCAACATAGAGAAGTTCGCTTCGATGACGGAGAAGGAAGTCTCCGACACTAGGGCGAAAGCACAGAAAATCGCAGACGGATGTGCTTGGGACAAGTTCGTAAAATACTACGAGGAGGCCTTTAAAATAGCCCTTCAAGGAAAGAAAAAGAATACAAAAATTAAAAACAAATAAAAAACATGAAAGTAAAAATCAACCAATCAAACTATCCAACTTGGAAGGAAATCAACACCAAAGCGAAAGTTCCTGCAAAGTTGGAAAAACTCACCCAAATAGCAGGAAACCTGTGGTGGGTATGGAATAGCGAAGCAAAAGAACTCTTCAAGGAGTGCGACAAAGAATTATGGGAGAAAGTTGGCAACAACCCTGTCCTCTTCCTGGAAAGAGTCAAAATCGACACGCTAGAGAAGATCGAGAAGGACAATGAGCTATTGGGAAAGATCAACTCCGTATACGACAAGTTCGAGAAGTACATGAACGAACCGAAAGACCCGAAGAAACCATCCGTGGCTTACTTCTCCATGGAATACGGATTGACGGACATCATCAAGATCTATTCCGGTGGTTTGGGCGTACTCGCAGGAGACTACCTGAAGGAAGCAAGCGACTGCAACGTCAACATGACCGCCATCGGCTTCCTCTACAGATATGGCTACTTCACCCAAACACTCTCTATGAACGGAGAGCAAATCGCCAACTACGAGCCTCAAATATTCAATACGTTGCCTATCAGCCAAGTAAAGGATGAGAACGGCAACCCGCTCGTACACGAAGTACCTTTCTTCGACCGTACCATCTACGCTAACGTATGGAAGGTTTCTGTCGGAAGAATCAGCCTATACCTGATGGATACCGACATCGAGAAGAACTCTGAATATGACCGTTCCATCACCCACCAATTGTATGGAGGTGACTGGGAGAACAGAATGAAGCAAGAATATATGCTCGGAATCGGTGGTGTGCTGTTGCTCAACAGATTGGGCATCCAACACGACACCTTCCACTGCAACGAGGGTCATGCGGCGCTCATCAACGTGGAGAGACTGAACTACTATATCAACCAGAAGGGATTGAGCTTCCAAGAGGCATTCGAGGTGGTTCGTTCCTCTTCCCTCTACACGGTGCACACGCCAGTGCCTGCCGGTCACGACAAATTTGACGAGGGCCTCTTCGGAAAATACATGTACCACTATGCCCAAAAGTTGAACATCTCATGGGACGAACTGATGGATCTCGGTCGCGAGAACCCAGGAGACAAGGGAGAGAAATTCTCCATGAGCGTCTTCGCTTGCAACACCTGCCAGGAAGTGAATGGTGTGAGCTGGTTGCACGGTGAGGTTTCCAAGAAGATGTTCGCCAACATCTGGAAAGGATACTTCCCTGAGGAGTCTCACGTTAGCTACGTCACCAACGGTGTTCATATGCCTACTTGGGCGGCGGACGAGTGGAAGAAACTCTACATCGAGACATTCGACCCATCGTTCTACAAAGATCAGTCTAACATGGCAATCTGGGAGAAGATATACTCCGTGCCAGACGAGAAGATTTGGAGCATCAAGAAATCCCTGAAGAAGAAACTCATCGACTATATCAGGGTGAAATACCAAGACAACTGGCTGAGAAACCAAGGGGATCCTTCCCGCATCATCAAGATATTGGAGAGCATCAATCCAGAGGCTTTGACCATCGGATTCGGTCGTCGTTTCGCCACCTACAAGCGTGCGCACCTGCTCTTCACAGACTTGGAGCGTTTGGCTAAGATCGTCAACAACCCTAAGTGTCCGGTTCAATTCATCTTCACTGGTAAGGCTCACCCTGCAGACGGTGCGGGACAAGGCTTGATCAAGAGAATCGTGGAGATCTCCCGCCAACCTGAGTTCCAAGGCAAGATCATCTTCCTGGAGAACTACGACATGGCTTTGGCGAAACGTCTGATCTCCGGCGTGGACATCTGGTTGAACACCCCTACCCGTCCGCTCGAGGCATCCGGAACATCCGGTGAGAAAGCCTTGATGAACGGTGTCATCAACTTCTCCGTGAAAGACGGATGGTGGTTGGAAGGCTACCGCGAAGGCGCAGGCTGGGCATTGACCGAGAAACGCACCTACGAGTACCAAGGTCACCAAGACCAGTTGGATGCCGCAACAATCTACAGCATCTTGGAGAACGAAATCATCCCTATGTTCTACGCCACGAACAGCAAGGGCTACTCTCCTGAGTGGGTGAAGACCATCAAGAACTCCATCGCCATGATCGCTCCGAACTACACCACCAAGCGTATGATCGACGATTACACGAGGAAGTTCTACAACCCACTGCGCGAACGCTTCAACAAGCTGATCGACAACAATTTCGCTAAGGCGAAGGAGATCGCGGCTTGGAAGGAGAAGGTCGCTGAGCATTGGGATCAGATAGAAATCGTATCCGCTACCGTCTCCGACAAACTGACGGAGAACCCAGAGGTGGGCGACAAATACGTAGCCGAGGTAATCGTAGATACCAAGGGATTGAACGACAATAAGTTAGGCATCGACTTCGTCTCCACGATGAAAGACAACAGCAACAACGACAAGATCGACGAGGTGAAGGAGATGAAGCTTGTGAAAGAGGAGGGCACGAGACTCTACTTCAAGTTGGAGGATAGGGTTTCACGCTCCGGAACATTCAAATACGCTTTCCGTATGTTCCCGAACAACAAGGACTTGGCTCACCGCCAAGACTTCTGCTACGTACGTTGGTTCTAATCAAAAGTACGACAATATGCAAAAAGCGTGGGCATCCCCCACGCTTTTTTTGTATCTTCGCCTCATGGAAAAGAAACTAATCATTCTATTGGGTCCCACGGGTGTAGGCAAGACGGAAAGAAGCCTACGCTTGGCGGAAGAGTTGCGCACGGAGATCATCTCATGCGACTCCAGACAGATGTACCGGGAGATGAAGATCGGCACGGCGGCGCCCACCGAGGCGGAACTGAAGCGTGTGCCCCACCACTTCGTGGGCAACCTCTCCATCTTCGACTACTACAGCTGCGGCAAATTCGAGATAGACGCCCTCGCCAAGTGCGAGGAACTCTTCCAAACACACGACAACGTGCTGATGGTGGGTGGTTCCATGCTCTACATCGACGCTGTCTGCAAGGGAATAGACGACATACCCAAGATCGACGAAGAGCTTCGGAGAGACCTAGACAAAAGGCTGGCCGAGGAAGGTGTGGAGAGCATCCGCAACGAACTAAAGATGCTCGACCCGACCTACTACCGACAGGTGGACCCGATGAACCACAAACGCATCAAACATGCACTGGAGGTTTGCCTACAAACGGGGAAACCTTTCTCCTCATTCCGTACAGAGAACAAGAAGGAACGTCCATTTAAAATAGAGAAAATAGGATTCGTCCGCCCGAGGGAGGAGCTCTACGAGCGCATCAACCGACGCGTGGACAAGATGTTCGAGGAGGGTCTCGTGGAAGAGGCGAGACAACTCTATCCCCACAGAGAGCTCAACTCCCTTAACACCGTGGGTTACAAAGAGTTATTCGAATACTTCGACGGCAACTGGACCTTAGACTACGCCAAGCAGATGATCCAGCAGAACAGCCGCCACTACGCAAAGAAGCAACTCACCTGGTTCAAGCGAGACGAAGAGATCCAATGGGAGACACTAACCGATTGATTCGCAGACATCAATCCGCAGAGGTCACCAAGCGCAAACCGACATGATAGAACCAACGCTCAGGGGCGCCACCATCGCGGGATGAGACACGGAAGAACGGAGCGTCCATCGTACCGCCCCCACCACGGGAAACGCGCACCTCGCCCGTCTTAGGACCCTTCGGAGAAATCTGTTCGCCTTCCGTATAGGCGCCATACCAATCCTCACACCACTCAGCGACGCTGCCGCTCATATCATAAATGCCCAACTCGTTCGGGCGATAACTAGCCACATTGTAATAAAAAACAGAGGCATAGACATTATAGCGGGCCACCTCAGTGAGCGAATTGCTACCGCTATACTTGTATCCTTTGCTCTCCACCCCCCCACGGGCAGCGAACTCCCACTCCGCCTCCGTAGGCAGACGGAATTTCTTGCCCGTCAAAGCATTCAGTTTAGAAATGAACTGTTGGCAGTCATTCCAGGAAACACAAGACACGGGGAGACTATCCCCCTTCATCTCCTCCTTCAACTCAATCTGATAAGGGCAGGAATCCATCACAGCAGCCCAAAGCGCTTGGGTCACCTCCGTCTCGCCAATCCAATAATCAGGCAAAGAAACCTTATGCGCAGGTTTCTCCTCTGGTGTCGCCTCTCCCAATTGCTCAGGCGTAGCCCCCATAACGAAGGAGCCGCCCTTCACCTTCACCATCGAAAAAGTGATATCCTTCACAGAGAAGGATGATCGTTCGGACAACTTCACCGCAGATGGTGCAGGGACATTCCCCACCACCGTATCAACTTTTTCAACCGTTTTTTCCACATCAGAATTAGCGGGAGTAGACATCTCTCCACTTTCAGATTGTGCCACCTTCTTCGATGACGCACAAGAGATCACAGAAAAGGCCAAAGCCATACATATTATTTGTCGACGCATACTAGAATTGTTTGTAGTGAATAAATCTCACCGCGAAAGTACAAATAAACGGTGAAATTTTAGGACATACCATAAAAACTTAAATTCAGGAACAATCAATCCGAGAAGTAATATCTACCCCTCCCCACGTCAGTCCAAGACACCTCCTGCACGGAAGGGAAACTTCACATCCCCCAACTCATCCAATAACAAATTGTGACGAGAAAAGCAAAAAAAATCATACAAAAATTCTACGTTAGACATGATTTTTTTATCAATTTTTCTTTTCGATCACGATATATTTTATAATTTTGCATCCGTTTTTTAGGAAATTATGCTTCGACTCTGATAGGAAGGAGATAATCAATAGAAACAAAGACAGGTAATGTGTTAAGTATGCTATTTATCAGGTTTATTGAAAAACAAAGAGTATTAATTTGACGGAATGTTTCCTACTCAACCATGAGGATTCTTTCTTTGCGATTAATCTTACAAAAGTCAACGAACTGCATATGCTCACGAATTTTGTCCCATTCTTTTGGTAAATGCCCATGTGTTGTTTTTGGTATGTGATGTAAAGGGCGAAGCAATAATAAATTGATTGTTTATTTATATGTGTACAAGGATTATATATATGATGAGATTCACAGATGTGCGTAGTACACATGTATAAAACCATATATTATTTAAGTAACTTACAATCTTAAAAAGATTATACATAGTATGAAAAGATTTTTTTCTTTGACTGTAGCATTAATCGCGGCATGTGTTTTTTCATTTGCCGAAGTGCACACCTTTAAAGTAACTTCGTCAGCCAAAAAGGGATCAGGAACTCTCAGTGACATTGTATCCCAAATAAACGAGTTACCGGAAACGGACGAGGCGATTGTGACATTCCAGCTGCCATCTTCAGCCAAGAATACTGTTCACGCAGCGGATACGCAACTCGTGTTTAGCCGCATAGTTTCAATACGGGGTGGAAGTCAAAGAACAACCATTGAAATTAAAGAACTTGCCGCACCATACGCTATGGTCAGAGAAGTTTCAAACATTGATTTTGTGGGGGAAGACTATTCTCAAGCCCTCTATTTTAATGATTCGATTGGAACCGTGTCAAATTGCTCATTTACTGGTTATGACACAGGTATACGAGCATTAAAAGACGCGGGAAAAATTCACAAATGTGATTTCAAAGAAATCAAATCCTATGGAATCTTCATGTATGGGAACATAAATACTATTGATAGTTGTTCTTTCTCCAATTGTAAAATTGGCATTGCACATTATCCTGATGCTACAACAAATTCCTCAGGAGGAAAGATCACCGCATGTACATTTACGGATTGCGTCACACCAGTCGACCTCAGAGCAATCAACTTGAAGGAGTTTTCGAACTGCAACGCCACAGAAGGAAGTGCAACCATCTATTCCCCAGTAGAAAAATTTGTCAAAATAGAGAAATTCGTCAACAACAAATTTAAGAATATTAATTTCACTAATGCGACGATAGACAATTTCGGGAAGTCACAAATTGAGTCGTTAAGCTTCACAGGCTCTTCCGTGAAAGATCTCGGGAATTTACAAATTGAGAAATTAAGTTTGACCGGCACCTCCGCAGAAAAGATGTCTAAAGTGACGATAGAGGGCCCCCTGGAATTGACCTCTTCTAGTATATCTACCCTTGATAGATCTCGTCTAAAATCTGGAATAAAAGGCAATTGTACGGAATTAAGGTTAGTGAATGACACCATCACAAACGATAACGGATATGGAATACAATTAAGCGGCTCAGTAAACCTTATCGACAACTGCTTAATATACAATTGCGAGAATGCCATCAACAACACCAGCATAGACTCAATCATATCAACTGAAATAAAAGATTGCACGGGTGATGGCATAAACAATACGGGATATAGTATTAATTACATGTCTGATTGTAACATCCACGATTGTCTTTCTGGTATTAATGGAAACAGTTTGGGGAAAATCGAATCCTCCCAAATACATGGGAATAGGGAACATGGTATAACTTCTGCGAGCACCAACACCATAAAATCCATTGACAATTGTAAAATATATGAGAACGGTGCGACCGGCATAACAAGTCGATATTCGACTGATTTGATATCGAATTGTGAAATAAAAGACAACCTTATCGGCATCGAAGTAGATTATGGCACAGTTCATCGCATCGACGGTTGTCGTATACTTGACAATAAGAAATATGGTATTTCTGCCGTATCCCATGTGACAGTAGATTCTATCTCGAATTGCATATTGTCAGGTTCCGATACCGCAGTCAATATCGGCCGGGCAACTTTACTCATAACAGAATGTGTAATAGGAAAAGATGGCGTTGATCCCACATTGAAGGGGAACAAGACAGGCATTTACATGAACAACATGGCAGCCATTACCGTGGAAAACAGCATCATATCAGGAAACGAGCAATATGGTATTGATATGACAGGGAAACCTAATGTCACACTAAGCAACAATTATATTGGAACGAACGCTTCACTTGCAGAACTGGGGAATGGTGTCGGAGTATATGTCGACAAAAATGCAAATGAATCGTTGGAAATGCGGAGAAATATCCTTGCCTATAATGAAATTGGATTATGGAATCAAGGAACGGTAGCAAATGACCTGAGCAACAACAAATTCATTGGCAACAAGCAATCAGGATATAAACTGGAAATGGCAGTTCAATCATCCCTCGGAAATAATTATACATCAAACTTATACCTTAACACACCAGCAGGAGCCAAGGCGATGGATAACTCTTCCTACAGGGATGCAATAGCTACGCCTCCAACCATCACAAATGTATCATTGCCAGAGAACGGCTATGTCAACGTTTCTGGTAAACTTGACTATGACAGAAAGGCTCGGATATACGTCTATGCAACAGATGGGAACAACCAAAACGCCATCGAGTATATGGGCGCAGATAGCACAGACGCAGATGGCAACTTCGAAGTCAGATTAAGGATTCGCAATGGTGCGCCAAAGGGGTATGCAGTTTTTGCGAGTGCTGTAAACGATGATTATATCTCAGAATTCTCCGACTCATACAACTATAATCTGTCAGGAAACTTTTACGTAAAGACAGTAAGCGAGGGAACGGGAGATGGCTCCAAATGGGAAAATGCGATGGACAGTATACATTTTGCGCAAATCTTGCCGTTGGTAGAAGATGGTACCACCTTCTACGTGGCGGAAGGTACGTACAAACCAATGTATGATTTTAGAATGAATGCAACATCTTCTGAAGAAGCTACATTCTTTGTTCAAAGCAATGTCACAATTAACGGTGGTTATTCGAAAGATGCAAAAACCGGAGCCGTGGCCGACCCAAGCCAATACAAAACCATTTTCTCGGGTGATTTGGAGGGGAATGACAAGTTGACACTTGATTCTACTATTACAGGCTATTCCCTTACCCCAGAAGGAGACACCACAGATATATCCTATTCATATTATTGGAACACGGGAAACACGATTAGAGATGACGCAGGAACAATATTCTCATTGGCGCAGTCAACCGAAGGCATATATTACAATTCAAACTATGGAAGCATCTATTCATCAAGTTCCCCTGTCCAGGACAACGGGAAACAGAAATACTTCAATTTAAATGGCGTATACCTGGACGGTGGAGGAATCGGTATAAAATCCATCAATCCGAACATAAACATTACCATAGAGAACACCAAATTCACCAACTTAATAGGGCAGCCGACCTATTTGGTAGAAAACCCGAAAGCAGTAAAGGTGAAGAATTGCTCGTACGACAAATGCGGTTTCTTCGAAATATTTGGAGCGGACTCCATTGTGTTCTCCAACACGAAAATTTCGGAAGGTATGGGATGCCTGCTTAACAAGGCAACAGCAGATAAGGATGTCGTCTTTATCTTTGAGGATTTTGAGTACACAAACAGTTATAGCCAAATAGAGATTATAGGGAGTTCCTCTACCCCTGGACATACAGCCTATGTATCCATGGATAACTGCAAAATAGAGAACAATCATGCATTATCGCAAGTCTTATATGCAAATACAACAGACGTATTTGCTAAGAATTGTCTATTCAAGGGAAATCATGTGACACCTTTATATGTATATGGGAAGCATGCTTACCTTGAAAATTGCGATTTTGTGGGAAACAAGATGGATGACGATTATTGCATATATTTAGCTGGATATAACTCTCCATCATTCGGAGCAGAAGCTACTGACAAGCCGATCCTCTCCCACACGACACTTAAGAATTGTACATTCAAATCGAACGAATGCCAAATTTTAGGCCAATTGCCATATACCTCTTCAAAAGACTCGATCATCAACTGTACTTTTGAAGACAACAAAGTAAAGAGAAATATGTTCTTCAGTAACGACACAATAGTCTTTGAGAACACGACAATCAAGAACAACGAGGTGGGACCTAGTGGAATCCTCAGCAATTCCCTGGAATTACACATAAACAATTCCTTGCTCGAAGGAAACAAAGTAAAGGGAACGGAAGAAGATGTCAACACATATGCCATGTACACTCAAGATCTGCGCGTGAAAAACAGCACCATCAAAGGGAACGAGATGGATTCCATCTTCTTCATGGTGAACCACACGGCGGAATTTACCAACGACACGATAGCGGACAACTCCACCAAAATGATGGTATATGGGTTCGACCAAGGATTAGACGTGACAAGATGTTCGTTCAAAGGGAATGAAGGCGGATTGTTCTATTGTCAAAACACAGATCAGGAGACGAGAGTACGCATGAGTTTCTGGAACTCAGATTTCACAGGCAACAACATCACGTCTGACGACGACATGATACATCTGTACGGAAAAGACAACGACGAAATCATCATTATTGGGACGAACTTCAACAACAACTCGGCACACACGTTGATGGACATTCATGATGGGAATACGACTATCTTCAAATGTGATTTCTTCGGCAACAAAATTTCCGGTGAATTCATACACTTGCCGGAGGTGACATCATTGATTGAGGCATCCACTTTCCGTCAAAACGAGTTGACTGGAGGTAACCTGATATATACGCCTTATGGTGAACTGACACTTTACAACAACACCTTTGCCTCCAACAAATTAAAGAACGGGTTCTTCTCGGTTTATCCATCCGCGGCGAATGTATATATATATAACAATACGATTATCGCCAACGAAACCACAGCCACCTCATTAGTGGGCGGATCTCTCAGAAACTACGCTTTGATCGGAAACATCATAGGAGACGAATTATCACGTGGATTCGACGAGGATAGCATTTGGTACAATGTCTTTGTGAGATCAGAGAGGGCCTCTATCCCAGACGATGTATTAGCCAAGAACATATTCACGGATGACATCACCAGTCTCTTCAACGGCACAGTCGACGAATCCACAGGCATCTTCACCCCTGAGCTGAAGATCTACGAAGGAAGCACTCCAATTGCGGCATTGAAGAGCGACGTGTTACCGGACGGCACAGTAATCCGCTTCCCGCTCAAGGAGACCGTAGTCTACGCCGACCAAAGGGATATGGATCGTTTGGATTCAACATGCATGGGTGCATTCGAGATTAATTGTACTCCAGACACCACATTCACCAACGACACCATCTATGTGGGAGATAAATTCCTTGACATAGTATACACCACCGTGGGAAGACACGACATCGTCGAGAAAATCCCAGGAGCAGATGGTTGCAGCAGTGTGGCGCTCCATACGCTCTACGTCAAACCAGACTCCACCGTAAAGAACTACTACGTCAAGATGGATCGTTGGGGTACGGGCGACGGCTCCACATGGGATAACGCAATGGACAGCATTGACTTCGCCACCTACTTGCCGTTGGCTCCGGACGGGGCTACATTCTATGTGGCGGAAGGTACGTATAAGCCAGTGTATGACTATAATTTAGCAAAAACGAATGACCACTCACAACTCACATATTTAATCAATAGTAATATAACCATCAAAGGTGGTTATTCCAACGAAGCCACCGCAAATGATGCCACTAGCGATTACACCAAGTATCATACCATATTTAGCGGTGATTTGGGAGACGATGACTATTTGAAGGATTCCACATTTATCGATGGTCGAGCTATATTCGTTAATAAAAACACAGAGGACAACGTCGATACGCTCTTCCGTATGGATTCTAAGAAAATAGCATTTGATGGGATTATGTTCAAATCAGCCAAAGAAGTTCTAAATGTCGACAATAAAGCTGATTCTGTTACATTTTCCAAATGTACATTTGACCAAGATAACGTATTGGTGTCGTCGACACCAAGCCAGGATAATATCTCATTGGCATTTTTCGATTCAAAAATCACTCATTGTCAAAATGAGTATCTAATACCAATCTCATGTAACATCAAGTTTGTCAGAACAGATGTCATAGAGAACACATTTAAATTATTTACATTGGAATTACACCGTGTCGATTTTGAGAATGTAAATATTACTGGGAATGTGGGAGAGCTCATTATTATGACAGTTCATACTAGCCTCAGCTTCAAACATGTAAAAATAAACGACAACTCATTCTACAAATACGGAAATGTCACTATACCAAGAGGCGCCATTAATTGTTACGAGGAATCAAAATTTGACAGTTGTCAATTCTCCCAGAATCACATATTCCATGCAAATGTGTACTGGACAAGCATAACGGACAGCAAGCATACTGGAATTATCGAATTTACTTCCAAAAAAGGTCATATCAGCAATTCAACGTTCGATGGGAATGAGGGAGGTGCAGCAATACATAATATTGCCGACGACACTATAACAATAGAAAGGATAACTTTCAAGGACAATAAAAACGTTGATTTAATCTCTGATTACCAAACTGGCTTAAAAACAACTTACAATAAATATCCACACGCAAGTGTCAACAAGTGCGTATTCTACAACAATAGCAATTGTAAAATAGCCGAGCTCATACACAATAATAGTATTTCACTGACTAATTCAACGATTTACGACAACAAAACGACTGATACTTTGTTTACGCTTACAAACTCCAATATTCATATCGAAAACAATACGATTATAGGCAATGAAGCGAATAAACTTCTTTCATCCAACCAAAAATCCGTTGTTAAGATGTACAACAACACGATAACGGGGAATACTCTAAATGGAGATTATGTGATGAATATAGATTCCTCATCCATACTTCAGGGAAATATCTTATTGGGGAACAAAATGACTAAAGACGGTGTCCTTGAGACAATCAAACTCGAAGACACGAAGAATATTGTTGTAGAGAACAACATTATACCTTTATTCTCGACCAACGATGGCAACGGTTGCTTGAGCATCCCTAGTGAGAAAAATATAGTTTCAGCTTATTATACAGATTATTTGGCAACATTAAGTTGCGAAGAAGATTTTTCTGGCGTTAAAAACAGGAATGAAGAATTATTCGATTTAATGGCTGGCACCTACGACCCAACCACAGGAATCTTCACTCCAGAGTTGAAAACAGGTGAAGACTTCACCCCTGTCGTAATGCTTAAATCCGACCGTCTCCCTGACGGCACCAGCATTCGCTTCCCGCTCACGGAGACCGTGGTCACCACAGACCAAAGGGGCGAGACACGTCTGGACCCGACCTGCATGGGCGCATACGAAATATCTTGCTCCGCCATCAAGAGCACAGTGACCGACACAGTGACCATCGGAGATCCTTACTCCTTCAACGGAAACGATCTGTCGACGCTGACCGCAAAAGTGGGTGTCCACACCTTTACTGACACCATCAAGCTGGAGAGCGGCTGCGACAGCATCGTCACCCTCGCCTTGGCGGTACGCCCTGAGAAAAAGGACGGCGGTTACTACGTCAAGGTGGACGGTACGGGCGATGGATCCGACTGGCTCAACGCCATGTCTCCGACAGACTTCGCCACATACCTCCCTCTCGTCTATGACGACGATACCTTCCACGTCGCCGCTGGTACCTACCACTGCGATGTCGAAGACCCACTCTATGGCCTCACCTACATCATCAACAAGAGCGTGACGATCATCGGAGGTTACCCTGACACTGTCACTACCATCGGTACGCCTTCCGTTCCGGAAGCCTACACGACGAAACTGTCCGCAGACACCTGGGATAACGACAACATGTACTTCTACACGAACGAATACCTCCCGACGAACGGACACTTCGGAGATAACGAGCCTGCGCTGATCCACATCATGGGTCAACCTCACGTCTCTCTGTTCGGCATCACCTTCTCCGGCGTGAACAACACCGAAGATGGAGCGATATCCCTGAAGGAGGGCGCCGCCCTGGCAATGGACCGTTGTGTCGTCACAAAGAACCTCTCCTCCGCTATCTATGCGAAGGACGCCGACATCAAGGTGACCAACTCGGAGTTCTCGTTGAACTACTCCTGCGTCGGCTCGGTATTCAACGTGACCAACACGAAATTGGACGTCAACGCCTCTACAATCCACGAGAACTTCTCGCACGACACATTGTGCAATAACGGTGGTTCGAAAGGCGCCGTCGCTTATCTGGATCAATCCTCCGCGACGTTCGTCAACAACACCATCGTGAAGAACAGGGCATTCGAGGGTGCGGTATTCGTGTCCCAATCTTCTGAACTGGACCTCACGAATAATACGATAGCAGGTAACTTCATCGAACCGAAATCCACACATACGGGTTCCGTGTTCACATTCACCGACGAGTCTTCCAGAATGAAACTCTTCGGAAACATGATTGTGGCGAACGGAAAGTCTTCCATGGAAGGCAACGCCACCATCACTTCAAGCGACTACAACATCTTCTCGTCTGACTTCACGACCGCAAAAGGTGAACATGACATGGCCATGAAGAACACGGATGTTCCTTACATACTGGACGGTGAGGAATACTACGGCAACGATGACATATACCTCCCTACTACACGCGACAACGGAGGTTACACACCGACCGTGGCTCTGTTCCAATCATTGTTCGACGGAGGTGCCGTGCTTTCCATCCCTGCGGAGGCCCGCGCCGTCGACTTCGACCAGAGAGGATACCTCAGAAAAGATACAAGCTGCGTGGGTGCGTTCGAGTTCCCTACCTATGTCGACTACTATGTGAAGACCCGCTCCCACGGAGACGGTTCCGGTAAAGACTGGGATAACGCGATGGGCGACACCACATTCGCACGCTACTTCTCCATCGTGCCTAAAGACGCGACATTCCACATCGCCGCAGGTACTTACCACCCAATGTTCGACTGGACCGGCAAGATATCCAACTCGTCAGGTGTGGCCTACACGACATCCCGCCCTATCAACGTGATAGGTGCTTATCCTCCGAACGCTAAGGAAGGAGACGTGCCGGATGCGACGAAATACGCGACAATCTTGTCCGCCGACTTGACGGAGGACGATGTGTATACTCCTTCCTCAGAGGATTACATCAACTGGGATGTCAAAGGCTTGAACAACAACGCTAGCCGCGTGATGGATCTGCAGATGAAACAATCCGGTTCATGCCATCTGTACGGTTTGACGATGAAGGGCAACTACCCTATGTTCAAGGGAAGTAGCGCCGCACTGAGCCTCTATTCAGCCAACAACTCTGTCGAAGCATCATTCTATTTGGACAGCTGTTCGTTCGTCAAGACCTATGTGGCTATCTACAGCGGCGCAGACACCTTGTGCCTGAAATCCTGCCGCTTCGACACAATACTCTATGCGGACGTCTGCCAGACATCCAATTCAGACAAGAAGGTATACAACGAATTCCTTTTGGATGGATGTTCATTCTCCAATACTTCATATGGATGCTCATTCTACGCTCCATACGGAAGAGTACGCATTCAAAACTCCACATTCAACAGCGTCAGGAACCCATTGTCGGTATTCCCTCGTTGGGTGAACGATCCGGACATGCATGTGGAACTCTATAACAACACGTTCTCGCTCTGCAGGGGCTACACGAACGCAATCGAATTGGCGGACTACGCCCATACGGTCATGAAGGGTAATGTCTTCAACATGAACTTCAGATTCGTAAACGATGACGGCAAAGAAGTCATTCCAGTCGTATCCGACTACAACCTATATGTTTATAACCCAGACACCACAGGCAACATCTGCCAGTTGGGCGAACACGACCTGTTGGTGGAGCCGAAAGACTTGGTGGGCATTTTCGAAGGTTCCCTCAAGGACGATAAGTTCTTCGCCGTGGATAAGTTAGCTTCCAAAGAGAACATCACCACCATCATCGAGGTCTTGGAAGACAAGTTGCCGAACGGCTCATTCATCCGCTTGCCTTTGGAGGAGACGGTCGTAACCATCGACGAGACTGGCAGGGATCGTAACGCCCTGACCTGCATGGGTGCCTACGAGATGGATTGCAGACCTGACACGCTCGTGATGATGGACACCATCCAGATCGGAGGATCATTCCAAGGCATCACCTACGACACGGTCGGCAACTACAAGATCTACGGTCCTGACTCTGTCAACGTGATCGGATGCCCGTTGACGATCGAGCACCATCTCTATGTGACGCCTAGCTTCGAGGGATCTGGATTCTACGTGAAGACCGAACGTACCGGAAGAGGTACCGGTGCGGATTGGGACAACGCCATGAACGGTGCGGACTTCCTCTATGGTCTGCCAATCGTCGAGGATGGCGCCACATTCTATGTCGCAGAAGGTTCCTATGCGATGGACAAGCTGTCGGGTGCCACTTCGGTAACCACAGAGAACTCAGTGACGATCATCGGTGGATTCAAGAAGAATGCCAAGAAGGATGACGAGAAGAACGCGGCATACGTGACCCGATTCTACGCCGACTCCATATTCAACCTGAACATCGAAGGTTGGTCTGCATCACCGGTTGGTCTATACGACGTGCGCATGTCTAGCATCCAATACAATGTCAAAGGACAAAGGGAAGTTGTGGTTGACAGCTGTTCGTTCGACACCTTCGACATCGCTATCAACATGGATTCCACGAAGACATTGCTCGTCAATGCGACAAGCTTCGATGCTAAAGGACGAAGCGCAGTGGGAATTCTTGCGGATTATCTATCCTCCGTCTCTGTGGAGAACTCCACATTCACGGGCATACTCTCCAACGAGGAGAACGCAGGTTACGCTATCCACAGCAAGAACACACTCGGTGATGTGGTCATCAAGAACACGACGTTCGCTGACAACAACACCGCGACCCCAATCGCGATCGATCACCTCTCCGGCAAATCATATTTGTACAATAACACCATCGCAGGCAATAACAAGGAGGAATGCACCCTCAGCCTGGGCGAGGCAGTCATGCGTGGAAATATCTTCACGGGCAACGCTTCTTCCAAGCTGTCCGCAAACTCCACGGTGGACCATGCGTACAACGTATACCCATCAACAGCAGACTTTGCATCCGACTTGGATGTTAAACTGCCGATTGAACAATTGCCATTATATTTGGATGGAACATATGACGCCAACACTGGCCTCTTCACTGCCAACCTGAAGGATAACGGAGGTTTCGTCAAGACAGTCGCTCTGATGAAAGACTCCTTCCCTGACCATAGCTTGGCACGCTTCCCTATCGAGAACACGACCGTGGACCGTGACGCGAGGGGCGTGGCCCGCCTGGATCTCGCCTGCTACGGAGCCTACGAACTGTTCGACGGCGTACGTGACACCGTTTCCGTGGCCATCTACGACACCGTCTGCCTCGGAACGAACTACGAGAAACACGGATGGAACGTGGAGACCTCCTCGCTGGAGGCCGACGCAACCCACTTCGACACGGTCTTCGCCAAGGGCGTGATCTCGACCGACACACTCTACACGCTGGAACTGAAGGTGGTTCCTTTCCAGACTCTGCTCCTCGACAGCGTGGCGGTAGCCCCTACGAAATGCCACGGCAGCGGATCCGGAGAAATCTATTTCGCGACAAGCTGCCACATGGTGGGTGCCATGTCTGTCACCCTCACGGGCGAAGGCGAAGTGGGCACCATCTTGAGCCAGTCATACCCATTGACGGAGGAAAAGATAATCAGCGACCTCAAGATCGGAACCTACACGATGACGTTCGCTCCGATATCCCAATGCGTCAACTCGAACATACAAGATGTCGTCCTCGAAGTGAAGGATCGGGAGTCTCTCCACTCCGACTCGGCGAACGACACGACGATCTTCACTTCCTGCGCCAACTCGCCTTCCGCAGAGTTGACCATCCCGATGGACGGATTCCACCCATCGATGAAGATATACTTTGACGGCGAGCTCATATCGAGCGAAGCCAACAACGCAAACGCATATGTCGACTATAAGGACGATGCGGCATTCACCGCGAAAGGTGAGGTTATACTCTCCGCAATCGCAGTCGGAGAACACGACGTCAAGGCGGAGGATGACTGCGGAAACGCCTTCGACATCAAGCATTTCACAGTGGACGTGCCTGAGAGCGACGCCATAGAGATGCAACTGGTCGACTATACAACCGACTCCCTGAAGTGCGGACTCGACTTCGCGTTCGCAAACATCAAGGTGAAGTCTGGCGTTGCGACGACCTTTACACTGAAGTCCGACAAAGGTTACGAGGTGAATACCACATTGACTTCCAGCTGTGATTCCACATTCTCGTTCAACGATTTGCCGGCCGGTGATTACCAAGCAACGTTCAAGAAATACGATCCAGCTTGCTCGGATTCCGTATCCGCATCGTTCTCCATCTACTCTCCTGAGCCATTGTCGACATCGTTGACCAGCAACGGTGCGGCTTGTGCCGAGGGTGCAGTGACGGTGGACGCTAAGGGCGGCCGAGGCAAATACATCTATCACTGGACCGATCCTAGAGGCGAGCAGTTCGACAGCACGTCCAACCATCTCAACGACGTCAGCGCAGGAAACTACATCTGCGTGGTCGAGGATTCCACAGGATGTCTCTCCCACCCTGACACATTGTCGATTATTCCTAATGTGGATCAACTCTCCGAGCTGAAAGTGGATAGCGTATACACCAAAAACATCACTTGCTTCGACAAGAACAACGGAACCATCGGAGTCCTCTTCTCTACGGACAACACTCAACAGTCCGTCGCTTGCGTGGTAACGAACACCAAGACCAAGGAAGAGACTAAGGCCGCTGGAACCTACGCCGCATTGAACGGCGAACTCAAGATTGAGACCCTGGCCGAGGGTTCATACTCGTACGAGGTCTACTACGGAACGGAGAGCTGCCGCCTCGACACCAACAGCATCAAGGGTGAGTTCTCCATCTCCGGCAAGAAGGTCAAGTTCTCCATGTCGGAACTGACCGAAGAGGTCAAGCAGACATGTATCAATCCTGCCGATGGTATAGCCGCAAGCATCGCAACCGGATGGGAGGACGACTACGTCGCCTGGAATATTGTTGACGATGGAGACAAACATGACGATAATAAGATCAAACCGATCGCCAACGGAAACGAGACGAAGCTCTACGCTCCCGGATTGGGCAACGGACACTCCTACTATTACATCGTGAGGGATGCCTGCGGCAGCGAGATGACGACCAACACGGTCACTTTCCCTGCCCACGAGCCGTTGACACTCTCCGTCGACACATTTGTCGACTCGGTTGTCTGCGCGCGCAGCAAGGACGCCTTGATCCGCTTCACGGTGTCGGGCGGCATCGGGGACAACCACAAGGCCTTTGTGAACGACAAGGCGTTTGACGGAAAGGGCACCATCCTATATGATAACATAGGAAAGGGCGACTACTATGTCTCCTACAGATACGAATCAAGCCTCGTGAAGGAGACTTGCAAGGACAGCGTGGGAGAATACGTGAGGATCGCAGGCCCTGACACCCTGGCCATCCAATACACCCTGACGGGTAACTGCGAAGGCTCGAAACTGATTCCGGAAGTATCCGGCGAGTCCGCACCTTACACCTACACTTGGAGCGACGGCACAGAGGAGATAAACGGCACCAGCGAATTCCCATTCCAGACAGAGGAGGGCAAGACCTACTCTCTGACCGTATCCGATGCGCACGCTTGCGACCGCTACACCAAGAGCTTCACTGTGCCTTCAGCACAAGAGTTGCCTTCCATCACCCAAAAGGTATATGGCGAGTCTGAGAAATGCCACAACGCGAAGAACGGTCTCATGGTAATCAAACCGAAACTCTCTTCCGAGTTGGATTTCGCGATCACGGCAACCATCGCTTATGGCATGATCGATTCACAAGACACCATCTACACGGAAATCGTGCTTAACCCTGACGGTTCATTCATCACGCCAGAAAACCTTGCTCCAGGCAAGTACTTCGCAATCACACGACTCGGTTCCATGGATTGCGACATGGGCGTCGATCCTATCCGCAACGAGGTGACCGTGGATTCTCTGCAAGAGTTGAGGATAGCATCTGAATTCGAGACCAAGCCGATGACCTGTCTCATCCCGAACGGAAAATCCAAATTCTTGGTGGACGGTTGGACTTACACTCACACAGCCAACATCTACATCAACGACCCTACCACCAGAACGTACAAGAGCAACGTCAAGCCTGATAGCTATTATCCAGGATATGTAGGCGACTTCAACGTAGACTCCTTGCGTGGTGGATCATACACCTTGATTGTTAAAGACAAATGTAACAACTCGGATACCGCAGACTTCAATGTGGATCAATACATCCCGAGCGTCAAGATCGACCAGTCGTCAATCACAAACGCGACCTGCATCAACCAACCGAACGGAAAACTCGCATTCGAGGTGTACGGCTGGACGGACCTCCACAAGGTGAACTTCAACAGAGGCGGAAGCAACTACTATCCTTCCCACATGGAGGGTTCCGTCCTGGTGGACACCGTGGACGGGCAACCTAGGGCGACCATCGCCATGACAAAATTACCTAGCGGAACATGGTCGGCGGAAGTCACCAACGAATGTGGCGACAAACTGGACGACAAACAGGAAGTCAAGAGCATCGATCCATACAAGATGGAGTTGATCGCTGACGAATCCAAGCTTGTGCTCGACTGTCCATACGACGCCGACGGTAAGATAACCCTGAAGGTGTCCGGAGGATACTCCGATGCGACATTCTCAGGATTCGCGACGACAAAGGTGACTTACATGGGCCTCACGGGTGATACGAAGGACTCCACGTTCTTGGTTCCAGACACCTCGTTCTCTCTGGTCGCTGTATTCGATTCACTCGACATGATAATTAACATCGATACGACATTCAAGAAAAGATCCCAGGATACAATCAAGGTGGATTCGATCGTCATCCGATATGACACAATCTTGGTGTTCGACACCATCGTTGCGACGGTCGAGCCTTATGACACGACAATCCACGTCGACACCACCTTCATGTACAACTCGCAGGATACTTTCAAGGTCGACGCAATCGTCTTCCTCTACGATACTATCTATTCGAGCGATACCATCATTCCACAGAAGATGGATGAGGAAGGAAATCTGGTATTTGACACCATCATCCGCATCGATTCGGTGGTTGTGACGGAAAAAGTGCCAATATACGGAGAGATGGATTCTCTGTCCACCTCACCAATAAGCTTCACCAACTTCTCTCCGGATCCGGCAGGAGCCATAACAGGCCAATATAAATACCTTGATCTGGAAGCAGGCACCTATCGCTTCACGTACAAGAGCAACCTTGAGGGATGTACCGACGTCACCCATTACGACACGGAGGTGAAGAAGCCAGCTCCTGTACAGTTGCTCAGAGAGGTGATGCCAATCAGTTGCTCCTCCAGCAAGGACGGTGTGATATCATTGGCGCCTCGTAGGGGCGGCAAATCCTACTCGTACCTCTCCGCACACGATTCCACGGATAAATACGACACGAACCGTCTCTATAAACATGAAACCATCGACGGTAAAGACACCATCGTGGAATACAAGGAAGGTGATGTGGCATTAAATCACAAAATCGACCAACTGTATGACACGACTGACATCAAGACGATTTCTTGGCTCACTTACCGAGACCACGACAGTAAGACTTGGTCCGCAATGGGCAACATCGAGTTCCCTGACAGCACGGACTACATGGAGGAGGTATACTACAAGGGCAAAGACACCATCAAGACCCCTGTCTACTCGAACACCCACTTGGAGAGCTTCTGGCGCGACAGATTGGGCACTTACTTCGAGTCTAACGTGGTGACGATCGCCAACTTGGCGCCAGGCTTCTACGACGTGCTGGTGACAGATGCCAAGAAATGTCAGTACCGAGACACCTTCGAAGTGAAACTCCCAGAGAAACCGCTGAAGATCGACTCTATAATCTTCAACCCGGACGACGCATTGTGCGATCCTTCGAAACGCCAAATCCTCGCCTACGTCAGCGGTGGTTGGGGTGAGTACAACTTCACGTTCAGCGACACCGCAAAGGTGAAATCATTGGGTGAGATGAGCGACGGATTCCGAGGCGGAGAGGCTACCCACTACGACAAAAACTCGCTCTCAGGATGGGGCGTCAGCCAATTCCTGGATCCAGGTCTATACACAGTGGTCGTGCTCGACGAACAAGGTTGTATGGTCAAGTCTGACGAGAAGTACTCTGTGAATTCGAATTTCAGACTCCACATCGACTCGACCCTCACGAAGTGTCCTGAGGACCCTACAGCAGACGTGAAAGTCGTATTCTCCGAGAAACCGTCCGCAAACGCGTCATACACCGTCGTGGAATACATATCATCCTGCAGGAACGACACGCTGGACGACTGTCGGGATTTCAGGATGGACACCATCTCCAAGGAGATCAAACCTGTGAACGGTGAGTTCTCCATCGCGCTGGGATCTTTGAAGATGAAGTCTAAGACACACGGAATCTTCGTCTATGAGAACAACAGTAAACATTGCGGAGCATACGTGCAAGGAACGGTAATGGACACTATTCCTATCTTCAAGTCATCAAGGAAGAGTGTAGAGCCTGCTACTTGCAACGGTTTGAACAATGGTAAGATTGAGCTCTACGTCAGCGGTGGAACAGAACCATACACCGTCATCCGAAACTCTGAATGGAGAAAGAACGATACGCTGGCTCTCTTCACCAAACTGAAGTTGCAGGATACGACATTCAAATTAAGTTTGTTGGATCCTTCAGACACCACGAAAGCTCCGGTGGATACTTTCATCACGAACCATTACCTCACGCTGGACAACATGCCTGCCGACACCTTCTTCTTCACGGTTGTCGACGAAAAGGGTTGCAAGAGCGTGATGGGTGACACCGCATCCTACGACGAGAAGATCATCGTGAAACAACCAGATACACTGAAGGCTTCCTTCGACGCTTCCACCGCCTGCCAGGAACCTAGTGTGACAAAGGGTGGTAACGTGTTCTTCAAGGATGTGAAGGGTGGAACAGCTCCTTACATATTCAGTTTGTCTCATATCCTAGGAGGAAAGGAAATCGAAGCATTCGACAATTGCGATGCGATCAAAGCAGTGGATAATGGTGTTTCCAGCTCCTTGTTCAAAATGAAGGTGACGGATGCTCATGGATGCGTCGTGGAGGGCGAGACCAAATTCAGGGACGACAACCTACAGGTCGACACGTTCGACTTCTGGGTAACCTCTTGGTATGACTTCGGCGATGTGGTAGCACTCATCGATGTCTGCAGTCCGGAAGCTACGTTCGACAGCGTGTCGTATGTGTTCACCGAGAAGGGCTCAAATGAACCAGACCCTCGGATCAGGATGCTTGACAAGCGCATGTACATCTACGATTTGGACGGCAACCCGACACAAAGGGATCTGCTTTACCAAGCCAAGGACACAAAGGAGGAAGTGCCTAACTCATTCTTCAGGAAGAATTTCAAACTCAGAAGCGACATCTCCGAAGTCCAAGCCAGACACCTCAACTTCTTCAAGATTGAGGACAACTCAATCAACCCGAAAGATAAGAAGAACACCCAAGAGTTCTTGGCACAGCACTTCATCAAGATGAAGGCTTACTTCCTGGGATGCGAATACAGAGTCGAGAAAGGTTACTCTTCGGCTGTAATCAACCCGAACAAACCTCCGATGGATTCAATCGGACAGAAGTTCCAGATCATCAGCTTGGAGGGTTCACCGAACCCATTCTCGGATAACATCACAATCACCGCTAGATTCACTGGGAAGATGGCTGCTGATCTCTACATCTACCGCGTCGACGGTACGATGATAAACAAGAATCCGATCAAGATCGACCCGAACTCTTCTGATTGGACCGTTGAGTCAGGAGAACATGTCTTCAAACACAATTTCAAGACTTCAGACTTGTTCAACGACGACATCGAATACGACTACATCATCGTGTTCATGACAACCAGCCATGACCAGAGATCCACGATCTTGATCCATAGTCCGAAGATTCTAACGGAATAATAACTGGCAAAATTTTTAACGAAGGAACATACCGTCGCCGCCTCCCGCGGCGACGGTTAAACAAAAAGATTTAGATAGGAATATGTTGAAACGTTGGTTCACCCTTTTTCTGATCGCACTGTTGCCTACTTTGGCCTCGGCGCAGAGCGGAACTGTTTACCCGATCGATTTATCCGTGATGATGACTCCTCCTTACGGCACCTGCCTCAAGGAGTATGTCGGGTCTAACAGAATATCGGTCCAGGCGTTGCTGAAGGACTTCTCGAAGCAGTCCGACCAATTCGTGGTGCAGCTGAAGGTGACC
>JBGVCG010000018.1:0-120384 GCA_045226255.1 Paludibacteraceae bacterium | reverse complement strand
TCGTTGCTGGGTTGCAGCCTAAATCGTAGCTGACTTCCTTGCCTGCTGCCAAGGTGATAACTGGAGCAACGGTCTCCTTCCATGTATACATCACCGACACAGAATCCGCCGTATTGCCGGAACCATCCGTATAGTGGGCAGTCCATGTCTTCGTCACCTGACAGCCTGACGTGGTTTGCTTGGTAGTGATACTATCCGCTGGAACGTTTCCTGTTCCCTCACAATTGTCGGAGTACGTGAATTTAGGATCTATAACGGTTGGGTTGCAACCCCAATCATATCCATCAGGCTCGCTTGAAGCGTCGAGTGTTATCACCGGCTTCGTCCCATCCTCCACCCTGATCGTCTGCTCGCAGGTAGAGAACTCCGCACCGTCGATCATAACCGACCAAGAGAGTTTATCACCATCTTTGGCGTCGAATGAGGAACCTGGGTATGCTACTGTTTCTCCACCATTCAACTTATACGAGAAGGTAGCGCCCTCGGCCACGTTATTCTCCTGCGGTGCGACTAGCGTGTACTCTACGGTACAGTCGGTGGCATCCTCAGCTGTCTGCAACGTGGTGTCCGCACAGGAGAGGGTCACCTTCAAGGTGCCTAAGTCCTCTGTGATGACATAGTTACCACGTTTCGCAGTCGCATTCTCTCCACCCTCTTCACCAACAAAAGAGATGATATAGGTATTCTTGCTTTCTCCCACCTCGGTTTGGGTGCCCACCACTGTCACGTTAGCCGACTCATTGTTGACAAACCCTGAAATAGTATAATTATCTTTGGTCAATGGCGTACCATCATATGGTTTCTCGTCACCTAAAGTGGTAACCACCAATGTGTCAGGACAGATGATCAATTTTCCGTCACGAGAGAACACCTTCACATCATAGTTCTGATTTGTCGGAATAACAACACCACTCACCACATCAGTCTCTGGCAAAGTATACTCTCCGGCATCAGTTCTTGTCATGGAAATGGATGCCGCCTGACTACGGATATCATCTCCATATTGACTGTCATATAAATTGCTCGAAATAAGAATCTCAGAACCATGGTTACGGAAACCGATGGTCCTCTCCGTACCATCATAACAATCTCCGTCTGTCCAACGGTCCGTGTTCAACGTGATCGTCACCGGCAACGGGTTTATCTTCAAGCCTCCGGGCACATACTCTATATGATAGAAGCTGTCACACGCCCCCGTGAATTGCGCATTCTTCGGAACCGTATTCACGACACCCTCCGAAACGTTGGTCACCTCTCCATCAAAACTGATGGAAGATAACGTATGCCCTGTTTCCAAGCCGGAGAGCGTCACATCATTCGTACCTTGACTACGAAGTGGCGTGCCATCGTATATCTTTTCCTCACTAATAGCTTTGATTGTAAGATTTTTCTGGAAATACGCCATAACCTCCAATGAGGCAGGTCCGTTCGGTGCGGTCCAATAAACTGGCACATCACTCACATATGGAGTACACGTAGGTTCAACGCCCTCCCACCAAGAGCAAGATTTATTGAACGTATATCCCTGCAAAGTCGTATTGAATATATACTGTGCATCCTTTTGGATCGCCACCTTCACCATAGGAATACCTGGCAGAGGATTACCGCACATATCTACACTAGTGATGTTGAAGATGACACTCTTGTAGTCCAGATAGTAAATCGTAAAGATATTCGATTCACCATCCTTACCCAGTTGGAAGGACTTCGTCGCCTCCTCCGGATAATAATCCAATGCCAACATATCACCCGTCACACCATGGGTTTCCATCCACGCCTTATCCACATTCTCCGCCATGACGGTCACACTTGTCGTGTTCCCAGATACAATTTTCCAACCGCTCTCCTCATGTACCTCCACCTCAGGATGGTCCCTCAAGCAATAACGCACCTTGTACTTATTGCTCTCCGGCTTTGTCTCATAGTAGAAAGTAATCACATTGTTCTCATAGTCCAACGGAAGAGTCTTCTCCGCTTGGTCAGGCATATAACCCGCAATGGTAAGCGCCTGTTCGGTGAGTTCATAACCATAGAAAAAGGCTGGGCTCGTCACCGTCTTTTCCGTGAAGAGCGGCGTATTCGTCCCTTGTTCCAAGTACCGCACCGTATAGCTCAACGGAATGAGTTTCCAGTGAGCATAGAGCGTCTCGGCTCCCGTCACCTGCGTACTAGTCATGTAACGCACACCCCCCTCAGGCTCAGTATACCAACCATCGAACTCATAGTGCGCACGGCTCGGAACGCCAGGATCCTCCGCAGATTTGTATTTGTCCACAGTTTGCACATTGTACGGTTCAGATACCCCTTCATAATTGAGGTTGAAAGTAACTGTATACTGCGGAGCTTGCCAACAAGCATACAACACCAATGGAGAGGCTGGCATCACACCGAATACATAATCAGTCGTCAATTTAGAATCAGACTTCCATCCTTTCCATTCATAATCAGACTCCGGTCTACTACTTTCCGGCACATAATCGTAAACAGGTGTGTTTATATTCTCACCGAACATAATACCTGTTTTCTCTCCCAGATTATCACTTCCATTATAATATGTGATGGAATAGGTGTTTCGATTGTAGTAAAAACGATAGGTATAAACACAGTTACTTGTCTGCAGATTATATCTTGTTTTCCCATCATCATTCTTGAAGGTCATCGTTCTCAACCGATAATAATTTCCATCATATAATTCATATTCTATTCCTTGCGATTCGTACGTTTTTGCATTATCCCTTACGTAACTACCATTACCACTCCGTTCATAATAATAACCATCATTATTTACTCTTCTCCTGTATCTTCTCCCGTCATCTCCATCCTTAGTTAGGCTAGAAGAAGCACGATATGATCTATAAAAGTGACCATTATAACCAACATATTGAGCTCCACTTACACTCTTTTCATCATCAATCACATAACTACCATTCCAATTATTCTGCACAAAACTTGTATCACAAACATCGCCGGTAGATGGATAACCTGACGGAGTACTTACATTCTCATATCCCTCAATATCCTTAGCACCAAGATCCGATGAACCTGTAGAATAATAAATCTGACTCAGATTCTCATCTTTTTCATACAAACCACCAGGCTGCTGCAACCAATATTCTACCGCACGACGTGACGCACTATTATCATATTGCGCCGTAAATGTCGCCCTATGAGTGGTACTATTCGCATATTTCACCAATTCGTATGTCAATTCAAACACTTTAGTGACACGAGTAGTATATTGGGGAGTAGTACCAAACCATCCTTGTTGTTCACCAGACTGGTAATTCCACCCCATGAATTGATTATTCGATTGTATATGTTCAGCCAAAGGCCACTTGTCAGAAATATCTTGACCTAACACAACATTATCTATCATATAATTAGAGCCAGAATAAGTACTCCCATTAATAGTGAGTCTATTATTACGGCCGTCAAGATCAAACACCAACGTATACCGAGTCAACTTATATCTAACTGTCAACACCGCACTACCATCCGCCGCAATCGTCATGCAAGAAGAGTTATTCCACTCCGAATCCTTTTCATAACCATCGATACTATTCGTAAGATTCGGTGCGGAAGAGGCACATACTTCAGTTCCGACTCTACCGCTTCCTGTTCTGGAGTTATCATACACCCACTCCGTAGTTCCAGTTTGATTGTTGTATTTCTCCTTCATATAGACGATGGTATAATTCACCGTCTTTCCTGTCCATTTTGCATAGAGGGTTTTGTCTGCATTAAGTGTAACCCTAGTACCTGCCGTCTCGGTGCATTGTTCATCGAGGTACCAACCTGCAAAATCATATCCTGTACGGGTAGGTTGGGTAGAAGGAATAGTCACCTCGGAACCATAAGGTCGCTGGATTGGATCAATAGGAGATCCTCCATTGGTGTTGAAAGACAGCAAGAAGTCCTTGCGGGTATATTTCACATCGATTTCCTGGCCAGAAACACGAGTGATCTCGGTAGGAAGAGCGCTCTCAAGTTCAGCGTACGGGAAGTTCTTCACCTCTGGTGTAACAACAGAATGTAAGACACCATGCACATTGTCCTGCCTATCAATCTCCGTATAACCATTACCTGTCAAGTTCTTCAACTTGTAAACATACGAATAGGTGGCGGTAAATGGCACATACTTGACAGAGACCGTTAACTCACGATCCGCATTAGCCGTGTCAAAAGCCGCAGGCGTAATTGAAACGGTCTGCTGCTCCGGATAGAAAATATTGTCATTCGCATTTTCCGTACAATTCTTCACCTCGTTCGGCACATTCGTTTGCGCAGGGGAAGCAATCGAAAAAGGATGTTCCGCCGTTACCTTAGTACCGTCAATGATATAGGTAGCACGATCAAATACGTGCCGTGTTCCGTCACATTCAGGATAATAATATTCCACCGTAATGGTGTAGAGGTGAATGTCATCAAAGACAGCAAGAACGGTCATGTCATCATTCACAGTGGTTTCCCTCGTGACAATCACATTAGTTGACTCGTCTATCCAATTCACGAAATTACGTCCCGAACAGAAAGGGTCCTGCGGCAAGAATTGGAAGGTTTGCCCTGTTTGGCGCATCATCGACGCGCACTCATGTCTTGTTCCGGCACAATCATAGACGAAACTCACAGTATGAACAGCCGCCTGAGCAGTAGACACACTTGCGACAAAGGTCACGGCAAAGGAGAAGAACATGAAGAGATACTTCAGCATAACGCCTACCCGTTTCCTTTTCATCACAGAACTAAGAATACCATATATCATTTCCATAACGGTAAAAATTTACGTACAACAAAAGAGAACGTCATGAACCGCAAAGGCGGCATACAAGGAGAAGACACCTTATTTGTTTTCATAATACCCTATTTGTCTGTAATACAATACTTTGCGTCATAAGTCTAGTTCTCTGAGATAATACTCGGTGCAAAGTTAAATATTTTCAGGCAGAAAAAATGGAGGAATATCAAAAAAATCACACTATTTAACAAATAGCAAACAATAAGAAGAATTGCGTCGTGACGCAACACCCGACGCGTGACGATGGTACAGACCTTTGTTCGCTTTAAAGAAAAGAATTGAGAAACGATAATCCGATGCGTCTGAGCATCTACTATAGACAGACAACCAAACAAAAAACGGGGATGCGCATACGCACACCCCCGATATTTTTACTCCTTAACGGAGATTGATTACTTTACAACGATCTTAGCGAACTTGCTGCCCTCAGCAGAAGCAACCTCAACATTGTAAACACCAGCTGCCAAGTTGATAGAGAGCTTAGAAGAACCATCGATAGCTGCGCTGTAAACCTCAGCACCAACCAAGGTGTAGATCTTCACGTCAGCTTGACCCTCAGCGACTACGTTGATGACACCATCCTCAACAAGTGATGGGAAGACAACTGCTTCGCTGTTGTTCACGATCTTGTCAACAGAAGTGATAATCTCCTCTGGATAACCCTCGCCAGTCCAAGGTTTCTCGTAAGTGAAACGAAGACCACCGATTCCATCGTGACCATAAGGGAACGACAATCTCACAACAAATTTACCAGCCTCCTTAAACAAGATACCATCGTTAGTCTTAGTGTCACCATACTCAGGATCACCTGTGTAACACCAAACCTTATCGTTAGAGGTAGCAGGCTCTTCACCATTAACTGGATTCTCTACATATGGAGCGAATTGATCGGACTCCATAGCAACTTCCTGAGTAGCAGTTGATTTATCCAAATCAACCATGAATACCTGAGAAGCGTGATCCTTCAATGTGAGAGCAAAACCACCTGCTGCAGTATATTTACACTTACCATCTTTAGTACATGATACAGAACCAATACCAGCTGCCTTTGGAGTGTATACAGCCATTTGGATGCTGTAGTATCCTGGATCCTTCACATCAAAAGTATAGAGCAACCACTCACCAGCGCAGACCCAACCCAAGTTGTAAAGACCAGAGCTCCATGAATTCTCGATACATGCAGTAGTCACGTCGACACACTCATCAGTACGGTGATCACACCAGTCACGACCAGCATAACACTTCAAAACCGGACGAGTTTCACCCGTGTTTGCATTCTCAGCCTCAATGACTTCCTTCTCATCATAAGTTGTAGCAGTAGCCTCTGTGTAGCCCTCCTCATCCGTATCGTTAGAATCGTAATAAGTCAAACCAGAACCACTTGCCATTTGTCCTTCCTCCTTATCCGGATTATCATCGTAGTAGCCAAGATTCAAAGTCTCATCCTTGCTTGCTTTGCTAAGACCGAAGCAGACACCACCATAACATGCGGTACGAACTGGTTCAAGTTTACCACCCAACATTTTCTGGATGTATTCACCTGAAGGAGAAAGTGGACCATTACATTTATCTTTGAAAGTAGAAGAACCCTCTTTCTTAAAGCCATACGACCAGTTCATCCAGCTGACGATTTGACCGCAACCATCCAATCCTGCGCAGTGAGTCAAGAATGTCGTTGCGAAAGAAGTGTTAACGTCATCGTATGAACCTCTCAACTCTGGTTGTGCGGAGCTCAAACCCCACTCAGAAACGAAGATAGGAACACATGTAGATGCTGCGAGGAACTCTCTACTCTCCAAACCTTGGTGAGCTGGCTCGTTAGCATACAAGTGGAATGCATACATGATATTTGCATCGTTTCTGTTGATCAGGTTATTAGATTTAACAACCTGAGAGTAAATGTACTGATCCCAGTTTGGAGTACCAACAATGATAACTGGCTTGTTAGTATCGATTTTGGTAATGGTGCTAATTACATCTTCCGCGTAATTCTTGATGTCTGACCAAGAAACACCAGAAGGCTCGTTGCAGAGCTCATAGAT
Organism: Paludibacteraceae bacterium; assembly: GCA_045226255.1. Taxonomy (GTDB): domain Bacteria; phylum Bacteroidota; class Bacteroidia; order Bacteroidales; family Paludibacteraceae; genus UBA1181. The sequence goes on along the minus strand of JBGVCG010000018.1, from coordinate 113,547 downwards.
GATGTGCCTGTATCCGTTATTCATCACCTCCTGAGCAACCATTGCGAAGAATCTCTTCGCATCATCCTTCTTCACATCAGGATTACCATTGGTTCCATCTTTAGCAGCCGCCAAAATGTGCCAGTCAATGACACAATACATACCCTTCTGGGCTGTCCAGCTCATCCAGTTCTTGATGCCATTGTCATCAATAGAACCGTATTCGCTAAGATAACGAGCAATACGAACACAGTTCGCTCCCGCCATCTTCATAGACTCCAAATCGTTCGCTGTTTTTACACAGTTCTGATCATAAAATCCGAATGAACTCCATCCCTTCAACTGGATAGGTTCACCCTGCTCGCTAGAGAGTTGAATGCCCACCAACTTCAAACGACCCCATTTTTCGATGTAGTTGGTGCTCGCATCGTCCGCATTCACCTGAATCCAAGCAAAAGCGGCCATTAAAAGGAATAAAACTTTCTTCATTTTTCTTATACAATTAATTAAACATAAAATAATCTGCGCCTAAACTCAGCGCACAAATTTAGTAAAAGAATCTGAATGGAGAAATGAAAAGTGTTAAAAATGTATAGCAGCCTCCAAGGGACAGCCTACCCCACAAACATCCTCAAAACAATATAATTCATTGACAATCAATATAAAACAATATATTTAAAAGACCGCGACATGCTCTTTATCCAACCGATTAACAAAGCATATTCCTTATAATCCGCACATAAAAACATTGAATTTGGGGAGGCTACGCTCGCAAGTGGAATCAGCCTCTTCATGCCATATGTATATATATTGGGGCAATAATTAATTAAACGCATCCGCACCCAAAAATGACGATACCTAACATTCCGTCATATTGGGTATTAAACAATAAAAAAGTGGAGACGATGCAACCGCACCGACTCCACTCCTTATATTTTCACAGGAATATAAACCCTGCTTAGATCTTCTCAACTTCTTATCCGACAGTCTGCTTTCCCTTCTCCTCTGCTCTCTTCGCCTCAAGGATCTCGGAGTTGCGACGGATGGTATCCTCATCAATCTTATAGAATACCAACGCCAAGATACCGATTACGGAACCTACCAACGGCAACAATGAGAAGTAAGCCTTCAAAGAGTCTATGGTCTCAGGACTCAATTGAGTGTTTGCCACGAAACCGATCGCTGCCAAGGCGTATGCAGGGATTGAGTTCGCCAATGCCTGTCCCAACTTCTGCGCCATCGTAGCGGAAGAGTAAATCAAACCGGTTGCGCGACGTCCTGTCTCTACCTCCGCATTGTCTGCCACGTCAGCATACATACTCCACATGATGTAGCCGGAAGGACCGATCGCCAAAGTGAAGATGATGTTCAGGATAATGATTGTGCCGATATTGCTTCTGTCCAAAACAAGGAAAGAGAGGGAAAGAAGGGATGCCAACGTGAAGCAAGCGATCCATGTAGGTTTCTTACCGAACTTCTTCACTACAGTTTGGATCAACATCGTACCGATGATCGTGAAGACAGAACCGGAAGCCAACAACAACGTGGAAACCAACTCCCATGTCAACTCGAAGCCGAAGAGCGTTCCTGAAACGGTGAAGACTTCTTGACCGTCCACAATGCTATAATCAGCCAAACAATATTTCGCGTAGTAAGGAATCAAACCGTTGTGCACGAACACGAAGAACAACATGGCGATACCTGCGATGGAAAGAGTGATCCAAGGCTTGTTGTTAATCAAGTCCTTCACATCCTCAGAAAGCTTGCTGGCCTCTTGCTTAACTGGCTCGACACGCTCTCTAGTGAAGAAGAAGGTGCACATCAACATGATGAACGCAGCGATCGCATAGATGAGGGCTGTCCAAGAGAACGCCGCCTGTCCGCTACAGTGCAAGTGGTCTTGGATGAGACGAACCAATGTGAAGACCATACCGTAGCTGCACAAGCAACCGATCTGAGCACCGATGTTACGGAAAGCGGAAACGGAGGTTCTCTCGTCTGGATCTGGAGAGATGACACCCATCAACGCACCATAAGGCACATTCACTACAGAGTACATCAAACGGCAGAGCAAGAAGGTTGCGTATGCGTAGATGACCTTGCCTGTCTCGTTGAACTCAGGCGTGTAGAAAGTGAAGAAACCGATGACACAGAATGGAACCACACCGAAGAGGATCCAAGGACGGAAACGTCCCCAACGTGTGTTATGACGGTCTGCGATTGCACCGATGATCACGTCGAACGCGATGTCGATACAAGATACTACCAAGACCATGGTACCCACTACCGCCGGAGCAATGCCGAAGTAGTCTGTGTAAAACGCTGTGGCCATGCATATCAAACCCCAGAAGAGGTTACATGCCAAATCTCCCGCTCCGTAGGAGAGTTTCTCTAAAATAGATAATTTTTGATTGTTTTCCATTGTATTAATGTTTTTATTGATTTTCAATTATTTAAGTGCGTCAGGATTCAATTTCACCGGTGACTGCGCCGTGAATGGTATCTCGCCGCACAAAGCTTTCACCACCGCCGTCTGCGTGAAGGCGTCGATGCTGTAGGCATTGACCTTCAACGGTGCGACTCCTTCGTAGCAATCGTTCAGGAACGGGTTGCTGTAGGAGATGGCGATACGCTTCTTCGGATCTGTCATGTTGACCGTCCAAACGCCGAACGACTCCTTGTCCTTGAAGAACGGTGTGCCCAATGGCGCGAAGTAACGGTTCTCGAAACATACGATGATTTTGTCGTAATAATCCAACGAATCGATGCGGTAGCCCCAGTCGTAGAAGTGAGGGTTAACCATCATCGTCACATCGAAGCCACGCTTCTCGAACTCTTGTTTCGTGACGCTGAACTTGCCCTCGTCCAAGCAGTAGCCCACAGGGACAATCAGCAGTTTCTTGGTCATGTCCGGCTTCAAAGGAATGTCGCTGTTGCGGTCCTCCTCCAATGTGATGGCGGACTCAGCCAACTTGGTGCCCGTCTCCTTCACGAAAGCCTTCGTCTCTTCGCTCATCGGAGTGCAAAGGGAATCTGGGGAAACCTTCTCCAGCAGGCCGAAACGCTCGCGCAACGCCCATACACGGCTGACAGCGTCATCCAGACGGGACATCGGGATCTCTCCCCTATTGATTCTCGCCTCGATCGTGTCCATATAGGCCAAGGAAGGCCAAAGGACGATATCCGCACCCGCCACGAAGCATTGAACGGAGACCTCCAGCTCATTCTTGTAGTAGCCTGCGCAACCACCCATGTTGAGCGCATCGGTGATCACCACGCCATTGTATTTCATCTTATTCTTCAACAGATCCACCATCAACTCCTTGGAGAGGGTTGCAGGAGGCAATTGTCCGTTGATCTTTTCCTTCTGGTAGAAAGGCAATTGGATATGTCCCACCATGATGGAGGCTGCGCCGTCGTCGATCATTTCGCCAAAGAGCTTACCGAAGGTCGCCTTCCACTCCTCCTCAGAGAGCGTGTTGGCGGTCGTCACGATATGCTGGTTGCGCATGGTGACGCCATCGCCAGGGAAGTGCTTCACGGTAGAGATGACGTTCTGCTCATGGATACCCTCCATCTGTTTCTTGAGGATAGGGATTGCCTTCTCCACATCGTCAGAGACGGAACGTTCGATGACCAACTCCTGCAATGGGTTCATGTTGAGGTCGCACACAGGGTGCAGCAACCAGTTGAAGCCCATCTCCTTCGCCTCGGAGGCAATCGCCTTGCCGAAGTCGTAGGCCAAGGAAGGGTTATTCGCCGCACCGAGCGACATCTCAGCCGGCATGTGTGTATACTTCGGATAGGTCTCACCCAAGCCACGCTCGAAGTCCTCGCTGAAGAACAACGGATACTTGGCTGCGGCAGCGTAGTCCTTCATCGCACCCGCGATCAGTTTTTCCGAAGTGGTATTGAATTGTTTCTGATAATTATCGAAATACCAGCGGGCGATGAAGAAACCGCCGATAGGGTATTTCTCCATGAAGGCCTTCATGTCTCCGTTACCGATCTTTTTCTGATCATAGTACTGGGAGACCACCATCATGGTCTGTCCGATTTTCTCACGGACGGAAAGATTTTTCCAAGAGGTGTCAATTGCGGCGAAATCATATCCCACGTTCTCTTGAACATCAGTTTTTTTAGTATTCTCTTTCGGGGAATCGCACTGCGTAAACGTCAATGCGCCCAAAGCCATTACGAACAGGCCTTTTACCATTCCGATTCTCATACCTCTTGCAAAATCCGTTATAGTTAAAAAAAAGGAAGCACCCCCGAAGAGGGGATGCGTTCCATATTACTTCGTATACAAATTAGACTGCTTCAAAACAGTAGAATCCACTCCGCCATTGTTTACGACAGAGAGAACTCGTTTGATGTAGTCGCCCGATGGGGTGACATCGTTCCACGCCTCCCTGGCACATGCGCCTGGATTAAGGGCGGAAGAGGAACGCTCGTTGTCAGAGAAGCTCCAGTTGCAGAAGCTAACTTTTTGGTTGCCAGCGTTGTTACCGCTCAACATGAGCAACCATTTATCAGTACGATCAGGGTCTAACTCACCGTTTCCGTTCGCTTCACACAGACCGAACTCTGAGCAGAAGACAGGCAACTTGCCCAACACATCGTACATATAGGCGTACATATTATAATAATCAGGCTTTCCGTCTTTCTCGAAGCCCTCATTATGTTCCTTCGCATAGAAGTGGAAGGCATACATGACGTTGTCATGCTTCAGACGAGCGTCGCGGGCAGGCAACGAGTCGCAAAGATCCTTGCCATTTCCCTGGTACATACCCTCCTTCAGACAAGCGTCAACCAACTGATCCCACTGCGGAGTGCCCACAATGACGATAGGATGAGTGACGCCTATCGAGTCGTAACCCTCCTGGATAGCTGGGATGATGTCGTCGGCATAGTCGGCGATCATGTCCCAAGTGACATTGGTCTCCTTGGTGCAAACCCAAGGATGGATCGGGTCACCCTTCTCCAAGCAGTTGTTCGGCTCATTGCATATCTCATAGATCAAATGTTCTTTCCCAGCATATTTCTGCGATATGAAGCTGAAAAATTCTTTGGCGCCCCCATATTTGGAATCCAATGGGTTACCTGGCGTCAGGATGTGCCAATCGACGATACAGTAGATACCGAGTTCGCCACAGATGTCGATCATCTCACACATCTTCTGTTTGAATCCGATCGGATTGGTGTTGTAACCACCCTCCTCAACGTACATCGCCAAGCGAAGCACATTGATGCCCCACTCCTCGACCATCGTCTTGATGGACTCCTTGGTGTAGCAATCACCGCACCATTGCCATCCCATCGTACTCATACCAGCCAATTGGACAGGATTACCATCTTTATCGCAAAGTTGTAGATCCTTGACCTGCAGTCTTCCATGCTTAGCCACCGGCGAATTCACCGGATAAGGGGAAACATTCTTCTTCTGTTTGGCATTATTGTCTCCACCACCACACGAAACCAGCATGGCGAGAAGCATCAGCGCACCAAAAAACAATCTCTTCATTTATCGAAAAATTTATGTTAGAAAGAAAAGCAGGGAAGCCACCCGAATTGGGCGGCATTCCTTGCTGAAAGTTGTGTTATCCCATAATAACCTCAACAACATTCTTGCTGCCCTTAGGTTGCATAGGAACGATGTTGCCGGCGATCTCTTTTCCGTTCACGATCAATTTCTTGACACCCTTCTGAACACCAGTGTTGGTCACCTTGATGCTATAATCAGCGTCGCGGAACTTACGATTTACGGAATATCCCTTGATATCTGCAGGGAGACATGGGTTGATCTCCAAACCTGAGTATGCAGGCTTGATACCCAACAAGTATTGGCTAACCGTCAACCACATCCAAGCGGCCGTACCTGTCAACCATGAGTTCTTACCCTCACCTGGCTTAGCGGCATCCTTACCAGCCACCATCTGACAGTTCACATATGGCTCAACCTTATGGAGCGCCTGATCCTTCAAATACATAGGAGCGATCTTGCGGAACAAATCCCAAGCGTCGTTACCACGTCCGGCAACCGTCTCACCGATGATCACCCATGGGTTGTTGTGGCAGAAGATACCAGCATTCTCCTTGTATCCTGCAGGATAAGAACTGATCTCACCCATCTCAACATGATATTTCGTATATGCAGGGTTGTTAAGAACCATACCGTGCTCGCAATCCAAATATTTCTTACAAGAGTCGATGGCCTTGTCAACCATACCCTCTTCCAAACCGATACCTGCCATCGTACAGAAGCCCTGGCTCTCGATGAAGATCTTACCCTCCTCACACTCGTGGGAACCGATCTTGTTTCCATCGAAGTCGTATGCGCGGAGATACCACTCACCGTCCCATCCATGCTTCTTGACAGCCTCGATCATTGAGTCGATGCACTTCTGAGCACGCTCAGCCTCAGCGTTCTCACCGATCTGCTTACAGAGCTCAACATAATCCTTTCCTGTCACAACGAAGAGACCAGCGATCATCAAGGACTCAGCCTTGCTACCCTCTGTCTTGTTCTCCGTCGTCTGGAAGGACTCGTTAGGATCCCAAGAGAAGCAGTTCAAGTTCAAGCAGTCGTTCCAGTCAGCACGGCCAATCAATGGCAACATGTGAGGACCGAGGTTGTTGACAACGTGGTTGAAGGAAATCTTAAGGTGCTCGAAGAGAGATACTTCCGTACCTGGTTTGTTATCAAATGGAACAGGCTCCTTCAAGATGGAGAAGTCGCCGGACTCCTTCACATATGCAACCGTACCGAAGATTAACCAACATGGGTCATCGTTGAATCCACCACCGATGTCATTGTTACCACGCTTCGTCAATGGTTGATACTGATGGTAGCAACCGCCGTCAGGGAATTGCGTGGAGGCGATGTCTATGATACGTTGACGGGCACGAGAAGGAATCTGGTGCACGAAGCCGACCAAGTCTTGGTTGGAATCGCGGAATCCCATACCACGTCCGATACCACTCTCGAAGAAGGATGCCGAACGGGAGAAGTTGAAGGTGATCATACATTGGTATTGGCTCCAGATGTTCACCATACGGTTCAACTTGTCGTCGTCAGACTTCACAACATATTTGTCGAGAAGCTCGTCCCACATGGCTGCCAACTCGTTGAAAGCGGCATCCACAGCCTCAACAGTCGCGAAACGGTTGATGGTGGCGAGAGCCTTCTTCTTGTTCACTAAAGTAACATCGGAATCCTGAGAAGAGATGAGGGTACCGTTTTTCTTGCGGGCGATATCCTCCTGAGAGAATTTCTCCTCACGTGCGTTCTCCACATAACCGAGAACGAAGATGTAATCCTTGCTCTCCCCTGGCTTCAACTCAACCTCCACGTAGTGGGAAGCGATCGGTGACCATCCGTGTGCAAGTGAATTAGCTGGCTTGCCTGCCATTACACACTGAGGATCTGCGAATTCGTTATAGAGTCCGATGAAAGACTCACGGTCTGTGTCGTAACCATCGATCTTAGCGTTGGTCAACGCATAGTATGCGTAGTGGTCGCGACGCTCCTTGTATTCTGTTTTGTGATAGATCACGCTACCATCGATCTCCACCTCACCGGTAGACCAGTTACGTTGGAAGTTCTCCATATCGGTAGCGGCGTTCCAAAGACACCATTCAGCAAATGAGAAGAGCTTGATCTTCTTGGTGTATGTAGTGGTGTTCTTCAAAGTAACTTTCTGCACCTCAGCCCAAGTCTTCAAAGGAACGAAGAAGAGGACAGAAGCCTCGATGCCGTTCTTAGCACCCGTGATGCGAGTGTAGTTCAAACCGTGGCGGCACTCGTAAGCGTCGAGCGGAGTCTTGCATGGTTTCCATCCTGGGTTCCATACGGTGCCATTATCGTTGATATAGAAATAACGTCCGCCATTGTCCATAGGCACACCGTTGTAACGGTAACGAGTAATACGGCGGAACTTAGCGTCCTTGTAGAAACTATAACCACCCGCAGTGTTCGAAATCAAACCGAAGAAATCTTCGTTTCCCAAATAATTGATCCAAGGGAATGGAGTCGCGGGATTGGTGATGACAAACTCACGGTTCGCATCGTCAAAATGTCCAAAATTCATATTCTTTTCTTTTATTTAAAATTTATTTTTCTCAAAAGGCGTATCTACATACATCGTACAAATATACTACAATATTTGATTTATACAACACTTTTTAACGAAGGAATTTCACGAATGTATTGGGGCAAAAAAGGAGGGAAACAGAGCGGTTCCCTCCTTATCTTGTCAGCAATCAATCCGTCGGTCTACTGTTTTGATGAGGATGCAGAATCCTCCGTCTCCTCGGATTCCTCCTCTTCACCATTATTGAAAGTGAAATCAAATCCGATTTTCAGACCGAAATATGAATCGTTGTAGTTGTTCTTGATATTATCCCAACCCTTCATCTTACGATAGTCTGGGTCGGCGTCCTTGCAAGCGAATCGGTTGAGTACCAGCGCAACAGAGAAGTTCTTATATTGCACACCAGCCTCCAACTCAAGGAAGAGACCTCCATTGTCTGTCCTGATGCCTGGATCGTACATATCCTTCTGAAGCTTATATTCGTTCAGACCAACCGCATAACCGAATCTTCCGTCTATGAACGGAGTGAGCTTGCGGGACAAGAACTTCCATCGTCCCATGACATAGACAGGGAATCTATAGACTTTGTCCACATATTCATCCCTCATTGAAGGATTCCATGCCATCAGTTCGTCGAGGTTCTCCATCTTCATACTGCTATAATAGAAAGAAAGACCAAAACCAAGGGAGAAATTAGCGTTCAACTGATAACCCATGTTCACACCCACGGAGGCGTTAAAATTAGATTTCGTGTCTACCCTTGAGCTGGCCAACATAAGACCGCCTCCAACTTCTGGGCGACAGAACAGACCTTCGCTATAAGGAACATACGGATCCGTCGTGTCCGCTGATGCAGAATCCTGAGGCTCCTCGAGGGTGACATTAGAAACGGCGGAATCCACCACAGCCACCGCTGCCTTTTCTTCAGCGACAGGAACATCCATCACAGATTCTTCCTCCGATTTTATTACAACACCATCAGACTCGCGATCGGCTTCGACTACTTCGGGGGAATCCGACTCCGCATAAGATGCCGACGCACATGCCATCATAAGCGTCAACAACGTGATAATTTGTTTCTTCATTTATTTTGACTTTTATATTTCACAAAATGTATTTCATGGTAATGTATACGAAAGAACCTTGCTTAAGGCTCCATACCCTGCTGTCCCCTGTATAATTTCAACATCCAACGGTCTTTCTTCGTGGCATTGCGGAAATTCTTGTAGTAGGCGGGATAACCGGTCACAATCACCTCAATCTCCGTCTCGGAGGCATGTACTTCATAACGTACACCTATCATGACGTCGGCCTTGTACTCCTTCTCCGCATGAGCTAACGCTATATCTTTATATCTCTGTATCTTCTCTTTCGCATCCGCGTCCATCTTGACACTGAACGTCTCCTTGTATGTCACCTTCTCATTCCCGATCATCTCTAGATCGGCGATGAGGGGATTCATGATAATGCCATTCGCAGGTTCCATCGTATTTGAATTACTGCTCTCCTCATATGAGAAAGGAACGGACTTCGTCTTACCATTGGACGGCATGGCGCAACATAAAACCATCATTGCGATGGAAATGAACTGTTTACAAATTCTACACTTCATAGATGTCAAAATGAAAAATCGTACAAAAATAATTTTTTTTTCAATTAAACAAAAATGATTGACGACAAGATGGATGGCAATTAAAAAAAACAGCGGACCAATCCGTCTCCGAACAGGCCCGCCTAACGTGTTATTAAGATCTTCTATTTCCTTTGCTTATTCCTTCACAAGTTCATCCACCACTACTCTATTCGTGAGGAAGACTTTCACGCAGTAGACGCCTCGATCCAAGCGGGACACGTCCACCGTTTCCTCCGCGCTTTCAAACAGGAAGCGACCTGTCAGATCGAAGACTTGTACCTTCTCCAACTTCTCGCCACCAGGAACGGACACGGAGAAGAGTTCCTTCGTCGGGTTCGGATAGAGAATGATATGCTGTTTTTCGAGCAGAATATCCTCCACCCCGTTGTTAATGCCTTCACATGGCTCGTAGTTCTTCGGTTGGCTCAACATCTGCTTGATATATTGCCCGGACTCGGAAACCATGTTCCAGTTTCTGCTTTTGGCTGCACCTGGCGACAAAGCGGCGGATGATTCTGCCTTATCGGAGAAGCTCCAGTTCACCCAGCTGATCTTGCGTTCGTTCATCCACTCCATCCACCGGTTACACTCGTCGAGGAAGACTCCTCCGTCTCCGGAAGCCTTGGTCGTGCCGAACTCCGTCACAAAAATCGCCGCACCATTGTTGAGCGCCGTTTGCGCCTTGTCACGCAAACTTTGGAAGTGATCGCCAGAGTAGAAATGTAGCGTGTACATCACATTGTTATACGACAACGGATTCTGAGACGCCAAGTCCACATCCTGGCTCCACATTGGGGTACCACAAATGATGATCTTGTCCGGGTCATTCGCACGAATCACAGGAATCACCTGATCCGCATATTCCTTTACGTCGGACCACCTCACCATGAATCCGTTCGGCTCGTTGCATATCTCATACAAAACATGCTTGTCGTCCTTGTGCTTCGCAGACATATATTCCCAGAAAGGAATCGCATCGTCCAACGTGTTTTTCGGGTTCCCGCTTCCTTCCTGCAGGATATGCCAGTCGATGATACAGTAGATGCCCAACTTTCCGCAGATATCCACCAACTCGTCAATGTATACGTTGTAGTCATCCTTGCTCTTCCACTGCGTACCGTCTGTCTTACAGTAGCCGCCCTTCTCATGCGTGTAGATGGCCAAGCGGAATATGTCTATATTCCAATCGTTCACCAACACGGTCAACGACTCCTCCGTGTAACATTCCGGGAACCAAGCCAAGCCATGGGAACTCATTCCTCTCAACTGCACAGGCTTTCCACACTCATTCACCATCTGAGTGCCCTGCACGGAGAGTTTGCCATTGTAATAGACCGGAGAACCAGCCGGATAAGTACGGGACGAAGCGGGCGCTGAGGATGCTTGATTACCCACTTTTTCACTTTGATTATACCCGCCCGCATAAGCAAACGTATCGGCAAAGAAAACCATTGCCGTAAGCACAATCATCTTAGTAAACGTTCTTGCATTCATAACACTTACACTTTAAAATAAATACTCATTAATGACAATTTACATAACAGTGTTCAACCTGTCGATGCTTGTAAAAGCACTTCCGACACGCGATCATTCGGGCGCAAATATATAAAAGTTTTTTTCACAAAAAAAATTCATGATTTAATGTGTGATCACGGGAATTTCATTTGACTTTCCTTGTATGGTTGAAAGCACTTGTCTTTGGGGCTGAAAGCCCATAACAGACATAGCCCATGGCAACGCCCTTCAGGCTTGTAAGCATAATAATTAACAACCATCTAAACCCAGGGCGTTGCCCGTGGGAAAACGAACGGATAATATTCGTATTCGCCCTATACACGGATTGATTACACACTACAAACACGAACAAAAAAAGGACGCCTTCCAGCGTCCTTCCTTAATCTTTTGCCCTCGATCACACACATTATTCCTTCACAATCTGCGTCACGGCCACTCCATCGGAGAAGATGACCTTCACGACATAGACACCGCTTTCCAATCCGGAGATGTTCACCTCCTCCATTGAGCTTTCGAGCAGGAAGCGGCCCGTGAGATCGAAGAGCTGCACCTTCGTCAAGCGCATTCCCTCTGGCACGGACACCGTGAAGAGATCCTTCGTCGGGTTCGGATAAATCGTAACAAGATGACTGTCAAGAAGAATATCCTCCACGCCATCGTCGCATGGATGGAAATCGTTCGGTTCCGCCAATTTGTTCTTGACGAACTCTCCAGCAGAGGAAACCGAGTTCCAGCTCTTCGTCTCGCATGATCCAAAGAGCAGTGCGGCATTCACGTCCGAACCATCGGCAAAACTAGCATATGCCCAACTGAGGCCCTGCGCCTTCATCCAATCAATCCAAGTTTCTCCCTCCGACGTGTTGTTGGAACCTCCGTTCACAGCCGTCAAGGTAAACTCGGAAACGAACAACGGCAAGCCTCTACGAAGAGCAGACAGGGCTTTCTCACGCAATGATTGGCCATCCGTACCGGCGGCGAAGTGCATCGTGTACATGAGATTATTATCCTTCAAAGGATTCGAGGCTACCGACTCCCATTCGCGGTCCTGCGATGGCGTACCGCACAAAATAACCTTCTCCTTGTCGAACTGACGGATCAGCGCAACCATGGAATCTGCATAACTCTTCATCTCGCTCCAATTCACACCACTGGCATTGTCGCAAATCTCGAAAAGGACATGGTCGAAGTTCTTGTATCGTTGCGCCATATGCTTCCAGAAGCGGGTGGCCTCCTTTATGTTAGCATTCGGATCTCCATTTCCGACAAGGTGCCAATCAACCACACAATAGATACCATTAAGTCCACAGACACGAACAAGCTCGTCCACCTTCTCATTGTAGCTAGACTGGGAAATCCATTGATCGGAGCCGTTCACGCAATAACCGCCCTTCCCGTTCGTGGCGACGGAGATGCGGAAGAGACTGATGTTCCATTCATCCACCAACACCTTAATGGAGCTGGACGTGTAGCATTTCGTATAGGCGGACAGATTGTCCGAACTGAGACCCCTCAACTGCACATCGAAATCACACTCATTGACCAGTCGATCATTCTGCACATGTAACTTGCCGTTTTTATAGACAGGAGAGCCCTTCGGATAGGTTAGAGCAGCCATTGGCTTCACAACCTCTTCGTACTCAGGCGTATAAATCGAATCCCCACTGCAAACCTCGAAATCTCTCGGTTGACTCAACAAATTTTTGATGTACTCTCCAGACTCGGAGACCAGATTCCAATCCCTCCGAGAGGATGCACCAGACTGCAAGGCTGCAGAGGATTCCGGCTTATCGGCGAAGCTCCAATTCACCCAACTGATCTTACGCTCGTCCATCCACTTCATCCAGGTGTCGCACTCGTCAAGGAAGACGCCTCCGTCTCCGCTCGCCAGCGTCGTACCGAACTCCGTCACAAAAATCGCCAGTCCCTTGTTGAGCGCAGTCTGAGCCTTATCCCTCAAGTATTGGGTATGTGTGCCGGAATAGAAGTGGAGTGTGTACATCACATTGCTGAATTCCAAAGGATCTTGTGCGGCGATGTCCACATCCTGGCTCCAAGTTGGGGAACCACAGATGATGATCTTATCAGGATCATTCTCACGGATTACAGGGATAACCTCCTCCGCATATTCCTTAACATCGGCCCATTTCACACTGTATCCATTCGGTTCGTTGCATATCTCGTACAAGACATGTTTGTCGTCTTTATGTTTCGCAGACATATACTCCCAGAAAGGGATTGCGTCATCCAGCGTGTAGTTCGGGTCGCCACTACCATCATTCAGGACATGCCAGTCGATGATACAGTAGATACCCAACCTGCCACAGATGTCCACCAAATCGTCAATGAATTCATTGTATTCATCCTTGCTTTTCCACTGTTTTCCACCCGTCATACAGTAACCGCCCCACTCATGCGTGTAGATGGCCAAGCGGAATATATCAATGTGCCAATCATTCACCAATGCGGTCAATGACTCTTCCGTATAACAATTAGGGAACCATGCCAAGCCATGGGAACTCATTCCTCTCAACTGTACGGGTTTACCACACTCATTCACCATCTGGTTGCCCTGCACGGAGAGCTTGCCATTGTAATAGACCGGAGAGCCCTCAGGATAGGTGCGGACCGAAGCGGGCGCAGGGGATACTCGATGCTCCATTTCTTCTTCATTTAAGTCATACCCAACAGCATACACCGACGAGCCGGCGAAGCAAAACACCGCCGTGAGCATGAACAAATTTTTTAAAATCTTTTTCATAACCTTCGTAACATTTATACTTAATAATACATTAGTTTTATTTCGCAAAAGTAGTATAATTCCCTATAAAATACATTTTTTACAGGAAAGATATTGGGACAAATGAAAAATTAAGATAGTTTTGCAAAATCATTTAGACGAATAGTATGGTACACTCGCATCGAAGCGGAAAGGTTTTCTATGGGAGATTTGAAATTACTATGGATTTGAAACAGAATGAAAAACATATTAATTAATTAAAGAATAAATAATGGGGTATAACACAAAACATATAATGAGACGGTTACTGATCGGAATGGTTCTGCTGTTCGCGAACGGCATGACCGCTTTGAACGCCCAATGCGTGGTGGCTAGCACTAATTTTGACACGAACAAGGAACTCTGCTGTCCAACAATGACTTCTGACGAAGATGGTTGGTATGACGAAGATCTTGATTGGGACAAGCTGTGCAAGACGGACATGTTTATCGGCCCTGAATATGCTAAACAAGAGGGTATCGGTGGCGTCTTCTCCAGTGAATCCAACAATGACATGAAGAAAATTAATGATATCTTTCAGCAAAATAATGCCACGCAAACTGGAGGAAAACAGTATGGCTACTCTATCGTCACCGCACAGCCGAAACTTATTCATTCGTTTTGTAAGGCGAACGAAGCGCCAAACAATATGTATGTCAACATCGGTTCGTGTGAGAATTGTCCAGTTCTCTCCTATACTGTGTTTGGATTAACTCCAGGCTCTATGGTTGAGTTGTCTTTTACTGTGTATAACTTGTTGGATCCCACCTATTTCGACCACCTCGTAAATGTTCAGCAGGTTACTTCGTTGAGTAATTATATTACAAAATATAATTATTCTAACGCGGGTGAAATCAAGGGTAACGAATTGATTTTTGGTATAGTGTCGAGTGCAGAGGATCTTAAATACAATACAGGATATAATAATTCTTTTGAGCCGAGTAGTCTGACCAAAGCCACCACTAAAACAGTCGACTATGGCAAATCAGCCACGATGACCCACACGACAAAAGTCCCTGAAACAGGAAATATCACATTCTATTTTTACCGCACAAATGATTGCTTCCAAATTCCTGTCGGCATCGACGATATAAAGGTGACAGGCTCGATAAAACCGATGATTTCAACAACGGGCAATCCTTGTCCGGAACAACCTTTGCGTATCACCACCAAACAAAGTTACCCAGAGGGCACCAAATTTTTATGGGAGGAATCGAGAACGGGCCAAACCTCTACTGATTTTAGCTTCAACTTCGTGCCAGATTCAGCAGAAACAGACTATAATATTACCCTTCAGGTTACTATGCCTGGTTGTTCTCCCGCCACGTCGGATCCACTGTTAGTTCATTCGAATACTTGCTGTACGAGTGATGATGGTGCACCTATGGCAATGACCAATTTGTTCTATGATGATTTTGGCAATTTCGTATCAGATGATACATACGAATGGACGGACAGATATGGTATAACACATACGGAAAAGATTCCTTCAGGACAAGTTCACACGGCGCAGTCTCATACCGGAGATCTTAAAATTCCATACGTAAAGGCATATAACATTGAGTCAAGTGGCGCTAAATTGTCTGTGCCACTAATAGGTACTGTCCCCAATAAAACTGAATTGTATGACTGGGGTGTATATGTCGTTTCTATGTATGGTGGTTATCCAGGTGGCGTTCCATACGATAATTCTGGAACTCATACGGGTGGTATGCTTCAATTCGACCTCTTGGATGACGGAACGCAGGATGATTTCTTCGAAATTGACATCGACCATATCTGCACTGGCAAGGAGGTCTATTTTGGGGCAGACTTTGCGTCCATCGGTCCACATCCAGGATCCATTGAAGTTCGTTTGGAATATAAAGGCAGTGTTTTGGAAAGTGAGTTCAAATACTTTGAAAATGGAGATGATGGTTGGAAACATGCTGGTAAGCCTTTCAAAATCATGGCAAATGAGGTAGGTGACACATCGGAAGTTACCATAAAAATGAAGGTGAGACACTATGGCTATAAAGAGGATGGAACTCCAATCTATGGTCAAACACGTGACTATGGAATCGATAACATCATATTCCAGGTTTGTACGCCTCCGGATGTGAACATGGAATCTTCGGTAAGCACGGGCAAGGATATCCTCGACCTATGTACGGAGGATGTGTTGACCCTTACTTCTGTAACTTCTGATGCAGTAAAACGATTCTACTTATATACTGGGAATCAAATCGATCCAAACAAGAAAGTGGGTTATGTTTATCAGTATACGTTCCAGGATCCTTCTACTGAAAGTGATACTAATCCTATCGAATGGAAAACACTTCATCAAGAAGATGTTGTGGAGACAGATCATTTTGATGTACCGGTAGAAGATTATTGGGATAATATTTTCTCTCAATTGGAAAATGATCCCAAACATGAGAAACGCATCTATTTCCGTGTGGTCGTAGGTGAGTATTCCGATTTGATGGCAGATAAGTCATGGAAGACAACTTCGGCATTTACACCTTGCCGCAAGATCTCCATCTCCACCATCCCTGTCATTGCTGGTTTGAACTGCGCCGCCTGCGAGAAGGTGAAGGAGGCTGCAATCATCTCGGCCGACCCTGCCACCGTGGTGAAAACTAACGCATCCGTGAAGGAAGTGCAACTCTGTCCGGGCGAAATCGCTAAACTGACCACTAAGAAATTCGCTCCGACGGATCCTTCCGTCATGGGTATTACGGTCGGTCCGGACGACGAACCACGCAAGTATGTGGCCTCCTGGCACAAGGGATCCAAAACAGCTGCGGGTGTTCCTGGCGCCGGCTACACGGCTGGCGACGCGACTTCCTCCTACAATGTGACGTGGGAAAACGCCGATTGGTACTACCTACTGGTGAAGGACATCGAATTCCCTGGCGACGACGGAAAGAGTTGTTGGGTGTGGGATAGTATCCATGTCATCGCGAACGGAAAGCCTGAAGAAACGCTGAACGACCCTGCCCCATTCTGCGAAGGAACCCTCAACACCGAGCCTTTGAAGGAGATTTTCAACCATGACATCATTTGGTACACCAGTGATGACACCACACAGAAAACCAATGAACCGATAGTCTTGGCTGTGCCTGCAGGAGTGAAGACATTCTACTATGTCGTGAAGGATCAGACGACGGGATGCCGCTCGGATGTGAACGAATATACCGTCAAAGTGAATCAAATCCCTGCCGTCGATCTGGACGGAACAGTGGCTGACTTCTGCGCATCGGTGGCTGATCCGACTAAGCAATCGCCGGAAGCGACCGCAATCCCTGCATTGCCGAAACCTGCGGACGCAAACCTAACCATAGATTGGTACACGGATAAAAACATGCAGTCCGCCGCGGAGACCAACCTCTCCTCCCTGACGGGTAGTCTCACTCCTTACACCTACTACTACAAGGTGACAAGCGGGGAAGGTTGTTCGGACACCTCCCACATCACCTTTAACGCCAAGCCTACAGCAATGGTTACCCCTGCCGCAACCCCTGTTTGTGACAAGACGACCTTGAGCGTGACGACTGACCCTTCATCAGCGACGGTGAAGTGGAGCAACGGACAAACCGTGGCAACTTACGACATCACAACAGCGACGGAAGCGGGTGCCCTTACAGTGACGGCAGAAGCTACGGGCTATTGCGCCAGCGCAACCGGAAACATTACGGCAGACTTCTACGAGAGCCCTGCCAAACTGACCACCACTACCGTGCAATACCTGAAGACGGAACCAATCACCGATATATTGACGCGCAAGGCGGATGCCGTGACGGGCAAAGCGGCTAACGGAACGATTATGTGGCTGGGACAATACAACGATGACACACAACCGTCATCCACAGCAAACGCCTCCTCTGTTTCCCCTACGCCTACCCCTGCCAACCTGGGCTCCACGACGGACGAGCAATATTACTACTGGGTTTACCAACAAACCACCAATCCGGACGGGACAACTTGCCAAAGCGACTTGACTCCGATGTTGGTGATGATCTTGGGCGCACCTGCTCCTTTCGTGTCGGATACGGTTTACTGCTTGAATGACACCCCTGCCGCCTTGACAGAGAACGCTAAGATCAATCAAGCGGATCCTAACAAGACTTATGAACTGCTCTGGTACGACGCACAGACAGGAGGAACAGGCTCTACCACACCGCCTGCCGTTTCGACCGCTACCGCAGGTGAAACAACTTACTATGTGTCGCAACGTGACGCAAGCAGCGCAAGCAATGAGAGCTCCCGCATGCCAGTCAAAGTGACCGTGTATGAGGTGCCAGCGCCGAAGTTCGACCCTGTCTCGGATTATTGCGTGGGAGACATCGCATCCCCATTGCCGACTACCCTGACAAAAGACGATGCCAATTTCTTAATGGCAGAGCGCCTGGTATGGTCCGATGGCACAAGCACAGACGCAACATTCACGCCTAACACAACGG
Organism: Paludibacteraceae bacterium; assembly: GCA_045226255.1. Lineage (GTDB taxonomy): Bacteria > Bacteroidota > Bacteroidia > Bacteroidales > Paludibacteraceae > UBA1181. Next base: position 95,106 of record JBGVCG010000018.1, on the reverse strand, counting down.
TCAACTCCACAACCACTTACAACTACACGGCTAAACAATATTACAAACTGTCGAGCGGTACGGAGTGTGAAAGCAAGGAGACACCACTGTCTGTGACGGTTAACTACACCCCAGTTCCTGGTGACGCCACGGTTTCATACATCGCGGCTGAAGTGGGTAGCGACAACAAGACATTCGCCGCCATCACCACAAAGAATTGGGTGGAGGAGTCTGGCTATACCTACTACTATGCCTTGGAAGGGACGACAGACTTCCAACCAACCGCACCAAAGCCTGAGTTCGACGTGGACAACCTGAACGGCGGCACGAAGAATATCAAGTATAGCGTATACCGTGTGGACAATGCGACGAACTGCAAGAGTGAAGCCTCAACCATCACAGTGACCATCAGCGATGCCTTCCCTCCGATCGTGGCGAACGTGCTATACTGCGAAGGCGAGGCATTGGCTAACCTGACGGCGAAGAGAAACCCTCAAGGCAATAAGACAGAGGCCGATTATACGCTGATCTGGTACGGAACAACCCAACCGAGCTCGACGACCGACCCAGGCACGGAAGCGGACACTTACCCATTGCAAGGAAATGCCACAACTTCTCCTGCGGGAGAGGTGACGACCACGGTATACTATGTGGCCCAAAGAGACGATAACACAGGCGCTGTCAGCCCTGCGCAGGAGATCAAGGTGATTGTCTACCCGACCCCAATATTGTCCATAGCCACCCCTCCTGCTGTCTGCGAGACCGATGTGAACTTGGCGACCGCAGTCACCTTGACAAACGAGGTGCCGGGCTTGATTTACAGCAAAGATTATTTCACGGATGCGAACGGTACCACTCCTTTGGTAAACTCCTTGGTGTCTAATTCCGGAAGCTACGGTGTACAGTATTCGTACAACGCAAGAGTGAATTCAGGAGAGCTTTGTAAATCAAAGATCGAGGCGGTTGATGTTACGGTCGACACCCTAAACGTCTTGGCAGATAATGTCACCACCTGTCCGGACATGACTGCAAAGTTCACCTCCGAGGTGCAGACAAACGCATCATCTACCACATACGCATGGGTGGGCGATGGCGGAGACAGCGGCAACGCAGCTGACTTCGAGACCAGACGATTCACAGGAGGCGACTACGGTGATCACTACCCATACACCCTTTCGGTAACGGCCGGAAGCTGTAGCGAGACATTGTCGTTGGAGGTTGTATTAGGCCAAGGACCGGTTGTCGGAACGCTGACGATCGCAGACCCAACGAACACGGAAGTGCCAACGAAGGCATATACGAATTCACTGACATCGGAGGAATATTATTACTGTGGCGGTAATGTCACCGTCACTCCTGCGTACGATGGTGATGGCGATTATGTGCTGACGACTCCTTCGGGAGCGACCTCTTCCGCTAGTCCATTCACCGTATCGGAGGCAGGTGTTTACACCTTGGCCTACACGAACGGATGTCCTACCAGCGTGACATTCAAGCTGACCGATGCGCAAATCGCCTTGACGAACACAACACCAGCTTTGGCAATGTGCGAGGGAGACAAGTTCACCTCCTCGCTGACAGTCACTCCTGCGAACGGACCAGGCTACGACCTCACATGGAAGAAAGACAATACTGCCATCGACGGGGAAACGTCATTGTCATACACGATTGATGAAACAGTGGCAGAAAACAGCGGTTCCTACACGGCAGAGGCGAACCGTAAAGGATGCGTCTCCACCACGGAGATTGGTGATTTGAAAGTGACAGCGGCCATCAGCGTCACTTTACCTGACGAGCCAACGATTTGCGAGGGAGAAGAGACAGAGCTGGTTATAACCGATATCAAACCAGACGGTACAACCATCGAGTGGCAGGCAGACCCTACCATTCTGACAGCAACCACAAGCGAAAGCGTGACGGTTCAGCCAACCTTCAGGGAAGGTGAAGGACACCAGTCCACCTACACGTACAATTTGACCGCAAACAACTCTGGTTGCGAGCGAACCTATCAGGTAAGTGTTAAGGTAGATCAGGCATTGAAGGGCGACCTGACTGGCACAACAACAATCTGCGAAGGGAACAAATCCACCATATCAGCAGAGTCATACGAGGCCGATACATACGCATGGTCTATGGACGGAGCGCCTGTCGCCATAACCGCCGCCACAACCGTAAGCCCGGAGGCCACCGCCACCTATAAGGTCGATATGACACGAGGCGTATGTACCGCTTCCGACGAAATAAAGATTGTGGTAACCTCCCATCCTATCATCCTAAGCATGGATTCCGCAGGCATCCGAGACCGTCAGATCGTGATGGAGCCAAACAGAGGTTCAGGTGTCTTCACCTATTGGATTGACGACGATGTCACCCACAAAACAACCAATACATTGATTACGGACTTGACCTTCGCCACACATGTCATCCATGTGGTGGATGAGAACGGATGCGGCTCGACCTTCCAATTCACATTGGATCCGCCAGCAATTTTTATTCCTTCCTATTTCACCCCTAACGGAGACGGCATCCATGACCGTTGGATCATCGGAAACCTAGCCGCCACCTATCCGAATTCCGTAGTCAACATATTCGACCGCTATGGTAAATTATTGGCACAGTACCTCGGCGCCAAATCGGATGGATGGGACGGAACATATCAAGGAAAAGCCCTTCCTTCCACAGACTATTGGTATGTCATCGAGATTGAGGAAATTAGCAAACAATTCTCAGGTCACTTCACATTGATTAGGAGATAAAGGCCTATCGCTTCGGAATAGTTTGGGGGTGTTGCGCGATTCATGAATCCGCAACACCCCCAAACATTTTTATTCGTCATAATATTCAAACTCTCTTATGATACCAGTATCCAAACCATTTGCCCCATGGATATACTCCTCCAACACGTTGCCGTGCGAGTCCGTTTTGTAAACAGATGACGAAGTGACCTCCCCTTTATAGTACGAAACACATGTTAACGGTCTATTGCGACCCTGATATGTGGCGACTGAATGGGAGATGCGTTCCCCCTCTTCATAGGAAGCCATATAGGTCATGTTTCCCCACTTGTCATATTTTTTCACGATTCTGTTTTCCGCCCATGGCTTATCCACATACTCGTAAATGGGCATTGTTGTCGTCCATGTAGCATCCGAACCTTCCACGCCGACTGTCACATCCTTCGTGCTAGTCCGTTTCCGATATTTCTTTCCTTTCCCCACATAGGAGATTTGTTCTGTTTCATAGCCATTTTTGTATTTGGAAATATTCTTTTCCCATTCCTCGCCATATTGCATATGTCTCTCCACCACATTCCCTTCCTGGTCGTATAAAATATTGGTCAAATGGCCAACATAACCCGTTTGAGGATTGTAGTTCTGGAGTATCTTCACCATCCTTCCCTTCGTATCATAAACCATAGAATCCGCTGATTCATAAAGCAGGAAATGTTTGGAGACTCTCCGACCCAAGGAATCATAATAAGCGGTCATAATTGTCCGGTCACAGATGCCTTGGGTACTACATCGGATGGAATCCATACTGCACAACCGGCCACCCTTCCCATAATGGAAAGTTAAACAATGAGGGTTATAGTTATCTATTAACTTGCGGTTCATCTCCTTCAATTGTCCTGCCTCATCATAGGAATATGTTTCACGAGTGATACGGCCAAAATGACTTTGCTCCTTGTCCAAGAGTTTTCCCTCGCTGTCATATTCTTTTCGAGTATAGTCTCCAAGCACCATGGATTCCTTATTTTTGGTGTATTCAGAGGAGTCCACCACATTCCCCTTTTTATCATATGTTATTTTTAACACCTTGGATAAACTCCCATCGTATATCTTAGTAGAGCAAACCAGTCTGTTGGCTTCATCATATATGTTTCTTCTCTCTTCATATAGGTTCCCTTCTTTGAAATTTCTGTCCGTCAAAAGATTGCCCTGAGCATTATAACACCGTGTCCTTTGGCATTCCATCTTCTCATATTTAAACTCCTTCTTTTCCACGCAACGGCCTAGAGAATCATACCTAAATGTATACTTATAATCCCCTTTCCTATATTCAATGATCCGTTTCTGCTTGTCAAATACCCGAGTGAACATAATGTCCCCTTTCACACGCTTCCCATCCTCTGTTTTCTTTGTTTTATATACACTGACACTTCGCAGATTTCCAAAGCATTCGGATCTTTCCACATCATTGGCACCATCCTTGGATTCAGAAAGGTCCCAGACTACATCAAACATATCATCCCCTGCCATGATAAATAGGGAAGGGAACAATGCCAATGCTAACGTCAAAAAAACTTTTTTAGCCATAAGATATACAATATTAGTTTGTTACAATATGATAGCACAAATATAATCATTCCGACAATAGGAACTTCTCCATCAGTCTGGAAACCGCATACTCCCCCAATCGATCCTTCTCCACCTCGATGTACGCGGACTCCTTCCTGCGCAAGAAACGCCCCTCCGCATGGAAGAAGGCGGCATGGATGTTTTGGTGGGTCAACACGTGCTTCTTCATCACGGGTCCGCCAATGACATGCAAGTCCGAGAAATCCTGCTCCAAAGGCTTCATCCAATCATTATCCATATGTTCGGACAGAGGTGCGGGGAGCTCCACCATCGGGTATTCATACAACCCGTTCCATATATCCTTTCCTTCCCTGCGGCGCAAGTAGGTCTTCGTGCCATCCTCCACCGCCAAGTAGACGAAATAACGGTCACGTAAGGTGATCTTCTTCCCCTTCTTCGGGTACTCTACCGCCTCAGGCATGCCCCCCAAGGCGCAACCCTCCTTCAGCGGACAGGCTTCACAATTCGGGGAGGCGGGCAGGCAGATCGTCGCTCCCAAGTCCATCACTGCTTGGTTGTACAATGCCGGGCGTCGCTGGTCCATCACCTCCATCGAGAGCTGCGTGAAGACGCGCTTGCCTTGCGGCGTGTCGATAGGCTCCTCCACACGGAAGAAGCGTGACAGCAGGCGATAGGCGTTGCCATCCACCGCAGGATAAGGCAGGTCGTAGGCGAACGAACAAATCGCGGCGGCCGTATAGTCGCCAACCCCCTTCAGCGAACGCACATCCGCGTACTCTTTCGGGAAGACGCCTCCGAACCGTTCCACCACCTGACGGGCGGCCTCACGCATATTGCGGGCACGGCTGTAGTAACCCAATCCCTGCCACATCTTCAGCACCTCATCCTCCGAGGCGGAGGCCAAGGAAGCCACGTCCGGGAAGCGCTCCATAAAGCGCAGGTAGTAGGCCATGCCTTGCGCCACACGGGTCTGCTGCAAGATGATTTCGGAGACCCATATACGATAAGGGTCGCGGGTTTGCCTCCACGGCAAATCACGGCCATTCCGTTGGTACCAGCTTATCAGTTCTTGGGAGAAGTCCATATCATTTATCTAAGTAAAATTCAGAGGTAAGGTGGCTATAGGCTTCGGAACGGGTATGATCCTCACGCTCCAACACCAGCCTATCACACACGCACGCACACTCCAGGAAGGAGAACTCCGCCAAGACACGCTTTGAAGGCGACATTGGCGTGGAATGTACATCCGTGCGGCGCACGCAGTGGAGACCTTTCTCCAAGGCGATTCCCTCCAAGCGAGGGTAGTCCAGCGTGGGGATGATCACCGAAAAACGCCCCTCCGGCGCCATCAAGGCGAGCACGGCGGAGACCAATTCGTCATACGGCAACACATCCGCATGACGGGCCATTGAGCGCCCCGCCACGGGCGATTTCTGCGAGTCCACGAAGTAAGGCGGATTGCTCACCACCCGGTCGAAGCGACGACCCGACGAGGAGGCATACGCCTGAATGGCGGAGCATACGATGGAGACCCTATTCCTCCACGGAGAGCGCTCCACGTTCTCCACCGCCTGCGCGGCTGCCTCATCATCCAGTTCAACGCCCACGACCTCGGCGGACGAGCGTTGCGCGACCATCAAGGAGACCAAGCCCGTACCCGCACCGATGTCCAGCACGGAGGAGGCCTCCTCTACGTCACACCATGCGCCCAGCAGCACACCATCGGTGCCCACCTTCATCGCACAGCGGTCTTGGTATACCGTGAATTGTTTGAACCGGAAATAGGGATTCGACATCAGTTAGCGGATTCCGTATTTCAACTTCAGGTTGGTCAGGACACGCTTCGTATCCAGCGTGAAATCCCCCTGCATGATCCAGTTGTAGTAGCTAGGCTCGATAAGCAGGACCTCGGCCACCTTTTTGCCCTTATGCTTGCCGAAGTTGATGATCTCCTCCCCCTTCTCGTTGTAGATGAAACGTCCCGCGAAATCGACGTTATTGTTATGGGCGGAGTATTCAGACAGGAAGTCTATGTCGTTCTGCAAGTCCGGGTAGCGGTCGAGCTGCGCCTTGAGCACCTCGTAGGTAGCGGTGATGTCCGCCTCAGCGCCATGCGCACCCTCCAGGTCCTTGTCGCAGTAGAAGCGGTAGGCGGCGGTCAGCGTGCGTTGTTCCTTCTTGTTGAAGATGACCTGAGCGTCCACGAACTTGCTCTTACGCAGGTCAATGTCCACGTCGGCACGGAGGAACTCCTCCGCCAAAAGAGGAACGTCGAAGCGGTTAGAGTTATAGCCGCCCAAATCGCAGCCCCTCAGCCAGTCAGCCAAGGATCTAGCGATCTGCTTGAAGGTAGGCTTATCAGCTAGGTCAGCGTCTTGTATGTGGGTCAGGTCGGAGACCTCCTTAGGCAAAGGAATTTGGTTGCCCATTTCGTCAACAGGCTTCAGACGGCGGGTCTTGACCTCCTGGTCACCATTAGGCATGATTTTGATAGCGGATATCTCGATGATCCTATCCTTGGCAATATTCAGACCCGTAGTCTCCAGGTCAAAAAAAACAATAGGTTTCTTTAAATTCAGTTCCATATGATATCTAAAAAAATGAAAAGAGAGATGCACCACCGAAGGGCACATCTCTGCTTATATGAGTATGAACACCCTTAGGTTAATCGTTCAACATCAAAGGCATGATGAGCATGCGCACCTCCTCGTTTTCGTTCTGCTCCAAAGGAACGACCAGACCCGCCTTAGAAGGATCAGCCAATTCGATGACCACTTCGTTGCAAGAGAGGTTAGAGAGGATTTCGATCAGCAAGGAAGACTTGAAGCCGATCCTCATCGGTTCGCCGTCGTAGCTACATACGAGGTCCTCGGTAGCCGAGATGGAGAAGTCGATATCCTGAGCCGAGATAGTCATCTTGTTCGGGAAGAGCTCCACCTTGACGAGGTTCAACGCCTGGTTGGAGAAGATGGAGATACGGCGCAATGAGTTCATCAAAGAGACGCGGTCCACCGTCACCTTGTAAGGGTTGTTCTGTGGGATCACAGAGTTATAGTTTGGATATTTGCCCTCCTGCAGACGGCAAACCATCACGTAATTGTCAAAGTTGAACACAGCGTTCTTGCTGTCGAACTTGATCTCCAAGTTACCGCCCACCTTAGAGAGGATGGCACGCAGGAGGTTCGTCGGCTTTTTCGGCAGAATGAAGCTGCAATCGCTCTCACCACGGGCCGAGATGGTACGCAGGCAAGAGAGCTTCTGCGCATCGGAACCCACGAAAGTGACGTCGTTCATGGTGATGTCGAAGAATATACCATTCATCGCAGGACGGTTCTCATCGTCCGCAGTGGCAAATACAGTACTGTTCAAACCCATGTTCAGCGTATCCGTAGAGATAGTGAGCGTGTTAGACGCATCCGCAAGCGTACGCATCTTAGGATATTCAGCGCCATCCTCCGCCACCAAATTGTAAACACCCGAATCCGACCTGAACGTAGTGGCGAGCGAACCCTCCTCCACATTGAACGACAAAGGCATATCACCGAACTCCTTCAACGTATCCAGAAGAAGTTTAGAGCCTAATGCCACAGAACCGGACCCTTCGGCCTCCTCCAAATCAATATACGTCTGCATCATGGATTCCATGTCGGCCGCCGTCAACGTAAGACGTTTCCCCTCCAACGTGAAGAGGAACTTATCTAGGATAGGCAATGGACTTTTGGGATTGATGACACGACTAATCGTCTGAAGATGAGCCGATAAGACTGAACTTGAAACAGTGAATTTCATATTAATATGTATTTTGTTAAATCAATTTATTATCCGCAAAGATATAAATTAAGCGTTAAGAGTTAAAGATTAAGAGTTAAAAATTTCTACATGAAAACACGTAGAGACGATGTGCACATCGTCTCTGCCAACGGAACAAATGATCCAAGAGGGATTCGTATGGTTCAATGAATTTCCGTATATATTTTTGTGTATTTTTTATGCATTTATATTTGTTTATATGAAAAAAAAGGTTACATTTGCACTCGAGAGAATTAACATTAAGTTTTAACAAAGTGATTTTAAAAAATTAAATCTATGTCTGTTAACAAAGTGATTTTAATCGGAAATGTGGGGAGAGACCCCGAAGTACGCTACGTGGACAAGGACGTGGCAGTCGCCAATTTCACCCTAGCCACCACGGAACGAGGGTACACAACGGCCTCCGGGCAAACGGTACCGGAAAGGACTGAATGGCACAACATCGTCGCATGGAGAGGGTTAGCCAAGTTGTCGGAGAATTATATCAGGAAAGGCACATCCATCTATGTGGAAGGCAAAATCAGGACCCGCACATGGGTAGACGATAAGAATGGGGGCGTAACCCGTTACACAACAGAGATTTACGCCGACGAAATACAACTTCTGGGCAAGAAACCAGAGGGCGGCGTCGCCCCATTGTCCACCAACCCATCCGCCGCCAACACAGCGGTGGAGACTCCCCCACCCCCAGTAGACAATTCGACGGACGATTTCCCTTTCTAGGAGTGGACAGTTAACTTTTATCGAGAAAAACAAATTCAGATAGATGTATTTGACCATAGTGTTATTTTTATGAAGAAGTTGCGCGTGATGCGTAACTTCTTTTTACACTTCGTCCCTCCACGGATCTTTAACTTAAACAAATCGTAAATCGTTAAATAGTAAATGGTAAATCATTAAATAGTAAATACAAACCCTCTTCTTTTGTAGCAAATGAAACCGCCGAGCATCCAACTCAATAATTCTTAACTCTTAACTCTTAATTCTTAATTCTTTTTTTTATCTTTGCGCTCGCGAAAAATTTTTAATTTTCTAAATATAAATAGAATGGTTAATTACAAAGATCTTGGCTTGGTAAACACGAAGGATATGTTTGCCAAAGCAGTAAAGGGAGGTTATGCAGTTCCTGCATTCAACTTCAACAACATGGAGCAATTGCAAGCCATCATCATGGCTGCCGCAGAGACTAAGTCTCCAGTAATCCTCCAAGTATCCAAAGGTGCACGTAACTACGCAAACCAAACTTTGCTTCGTTACATGGCAGAGGGTGCTGTAGAGTACGCAAAGGAGTTGGGCTGGGCTAAGCCACAGATTTGCCTCCACTTGGATCACGGTGACTCTTTCGAGCTTTGCAAGAGCTGCGTAGACATGGGCTTCTCTTCAGTCATGATCGACGGTTCTTCTCTTCCTTACGATGAGAACGTCGCTTTGACCAAGAAGGTATGCGAGTACGCTCACCAACACGGTGTAACCGTAGAGGGCGAGTTGGGTGTCTTGGCAGGTGTTGAGGACGAGGTTCAAGCTGAGGAGTCTCACTACACCAAACCAGAAGAGGTTATCGACTTCACTTCTAAGACTGGTGTTGATTCATTGGCTATCTCAATCGGTACTTCCCACGGTGCTTACAAGTTCAAACCAGAGCAGTGCACCCGCGACCCTAAGACTGGCAAGTTGGTTCCTCCTCCGTTGGCATTCGACGTATTGGCAGAGATCGAGAAGAAACTCCCTGGATTCCCTATCGTACTCCACGGTTCTTCTTCCGTACCACAAGACGAGGTTGACACGATCAACAAGTTCGGCGGTAAGTTGCCAGACGCAGTAGGTATCCCTGAGGAGCAATTGCGCCAAGCTGCTAAGTCAGCCGTTTGCAAGATCAACATCGACTCTGACTCTCGTTTGGCTATGACGGCTGCTATCCGTCAGACTTTCGCTGAGAAGCCAGGTGAGTTCGACCCACGTAAGTACCTCGGTCCTGCTCGTGACAACATGAAGAAGATGTACATGCACAAGATCATCAACGTGCTTGGATCTAACGGAAAGGCTGAATAAGATTCTTTCCCTTATCACCAAAAGGCTACCCCAATCGGGTAGCCTTTTTTGCTTTCCCTAAACTATGTTGCGAAAAAATAATTATATTTGCCCTATCTTTGCTAACAACTCAACAGGCTAACGGGTTCTGCCTGACAATTGGGGTAAACAAAAAAGAACCCACCCTACGCTTATGAACATGAAACACTTACTCTTCCCTCTATTAGTGATTGTCGCTTGTTTTCAAGCACATGCGGGCAATAATGCCAACAGTACGAACTACATACAAGAATGGGGACGACTGCAATTGATCCCTTACGAAGTGGATCTAGGACAACATCAACGTTCAAGCTGGGGAGGAGAACCTGATTACACGAGCAAACAACTCTGCGACCAGGAGGGATTCCCTATCCAACTGAAAGGATTCTCGGCATTCGGACAAGATCACAAGAACTGCCTGAAATCCAAAGAAGACCTCATCAACTTGCGTGAAATGGGCGTGAACTGCATACGCATCGCGCGACTCATCTCCGGAGAGGGGAAAATCAGCGACGAACAGGTTAAACAATGGATGGCATGGACCAACGAGACCGGACTATACTGCATCATCGACTGGCACTTCATGAACGAACTCAACGAAAAAAAGGAAGACAGCGGAGACCCGAACGACTATATCGAGGAAGCCTCGGAGTTCTTCCGCATGGTGGCGCAGGAAGTAGCCGACAAACAATACAAACACATCCTTTACGAGGTATGCAACGAGCCTTCCGGAGTGGAGTGGGAAACCATCAAGAGCTATGCCGAGACGATCATCGACATCATCACCGGCATCGACACCAACAAGCCGATCATCATCGTCGGCACACCTGACTGGTGCCAGAAAACATACCAGGTGGCAAACTCGCAAAACCTCATCGAGACAGACAAAGCAGGAATCATGTACTCGTTCCATTACTTCGCAGGAGAACCTGCGCACCAGAATCTCGTAGCCACAGGGTTACAGTTCGCCACGACGGCTATCCCTATCATCGTGACCGAATGGAACCTAGGGAAAGCACCTAATTCGGAAGAGACCGAAGAAAACGACCCAATCAACACCGAATCAGGAGCCCTATTCCTGCAAACCTGCGCCGTAAATAACATGGGGAACCAACTCGTCAGCTGGATCTACAACTCCTACGGATATGGAGGGAACAGAGCCGCCTTGTTCAATGACGAATGTGGCGGAGATTTGTCAGCGGCCGGAAGATTCATCAGCGAACATATCGGTACGATAAACTACAAGGATGGTCCAAGGCAGAACTACCACGTGAAGAACTGGGGTCGACTGAACATCGTGTGGTCCCAACTCTCCGATGAAAACGGCAAACCTATCCAACTGAAAGGATTCACCGCATTCAGCCCTGGCTACGAGAACTGCCTGAACACCAAGGAAGACCTGGACAATCTGCGGGAAACGGGTGTGAACTGCGTACGTATCGCACGACACATCTCAGGAGAAGGGAAAATCAGCGACGAACAAATCAAGCAGTGGATGGAATGGACCTACGAGGCAGGACTCTACTGCATCATCGACTGGCACTTCATGAGTGAACTCAACGAGAAGAAAGAGGGCAGCGGAGATCCGAACGACTATATCGAGGAAGCCTCAGAGTTCTTCCAAATGGTGGCGCAGGAAGTGGCCGACAAGCAATACAAACATATCCTCTACGAAATATGCAACGAGCCTTCCGGAGTGGATTGGGGAACCATCAAGAGTTATGCCAAGACAATCGCCAACATCATCACCGACATCGACACCAATAGGCCCATCATCATCGTCGGCACACCTAACTGGTGCCAAAGAGTCAACTCTGAGGTGGACGCAACCGACAACAATGTCATCTCGGGGAAGGCGGGAATCATGTATGCCTTCCATTTCTACGCAGGTGAGACCGCCCACATAGCTCTTGAAAGCTCAGAATTTCTCCCAGCCACGAAAAGAGTTCCTGTCATCGTGACAGAATGGAGCCTCGGAAGATTGCCGGAAAACACCACCGCAGAAAACAACAAAATCAATACCGAAGGTGGTAATCAGTTCTTTAACCACTGCCTAGGATCGGATGGCAGCCAACAGATCGTCAGCTGGATATACAACTCCTACGGTAGCGGAGGAAACGGAGGCGCCATGTACAAGGACGAATGTGGCGGGGATTTGACAGTGGCTGGAAAACATGTCGATATAATGCTTAGAGATAAATGCTGTGTACCAGAGCCTATCCCATACCACATTTTCCATTTTACTAAAAATGAAGAACTTACCATGAACTTGGGCTTCTACAATGAAAATTCTCTCAAACAAGATGGAGAATGGGCAAGTGGCTCCGGCATCTGTTACTACGATGCCAACATCTCTGGAGTCGGAGAGTTTAACGCTGGCAATGAAAGAGAGACAGAGATAACATACAACCGCAACACAGGCGAAGAGTATGAAGCCCTTATATGCCAAGCGGGTCGTCAATGGACCTCTTTCCGAGTAGACGAATGTGTGGATGTGGAGCCTGCATTTATTGAGGGTTCATGGGATAGCGGCCTTTACAGCGTCAATTGGATCGATGCCGGAGAATGGATCTTATACACCGTCGACGTCGAGACCGCAGGCTATTACAGCATGCAGATGGCAGTGAATAACCTCGAATACAAGTCGATGAAATACCCTGAATTCAGACTCTCATTGACAGATTATCCAGAAGAGAACATCATGGTGGACATCGACAAATCCACCAATACGGCAGAGGTGCTCTTGGAATCATCAGGCAACTGCACAGGATTCATCCCTTACACAAAGGTTTCCGTCACAGAAACACAACCCGAAAATGAGGAGGATTTGATATGGTGCTACACGGGCGATACGCTTGAGTCAATCAGAAACAACGTGAAAACCAACTACGGATTGCTCTTCAAGAAAACAGGGCAATACACCCTGAAATTATCCTTCCCTACCAAATACCCTGCATTGGGAGGCCTGAAATTCAACTACAGCAAGCCATGGAGCGGAGAAGGATACAACGAGGGAACAGGCATCGCGACAACTCAGGAAGCGACAATCTCCGTCTATCCAACCATCGTGGAGGAGGGTCGTTTCAATGTCTCCACAACAGACAAGGCAACTGTGCAGATTTACAACGTGACAGGATCCTTGGTACAATCCGAGGAGATAAACGGTTCATCCGAAATCTCCACCCGCCTTGCGCCGGGCCTCTACAACGTGAGAGTCATCCAAGAAGAGGATGCCCAAACGACTAAAATCATCATAAGATAAATAACATAAATTCACGCTAGCCCATCCACGAAATATGTAATTTCTTTTGTAACTTCGCGGTCTAATTCAAGGAAAGGCCTAAAAAGTTGAAAATGAACGAAAAGAAAAGGAATTTTGTGGATGGACTACGCGATGGATTTCCTATCGGAATGGGCTATTTCGCCGTGGCATTCTCCTTAGGATTCATCGCTAGGAAAGCGGGACTGACCCCCATAGAAGGCTATCTCGCCAGCGTTCTCAACCACGCCTCGGCGGGCGAATACGGACTTTACACCTCCATCGCGGAATTGGCCACCTACGCAGAAGTGGCGCTCATCACCTTCATCGCCAACGCACGCTACCTGCTGATGAGTTGTTCCCTCAGCCAACGGTTCGATCCTAACGCACCATTCTTCCACAGATTACTAGTGGGCTTCGGCATCACAGACGAGATATTCGGCGTCTCCATCGCACGTCCCGGCTACCTCTCCCCCGAACATTTCTACGGAGCCATGATCATGTCCATCCCGCTATGGGGACTGGGCAATTTCCTAGGCATCTGGCTGGGCAATTTGCTGCCAGGCCATATCACCAGCGCACTTTCGGTGGCCCTCTACGGTATGTTCATCGCTATCATCATACCACCTGCGAAGAAGGAAAAAGTCATTGCCGTGGCAGTATTCGCAAGCTTCTTGTTCAGCTTCTTGGCAACGCAAACACCCTACATCAAGGATTTGTCGGCAGGCACACGCACCATCATCCTGACCGTCATCATATCAACTGTGGCGGCCCTCGTAAAACCGGTAAAAGAGAGTGAAATCAATCAAATGGAGGAAAAGAAATGACACACAACGCGATCCTATATATCCTTGTCGCCGCCCTGGTCTCCTACATCATCAGAGTGTTGCCACTGACGCTGATACGAAAGCCCATCAGCAACCGGTTCATCATGTCATTCCTCTACTACGTGCCTTACGTGACCCTCTCGGTCATGACCTTCCCGGCCATCATCGAAGCGACACAATGTCCCATTGCGGGATTGGCCGCACTGCTGACCAGCATAGCGGCGGCACTTCTCGGAGCAGGTCTGTTTCCTGTGGCATGCATCAGCTGCCTGACCGTGCTCGCATCAGAATTTCTATTGGGTTGTTAATCATTTATGTAGAGACGATGTGCACATCGTCTCTACATGCACATCGTCTCTACTATTTCATCCATTTCTTGCAGCACTCCTTCGCCTCAGCGATGATGCGCTCCTCGTCCTTCACGACACGGTCCTTCATGACAATCTTACCATCACAGATGAGCGTGTTGAAGGCCTCGTTGCTGGAGGCGTTCACCAAGTTGGAGTTGAAGTTGTAGCAAGGCACGAAACGTTCGTTGTCCAAGTCGATCAGCAAAGCGTCCGCCACCTTGCCGACCTTGATCTCTCCACCATTGATGCCAAAGGCCTCCGCACCGTTCTTGGTCGCCCAATCCACCGCCATGTCCACAGGGAGGATCTCAGGCCCATAGTTGCACTTCGCGATCATGGAGGCGCACTTCACCTCCTCACGCATATCCAAGTTGTTATTGGACGAGCAACCATCCGTACCGATGGTCACCCGACAGCCCGAGTCGATCACCATCTTCGTCCGGAAGAAGCCGGAAGAGAGTTTCATGTTGGATATAGGATTATGGGCAATCGTCACGCCCCGCTCCTTCATGATGGCAAGCTCCTCCGCATCCACGTGCACCACATGGGCGGCGATACAGTCCGGTCCCAAGACGCCCAGCTTGTCCAGCCAACGGACAGGCGACAGGCCATGTTCCTTCACGCAATCATGCACCTCCTTCTTCGTCTCGGAGAGGTGGAAATGGCAGAAGGCATTGTGCTTGCGCACCGCCTCCACCGCACGGAGCCAAAGCTTCTCGCCAACCGTGTAGACGGCGTGTGGCGCAAGCGACATCAGAATGCGGGAAGAACGCCCCACATACTTCTCAAACACGTCGAAGGAGGCCTCGATACGCTCCTCGCCTATGTTGTCGATCAACGTGACACCCATACAACCACGGATACCCATGCGGTCCAAGACCTTCCAGGTCTCCTCCGTGTTCCAATACATATCATTGAAAAAGACCGTACCCGACTTGATCATCTCCAGCACGGCCAACTCGCTACCGATGCGGATATCGTCCGCCGTCATCTTCGCCTCGAACGGCCAGATATGCTCGTTGAGCCACGTGAAGAGCTCCATGTCGTCGGCATAGCCTCTCAGGAGCGTCATGGCTGCGTGCGTGTGCATATTGTAGAACGGAGGCACGATCGCCATGTTCTTCATCCGCTCCGAACGGAAAATCTCATCACCAGGCTCAGGCTTCACGTCCTTCCCCACTCCGGTGAACACACCATGCTCCATCCTCACATTGACATACTCGCCATTCAACAAGACATGGCCGATGTATAACGCCTTACTATCACTCATAATCATTCTCTTTTATTGTTATACTTACATTAAACAACATGCCCCGAACCCAATGTCCTAAAGGGATAATCCCAAATTAATAATTTTAAATGATATTTTATGCAACAAAGTTAAAAAAATATAAGGCAATTTTTTAACTTTGCCATGCTATGGTGGAACGAAGGTGAAAAACGCCATGGAGCCATAGCCAAAAACTTCTACAGAAATATTATGAAAATATGAATATGAATATGAAGTACTACAGGACATTTAAGCTAATGCTACTATCTTTGTTGGCATTACCAATGAGCAGTTGGGCCATTGAAAAAGACCTACAGATGGACATAGACCAAGTGACGATCTACCGTTCGGGAGCTGAAGTTGAACGTTCTACCGATGTCAGCCTGTCAGCAGGTGTCACCGAATTGAGAATCAGATCCCTCTCCCCTTCCATCGATCCCAAGAGCATTTTAGTGAAGATGGCGAACGAAAACGTGACCCTGATCTCCGTTACCCATGAGATGGACTTCGCCAACCAGAAGAAAATATTGGAAGAAACCTCGAAAATACAAAAGGTGACTGAAGCCTTGAAGGACTCCATCGCACAGACCAATAGTTTGCTGGAAGTGTACGCCTCCGAAAAGGAGATGATGAAATCCAACAAGAGCATCAAGGGCGTTGAGGGAATCACCGCAGACGATCTCTCGAAAATCACCACCTTCTACCACAAGAAGATGACGGAGATCGAGAACGAGCAAAACAAACTGAAGAAGAAAAAGAAGGAGTTCACCAACCAATACATCTCGTTGACCCAGAAGCAGATAGCGCTCAACCTATCCGCCAACGAGTCTTCTTTCACCATCAAAGCCATGGTGCAAACGGATAGGGCTACCGACACTAAAGTCAGACTCACCTACTACGTGACGGAGGCTGGATGGAACCCTGTATACGAAGCGCGTATCATCGATAACAAGCATCCTTTGCAACTCACCTACGCCGCTAACGTAAGACAGAACGTGCACGAGGATTGGAGCAACGTGGCAATCCGCATCTCCACGGAAGATCCATTGGAGGATAACGTCTCCCCTTCCATCACCAGCGACAAACTGAACTTCGGCAACAGCGCCCAATACGTGGCGAAAGCGCAGGCGAAGATCAAACCTCGCACAAAGACCGTCAAGGGTATCGTTTCAAACTTCATGCAACCGCTCCCTTACGTCTGCATCGTGGCCACAGGAACTAACCTCTACGCCATCACAGACCAAAACGGTTTCTACGAAATCAACGTGCCTGAGAACTGCCGACTGGAGTTCTCCCACCTCGGATACACCACTCAGAACGTGCAAGTCAGCCCTAACACAGGCGACGTGATCAACATCAACATGAACGAGTCCGCTGAACTGAAACAGAACGACCTCAACGAGGTGCTGAACAATACCACAGGAACCGAGCCGGAACAGAGCGCCGCCACAAGCGCTTCCGTCAGCACGGATAATACCGAGAAAAAAGTCAACAACCTCGCACACAAGGAGTTGCGTCCCGCCCACCTCACGGAAGGCGACATGGAGTCTGAGGAGATCGTGCCAGGATGGCTCAACTTGGCACCTTTCACGGTATCGATTCCTAACAAATACACGATTCCTTCCAACAATATTCCAACCCTTATCCGTATCAATAGCTACACGATCGACGCTACCTACGAATATGTGGTGTTGCCTAAACTGGAGAAGAAGGCCTATATTTCAGCCTTCATCCCGGATTGGACCAAATACAAATTGTTGGACGGACCGGTTTACATCTTCTGGAACAACGAGTTTAAAGGACAGAGTTACCTCTCCACCAACGCCATGAAGAACGATGTGGAGCTCTCCATCGGTGCTGATAAGGGTATCACCGTCAACCGTGAAATCGTACAGTCCAACTCTTCTAAACAAGTGCTGATCTCCAGCAACAAGGCTACCCGCACTTGGAAAATCACCCTCAACAACACGAAAGACACGCCGGTGAACATCGCGGTGAAGGACCAATACCCTCTCTCCAACGACGAGGATATCACAGTGGACCTCCTGCAAAGCCAAGGCGCTTCGGTGGACAAGAGCACGGGTATCATCACATGGAGGACTACCCTCCAGCCTGGTGAAGAGAAGAAATTCGAATTCACGTACAGAGTCAAATACCCAGTGGGTAAGTCCCTGTACTTGGAATAATGGCCTACTTAGGTCATCCACACACCAAATCTGTAGAGGCTCGGACTCCGTGCCTCTACATTTTGGTTTAAAGTGAGTTAGTCATTAACATTCACCCATTTAACTGAAAATCAAAAGATAATACAATGGGTTGGGCAATTTTAAGGAACCCATTCGAACAATAACAGCTGAAATGCAAAGAACAGAAATATCCACATTGGGCGAGTTCGGACTCATCAAACACCTCACCCAAGACTTCGAACTGAAGAACAGTTCCTCGCTGAAAGGCATAGGGGACGATGCGGCCATCTTAGACTACAAGGAGAAACAAGTGTTGGTCACCACAGACCTCCTGCTGGAGGGCGTGCACTTCGACCTCACCTACGTGCCCCTGAAACACCTAGGCTACAAGTCGGCGGTCGTCAACATCTCCGACATCTGCGCCATGAACGGTAAACCCAAACAGATAACCGTATCCCTCGGCGTATCCAAACGATTCTCCGTGGAGGACATGGAGGAACTCTACGCTGGCATACGGCTAGCGTGCGACCGCTACGGTGTGGACCTGGTCGGTGGCGACACTTCCGCCTCCATGACAGGACTGACCATCAGCATCACCTGCATCGGCGAAGGCGAGAAAGGAAAGGTGGTCTGCCGCAACACCGCACAACCCAATGACCTCATCTGCGTCTCGGGAGACCTCGGGGCAGCCTACATGGGACTACTCCTCCTCGAAAGGGAGAAGAAAGTGTTCACGGGAGACGAATCCGTACAGCCTGACTTCGCGGGCAAGGAATATATCATCGAACGACAGCTGAAGCCAGAGGCTCGACAAGACATCATCGAATCGCTGGAGCGCATCCACGTGGTGCCAACCGCCATGATGGACATCTCGGACGGACTCTCCTCCGAGTTGTTGCACATCTGCAAGCAAAGCAATGTGGGTTGCCGCGTCTACGAGGACAGAATACCGATCGACTACCAGACGGCCGTCATGGCGGAGGAGTTCAACATGAACGTCACCACCGTCGCCCTGAACGGAGGAGAAGACTACGAACTGCTCTTCACCGTCCCATTGTCGATGAACGACGTGTTCCAGAACCTGCCGGGCATCAAGGTAATCGGACATACGACCGACGCTTCATTAGGCTCTTGCCTCATCACCCGAGACGGGCAAGAAATCACACTAAAAGCGCAAGGTTGGAACTCCCTTGAAAAATAAAAGGCACAATTTCACGTTAGAAATAAATAGACATTATCTCAGACATGATTCGATTAACAAAATACCTCATCGGACTATTGCTCCTCTCCCTATTCAGCGGATGCTCCGTCAAACAGAAGATCAGAAAGGCGGACAAGAAATACGAGATAGGAGAATACTACAACGCAGCGAACATCTACAACAAGGCCTATCCGAAGGTGAAGCTCAAGGACAGGCAACTGAAAGCATACGCCGCCTTCAAGCTGGGGGATTGCTATCGTCTCACGAACGTCAATGACAGGGCGGAACGCGCCTTCTCCAATGCGATCAGGTACAATTACAAGGACTCCATCGTCTTTTTGTACTACGCGGACGCGCTGAGAAAAAACCAGAAGATGAAGGATGCCGCCACCGTGTATGACATCTACCTCACCTCCCGTCCAAATGACCAACGGGCCATCATCGGAAAGCAATCCGCTGAAGAGGCCGCAGAGTGGGAAAAGAACCCTACCCGCTACATCGTGAAGAAGGAAGAGTTCTTCTCCTCCAAGAAGGCGGAGTTCAGCCCGGCATTCCCTGGCGGAGACGGTGAGATCGTCTACTTCAACTCCTCAAGAGAGAACAAAGAGATCGGGGGCGGAAACAGTAAAATCACAGGACTCCGCAACAACGACATCTATACCGCCAAGCGTAACGCATTGGGGGAATGGGACGACATAACCCCTGTGGAGGGTGACATCAACTCCGATATGGACGAGGGTTCCGCCTCTTTCAGCGCGGACGGCAAGACCATGTACTTCACCCGCTGCGTCGCACAAAAGGGAGAGAGCCGTGGCGCACAGATCTGCTACGTGAGCCGCTCCGGCGGAAAATGGGGCAAGGTGAACGAAATAAAACTATCCCCGGATAGCTCCATCACATTCGCCCACCCGACCATCTCGCCAGACGACAGGTTCCTCTACTTCGTCTCCGACATGCCAGGCGGCTTCGGCGGCAAGGATATCTGGAGGAGCGAGAAGACCGGTACCTCATTCGGCGCACCGGTTAACCTGGGACCTTCCATCAACACCAGCGGAGACGAGATGTTCCCTTACATGAGGGAGAACGGCACGCTCTACTTCTCCTCCACGGGACACCCTGGTTTCGGCGGATTGGACATCTTCTACGCCAACGAGCTGGAGGATGGCTCCTGGACGGTCACCAACATGATGTACCCTGTCAACTCCAACGGAGACGACTTCGGTATCACCTTCGTCCAAGGGAAAGAGAAAGGTCTCTTCTCCTCCAACCGTGGGGAGAAAAAAGGATATGACAAGATATACTCCTTCGAGTTGCCTGAGATAGAGTTCCTCATCGACGGCAAGGTGACAGACATGTCCGGCGAGGCGCTGGGCGGCGCCACAGTACGCATCGTAGGCGATGACGGTACCAACACGAAGGTGCAGTCCAAGAAGGACGGAACCTTCAAGCTGAGCCTCAACAAGGGCGTCAAGTACGTGCTGTTGGGCAACTGCAGAGGCTACCTCAACCAAAAGGAGGACGCCGTGACCGTAGACTTGGAGGACTCCAAGACCTTCCCGATCAACTTCACCCTCGCCTCCCTCAGCAAGCCTGTGGGCTTGGACAACATCTTCTTCGAGTTCGGCAAGGCTACCCTTACGCCTGAGTCCTCCGCCGCCTTGGATAAGCTGGTGAAGGTGCTGAACGACAACCCTAACATCACCATCGAGATCGGCGCCCACACGGACCGTATCGGTTCCGCTGACGGCAACCTGCAACTCTCCGGCAAACGTGCGCAATCGGTAGTCGACTACCTCATCAAAGGGGGCATCGAAGCGGAGCGCCTGACCGCCAAAGGGTACGGAAAGACACAGCCGGTCGTGGTGGACAAGAAGCTCAAGAAGAAATATAACTTCCTGAAGGAGGAGGCCGCCCTCGACGAGGAATACATCGAGACCCTGACGGACGAGCAGAAGGAGATCGCGGACTCCATCAACCGACGCACCGAATTCCGCGTGCTGAAGACCACCTACAAGATGTACTAACATGACCCGCGGAAGAGGCAGAAAAACAGTGGGAGGCAATCCGAAGAACCCATTCCGATTCAACTCGAACAGCAAAAAGACATCGGGCGGGAAACGAATCGGCAAATCCAAGCCCGAAAAGGCTAATAATATGCTGAATAGGAGGGTGAAGTGATGACATAAGTTACAGTAAATCAAACATAGATATTTATTTAACGACATAAACAATTAAGAGACAACTTAATACAACAAGGAAAAATATAGATTTAAAAAAATATAATTAACATAGCAGCATCAGGCTATCATTGTGGTATTCCAGAATAAGCGTCCCAAATTTATTCCTGAATAATGACCACGTCAATGATGGTTGGCTTTGGCGTGTTGCGTCTGTATGAGCCAATCCAAATATAACGATAGAAGATGACTTGCACCCGAAAGGGTGTGGGCATTATTCTTATATTTGGATGAGGTTCAGAAGGGACGCTAACCTCGGAATACCGTAAGAAGAAGCTCGCACCTTCTTTTTTGTGGTAGAATCCGGAGCACGCTATACAACAACATTTGGAACGATAGTATTGAGCGCTACCCAAAATACTATCGAATCATGTCAAAGATTTATGACAATATCGGTGATGGCAAGAAATTCAAGGAGATACTAGAAACTGTCGTCACAGAGCCAGGCATCCAACGTATGGATTTCTGCGTCGGTTACTTCAACCTACGCGGTTGGGATTTCATAGCAGACTACATCAACGAATTGGACGGAGAATATATCTACGAAGATGATGAGCGTGTGCATCGTACTGCCCGTTTGCTTATCGGTATGCAGAGGGCTCCAGAAGAGTTAGTTCGGTTAAGATACAGCAAGGAAAAGTTCCTTCCAGACGCTGATTACGTTCAAAAATGCAAACGTAAGGTGGCCGAGGAATTCCGCAGACAATTGCTTATCGGCAGTACGACAATGCAAGATGAGATTACACTAAGAACCCTATGCGCCCAATTAGAGGACAAAAAAGTGTGCGTGAAATTATTCCTCCGAAATCCTCTTCATGCGAAACTATACCTAGCTTATAATCCTAAGAGTAACCTCCGTAAGGTCTATGCTTTCATGGGGAGCAGCAACCTTACCTACAGTGGACTGACGGGACAGGGTGAATTGAATGCAGAGATGGACGATACAGGCAATGCGGAATTCCTTGCCCAATGGTTCAATGACCGCTGGGAGGACAAATTTTCCATAGACATTTCCGATGAATTGGTGGAGGTTATTAAAAACAGTTGGGCGTCGGAGAATGTCATCTCCCCCTACCACATCTATCTGAAAACAGCCTATCTATTAAGTCAGGACGCACGTACAGGCATAGCGGAATACACACTTCCTCCAATGTTCAAAAAGGACCTCTTCGAGTTCCAAGAGACTGCGGTGAAAATTGCTGCCAAGCATCTCAACAATGATAAGCGTGGGGGTGCCATGATCGGTGACGTGGTAGGTCTCGGAAAAACGATCACCGCCTGTGCGATAGCCAAAGTCTTCGAACAACAGTACTATGCCAGCACATTAATCATTTGTCCTGCCAACCTGCAGGAGATGTGGAAAAAATATATTAAAACCTACGATTTGAAGGCGGATGTCACTTCCATGCAAAAGAGGTTGGACATTGAGAACATGAGGTACTATAAGCTAGTAATCGTAGACGAAAGCCACAACCTCCGCAATTCAGAGGGAAGCCGTTACCACAACATCAGGGATTTGATACAGCACATGGATTGTAAAGTCCTACTGCTAACAGCCACTCCTTACAACAAGGATTTCTCTGACTTAGGCAGTCAGTTGAAACTCTTCCTCGACCCTGACATGGATTTAGGCATTCGCCCAGAACATTATATCAATGAGCTTGGTGGTGAACGTCAGTTCCTTATGAGACACAATGAAATCTTTATCCGTAGCATCCGTGCATTTGAGCAAAGCGAAAAGGTGGAGGATTGGCGTGATTTGATGAAGCTTTTCCTTGTACGTAGAACTCGTACTTTCATCAAAGAAAACTATGCGACAACAGATCCAAACAACGGGCGGAAGTACCTGCAATTCAACGATGGGCATCGCAGCTATTTCCCTGACAGGAAACCCAAAGCGTTGAAGATTCCTGTCTCTGAACAGTACTCCCGCTTGTATAGTGATGACATGGT
Source organism: Paludibacteraceae bacterium (assembly GCA_045226255.1). Taxonomy (GTDB): domain Bacteria; phylum Bacteroidota; class Bacteroidia; order Bacteroidales; family Paludibacteraceae; genus UBA1181. Next base: position 71,648 of record JBGVCG010000018.1, on the reverse strand, counting down.
GGATACGATGAGAGAATTGAAACTTCCTCGTTACGGACTATCCCTGTATATCGACGAGAAAAAAATTGCAGATGCAAATGCCAGCGATAGGCAGTATCTGAACAACTTGTCCCGTGCTGGTGCAAGGATGATGGGCTTCTGTATGAGTACATTCTTTAAGCGCATCGATTCCTGCGGATACGCTTTCCTACTGACACTTTACCGTCATATTCTTCGCAATATGGTCTTTATCTATGCGATAGAGAATAACCTGAAATTACCTATCGGAGATGAAAACGCCCTACCTGACGATTTTGTCGAAGATGAAGATCAGAATCAATTATTCGAATCGGAAGAAGATAAAAGCATCCTAACGGAAAAGGATGGTGTCATATCTGTTAGTACAGATAAGAATCTCTACATGAAATTGGCGAAAAACTACTACAATTTTATCGTCTCCAAGGGCGGCAGTTCAGTAAAAATGTTGGATTCCACCTATTTCAAAAAAACACTGAAGCAAAAGCTGAACGCTGACTGCGATATTCTATTCAAAATGATTGAAATGTGTGGCGCATGGGTGATACAAAAAGATGAGAAACTGAATGAGTTGGAAAAACTTCTTGAGAAGAAACACAAAAAGGAGAAGGTCTTGGTCTTCACCCAATATAGTGACACGGCAGAATATATCCATCGTCAATTAGTGCGTCGGGGCGTGAAGAATATTGCTTGCGTAACTGGCAACTCCCCGAACCCAACAGAGCTGGTGGGTCGCTTCTCACCTAAAAGCAACAAGATGATCCTAGGCGACAATGAGGAACTGCGTGTCTTAATCGCAACGGACGTGCTTTCCGAAGGACAGAATCTTCAGGATGCCCACATTATCGTCAACTATGACATGCCTTGGGCGATTATCCGTCTAATCCAGCGTGCGGGACGTGTGGACCGTATCGGGCAGGAGGCGGAGACGATTTTGTGCTACTCCTTCTTCCCTGCGGATGGTGTGGAGACGGTCATCAGACTTAGGCAACGTCTCAATGACCGCATCAATGAAAATGCCAACGTGGTAGGAAGCGATGAGATATTCTTCGAAGGCAATGCACAGAACCTACAAGACCTATTCAACGAAAAGGCTGGTTCTTTGGATGATGAGGACGACGGGGATGTGGACATGGCTTCCTACGCCTACCAAATATGGAAAAATGCCACAGATGCGGATCCTGAGTTGAAGAAAATCATTCCAGCCATTCCTGAAAAAGCATACACCACGAAACAGAACACAGGTCGCACAATAGACGAGGGGGTGGTAACCTACGCAAAAACCTCTAGCGACAGTGATATGCTCACATGGGTGGACAATAAGGGGCGTATCGTCACCCAGTCACAGCTCACCATCTTGAAGGCGATGGCCTGCGATAGCCAGACTCCTGCATTGGAACCGCTCGAAAAACATCATGAACTAGTCGACAAGGCGCTCGATGCGGTAAGCAACATGAACTTCAAGACAAGCGGTGTCTTGGGTAGCCGGTTCAGCACGAAGTTTAAGGTGGTGACAATGATGGTGGACTATATGGAGAAAAATCCTCTCTTCGCCACAAGTGAACTGAAAGAGGCTATCGACCAAATCTACAACTACCCGATGCGTGAACAATCGAAGTTCACTTTGGGACAGATGCTAAAACGCAATGATATGATTTATGACTTCGCAGATTACCTAGTGGAAATGTACAAGGCGAACCAACTCTGCATCGTAGCCGAAGAAACAGAGAGCAAAGAAGCGCACGTCATCTGTTCCATGGGTTTGAAGAATCCAAACAATACCCCAAACGCAAATAATTGACTACCATGAAACGAAAGGATTTTGACCAACTGATTGATAGGGGCACATTCCAGGACCTCTTCGTCACCGAAATGGGATGGAACAATCCCGACAACAGCCAATCGATTCCAATCTCCATCGACGAGCGGGACTTCGAATTCGTGCCCGTGGCCGACAAGCAAGGATTCCATGTCTATTCGTGCGAGACGGACGAATTGCCTGCAACCACCGATTGCAAGAAGTTGGACAACAAACTCCGCAACTATGGATACGACTATATATGCATCTTTGTCCAGCGAGGCACGGCACACCACCTTTGGCTTACCCCTGTGAAAACCAACGAGAAACGTGAGCTCGTGAAGACCGAATATATCGGTGGAGCAAAGGCGGATTTCCTCTTTTCAAAGATAGACGACCTTTCCTTCGAACTGACGGAGCAAGTGCTTATCACTGACGTGAAAAACCGTGTACAAAGCTCTTTCCACCTGAACAGTGAGAAGGTCACCAAGGACTTCTACACGCAGTTCCGCAAGGAGCATAAAGCTTTCGCTACGCATATTGTAGGCTTCGACAACGAAAAAGACCGTGACTGGTACACCTCCGTCATGCTCAACCGGCTCATGTTCTGCTACTTCATCCAGAAAAAGGGCTTCCTCGACATGAAGGTCAATTACTTACAAGATAAACTCAAGTGGGTCAAAGAAAGACAGGGAGAAGACCAGTTCTTCGGCACTTTCTACAAAGGGTTCCTCTGTTCGTTGTTCCATGATGGCTTGAACTCTCCCCGCCATGACTCTGAGGAGTTTTTGGCGAAGTATGGGCGCATCCCCTACCTCAACGGAGGCATGTTCGACGACCATCAGTTGGAGCGTGAGAATAAGGGGATTGACATTGCCGACGTGGCTTTCGAGAACCTTTTCAATTTCTTCGACAAGTGGAACTGGCATCTTGACACCCGCCTCACGGCTTCGGGCAAAGACATCAACCCGGATGTCTTGGGCTACATCTTTGAGCAATACATCAATGACCGTGCCGCTATGGGCGCATACTACACCAAGGAGGATATCACCGAATATATCAGCAAGAACTGTATCATTCCTTTCCTCATGGACAAGACAGAGGAAAAAACGAAGGATGAATTTAAAACTAATGGTGCTGTATGGGAATTGCTGCGGCAAAGCGGTGACACGTATATTTACGATGCGGTAAAAAAAGGCTATTCCCCTGATTGGCAGAAACGAATTCCTGATTTCATCAGCAGAGGAATTGAACTTCACCCCGAACAACACGATCTACTGGAACGTAGAAGCCGTTGGAACGAGAAGAGCTATGACGAGTTCGCCTTGCCTACGGAGATTTGGCGTGAAACCATAGAGCGTCTGCAACGGTGCGACTCTCTGCTCGCCAAAATCGCCAACGGAGAAATCCAGCATATCAATGACTTTATCACCTATAACTTAGACATCCGAAGATTTGCGGAGGATGTCATACGTGCCACTAGCAACCATCTATTGGTGGCTCACTTCTATCAGGCATTACAGGGTGTCACCATCCTCGACCCCACCTGTGGTTCTGGCGCTTTCCTTTTCGCTGCCATGAACATTTTGGAGCCACTATACGAAGCATGTTTGGACCGTATGGAGGAGTTCCACGCAGCGAATGCCAACCTCTTCAAAAACGAGTTGGAAGAGATTAATGCGAAATACAGTAGTAACCGACAGTACTTTATCTACAAAAGCATTATCCTGCGCAACCTCTATGGCGTGGACATTATGGTGGAGGCCACCGAGATAGCCAAGTTGCGTCTCTTCCTGAAGATGGTAGCAGTGGTGGAGGTGGACAAACGTAAGGATAACTTAGGACTTGATCCATTGCCTGATATCGACTTCAACATCAAGTGTGGCAACACACTGGTGGGCTATGCTACAGAGAAAGAACTGGCATTGGCACTATCCAACCAAGGTGATATATTTGCAAACGCAGAGTTCAAAGAAAAGATTGACACAGAGATGAATGTGGTGGCAAAGGCCTACGAATGTTTCCGCTCGGAACAGCTGAAAACGTACGACGACAACGCCAGCATCAAAGCAACCAAGGAGATGCTCAAGGACCGTCTGTCCACGCTTAATGACCTGCTTAACCGCCACATGCACCGTTCCATCACGACTGAAAATAATTACGAAGATTGGCTAAAACGCACACAACCTTTCCATTGGCTCGCTGAATACTATCAAATCATACACGATAACGAAGGCTTTGATGTGATTATTGGAAATCCACCGTATGTGGAGTACACACAAAAAAAATGTACATATAAATTGGATGAAAAACAATATAAGACTCTTGCTTGTAGCAATTTACATGCCTTTGTAGCCGAAAGATCATTCGAAATCACTTCATCAAAAGCAAATATTGGACTTATAGTACCCCTTCCTTCAATGAACACTACTAGGATGGAGCCTTTACAGTCAATTATTAAAGCAAATGAAAATCATGCAACATGGGTTTCATGTTATGATGAAAGACCGAGTGGCTTGTTTGAAGGTGTTGATCAAAGACTTATTATTGAAATTATTTCACGTAATAGTAATGAAGGCCAGTATTCGACAAAGATTAATCGGTGGTTATCAGAGAATCGTTCTATTTTATTCAATAATCTTAGGTATATTCAAAATTCCTATATGGTTTGCAACTTAACAAAATCAATATTGAAACTATCTTCTGACGTTGAAGATGGTATTTTTAGGAAGTTTTATAAAAATAAGCCCATTAACCTGTATAAAACAAAAAACGTCGCAACAAACAATGTTTTTCATTATCGCTCTGCAGGAGGTCGATACTGGAAGGTTTTTCTTGATGTTCCATTTGGTACTGGTAATAGTAGTGAAAAAAATGCAGGTCTTATTAATATTGATAAATATGTTATTATTTCAGCATTAAGCAGCGATATCTTTTGGTGGTATTATTCATCTCATTATGACATGTTTAATCTTGGGGACTATCAAATTTTCGGATTCAGATTGTCTAATGATGGCGCAAGTTTTGATAAACTAATAGAACTAGGAAAAAAATATGAAGAATCATTATTATCGAATTCAATATCGAAAGATGTAAGCACTAATCATGGAATTATAACACAACGACAATACTATGTTCGTAAGTCCAAGCCCATCATCGACGAAATTGACAAAGTCCTTGCCCAGCACTATGGTTTTACAGAGGAGGAACTTGATTTTATTATCAATTACGACATCAAGTATCGTATGGGAGATGAATTAAGCACGGAGGAGTGATGGAGTATCTTGGCAACAAATCGTTATTGAAGCAATCGAAGCATGGGTTCCTCTGTTCCCGATGCACACGGAGCAGTGTGATTCTACCATGTCTGGATTGGGCTGTGGAACAGAGCCATGGGGCGACCCCCATCATGAGCACTTTCCACAGCGAAATGGAGGAGGCGGTACTCGATATACTGCTGAAAGGCAAATGTCCATTGGTCCTAGTCTTGGGGAGAAGACTGTATAAGACACTTCCTGAAAAGCTACGTGAACCACTGGAAAGCGGTCGTCTGCTCATCATTTCCGTCTCCAACCAACCACGCATAAACCAAAAATCATCGCTACTCTGCAATCAATATATCTGCCACAACGTCTCCTCTTTGACCTTCGGGTTTCTTTCTGAGACAAGTTCTCTTTATCCATTGTATGAGGAGGCGACAAAAAATATTGGAAAGGTTGAAGTAATCGAACGATAAGACGAAGAATCTATCATCCCGTGTCCACCCCCTCGGGGTTCCTCGGCCGCACACCCGTTCCCTACAGGGGTTGACACCCCTGCCTGTGATGTTACCATCCCTACGGGATTGAGCATCACCTACGTAAAAAACGTTTCCCCTCTTCCGTCAGGAAAGGTTCTACTTCGTCGAGCGGGATGGTTGCTTCTGGACAGCAATCGTCTGTAATCTCATAGCGCTTAATAAACACTTAAAGAGCCATGACTTAGAGTCCCGAAGGGACGACACGATTATCTGTTGATCAGAGAATCAGTTCATAAGCCAGTTATTCAAGGTGCTAATCAAGGTGTTACAAAAGAGACTAATCTTGATAAAAAAATCAATTTTGTCTTGCACACAAAACAAAATATACATAATTTTGTCTTGCACGCAAAACAAAATAGAGAAATGTTAGATGTAAATCATATTAAAACAATCCTTCGATCCAATCAAGTCATGGTGGAGAATGTGAAGGTCGTACATCGAGATTTTGATTTCTACGATGGGGCTAATTTTGTGCTTGTAGGTGTACGACGCGCAGGCAAGTCTTTCCTTTTGTTCCAGCAGATGCAACACCTATTACGCATCGGGAAGACTTGGAGGGATATGCTTTACATCAATTTTGAAGATGATCGGCTTTTAGGATTTGAGACATCTGATTTCGAGCGACTGTTAGAGGCTCATAACTCTATGAGCGGTAGCGACGAACATCCAATATTGTTCCTAGATGAGATTCAAAACATTGATGGCTGGCATAAGTTCGCAAGACGGCTAGCAGACCACAAATATCAGGTCTATATCACTGGTTCAAACGCAAAGATGTTAGGTTCTGACGTGCCGACAACCTTGGGCGGACGCTATGTGGTGAAAACAATTTTCCCTTATAGTTATCACGAATTCCTGAATGCCAATGGCGTTAATTTGTCTGACAACCAGATACGCCTGACAACTGAGAAAGCAAAACTGAATTGGTGCCTTGAAGAATATATGTGCTATGGGGGGTTCCCCGAATGTGCGACGTATCCTGCTAAAACAGAATACCTAATGTCTGTGTATCAAAAAATATATTTAGGTGATATCGCATCTCGTCACAAGATAGAGAACACGTTCGCTTTGCGCCTGATGTTCAAGAAATTGGCGGAAAGCATAAAACAACCCATCTCATTTTCTCGCCTCACATCCTTGATTTCTTCAACAGGAACAAAATTCTCAAAAAGTACGGCCATAAACTATATGGAATATTCCAAAGATTCATTCTTGGTCATGCCAATGCAGAATATGGCCGACAATTTTACGGAGAGGGAAACTAACATGAAGTATTATTTTGTCGACAACGGCATCATCTCTCTTTTAACACTGGATAATCGAACCTCATTGCTTGAAAACATGGTTGCAACAGCATTATGGAGGAAATATGAGGCTTTCGAAAATACGGTTTTTTTCTATAACCATAATATAGAAGTTGATTTTGTCGTACCCGAACACGGACTTGCCATACAAGTTTGTTATGATTTAGGTGAAGAAGGGTCCGAAACTTATATCCGCGAGACACAGGCTTTGCTGAAAATCAGCAAAAAATTCAGTGCCTACGAAAGACTTATTATCCTGACCTATTCCGGCAAGGAGTATAAAATAAAAACGGACGACAAAACGATTGATGTGGTGAATGTAGGGAATTGGTTGTTGAGCAATGATTAATTACATTTTTTAGTCGCACTTTCTGTACAATCGATACACTTTTTAGTCGCACTTTTTGTCTGTTCGATACACTTTTTAGTCGGAGTTTTTGTAAATCGTTACACTTTTCAGGCGGACTTTTGGCAAACAGGGTCAAATCAAACATGCGCATATATTTCCACAAATGAAGGGAAAATTATATATTTGCACTATCGGAAAAATTCCGACGTATTATGTTTAACGAAATTTTCAGTAATTGGATATACCACTTTTATCGTTTATAGAAATCGCCGACAGCCAGCAATTCTGGTGGACGGCCACAGTCATAACGGCAATCATCGCCGCATGCGCCTCTTTTGTGTTGCTCTCTTTCGTGTCGTTTTTCGAATCGGAGTTCTTTTCCCTGAACAGCAATGAAATCGCGGAGATTAAGATTTCCAACGACAAGAAATTCGAACGTCTGAAGAGTCTGTCGGAGAACCCGCTCAAGACCTTAGGCGGCGTGATCTCAACCCGCTACATCTTCATCGTGACGGGCATCTCCACCACCACCCTCCTGCTGTGGCACCTCCTTTCGGGTACCTGCGTGGCGCTGTGGGGGAAATGGCTCATCGTCATCGCCACAATAGGCATCCTACTGACCATCTTCGCGGAATACATCCCGAAGAAAATGGCCAACAAACAAAGCCAGAAACACCTGTGCCAAAGCGCCAACATCGTCAGCCTGTTCGGACTGATTTTCTCCCCGCTCACCAAACTGCTGATGCTCAAGACCGGCGTCGTGGAGCGCAGGCTGGAGTCGCGCACCCAACACAGCGCGGCCATAGAGGACATCTCCAAATCCCTGAACCTATCCGACGCGGAGACGGCGGACGAGAAGGAGATCCTGCGGGGCGTGATGAACTTCGGAACGATCAGCGTGGACGAAATCATGCAACCGCGCGTGGACATCGTGGACGTGGACTTCAACAGCGACTTCGACACGGTGCTGAAGATCATCCGCGAGTCGGAATACTCCCGCCTCCCGGTCTACGAGAACTCCATCGACTACGTGAAGGGTATCCTCTACATCAAGGACTTCCTGCAATATACCGACCAGAAAAAGGACTTCAAGTGGCAGAACCACATCCGTGAGGCCTACTTCGTGCCGGAAAACAAGAAGATAGACGACCTCCTGAAGGAATTCCAACAGAAGCACATCCACATGGCGGTCGTGGTGGACGAGTTCGGCGGAACGTCGGGCATCGTCACCATGGAGGACATCATCGAGGTCATCGTGGGCGACATCTGCGACGAGCACGACGAGGAGGAGAAGCAGATCATCCCGATCGACGCCAACACCTATATCCTCGACGGAAAACTCCTGCTCTCGGACTTCTACCACATCAACGGTGTGAACAAGGAGGACTTCGGAGAGACGGAGGGCGACGCGGACACATTGGCGGGACTCATCCTCGAAATGAAGGGCTACATCCCTACCCCAGGCGAAACCATCGAACTGGGCAGCAGATACCGCTTCGAGATCAAATCGGCGGACAAACGAAGAATCAAGGAAATAAAGTTCATCATCAATGAAGAAAAGAATGAATAAAGGCATATTGTTCCTCTTTATCCTGGCACTGCTGAGCGCCTGCACGGAATACATGCCTAAGCCACGTGGATACTTCCGCATAGACCTGCAAGAGAAGTCTTACAAGAGATTCCACACGGAGGGTTTCCCCTGCTCCTTCGAATACGCTGACAACGTCTCCGTCGTCAAGACAAGCGGAATCGAAGCCGACTCGGTATGGGTCGACATCATATACCCCCAATACAATGCGCGCATCTACGGTACCTACCGCAAGGTGAACGGTAACTTCGCGCAACTGTCGGAGGAGGCCTACAAGCTGGTGTACCAACCCCACGTCTCCAAGGCGGAGGGCATCAACACCTCCTTCTTCTCCAGCGATGAACACAAGGTCTACGGCATGCTCTACGAGCTGAAGGGTAACACCGCATCGAACATCCAATTCGCCATGTCGGACAGCTGCCGGCACTTCCTGCGCGGGGCGCTCTACTTCAACGCCAGCCCTAACAAAGACTCCATCGCCCCGGTGGTGGACTACATCAAGGAGGATATCATCAACCTAATCAACACGTTAGAATGGAAATGATAAAAAAGAGTATCCATATCATTCTTTTCATCATAGCAGTCATCGCTGTCTACTTCATCTCGGAGCGGCACTTCTTCCGCATCGACCTGACCTCGGAGAAGCGTTATTCCCTCTCCGACAACACCAAGAACCTCCTCGGCTCACTCGACGAGGAACTGGAGGTGAAGGTCTATCTGGACGGCGACCTCAACGCTGGCTTCCTTCGCCTACGCAAGGCCACCAAGGAGATGCTGGACGAGTTTGACGCATATGCGGGGGAACGGGTCCGCTACACCTTCGAAAACCCTTCCGCAGGCGCCACCAACGAGGAGCGCGACAAGAAATACGAGGAGCTGGAGAAACGTGGAATGCGAGGCATATTGGTTCACGACAGGGACCAGGAGGGTCAGGCCATGCAAAAGGTGGTCTTCCCTTGGATAGAGATCCTCTACAAGGGGAAAAGCCGTCCCGTCAACCTCCTGAAGAACGTACCGGACAAGTCGGGCGAGGAGAACCTCAACACCTCCATCGAGACGCTTGAATACGAAATCACGGACGCCCTACGCCTCATGACCACGAAGCAGGTGCCTAAGGTGGCTTTCCTGGAGGGCCACGGGGAATGGGTGCAGCCGCTGGTCTACGACATGACCCAAGCCTTGAGCCACTACTACCAAGTGGACAGAGGAGCCATCGCCGACGACCCTTCCATCCTGAACGACTACAAGGCGCTCATCATCGCCGGACCTACGGAGGGCTTCCCCGAGAAGGATAAATACGTGATCGACCAATACATCATGAAGGGGGGCAAGGTGCTCTGGCTGGTGGACGGTGCCCGCATCTCGCTGGATAGCCTCTCCACCGCCTCGCAAACCATCGGCATAGAGAACAAACTGAACCTCAGCGACCAACTCTTCAACTACGGCGTGCGCATCAACGCGGACCTCGTGCAGGACGTGCAATGCCTGCTGATCCCCGTGAACACGGCGCGCATGGGCGACCAACCTAAGTACGAACCGATGCCTTGGTACTACTCGCCTCTGGCGTTGGCGACCCCTATCCACCCAATATCCAAAAACCTGGCGCCCGTGAAGACGGAGTTCGTCAGCTCGATCGACTTCGTGAACGAGGAGATGGACGTGAAGAAGACCCCGCTGCTCGTCACCTCGACCGGTACGCACGTGCAGAACATTCCTTCCGTCGTCAGCATGGATGTCATCAACGTGGAGAAGAACGGTTACTACTTCAACAAACACAACATCATCCTCGGAGCGGTGCTGGAAGGCGTATTCCCTTCCGTATTCAAGAACAGGATGATCCCTCAGGGCGTGACGACGTCAGACCCGATGCTGACGGAGAGCAAACCGACCAAGATGGTTGTCATCGCGGACGGCGACGTCATCCGAAACGATGTGCAGGGCAAGGGTGAGAACATGAACATCCTGCCGCTCGGCTACGACCGTTACATGAACCAACAATTCAGCAACAAGGAGCTGCTCCTCAACGCTGTGAACTACCTCACGGACGATGACGGATGGATGGCCCTCCGCTCACGGGAGATCAAACTGCGCCTCCTGAACAAACCCGCCATCATCGGCCAACGCACCTTCTGGCAGATCGCCAACATAGCGTTGCCGCTCGTCCTCCTCGGACTCTTCGGGGTATGCTTCAACTTCATCAGGAAGAAAAGATACACCAAGGAACTAAAAAAGTGAGTCCATCCAACCATTGGACGAACCCACTTGAACCATATATGAGGGCATTCCGCCCCGCGACACATCGTCTCCCTACACGAGCGACTCGATGTGAGAATCCCTAAATCCAAGGAAGTAGAGGATACCATCCAGACCGATGGTGGAGATCGCCTGTTGGGCGTTCGCCTTCACCTTAGGCTTCGCATGGAAAGCGATGCCCAAGCCCGCCAAGTTCAGCATCGGGAGGTCATTCGCACCGTCCCCGACTGCGATCACCTGCTCCAGCTCGATCTTCTCCACCTGCGCGATAAGGTTCAACAGCTCCGCCTTACGTTTGCCGTCCACGATATCGCCCACATAGTTGCCCGTCAGCTTACCATCCTGGATCTCCAGTTGGTTGGCATAGACATAATCGACCCCGAAACGTTTCTGCAGGTAGCGACCGAAGTAGGTGAAACCACCGGAGAGGATCGCTATCTTGAAGCCGCAACGCTTCAGCACACCCATCAGACGGTCGGCGCCATCCATGATCGGCAGGTTCTCGGCTATGTTGCGCATCACAGACTCGTCCAGTCCCTTCAGCAACGCCACACGACGGCGGAAGCTCTCGCTGAAATCGATCTCACCACGCATGGCAGACTCCGTGATGGCGCGCACTTGGTCGCCCACGCCGGCGCGGTCCGCCAGCTCATCGATCACCTCCGTCTTGATCAGCGTGGAATCCATATCGAAGCATACCAAGCGACGGTTGCGGCGGTAGAGGTCATCCTTCTGGAAGGAGATGTCCACATTCTCCTGCGAGGAGATCTCCATGAAACGTTGGGAGAGCGCCTCCTTGTCCAGCAGTTGTCCACGGACGGAGAACTCGATGCAGGAGCGCACGTTCTCCAGCTCCCGCACGTCCAGCGAAGGACGTCCGGAAAGACGCTTGATGGAGTCGATGTTCAGATGTTGCTCAGCCACAGCCTTGGAGACCAAAGCCATCTGGCGCGCCGTGATCGCATGGCCCAGCATCGTAACGACGTAGCGGTGACGGCCCTGTTTGCCAGCCCACTCGTTATACTCATCCGACGAGACAGGCGAGAAACGCACCTGAATGCCCAGTTCGGAACATTTGAAGAGAATCTCCTTCATGATGTTACCCGAATCGTTCGAGTCATCAATCTTCACCAAGAAACCCAACGACAACGTATGGTGGATATCCGCCTGACCCACATCCAGAATAGTGGTGCCATATCTACCCAAAATCTCCGTCACGGAAGCAGTCACACCAGGACGATCCTCTCCATGTATGCTAATCAATATAATCTCACTAACCATTAATCTCTCTTACTTAATTAATTAGGTTTATCCAATCATACCCTGTTCCACCAGGGCAGTTTCACAAACAGGGCGCAAAGGTACAACATTAACCGCAGATTTGGAACAACTAGCGCCTGCCAAATTACCGAGAAATAGCCATAAATAAAGCGTTTTTTAACATTAGGAGGGAGGAACCCTCTTGGAAGTGCAGGCGGATTCGTGTAACTTTGTGAAAACCGCAATACCTGTACGGATGAAGATGTACCCAAGCCAGGACATACATACGAAGAGATTGGGGGAAGGAGATAACAATAAAAACATTTACACAATGACAAAAGAAGAACTTTTCAAACTGATGAACGAACATCCTGTGATGTACGTTGCGACCAATGACAATGGGCAGCCTCACGTACGAGGCATATTGATGTACAAAGCCGACGAGGAAGGCATCGTGTTCCATACCGGTGTGACGAAGGATCTATACCGCCAGTTGGTGGCCGACCCGCGCGCCGAGGTCTGCTTCTCCTGCGGCAAATACCAGATACGCGTGGAGGGCAAATTCGAGCTTGACGAGGAGCGGGCTATAAAGGAAGAGATCGTCAACCACCCGTCACGCAAGTTCCTCCAGCCATGGAGGGCGCAGCAAGGCGACGAGGCGTTCTTCGCCTTCCTTCAGGTGTTCCGCATGCAGCACGGCAAGGCGCACGTATGGTGCATGGAGGACAACTTCAAGCCAAAGGAATACGTGATATTGTAAGAGAAAGCCGCCCGGAGGAAGACTTCGGGCGGCTTTTGTTAATCACTCAAGCATAGAGGCCTGACTCATATGGACACCTTTCACGAAAGCTGTGCATAGCTTGTTTAATTTCTTGTTCAGCGACTTCTGCTCACCCTTGTCGAGGGCGGTGTAAGCGTCGCCGTGTTCTTTAAGAAAATCGTCAAGCACATCCTTGGAGAAGAGCCCCGCCACTTTGCCGAAATCCTGCGGGAAATGCACCTCGCCGATATGGCTCACCACATTAGTCAGCCTGTTCTCAGTAACATAAGCTTCAACTTCCGCGAGCAGGATCTTCAAAGCCTCGCTATCATTATTTGGGGCAGGCTCAGCAAGAAGTTTGTTGCGAGTCTTGACACTCTTCTTCTCAGAGAACCGTTCGTTCTTGTTCTTGATGAGCACTCTAGAACCATTTCTGAGATACATCGGCACCACAGGTCTGATAACCACACCTTCGCAAATATTGTTCTCGATGGCGGGTAGCCCCAAACTCTCGGCGATCTTACTCTCAAAGGCGTTCGGGTATTTAAGGCACTCAGCCAACGTACCTCTGAAAAGAGTCTTGGCATAGAAGAAACCCTCCGCCTCGAACAGTTCGTTCGTCTCTTCCACAGGCAGGAACCTGCTGTTCTCACCCTCAAAAAGATATATGTCGAAGGCGTAGAATTCATGCTCGGGAGCGTAAAACACTCCCTTCTGAATCAATGTACAACCATGACTCGCCTTTACATCGCTGTGGGGATAGCGGCCACCGAACATCTCACCGAACACAGAGATATGGGAGATCTCTGGGTATCTGGCTTTCACCCTCCCGAACAAACTGAGCACTCGGTCTTTGTAGGTCTCCAGCAATTCGGCGTACTCGTAGAAGTTCTCATCTTCAGCGAGCACAGATGTCCTTTTGGCAAACTTCACCTCATTGCCATCACACAAAAAACTGGTGTTGGCACCATGCACTTTCTCCTGTACCACATACTCAAGGTCAGCGGGCATCTCTACCATGACCTTCTCCATGAACTTTCTGTCGAAAGAATTCTCAATGGAGTTGTACTTCTTAAATTCTAACATTTTACTTTTCTGTTTGTGCGCATCGCTGCGCGGTTAATAATGATTATGAATGGCAGCCCATATTGTCGGGTGTGGAGAAGAATAAATGGGCATAAAAAAAGACCGTTGGAAAGTCTGGGTTCACTTTCCAACGGTCTCATTGCATCTCTTATCGTAGTCAGTAGCACTTATGTCGCTACCATCATCTCACCAAATGATTTTCGTCGGAAAGTATGCGTTTGTTGTTCACACCTCGTAATGCCTGCATAATAGACATAACAAATCCAGCCAAAGCCTTTTGAGCCTTGAAAATGTGCCGTTAATGATATGTTCATTCCATGCTGTCTCATTATGCCTTTCCTTTCCGAAAAACGGCCGCAAATCTACACACTTCCCCGCAAACCGCCAAATATTCTGAAAAATCTTTCATTAGCGTACATTCAAATACGAGAGTAAAAAATTGAACAAAACACAATAAAAGAGAAGAAAATCACATTCCTTTTGAGTGTATCTTACGTGGTTTTCATAATTAATTCGTATCTTCGAAGCACATCCAGACATACCTTCTCCCGAAGAAGATGTGACAACAGCTAACCAAACTTGCCACAATGTAAGGAATGCAAGAAATCGGCTTAAAAGGTAGACATCATATACCTTTAATGGCAAAAACTTGCAAAAACAAAGAGGAAATGGATGTATCAACGTTGCAGCCGTAAACAAGCAACTGAAGCAGCTGACCACCAAAGGCTACATACAACGAGTAGAGAAAGATGGCACATGGCGACTAATTATCACGCCATCGGTATAAATTTAGCACGGAATACAGACATCATCCAACCACTTTCCGACCGGTCCCCAAATCCATGATCAATCCGTCTATATGATACTTGGAATTAAGTGCGGGAACATGCTTATGAAAAAATCACACGCAATTTCTTGTTATTAAAAATTATCCCCTACCTTTGTGGCGTACCCACTACGGGTGCGGACATATACAGAAAAACGTTTACTGACGTTTTCCTTTGACGCTTCAGAACTTCGGAACTTTTGAATTTGCTGTCAAAGAGAATGCAACGGTGGACTTATATGTCGGTATACATTGAATTACTTTGACTTGTTTCACGGGACAATCGTGAAAAAATTTCTAAACATATTTGTGCCGATTAATATTCATGGACACGTCCACCCATATAACAGAATGTTCGATAGACTTCTCTACTATTTGTCAACTTAGGTGTAAAGAATGTTCCACCTCCAAAGGTATTACGCACAATGGCATTGTAGGAAGAGGACAATTTTCTTTGTCTTCTTTTAAAGTTTTTTTGTACAACAACCCCCAAATTCGAAGAATTGAAATGTCAAACTGGGGAGAGATTTTCCTAAATAAAGAAATTAAAGACATTATACGATTTGCCTATGAAAAAGGTGTTCAACTCTATTGTGGCAACGGGACAAATTTTAATTATGTAGAAGAAGAGGTTTTAGAATATTTGGCAAAATACAAAGTGCAATATCTAAATATTTCAATTGATGGAGCTACCCAAGAAACTTATGAGAAATATCGAACAAATGGGAATCTCAATAAAGTATTTGCCAATATCGAAAGACTTAATTATTATAAGGATTTGTATGCCAGCGAATTTCCAAAATTATCCTGGCAGTTCATTATTTTCGGACACAATGAACATGAAATACCTCTTGTTAAACAGCTGTGCAAGAAATACAATATGGTTTTTAATCCTAAGCTAAACTATTCTACATTTTCTCCGGTAATAAATAAAGAATTTGTACGACGTGAAAGCGGCCTAGGTGTAGCGGATAGGAATGAATATAAGGAACTGCATAAAAGTGAATATAAAGTTCCTTGTTATCAATGTTTCTCCAGTCCTCAAATAAACTGGAATGGTGATATTCTTGGATGTTGCGTAAACAAGTGGAAGGTGATGGGAAATGTGTTGGAAACAAACATCTCCGAATGGGAGCAGAGTGAATACTATCAGAAACTAAAGGATATCCTTTTTGAAGGAGAGGAACCCAAAGAAGATTATCCATGCTTTCACTGTCCAAACCTTCAGAAAGTAAGAGAAAACCATCTAACGATTAGTGGTTTACAAAAATATAAATCATATATAGCTCCAGCTTTAAAAGATGATCCAACAAATAGACAATAAATCAGTTAGAAAATGTGCGGAATTGCACTCATCTGACATCTCATACCTGCAAGAATATTACAATGAACACGGTATGTTCCCTATGTTCAAGCAGGTCCTAATAGAAACTCGCACAGATTGCAATAATAATTGTTCATTCTGTCCCCACCATTTTAATAAAAAGAAGTTAGGTATAATGAAATGGGACTGCTATACAACCATTATTGACCAATTGTGTGAGTTGAACTATAATGGAAGAGTGGCATTGATGCTATCCAATGAACCTTTATTGGATGACAGACTAGAAGATATGATTTTGTATGCCAAGAGTAAGTCTCAACGTCTTTTCCTTGATATGACGACAAACGGCAAATTACTTTCTTTAGGGAAGTTGGACAGACTATTTTCATTAGGTCTAGACAATGTAAACATCAACGATTATCGGGATGATAGGGATAAGAATCCTAGACTACTCACACCAAATATAGCATCAATAATGGAGGCTTACGGTAATAATCCTAAGGTTGACATACATTTCCGACGTACGGATGAACGATGGCCGAATTATGCAGGTAATATACCCCAGGATTTTGTCAAAGAGGATTATGGTTTCTGTAATTTTCCCTTTAGGAAGTTGACAATAGCCTATACCGGCGACATACTCCTTTGTTGTGATGATTTTCTCTATGATACAAAATTTGGTAACGCAATGAAGGACAACCTTTTAGACTGCTGGAATAATAAAGAGTTAGAGAAAATCAAATTATCACTACTCAAGAATAAGCGAATTAATATTTGTTCTCGATGTAATGATTTTCAAGATTATAAGGCATATTAATAGAAGGATATGAGTATTGGTTGGGACAAAATCAGAATTCTTGTTACAAATAAATGTAATTATAAGTGCGCCTTCTGTCATAATGAGGGACAAGAGAAAGTGTCGTCATTACAGAACTTAAATGTACGTGACTTCAAATTATTAGTGGATGCCATTAAGGGAGAACCTTTAAGCGAGTTTAACTTTAGTGGAGGAGAGCCATTCCTACACCCAGATTTGGTTGAGATGATTACTTATGCAAGAGAGAACCTTAAATGCGACATAAGTTGTGCCACAAATCTGTCAAGAGTCAAAGACGAACAGATTAAAAGCCTAACAGGGTTGAATATCAAGTTGAACATCCAATTCCCTTATGTTTCCCCTGATGATTTTCGAAATAGCACGGGCACAGGTCAAATAGACAGGGTTATATCAAACATAGACACATGCTTGTCAGCAGGAATAGAGGTTGGGTTAAATACTGTTATCCAATCGAATGATGTGGATAAAACAAGGCAATTGATCCTTTTTGGTGTTGAAAAGGGTTTGCCAATTAAGTTACTTCCCCAATTAGGTTTAGAGGGTAGTGAAAATTTCTTAAAGGAACTTAAGCCTATCATTGAAAGCTATGCTATTGACTTTCAGGATAAAAAGACAGGAGCCTTAAAGTGGACTTTGTTGCATAGTGGACATAAGAGTAGTTTGGTATATATTGATTCTCCGTGTTTCTCGAAGGACTTTGAATCATGTAGACGATATAGTGAGTTAAGGATACTGCCGAATCTAACTCTACAACCATGTATTCTGAAAAAAGCAAGTGTAAAACTTGACCTTACAAAAGGAGGAGAAAGTATTGTTAGACAAATAGAGGCACTTTGGCTTTCCTGGACTAATTGTTAATAAAGATATTAAGACTTACGAATTAATATATCACGAATGAAGATCTTAATTGTAACTAATGAGATTGGCTTGGATGGAGGAGGTTTATCTCTCTCTTGTGCTAAACTCCGAAAGATGCTAGCAGAAGATAATATAGTTGAAATTGCTAACTCAAGAAATTCTGTCTTCCCTATCGCAAAGGGTGGTTATAGTGGAAGTGTCTCCGCAGGCTTAGAATTTGAATCAAAGCTCAAAATGGAGAGCTATAAATATAATGGCTTTGATATTGTAATTGGGTTTGGAGGTAACTTCAATGGTTATTATGCATCACTCCTTTCAGAAAGAATAAATGCCTCCTTTATATTAAGCTTAAGAGGATCAGATATTAATCTTTCTAAATGGTCATCCGAAGATAATTGGTATATGGTGAATGCTTGCAGAAAGGCTAAGTTTATCGTATGCTTGTCTAAAGAGATGAAGAGGAATGTCCTTTCATCATGCGATATCAAAGAGTCTAAAATCTACATAATTCCAAATTACATGGAAACTTTATTTCAGGAGATTAGGACTCAAAATGACCCTAAAAGTATAAGAATGGGGTGCGCATCTTCTTTCCTGAATGAGAAAAAAGGCATAGCCAATCTCCTACAAATGGTTGCCGAATTAAAGGCTCTCACATGTTCCAAAGTCTCTTTTGATTTTGTTGGCAATGTTGATACTGACTTGCTAAAAGAATATAACACCATAGTTGAAAAACTTGGCATTACGGACTGCGTTTCATTCATTGGCAAGATGGACAGAGAGTCACTTGCCTTACAAATGAAACAATGGGATTATTACGTCCAAGGATCTGTGTGTGAAGGTCATTCTAATGCGGTAATTGAGGCATTATCTGCTGGAGTCGCTATTGCGACAACTCCTACTGGGTATGTTGCAGAGATTGCAAAAGATGTTTTCCCTGAAATTGTATTTAATAGTTTTGATTCAAAGGACATGGCTGAATCTATTAACAGATTGAACAACCTTGGAGACAAGTCTACAAAATACAAAGAATTGTGCAACAGGTTGGCTGAAAACTGTAATAAAGAAAAAGTAAAGTTCCAATGGGAAAGACTTGTTTCTTCTACTGAACCTGCTTCTACTGAATTACCTGTAAAAAATGTGATAGCCGTTACTCTTCATGATATATCAGGTCAAACCCATGATAATATCACAACTCCGACAACTGTCTTTTCGGAATTCGTAGAGTATATACACCAAAAAGGCATTGGACTGTGTTCGATGCGTGATTATGTTGCTAAAAGCAACGAGGAACAAAGGAAGTGGATTGTTTGTACTTTTGATGACGGATATAATGGAGTTCATGAATATGCTAAGCAGATTATGAAAAGATATCATTTTACTGCTACCATATTTGTCTGTACTTCCCTATTTGGGAAATATAATACATGGAATTATAAGGATTCAAAAGCACGTATTCACTTGAATATAGATCAGATAAAGGACCTTGCTAACGCAGGATGGGAAATCGCCTCCCATGGTGTTTCGCATCATAATTTGCTTAAATTGAATGATCTGGAGATAGAACATCAATTGGCAGACTCTCAGAAAACTTTAATCGATATGGTGGGTTATTCCGACACATATGCGTATCCTTATGGTGCAAGTAATACCTATATTCAGAACATGGTCGGCAAGTATTACAAATATGCTTTTTCGTTGACAGAAGGAGGCTGTATTCTTGGAGTAGACAACCTGCATATTAGAAGATATTTCATATCAGACATTTATCGGATTTTTGGAAAATGAAGAAAATATTAGGCATATTACGAGGATTTCCTGGTTTGGGTAGGGTCGTTGGGGGTATGACTCTTCTGGAATCACTAAGGGATGATTTTAATATAGACATAAAAGTCACAACCTATTTGCAAGGGAATCAGTATCTAGCTACTCGAGGTATGGGAGAATTAATTGATGTTTCTCCATTGGACTACTGCTCGATTGGGCTTCTTCCTACAAATCAAGCAGGGGCACATATTCATAAGATAATTAAGTCATACCAGCCAGATATGGTGATAATTGATGGGGAACCATTGATATTAATGTCTTTACGAATATCATACCCGCGTTTGAAAATTGTAGCATTATTGAATCCTTCTGACGTTTGTAATCCAACAAACGAAAGGGAACCTATGGATTATTTCAACTACCATTATTTAATGGCGGATCTAGCTATTGTACATGGCACTCGAAGAGTTACGACCTCCTATCCATATAAAAAGTTAGTTAGTCTTAGTACTATCATTAGAAAAGAAGTTCTAAGCTTGTCTAACATCCCAGATAAAATGATTTATTGTATATTGGGAGGAGGAACAGTTAATGTTGGAGATGAATTCATTGAAAATTCTATAGAAATCGCACGCTTATGTTGCGAAACCGCTTATTACATGCTTGACTATTCATGGCATATAATATGTTCTAGCTCTAACATATATGATAAATTATCGTCAATGAAAATATGCAATAATACCCACATTTATGAAGGGATTTTAGATTCGCGAGAAATCTATAGCAATGCTTCCTTAATCATTACCAGATCGGGTAGGAATACATTGAGTGAGTTAGCTTTTCTTGGTATTCCATCCATTTCCTTTGTAACAGGCTGTAGTTATAGGAAGGAAGAGCAAAAACAGAATATCAATAACTTGAATGTGAAAAATATAAGAGTTGCTGATATAGGAATCCTTCCTAACGAATTTGCGCAGCTGTGTACGAAATCGATAAATAGCACTTGTGCTCAGAATGGTTTCCACCCAGGAAATAAAGAAGCGATAAATGAAATTCTTTCATTTCTAAATAGTTGAAATTATGAGCAATATATTAGTTACGGGAGGTGCTGGTTTTATTGGGTCTAACTTATGTGATTACTTTGTAAAAAAAGGCCATAATGTGACATGTTTAGACAACTTCTCAACTGGACACAAAGCAAACATACAACATCTTATTAACTACCACAAAGAAAGATTTCACCTTATAGAAGGGGATATTCGTGATCTGCATACTTGTCAAAGAGCAACAAAGGGGGTTGATTTTGTTTTCCATGAAGCAGCCCTTGGCAGTATACCTAGAAGTATTGATAATCCGATTCTCACGAACGAAGTTAATATAGGTGGCTTCCTAAATATGATTGTAGCTGCAAGAGATTGTGGAGTGAGAAGATTCATATTCGCGACAAGCAGCTCAATATATGGAGATAATACTGACTTACCCAAGAAGGAAAATAGCATAGGAAAGCTTCTTTCTCCATACGCCCTAACAAAATATGTTGATGAGTTATATGCAGATATTTTTTCTAAACTTTATGGGTTGGAATATATTGGACTTAGATACTTCAATGTATATGGAGAAAGACAAGATCCGAATAGTGCTTATGCCGCAGTAATACCTCTATTTATCAAACAATGTTTAACCGGAGAGTGCCCTATTATAAACGGAGACGGTTCATATAGTCGTGACTTTACTTACATCGATAATGCTATAAAAATGAATGTCCTTGCGATGGAGACAGAAAACCGATGCGCTGTAAATCAGATATACAATACAGCATGCGGTGAGCAGACTACTATACGAGATCTGATAGCACTGATAAAAGAGGAGTTGGGGGAACGACAATTGCTTCCCAAAAACGTGAAAGAAAATTATGGACCAGTTAGGAAAGGTGATATAGCTCATTCTCAAGCAAGTATTGAAAAAGCTAAAAAATACTTATCCTATGTTCCGGATACTTATATCGTAGAGGGGATAAAGAAAACAATAGATTGGTATGTGTTTAACCAAAGAATTGTATGTCAATGAATAATGTATTAAATGGGAAATACTGCTGTCCGATTTGTGGTGATACAACATTCCCTTTGTTGCCTGTCGGTTCTGAATTCCCTGTATTGCAAGAGCTTGATGTTATAGGATCCGGTCATAGATTTCAACGTTGTCACAGATGCAAAGGTAGTGATCGTGATAGACTTGTTTTTTTGTATCTAAAACATTATACGAACCTAATAGATGGTGATGAAGACTGTAATTTTCTTCATGTTGCACCTGAAAACTGCCTTGCGTGTATCTTTTTGAAAAAGGAAAACTTAAATTATTTGCCAATTGACTCTTTCGAACATGGGTATGAATATCCAAATTATCTTATTCAGATGGACTTACTTAATTTAGATATTGCGGATAATAGCATGGACTATGTTGTGTGTAATCATGTATTGCAAGACATAACAGATGATAAAAAGGCCATGCGAGAGATTTTTAGGGTTTTAAAACCAGGAGGAACAGCTATTTTGCAAGTCCCAATATCAAATAAAATACTTAAAACTATTGAACATATAGGAGTTATCAGTTATCGTGAATCTGAAATCAGATATGGACACAGGTTTCATAAAAGGATATATACTCAGGATGATTATCTGATGCGATTGGAATCGGTTGGTTTTAAAACGAATGTAATGGAAGTAACAGATGATATTGTGTTAAATAGCATCAATCCAAGAGAAAAGATTTTCGTCGTGTCAAAACAAAAATAGGTTTGCCGAATGTTTTTTTTCATTAGGATTTGGAATTTACTTTCCTTCATCAATGTAACGGAAAACCTACTATGCCTCCTTAAAATTAGTCACCACTAATTATCAGTAACTAAAGAGGTTTTGGCACAAATAAAGAACGCCATAAGCATTCTTAATGTTATAAGTCAATAAAATCAAGAAGCATCCGTGTGATGCTTATCCTATTCTTTCTTGTCCTTTTCTATATATTCCTTTCTTTTGTTAATGCAAAGGTACAAACAAAACTCAAATTAAACATGATGTTATAGAGCACAAATACAAGTCTTTTTTGTGTCTTGCTACACAAACATGAATGTTCATTTAAATAATGCATAAACCCTAGCTAGATTTCTTTATTCATACATTCCCGATTGCCAGTTTCTATGTATCGATATAAATTATCTGAAACATCTGCATATTGTGAAAATGTTGATAACATTGTGCTCTGACAAAAGGGTATATGGCACGAGGCAACACTATAAACACGAGATTTTTTAGGCTCATTTTGAATAAACCTCAAAAATTCAAATAAAAATTGCATCTCGTATTTACCTCGATAGAACATATAACCATTTGCTAGTAGTTTTGTTTTTTCCTCATTGACAAGAGATTCTTCCATGTGAGGTGCCTTATTATACTTCATCTCAATGTCTGACAAGTTATATGAATATCTTATATCGCCAATTTTCAAAGAAAGCCATTCTTTAGGAAAACATTCATCAAGTGACACCTCGCTTCTATCCCAATCTGGGTTGCTATAAAGACAACTATACCATGCATTAAATAATGATATCCCTTCTAAAAACTTTTCATGTTCTGAATGGAATAAATCCATACACTTAGTGTAATTGTCAGGATATTCTGCTCTTGACATATTAAATTCAGTTTCAAGAATGCTACTAACACATTTATCCGACAGATAGTAGTTTTCTATCGCATAACCATCTGTAATGAAAATTGTGTTAGGTAGATTGTCGTTATTGTCAAAGTCTCGATCCACAAAATACCGTTTTGTGTACCTACTACAATCTTCTTTTGTTTCTATAAATTTATTAGCAGCAATGACAGAACTTTTGCAATTACACTTAATTCCTACAGGAACTTTTCGACAAACATTTCGGACAATAGAACTGTAGTAAGGCATGTCATAGCCTTCTACAAAACAATAAATAGCATCTTCACCAAATTTTGGGATAAGCAAAGTGAATTTAGAATAGACAACTGAAGCTTCATCTCTTTTCTTGGCCAATGCATTTGGAGTAAAATTCTGATCAGTCATTATCTCTTTATAAATTCATGCATTCCAATAGTATATTGTTTCAACTTGTCACCAAAGATAAATGGAGAATGAGTTACTGCCATTAAGAATTTACAGTTGCCTGATGCAATAATATCAGGTAACAGATTCTCCTGCCAGTATATTGACAATGATAACTCTGGCTCATCAAACAATACGACATACTTTTTATCAAGTTCCAAATAAATTTGAGAAAAGATGGAAACAATTTGTTTTTCGCCCGAACTTAATTGATTCAATTGAACATTGTTATCTTGCGATATAACAGGCTTACCATCGACACAACGGTAAATTTCAAGTGACACATTACTTGCATCATACACAAACTTCTTGTCACTCAGATACTTATTGCAAACCTCACAAAACATGTTGATTGCAGAGTCGTACCTTTCTTGACTTCTGTATATCATCAATAGTTGTTGTAAATAGAACAAAAGGAAATCGTTCCCTAATAGGGCCTTGTCATGATTCTTAAATTGATCCAATATAACAGATTTGTCACTTTCATTCAGTTTACTACCTGTTCGATCAAGGACTATTCTTAATTCTTCTTCTGTACAATTTAATTCGTGTTTAGCACCAGAATTCTGATCTAGCATCTGGTGAATAACGTCACCTGATACGTTTGTAAAACCTTCCAATGATGATTTTCGGATAATATCTGTAATTGTTTTAATGCGTCCATTCACATCCATCATTCCGAAACGGATATTCATATCCTCATGTTCATTGTTTCTTTCCTCCTCATAATGCATCAATCTTCGTCTTTCTCCGAGAGGGAATAGACTCTGATAATCAACTTCAACTCTTCGATAAGTTGGATAGAAAAGAACGGTATAGCCGTAACTATCAATAAGATTTTCCATAACGTGAAAATCACTGAAAGCCTTTGTCTGCTCATTCCAGGTAAATAATTCTTGATACAACAAATTACCAGGAATCGTTTTCAAGAAATCATCATTATTCACAAAAGTAAAGAAATCCCTACGTTTTCCAGTTTCAATCAAATTTACTGCTGTCAAAAAAACTTTTTTGTCTGTATTTCGTCTTACATAATCAATAATGGAATGGTCTTCGTTGTCTTTTCTATCAACATAGGAAGAATACTGTTCTATCAGATTTCTTTCATAGGAGAACTCCTTGCCATCTATAGTTAGTTTTATTGCAACAAACTTAATCTCTAATAGACGCTTGTATGAGTGCGTAATTAGGAAATTAAGAGCATTCAAGATACTTGTCTTGCCGAATCCATTCTCACCTATTACTATCAGGGTAGAATGATTGAATGTAATGCATACATTCTTATAGCCAAAAAGGCCGATGATTTCAAACTCTTGGATAAATTGATTTTCCATAATTATTATGTTAATTTCTCAGTTCCTTGTTCAAACGATCTTCAAGATCAATACGAATAATGTGGTCTTCTGCCACCCCATTATCTAATAGATAGTGATAGAACAATACATTCAGTAGATATGACTTGCCACATCTGCAGATTCCTGTCACGATTTTGATAAAGCCATTCTGTCGGCTATCTATCAGCTGGTTAAGACATCTATCTCGTTTGATTTCCTTCATATTATTCCTAATTTTTGCCATCATTGGCACTTTTTGGTAATGCAAAAATAATGGGTTTTATTCATTCAACAGAATGCGGATGACTAAAAAACGCCAGTAGTGGCAAATTTTGGTCGTATTAACAATTAGAAACAAGTAATACATGCCTACCCAATAGCCACCCCCTTCACCCCAATTCCATAGCGGTTTGATTCGTATCGGTATCTTTCCACGACAATGTTATAGTTGAGATGGTACTCTGATGCTAATTGCGCAAGTTTCTTTAGAATATACTGATTCGACAAACTTTTGGTGCCTGCGGACATCATCTTGCTCCATATCTCCCTTGGGATGAGAATGTCTTCGGCGAATCTGTTCGCCTCCTTCTCCGTCTTGTTTTCTCTGGAATAGGTCTCGTCCGAAGAGATAAATATCGTCTCTTTGTCCCTATCCATGTGTAGCGCAATATGCCCAAGCTCATGCAGGACATTAAATATCAATTTACTCATGTCATTATAGCGGTGTGTCACCACAATGGCTGGATAATCAGTCATCTGGATGGCTACTGCGTCAATGGGTGTTTTCTCCAGCTTCGTAACTACCTGATACGATATGCCATGACTGTAAAGGATATTCTTTATGTCTTCTTCCTTTATGCCTCCCCTATGGGTCATCTCGGCTATCTCCAAAGCGGCATCTTTCGCATTTGACTTTGCAAAGGACTCCTTCGGTCGGTTGTTTTTAGATGCGATGTAGGCCAACAAGAGCCACGTCGTCTGGTTCTTCTCCTCAACGTCCAGCTTGTCACTTTTCTTATAGCGTGTCTGCATAACGAATTGTTGGTGCCCGATTTCATGGGCAGGGAATCCCAACAACTCTTCCAATTGGGACAACTTGTCCTGAATGAACAACGACGGATGAATGGACAGCCGTTTGTATAACTCAGGAAGGTTTAGAATGTCGGAAAGGATCCTTTCCTTTTTAATGGCGGCCGCCTCATGCTCGTCCCTTAAAGCCACGTTCCTGAAATCTATCTCATACTGAGACTGTAGGTTTAGCCAAAACTCAGAAGGGATATCAAGCGCCACCTCTAATTGGGCAGCAATGGCAGGAGTAATGTTCTCCCCCTTGAGTAACTTGCTCAGATTAGAGGTCTCCATTCCCATTCTGAAAGCTAGTAAAGAAGCTAAATGGCCTATCAAAAATGATAAAATCACCCTTATTTCATAGGCTTACATCTTGTAGGCTTTCCCGCCTACACCAATAGGCAAACAGGGGGACAAATTGTCCCCCACTTGAGGCTAAATTCGGGGAATATGATTACGAATAATTGCATGCATATTCTTGATATTAAAAAATCATTACTTTTGTGTTATAACGATGTCTTTCCGCTAATATAAAGCCACCATGTTACAGATCATCAAAATTGAAGAAGCGAATTACAAAAAGTATTGCAACCTTGATATTGTAGCATTTTCGTATGCTAAAGCAGGAGCATGTGGAGATGGTGGAAGCGTATGCATTATTGATATAAATGGCCAAATATATTACACCAATTATGCGGACCTCCATGCAAAGCTGAAGTACAAACATCTATTGAAAGTCGTACCAACCTTGAAGGATTGCATATTCAACTCTTTTGATCACTTGGCGCCAGAAGGTTGGGTGCCTTTTTACTTGGGTCTCGGCAACCACTTGACTCTCAAATCGATATACCATGAGTCGTTCAAATCCGAAATGGAGAAACGTGGGGTATACGGACCGCCAGACCTATATGTTCACTGGCCAGGAATGGTATTGAGCATTCTCAGCCACACACAATCAGACATTACCTTGAGAGAGATTTCGGAAAGAGTAGAAAAGGCAGGGACAATCGACGAGGGAACATGTTTCCTCTCAAAGATCCGAAAACACATCAAAGATAAATTTGAGGTATTACTTGGAAAGGATAATTGACGAATCAATCTCGTACTGAGACTGCAGGTTTAGCCAAAACTCAGAAGGGATATCAAGCGCCACCTCCAATTGGGCCGCAACGGCAGGAGTGATGTCCTCCCCCTTGAGCAACTTGCTCAGATTAGAGGTCTCCATTCCCATTCTGAAAGCTAGTTCTTTTTGTGATATTCCTCTCGCCTTTATCTCATCTTTAATGATTTCCGTAGGATGAACTGCTGCGAATGGATGAGTTTCTGTGTTATTATTTGTCTCCATAATTGATTTCGATATTTTCAAGTTCTTCGAAAAATTCCCAAGTAACCCAAATTTGAATTTTTCATAAATCCATAAGTACATTCCGCTTGTAAAATTACTGTTTTCCCTCATTGAAACAATATATTGCGCCACAAAACCGCAATTGTTTTTCCACACAACCGAACTTCTCGCCATAAAAGCAATATATTTGCATATAAATGTTCCAAAGAATAGTCCAAACATCCCCATCTCCATGCCCGACAAAACCACCATAAAGACCCCCTCCGGCCAGCTCATCGAAGCCTCCGCACCCGTCATCATCTCCGCCAGCCGATCGACGGACGTGCCGGCGTTCTATGCGCAGTGGTTCATCAACCGGTTGCGGGCGGGCTACTGCGTGTGGTACAACCCGTTCAACCAGAAGCCGATGTACATCTCCTTCCAAAACTGTAAGGTGGTGGTCTTCTGGACGAAAAACCCTCGTCCGCTGCTCCCCCTGCTGCACGAACTGGACGAGCGGGGCATCCACTACTACTTCCAATTCACCCTCAACGACTATGACCAGGAAGGGTTCGAACCTAACGTGCCTAGCGTGGACCAACGGGTGGAGACCTTCCGCCAACTTTCGGAACAGATCGGCAAGGAACGTGTCATCTGGCGCTTCGACCCGCTCATCGTCACCCCTACCCTCTCCCCACATGACCTGCTCGTGAAGGTGTGGAACCTAGGCAACCGACTGAAAGGATTGACCGACAAACTGGTCTTCAGCTTCATCGACATACTAGGCTACCGCAAGGTGCAAGCTAACCTCGTGAAGGAATCCTCCCACTACTCCAAGGAGAGCATCGAACAGGCGGAGTTCACACAAGCCCAGATGAACGAAATAGCCGAGGGGCTCGCTCAATGCCGCGACCGCTGGCAGCAAGAGGGCTGGGACCTGCAACTCGCCACCTGCGGCGAACAAATCGACCTCGCGCGCTATGGCATCGAACATAACCGCTGCGTCGACGGAGAACTGATGAAACGGCTGTGGCCCGACGACAAGGAACTGCTCCACTACCTCTGCTACGGCAAACTGCCCGAAGGCAATTCCCTCTTCGGACCCGACTTCAGCCGCCCCGCCCTTTCGCCCGAGAAGATGAAGGACAAGGGACAGCGCCTCGCCTGCGGTTGCATGACGAGCAAGGACATCGGCATGTACAACACATGCAGCCACTTCTGCGTCTACTGCTACGCCAACACGTCAAAGGAGGTGGTGGAGAAAAACAGGAAGAGGCATAGCGGAGAGTCAGAGAGCATCATAGAATAATCACCCATAAAAAAGCACCGAAGGATTGCTCCAACGGTGCTATCAACCTCGGAAGAGGAAAAACTATCTCTCCTCCGTTATCAGAATCTTTTTCACGGAATCACCATACTTCACAGAGTAAACGCCACGGCTCAGATTCACGCGTCCCTGTCGAAGGCTAGGGTAGGTGTAAACCACTCTTCCCAACATGTCATACACCTTGACATCTGTAGGATTTATAAATCTAAGAACCAATGCGTTACCATCCACATAAATGGAGCCGTCCGCAGATGCTAGATCGACAGACTTCGTCAAGATCGAATCTTCAGGTTCCGGAACCATCTGCGAACCATTGAATACACTAACCGGTTCATCATAACTGAATGGACAGTTATAATCCGTCCCCTTGTGTACCAACAGTTTTCCACCATTCGTCTTGAATCCAGGCTTTAGTTGAATGGAGTTCTTCGCCACGAGGGTCAGTTTGCCACCATTCACAACCACATCTCCACTTCCGTAGAGGGAAGTCACGTCATTGCCCACGACAATACTATCCGCAAGGATATCCCTGTTGTATTTGACGTTTTCATCTTGCAGATAATCCACCGAATGCATCACATACGGTTTGTAATTATGCTTAGAGATGAACACGGTATAAGGGAATGTCACATCCGTAAAATCAACAGAATCAGCGTTCTCCTTTACAAGAATCCGGTCGCCCGACAAGCTGCTCAGCACGATCTTACAACCATTGACGCCATTCGTGTTCACCGTGACGGTGGAACCATCCTGGACAATGGAAGGATCGAAACAAGCCGGCGTTTCAGTATAGATCTCCATGCTTGGGTCTCCGAAATAATGAAACATATAAATTATTATAGAATCGATTATAGCCGTGTCCCCCAGCATCTCCACCATTTTAAACTTACCTTTCTGCAACACCTCACCCATTTCGTAGCAAGGTTCCCCGTTATCCATCTTCCTTGTATCCAGAAACCACTGAGGAACGTCATATTCCCCGATATTAGCTCTAATTCCAGGATCCGGATAGATCGAGTTAAACATACCGATGTCCAATGCCTCAGTCCACAAAAAATGAGAAGTCATCGATGCGGCCACAACGCCCACACTTCCTCCGTCTTCCTTCCTCAGCATGGATTCCGCGAAACAAGAAGGCTCACCAAATGAACCGGACAAACAGGTCGCACTGTACACGACAGGCAGTTTGTTTCCATTCGCCAAACCAGCGACATCAGAGACAGTAAACCCGTGCCAGCCATCAATACCGCCATGCCCGGAATATAGGACATAAAAACGACCTTTGTTTATCTCCTCAGACAACGACGCACTGGTAGCTTGCCACACACTAGGATCCTGGAGATCTTCCGACACCAAATATCCACGCTGGAAGCAATAATCCATGTACTGCGTTGGGAGATTCCTGCCATATATATACTCCCGATTTACCGTCTTGCCCCAACCCATCATATAATTACGGATAAGCTCCGAATTAAGCAGGAAATAATCATCCTGTATGCCATCACCGTTTCCATCCACCACATCCGCCGGAACCGTATAATGCGTGGATGTATTATAAAATTCCTCATCCTCAACAGGATACCTTTCGTAATCGACGATTTTATCAACCACCACACCAGCCTCATACTCACTCGAGACGGATATTCTTCCATGAATCATGTCTGGCCGAAGTATGCGCAGAGGCGAACTCAACGTCGTGTATGGCACATCAGACAAAAAATAAGGGACGCCTAGATCTTCCTGGGCATGTTCACACGCATAATGAGTGGACGGCACATCCTCGTTATCTCCGAAGATCAGCAAATACTTAGGGGCAACCGAATCGTACATCTTTTTTATCTCGGAAAGGACCTCATCGCAATCCGCCCACGAAGGTTTCGACAAAACGATGCAATTAAAACCCTGAATCGTTTTCCATCTGACAAGTTTTGCGACAGCCGTGCTATATTTATCTGTGGTTACGATCAGATAACCATTTGTGCCTCTTACGCTTAGGCTATCAACCATAGGCGCAGAATGAACCATGGGAAGCCCATAATCGCTCGGATTACTCACCCGTCCGTTCATGCCCGGATCGCCCACGGAGGCGTTTACGGACATAGACAAAGAAAGTAACAATAAAAGGACTATATGTTTCATGATACAATAATGCTATGGTTATTTCTTCAAACTCTGCACCTCAGCCTTCAACGCCTTATTCTCCTTCTCCAGTTGGATCATATGCAAAGTCAACTCCTCGACCTTCTCCAACAACAGGTTGGTCATCTTAGAGAGGCTGACACCATCCTTCTCGATCTCCGCAGCCGAAGGAATACCTGGCAAGTGCTTGTTCGCATTGACGTAAGCCTCCACCTCCGACAAGTTCTTCAGATCATAGCCCTCCTCGAACACATAGTCCGCCACGTCATTCATCTTAACGGTGATGTCATTGGTCTTAATATCGCTGGCGTCGATGCTAGCCACCTCGATGTCGCCCTTGCACAAGATTTTGCCTGCAACCTGCAACTGCACATTTTCGTCGATCGTATTGGTTCCTATGCCCACCTTGCCTTCGATGGAAAGCGTAGATGCCTTGATACTTCCTCTTTCGATACCGCTTTTCGGACCTTGGAACATGATTGTCGGAGTATAATTATCCCCTGACATGATACTTACGCCTAATGGAGCTGCGATATTCGGACATACAAATAGCTCATCATACACCCTCAAAGATCCCTGCACGGTTACCGTCGTGTCGAAAACCGTAGGACCTCCAACGAAGGAGAACGAAGAAGCCTTGAATTTTCCAGCAATAGACTGCCTATCTTTCCCCCCGAAACTTATGGTTGGGGTCATGTCATCCGCAGAAATCTTCACATTGTACGGCGCACCTTTTATAGGGAATACGGACAACGTGTTTTGCAGGGAACTTTCGCCCACTACAGTTAACGTACTATCAATGCGAACCGAACCACCTATGAAATTAAAATCCTTGGAATGGAAATTCAAAGGCATCAACGTACCATACTTCGACAAAGATGCTATCGCAGGTATGATAGCTCCATAACTCGTCTCATTTCCAGATAGTTGAATGTGCTGTTCCGTATCGGGCGTATCACCCACATAACCCGTATAAACAGAAAGAGATTTATTCACAATTCCTCCGTTATCCATCAACGTGTAACCCTTAATCGTCACGTTCGCATCGAAGATTTGATCCTCGCCAAGACCTTGTGCGTGGAGCATAAGGAAACTTGAGCATAGCAAAATTGTCCCAGAAAATCTTTTAAAATTCATGATTATAACATTTTAAGTAATAAGAAACACTAACAAATATTGATAGTCGCAAATATATCCATATGTTTTTAATAACAGGCAAGAAAATGTTTTATTTCCAAACTTATATTTTATTTGGACAATAAAACAAGTCCATTCGATGCCCATGCGGATCTACGGGACATCCATGTGGGATAGGACAATCCGCCCCAATCAGCCTCACTTCTCGATAAGGCTCTCCACCTCTTCCGAAGTGCGGTAGAGCTTCTCCTTGCAAATCTGCAACAGTTCCTTCGCGCGTTTTGCCTTCTTGGTCAACTCATCCATGTCCGCTTGTCCGCTCTCCAGCAGGTCCAATATTTCCTTCAGTTCGGACATGGCCGCCTTATAAGAGATTTCCTTCTTCATATTCTTCGCATTTATTAATTACACTTTCCACCTTACCATCCCGCAAATAGGTAGTGATCGCATCCCCCTTCCGTAGGTTCGCGACGGACGAGACCACCTTGCCTCCGCACATTGTCAGGCTATATCCTTTGTTGAGAATCGCTTCCGGGGAGACCAACGACAACGATTTCTCCATCATCTCCAAGCGATGGCTCTCCTCAAGCAGACATGTGCGTATGGCGGACGACAAGCGTACGCCGTACAAGCCTATCTGTTGCGTCGCGGATTGCAAGGACAATCGACAAGCGCTCGCCAAAGCATGGGAGAGATGCTCCACCTCATGTTCCTCGTCCGACAACCGTTTGCGGAGGGCATGTATTATTCCGTTAGAAACGGCGGTGAGTTCCGCCTCCAGATCCATCATCGTCTCGACCAGGAATGCGGCGACTGCGGTAGGAGTCTTACAGCGAACAGCCGCCACCATGTCGACGACAGACTCGTCGCGGTCGTGTCCGATACCCGTAAGGATAGGCAACGGGAAGTTCGCCACGTTACAAGCCAAGTCATACTCGTCGAAGGCCGCCATATCCGTCGTGGCGCCACCTCCACGGATAATCACCACCACATCAAAATGGTCTATCTCCTCGTATATTTTATCCAACGCATTGATTATGCTCCTTGCGGTCTGGTCCCCCTGCATCACCGCAGGGAAGAGCTTAGGCACAAAGCCGAAGCGGTTACCGTCCGCCAACAGTTGGTCGCAAAAGTCACCATAGCCAGCCGCTGTACCAGAAGAGATCACCGCAATGCGTCTAGCGGGGAGAGGCATCTCCAGCTGGCGGTTCATATCCCAGACCCCATCCTCCTTAAGCCTGTTTATCGTCTCCTGACGCTTCTTCGCCATGTCACCGAGGGTGAAGGAAGGATCGATGTCACGGATATTCAATTGCATACCGTATTGCTCATGGAAAGAGAGATTCACCGCCACGAGCACCTTCATGCCAGGAGAGAGCGTCCGTTGAGTCTCAGAATAGAAGAAAGGCTTCATCAGCCTGTAGGTGCTTTGCCAAATGACAGCATTGATTTTCGCCTCGATCAGTTTGTCCGAGGAGCCTTTGTCAACCAAAACGAGGTAGCAGTTTCCGTTCGCGTTCTCACGCAACTCACTAATCTCCGCACGAATCCAGTAGATGTCTTCGAAAGCATCCGACAATACCCTTCTGACCTTCACGAGGAAGTCCTTGAGGGACAACGATTCAGGCATGGATTCTAGTTGCATATTATACACGACAAAGAAGCCCACCTGAAAAGATGGGCTTCAAATTCCTAGTTCAAACAAGTCGCCACTAATTACATCTTGTTGATCATGATGCTCAACTTAGACTTCAAATTAGATGCCTTGTTCTTGTGGATAACGTGGGTTTTAACCAACTTATCCAACATGGAAGATACCTCAGGAAGTCTCTTGATAGCCTCTTCCTTATCCTTTGTAGCTCTCAAATCGCGGACAGCATTACGAGCTGTTTTAGCGTAATACCTGTTCTGCAATCTTTTGGCCTCAGCTTGTCTTACTCTTTTGATTGATGATTTGTGATTTGCCATTTTTTTAATATGTCTTTATTGTTTATTAGTAGCCTCTAGGGGAGTCGAACCCCTCTTTAGAGAATGAAAATCTCTCGTCCTAGCCGATAGACGAAGAGGCCAGCCTTTTTTGCGTTTGACACCTGTGTCTCAAATGCGGTGCAAAAGTAATGCCTATTTTTTTATCTGACAAATATTTTCATTGTTTTTTTCCTCCGTTAAGTCAAGAATCGGTGCCATTCCTTATAAATAAAGGGATGGCATAGGCACAAAAGGCGGTGAATCCTGAGACTCACCGCCTTTTCGTATAAGATAGGATAAATATTATCTGTTATTGCTCTGTTCCCTGGACTTCTCGCCAAGGTACCCGCCATGGTGGCGTTTCGCATACTCCTCATTGGTGAATGAGATGGCCTTCATGGTGCTAACCACCAGGATGTCACCGATGACCGTCATGATGGTCGTGGAGGTGGTAGGTGTCAGACCAAGGGCGCACACCTCTTTCGGATTGCCCGTATAGAGGAGCGCATCCGCCTCATGGGCCAACAAGCTGTCCGCATTGCCTGTGATGACAATGAACTTAATGTCTGGACGGAGGCGGCGTGCCAAAGGCATCAATTCCAGGATCTCACGCGTCTTACCCGAGTTGGAGATCAGGAGCATGACGTCATTCTCCTGCAACAAGCCCAAGTCGCCATGCTGCGCCTCGCTAGGGTGCAGAAAGACGGAAGGCGTACCCGTGGAGCTGAATGTAGTGGCGATGTTCAAAGCGATCTGCCCCGCCTTGCCCATACCGCTGGTCACGAGCTTACCATGTCTTTCGTGGACATGCTTCACGATCAAGTCCACCGCCTTCTTATAATCGTCTGTGATCGGAATGTTCAAGACCGCTTCGGCCTCGTGTTTGATTATCCGCTCGATTTCCTCTTTCATCATTATTCAGATTAAGTATCGATAGTGGCGTAAGTGGCGTTTTCTTCGATGAATTGGCGGCGAGGAGCCACATCGTCACCCATCAGCATGGAGAAGGTGTAATCGGCCTGCGCCACATTCTCGATGGACACTTGTCTGAGGGTGCGGTTCTCAGGATTCATGGTCGTGGACCACAACTGCTCCGCACTCATCTCACCCAAACCTTTGTATCGTTGGATGTTCACCGAGCTCTCGTTACCACTTCCGTATTTATCCACGAAGGCCTGCTTCTGCTGGTCTGTCCAGCAATACTCCTCCACATTACCCTTCTTGCAGAGGTAGAGCGGAGGTGCGGCGATGTAGACATAACCCTTCTCGATCAGCTCACGCATGTGTCTGAAGAAGAAGGTAAGGATCAGCGTGTCGATGTGGCTACCATCGACATCGGCATCGGTCATGATGATCACCTTATGGTAACGGAGTTTCTCCATATTCAGCGCCTTTGCGTCATCCTCCGTACCGATCGTGACGCCCAAGGCCGTGTAAATATTCTTGATTTCCTCGCTTTCAAGCACCTTATGAGGCATAGCCTTCTCGACGTTCAGGATCTTACCACGCAACGGCAGGATCGCTTGCGTCATACGGTTACGGCCCTGTTTAGCCGTACCACCTGCGGAGTCTCCCTCGACGAGGAACAGCTCGCAGTTCTCAGGGTTCTTATCGGAGCAGTCGGCCAACTTACCTGGCAGACCAGCACCACCCATTGGGGATTTCCTCTGCACGAGGTCGCGGGCCTTGCGGGCGGCGATACGGGCACGGGCGGCGAGGATCACCTTATCGACGATCATGCGCGCCTCTTTCGGATGCTCCTCCAAGTAGTTCGTAAGAGCTTCACCAACGGCCTGCTGCACGATACCGGATACCTCATCGTTACCCAACTTCGTCTTCGTCTGGCCCTCGAACTGAGGCTCAGCCACCTTCACGGAGATGACAGCGGTCAGACCCTCGCGGAAGTCATCACCATTGATCTCCACCTTCGCCTTCTCCAACATCTTGGAGTCCTCGGCATATTTCTTCAACGTCCTCGTCAGCGCCATGCGGAAGCCGGTCACGTGCGTACCGCCCTCGATGGTGTTGATGTTATTGACGTATGAATGGATGTTCTCGTTGTAAGAAGTGTTGTAAGTCATCGCCACCTCGACAGGTGTTCCGTACTTGTCCGTATTGATGTGGATCACGTCCGGAATCAGATGCTCACGGGTGCTGTCCAAGTACTCGACGAACTCACCCAAGCCCCTCTCAGAGTGGAAGACATCCGAACGTGTATTACCCTCCGCATCGGCGCGATGGTCAGTGAGGGTGATACGGATACCCGCATTCAGGTAAGCCAAGTCGCGCAAACGGTTGGCGAGGATATCGTACTTATAGACCGTCTCCGTAAAGATGGAGCCATCCGGATGGAAGGTGACCTTCGTACCCGTCTTGTCAGCGGTGCCCACCTCCTTCACTGCATAGAGTGGTTTACCGCAGGAATACTCTTGGATATAACGCTTGCCGCCACGGCACACCTCAGCGACCAACTTCGTGGAGAGGGCGTTCACACAGGAGACACCCACACCGTGAAGACCACCGGACACCTTGTACGTTCCTTTATCGAACTTACCACCGGCGTGCAGCACCGTCATGACGACCTCAAGGGCCGATTTCTTCTCTTTCTCATGGAAATCTACAGGGATACCACGTCCGTCATCCTCCACCGAAATGGAATTATCCTCCCAAATATCCACCAGGATATTCTTACAATATCCGGCTAACGCCTCGTCGATGGAGTTATCCACAACCTCATACACCAAGTGGTGCAAACCACGCTCGCTGATATCGCCAATGTACATCGCAGGGCGCTTTCTCACTGCCTCAAGGCCCTCCAGCACTTGAATGCTCTTGGCGGAATACGAGGTCTCTTTGTTCTGTTCGCTCATACTTTATATGACTTTTATACTTTCCAATTTTATGCTTTCATGGCATCGGACATGCACCAATTAAAGCGAACAAATATAGCATTTTCCCCCGACATACACAAGAAAAGAATCGTTTTTGAGCGATGAAATCACACCATGCCCCTATGCGCCACTCCTCATGGAAAAGAAGAGTTTCCGTAAATCCTTGTGGAAAATGGATTTTAGGCACATCAGCAGGAACTTCCGGAATGTTTTCGCGGAATGGACTCCCTTGATAGCATAGCCCATCTCCTGGCACATGACACCGAACATAGTCTCCATCGAGTGTGCGAGCGTGCCTATGCCTCCCGTGGTACTGGTGGGGGCGAACTCACTCTCCGAAAAAGGTCGGGTTAGTATTCTCTGAATAATCTGCGGACGACACGCAAACATAGTCCCCTCAAAGAAAAGGTAGTTTTCCCGATATGTTATCCCATAATCATCACATAACGCTCTGGTGAGCCGTTTATTTTTCTCTTCCTCCTTGTTGACGATGAGGTTGAATGACCCCACCATGCCCACCTTCTCCTTCATCAGCTGGCGCAACGTATTCTTAAAACAGCACTTGGAGCCAACCAGCGGATCGACCAGATCGTCCCTCCACTCATAGCCTTTATAATGCAAATGATTAATTGAGACGTTGCCCTCACGACTGTTTTTACTGTGGAGTTTCAGGATGCAGTCATACGCATCCAAACAATACCGTCCCATCGCCTGCAAGAAGGGATAGACATCATAGCCTATGTTCTTCATCAGCAAGAAAGAGGCTGTCGGAATCTCACGCAAGATGGATTGCCGGGTCTGCTCATTGTCCTCCGTCAGGGTAAAAACTACATCGTATGGAACCGTAATATTCCTTAACCGACGCAGGAAAAAACAAATCTGGTCATGGTAATACAGATGTATGTGGATTAATATTTTCATGGGCAATCCTCAACCTCCTGTCATTGAATCCGAAGATATAAATATAATATATTGATCAAGTGTATATTAACAACGAAAGAACAAGTTGAAGGAATCATCTCCAACCTGTCCTTTCATTAGATGATAAATCCCTTATCATTCAAGCTACGCTACTTCTACATCAACGGATGTTGGCGATACTGATAATGTCGGCGAAGACACCCGCCGCCGTCACCGCCGCACCAGCACCGTAACCACGAATCATCATAGGATCCTGATAGCGCGCCGTGTTGATGATGATCAGGTTGTTGCTGCCTCTCAAATCGAAGAACGGATGGGTAGGACCCACCGCCTGCAAGCCTACGCTGGTCTTGCCGTCCTCAAGCTTAGCGACAAAGCAGAAGTGCTTGCCCTCCGCCTCGACAGCCTTGCGTTTCTCCTCGAACACAGCGTCGTAGCCCTCCACCTTCTTCCAGAAGTCGTCCAATGAGCCCTCGAAGAAATCGTTCGGGATGAAGAGGTTCTTCTCGACATCGTCCTGCTCCACACGGATACCTGACTCACGGGCCAAGATGACCAGCTTACGGATCACATCCTTACCGCTCAAGTCGATACGAGGGTCCGGCTCTGCGAAACGAGCCTCCATGGCCATGCGGATAGCCTTGCTCAAAGGAATATCCTTGCTAATCGTATTGAAGATGAAGTTCAGCGTACCGGAAAGCACAGCCTCCAGCTTCACGATTCTATCGCCACTGAAGATCAAATCGTTGATCGTGTTGATGATTGGAAGGCCGGCGCCCACGTTGGTC
Source organism: Paludibacteraceae bacterium (assembly GCA_045226255.1). Classification (GTDB taxonomy): domain Bacteria; phylum Bacteroidota; class Bacteroidia; order Bacteroidales; family Paludibacteraceae; genus UBA1181. Next base: position 32,798 of record JBGVCG010000018.1, on the reverse strand, counting down.
TCGTACAAGTACTTGATGCCACGCTTACGGGCGATGTTCTTCAGCTCCATGTAGTTGTCATAATCACCGGAAGCAGCGATCTTATTGGCCGCCACGACAGAGATGTTATGCAACAACAAATCCTTGTATATGTTCGCGATCGCACCGCTCGCCGTACAGTCGACGAAGACGCAATTGTATATATTCAAATCGATCAACGCCTGTTTGATGATTTCAGGCGTGGAGGTCTTACCGCTCTTCAGCATCTCCTGGTATTGGGTCAAATCGATACCGTCACGGTCTAAGATATAGTTGCTTACATCGGCGATACCGATCACCTTCACCATCAGGTTATTCTGCTTCATCAACAGATCCTTCTGGGAATGTAACTGCTCCAGGAGGCTACCGCCCACCGTACCCGTTCCGACCACGAAGAGGTTCAGTTGCTGGTACTCGGACAAGAAGAAGGATTCGTGGATACAGTTCAATGCCTTACGCAGATCCGCGCGTTTCACCACGCAAGAGATGTTCGTCTCGGCAGAGCCCTGCGCCAAAGCGATGATATTGATGTTATTACGTCCCAATGCATTAAAGAGCTTACCTGCAGTACCCGTCGTCTGTTTCATGTTATCACCCACGATAGCAATCGTAGAGAGATCTTTTTCCGCAGTGATGGAGCCGATAGCACCCATGGACATCTCCTCGTCGAACTCTTCGCTCAAGAGGTTCACCACCTCCTCCGCGTCCTCAGCCTCAACACCAATGGAGATGGAGCTTCCGGAGGATGTTTGGGAGACGAAGAAAGGCCTTATATCACTGTAATCCAGCGAAGCGAAAATACGTCCGTTCACCCCATGCACACTCATCATGCCCATGCCTTGAATCGTCACCAGGGCAGAGTTCTCGATGGAAGAGATACCCTTGATGGTCTTCTCGTCCTTCACATCCGTCGAAATCAGCGTGCCTACACTATCCGGCTTCTCGATGTTCATGATTTGGATAGGGATGTTCGCCACACAAGCTGGATGGATAGTCGGAGGGAAAATCACGGCAGCGCCGAAGTTACAGAGTTCCATCGCCTCCGAATAGCTCAAGTGGTCTATCTTGTAAGCCTTGCGCGTCACGGCAGGATCCGCTGTCATGAAGCCATCGTTCGTGTTCCATATCTCAATCTTGGAGGCACCCAAAGCGGCCGCCACTAAAGCAGCGGTATAGTCAGATCCGCCACGGCCCAAGGTCGTCACATCAGAAGTCTCCGCATCACTCGCAATAAACCCGGCGATCACCGTACGTTTGTTGGAAGAGGAAGAGAATTGCTCCCTAATGAGCTTGTAGGATAATTCAAGGTCCACATTCGCCCCACCCAACGAGTTGTTGGTTTTGATGAAGTTGCGGGAATCCAAATATTGCGCATCAAGGTACTTTCCGACAAACAACGAAGCGATACGCTCTCCGTACGAAAGGATAACGTCTCCTGTCTTGTCCGTCAAATCCTTGATCAGATATACACCTTTAAGGATGTTCTCCAACTCCTCATGCAACGTATCCACCTCTTTTTTCACCTCTTTGCATAAAGATGCGGACATCAATTCATCGATGAGTTGGTTATGTGTAGTGATGATTTTATTTAAGGTCTCTGTATATGAAGCATTTCCCTGTGCAGCCATCAATGTGGTGTTCAACAACATATCGGTGACATTTTCCACGGCCGAAACAACAATCACGACGGGCTCACTAACGCCCTCAACAATCCTCTTGACTTGCTGCAAGTTCTTTATGGAGCCTACGGACGCCCCACCAAATTTCAAGACTTTCATACTTCTGAAAAATTATATTTATACGTTTTACACCGCGAAGATAGTCATTTATTCGATTTTTTTCCTTATGTTTGCGCACACTTTCTTTGGGAAATGAATGGATCCGCACTTTCCAAAAGAAAATCTAATACTATTTGGATCCACAAATTTTAGTAACATGAAGAAATTTTTTTTGGCTATCGCCGCATTCATGTCCACAGTAGCATTGAATGCACAAGCGGTTTCAGAAACCACGAATGAATCAAACGATTCAAACCAAGCAACAAGCTCCAGCAGCTCTTACAAACCGGAAGAGGGCAGTTTCATGATGGAAGTTGGCTTCGCACCATTCCACACCATGAAGGGAGAATCCACTAACGACGATTTGATCAACTTGCAAGGTGGTCTTTTGAGGGGCGTTTTCGTATTGAGTGACAACCTTCAACTGAATTTGGGCTTTGGCCTTAGCATCTACAAAAACGTAATTGACAATGGCGAAACTGGCGACACTTGGGAGAAGAGCACCAATCGTACCGCTTTGTTCACCATCAACCCAGGTCTCAACTACGTTTTTGACGGAACTGACAAACTCGCTCCTTTCATCGGTGGCGAACTTGGGTTCGGAATCACTTCAACCAAGCAAACTGACGAGACTGAGCGTGCAAAGACCATCACTAAGAACGAGAATGGTTTCAACACATTCGGCATCGCAGCCGTTTCTGGTTTCAACTACTACTTCGCTAAGAACATCTTCATCGGTGCTGAGGTGAAACTGGGTGCTGAAATGGTTACTAACAAGAAGGTTTCTGTTGAAGCTAACGGAACAACAACTACTACTGAGACTAAATCTCATAGCGTGTCTTTCAGACCACAAGCTGTTCCTACCCTCCGTTTGGGTTGGGCATTCTAATCGTCCATACGATTTATACGAACAAGGCTGGCTTCGAAAGGGGCTGGCCTTTTTTGTGCTTTCCGGCCAAGACGGTTTCGTTGACCGTATTGGATTATTTACTATTTAACTATTTACGATTTACTTTTCCGTGCTTATTTGGAGCATGTACGGAAGAGCTTGCGGAGCGCCATGGACGGGTAGCCGTACACGATGGCCAGCAGACAAAGCAGGGTATTTAATAGGCTGATTCTAAGGAAGTCCACCGTAGGCCGGAAGTGTGTGACCCGCTCCTCCTTGGAGGGGTAGAAAACGTTGATGGAGATGCTCTTCAACGGAATGGCTCTCCATGCGCTGCGCACCAAGAGCTCCAGTTCCGCCTCGTAGCGGTGGCAGAAGGGTGTCATGCCTTTCATCTCTTGCAACGGATAGAGCCGATAGCCGGTCTGGGTGTCGGGCAGGCGGATGCCGGTCTGCACCGTGAACCAGAAGTTAGAGAACTTATTGGCGAAACTATTCTTCTGCGGCATGTTCGGATTGAGGAACGATCGGCTGCCTACGATCAACGCCTCCGGGTCGGTCTGACACGCCTCCGCAAAGAGCGGAAGGTCGCTCGCGAAGTGTTGCCCGTCCGAATCCAGGGTCACCACGGCGGAAAGCCCTAGCTCCATGGCCTTCTCGAAGCCTCTCTTCAAGGCATAGCCTTTCCCTCTGTTCTGCGCATAGGAGACGACATGGATATTTCCTGGCAATTTCTCCAACAGGCTTAGGGTCTCATCGGTGGAGCCATCGTTCACCACGATCACCTCCCCGCAATAGGGCTCGACGGAGGCCACCACCTGGGCGACGGTCTTCCCATTGTTGTAGGTGGGTATCAGCACACCAATGCGCCTCGCAGCGAAAAGATCCTTTGTCTCTTCCGCCGTCATAGGCTCCTCCCTTTCACCAATAAATCGAACTTGGCGTAGATCTTCCCTTCGTCGGCTATGACCGACTTGAATAAATAGTCCTCTCCTGAGGTGGTATAGCTTGTCTTCACCTTCAACTCCACGCTGGATTGCGGCACAATCACGGTGATGAACTTAGCGTTCTTGACCGTTACCACCTGCGCCTCAACGCCTAGAATGTCTGTGGCGACCGCACGCATCACATCCACCAGCACCGCCCCGGGCACGATCGGATTGCCGGGGAAATGCGCCGCGAACACAGCATGCGTCTCGTCGAAACGAAGCGTATGCCCGTAGAGGTTCTCCTCCTTCGTGTCATAGGATTGTATGGTAAACATCTCTTTCATCATTTAGCCACAAAAAACACACCAATCATGATTATGCCCACGCCTATCCACCTCGTGACGGGTACCGACTCGTGCAGGAAGAAAGCGGAGGCGAGCAGTGCGAAGATGAAGCTCAGGCAAGTGAGCGGATGCGCCTCCGACAGCGGATAGTGGCGCAGAATATACAACCATAAAACCGTCGCCAGACCCATCGAGACACCCGTGAGGGCCAGCCAATAATTCAGCAGCAACTCCTTGAACCACTCCCACGTGAAGGCGAACTTATGCATCCTGGCCACGGCGAATTTCAGGAACACCTGCCCCATGGCCAAGCAGAAGGACTGCACGATGGATAGTAACAACAATCTCAGCATGATAGTAAAGCGACGGAATGATCCTTGTTCTGGAAATGGTTATAGACTAATATATGTTTCGGGCGGATGCTTTTCCCCTCCCTGTAACGGATGTGGGCAGGTATCTCGCCTCGTTTCAGACAGGTCGCCGCCACGTAATAACCCATGGCGGATGCGGAGAAGCCCTCTCCGAAGAGGTGCTTGTAATAGATTTGGGTGGTCTGAGGGAAGTAGAGGTCCATCCGACGGGCATACACCTCGTCGTTCGATGGGTCCGCATTGTAACCGCAGACCACGGCGTCCACCTCCGTCTTCTCAATGCCTGCCTTGCTCAGAAGCTCCTCCACGCAACGCAGGAAGCGCTCGTCCGTAGGCTCGTACAGCAGTTCCATTCCCTCCAGGCGGCAAAGCGTCCGCTCGGTCGGTTCTCCACCCAAGAGGAAGGCTGAGGAGACTTCCCCTGCGAAACTACCCGTCGTGGTTGGGTGTCGGAACATATCCTCCGTCACATCCTCCCGCTTCCAGTAACCGATTTGGTCGAACAGCTGGAAATAGGCCTCCGTCATCTCGTCGTTGGCGCAGACCAAGGCGGAGGAGATATCCCCCAGCTCGAATTGCACGAGCACATCCTGCAGGGCACAGTCGAAGGAGGTGCCACGATGGGTGAATGTATTGTTATACCCGTGGCATTTCAGCCTTTGGGCGATGACGGAACCGATCGTGTTATGCGTGGATTGCATGAAGAAGGAGGGCGGCAAGGCCTGCTCCCCATCCCGCAGCATCGCATTGAGGAATTTCTCGGTGGTCTCTATGCAACCCAAGCCTGTCCCTGTCACAATCGCATCCAGCGGCGCTTCATATCCCTCGAGGGCGGTCATGGCGGAGGCGATGGCCCGTTTCAGCAGTCTGCCCATCCTTCGGGAGGCCATCGGGTCGATGAATGCCTTGAAGTCAGGCTCCACGGAGCGGAAATAACGTCCTTCCCTCCGTATCGGGGAGGTGAACCAATCGTCGCACAGGGGAGATTGGATGGTTATTTGTGCCGCTGATTGTATATAGACTGCCATGGTTTAACTGATTTTAGAGAAGATACAGGAGGAGTCATTGCCTCCGAAACCGAACGAGTTGCTCATCACATGACGCAGGTCCACGTCGCTCAACCCCTTTGTCACGGGTGTCAAACCACTCTCTTCGATAGCGGAAGAGAAGTTGAGGTTCGCCGGGATGAATCCGTTCGTCAGGGAAAGAATCGATATGACGGCCTCCACCGCACCGGCGGCGCTGGTAGTGTGGCCCGTGAAGGATTTCGTGGAGGAGAATGGTGGCACACGGTCGCCAAAGACCCGTTTGATCGCCACGCTTTCGCACAGATCATTATTGCCCGTGCCCGTGCCGTGCGCATTGATGTAATCGATGTCGGCAGGCTTCAGTCCGGCCCTGTTCAAGGCACCGGTCATGGCGAGGAAAGGCCCTTCTCCGTCGGGAGAGGTGGCTGTCTGGTGAAATGCGTCGCAGGCATTGGCGTAGCCGCTCAACTCGCACAAGGGGGTCGCGCCCCGCTTCCGCGCGCTCTCGGCGGTCTCGATGACCAGGTAGGCGGCGCCCTCGCCTAGGTTCAATCCGTTGCGGTTCTTATCGAATGGTTTGCAAGGTTCATGGTCCAATATCATCAGGGAATTGAACCCATTGAGGTGGAATTTGCTGAGCGACTCCGTGCCGCCCACAATCGCCGCGTCCGCCTTGCCGCTTCTGATTAGGTTAGCGCCCGTGATAAGGGCGTTGGTGGCGGAGGAGCAAGCGGTCGAGATGGTGTACATCGCATCCAGATGGCCGAAGAGGCGGCCGATCTGTTCCGTACCCGCCCCGCAGTCATGTGCGGCGATGTATTCCGTATGTTTGCCTTCGAAGAAATCCAGGTAGTATTGTTCACTCTTCTCCATGCCGCCCACGGTCGTACCGTTCACGAAGGCGGTGCGCACAGCGTCTGTCAAGCCAGACTGCTCCACAGCCTGACGGAAAGCCACCATGCCTAAGAGGGGGGTGCGGGTCACCACCATGTCGGAGGGCAGGCGAAGCATCCCGATCATCTCCTCGTTGCTCAGCGCCACCTCGCTGACAGGAAGTTCCTCATGGGAGGTGCGCAGATGGTGCACCTTGCCGATGGCAGGCTTGCCCGCGCGGAGTGCGTCGAAAACAGCGCGCGTCCCGCAGCCTAAGCCGCAGATGATGCCCATACCTGTCACGACGATACTATCCATACAAAGACTATTTCGTTCTGTTCTTGGAGATATAATCCGCCATCGTAGCGATGGACTTGAAGATTTCCTTGCCTTCGTTAGCGTTCTTCAACTTGATGCCGTAGTTCCTTTCCATCAAAACGATCAGCTCAAGCGCATCGATCGAGTCCAAACCCAAACCCGCCGCTGAAGGGTCGCCACCGTTGAACAACGGAGCGTTCTCATCGATACCATCAGGTGTCATGCCCTCGAGGTTCAACACCTCGATGATCTCTTCTTTCAAAGTAGCTATCAATTCATTCATTACAAATCATCTTTATATTTTGCCAACAAAGATATAAAAAAAGAAATGGAAAGGCAACCGTATGGGGGTAGAGTCACGAGGGGCATCCTTTCACACGTTGGATTTACTGCTTGTTTACTATTTATCGATTGACGATTTACTGTTCACGACGGCTCAAAACCACGTTATTCTCCGCATTTTCGCAGTAAATATATGTTTTATTCTCCGCAAATTGAGTTTGAGGCACAGTATGATTCATTTATTGTATTGGATTTAATCCCTTAAGTTCAGCTTCAAAAAGTTGTAAAATACGACAACTTTATTGCAAATAGCCAAACAATAAATGGCTAAATAGTAAATAAGTCTTTCCCCCACTCCATCAAAGCTCCCTCACCGTTCAACGAGAGGGCGAACATCTTAACGGATAGATGCCCATCCAAATAGTCACACCACCCGAAGATCTGATGATCCACCTCCTTCTCAGGCAGGAAGGCACATTCGGAGAGCGCCAAGGCGGTTTGCGGAGAGAAGGTCTGCGTCACGTAGCAAGTGGATTCGCCCATGATTTTGTGGCGGATGGCGATCTCCCCCGTCACGATATTGGAGAGCGTGTAGACGAAGACGGCCGGACTTGGGAAGTAGTTGTCGGCGGACTGTATCGTCTGCTGGTAGGTCTGGTCATCGTCCAACGAGCCGGAGCGTGACATCAACGCGACGGACCAATTGCGCTTAGGCTCCTCAGGGGTGAGCCCCAGCTTGCCCATCAACAGCTCCGCACCTAAGAAACCTGCCTTGCACAGGTTGTCCATCTTGAAGAACTTAGGGTACTGAAAACCTAACGAATAGTAGATGTTCGTGAGCCATGGCTTACCCTCCTCCACCTGGATGGGGAGGTTTTCACCATTCAGTCTAACCTCCTTGTCGGAGATCGAAACGAACGCCTTCACATACGCTTTCATGACAGGATAAACTCATTTACGACGTTGGCGACTCCGTTCTCATCGTTGGTGGCGGTCACGTAATTGGCGGACTGTTTCACCACCTCCTGCGCATTGCCCATGGCGACGCCCAAGCCTGCGTATTGAATCATGGAGAGGTCGTTGAAACCATCTCCGCAAGCGATCATTTCGTCTTTAGTTAAGCCTATGATATTCAATAATTTACTCAACGAATAAGCCTTATCGATGTTTTGTGGCATGATCTCGAGGAAGAAAGGCTCGGAACGGTAGACGTTCAGTCTGTCGCCATACTCCTTGCACATGTCCTGCTCCACCTCGGCGAGGTAATCACCGTCGCCCACCATCAGGCATTTGGTCACCGGTTTCGTGATCTGCGCCACGAAGTTATCCACCTTCCGCACAGGCATCTTGTTGATGCGCGCCTCGATGGCCACGTATTGGTCCTCCTCGTTCTCCGTGATGATGGAGTCATCCTTGTAGGTGACGATGGTCACGCCATGCTCCTTGGAGGATTGGTAGAGCTTCGAGAGCTCGTCCATCGGCAGGACGGTCTCATAGACCACCTCTTTTGTCTGGTAATTCGTGATGACGGCCCCGTTGAAGGAGAGGATATAGCCGCCGAACTTATCCAATTCGATCTCATCCGCGATCGGTACGATGCCAGGCGTAGGTCTGCCGGAAGCCAAGACCACGATCACGCCATGCTCCTGCGCCTCGTGCAAAGCCTTTTTGGTCTCTTGGGTGATCTCCTTCTTCGAATTGGTCAACGTACCGTCGATATCCAATACTAAAACCTTGTAATCCATGTCTTTATCTCTATTTGGAAGTGATAGCGCCCACTTCCTTCAGCTTCTTGAAATCCAGTTCAAAATTAGGGGTGAAGACATCCTTGCCGAGGCTCTCCTCGATTTCGGAAATCTTCCAGAACCTGCCGTCCACCACTTCGGAATGGTCTGGCTGCGGTTCTCCGTCATACGTGATGCGGTGCACGTAGATCATCTCACGCTCCCTCGGGCTTTCCCAGATGTAGTTGAAGAGACGTTCGGGTTGGATGTTCTCCAGCCCCAGCTCCTCGCGAGCCTCACGCAGCAGAGCGATCTCGACGCTCTCGCCGAAGTCGATGTGGCCACCCACCGCGGTGTCCCATTTGCCGGGTTGGATATCCTTCCAATCGGCGCGTTTCTGCATGTATAGGTCACCCTCCTTGTTGAAGACGTGCAGGTGCACGGCCGCATGGAGTATCTTGGAACCGTTGTGGCACTCTTGACGGGTTGCCCGGTCTATTACATTACCATCCTCATCGATGACTGGGAAATATTCGACCATGGTGGGAATTATGAATTATGAATTTTGAATTATGAATTAATTATACGATGCGCATGGGGATGCCTTCCTTCGCGAGGTATTGCTTCAGGTCTGGGATAGCGATCTCATGAAAGTGGAAGATGGAAGCCGCGAGGGCAGCATCCGCCTTGCCTTGCTCGAAGACATCCTTGAAGTGCTCCATGTTGCCGGCACCGCCCGAAGCGATGACAGGGATGGAGAGGCTATCGGACAAACGGGCGAGCGCCTCATTGGCGAAGCCCTGCTTCACACCGTCATGGTTCATGCTGGTGAAGAGGATCTCACCCGCACCACGCTCCTGCGCCTCTTTCGCCCAAGAGAAGAGCTTCTTCTCCGTCGGCACACGTCCACCGTTCAGGTAGCAGGTCCACTCCCCGCTCTCGTCCAGCTTGGCGTCGATGGCCACCGTGCAGACTTGGCTGCCGAAGTTCTTCGCCACCTCAGAGATCAGGTCCGGGTTCTTGATCGCCGCAGAGTTGATGGATACCTTATCCGCCCCAGCGGCCAAGAGCGTATCCACATCCTTCAGCTCATGGATACCACCACCCACCGTGAAGGGGATGGAGATATGGGCGGCGATGCGCTTCACCAAGTCCACGAACGTCTTACGCCCCTCATGAGAGGCGGTGATGTCGAGGAAGACAAGCTCGTCAGCGCCTTGGCGGCTATATTCCGCACCCAGCTCCACAGGGTCGCCCACATTGCGTATATTCACGAAGTTGATGCCTTTGACGGTCTGCCCGTCTTTGATGTCAAGGCAAGGTATGATACGTTTCGCTAGCATAATTCCAAGAAGTTTTTCAAAACCGTTTCACCCAACGAACCACTCTTTTCAGGGTGGAACTGCACCGCGTAGAAATTATCTTTAGAGAGCGCGGCGCTGTATGGGAGGATGTAGTCTGTCGTGGCGATGGTGTCGTTGCCCACCGTAGCGTAGAAGCTATGCACGTAGTAGAAGTATGGGTCAGCCGGCAAGCCCTTGAAGAGAGGACTCTCCTTCGCCACCACGGTGTTCCAACCCATGTGAGGCACCTTGCTGATGTGCGCGTCAGGGACGAAGCGCCTCACCTGCTCGTCGAATATGCCTAAGCACTCCACATTGCCGGAGGTAGCCTCCTCGGAGGATTTGCACATGAGCTGCATGCCGATGCAGATGCCTAACGTAGGCTGCTTCAAGCCACGAATCACCTCGTCCAAGCGGTGCTCACGGAGGTATTTCATCGTCGTCTCCGCCTCACCCACGCCTGGGAAAATCACCTTGTCGGCCGCCTTGATCTTCTCGATGTCGCCCGTAATCTCCGCCTCCACGCCTAAGCGCTTCATCGCATAGTCGACCGAGAAGATATTGCCCGCGTTGTATTTTATGATCACTACTTTCATTGCGCCATCAGATAAGATTTGAACGTGTCGAATGTCTTAGGCAATTCGATGCTTTGCTTCTTACCCTTCATGAACTCCTGCAGCTTGGCAGGGATCACGACAGGCTCGCCGATGATGGACTCCACAGTGTCCTTGAACTTAGCCGGGTGGGCCGTCTCCAAGAAGACACCTACCTCGTTCGGCTTCAGGTACTCGCACAACGCGCGGTAACCCACCGCACCGTGAGGGTCCAAAAGGTATTTATGTTGTTGATAACAATTCTTCAATGTCTCACGGATCTGCTCGTCCGTGTAGGTGCAACCGGCAATGTCCTTGCAGATGGCCTCGTGGGAACCGTAGAGGGCCAACACACGGGCGAAGTTGCTAGGGTCGCCCACATCCATGGCGTTGGCGATGGTCTGCACGGAAGGCTTCGGCTCATATTTGCCGCTCTTCAAGTAGTTGAAGAAGATGTCGTTGCGGTTGTTGGCCGCGATGAATCGGCTGACAGGCATACCCATGCGCTTGCCGAAGAGACCAGCGGTGATGTTACCGAAGTTGCCCGAAGGCACGCAGATCACGATGTTATCCTTGATGCCCAGCTTGTGCAATTGCGCCACCGCGTAGAAGTAGTAGAACGCCTGCGGCAAGAAACGGGCCACGTTGATCGAATTGGCGGAAGTGAGCTTCATGTGGTTGTTCAGGTCCTTGTCCATGAAGGCGGACTTCACAAGCGCCTGGCAATCGTCGAACACGCCGTCAATCTCCAGGGCGGTGATGTTCTTGCCCAAGGTGGTGAACTGGCACTCCTGGATCGGGCTCACCTTTCCCTTCGGGTAGAGCACATAGACATGGATGCCCTCCACACCGAGGAATCCGTTCGCCACAGCCGAACCCGTGTCGCCGGAGGTAGCCACCAGGACGTTCACCTCCTTCTGGCCCTCCTTCTTGATGAAGTAGCCCAACAGACGGGACATGAAGCGGGCGCCCACATCCTTGAACGCCAAGGTAGGTCCGTGGAAGAGCTCCAGGCTGAAGATATGGTCGTTGACGTGCACCAGAGGCACATCGAAGCTCAAAGTGTCATACACGATTTTCTTCAGCGACTCCGCGTCCACATCCTCCCCGAAGAAAGCATCCGCCACCACATAGGCGATCTCTTGGAAAGACATGTCCTTCATCTTGTCGAAGAAAGAAGAAGGCAACTGCTTGATAACTTCAGGCATGAACAAGCCCCTGTCAGAAGCCAGACCCTTCACCACCGCCTCCTGCAGCGTGGCTTTGTCCGCTTGTTTGTTGGTACTGTAGTACTTCATATTATCGAATCTATTATTGCGCAAAAATATTTTCGGCGCAAAGATACTCATAAAAAACGATATAGATATCACCCTTAAAACGATTTACATTCCGCATTGCCCATTTCCGTAAAAGAAAAGGAAAGGAAGGATGTGCAATTGAAGTCCTCCTAAGGGATAGAGACTTATCCGAGCGCTCCTTTATATCCTCAGCCCCTATGATATTGACGGACAATTTCCGTTATCTACACATATACGCTTGAATTTATGCATATACTGAACGTTTTTTTGTGATAACCAACAAATTCAATTAAATTTGCAAGCGATAGTGAAAAACATGAATGTGAAATCCGTTGTTCGAAACGGGCAAAAAATATCAAAATGACTGAAAAGTATTGGGAAGAAGAGATTGAGACGATGAGTCGTGCTGATCTCGAAAAACTCCAGTTGGAGCGTTTGAAAAAAACGGTGGCGCATGCGTCGAACTCACCGTTCTACAAGAAATTATTTGCGGAGAAAGGACTTTCCGCTGATTCTATTAAGACGTTGGACGATTTGAGGAAGTTCCCGTTCACCACGAAAGAGGATCTTCGTAACAACTATCCATTCGGACTCGCCGCTGTTCCGATGGAGGATATCGTGCGTCTCCACTCTTCCAGCGGTACTACCGGTAATCCGACTGTGGTGCTCCACACGAAGAACGATCTTGACGCTTGGGCGAACCAGGTGGCGCGTTGCATGTACATGGTGGGCGTGCGCAAGTCGGATGTCTTCCAGAACACCTCTGGTTACGGTATGTTCACCGGTGGTCTCGGCTACCAATACGGTGCGGAGCTTTTGGGCTGCTTGACGGTCCCTGCCGCAGCCGGTAATAGCAAACGTCAGATCAAGTTTATCCGTGACTTCGGTACCACGGTCCTCCATACCATCCCTAGCTACGCTACCCGTTTGGCGGAGGTCTTCCAAGAGGAAGGTCTGGACCCTCGCAAGGACTCCAAGCTCAAGATCATGTGCGTGGGCGCTGAGCCTCACTCAGAGGAGCAAAGGAAACGTATCGAGGAACTTCTGGGCTTGAAGGCATATAACTGCTTCGGTATGTCTGAGATGAACGGTCCGGGTGTCGCTTTCGAGTGCCAGGAGCAGAATGGTCTCCACATCTGGGAGGACATGGTGATCGTTGAAATCATCAACCCTGAGACCCTGGAGCCTGTGAAAGATGGCGAGGTGGGCGAGATGGTCTTGACAACCCTCCGACGTGAGGCGATGCCTTTGATCCGCTACCGTACGCGTGACCTTACCAGCTTCATGCCGGGCGAGTGCCCTTGCGGTAGAACCCACAGGAGAATCTCCCGTATCAAAGGACGTTCCGACGATATGATGATCGTGAAGGGTGTGAATATCTTCCCTATCCAGATCGAGCGTATCCTGATGAACTTCAAGGAGTTGGGTATGAACTACCTCATCACCATCGATACGGTCGGCAACAACGACGAGATGTTGGTGGAGGTGGAATTGGGCGACCTGCACACGGACGACTTCACGAAGCTGCAGTCGTTGACGAAGGAGATCACCCGTCAATTAAAGGACGAGATCCTGCTGACCCCTAAGGTGAAACTGGTGGAGAAGGGCTCTTTGCCAGTGTCCGAAGGAAAGGCGGTCAGAGTGAAAGATTTAAGGAAAAACCACTAATAGAATATTACTATGACAATCAACCAGATATCAATTTTCTTGGAGAATAAGTTCGGCAGGCTGAACGAGATTCTCTCTTTCTTGAGCAAGGAGAACATCCGTGTGATCGCTGCTACCGTGGCGGATACGTCCGACTATGGTATCCTGCGTCTCATCACCTCCAATCAAATCAAAGCCCTCCAATTGTTGAAGGCCAATGGGGTGAGCGCCAACCTGAACACGGTGATGGCCATTTCGGTGGATTCCTCCATCGATAAGTTCGCCGAGACAATCCAGTGCTTCACGAAGGCGGGCATCAGCATCGAATATATGTACTGCTTCTCCATCAACCAGAAGGCGATACTCGTCCTGCGTACCAACAACATCGACGCGGCGCACGAGGTGATCCGCAGGTATGGCATGAACAACCTTTCGGAGGCTGAATTGAACAATTTGTAATGTATTAACCATAAAAGAAAAAGAATATGTTTGGCATTTCGGATCCCGGCATTTGGATCGTGTATCTATTGTCGATATTGTGTGTGATCGGTTCGATCATCTTTGGTGTTAAATATTGGAATAAGGAAGACGATAAAGATAAAGAATAAACAGTCATGGAGAATTTTTCAATGTATTTAATCGTGATGGTTTATTTCTTGTCCATCGCTTTTTTAGGATATTTGGGATATAAGAAAACAAAGGATTCGAAGGACTTCCTGATCGGTGGTGGTGAGATGAATCCAATCGTGATGGCGCTCTCTTACGGTGCCACGTTCATCTCGGCTTCTGCCATCGTAGGTTTCGGTGGTGTGGCGGCTACCTTCGGTATGGGTATCCAATGGTTGATGTTCCTAAACATGTTCGTGGGTGTTGTAATCGCCTTCATCGTGTTCGGACGGCCTACGCGTCGTATCGGAGCGAAACTGAAGGTGGGTTCGTTCGCCCATTTCTTGGGTGCGTTCTATGACTCCAAGAAGATACGCATCTTCGTGGCAGCCGTGATTTTCATCTGCATGCCGCTCTATGCCGCCGCCGTGTTGCGTGGTGGTGTCTTCTGTATGCAACAGGTCTTCGGCATCGATTTCGACTTAGCGTTGTTGGTCTTCACCGTCATCGTGGCCTCTTACGTCATCGCGGGCGGTATGAAGGGCGTGATGTACACGGACGCTTTGCAGGCTGTGATTATGTTCGTATGTATGGCTTGCTTGGTGTTCGGCGTGTACAAGGCGTTGGGCATGGGCTTCTCCGAGGCGAACGCCGCGCTTGGAGCCATCTCTGACCAAGTGCCGGAGAAACTCGCCGCAGTAGGTCATAGAGGATGGACCTCCATGCCGGAAGGGGGCTCCCAGCAATGGTATACGCTGGTCACTTCCCTGATTATGGGCGTGGGAATCGGTTGTTTGGCGCAACCTCAGTTGGTGGTTCGCTTCATGACTGTGAACAGCACGCAGAAGCTGAATCAGGGCGTTGTGATCGGTTGTGTCTTCTTGATCATCACGGTAGGCGTTGTTTACCACGTGGGTGCGCTCTCCAACCTCTACTTCTGGAAAAACGACGGAGCGGTTTCCATCAACATGGTGGAGGCTTCCGATAAGATCATACCATACTTCATCAGCCGTGTCATGCCGGCTTGGTTCACGACCATCTTCATGTTGTGTATCCTCTCCGCCAGCATGTCCACGTTGAGCGCGCAGTTCCACACGATGGCTGCCGCCGCTGGTTCCGACATCTACGGTTCTTGCGTGGATGAGGAGAAGAAACGTAATAAGATGACGGTGATGATCCGTCTCGCGGTGTTGGTGTCCATCCTGATCAGCTTTATCATCTGCTTCGTGTTGGGCGAGGGCAATGACTCTCCAATCATCGCAATCTCCACCTCCCTCTTCATGGGTATCTGCGCATCGGCCTTCCTGCCATCCTACTTCTGCGCTTTGTACTGGAAGAAGGTGACGAAGCAGGGCGCATACGCCAGCATGTGGGTAGGCGTGGTTGCCACCCTCTTGGCGTTGATCTTCTTGCATGCGAAGGAGGCTACCGCTTTGGGCATCTGCAAGGCGTTGCTCGGAACGGATGTTTTGGTGACGGACGGTATGTTGAAGTTCGTTGACCCTATCATGTTCGCCTTCCCTCTTTCTTGCATCACCATCGTAGTTGTCAGTCTGTTGACAGGGAAAAAGCAGGAGGCGTGATGTCCGATTTCAAGTGTGAAAAGGTGCTCCCGTATGCCGACGGGGGAAATAAAACAAAACAGATAACGGAGATGTTCGATCATATTGCGGGACAGTATGATCGAATGAACCGTTTGATGTCCTTGGGGCAGGATAAAGTGTGGCGAAGCAAGGCGATCGACGCACTGGAGGCTTGCCATCCTAACCGTGTCTTGGACGTCGCCACGGGCACGGGCGACTTTGCCATCGCCGTGGCGGAACGCCTGAAGCCCGAGCGGGTGTTGGGCGTAGACCTCTCCCAAGAGATGATGAACGTCGGCAAGGGAAAGGTCGCCGAGCGTGGGTTGTCTGACGTGGTGGATTTCGCCCAAGGCGATTCGACCGACCTGCGGTTGGAGGATGCTTCGTTCGAGGCGGTCACGGTAGCGTTCGGCGTACGTAATTTCTCCAGCCTCGAGAAGGGACTGAAGGAGATCAATAGGGTGTTGGTCAGCGGAGGAATGTTGGCCATTTTGGAGATGACGGAGCCTAATAACGCATTGTTGCGCTTGGGGTATAAGGTCTACACCAAACTGTGCCTGCCCGTTATGGCTAGGCTCTTCGCCAAGGACTTGAAGGCATACGATTATCTGCCGGCATCCATCCAAGCCTTCCCGAAAGATGATGAGATGAGGGATCTGCTGAAGATGTGCGGATTCCAGTCTGTCGAGATAAGAAAATTCACCATGCAAACATGTTCATTATATTTGGCTCGTAAATGAAGAAGGTTCTAATCACAGGTGCGAATGGATTCGTGGGTAGCTTCATGGTCGAGGAGGCCATCCGACGTGGTTATGATGTCTATGCCGCAATGCGTGCGGAGAGTTCCAAGGCTAATTTGGAAGGTCTCTCCCCAAAGTTCATCGATCTACCCTATGCTGATAAGAATAGGATGAAGAAGTGCCTCGCCGGCTTGCGTTCGGTGGTGGGTCAGTTCGATATGATCATCCATACGATGGGACTTACGAAGTGCAAGCATAAATCGGACTTCGACGTTGTGAATTATGAATATACCCGCAATTTCGTGCAGGCGCTCATGGAGAGCGGCATGACCCCTAAGCACTTCATCTACCTGAGTAGCCTCTCCGCCTTCGGTTCGGGCGACCGCAAGACGCTTAAACCGATCGAACTGACGGACGAGCCTAAGCCTGACACAGCTTACGGAGCCAGCAAACTTAAAACGGAGCGTTTCCTGGCCACTTTAGACACAAAGGCGTTCCCTTATACCATCCTGCGTCCTACAGGCATCTACGGGCCAAAGGAGAAGGATTATTTCGTCATGCTGAAGACGTTGACGCGCCACCTCAATCCAGGCATCGGTTTCGAAACCCAATACATCACCTTCATCTATGTGAAGGACTTGGTGGATCTGGCTTTCCTCGCCGCGGAAAAGAAGGGCGTCGGCAAGGCTTATTTCGTGGCGGATGGGGACGTATGGACCTCTGATGGTTATGTGAAGCTCTGCAAGCAATTGCTGGGCGTGAAGTGGACGTTGAACATCAAGGTGCCTTGCTGCATCGTGAAGGTGCTGGCTTTCTTGTTCGATAAGATTGGTGGGTTGTTTGGCGTGACGCCTACGTTGAATATGGATAAATACAATATCCTTTCCGCGACGAACTGGAAATGCGACATCGAGCCATTGAAAAAGGACTTCGATTTCAAGGCGAGGTATAATCTTGTGCGTGGATTAAAGGAGAGTATCCGTTGGTATCGGCAGAATAATTGGTTGTAGGTTTAGTCGAATAATCATTGCTTATTCATACTCATATTTCTCAATCAGGTACCATTGCTTGTTGATGCAGATGAAGTTGTATTCCTCCTTCACCTCTTTGTTCCTGAAAACAACTATTTTTCTATTATTTCCGGTTGATGTTGCCTTGAAGAGCAATATCTGTGGATATGAATCGGATAGGGAGAGATGGTTCCAATCCCTTGGCATGATTAGCTTGCGTTTGGTCTGTTCCTTCCCTTTCATGGTATTGATCGGGAAAGGGAAAACCGTATGGTTGATCTGAAAATCCTTGTTGCTCGAGAAGCGTTGTATGAATTCGACAAACTCATTCTGCTCAAAACGTTGTATCGGAATTGTCGCCTCGGAGGTATAGCTCCACTTGTTGCCCTTCCTCATGAAATTGGTCTTCGTGACATCCTTTTTCTTGAAATTGACGAGGACGGTCGTTCCGCTATTCACCTCACCGAACTGCAATGAATCGATGCTCACAATCGCAAAGTTCTTATGTATTTCGGCAGGATACGGACTTTTCTTACTACCCGAAAGCAACGAGTTGATGATATGGGACGACAACTCCTCCCCTGCTGAAAGCTGGAAAGAGCCTAGCAGGAAAAGCAGCGCATACATATATCTTTTTGAATTCCCTATCATATTAATCTCTGCTTTACAAGTGGCAAATTTAGGTAAAAGCATTGAAAAGAAAAAATTTCCTCCCAATGCTTTTGGTTTTACATTCAACGAGTTAATTGCGAATCAAGGTGAAATGGCCTTGGAATACCCTGTCTATCTCCGGAATATTGATGAGATACCAATAATCGGTCGAAGGCATCTTATTGCCAAGATATGTTCCATCCCAGCCCTCTTCTGAGCTTAACCCCTCGTATATATTTTTCCCGAACCTGTCGTATATCTTTATCGTAGCCTTTTCGTAACGGTCCAAATTCACCACCATCCAATTCTCTCTGCCCTGTACAAAGTATTCAGGGAAAATAAGGTCATAGGTTGGCGTCTCAAGAACGTACATTGTGGAACATCCTATTTCATTGGACACCGTGATGTTATAGGTCTTGCCGAACACGACGTTGTTCAAGATGTTGGAGGTTGTCACACTCCTGCCATCCCCATAGTCATAATAAAGAGGGAAGTCTTTCGACTCAGTCTCCACCTTGTAGGCGGTAGTCCCGTATTCCTCACAAGAGATGACCTCTGGTGGGAAGTGGACACTCACGGAAGCGGACGCCTCACCCTGGCACTTGCCATTGCTTACCACAACACGATAATCCGTTGTGACATCAGGAATGGCCCGATATAAGGTTCGATCCCCTATGGCACTCGCATAATTGTCGGAGGATGAGAACCAGCTAATCTCCGTATATGTTCCAAGATGGTCAATATACAAATCAGACGAGTCTCCCTTACAAATGCTTCCTCCGCCGATCACAGCGATACTATCCACTGGCTCTGCCACCTTCACCGTTGTATAGACTGGGTCTATGCTACATCCGTTCTCTGTGGTGGATGTCACCTTGTAGCGGGTGGTCTTGATTGGCGAAACCTCCATCTCCGATTCTCCTGTACCTAAGGTTACATACGTGGACTCACCCTCCTCCGCAGCTTCCCAAACGATAGAGGACGGATTGTCCGAGGTGACTTTTAGGGTTATACTCTCCCCCGAACAGATGGAATCATCAGGCGTGATCTGCATCTCAGATCCTTTGTCTACGACCACCACGAAGGATCCGTTTCCTCCCGCACAATAGTCCATGGTGAACTCCATCGTGTATTCCGCTGATCCGGAAGGAGATAGCGTGAACGGATTTATCGAATTAGAAAATACAGTGTAATTGGTTTCGCCTTCCTCCTTCTTGTACCATGTTACACTTTTAGGTTCTCCCGAGAAGTGCGCATCGACGATGGTCTCCTCTTTCGGACAGATGACGACTTTATCCGGCAGGTCGAAGGTGACCTTTTCCTCAACGATCAAATTCATCTCATCAGAGGTGTCGTTTGGACAAGCCTGGCTGCCCGTCGAAACGATTCGATAGCGGTAATCCTCCTCCGCTGTTATGGTCTTATCCGTTGTCAATTCAGTGTCGAAGGTGGTGTACTCATTCTCCGTCGGCTTTTTCCGTTGCCATGCGAGTTCCTTCACATTCTGCAACTGTGCGCTGAGTGTGACATCAGTCCCCTCACACACACCATTTCCCGAAATGGCCAACGACAGACTAGGCTGTTTCTCCAACTCTGTCTGGAACGTTTTCTGAAAGCTTGGGCAATTGACTCCCTTAATGGAGAGTTGATACGTGGTGTTTTCTGTCGGAATATCCGTCAACTCCAGTTCACTCGTGGTGAGCGTATCTCCGTTCTTAATCCAAGCGAAAGTGTTATTAGGGTCCAACGTGACGTTCGCCTTCAAGGAAACAGGCGTTCCCTCGCAGAAATAGGCAGGTATACTGTCTATGTCGACGTTGATCTTTTGCTCCACATTCACGGTAAATATGTTGGAGAAAATTTCAGGGCAAATGCCAGAGGATGATGGTGCCTTGATCCTATAATAGGTTGTATTGGTCGGGAAGAGTGCTGAGACATCCCTACTAGGATCGAACTCGTTGAAATGGACGCTATCCAATGATTTCTCCCATAATATATCATTTTGTGAAAGGGTACCACACTCAACGATTATTTTTGCCATCTCACCAACACAGATAACATTATTGTCCATGGTCAAAGCCAAACGGCCTGAGCCTCTCTCCACCCTGACATCCTGCTTCGTTGATTCAGTGCCACAATATTTACCCGTTACAGCGAACTCGTACGTAGTGTTCTGATTAGGCATATCGGAGAGTTCCAACTCGCTCGTGGTTAAAGTGTCTCCGTTCTTGATCCATGCGAAGGTATGCAAATCCGGATCCATATCGGCACTGGCTTTGAGGTCTACGCTCGCCCCCGAACAAACTACGGAAGGGAGATTATCCACCACAATGTTTTCCGGCTTCTTCTCTATGTTCGCGACAACCGTAAACGAGAAGGTGGTTGGACATATTGCTGAGGCCGGCACCATCACACGGTAGTAGGTGGTCGCATCAGGCTTCAAGTTGGCGGTCGGCCTCACCTTTGGCACCTCGTTTGGTCTTCGGATAAGGTCGTTTGGTATCTCGTCCGGCACGAAATTCTCATAAGTGACCCTATCGTAGGTACGTTGCCACACCACTGTGGCGTTGTAGTCGTACTCCGCCGTCACCCGAACGGTCTCCCCTTCGCAGACGGTATCCTTATCGATCTCTATCTCCACACCATGCTCCGTGTAGACTATGGTGCGGGTGGTGTCCTCCTGTGGTGAACATAGGTTGCCGAACACGACGAACCGGTAGGTGGTGGCGATGAGTGGCACCTCTGAAATGTCGAATTTCTGTATGTTCCAAAGCGTATCGCTGTTCACCACCCAAGTATAGGTGTTGATGGTCGAATCGATATCCGCACGAACGGTCAAGTTCACTTCCACACCGTCGCAGATCGTGTCCGGCAGCTGGTCAAGATCCACCTTTACCTTCCGCTCCACATTGACGGAGACGACATTGGAATAGGACAATGGGCATACACTTGTATCCGTCCTGAGCCGATAGAAGGTGGTATCGGACGGCGAATATGCGCTTAAGTCCGAAATAGGATCGAAACTGGTGAAGTTGGTATTGTCCGTCGACGATTCCCAGACGATAGGCACCCTCTCGTCGTAAGTGGCGGAGAGCGCTATAGTATCTTCCTGGCACATCTCCTTCTTGTCTATGTTCAATTGCAAGGCTGGCGATAGACCAATGATGGTCTGCTGTGCGGTGTCTGCCCCACACTGGTTATATACGATTACCCGGTAGTTGGACGTGTCCGTCAATACATTGACTGTCAATGACGTGTCACTATTTGTGACATCTGCTCCATCCTTCTCCCACTTGTATTGGAACGTTTCTCCATCCGCATTGATAATCGGAGTTAGCTTCGTTGTCATACCCTCACACAGAATGCTCGTGTCTTTTTCCAAGGAAACAGTCACCGATTTTTTCAGACTGATTTCCAACGTGTTGGAGTAAGTATTGGAGCATGTACCACTACTTGGACCCTTAACACGATAAGTGGTACGTTCGGTAATAGAGTCCATGAGAGTTGGATCCGAGACATTCGGAATCTCCTCAAATGCGTTGCCACCCACTGACTTTTCCCACGTTATTTGATTGGTAAGAGCCCCAACCATAGCATTTATCTTGAAAGGCAATTCGGCGCACACGATTGATTCGTCCGCAGAAATTTGGATGTTCGAAGTGTCTTCCATCTTATAGTATGCCTTGGTGGATTCGCTCATCCGGCAGATGGATGAAGATATATGCGCGACATAATCTCCAGGCTTGTCGGCGGAGATGGTGTTACCGGAGAGCGCATCCGCTCCGTTCAATGCTTTCAGCGTGTCGGTCAATCCCTCGCTGGTCCTAGTCCAGATAAGGGTGTCGAACGTACCTTCCGGATGTATGTCCACGATGAATCCAGGACAAACCATAGAATCGTTCAGAGGCGTGTAATGGAAAGGTTTAAGCAGTTCTATTTTCTTGGTGATGAGGTTGGATTTACATACCCCATCGCTTGCGGTCAAGGTGGTGGTCACATCGTTGGTCTCCCCTTGTATGGAGAATGTGTTGGAGCTCGGATTGAGCTGATCGTCACTGTTCCACGTGAATAGCGTAGGATTTCCGGAGAGAACGTTTGCGCGTAAGGTTGTATTGATCGATTCGTCGCAGATGATGGTGTCTTGCCATTCCTCCAATTGAATGGTTGGGTTCACGTTCACCTGAAATAGAATCGTGTCGGAGATGCAATCTTGGTTCCATGCGAGGAAGAGGTATTGCGTCGTATCTTGCGGAACAGCAACCACCAATTCCTGCTGATCTTCGCCCGATACGACATTCCATTGGCTTTCACGAATGCCTTTGGTATACCAGCGGACACTATCGATGGCCACATTGTTTGTCTGCACCGTTTTCCACTTGAGTAACGTCGTACCCGCTTCGCTTTGGCACACCGAAGTGTCTTGGTCGCTTATCGCAGCGAATATTGGTTTTTCGCAACGTGTTTTCTTGCAGGAAATGGTGACGGGCGAGGTGATGAAGAATTTCTCGCATGGGTCGTCAGGGTATCCTTTGTCCGCCACTTGTCCGGCCACACCTCTGGTGCTGGCTAGGATGGCTCTATACATGATTGACCCTTCCATATTGCTGTGCCTCAACGGATTACCGCCACCAACAGCGTTCCATGCGATTCCGTCCGTAGAAATTTGCCATTGTATATCTAACGACGTGGAATATTCGTCCCATTCGCTAGGATCGAGGAATAAGTTCACCGTGTGGTTTTCGTTAGGGTCCTCACAGTCGTAGATTCCGTAATATTTGAGGCCCAGGTTCCCGTCAATCATAAGCTCTGCTGTCGCATATTTTTCCATGCAGACATTGACGGAGAAATTATCCAAGGCGATCGGTATGTCGGTGGTGTTTGTGTTTGTGACGCTGACCATCAGATGCACGTTGTCGCCTTGCGTCGGTTTGAAACTGAGTTCTACAGGAACCCATCCTGTCATACCCTGGATGGATTGGCTATGGGTCGCAACGATGGCACCTCCGCTTTCGATGGTACATTCAAGGGTGATAGGCGAAGACGTGGATGCCGGTATGTTAACAAAGAGCCTAAAGATATCGTCCTTGCATGGGCAGAAAGCACCGGCAGGAAGAAGCTTATCGACAAGCAACATTTGATTTGCTCCTTGCGGTATCTCCATGTAGAGGTATGCGTCATTCTCTTCCCCCGACGCTCCCAACAGCGAAATGTTCTCTGTGTATTGATTCTGCGTTGTGCTGCCGCTCGCCACTTTCGTGAAAAGAGCCCGGTCTGGCGCACATGTGACGGCATAATCGACTCCCGCTTTGAACGGATCGCTTTGCAGGGTGTCGAATTTCTTGAAACCGCTACCCATTGATTCGAATCCTCTAACGAAGATGGAATCGATGGTTCCAAAATCCTCTTTCCAGATGGCCATGAGATTAGGCGAATAGTCACAACTAAGCTCCTCGTGGGAGAGCGCAAGTGTGTTGGAGATGGAGTAGTAGGTACAACCATCTTGCGGACCTCCATGTTCCCCTATGTATTCGGCTCTCGATTGTGCCTCTTGCGGTGTGCTTCCTCCCGTGGCGATGACGCGGAATGCGTTTTCTGGAGCTGTCATGTCCCAATTGATTGAGGTTTTTGCAATGCCACCTCCGTCTGTTATGTTGCTCCATTGGAATCCGTTGTCTGCGGAACTCTGCCAAAGCAAATAGACATAGTCGTAGATGTCTTTCCATTGGTTGATATATAGCTCAGAGTTTTTTATGGTGAAGTTGGTCACTCGTGAGCAACCGATTGAGGTCTCTCCTGACGTGGCTTTTGCGGTGATGTTCGGTGATGGTACGTTTTCGTCTCCCAATCGATATAATACGATGTCATCAATGGCGAAATCGTTACCTCCACCTCCTGATTCTTGGTTTTCAATGATGAGTTGCAGCACGTCCCCGTCTTGGGCATCGAATTCCACTTCATTATAGTTCCATTCATTTGTCCTGTCTATGTGTGGGTTTGATGCCCCATCGCTTTTAGCCTCCCCAATTCCCCAAATTTTACTGGTGGATATGTTTGCGGTGGCTATTGTGTCAGGGTTTGCGGGGTCTTTTATGTTGACTACCTTCATCGTTAGGATTGGAGTCAACATTAGCGATCCCCCGCTTGAGACGTCGGCGAGGTATGCTCCTAGTTTGTACCTGCTATTCCCACAAATGTCAAAATCGATGGTGTGCTTGTATATGTCTACTCCTTTGCAATTGTAGTTCACATTCACCACCAACATTCCCCCATTTTTATTGTTAGGGTCTGTGTGGTCTTTCCCCGCATAAAAATTATTACTATAGCTATTAATGCCACATATCTCTTTTCGCTTGAAAGACCACCATGAACTATTCATAATGCCGTACCATCCGTCTTCGATGGCATGACATTCATCGAATTGATGATTCTGCATGATCATGGATGGGTCTGCGAAGTCTCTGATGACGGAATCCTCTACCACGCCGAAGTCCTCACGCCATACTAGGTTCCATGTCTGTGCGTGCGCCGCAAAGGATGAGACCAATAGTAAAACCAATATTGCTAACTTGTTCTTCATATCCGTCCTAGTTATGATTTAGCGTGGAATTTACCAGTGTTCATGGGTTTCCCGACGGACACAATTCCTCGACCTTTCATTTCCCTTCGTCTACAAAAATATCAAACTTGTTTGAAGTTTCAATATATTGTGATGAAAAATTCGTCTGATACTATTTTGTGAATTGAAATTAGATTCTTTTTTTGTGAGATTTTGTTTAATGATTGATGCCTTCCCCTTTCGAATTGGGAGGTTTGCTTGTGTTTTTCTTTTGCTAAAACATATCCCAGACTTTGTTTTTTTGCGCATTTATGTAATATTAACACTAAATATATTGCTTCGTAAAACAAGTTTCTTAATTTTGTGCTTGAAATCCAATCTATCTGTTGGAAGGGGTTTCTATCTGTTTAACCAATAAAGGCTACTACTTATGGCAAAGTTCATAGACCTAAAATCCGACTTCGGGTTCAAGTTCTGCATGCAGGACGAGGTCATCATGTTGTTCTTCCTCAACGCCATCCTAGAAGGGGAAGTGGACAGGATCACGCACGTCAAGTTCGAGAACGTGGAGACGCCTCCTCCCTCCCAACACCAGCGGGGCGTCACATTCGACTTGCTCTGCACCACCGAGAAGGGAGACAACGTGCTCATCGAGATGCAGAACTCCTTCCAACGATACTTCAAGACACGCGCCAACTTCTACATCTACAACCTGATGCGCAGGAAGATCCGCAAGGGACACAACTGGGCGAGGATGAAGAGCGACATCACCCGTATCCTCGGCATCTTCATCATGGGTAGCCGGATGGAGGGACTGGAGAAGGTCATCACGCAGACGGGCGAGTGCGACCTAGACACCGGGAAAGAATTCTGGGACAGAGTTCGTAAATTTTTCATATTTTTGCCCATATTCAGGTTCGACCGATCTAACATTACGGTCAAAAACATCTGGATCAGTTTCTTTAAAAACCTCGGTGATATGGAAAATATAGACCCATCGGTATACGAGCGAGCGGACGAAGGGCTGCTCAGACTGATAGAGAAGGCGAAGGTGTCCACTCTCTCTGAGGAGGAGTACGACCAGTACGAGGCCAGCATGAAATATCTCGAGGACGAGATTGACATGGAGCAGAATGGGTACGAGAGAGGGTTGGAAGAGGGGATGAAGAAGGGGGTCGAGAAAGGCATCCATGAAGGTGAAAGATCCGCCAACCTCCGTAATGCGAAGAACCTAAAAACGTTAGGCGTAGACATCCACACGATATCCCAAGCCACAGGTCTCTCCGTTGAAGAAATCGAGAAATTGTAATTGATTTTTCATACCTTTGCCCATATTCAGGTGCGACCGATCCAACATCACGGTCAAGAACATCTGGATCACTAAAGAAGATGGAGAAACTATAACGCATTTTTTTATCTTCTAATCATTCGATGTCAAAGCGGAACATAATCCGTATCTTTGCGTAGCACAAGTACATGTGGGAAGGGGTAAGTACAAGATGTTTACTCATGACATGACTGGTAAAAATAATTGATTGACTTGAAATATTGTGAAAAATATGTGTTTGTTGTCTATTAGTACAGGAAATTTCCTATTGATCGCTTTTGTAGCCCTTTGCATATATGAATTGGGCGTGTTCCTCTATTTCAAGTTTGTGAAAGGAAGTGAAGAACAGTTGTCAAAAAATGAATTGAGGAAAAGGAAAGAGGCCGCGTCGGACAAGCCAGTACAACGACAAGTGGTCCGCTCCTCGGCGAAAGGAAATGAAAGCCGCAAAAACGATGATTCCAATTGGGAAGATCTGATCGATTACCGCAAATCGAATCGTCCCACCCCCAATACAGCTCCGTCAGAAGTCTATCCCACTCCTGTGATTGACGCTTTTTCTCCAGCGGACACACATGCCGATTTCTCCCATTTGGATAAGACTCACAGAAGTTCCGTTGAAGACTTATTAGGAAACGCCTCTTTTTCTGCCACTGACAAGACAGCCGGGACAGAGTTGTCGACGGAAGAGAGATCCATGACGTTCGGGGAAGCCTGCCGGCAGGAAGGATTCGAGGACATTGAAGTTTCCCAAACATATGAAGGGGTAAAGGATTCTTCCTCCGAATTGAAAAACACCTTCTCCGAGATGGATTTTTCCAATATGATGAATTAGCGGGGAGGAAATCCTTCTCCCGGCAAGAACTCAGTGCGTTGGCCCTCGTTGCTGCAGATTGAATCCACAGGGTTTTACCGTGTTATGTTGCTCTCCCTTTAGGCCAGAAAGATTTGGCACCAGACTATTGATCTCAGGGTCTAGGCGGAACGCCCCCTGACGTAGGACAACATCCCCACCATTGTACAGGGTTTCTCTTTGCGCAGGTGTGAGGTGGAGCCGATCAAATGTCTGGTCGAGTTGTTCTTTTGTCTGCGAAAAATACATTTGTGGCTTATTGCCCCGCATCAAAAGCTTGACGATTTTGCCATCCCCCTTAAGGTGCAATGGAACACTGAATGTCCCGTTACGGGTAGACCGTATGGCGGATACAGAATCGGGCTCAAATATCTCATCGATGGGTATCCGCTGATGTTGACCGTTCTGACGCTGTATCAAGAGCGTATCGATCGTCTGGAATGTGTAGTCTTGCGGCTGAATATTCTCCATCACTTTCCGGCAAAGAGTGTTGATATGATTGATGACAAGGAAGTCGGACAAATTCTGTTTGGGGACATCAATCTCTGGTTTCCCTCCATTAGAAACAGTCTCCTCATAGCTGTTGATTTTCTTCGAGATATTCTGCGCCAATAGTCCAGCCTCATCCTGCGGCTCGCTAGACAGTAGGATGTAAGTGGTGTCCTGCTCTATCTTTTGCGCCACCTCCTCCATCTCCTTCCCTAGTTTCGCATTGCTGAGAACCAACACGTTGCCCTCCTCTCTGCTCTCTGTCTCGATGGCAAGCTGAGAGATGAGTCTATCGTACTTCCCCGATTTTATGTCACCGATATTCTCTTGGGAATAGGCAAGGTCGATGGTAAGGTCTTCGATGTGGCGGTTGAGGATGCGGAGATTCTTTCGGGCTTTCTCTTTTTCCTGAACATCCGACGAATTTTGTAGGATATCGAGCGTATCCGACTTAGCTTTCAGGTAACTGAAGAGGTTCCGTTTGATAAGGATTTGCTGGTGTTTCTCCATGATTTCCTCATATTCCTCCTCACTGATCTGTCCGTCTGGCAAAAAGATGTCATCCGGTTCTTTGATCAAATACTTATCGGCTGTCTCCTTGGAAATGTGGTATTGCAAGAAACCTCCCTTGCCGTAAGACGGATTCTCCTCCACCTTAGCGCTGTACTCCGTCTCGAAATCCTCTTTCACGATGAAAGTGGCGATTCTTGTACGATAAGAATACACCCCTGTCTTCGGGTTCTTCCACGGAGATATTTGCAGGCCTTGGCTCAACCGGATAGGGTTATGCTCCACCTGCGACAACACCTTTTGAGGGAAGTAAAACTCGCACGGCTTCATCTTCCCATTCTCGTAATAGGCGACGAGGGCACAGATACGCATGTTTTTCTTCAATGTCGTGTATTCATATGTGTCTATGCCAGGATATTTATCCCCACCTTGCCGGTCAGAGGCAGTCCGTATCGATTGGTCATTTCTCTCCATGCAAGTATTTCTTACCCAATGTCAAATATTTCTCTTTGTCCGCCTCCGACATGTTTCTGTAACGGATGACGATGCGGACATCCGGCTCGGCGGATAGGTCCATCACGGAAGTGACACCACCCCATTCAGCGGAGATGTATAGTTCGTCCTTTTCGGACAATAACTCGGGCGACATGGAAGTTTCATGCGCAAGAAATTCGTCGTGGATCCTCTTCTGCTTTAGCGCAGTCTCTTCCCATCCGGGTTTCGAAAACCACTCATGGATGTTGGCCGCCAAATCCGTCCTCAGCGTCATCTTGTCAATGTAGCCAGTCCGCCCGATGTGAAGCTCCAGCGACATACGATGATCAGATATCGGCAGATGGTCAAAAAGGAAAGTTCTGCCCGTTCCGCCAAGGTCAATCCTATTCGATTGATTGTCCCGCCAAAATTTAGAGCCCATCAACTCATCTTTCGAGAAGAACGGAGCAAATTCCCACCCTTCCCTTTCATTTATTACAAATCTTCCTGTCGAAATATCTAACATGCGAGTTTATATGTTTGTTTATTTTTGCAAATATATGATTTATTGGTGTACATATTACATTTTTATTCCATTATTTCATAACGGATTGAATCTTCCAATTAAAATTTTGAATTCTCGCAATATATTCATAACTTAGTGACCTGATAATTTCGATATTGAAGAACATATATTTTTTAACTTTTAAACGCTTATAGAAAGATGGCAAATTCAATCGATTTAGCAAAATTCGGCGCCAACGACATCATCGCATGCAACAATGCGAACTATGCAGGAGCAATTAAGATCGTAGCGGGTAAAATCGCTGCCGGTAACGTTACCTTCATCATCGACGGAAAGACAATCAACTTGTCCGACGCCGGATGCTCTTACTTGAGCACCTCTTTGGAGGCTATCAACAAGGCTAAGGCAGAGGCTAACCCTGCTGGCGTATTGTTGGCGTTGGGCGCAAAGTCTACAAAACTCATCTCTCCTACCGAGAGCACAAACTCCGCTATCAGCGGTCCTGCTAACGAGACTACTTTCGCTCAAGGCAGCAAGGAATTGGAATTATCAGGTCTTAGCGACTCAACTATGGTTCGCTTCAACCACCTCGGAAAGACTGGCGAAGTCAATGTGTTGGACGCAAAGGCTGGCGCTGTGACGATCCAAGTGGACGGCGACGTCATCGAGTTGGCTGACCAAGCCGCTTCTTACATCAGCAACGACTACAAGGAGATCAAGATGGCCGACGCTGAGGCTGACCCTACAAAGGTATTGTTCGCTTTGAAGGGCGGAACAACAAAATTGGTTTCCGCATCTTTGGTTTCTAACCAGAAGATCGCTAAGGGTGCCATCGACACGGTGTTCGTTAAATAATCAGAAACAATATTCAATTTTATAAATCATTAAATTTTAGTACAATGAAAAAGATTTTTCTTTTGATGGGTTGCTTGGCTCTCATCATGGCAGGATGTAAAAAGGAACAAAAAAAGGTAGAGAACGAAGCTCAAGAGGCTATTGAGACTACTGCTGACGCTGCTGAAAGCGCTGCAGCTACCGCAGTTGAGGCTGTAAACAACTTCTTGCAGGAGAACAGTATCGCAGCTAAGTCTTTCGGCTTGCACGAAGAGGCTGACGGTGGATGGACCCTCAACTTGAAGGACACTGACGCTAACGGCGAAGCTGCTGGCGACCTCAAGAAGATTTTCTTGGCTAACGACGCTGAGGTAATCCTCATCAAGGACGGTGTGTTCGATACGATTCCTTTCGCTAACATCGAGAAATCAATCTTGAACAACAAGAAGGTTAGCTACTGGTTGGACGATGCTAAGGAGAAAATCACTCACATCGTTGAAATCGCTGAATAATCTTTCTTGATTACAGAAACGTGGTGCGGGCGCTTCGGTGTCCGCACTTTTTTTATCCCTACACCAAATAGCAAATCATAAATCCCAAATCATTAAATAGTAAACCGTAAATAGCAAAATAGTAAATCCCCCCACATAAACTTTTTGGAGGAGTCCCGATGCCATCGAAACTCCTCCCTACAAATTAAAACTCATAACTAAAAAATTAAAAAATACATACCCTTTATTCGTAAACTTCACTTTTTCATTTATTGCCTATATCATGTTACATTCATATATCACATCCATATATCTTCGTTTTATCTTTATTCTCACTCAACTATAACGAAGATAACTTAAAATTTATTAAAATGCAAATATATGCATATGAAAATTTCGCCATTATGAAGATTCGGTAATGAATTTATATTTGGTTGACATAAATACATTTGTTCTCTGATATAATATCATAGAGGGCGCAACCACCCTTGCTCCGTCAATCTTTATTGTGATTTTAAATACATGAATATCAATAAAATACGATTCGTTTATAGAAGGGGACTCTCCACACATTGAGTTTTCAACCCTTTTCCTTACATTTGCACTATTACGTTAAGGCGAGTTCTAATACCCATTGAAAAAACAATTGTTATGGATTTCAGATATTTATTCATTCTTTCTGTATTCGCGTTTTGCACATCGATAAATGCGCAGTCCGAATTCCCCCACCCCGAAAAGGAGAACGACGTCGAAAGAGCCGGGTTCGTCGGAAACATAAAATCGGTGACCCAATACTCCGTGAAATGGGTGAAAGACCAGCCTCAAAAGGGTCAGGTGATAAACACATGGAAGTTCAACAAGGAAAAACAGCTCACGGAATACACTTGCTCCTGGAAGAAGAGAATCATGCGCTACGACCCAAACGGTGATTGCATCGAGGATACGCACATCGATTCAGACTCTGTCATCTACGAACAAACGCTACGCAAATTCGAGGGGAAAAATCTAATGACAGAGGAACAGGTATTCACGAAAGGCAAACTGAGCATGGAGAAAAAGAACTCCTATGACCAAAAGAATAGGCTGATCAGCTCCAACTGGTATAACCATGCGCAGGACATACCCTACAGCGAATTGAAAATAACCTACGACAAGAAGGGGAACCTGCTCGACTCGGTTTATGCCAGCTACTCCTACTCGGAAAACAAATGCGTCCCTTATTCGGTCATCCACAACACCTACAACAAGGATGGTAAAATCGCAGAAAGGGTAGAACAAAATTGGAACGGAGAATCTCGGTTCGCATACGAGTATAACAGTTCAGGGAAATTGCGCGGCATGAAGCGCTACCAACAGGCTGAGGGGCTCGTCGAACAGCGTCTCTATGATGATTCGGGTCGTGTCGTATGCACCTATGACATGCGGAAGGACCGTAAGGATTCCGTGGAGTATGACCAAGCCGGCAGAGTGGTGAGATTGATGACTTGCCACATTTCCAAGCCAAACGTGGTGAGCAAAGTATACACCTACACCTACGATGCGGAGGGCAACCTATTGGAATCGTTCACGAGGAAAAACGATAGCACCTGGGAAAAACGGGTTTGGGAATATAAGAACGGGAAGGAGACGTCGGCCATCACTTACTGCGGCAAAGGCGACAAGTTCCGCAAGAGGAAGGAAAACACCAGCGCGGACGAAGACGAGATCATAGTCTCGCCATACGAATATGTGGACGAGCCATGGGCGGACTCTAAATCCATCTACGAATACGACCAATGGGGGAACAATACCACTTACACTACCTGCGATGCATACGGTGACTGCCACCTCGCCATGGCTGCCTCCTACGAAGGATATAACCGCCCTACGAAAAGCGAGGTATACCTTGACGGGAAGGTGTTTCGAACTACTTTGTCTAAAACCGATAGCCACACAAACGCCACGGAAATCCTCACCTACGAAAAAGGCGAATTCAAGAACGGCTCCATATATGAATTCGAGTATTATGATAAGTGAGTAGAGGAGGTTCGAAACAAAAGACAAACGGATATTCGACAAGTCCTGCGATAGATTTACATCAATCTTACACTGTTAATTTTAATTAAAACATTATCCGCACCATTGTTTCCTTGGAATTTTATTGTAATTTTACACAAAATCAATATCGAATCAGTATGAAAAGAATAAAGAAACTTATGATTATAGCCATTGCGGCAATGCCTATCTTTTTATGTAGTTGCCCAGGAGAGAGCTGCGTGGACGAACATGAGCCCAAAGGATACGTGGTCAAAATGAAGAACGATTATTCGGACCGGGTGATTGCAACTATGTTTGTTAACACAAATAATGACACAAACTATTGCTGTGTCTCGCTAAACAACCATACCATAAAAATTCAGGGGGATTATTATAAGTTGAATTCAGCCAGGTATAATGATGTAGCATACACTTCCATAACGGCAAATGAATGGAACAATACATTCTTGGACTCTTTAAAAACATATATAATAGACTCAGATCCGTTTGAGGAAGTATACATATTTTATCATAATTACGACATGGATGCATTGAAATCAATTATTAATAACAACTCATTAAATAAATTAGAAAGACTAAAATGAAAAAAGTTTTGTTAAGCACTGTTTTATTTGCCCACGTAAGCCAGATTTATGCGTATGAGCCAGGAACCAATCTTTTGAATAGTCGACGAGAT
>JBGVCG010000017.1:0-146048 GCA_045226255.1 Paludibacteraceae bacterium | reverse complement strand
CACTCCAAATGGAGGTGGTATGTATTGGGGCGCAAGCGACAAGGGTTCTTATACCATGGATGGCGCAACTTATACATTGAAAGTGGGCCAAAGAAACAACGCACCTTGTATTGAAGGTGACAACTGTAACTTCCAACAAGTGTTCGCCGTAAGACAAGGTTCCCGTCAATGCGGTACCATTAGCATTAGTGAGCACTTCAAGGAGTGGGAAAAGAAAGGCGTCAACATGGGTGGCGGTATCTACGACTGTAAGATCGTCTGCGAGGTTGGTGGTGGATCAGGTTCCATCGAGTATACTTACGCTTCTATGTGCTGGGATGGCTGCAAGGGTAAAGGTAGCATCTGCGGAGCAGGTGGAAGCAGCAGCGGACAAACTGAGCCAACGGTTCCTCAAGGTCCTTACAAGGATAAAAAAGCTTCTGTGCCTGGAACAATCGAGGCTGAGAACTACGATGTGGGCGGTAACGGATTCGCTTATAACGATGACGACGACGATAACCGCGGAGACGCTAAGTTCCGTGATGACGAAGGTGTGGATATCGTAAAGGGCGGAACAGGAAACGCTATCGGTTATACCGCTTCCGGCGAGTGGGTGGAATATACCATCGACGTAACGGAAACCGCTAAATATGATATCGAGGCAAGCGCATCCAACGGAAGCGGAAGCATCGGATTCACAGTATACATTGATGATGCGAAAATCGCAGATTTCTCTGGCGACAAAACTGCCGACTGGGATACGTATAGAAAATTAATGGAGACAACTTCTTCTGACATCAAATCGGGAGAACACATCCTTAAAGTGAAATTCACAGCCGACAACACTAATTTGGATTACCTCAAGTTCGCTAAAGCAGGCAGCGGATCCAGCGGTGGCGAGACTGGCGGTGAAACCGGTGGTGAGACTGGCGGCGAGACTGGTGGCGAGACTGGTGGAAGTACATCATCTGCTTCTAGCTTCTTCGATGAAAACGGCGCTTACTTCGGCCCTTCATGCGATAATGGTGAGCAAAAAACTTCTGGTGCATACTACACCGGCGTATACCCTTCTCCATTCAAAACTTATCTTGGAAAGACAGATGAGGAGATTCAAGATAAACTTGATGAGCTCTGGAACCACTATTTCAAAGGAAACAGTAACAGCACAGTTTACTACGAAAATGGTAACGAAGCTTACGTCAAGGATATCAACAACAACGATGTTCGTTCTGAAGGTCAATCCTATGGTATGATGATTTGTGTTCAGACAAACCATAAGACAGAGTTCGATAAACTTTGGAAGTTTGCCAAGAGTCACATGCTCCATACTTCCGGACAATGGGAAGGCTACTTCAAATGGAAATGTAACCCTGACGGTTCTGCACAAGATGCCAACTGTGCTCCTGATGGTGAAATGTACTTCGTAACCTCTTTGCTTTTGGCCGCAAACCGTTGGAATGATCCTTCTTACATGCAAGACGCTCAATACTGCTTGTCAAGATTCTGGAAAAACGGTAATGGATCATTGTTCAACGAATCCTACAAGATCATCACGTTCCAGCCATACAACTGCTCGAACTTTGGTGACCCATCTTACGACCTTCCAGCTTTCATTGAATTGTTCGCAAGATGGTCCGAGACCAACAACGACAAATGGGAGAGCTGCTTGGCACCAACCCGTGGTCACTTGGAGAAATCTTGTCACTCTTCATCAGGTTTGTTCGCAGACTATTCTGAATTTAATGGTCAGCCTACAACTGGAGGATTCAGCCAAAACTCCAACAAGTACATGTACGATGCAATGCGTTGCGCTATGAACGTAGGTATGGACTACTACTTGTTCGGTGCTGACAAGAAGACTCAAAATGCCATGATGACACGTTTGATTAATCATTTCGAGAAAGATGGTTACTCTCACGCTCGTTTCAACTGGGACGGTACTGGAGGTTCTGAGTCATACACCCTCGGAGAGTGTGGCGCAAACGCTGTAGGATGCTTCGCTTTGATGGAAGATCCAGCAAACGATAGCAAGGTTAAGACTAATCTGAATAAAGCATGGAATGGACAATTGATGACCGGTCAATACCGTTACTACGATGGTTTGGTTCACTACTTGGCTATGCTCCACTTGTGCGGAAGCTTCAAGATCTGGAAGCCTGCTCCAACTATCAAAGAGAAGTCAATTTCAGCTAACTCTTACAACGGCGTAACCTACGATAAGGAGACTACTATCGACGCCTTCGAGGATTGCCAACTCTATAAGTTGACTATCAAGCCTACGGGTCCTGTAACTGGCGTAGATGATGTTGATAACAACGACGCTATCATCCTCATGCCTAACCCTGCGGAGAACTTCTTCGTAGTGAAGAGCGCAAAGGAAATCAGCAGCATCGAGTTGATCAACGTAGTAGGTCAAAGCGTTTACAAACAAGCTAACGGCGACATGGTACAAATCAACGTACCAGCTGGTGCTTACATCGTGAAGGTTACTACAGTTGATGGTAACGTTTCTACTCAAAGATTGATCGTAAAATAATCTGAGTGTTTCCTAACAGCAAGGGGGAGCGTCAAATCTGACGCTCCCCCTTCTTTTTCCTATCAATCGATATTTCTTCTTATTATTCCTTCATATCCTTCTCATTCAAATAGATGCAATTCATCACTTCCCGCTTATCTTTGTCATATAACTTCAGATTCTCCTTGCCTACCTTGAACCTTACCACCTCCGGTATCGCCTGGAAAAAAGCTTCCTCTATCTTCAACTCCGGACATGCCTTGCGGGTGGATACTACCTCCGAAATGGAGATGCTGTCCCCTACTGCCCTAAACTTGCCACTGTACTGATTACATCCTCCTCCTCCTTTTACCTTCCGGTCTCCGCTGAAGACGAAATAGGAGACATCCCCCTGGTTAGGATACTGCACTTCCTTCCCTTTGACGGAGGTGACCGCCCACATCTTGTCTAACAATAACGGATTGCTATAGGGTTGCTCCACACTGTGCTTCGACGTGCGACATCCGGTTAAACCAACTAAAAGCATCACAAAAATGTACCGTGCTCTCATTTCTTCTTAGATTTTATTGTTCTTCATCGAACACAAATGTACAAAAGATAGATTGTTCCGCAAACATCCCATGACTTCCTACTTGGCTCCCTAGCCTTCTGTAATGCGCTCTGCGAGGATAAGTCGCACATTCTTATTGGTTACCATAACATGGGAAAGAAGGGCTTATTCGCGCCTAGTACTCCCCTGCTCTCCCCCCCCTTACATATGATTTTTCAAAACGGACCGATTTTATTTCTTCAGAACAGTTTTCTCCCTTATCTCCTTCTCCCTCTCCGGCGTATAGAACTCCAGCGTCATACGGCTGTTTTGTTCATGTTCAGGCACAATTTGCGCATTAGGTATAACACATTCCGTTGAACTCGCACCTATGGTTTTTATTCGCAGAGTATCTATTCCCTTACCCATACTCAAAAGAACGTTACGAAACCTTTTGGCATATGCTTCAGACATCTT
This sequence comes from Paludibacteraceae bacterium, assembly GCA_045226255.1. GTDB lineage: Bacteria > Bacteroidota > Bacteroidia > Bacteroidales > Paludibacteraceae > UBA1181. Next base: position 142,548 of record JBGVCG010000017.1, on the reverse strand, counting down.
TAAATTATACTTATCACTCCCTCGCTCATCGGTATGTCCTACCACCAAAAACGTGTCCTCCGGAAACTTCGAGATAAACGTCGCCATCTCATCCCACTGAACCATATCCTCTGGTTTAGGTCCACAAGCACCAAATTCCAAATCAAAATAATCCCACTTGAATTTCGGCAAAATCACAGTTTTCTCCCTTATCTCCTTCTCCCTCTCGGGCGTATAAAACTCCAACGTCACACGCCTGTTTTGCGCATGTTCAGGCTCAGTTTGCGCATTGGGTACGACACATTCCGTTGAACCCGCTCCTATAGTTTTTATTCGCTGAGGATCTACTCCCCTATCCACAAGAAGATCACGGACGAAACTTGCTCTTACCTCTGTTACCTTTAATCTATACTTCTCACTCGCACGTTCTTCGGTATGTCCAACCACCAAAAACGTGTCCGCCGGAAACTTTGAAACAAATGTTGCCATCTCATCCCACTGTGCCATTTCCTCAGGTTTAGGTTCGCGACCATCAAAATCAAAACCATAATAATCCCACTCGAACCTTTTCTGCACCGTATCCCTCTCCTGCATCATCTCCTGCGCCTGCACCTCCTGTCCGGAAAGCATGGAAGTCAGACCGGCCGCCACACCGACCACCTTCAACGTGTGCCCTGCCATCGCACGTAACGACAACTGCTCCTCCACATACTGTCGCTCCCGCTCGCATGCTGGACAGGTCCCGATGCAGTCTCCCTCATGGGTACATTCGACAGGCGCATACTGGATACCGTTCAGATCGGCCACCCGCTTCCGAACCGCCCTCAATACCTCGCAAGTTTTCTTCCCTTTGAACATAGGCTCAAATATTTTTAGCTATATAAAATACAATTTGGAAAATAATCCTTTACCGCCTCCCTTTCCTACGAAGGAACTTTTTCTTACGAATAGACTTTATAGGTTCAACTTTGGGTCCCTCCTTTATCGCCTTTACCCTCTCCGGTGTACAGAATTCCAGTGTCACACGCCTGTTTTGTTCATGCTCAAACTCAGTTCGCGCATTGCGTATAACACATTCCTTAGGCCCAACACCTATAGCCATTATTCGCTGAGGGTCCACTCCCCTCTCCACAAGAAGGTTACGGAGGTATTCGGCTCTAACTTCGGATAACTTTAAATTATACTTCTCACTCCCTCGCTCATCGGTATGCCCCACCACAAGAAAAGTGTCTTCCGGAAACTTTGAAATAAATGCTGCCATCTCATCCCATTGAACCATATCTTCTGGTTTAGGTCCGGCACCAAAATCAAAACAATAACTGTTCCACTCGAATTTCGGCAAAATCACAGTTTCCTCCCTTATCTCTTTCTCCCTCTCCGGCGTATAGAACTCCAACGTTGTCCGCCTATTCTGTTCATGTTCAGGCTCAGTTTTCGCATTGGGTTTGACACATTCCGTTGAACCCGCTCCTATTGATTTTATTCGCTGAGGATCTGCTCCCCTCTCCACAAGAAGTTGACGGAAATATTTAGCTTTTTCTTCTGATAACTTTAATCTAAACTTCTCACTCCCTCGTTCGTCGGTATGCCCCACCACAAGAAACGTGTCTTCCGGAAACCTTGAAATAAATGCTGCCATCTCTTCCCACTGTGCCATATCTTCAGGCTTAGGTCCAAGACCAGCACTAAATCTCGAATCATAATAATCCCACTCGAACCTTTTCTGTACCGTATCTTTCTCCTGCATCATCTCCTGCGCCTGCACCTCCTGCCCGGAAAGCATGGAAGTCAGGCCGGCCGCTACGCCGACCACCTTCAACGTGTGCCCTGCCATCGCCCGCAACGACAACTGCTCCTCCACATACTGTCGCTCCCGCTCGCACGCCGGACAGGTCCCGATGCAATCTCCCTCATGGGTACACTCGACAGGCGCATACTGGATACCGTTCAGATCGGCCACCCGCTTCCGAACTGCCCTCAATACCTCGCAAGTTTTCTTCCCTTTGAACATGACACAGACATATTAGTTGGATATAATACAAATATAAAATAATTCGTAATTTATTCAAAACATGCACATTGCTAATAGATACCCAATGACATGAGGAGACAAAAAAGCCCGTCAAGCAACTTGACGGGCTTTACAATTATATGGACTAAATATTAATCCTTAAACTTAGCGCACAAGAACTCACGGTTCATACGAGCGATGTTGCTGATGGAGATCTTCTTAGGACACTCAGCCTCGCATGCACGAGTATTCGTACAGTTACCGAAACCAAGCTCATCCATCTTAGCCACCATCGCCTTCACACGCTGAACTGCCTCAACACGTCCTTGTGGAAGCAAAGCGAACTGTGATACCTTAGCGGAAACGAACAACATCGCAGAACCATTCTTACATGCTGCGACGCATGCTCCACAACCGATGCAAGTAGCAGAGTCCATTGCCTCATCCGCATCCAACTTAGAGATAGGAATTGCGTTAGCGTCTTGTGCTCCACCACAGTTGAAGGAAACGTAACCTCCTGCCTGTTGGATCTGGTCGAATGCGTTACGGTTCACCATCAAATCCTTGATGACAGGGAATGCGGCTGAACGCCAAGGCTCAACGGTGATTGTCTCACCATCCTTGAAACGACGCATGTAGAGTTGGCAAGTGGTAGCACCCTGTGCAGGTCCGTGCGGATGTCCGTTGATGAACAAAGAACACATACCGCAGATACCCTCACGACAGTCATGGTCAAATACGATAGGCTCCTGACCCTTCTCAACCAATGTTTCGTTCAAGATATCCAATGTCTCCAAAAACGAAGTATCAGGTGTAGTCTCTACGTCGTTATATGTAACGAACTCACCTTTTTCTTTCGGGCCGGCCTGACGCCAAACCTTCAAGTTGACTTTCATTATATTATCTAATGCCATTGTTTTTTCTGTTTAAGTTGATTAAGATTTATAATTACGAGTTTGAACCTTGATAGCCTCGTAAGTGAGAGGTTCCTTGATCAATTCAGGTTCCTTAGTATCGTCACCTTGGTAGTTCCAACAACCTACGTAGAAGTAGTTCTCATCATCACGTTTTGCCTCTCCCTCTTCCGTCTGGTACTCCTCACGGAAGTGTCCACCGCAGCTCTCGTTACGGCTCAAAGCATCACGGGCAATCAACTCACCCATCGTGATGAAGTCTCTCAAGTGGAATGCTTTGTCAAGCTCGATGTTCATCGGCTCCTCCACAGTTCCAGGCACGAACAAGTTCGTCTCAAACTCCTTACGCAAATCCTTCAACTTCTTGAGCGCTGTCTCCAAGCTCTCTTTCGTACGTCCCATACCAACATATTCCCACATGATATGGCCCAACTCCTTGTGAATAGAATCTACGGAACGTTTTCCCTTGATGTTCATGAGCTTATCCATATCAACCTTGCAGGATTTCTCTACCTCGTCGAACTCTTTCACATCGGTAGAGATACGTGGCCAAAGTTTTTGGTCGGACAAGTAGTTCTGGATAGTGTATGGCAATACGAAGTATCCGTCAGCCAAACCTTGCATCAATGCGGATGCTCCCAAACGGTTAGCACCGTGATCTGAGAAGTTACACTCTCCGATGGCGAACAATCCAGGAACGGATGTTTGCAACTCGTAATCTACCCAAAGACCACCCATCGTGTAGTGGATAGCTGGGAAGATCATCATCGGATTGTAATATTTCACACCATTGATCTCGTTGGCGAACTGGCCTGGATTAACGTCCGTGATCTCCTCGTACATATCGAACAAGTTACCATAACGCTGGCGAACAACATCGATACCCAAACGGTTGATGGCCTCGGAGAAATCCAAGAAGACAGCCAAACCAGTGTTGTTCACACCGAAGCCATGGTCGCAACGCTCCTTAGCGGCACGAGATGCCACGTCACGAGGCACCAAGTTACCGAACGCTGGATAACGACGCTCCAAATAGTAGTCGCGCTTCTCCTCAGGAATATCTGATCCCTTGATCTCTCCACGTTGCAACTTCTTAGCATCCTCGATATCTTTTGGTACCCAAATACGTCCGTCATTACGCAATGACTCTGACATCAAAGTCAACTTAGACTGCTTGTCGCCGTGAACAGGAATACAAGTAGGGTGAATCTGAACGTAAGATGGGTTAGCCATGTAAGCTCCCTTACGGTATGCGGCGATAGCTGCTGAACAGTTACATCCCATCGCATTGGTTGACAAGAAGTAAGTGTTTCCGTAACCACCAGTAGCCAATACAACTGCATGTGCGGAGAAACGCTCGAACTTACCAGTTGCCAAGTTCTTTGCGACGATACCGCGCGCACGGCCATCCACCATCACGATGTCATGCATCTCGTAACGGTTGTAGCTCTTTACCTTACCCGCCTTGATCTGACGGTTCAATGAAGAATATGCTCCCAACAACAATTGTTGACCAGTTTGACCCTTCGCATAGAAAGTACGGCTTACCTGCGCACCACCGAATGAACGGTTAGCCAAAAGGCCTCCGTAATCACGTGCGAAAGGAACACCTTGTGCCACACATTGGTCGATGATGTTAGCGGACACCTCAGCCAAACGATATACGTTGGCCTCACGTGCACGGTAGTCACCACCCTTCACTGTATCATAGAACAAACGATATACGGAGTCACCATCGTTCTGATAGTTCTTCGCAGCATTGATACCTCCCTGCGCAGCAATTGAGTGAGCACGGCGTGGAGAATCTTGAATACAGAAATTGAGGACATTGAATCCCATCTCAGCCAAAGTGGATGCCGCAGACGCACCAGCCAATCCGGTTCCTACGACAATCACATCCAATTTACGTTTGTTGGCAGGATTCACAAGCTTCTGATGTGCTTTATAATTGGTCCATTTTTCTGCTACTGGACCTTCTGGAATTCTTGAATTTATTTCAGCCATAATTATATATCTTTTTTCTTTTATTACTTATTAAAGACTTTGAATGTATGCTGACACCACTACTGCGGCAAAGCCTAAACAAATCACAGTGGATGCAATATTAGCGATACACTTCAGACGTGGGAACCATGTCTTTCCGTTCAAACCCATCGTTTGGAATGCACTCCAGAATCCATGTGTCAAGTGGAACCAAATAGCTATAAACCATCCAATGTAAACCAAACAAATTTTCCAGTTAGAAAATGTTGCTTTGATCAAAGCGGCACCATCTGCGAATTGTCCAGCATACTCCTCTTCAGCACCCATAATCTCAGGCAATTGCATCTTAGCCCAGAAGTGAGTCAAGTGAACACACAAACCGATCAAAACAATAAGTCCTAACACGAGCATGTTTTTTGACGCCCACTCTACTTTGCCTGGCTGGTCTTGCTGATAGGCATAACCCTGCTCTCCACGAGCCTTTTGGTTACGCAACGTAAGAATAGTCGCAAAGATAATGTGCAAAACAAATCCGCTCGCAAGTACCACCGTACCTACCAAAGCGTACCAATTCGCACCTAAAAACCCACATATCTCATTATACGCTTCGCCTGAGAAAATAGCGACCGCATTCATCGACATGTGAAAAATAAGAAACAAAATGAGAAAAAGTCCTGTGATACTCATAATCAACTTTCTCCCGATTGATGAATCAATTAGCCACATAAGTTTTTGAATTTTTAATTAGTTATTTTTGTTATTGTAAATTGTCGTTAATTCAGGCAAAAGTAAGTTAAAAACATAGAATATACAAAATAAAACCTCATAAAAATGGGGCATTTTCGCTTTATTTCTTCGATGAAATGGTACTTTTCTCCATATCTATATGTTTTTCTTTTCACCATTTCTGTTTTCCGTTGTTGATAAACTATTATTTCACCTGTTGAAAATATGTATGTTTCCTATGATAAATTTTTAATAATTAAATTTTCTTTTTCGATTTTTCTTTTTATACAATCCGCTTTCCTTATCCTCCAAATAAGTTTTATGTTTTTTAATAGCTTTTACTGACAGATTTTTTATTCGGAAAGTTGAAATTTCAGTTATTAAAATTTGTAGATTTGTGAAATTGTTAGGATGGTTGATAAAGATATGATTTCTTTTATTTTCAATACTTTATTTTTAACCATTCAGAGGAGATTTTGGGGATTGGATTTTGATTATGGATTTTACAAGAACTTTTTTAGGAAAATTTTAACCATTTCAACACCCTATTATACCCATCTCTTCAATATTTATTTTTTTAAAATTTAAAAAGTAGATAAAAACAAATAGGAAAAGTTATGGATTTGAAAGAAGAAATTTTTCGTTTGAAGAAGGAAAAGAACGCTGTTGTCATGGCGCACTACTATACGTTGGGTGATATCCAAGATGTGGCTGACTCTGTGGGCGACAGTCTTGCGTTGGCTCAGGCTGCTGCAAAGACTTCTGCGGATATAATTGTGCTTTGCGGTGTTCATTTCATGGGCGAGACCGCTAAAATATTATGTCCTGATAAGAAGGTTCTGGTTCCGGATATGAACGCTGGCTGCTCTTTGGCCGATAGCTGCAGGGCGGAGGATTTCGCTAAGTTTATTCAGGAGAATCCTGGCCATACCGTTATTTCTTATGTGAATACGACTGCGGCCGTGAAGGCTTTGACTGATGTTGTGGTCACTTCTTCCAACGCTTTCCAAATTGTTAACAGTTTTCCTAAGGATGAGAAGATCATCTTTGGTCCTGATAGAAACCTTGGTAATTATATTAACTCGATTACGGGTAGAAATATGAAACTCTGGAATGGCGCTTGCCATGTCCATGAGAATTTTTCTTTGGAAAAGATTTTGAAGCTGAAGGAGGTCTATCCTGATGCTCGTATCCTCGTGCATCCAGAATGCAAAGGTCCTGTCGTGAAGTTGGCCGATAAGGTGGGCTCTACGGCCGCTTTGTTGAAATATGCTGTGGCTTGTGAGGATTGTAACGATTTCATCGTGGCTACCGAAAGTGGTATTTTGCATGAGATGCGTAGGCAGGCTCCTCAAAAGAACTTTATTCCTGCTCCTCCGTCTGATTCCACTTGTGGTTGCAACGATTGCGCTTATATGAAACTGAATACGTTGCAGAAATTGTACGATTGTCTGGTTAACGAATCTCCTGAGGTTCTTGTTGATCCAGCTATCATCGATCGTGCTTGTGCTCCAATAAAACGTATGCTGGAAATTAGTGCTAAATATGGAATCTGATATTTCTCTCCGTGATCTTCAATCTTCTGTCGATCAGTGGATTAAGACTTACGGTGTTCGTTATTTCAGTGAGCTGACCAATATGGCTTGCCTGACCGAAGAGGTGGGCGAGCTGGCTCGTGTTGTGGCTCGTAAGTTCGGTGATCAATCTTCCAAAGCTTCTGATTTGGATGCTAATTTGGAGGAGGAATTGGCTGATGTGCTTTGGGTGTTGGTTTGTATGGCTAACCAGACTGGCATTGATCTGACTGAGGCGATGCGTAAGAACTTCGAGAAGAAAACTACTCGTGACGCTCATAGGCATTTGGATAATTTAAAACTTAGATAATTTATGGATCGTTTTGATGCGCTTTTCGCTAAGTATGATTTTGATTTGGATTCGTCTTCGGTTCAACAGGATGTTAAGAAAATTCTCTTGGATAAGTACGATACGTACAATCAAAAATCTGTTTATAGTCAGATACTTAGCATGGTCGATATTACTTCTCTAAACCCTACTGATTCGGTTGCTTCTATCACTGAATTTGTGGAGAAGATTAATAAGTTCGATACTAAATTTGAGATACTTCCCCACCCTGCTGCTATCTGTGTTTATCCGAAGTTTGTTCAGACTGTGAAGGATAATTTGGTGGAGGATCTTGAGATTGCTTCGGTGGCTGGCGGATTCCCTGACGCAAATACTTTTATAGAGGTGAAGGTGGCTGAGGTTGCGATGGCTGTTATGGAGGGTGCTACTGAGATTGATGTGGTGATTCCTTCTGGTATGGTCTTCAATGGTGAGTTTGAGGAAATCTATGATGAACTCTCTGAAATCAAGGCTTCTTGCCGTGACGCTAAGTTGAAGGTGATTCTTGAAACAGGTGTTTTGGTCGATCCAGTTCTTATTAAGAAAGCTGCTTTGGTGGCGATGAACGCTGGGGCCGATTTTATCAAGACTTCAACGGGTAAGGTTTCTGTTGGTGCAACGTATGATGCTGTCTATGTGATGGCTAAGACTGTCGCTGAATACAATGCTTTGAATAATACTAAAGTGGGTATCAAGGTGGCCGGTGGTGTTTCCACTACAGAACAGGCTGTTTCTTACTATACGATTGTTGCCTCTGTGTTGGGTGAGGATTGGTTGAATTCCTCTTTGTTCCGTTTCGGTGCAAGCCGTTTAGTCAATGCGTTGATTTCCTCGCTTTGTGGACAGGAGGTGAAATATTTCTGATAAGTTTTTGTGAGACTTTAATAGGGTGGGGTAGTTATTGCTCCACCTTTAATTTTTTCTTTCTATCACATGTTGGATTAAATCCTCCAGTGATTTCTTAATGTCTTGTTTTTTAATTATTTCTATTATTTTCATAGCCTCTTCTTTATACTTTTTCATCTTTTCTTCGGCATATTCGATGCCTCCTTTTTCTATGGCAAACTGTGTGATTTTTTGTATGCTTTCTTCTTTATCTCTCTTTGTTTTAATCAGATCGATGATAGTTTCTCTTTCTTTTTCGGTGCAATTGTTCAGAGCATAGATGAGTGGAAGGGTGATTTTTCCTTCCCTGATGTCGTTACCAACTGGTTTGCCTATTTCTTTTTCTGAACTGGTATAGTCGAAAATATCATCTTTGATTTGGAAACATATACCGTATATTTCACCATATTCTTGCATAGCCTTGCATTCTTCCTCGCTGGCTTCGCTGGTGATTGCTCCACTTTTGGTACATGTTGATAACAATGCGGCTGTTTTCATTTTGATGACTTCCAGATATTTCTTTTCGTCATAGATTCTGTTCCGCATGTTGGTTATTTGTTGAATTTCCCCTTTGGAAATCTCTTTTCCTAATTTGGTGATTTCGTCTATTATTCGAATATCCCTTGTTTCACTAGCTGTGTATAGAGCTTGCGAAAGAATGTAATCACCTGATAATATGGATATTTTGTTGTTCCAAATAGCGTTGACTGATTCTTGTCCTCTTCTTTCGTAAGTTTCATCAACCACATCATCATGAATCAGACTGGCTGTGTGCAACATCTCCATTGCTATGGCGGTTAATATTGATTTTTGGTTTATTTCGCCAGTTGCTTTCGCTGATAGCAATGTCAAAATTGGTCTAATGAGTTTACCTTTTTTGTTTAGAATGTGTTGGTGGATTTGTTGTAATATGATATTATCGGTCTGGAATCTTTTTTCGAATTCCTTCTCGAATGTTGCAAATTCTTCCTCAATTGGTTTTATTATTTGCTTCAACGTTATCATATTCTTTCCTTAATTCTACGCGAATTTAATAAATTAATCTTTATTATTTTCCTTTCTCTTCCTCATTCGTTTTTTCTCTATTCATTTTTGTAACTTTGTTAATTAAATAGTTTCTGGTTATGGATAAAAAGCTTCTCTTAATTGATGCATACGCTTTGATTTATCGATCATATTATGCTTTCATTAAGAACCCTCGTATCAACTCAAAAGGTCTTAACACCTCTGCGATTTTAGGTTTTGTGAATGTGTTGCAGGAGGTTATCAAGTCTGAATCTCCTACCCATATCGCTGTGGCCTTTGATCCTTCTGGACCTACGTTTCGGCATGAGGCTTACCCTGAATATAAGGCGCAACGTGAAGCGACGCCTGAGGACATAAAGCTTTCTGTTCCAATCATTAAGGAGGTTATTTCCGCTTTCAATATTCCTATTCTCGAGGTTCCTGGTTTCGAGGCGGATGATGTCATCGGTACTGTTTCCAAGATGGCTGAATCCAAGGGTTTCCTTGTTTATATGTTGACTCCGGATAAGGATTATGCGCAGCTGATTTCTGATAAGGTTCTTTTGTATCGTCCTCGTCATGGGGGTGGTTATGAAACGTTGGGTGTTTCGGCGGCTTGCGAAAAGTGGCAGTTGACTTCCACTGATCAGATCATTGATTATTTAGGTCTGATGGGTGATGCTTCTGATAATATTCCTGGTTGTCCGGGGGTAGGGGAGAAGACTGCAGTAAAGTTGTTGGCCGAGTTTGGTTCCATTGATAATCTTCTTGCTCATACCGAGGAGTTGAAGGGAGCTTTGAAAAAGAAGGTGGAGGAGAATGTCGAGCTGATTAAGTTCTCTAAATTTTTGGCGACTATCCGTGTGGATGTTCCGATTGATTTTAATGAGGAGCTTTTGGTTTATAAAAATCCGGATGTTGAAAAGTTGAAAGTTTTGTACACCGATTTGGAGTTTAAGAATCTTCTCTCAAAATTGGAACCTCAACCTGTCGTTAAGAAAAATACAGAGGCTACTCAACTCTCTCTCTTTGATGAATACGTGGACGAACATACGGGTGAAATAAAATATTCAAATCTCAGCGACTTAACTTCTACTCCTCATAAGTATCAATTAATTGATAGTGAGGAACTTATAGTCGATTTTTTGGCTAATTTGAGTAAACAGGAATTTTTCTGTTTTGACACGGAAACTACGGGTACGAATACAATTTCTGACGAATTAGTCGGTTTTTCCTTTTCTTGGAAGGAATTTGAAGCATTTTACGTTCCAATTCCGAAGGGTAGGGGTGAGGCTGAAAAATTCTTGCAACGTTTCAAACCTATTTTCGAAAATGAGTCTGTTCTGAAGATTGGTCAGAATATTAAGTTCGATTTGTTGATGTTGAAGCAGTATGGTATCGAATTGAAAGGAAAGATGTTCGATACGATGATTGCCCATTATCTTTTGCAACCGGATCTTCGTCATGGTATGGATTATTTGGCGGAGATCTATTTGAATTACAAGACGATCACATATGAGGAGTTGTGTGAGGGACGTAATACGAAGACTACGGATATTCGTACACTTGATATCAACAGACTATGTGATTATGCGGCGGAAGATGCGGATGTCACATTACGTTTGAAGAATGTTTTTGAGGCTCAGTTGAAGGATAATAATCTCGAGAAAATTTTTTATGAAATTGAGATGCCTCTTATGCCTGTCTTGGCTGATATGGAGTATACTGGTGTATCCATTAATTCTGAATCCTTGAAACAATTTTCGGTTTCGTTGAATGAACGTATTGCTGAAAAGGAAAAGGAAATTTTTAATCTTTCAGGATATGAGTTCAATATCTCTTCTCCTCGTCAGGTTGGTGAGTTGATTTATGATCGTTTAAAGATTGTCGAGAAACCTCGCAAAACGAAGACCGGTTTATATTCAACTTCGGAGGAGGTTTTAGTTTCTTTGAAAGGAAAGCATCCAATCATTAATCTAATCTTAGAGTATCGTGGTCTAAAGAAATTGTTGACCACCTATGTTGATACATTGCCCGATTTGGTTAATTCTAAGACTGGTAAAATTCATACTTCTTACAACCAGACGGTTGCCGCTACAGGTCGTCTTAGTTCCAGCAATCCGAACCTGCAGAATATTCCTATTCGTGATGAGGATGGTAAGGAGATTCGAAAAGCGTTTGTACCAGATGAGGGTTCCACTTTCCTTTCGGCCGATTATTCGCAGATTGAATTACGACTCATGGCACATTTGAGTGATGACGAAAATTTGATCGAAGCTTTCAATAAAGGATATGATATCCATACCGCAACGGCTGCTAAAGTTTTTAAGGTGGATATTGATGATGTGGATAAGGATATGAGACGAAAGGCGAAGACGGCCAATTTCGGAATTATATATGGTATCTCTGCTTTTGGTTTGGCCGATCGTTTGGATATTTCCCGTACGGAGGCGAAGCAGCTGATTGATGATTATTTCTTGAGTTATCCGAAAATTAAAAATTATACTGATTCGATTATTGCTTTTGCTCGTGAGAAAGGATATGTGGAGACGTTGTTTGGTAGGCGTAGATATTTACCGGATATTAATTCACATAATAGTGTGGTGCGTGGTTATGCGGAACGAAATGCGGTCAATGCTCCAATTCAGGGTACTGCTGCGGACATTATTAAGATTGCAATGATTAATATTTTCAGAAGATTCAAGGAAGAAAATATTTCATCGAAGATGATTCTGCAGGTGCATGACGAGTTGAACTTTACAGTTTTGAATAGTGAGTTGGAAAAGGTAAAATCCATTGTGGTTCATGAAATGGAGAACGCTGTAATATTAAAAGTACCTTTGGTTGCTGAGTGCGGAATTGGTAGCAATTGGTTGGAGGCGCACTAATTTTTAATTTATGTTCCACGTGGAACAATGGTAAAATATAAGGGTGAATTGCAAAATTCACCCTTAATTATTTTTACACTAGATTGTATTTTTCTTTGATTCCATCGAGGATTTCAATCAGTTCATCTTTGGTTTGTGCTCGAAGGATCGCAATCCTTGTTTGTTTGAAATTGTCTATTCCTTTTAGCAGTGGGGTAGATGCCAGGTGTCTTCTGGTGTGAATGATTCCTCTTATCTCGCCCAACCATTCTATATTTTTTTCTATGTGTTCCTTGAGTATTCCGATATAGTATTCGAATGGTTTCTTTTCCATTCTCTCTCCATTCCTTAGGTAGTATTTGATTTCCTCAAATATCCATGGATTACCGAATGTAGCTCTACCTATCATTACTGCATCTACACCGTATTTATCAAAACATTCTTTTGCCCTTTCAGGTGTTGTCACATCACCGTTTCCGATGATTGGTATTTTGATTCGTGGATTGTTTTTTACCTCTCCAATCAGTGTCCAGTCTGCAGAACCTGTATACATTTGTGATCTGGTTCTTCCGTGTATGGCCAAAGCTTGTGCGCCGCAGTCTTGAATTTGTTCCGCTAGGGTAGTGATGATTTTGTTGTTTTCATCCCATCCCAACCTTGTCTTTACTGTGACAGGTGTATTTACTGCCTTTACGACTGCCTTTATGATTTCCAGCATTTTCGGAATATCTTTCAATAATCCTGCTCCACCACCTTTTCCTGCCACTTTTTTAACTGGGCATCCAAAGTTTAGATCTATGATATCTGGATGTGCTGCTTCAGCCATCTTAGCTGCTTCAGCTATTGGTTCGGGATCTCTTCCGTATAGTTGGATGACCACTGGTCTCTCTTCATCGTTTATATTTAGCTTTCTTTCAGTGCTTTGCACGTTTCTGATCAATGCATCTGCTGAGACGAATTCTGAATAAACCATGTCTGCACCAAACCTTTTGCATAGCAATCTGAATGTTGGATCTGTCACATCCTCCATGGGTGCTAAGAAAAGTGGGTACTCTCCAAACTCTATATTTCCTATCTTCATGTTGTAATTATCTAAAATGTTTCACGTGGAACATTATTCTCCTTTTATGATTTCAGATGAATCTACCCATTTGTAGAGTTTGTCTGAGTTCCTGATTTTTTCAGGAACTGCAATGGAGAACAAATCTCCTTTCTCGCATTTTTCAGCGGTTGAATCTCCGACGTGAATTTCACCGACTTTCAATTCTATGACTCCTGTGGTTGGTCCGATGATGAGTATATCATCTCCTTTTTTGATACCGTATTTGGTCTCTACTAAGAATTCGCCTACACCTAATTTGGAGTAATATTTCATTCCTTTGCCTACATACACTTTTTTCTTTGTGGCTTCAGATCCATAGGTGGAACTCCATTCTCCTAATCGTTGGCCTAAGTAATATCCATTCCAGAATCCACGGTTGAATACTTTTTTTAGTCTCTCGTCCCACTGCGCTATTTTCTCTTCACTGTATGTTCCGTCCAAGTAGGAATTTATCGCTTCGTCATAACATGATACGACGGTTTTCACATATTCTGGTCCTCTTGCACGTCCTTCTATCTTAAGCACCCTGACTCCTGATTCAATCAATTTGTTGATGAAATGGATGGTTTTTAAATCTTTTGGCGACATCAAATATTGATTGTCTACTTTGATTTCTATGTCGCTTTCATCGTCTGTTAATCGGTATCCGTGACGACAAACCTGATAGCAGGCTCCTCTGTTGGCCGATGCGTTGAGCTCGTGTAGACTTAAATAACACTTGCCTGAAACCGCCATGCAAAGTGCACCGTGGCAGAACATCTCAATCTTTATGAGCTCTCCTTTGGGTCCTTTGATTTGCTCTTCCTGGATGGCTTCCCAAATGTTCCTCACCTGGTCCATGTTACATTCACGTGCGAGAACAACTACATCCGCATATCTCGCATAGAATTTTAGGGCTTCTACGTTCGCGATGTTCAATTGCGTGGAAAGATGCACTTCGACACCAATGCTGTAGGCGTATGTCATCGCCGCCACATCCGCTGCAATGATGGCACTTACCCCAACTTCTTTTGCGGTTTCGATGATCTCTTTCATCAACTCTAAATCGTCATTGTAGATGACCGTGTTCACAGTCAAATAACTTTTTATGTGATTCTCCTTGCAGATGCTGACGATTTTTCGAAGGTCCTCCGTGCTGAAATTGCTGGCTGACCGGGAACGCATATTCAATTTTTCTATGCCAAAATAGACTGAATTGGCCCCAGCTTGGATGGCTGCTTGCAGACTTTCGTACGAGCCTACAGGCGCCATTATCTCGAAATCTTCTCTTTTTACATTCATATCTTTTCTTTTTATTCTCTATTTTGTGAGTCTATCCATATCGTGACAGGTCCGTTGTTGAGCAGTTCAACTTTCATGTCCGCTCCGAATTCGCCCGTTCCTATCGCTTTTCCTAAGTCTGCTTCTACTTGCGCACAGAATTTCTCATACATTGGTATGGCGAAATCTGCCTTGCTGGCACGTATGTAGGAGGGACGATTCCCCTTTTTTGTCATGGCTTGCAGCGTGAATTGGCTGACCACCAATATCTCTCCTTCCACATCTTTCACGGATTTGTTCATCACTCCGTTTTCATCGTCAAATATACGAATGTTGACGATCTTTCCACTCAGCCATTCTATATCTTCTTCAGTATCTCTATCCTCAATTCCTACCAAGACAAGTAGTCCGTTCCCTATCTTCGACTTCACTTTGCCGTTGATAGTGACCGATGCGTGCGTGACTCTTTGTATTACAACTCTCATATATTTTTTATATTAATTCTAAAATTATATGATTATTCATCTTTGCTATTATTGAAATAATCTACAATTATTCTTGCTTTATTTTGTCCAATTTCTGCGGCCAACTCCTCAAAACTAAGCTCCTTGATTCGTTTTACGCTCTTGAATTTTTTGATGAGCGCTTCTTGGGTTTTCTCGCCGATTCCTTTGATGTCCAGTTCGGTCCTGATCATGTTCTTGCTTCGCTTTTCTCTGTGGAATTTGATGGCGAAACGGTGCACTTCATCCTGGATGGATGCGAAGAAACGGAAGGTTTCATCCGTTGGGTCAAGGTTAATAATCCTCGGTGGAAAGCCGAAAATTAGTTCTTTCGTGCGGTGCTTTTCGTTCTTGGCCAAGCCTGCGATGGGTATCTCTAAATGAAGCTCATCTTCTATCACTTCCCTGATCACCTCCATCTGTCCGATGCCACCATCGGCGATGATGAGTTGAGGTAGCGGTTGCTCCTCTTCCATCAAACGGCTGTATCTTCTTCGAACCACCTCTTTCATGGAGGCGTAATCGTCTGGTCCGACCACCGTTTTGATGTTGTATTTCCTGTAATCATTCTTCGATGGTTTCGCCATTTTGTAGACTACGCAGGCGGCTACCGCATCGCTTCCTTGTATGTTGGAATTATCAAAACACTCGATTTGAACGGGAATTTTGTCCAGTTGAAGCAGGTTTTGGATTGACTTCAACATCTTCGTGGCACGTTGTTCCGGATTGAACTTCTCCATCTGTTTCATGCGATCAAAACGATATTGTTTCACATTCTGGATGGATAGATCGAGCAGTTTCTTTTTGTCTCCTTTTTGTGGCACGGTGACAACTGCGTTTCCGAAATCGTAGCCTATCTCGAACGGCACGATGATCTCCCGGGAAACGCTTTTGAATCTTTCCCTGAGTTCCGTGATGGCCGTGGCCAATATTTCTTCCTTTTCCTCGTCGGTACGTATCTTGTATTCGAGCGTGTAAGCTTGTGAAATTGTACCGTTCGTCACCTTCAGAAAATTCACAAAAGCATCGTTTTCATCGATTTCTATGGCGAATGTGTCGATGTTGGTGAGCGATGGATTTACGATGGTAGACTTGGCTTTGTAGCGTGCCAAAGCGTCCAATTTATCCTTGATGGCTTGCGCCTCTTCGAACTTCAGTTCTTCCGCTAAAAGCATCATTTTTTCCTTCAGCGTTTTTTCCAATTCGCCCAGGTCCCCTTTTAATAAAAGCTTGATTTCACCGATGTTTTTGTTGTATTCTTCCAAGCTTTGCAATCCCTCGCAACATCCTTTGCACTTCTTGATATGATATTGAAGGCAAACCTTGAATTTTCCTTCGTTGATGTTGTCCGGCGTGAGGTTGAGCTTGCAGTTCCTGATCGGGTAGAGTTCCGAAATCAGGTCTAATAGGGTATGTATGGCGGGAAGGTATGTGTAGGGACCATAGTAGATGGAGCCATCCTTCACGACATTCCTCGTTTTGAAGATTCTTGGAAAGAATTCGTTCTTCACGCATATCCATGGATATGTCTTTCCATCCTTCAGCAGAATGTTGTAGCGAGGCTGGTGTTTCTTGATGAGACTGTTTTCCAGCAGAAGTGCGTCTTGTTCGCTTCCGACGACGATATATTTGATGTCTGCTATCTGTTTCACCAACACTCTTGTCTTGACGCTTTGCTGCTCTTTGTTGAAGTAGGAGGAGACCCTTCTTTTCAGATTTTTCGCCTTTCCAACGTAGATTATCTCGTTTTTGTCGTTCAGATATTGGTACACACCAGGACTGTCCGGAAGGGACAAAACAATCTGTTTTACGTGTGATACCTCCTTCTCCATATTATCTGCCCATTAAGATTAAGAGAATATTGATGTCGCTCGGTGAGATGCCTGGAATACGGCTGGCCTGACCGATGGTTTCCGGGTCGATGCGTGTCAATTTCTGGCGTGCCTCCGTTGATAGCGATTGCAGGGTAGAGTAGTCGAATCTACCTTTTATCTGTATGTTTTCCAAGCGTTTAAGCTTGTCGGCAATCATTGTTTCCCGATCGATGTACCCTTTGTATTTGATCTGAATCTCAGCCGCTTCCGTGATTTCCTCTTTTCGGTTAGGTATCTTATCGAGCGCCGCCTTCAGTGGTGCGATGCCTTCGGATAGTTGTTTGATGGTCAACTGAGGACGGTTCACCAAGTCTACCAGCTTGCATCCGTTCTTCAGGGCGGATGTTCCGTTTTGTTCCAAGAAGTCGTTGATTAGGTTGGCTCTGATGGAGAAATTCTCGATGAAATCGACTATTCTTTCCACCTCTTTCTTTTTCTCCAGATAGAGGTCGTAACGTTCTTTCTTGGCCAAACCGAGTTCGTATGCCTTAGGCGTTAGTCTTGCGTCGGCATCGTCTTGTCTTAGGAGAATTCTGTATTCAGCGCGTGACGTGAACATTCGGTATGGTTCGTCCACCCCTTTCGTCACCAAATCGTCGATGAGCACGCCGATGTAGGCTTCGTTTCTGCTTAGTGTGAATGGTTTGCCGCCGTGGCAGTTGATGTGTGCGTTGATACCGGCGATGATACCCTGTCCGGCTGCCTCCTCATATCCTGTGGTACCGTTCACCTGTCCGGCGAAGAAGAGGTTTTTGATCACCTTCGACTCCAGGTTGTGGTGCAATTGGGTCGGATCGAAGAAGTCATACTCGATCGCATAGCCCGGGCGATAGACGACAGCGTTCTCCAATCCACGGATGGTTTTTAACGCATTTAACTGAATATCAAGCGGTAACGATGATGAAAATCCGTTGAGGTAATATTCTTGTGTGGTTTCGCCCTCTGGTTCGAGGAAGAGCTGGTGTTGCGTCTTGTCCGCGAACGTGACGATTTTTGTCTCTATGCTTGGGCAATAACGAGGGCCGATACTCTTGATTTGTCCGTTGTAAAGGGGAGAATCAGGCAGACCCGCACGGAGAATCTCATGTGTCTTCTCGTTGGTGTGGGTGATGAAGCAATCCCTCTGTTTGAGCGGTCTTGGCTTGAAGTCCAGGTAAGAGAATTTATGGAAGTCGTCCTCACCGCCTTGAACTGTCATGACGGAGAAATCGATAGTTCTACCATCGATGCGCACCGGCGTACCAGTCTTCATCCTGTCCGTTCGGATGCCTAAGTCCCTGAGTTGTTCCGTCAATCCGTAAGATGCTGGTTCAGAGATTCTTCCTGCAGCGATTTGCGTTCTACCGCAGTGGATGAGGCCCGTGAGGAAGGTGCCCGCCGTCAGCACGACACACTTTGCCTTGAATGTTGCACCCATGCTGGTGACCACACCCTGCACTTCATTGTTTTCAATGAGGAATTGGACGACGGAGTCCTGCCAGATATTCAGGTTTTCGGTATTTTCGAGGGTACTTCTCCATTTCTCGCTGAATTTCTGACGATCAGCTTGAGAGCGTGGGCTCCACATGGCAGGACCTTTGGATTGGTTCAGCAATCTATATTGGATGGCGGTGAGGTCCGTGATGATACCCATTTGTCCGCCTAAAGCATCTATCTCCCTAACAATCTGTCCTTTAGCGATACCACCAACGGCTGGGTTGCAGCTCATTTGAGCGATTTTATGCATATCCATGGTGATAAGCAATGTTTTCGAACCAAGGTTTGCCGCGGCAGCTGCGGCCTCACAACCGGCGTGTCCGGCTCCGATGACGATTACTTCGTAATGAAATTCCATTCTCCAATCTATTTGGACTGCAAAGTACGCAATTTTTTACTTATTAGGGTGTTAGTCGAGCGAAGTATTTTCCTTAAATGTGTTAATGGTGGGTGTTTTTTTGTTAATTTGCGGGTGATTTGGAAACAGGAATGCATGAACTAATCTAATGGAAGAGAGAAACGAACATTTGCTGAATATTTATAAGGCATCAGCCGGATCCGGGAAGACATACCGGTTGACGATGGAATTCCTCAAGTATATCATTGAGGATCCCACTTGTTTTGAGCGCATTTTGGCTGTGACATTTACGAACAAGGCGACCGCCGAGATGAAGAGCCGTATCATCACCACCTTGTATGGCATCGCCAAGAACCTTGACGACTCCCAGGGAGATATCACTGTTATTTCCGATGAATTGGGAAAATTTGACGCTAAATTCAAGAGCCGTTCCTATATTGTTTCTCAGGCGAAAGTCGCTTTGTCATTGATGCTTCATAACTACAGTAATTTCCATGTTGAGACCATTGATTCCTTTTTTCAGACCGTTCTCCGCAATTTGGAGAAGGAATTAGGCTTGGGCACGCACTTAAATATTGAAATTGACGAAAAGCCTGTTCTTTCCGAGACAGTTGCATCCATGTTGGAGAATATCACAACAGACAAGACCCTTTTTAATTGGGTACGGCTTTTCCTATCCGACAAATTGGAAAGTGAGAAAAACTGGAATATTTCCGATGAAATCGAAAAATTCGGTGATGCTTTGTTCAAAGAAAGGTTTCGTAGAAAATCAAAGCCATTGTTCGAGTTTCTAACAGATAATGGTGGGCATATAAACGAAAAAAGACTTCATGCCTATCGAGAAAAATTAGAAAAATATAGGGACGAATGTTTATGTAAGATTCAGGATTCCGCCCGACGATTTTTCGATTTCAATGATCAAAACGGATTTGAGTCCGATGATTACCCGTATGGATTAAATGGCGGTATCCCAGGATATTTTAATAAAATCGTAGAAGGTGAGTATTGGTTTGGTGACAAGGGACCCGGAAAAAGGATAATTGCATTTGTTGAGGAGAAAAAGTTTTTTTCCAAAAAAAGCGAGCTATTGCCTCATATAGATTACGTACGCGACTTAGTTGTGGAAACGGAAGATCTTCGGAATCGCTATATGGTGGAAATTAATACAGCGAATCTGATCATTAAAAATATTTTTAATGTTGGTCTATTACACTATATGGATGCGTTGATGCAGAAAATCAACGAGGAGAAAAACCAGTTTATTCTTTCCGATACGCAAACATTGCTGAATGGGATGATAGAGGGCAGTGATGCTCCCTTCATTTATGAAAAGATAGGTACCTATCTAGATCATATCATGATTGATGAGTTTCAGGATACAAGTGAAACTCAATGGCTTAATTTTAAGCCACTTATAAACGAATGTGCCTCTAGGCAGAAGAGCAGTTTGATTGTTGGTGACCCGAAACAGTCCATCTATCGTTTTCGTAATGGAAAGTGGCAATTACTTTGTGATTTATCCGATGAAATGGCGCATATTTCTCCCAAGGTTGTTCCGTTGAACACCAATTGGAGAAGTGAAAAGAGGATAGTTGATTTCAATAATCTCGTCTTTTGCCATTTTCCCGAATTGTATCGGGACAGTGGTATAAATCATCCTATGTTAGATAGCATGATAGAGGCCTATCAAGATGTTTCACAGATATGTAAGAAGGGTGAAAAGAGGGATAAAGGGTATGTGAAAGTTCGTTTTTTGGAAAGCGAAAATAGTGAGAAATATAGTTTGGATACATTATGTGCCCTTGCGGAAGAGGTTAAGATGATGCAACAACGGGGGATTAAACCCGAGCAAATGGCTATTTTGATTCGGAAAACGAAGCATGTTCCGTTGATTGCCGAGTATTTTGCCCAGTTCAAAGAGCAGGGTGATAATGCGAAATACTGTTTCGAGTTAATATCCGAGGAGGCCTATATGTTGGAGACATCCGAAGCAATCCAATGTATCATAAGTGCGATGCGGTATATTTTGTTGCTTGGAGGAGATATTAAAGAAAGTGGATCGAAAAAGAAAAATAATTTAGCGTTGATTCAATTGCTGCACGCATATGAAAAAATAGGCAGAAAAGAGGAGAGGGATGTTCCACCCGATCTCAATCATATGACAGTTGAGCAATGTGAATTGATCGATTCCATCGAAAAATTGGCGCTTCTACCTCTTTATGAGATGGTGGAGGAGATTTATCGGATCATGAGGCTTGATCGCATAGAGAACCAAGAGAGTTATTTTTGTTTTTTCCTTGACAGGGTTAATGAGTTTCTAACTAGGCGCTCTTCTGATCTCCGTATGTTCCTGAAATATTGGGATGATTCCCTTCATAATAAATCCATCCCGAGTGGTGAAGCTAGCGGCATTAGAATTATGACCATTCATAAATCCAAGGGACTTGAATTCCACACTGTGCTCATACCTTTCTGTGATTGGGAGTTGGGACCGAAATCAGGAGAAAGGGCTCCGTTGTTGTGGGAAAATACCGATGAATTGGGAGAAAAATACAATGAATTGCCTTTGGCGGCCGTGAAGATGGTGAAGCAAATGTCTCAATCACATTTCGTTGAATCATACAATGAGGAATATGTGGAGTCATTTATGGATAATCTAAATATTCTATATGTTGCCTTGACTAGAGCGGAGAAGAACATGGTGATATTCGGGAAGAAAAAAGCCGCATCGAAAAAAGGCGATGAAAAGCCCGATGTCTTCATTTCACATCGTTTGTACAATGTTCTCAGGACTAATGCGGGGGAGATGTGGAACGAGGCGGAAGATGCATTCATTGATGGTGATTTGTATGTGGATGAAGATGTCACGGTTCAGCCCAATCATTCCAGCAATCCTTTCAAGCGGAATCCTGGCAAGTATGGTTTCAGGTTCGTCAGCTATCAGCAGAAGGGGAAATTCCGTCAATCCAATAAATCTAACGATTTCATCGAGGATAATGAAGAGATGATCCAGGATAAGCGCAATGAATATATCGATAGGGGAAAATTGTTGCATTATCTATTTTCGAACATTGCGTCGAGTGATGATGTGGATGATGTGGTGGAGCGGATGGATTTTGAAGGATTATTTGAGGATGTCGGACAAAAACGGAAGATACTTGATTCCATGCATAAGGTGATGGCTACGGAGGAGGCAAAGAAGTGGTTCCGACCAGGGTTACGGTTATATAACGAATGTTCCATTTTGTTCCGGGATGAGGCCGGCG
This sequence comes from Paludibacteraceae bacterium, assembly GCA_045226255.1. Lineage (GTDB taxonomy): Bacteria > Bacteroidota > Bacteroidia > Bacteroidales > Paludibacteraceae > UBA1181. Next base: position 120,437 of record JBGVCG010000017.1, on the reverse strand, counting down.
TATTGCAGACCCGTCGTCCGGACCGTGTAATTCGGGAAGAAAATCATATGACGGTAATAGATTTTAAGTTCGGGAAGAAATCCCCAAAGTATGAAAAACAAATAGAAGAATATGTGAGGCTGTTGGAAAAAATGGGATATCAGGCCGAAGGTCATATTTGGTATTTGAATGATATATTTGCATAACTACTTTCGTCCATGTAAGTCATTCATAACTATTTTTGGAAATATGATTAATTGGTTTTAAATTTGTCGCGTGAAAAACGTACGTAATTGTGGAAAAGTAATTATGGGGTTATTTCAAATCGAATGGTAGAGGGTTGAAATAGATTATAGATTATGTCAGAAAAAAAGAAGATTGCATTTGTGGGGAATACCTCATTCTCAATGTATAATTTCCGAATGGGAGTTATGCGTCATTTTATGAGGGATTATGAGGTAGTTGTGATTGCTCCTGAGGACGAATATTCTGATTTTTTTAGAAATGAAGGAATCCGCTATATACCGATCGCCATGGAGACAAGAGGAACAAATGTAATAAGCGATATGAGTTTATTGAAGACCTTATATCGTTGTTATAAAAAAGAAAAATTTGATTTTGTTTTCCATTATACGATTAAACCCGTTATATATGGTTCGATAGCTTGTCGGCTATTGTCAATCAAATGCATCTCGGTAGTCACTGGTTTAGGTTATACCTTCATGAGGGAGAATCTATTGAATAAGCTGGTGAAAAACATGTACAGGGTAGCATTGCGCAAGGTGCTCCAGGTATGGTTTTTAAATCGGGATGACCGTGAGGTTTTCATTAATGACAAGATTGTGGATGAGGCTAAAACCTTTGTCTTGAATGGGGAAGGCATCGATATGGATCATTTCCAATCCATGGAAAAACAGGTGAATGACGACAAGTTCCGTTTCCTTCTGATAGCCAGACTTATTAAAGAGAAGGGCATAAGGGAGTATGCGGATGCGGCGAAAAGATTGAAGGCTAAATATTCTGATATGATCTTTTCCATCCTTGGAAAGATGGATAATGGTGTTGACGACAATATTTCTTCTGAAGAGATTGACGAATGGGTGAGAGAAGGATATATTGATTATAAGGGTTATTCGATGAATGTTTGTCAGCATATCGCCGATTCGGATTGTGTTGTTTTGCCATCTTATCGGGAGGGAATACCTCGTAGTCTGATGGAGGCGATGAGCATGAAGAAGCCTATTATTGCTTCGAATAGCGTTGGGTGTGTTGAGTTGATAGAGGATGGTGTCAATGGATATAAGATTGAGCCTAAGTCGTCCGATGATTTGTTGGAAAAGATGGAGCGTCTCTATCATTTGAGCGAGGAGGAGCGTGCCGCTATGGGACAGGCGGGTTTTGATATCGTTGCGAACAAATTTGATGAGAAAATAATTATTTCAATATATAGGGAGAAAATCAAAGATTACCTATTATGATTTTTTTATGAATCTATTATCCACACCCCGTAGAATTTCGTTGGCGTTAGGATTCACACGCTTTCTGAAAATGATATTGGGTTTGGTGGTTTTGTATCTATCTGTCAAATATTTTGGAACAACTTTTCAGCGAGATTCGTGGGTGCTCTCCATCGCATTTTGGGGCATTGTCATCTTTTCACTATACTCTCCGATTAACGAGACATTCAGAACGAAATTTATATTTTTGAGGAATCAAGAGGGGGAAGAATCTGCGATGAAATCGGTAAATTCATTGATGAATTACTTTAACCTGTCTTATCTTGTGGTGGCTATCATCGTTTTTTTCTGTATAGGTCCGATTACTTCTCTTTTGGCGAAGGGGTTTGATGATGGAATGAGGAATTACCTTTCCATCATGATTTTCTCGTTGATTCCATATTTTATGCTTCAGCAGCATAGCAGTGTCCTTATCGCATTGTTGAACACGTATGAATCCTATTTCTATCCCGAAATAATCGCCTTATTGGCAAGTCTGATCAACATACTATCCATTATTTTCCTTTCCGATTTATTGGGTATTTATTCGTTGATTGTAGCTACCACCTTGAATGGCCTGATTCTGGTGTCCGTTTTGAGTTGTATGCTGCGCCGCAAAGTATCATACTTCCATCTGTTCTCATTGGAGAAGGTGAAGGGAGCCAAACCCTTTGTGATGTTTTCGTTGCCGATGTATCTAAGCACTATCTGTGCCCAGGTATATATTTTTGTGGAAAAATCCTTGTGTACGTATTTCGGTGAGGGTGCGGTCTCCGTGTTTGATTATGCTAGACAGATCACGAATTTACCCCACATTGTTTTTTCTTCTATTGTGCCCATTGTGATGACCCCATTATTATCTATGGCTTTTATTAATGGGAAAGAGGATGAATTCTCCGATGAATTGCGTCGTTTTTTGCGTTTGTTGCTTTGCTTGACAGGCATTATCGTCATCATTATGAAGGTGAATGCAGAACAAGTTTCGTGCATTCTTTTTTCACATACGCATGAGCAGTTCATCAACGTGTTGGGTTATTTGTCGCTAGCTATTTTATGTCTGATTTTCACATTGATATGTGGTCAGGCATTGATTGCCCGGAATAAAGTGCTGAACTATGTCGTTGGCGTTATTGTTGGCAATTTGGTTTCTATTTTTTTATCCCTTTTTCTGTTGGATACCTCCTATCATCTGGAAACATTGGCCTTGTATTACTTTATCGGTCAGTTCACTTCGGGTTTGATTGTGCTATATAGTCTGGATGTTAAGAGAAAAATCTTGGTTTTCAAAGACTTAATTATCATAGTGGGTTCTCTCCTGATCACTTATTATGGTTCGAATGCCTTTCACTATCTGGTGAAAGATACAATATTGGCCTCCGGAGACAAAATATGTATGATATTGGACATAGTTTTGTGTGCCATAATAGTATTTTTAATACTTTTGTGTTCATTGTTGATATTCAGTGGGGAAGAACGTAAAACGGCATACGATTTGTTCGGAAGGTTCAATCACAAATGGTTTAAACACAGATAGCGAAGATGTTACCTTATGTAATACTTTTTTTGTTGGCTCTGATGTGTGCCGCTACAGATGTGGCTCCAGTAAGAAATCGTATTGTTTTCACTCTGCCTTTTTTAATAGTCATGTTCTTATTGGCGGCATTACGCGATCACTTGGGAGGTGACTATGAGATGTATGAAATGTTTTACTCAAGAGTGGTTGGAATAGGGGATTATATCCGTGGAATGTATGAGCCGTATTATAAAACAAAATCATTTGAAGAGGGATTTGTGGTGTTGTCTTCATTAATTCGCTCTATCGATTTCACCAATGGCCCATATTTCTTCACATTTATGATTGCGGTGGTTTCCTTCAGTATCTTTATTCCTTCGCTAAAGGAATATACGCCATATGTATACCTTGCTATCTTTTTCTATATCTACAAAGCTTATATTTGGCATGATTTCACGCTTGCGAGACAGGCTATCGCGATAGCATTCTTTACCTTCTCCATCCGTTATGTGTTAAGGAAGGAATATTGGAAATACATCGTGTTGAATTTATTGGCTCTTTCTATGCACCATTCGGCCATCATATTACTTCCGCTCTGTTTCTTCTTGAACCATAAATTCTCAGTGAAGACTATTCTTATTGTAATGTCGGTAGCGATTTTGCTGAGTTTAGCTGGTCCTACCCTTTATGACCTCTGCATGCGTATGAATGAGGCACTTGGGCTCAGTAACAGGTTGGCTTTTTATGCTATGGAGAAAAAAGGAATCAATCCGTTGAACTTCATTGAAATCTTTGTCATATTATTCTGTGCCTTATTTTATCGGGATTATTATGAGCAGAAGGAGCCTTATTTCAATATCTTTCTGAATTTGTTTTTGGTTTCTTCTTTTATCGTTATCGCATTCTCGGCGTTTGATATTTTTGCCCGTTTCAAGGAATATTTTGTAGTCGCATACATGGTATTGATTTCTTATATGATCGGACATGTACAATCTAACCGGAATAGGTGGATAATCTTTGCTTTCCTGTCCTTGTATGTTATGGTGGGCTATTTCCGTTATATTGCAATTTTCGGAAATGGTGTGTTGTTGCCTTATAAATGGATACTATGGTAGGTGGTATGGGCAAGATTCAGTGGGAAAGGGTTGTTAGTGACTTATTGGTATTCGCCTTTTTCTTTGTCCCGTTTATAAAATTTTCTCCTGTGGCATGTGGGACGATTATGTTATGTTCGGTTCTTTTGTTTGTGTTTGCTCTTACCCGTGGGGAGAAGTTGGGGAAATTGAACATTGTTTCTCTTGCCGTTTTCGCATTCATGATATATGCTTCATTGAGTTCAATGTCGCTTCTTTCGGATTTCCATGATTTTGTCAGACTGCAGTTCCAGATACGCCTTCCGTTGTTGCTTTTCGCATTGGCTTTCCTCTTTCGGGATTTAATCCGTTTTTCGGTAGGCCGGGCATTGTTCAGCTTCTCGATGGGTGCTTACGGAATGGCTTTGGTAGTGCTGATTGTCTCCTTGTGTTCGCTGGCGACGTATTTCGATAATGTGCCCCGTTCTCTCATGAATATGATCATATGTTTCCAGTCTGTGGTCGGGATGGTGGTGCATAGAACATATATGTGTTTTGATTTGTCGACCGCCTTGTTGATTTTGTATCTTCGTTTTTCCACTGCTTGGAGCAGACGAAGGATAATCATCTTTTCTATTTTGTTCGTATTTACTGGTTTATTTGTTTTCCTTACAGATGCTAGAGTGGCTTTCCTTTCTTTTCTTTTCCTTTTGTTCTGTATAGTGGTTCTGGAAATGAGGCATATCCTCAAAGGTTGGCGTGTCTGGGCATGTATAGGGGGCATCTTTTTGTTAATATTCGTTTTGTTATTCCAGAGTGAGCGGGTGAATAATGTGATACTCTCCTTGAGAGACGCTTCGTTCTCTTTGACGGATATTGATCCCCGCATTAAGATATGGAGCTGTGGCTGGGAACTGTTTAAGGAATGTCCGCACCCGCTGTGGGGCTATGGATGTGGTGCGGCGAAAGATTTGTTGCAAGATGCATATATACGCCAGGGTTTTGAATTAGCGGCTAATTCGCAGTGGGAGATGCACAATCAGTTCCTGGAGATCCTGGTGGAGAATGGGATAGTGGGATTGCTTCTCTTTTTGGGAATGATTTTATCTCCGATGTTCATAAAGTCTTCTAACAGAAGGTTTTATTTGATATGGATACCGATGTTGTGTATCAATCTGTTTTTTGAGATGATGTTGAGCCGAACTATTGGAACATATCCGATTGCCGCCGTGATGCTATTGGCTGGAATGTCCGATGAAAAGGGCGATTATCGTCCGAGTCCTGCGTGGAGGAATTTTTGTCTGATTGGCTCTCTCATCGCAGTGTTATGTGTTTCCGTGAAGTATGTGATGAAAGATAAGAGAAATGAGTTCTCGTCTTTTCAACGTGGTTTCGAACATGTGGATCTCTTGCCTGGTGATGTCCCGGAGGCATTGAAGGGGGAGGGAGGCCTTCGGATAGACAATCAGGTTGGAACGGAAGTGTGGTATGATTGGGCGACGATGTATTATCGTTTCGATAAGTGTTCGGTTGATGTGTCTGATTCCATTTCTTTTTCCCTCTATGTATATGCTTCTGAGGATTTTGATGCGGAGGTGTTGCAGATTCGTGCGGAAGAGCGTCAGCGGGAAGCGTATACCGACTCGTATGACCTGCAGCGGAAAGGGGAATGGCAGAAACTCTCCGTTCAAAAGAAAGGATTAAACGGGAATATGGTTTTTACCGTTTCATGTTCAAAAAAAGGTGTTCCTGATTTTTCTTCCCTGAAAGGGTATGCTATATTTGCGCAACCAATAGTTAACATTATCAAGAAGGATGATTAAAGAGTTGGGGTTATGGATTCAAGTGAGGAATTAAGGGGGATAACGGAGCAGACTCGACAGATCATTTTGAGTTTGTTGGATGAACACCCCATAAAGAAGGGCTCTATTTTCGTGATCGGTTGCTCGTCGAGCGAAGTGGCGGGCGGTACGATCGGCAAGAACTCAAGCGAGGAGATCGGCAAGGCCATCTTTGAGGTAGCCCACACCCTCTTGTCCGAGCGTGGCATCTATCTTGCGTGCCAATGCTGCGAACATTTGAACCGTTCGCTGGTGATCGAAGAGGAGTGTGCCGACAAGTACGGCTACGAGCCTGTTTGCGTCGTTCCATGGTTGCATGGAGGCGGTTCTTTCGCCACGGCGGCATACCACGGCTTCCGCCACCCTGTCGTGGTGGAGCATATCAAAGCCTCCGCAGGATTGGACATCGGCGACACCCTGATCGGCATGCACCTCAAGGATGTGGCTGTCCCCGTCCATCTCACCCCTAACCAGATCGGCGCCGCTCATGTGGTCGCCGCCTATTGCCGACCTAAGCTTGTGGGGGGCGAACGGGCGAGATACGTGTGATGCGTGAAGAATGGTGCCGCATGGATGTGGCCTATCGCTTTCTTCCGTTAATTTTGTACATTTGCGACGGTAAACATATCGGGCATGACACTGAATCTGTCGAATAAGCGGAAAACAATCGTCACGAACTTTCTCTCCTTGGGACTTTTACAAGGGGCGAACGCTATTATTCCCCTCCTTGCCATCCCTTTCATTGTGCGTGCGTTAGGCGTGGAGATGTTCGGAAAGGTCACTTTCGCTCAGAGTGTCGTGCAATATTTCACGATATTGATTAACTTCGGATTTGACTATTCCGCCACAAAAGAGATAGCGGTCTGTAGGAACGACAGGCAGCAAACCCACCGTGTTTTTTGGGGTGTTATTTCGGCGAAATTCTCTTTGTTTGTTATTGCCTGCGCTTTGTTTTTTCTCCTTTCCATCGGATATAATAGGATTCTGGATGATGTTCCGCTTTACATTTCCATCTTTTTCATCAACGTCGGTTACGTCTTTTTCCCTTCTTGGTTTTTCCAAGGCATGGAGGAGATGAAATGTGTCGCTATCCTGAATTTCATCGTCAAGTTGGTTGGAATGGGATTGCCTGTTTTCTTGGTTATGGCTCCCGAGGATTACCTGATCTATGCCGCCATGCCTTCCGTCGCCTATTTGGTGATGGGTATTGTCGCTTTCAAATATGCCACTCGGCGCTATGGCATCGTAAAGCCATCCGCTGAAGTGATTCGGGAAGAGCGCAATGCGCAACTGGTGAAGGGATTCCCCATCTTCCTGAACACCTTGTTCGCCGCCCTCTATACCGTGGCGAACGTGACCATATTAGGACTATTCAAGGATGATTATGACGTAGGAATCTACTCTGGCGCCTACAAGATTATTTGCGCCATCATGATGGTGACAAGCATGCCGCTCCATACGGCGATATTCCCTTCCATCGCAAGAGAGATGGATAAGTCCTCCCGTGCGGGTTGGATTTACTATAAACGGATGATGGTCTACGTCTTTCTGTTCGGACTGGCCGTGAGCCTATGTACTTATTTGGCTGCCCCACTGATGGTGGAGATCCTTTTAGGGGAGCAGTTCTTGGCGGGAATTCCCTTGTTGAGGCTCCTTTCGGTCATCCCTGCGTTGGTCATCATCGCAAGTATGTTTACCGTGCAAGGTCTTTATGGCTTGGGCTTCACGAAATATGCCCCATGTGTGGGATTGGCCGTCGGACTTACTTGCATTGCGCTTAACCTTGTCTGGATCCCGCAGTTGGGAGGTACAGGTGCGGCGTATGCTTGGATTGTGGCGCAGGTGCTTGAGATACTCATCTCGGGAGCCATTGTGATATGGAATGTGAGGAGATTAACTAACAATAAAAGCTGATGGGAAAGGTGAGAGACATTGAATCGAAATTAGATGCGCTGTATCAGTGGCTGAGTTGCCTTTTTGCCCTTTCCATCGCACTTCCGAGACCTCTTTCCACTTGGGTCTTCGCCGTGTGGGGTATTTTCACCTTAGGTGTTATTATCTACGATTCCATCGAGAAGAAACGTCCTTTCGAGGGATGGGGGAAGGCGGATTTGCCCTGCTTGCTCTTGCTGGCTCTCTCCTTGTTGGGACTGATCAGCGCAGGATTGGCTGAGCATCCCGATTTAGTGTTCCGGAAGACTTTTGGCCCTCGTTTCTCGTTGATCATCCTTCCTCTCTTCGCATTGCTTCTGCGGAGAAGGGTCGACACCCGTGCTTTGCTGAAATATTTTGTGATGGGAAATGCCCTTTCCATCGCACTTTCTGTGGGATTTGTCGCCCTTTCCATGGCGTTCTGCACTTCTCCTTATACTGGGTTTTGGTCGTCGGGGGCGGCGTTTGAACTTTACCGTGATTTCTTTTCCAATTTCACGGAAGTCTGCACCGATTTCACGCACCGCACCTATTCCGGTCTGAATATCCTGCTTTCGTATGTGGCGATAGCCTATTTGGTGAACGGGCGTAGCCTCTCCAAGCGTGAGGCCCTCGTATGGATTCTTTACTTGGCGGTTTCGCTGGCCTTCCTTCTGTTGAACAACTCGCGGATCATCACCCTTTGCCTTCCGCTGTTGGGTATATCCCTATGGTTATGCGGCGCACGGCTCACACGCCGTAAGTGCCTGATTGGCGGAGGAGTCATCCTGCTCGTCATTGTAGCGTTGCTCCTTTTGCCCACACGCTTGAATCAGTTGCTCACGGAGGGAGGATTAGGTGGAATGTTGGCGAATGATCCGAGGGCGGAGATATGGCCGTCGGTCTGGGAGTTGATCCGAAACAAACCATTCATCGGCTATGGGCTGGACAATATCGAGTCGCCGCTCGTGTCACTCTACCTCGAACATGGTTTCAAGGAGGGTGTCGCCTGCGCCTATGCGCCGCATAATGAGTATCTGAGCGAGTGGGCGCAGATGGGTATCCTCGGAGTGCTCCTTTTGGTCGCCATCCTTGTTTTTTGGTCGATTTCATCGAATAAAAAGGAGCGTATCCTCATCTATCCCGTAGTGCTTGTCTTCTTTGTGGTTTTCCTTACGGAGTCGTTGTTGGACAGGTACATGGGATGTCTCTCATTCGCTTTCTTTCTCTTCCTCACTCATAGAATCTATGGGAAGGAAAAGGATTCTTGTGTGGGGAAAAAATATCTCGGTGGATTGGTGCTTTCCCTTCTTATCGCCCTGTCAGTCGGTTTGGTTTCGGCGCTTAAAGCGACCTGTTTCGCCCCGAGGGAGATGGTGAAGGAATCCAATTGTATCGATAAAAGTGAAGTCCTTCTTTATGGGCTCTGTAAGCAGGATGTTGCCTCCTTCATCCATCAGGGGAATTGTGTGAATCGTGCTCCTTACGCCTTTTGTAACCTGAAGGAGGGGGAAAACGCAAGATTCTCCGTCTCTTGCCGATGCACGCCGGATTTTGACGGACAAGTCGTTAAGCTCATTGCGGAAAGGGACATGCCGGATGGTACGCACATTCCGACGGAGTGTGCCTATGACCTCACCCAGAAGGGGGAATGGCAGACGCTTTCTGTCGATGTGATAGGCAGACAGACCATCCTCATCTATTTTTTAGGAGAAGATAAAATTCGTTTTGAAGAGTTTTCGGGGAACGTATATTTCAAAAATCCATGTTTCATCAATAATTAAATTCATTACATTTGTAGCATGGTTTATGTAATTATCGCAGTATGTATATTCTTCGTGTTCGGTGGATTATATTGTTCCAAAAATAATCCATTCGCTCCCTCTGTGATCACTTCGTTGTTGTGGCTCTGCTGCATGGTGCTCTATCTGACGATCGACCATCGCTTGCCACCATTGAGCAATTCATTGTGCATCACACTGTTATGCTGGATTTTATCGGTTAATGTCTCTTCCCTGCTGACTCAATCCGTCACCTATAAGCAAGACCAATATAACGATGTGGGTGTTTTTGTCCGTAATATATATCTTATCCTAGCCATCGTTTATCTTCCGTCCTTGATACAGTTTGCCCGAATTGCGATTGCGAATGGTTCGTCAGGCAACTGGGCGCTGGACCTGCGATTGGCGGCGCTGGGGAAGGGAAGCGGTTTCGAGGAACCGTATGGCGGATGGCAGCTTGTCATCTGGCCTGTATCGTATATGTTGGAGCTTCTTTGCTACAAGAAGAAGACATGGTGGCGACTCGCCATTCCTTTGGCTATTTATGTCATGTTCGGGGCGATCACGATGTCGAAGATGGTCTTCCTCTCCATCTTCCTTTACACGGGCTCTATCCTCTTTTTCAAGAGAATCATCAAGCTAAAACATTTTGTGATGGCTTTCTTGCCGTTGATCACGGTGTTTATCGCACTTCAGATGGTTCGCCATTCCTCACAGTTCTCTTCCGTCACGGCGGATTTCGTGCGGACATACATTGTGGGTAACATGTCGGCGTTCGACACGTTGAGGCCTTGTAGCGCTGAGCATTTCGGGGAAAACACCTTCCGCCTCTTCTATGCGGTTCTTTACAAGACTGGGCTATCCTCGACTGAACCCGTGGATGTGATCCTCCCTTGGATCGAGAAGCCTCTTGTGACCAATACCTACACGGGAATGTATCCTTTCTATGTCGATTTCGGTGTTGCGGGCGTCATCTTCTTCGCTCTCATCTTAGGTGGCATCTACGGATGGACATTCAGGAAGGCGCAGTGTGGGAGCAATTTCAACATATTGGTTTATGCGGTCTTCTCCCAAATTGTCTTCACCCAGTATGTGGCGGATATGCTCTTTTCGAACACCGCCATATATGTTAAGATGATATTGCTGCTGCTTATTCCGTTCTACGTCACGAGGAACAATCTGCTGGTCTGCAAAGAGAAGGTGGAGTCGATCATAAGATTTTAGGTATATGGATGTTTCTGTTATTATCGTAAATTATAACACTTCGCAGTTGACCATTCAGGCCATCTCTTCCCTCTATGCTTGTGTCGATGAGGGAAGGTATGAGGTTATCGTGGTGGATAGCTCCTCCACCGAGGATCTCTCTGCGCTCAAATCCTTTTGCGAGGAGAAGGAGATAAGGCTTATTTTGCTCGATGAAAACGTCGGTTTTGGTATGGCGAACAACAAGGGAGCACAGTATGCGAAAGGAAGGAATCTCTTCTTCATGAACCCTGACATCATTTTGTTGAACAATGTGGTGAAGATATTGTCGGACTATCTGGACACCCATCCCAATGTGGCGGCCTGTGGCGGTAACCTTCTCACGGAGGATCAGCGCCCATCCCACTCCTATAGCTTCTTTATGCCCTCCATCACGCAGGAGGTGGATTTCATCTGTGGAAGAATCATATCCAAGCTGACGCACCCCAAGGATGCGCAGTTCAATCCGACGGAAGATCCGATGCAAGTCGCCTATATCTGTGGGGCGGATTTGATGGTGAAAAGGGAGATTTTTGAAAAAGAGGAGGGATTCAGCCCTGATTTCTTCCTCTACTACGAGGAGACCGATCTGCAGCAGCGGATGCAGCAAGATGGGTATGAGGTCCACTCGGTGCCACAGGCAAGGGCCATCCACCTGGACGGAAAGAGTTTCCGTTTCTCCGAGGAGAGAGAAATGCACGCTTTCAACGGAAGAAACGCCTATTTCCGCAAGCACCATCCTGCTTTTTACCATTACGTCTCCAATCTGATCAACAAGATCGCTTTGTCGGCCGGTGTGCTCCTCTGTTCCTTGTTGGGAAAGAAGGAGAAGAAAGAGAAATATCGTTTTAGGCGACAGTTGTACAAGAAATCCTATGCCCAATAGAACCCTTTACATCAACGGACGATTCCTTACCCAGCCCATGACGGGAACCAACCGCTTCGCGTACGAACTGAGCGTAGGCTTGGCGAAACGTGGCTATCCGTGTGTGGTGCTTGTCCCGAACGGTCCGTTGCGGGAGGATATGTACGACCTTTCATTGTTGAACATCGAGAAGGTGGGTCCGTTCAAATCGCACCTCTGGGAGCAGGTGACGCTTCCTTGGCATATGCGGAAGAAAAAGGATTCGTTGCTGCTAAGTCTGAAGGGTTTGGGTCCCGTTTTCATGAAACGGCAGGTGGCGACCATCCACGACATGTCCTATCTGGTGAATCCTAAGTGGTTCTCCTTGCCCTATAGGCTGTTCTATCGCCTGATGACACCGCTGATGGCCTCTCATGCCCAGCGACTTATTACGGTCAGCGAGTTCTCGAAAGCAGAGATTGTCCGGCTGCTGAAGGTGTCGCCCGACAAGGTGAGCGTCATCCACAACGCACCGTCAGGATGCTTTCTCCAAAGAGAAGGCGTATATGAAAATACTTCTGGAAATGACCATTCCACCGATAAATTCCTACTGACAGTCTCCTCCTTGGATCCGAGGAAGAACCTCTCCTTAGTCTTCGAGTCCTATGGCAAATCCGCCCAACGGTTGCCCTTGTATGTGGTGGGGGAACGTTACCCGGTCTTTGGGAAGTTGGAAGTTCCGTGGAACGATAATATCAAATTCTTAGGACGGATTTCTGACGAGGAGTTGCGTAGCTATTATGCCCACGCCTCCTTGTTTGTTTACCCATCCTTGTACGAAGGATTCGGTATGCCGCCCATGGAGGCGGTCGCTTGCGGATGCCGCAATATTGTCCTCTCCGACATACCCGTCTTCCGTGAGGTCTATGGCGACTTGGCGCATTATGTGAAAGTGGACGACTCCGATGCTTTGGCGGCGATGTTCGACACGTTGCCTGAAGCGCTTCATCCTGATAAAGTTTCCGAATTCATCGAAAAATTCACGTGGGAATCAAGTGTGGAAAGGTTAGTGGAAATGTTGCGTAACGTATAGACGTTTCTACCAATTGACAGAAATATATATCATATCCTGAACGGAAAATCTATTCTTTTTGCTTTAATATCACATACGAATGACACATATTTTCAAGCATCAATCAACGCTTATCCGTATATTTGTGATATTAACAATATAAAATTTTACATCATGAAGAACATATATACTTTTTTACTGTCACTGTGCCTCTTAGGGTTAGCGACGATATCAAAAGCGGATCCAGACCCTAATTTCCACATCTACATATGCTGGGGACAATCGAACATGGAAGGTAACGCTCCGGTTCCGAGTTCAGAAACAGTGGGTGTGGATGAAAGATTCCAGTTGTTGTATTCCGCGAATGATTGTAGCCGCGGAGACCGTAAAATGGGACAATGGTACACCGCCATTCCGCCTTTGGCCCGTTGCTTCCACAATCAGAACTTGGGATTCGGCCCCATTGATTATTTCGGACGTACTATGGTCGAGAACTTAGACCCGGCGATCAGAGTGGGTGTGATTGTAGTGGGTGTCGGTGGCGCTGACATCCAATTGTTCGAAAAGAACAACTACCAATCCTATCTTAATTCCGCGGCAAATTGGTTGCAGAATTATGCCAAGGAATACGGAGGCAATCCTTATGGACGAATCATCGAGATGGCTAAAATCGCGAAGGAAGTGGGTGTCATCAAAGGTATCCTCGTCCACCAGGGAGAGACCAACTCAGGCCAGTCCAATTGGCCTAACCGCTTGAAAGGCGTCTATGAGAATATGCTGAGTGACCTGGGGCTGAAAGCCTCCGAGGTGCCTTTGTTGGTGGGTGAAGTACGTTATACAGGCCCTTGCAGCGGCCATAACAACGTCATAAAGAATGTGCCCAATGTTATATCGACCGCACATGTCATCTCCGCACAGGGTTGCGAAGCGGCCAACGATGAGTATCATTTCTCCGTCGATGGATATAAGCTGTTAGGCAAACGATACGCTGAGAAGATGTTAGAGCTCTTAGGTGACAATCCGGTCCAACAAGTTGACCTCTCAGTCTCAGCCGCCGTTACAGTGGAATCTGAGCCAGGAAAAGTGGAAATTTCCATCAGCAAGGAAAATGACGCGATCAACAGAGTGGATATCTATGCCGATGGCGAGAAGATAGCCAGCGACCAAATGTCTTACGTATGGGAAGATGTGGCGCAAGGCGACCATACCATTTGGGCTGTCGGATACGACAATCAGAACAAGGAATATACCACCTCGAAGGTAAAAGTAAACATCATGAAACCTCAGACGCCTTTCAACGGCACGCCTGCCAAGATCCCTGGTAAAATCGAGGCCGAGGAGTTCGATTACGGTGGTGAAGGCAACGCATACCACGATGAGGATGAGCAGAACCACAACGGAGGGGATCGTAACGAAGGGGTGGACATGAGCAATACGGCTATTGGCTATACCCAAACCGGAGAGTGGATCGAATATACCGTCGAGGTGGAGAAGGATGGCGAGTACGTGGTAGAATCTAGAGTCGCTTCCGGTAGCTCAGGTGCCGCTTTCACCCTCTATATGGACAATACATTCATCATTCCTGGTGATGACGGAACGCCTGGCGGATTTGTGAATGTGCCTAATACAGGCGATTGGGATACCTACACCACTGTGGAGACGAAACTCAACAAACTGACCAAAGGTGTTCATGTGTTGAAGCTTGAAATCACAGGAGACTGGGTAGACTTGGATTATATGAATTTCAAGTTGGTCGGGTCCGAGGAATCACATGTACTCGATTATGCTTCCTCCGGGAATAGCCTTCCTGACGGGTTCTACTTCGCGTACGACGCATCCGGCAAACTGGTTAAGACCATTATCATCCAGAACGCATATAGCAGTGAATTGGGACAAGGATTCTATATCCTCAAGAATGCCGAGGGTAAATCCTACCCTATCGTTGTTAAATAGAAGAGAAGTAAAATACTCTAATTATAGCGAAAGCCCCAACTTGTGGAAGTTGAGGCTTTTTGCTGTCTTATACGGAAAGAGGGCATATCAGCTTTGATACGCCCTCTTGTCATAAATAAATGATGCAATGTATTAGCTTCTTCTTTTACCCATAATTCGCAGGATGTAAATTAAGAGATTGATGAAGTCCAAGTAAAGATCTAATGCGCCGAGCAGTGCGATCTTTTGGCTATGCTCATTCACTTCATTACCATAAACTGCGATCATGTTTTTAATTTTTTGCGCGTCATAGGCGGTTAAACCCACAAAAACGAGCACTCCCACGTAAGAGAGGATATACTGGAATTGGGAGCTTCCGATGAACAAGTTCACAATAGTAGCGATAACCAATCCGATAAGGGCCATTGTTAGGATTTGTCCGATGGATGTTAGATCCTTTTGGGTGAAATGTCCCACCAATGCCATGACGGTGAAGGTTCCTGCGGTGATGAAAAATGCGGTTGCCACAGACTCGGAAGTGTAGGCGATTAGCAAGACACTCAAGGTCAGTCCATTCACAATGGAATAAACGACGAACATGATTCCGGCGGCGGCAAATGACAATTTATTGATCATGCTGGAGAGGACAACCACCAAGATGAATTCTGCGATAATCAAGCCGTAGAATACCATTGAGGAACCGTAGATGACTTGAATTGCTCGTTCCGAGGAGGCTACATAGAAGGAGGTCAAGCCCGTCACGACGAGTGCGAGGGCCATCCACCAATAGACGTTCTTTAACAGTGTGCGTTGTGCGGATTGCACCTCCAACTGATTCAAATCTTTGCTTTCGGTGAAATTGTAGTTTTCCATAAGATGTTGATTTTATTTATAATGCTTCTAGAATACGTTTGATTACAGTCTCGGCGGAGATCTCTCGGTTGGCGGCCTCTGGGATCACCAATGACTGTGGACTCTCAATCACGTCGTCTGTCACAATCATGTTGCGGCGCACAGGCAAGCAATGCATGAAGTAGGCATTGTTAGTGAGGGCCATCTTTTCCGTGCTGATGGTCCAAGACATATCCTTGCTCAAGATCTGTCCGTAATTGGGGTCTTGGTAAGCTGACCAGTTTTTCGCATAGACAAAGTCGGCGCCTGCCAATGCTTTGTCCTGATCATATTCGATTTTGGCATTGCGGACAAACTTTTCACTCAACTCATAACCTTTGGGATGAGTGATGACCAAATCCACGTTTGCCTCATTCATGAAATCGGCGAATGAGTTAGGCACTGCTTGAGGAAGTGCGCGTGGATGAGGTGCCCATGTCAAAACAACTTTCGGACGCTCCTTTTTCTTGTACTCTTCAATAGTGATGAGGTCTGCGAAGGCCTGCAGTGGATGTGCGGTAGCAGACTCCATGCTGAATACTGGTTTGCCTGAATACTTGATGAACTGATTCAGGATCGTTTCTTGGTAATCGAATTCTTTGTTCTCGAAGCGGGCGAAAGAGCGTACACCGATCACATCGCAGAATGATGCCATGACAGGAATGGCTTCGAGCAAGTGCTCTGATTTATCACCATCCATAACGACACCCCTTTCCGTCTCCAATTTCCATGCACCCTGGTTCACATCAAGCACTATTGTGTTCATGCCTAAGTTCATACCCGCTTTTTGGGTGCTAAGGCGTGTGCGGAGACTGTTGTTGAAGAAGACGCATAAGAGCGTTTTGTTTTCGCCCAAATGCTTATAGGCGTATCTGTTTTTCTTGATTTCTAAAGCCTCTTTTACCGCCTTGTTTAAGTCGCCCAAGTCTTGGGCCATTAATAATTTCCTCATCTTTTATGTTATTTATGACTAATCTTTCCTTTCGCAAAGTTATAAATTTTGGATGATTTTGTATGGGCAATGGTAGATGGAGTTGTGAAAAACAGTTAATGCTTTGTTAGGGTGAGTCCTTATGGGAACCGCCTTTATTTTTTTAATGAACACTGCAGTTCACAACTGGGTTGGCGTAGATCCGAAGGAAGATCTGTTCCAATTCTGATGGTTCCGCCTCAATGCCGATATGGGCCAATCCATCGTTCATATAGGCGATGAAATCCTTCTTTTCGTCTGCCGAATATTGGTCGGCGAATGTATTTCCTCCATTGAGGATATCGTATGCGATATAATTCGTCTTGAACAATTTGTAGCTCTTGTAAATGCGTTGGTCGATCATGGATGCCAAGGCGACCATCTTCTCATTTTTCTCCTTTTCATCGCAGATTTCAAGTTCCTTCCTTGAGATAGGCTCCGTCATGGCGAGATGCACCTTTCCCTTCTTTTGCTGGATACCTGTAAGGATGCTGTTCAGGTCCTCATTCTCTCCCTTCACGTACTTTTGGAGCCTGGAGATGTATAACTCCGCCGTTTTGAGGAAATCGCAAGGCTCGTATTCGTAGGAGACGGCGACGGGCGTGATGCTCAGTTCATCGAGATTGTCCACGAATCCCTTATCGCTACTGAGGGAGAACATCTTCAGAACCCCCATCTCCGTCTTGTCGTTGCCATCCTTGGTCCGGCCATTGCGTTGGGCGATCCATACCGACTCGTCCAGTTCGGTCACCACGTGGCGCATATAGGCGGAAACCTCCAGTGAGTTTCTGTAAAAATCTTTGATGTTACCTCCACGGATAATGCGGAACATCTTGTTCAGTTTGCCGATGTTGATGACAAGGTTCCCTTTCATCAGGTTGCTGCCGAAAGTGATTTGGCACGTCTTGATTTTATGTTCGTACAGCAGCAGGTCCAGGATCGCCGAATCCAATGCGATGTCGCGGTGGTTGGCGATGAAGATATGACGCTTCACATCGTCAATTTTATCGAATCCATCGAAGGAAATGCCATCTGTGCTTTTTGAGATGACAGCTTGGATGGCTGGGTACATGACACGGGTTTGAAACTCATCGACCGTCTTAATCTGCGATAATGCACGATTCACTTCATCGATGTTCGCATCGGGCAAACAATACTTCACCACCATCGGGAAGAATGGATCCTCGATGATCGCCTTCATTGCGGCGGGAACCTCCGAGTCGTTGTAGGGGCGAACTGGTTCGAAATTGAAAGTTCCAATCATAGTCATTTTCTTTTATCGATAAACTTAACGGGTTTTCTATTCATCTCAGGGAATTGGATCTTGTGAATCTCCTCGATAGGCTTGAACATCACATCCGGCGCCACACGCAGTTTGGCTCTGAAATGGTCCTTCAGGTCTTTGATCATGTTCTCGTTCGGATTCTTCACGCCGATGTATACGGTGAGATGGTCCATCCCTATTTCGTTGGACGATACCTCGACCAGGTAATTCTCCACGTAATCCGCGTTATCCAACACGTCGAACACGGAGGCTGGATAGAGCGTCGTGCCCTTGAACTTGATCATCTGCTTTTTCCTGCCGATGATCGGGCTGATACGCATGGTGGTGCGTCCGCAGGAACATGGTTCGTAATGGAACCTCGCCACATCGCCCGTACGGAAGCGAAGCAGTGGCATGCCCTCCACGCCTAACGTTGTGACGACCAACTCGCCGGCCTCTCCTTCGTTCACAGGATTGCCGTTTTCATCGATCAATTCGCATATAATCAGTTCCGGATGATGGTGTCCTCCCTTTCCTGCCGAGCACTCACAGAAAGAGGTGCTCATCTCGGTGGAAGCGTAGGTGGAGTATAATTCGATGTCCCATTTCTCCTTGATTTTCGTTCCCAACAGATTCAGTGAGAAATCGTCGTTTCGGAGATTTTCCCCGATGCAAACGGCTTTTTTCACACTGCAGTTCTTATAATCGATGCCGTGTTCCTCGGCGAATTTGATGATGCGCAGGATAAAGGAAGGGACGCAGATGATAGCGTCCGGTTGGATTCGCTTGATGGTGTCCCATTGCAGCTCCGGTATGCCATTGCCGACGCGCACCAAGCCCGCACCCATCATGCGTATGCCCAAGCAGTAGGCGTATCCAGCCATAAAGCGTTTGTCGATCGTTGTCATCAGTTGGTATATCTCACCCGGGTGTCCGCCTGTCCCTGTGAAGGAGATCGCCTCATTGTAGGCGAGGCGCACGAGGTCTTTCTCCGTCATGGCGAAGGTGGTCGGGTCGCTCAGTGTGCCGGAGGTGGTGATGTAATCCCTGATTTCGGAAGGCTCGACGCAGAAGAAATCCTTGTTCCTCGTCTGCAGGTCCTCTTTGGTTGTGAAGGGGATTAGACGCAAGTCCTCCAAGGTCTTAACCTTTGCCACATCGATATGGTTTTTTGCGAATAAATCTTTGTAGAACAGAGATTTGGAGGATAGATAGGCCAAATCCTCCCTCAACTTTTCTTCTTGGAACGCTTTGATCACGTTCCTTGGCTGAAATTCAATTTCTGGAACCAAATTCATATACACGTCCTCCTTTTTCTCTATTTATTGGGCAAGAAACCGTTTTGGATGAGCCATTTCTTAAACAGCAATCCCCATTGGTTGGTCTCTGCGGATCTTGTCCGTATCATGCCGAACCCATGACCTCCCTGTTCGAACAGATGGAACTCGCAGGGTATGTTTTTTTGTGCCAACGCATTGCGCAACACAACGGTATTTCTATAATCGACCACATCGTCATCCTTGCAGGCGAGCAGAAAAACGGGTGGCATATTTTCAGGAATTTGCCTTTCCATCGAGAAACTATCCGCCATCGCTTTCGTAAAACCTTCGCCGAGGAGGTTTCTCCTGGACTTCACATGGGCGATGCTATCCTGCATGGAAACGACAGGGTAGATGGGGCAGACGAAGTCGGGACGCAGGTTGACTGAAGTATGGATACCCCGATCGGCCAAAAAATTGTGGGAAGCGTAGGCGCCCCCCATTGTGACCAAATGACCTCCGGCGGAAAAGCCCATACAACCCAATTTGTGTGGGTCGATGCCGAATCTATCCGCATTTTCGCGCAGAATCTGTACAGCACGCTGGAAATCTTCGATCATTGCGGGATGATGGTTGCCACGCATGGCGACGCGGTAACGCAGTACCACGGCGGTGATTCCCCACTGTCGCAGGTATTCCGCCACTTCCGAACCCTCGTTTTGTAGACCCAAATGATGATAGCTGCCCCCTGGGCAAATCAGGACACAAGTACCATTACGCAAAGAATCGGCCGGAGCGAATACCCTCAGTTCCGGACGTTTCTCCTTACGGGTGGGGTGATTATCCCACAATTTAACAACCTCATATTGGGCGTGTATGCACAAGGAGAAAGACAGCAACAAAAGGAAATGTGCTAATCTTATCATGGGCATTACTGTATGAGTAAATCATATTCCTTCATGATGACCCCTTTGATTCGTGTCATCGTGAACTTCTCTGCGATAAGGTCATGGGCCCGCTCGCCCATTTTATCACGGATATTGTCTTTATTCTGCAATAGTTTATCAATAGCTTCGGCAAAAGCGTGCACATCACCGTTGGCGACCTCGATGCCGGTGGTACCGTTCTGATTCAACCAATTCACACCAGATCCTTCGATGGAGAACAAGACAGGAGGTGTCCCGCAGTACATCGCTTCAGCCAATACGATACCGAACGCTTCGTTCTTCGTGATGGAAGGGAAGGCGAACACAGAGGCCGCACGCATATACAAACGTACCTCGTCATCGCTGATTTTTCCGATGAAATGGATTCTTTTGGAGTTGGTATTCGTCTTCAACTCGTTTGACAACGGACCTTCACCCGCAATGAGGATCACACAGTCTGAAGAAATCTCTTTTTCAGCTGCGATCAACCTGTCAATACCTTTGTAGGCTACATGGCGGCCCATGAAGAATATAATGTCCTTGTTATCGTACTTGCGCTTGATTTCCGCTATCTTCTCGTCATCCCCTTCCCGAACGGAAATCTTCTTTTCATTGATTCCGTTAGGTACAATGATCACTTTATTCTTGAATTGCTTTAGTGGAATGGAATGTTCCGCATAATTCGGACTTGTAGCGAAAATGGAATCCGCCCGCTCCAGCAATTTCTGTTCGAAAGGCTTGAACGCAGTGTAAGTAAACTGCTGCTTCACGATGTCGGAGTGCCAGTGCACAATCAATTTCACGTTGTCCGGAATATAGTGGCAAACAAGTAGGGATGCATACGGATTAGGCGTATGGAGGTGTATGATGTCGGGCTGAAATTCCCGCAATATCTTCTTTAACGTATTGGGATAGGAGAATGAGATGGGCTGGCTGTACTTCTGCATCTGCACGCCCAAACGATACACATGAACTCCTTCATATTGTTCCTCAATATTGTTCTTCCCTGTATTAAAGCACAATACGCAATGTTCATAATCAGCCATGGAGCTGACGATGCTATAACATACGTCCTCGATTCCCCCTTTATAAGGTGGATAAAATTTCGATATATGTAAAACCTTCCCTTTAGACATCAGCCTCACATCCAACAATTACCGCTCTATCGTCGTCTCTTATCGATTTACAACAGATGTTGTCTATGGCAAAACGACACTAACCACAGTTAGTTATAAGAGTGAAATTACTCAAATTATTTATGAGTGCAAAGATAGGAAATTTAGTCTTATATTAAAGAATATGTTTCTAGATTATTTCTTTTAGGGGTAATCTGCTTTCGAATTAATCATTGCGGAACCTTAATCGACTTGTTAGAATTTCATTATTTGGCGGCTTATAGTCCCTGATTCGTCTTCTATCACAATCATATAGATTCCTGCTTTCCAGTCATTTAGATAAAAATAGGCGTCTGGCTGCTTTAGACGACGGCTGATCATCTTCTTGCCGTTAGGCGCATAGATTTTAATCGATGATTTTCCGCTTAACCCCTCTATGTATAGATCTCCATCCGTGTATTTAGGATAGATAATCAGGCGATCCTCTTTTACGGAAGGAGAAGAGACGGTTTCCGTATTCCTCAGCAACACAGGTGTGGCGGCGCAGACATTGCCGCATGACACCCGCCAATGGTAGAAATAGAGATACCAAGGCTTATTGTTGATCCAAGCCAGATTTGCCCCATCCAAGGAAATCAGTCCTTCGATTTCATACGGAAAGGCAATATCATCGTCCGTGTGGGAGTGATACAGCGGGGCTGTGGTTCCCTGGGCATCCATCCGGTACTTGCCTGGCGCCAACGTCACGCTGATAGGCAAACGGTTCTCTCCCGGAGATAGGTTCTCGAAAGTGCGGGAGGAGACTACCTCGCCCGTGGCGTCGTCCAACACGCGAATGACGGCGGTCAGATTCTTGGAGGGATAGATGGAGAGGGAGTCGATGGTCAGCTCCTTGTAGACCGTGAAAAGCATCCATTCGGAGAAATCGGTGCGGGTCCATGCATTGGTGGTGAGCCGTTTCTTGCCTACATAGCCCGTATAGGCGGAGGCATCCTTCACGTAGAGGTAGGAGGATTGCGCAGGGATCGCATACGTGCATAGATTGCCCTCTCCGACCTTCTCCCGCAGCAGGGAGTCTTTGTACCAGACATAGTTGCCCTCTCCTGTCACCTCAAGCGTTACCATATCGCCGGCGACTCCCTTGGCGTCCTTCACATCCAGCAATCCGGAGGTAACCGTCACTTCGTCGGAAGCTGGCTCACATTGCGTGGAGGAGACCGTCAGACGATAGACGCCCGCATCCTTCACTTGCAGGGATGGTTTCGCATTGTCCAGCAAGATACCATCTTTCCTCCACTCATATTTGAGCAGAGAGGCGTCATCGGTGATGCCAGCCTGCAGGGTGGCGAAGGAGTAGGCGCAGAGTAGCCGATCCTCTCCCAAATTGGGCTTCAAAGAGGAGAGCAGCGAGACCGTGTCACGCCTACTACACCAGGCGCTATCCGCGACCAACACATACGTTCCTTCCTCCCAAACCGAGATGGAAGGGTCCTGGGATATGCGCTTCCCGTTCCGCAGCCATTGATAACGGAAGGCGTCCGACTGCCAATCAGGGGCGAACTTATATGACTTGGAGCCTGTGCACAACGTCTTATCCATGCCCAATTCAGGCTTACGGCAGGATTGGTAGGCCACATCCCCATAGGTGGTTCCTATGCGGATATCGTCCAGCCAGGTATAGCAGGTCTCGGTGGGGCACCATGTCTCATCATCGCCTCCGTGGAAGGTGGAGATATAGAGATTATCTACCTTGTCGCCATTGGAGGTGAAACGCAGTCCTTTCAGCAGCAAAACCTGCTTCCCGTTCACCCAGATCTCCACCTCGCCGTCATAGGTCTCTCCGTCTGTGTTGATCTTGACACGCTCCGCTATATGGTACCATTTGCCACGTTCGAAAACAACAGAAGAACCATCCGGATAGAGAAGATCATGGTCCTCTCCGTACTTATCCGGCTTATCCATGTGGTAGAGATAGAGCACCGCCTTGCCGCCCGCTCGCCACATCAGGCGTGCGGAGAAACCGTTCGTTCCGTCGCACAGATCGCCTCCGGAGCAGCAGGCGCCACCGCATAGGCCAGGCAGTTTGCCGCCGTAGCTGGTTGTTCCCCATGAGAAATTATCGGAAAAGCGTAGGTTGTAAGAGGCATAAGCCTCCTCCCTGCTCGTGAACATCAGCTTTACTTGGCAGCCCGTCTCTTCAGGGCCATAGCCACCCTTCGGGTAGGTGATCCGCATGGATTGTAGACCGGAAGCTGCCTGGGTGGAGTCAATGACGGTACGGGTCTCCAAGGCGTTGTCCCACGAATCGGTTTGGAAACCATTCTCTTGGAACAATGTGCGGGACATAGGGGTTCCAGACCGCTGTTTCTCGAAATCGGTGGAGGAGATCATCGCAGCGGATAGGGTATTCGGCAAAACGAACGCCCCCATGGCGAGCAACCAATATATAGCTTTCCGGCATTTCATGATAACGTATTTATTTGTTTAGCCTAAAGATACGAAAAGAGTTTAAAACTATTTACTATTTAATGATTTACTATTTACAATTAGTGATCTTCCATAGCTCATGCCGGCGCAAAAACAAGGAAGGGAACCCATCCTTTGCAGGATCGATTCCCTTCCCCTATAATTACACAATAGAACTGAATTAATATTCTTGCCAAGTCTTGATCTCGATGTCAGTCTCCTTCATGTTGCAGAATGCTTTGATGAAGGCGCTTGCCAAACGAGCGTTCGTCATCAACGGTATGTTGTGGTCGATCGCGGAGCGGCGGATCTTGTAACCGTTGGTCAACTCACGTCTAGTTTGGTTCTTAGGGATATTGACAACCAAATCAACCTGATGTTCCTGTAACAACGAAATGATATTCGTATTGTGGTTCTGCTCATCTGGCCAGCTAACCACTGTAGCTTCAACGCCATGGTCTGCGAGGAACTTCTGCGTTCCCTCCGTAGCGTAGATTTTGTAACCGCCAGCGGCGAGCAACTTGCAGGCATCGAGCAAATCCACCTTGCCTCTGATATCGCCGGAAGAGACCAAAATACCCTTCTTTGGAACGACATATCCTACTGAGAGCAGGGAGGTCATGATCGCGCTGTCGAAGTCCTTTCCGATGCAACCAACCTCACCTGTAGAGGACATATCCACACCCAAGACAGGATCCGCCTTGTGCAGACGGGCGAAGGAGAATTGGGAAGCCTTCACACCTACGTAGTCGATATCGTAAGTAGAAGAGTCTGCCTTCTCGATTGGTGCATCCAACATGATCTTGGTAGCTGTTTCGATGAAGTTGCGCTTCAGTACCTTGGAAACGAATGGGAAGCTTCTCGAAGAACGCAAGTTACACTCGATCACCTTCACCGCATTGTCCTTAGCCAAGAACTGGATATTGAATGGACCGCTGATGTTCAGCTCCTTTGCGATCTTCTTGCTGACCTTCTTGATCTGACGTACTGTCTCCAAATAGATCTTCTGTGCAGGGAATACCAATGTGGCGTCACCTGAGTGGACACCTGCGAACTCCACGTGCTCGGAGATAGCGTATTCGATGATTTCACCATTCTTAGCAACTGCGTCGAACTCGATTTCCTTAGCGCCCTGCAAGAAGGAAGAAACGACAACCGGATACTCCTTGGATACCTTAGCGGCCATCTTCAAGAATGTCTCCATCTGCTCACGGTTGTAGCAAACGTTCATCGCCGCACCGGACAAGACGTATGAAGGACGAATCAAGACAGGGAATCCAACCTCCTTGATGAAGTTGTCGATATCCTCTGAGCTGGTCAACTCACCCCAACGAGGCTGGTCGATGCCCAACTGATCCAACATGGCGGAGAATTTGTGACGGTTCTCCGCACGGTCGATGGAAACTGGGGAAGTACCCAATACCGGCACGTTCTGACGATAAAGCTTCATCGCCAAGTTGTTCGGAATCTGACCACCCACAGAGACGATCACACCCTTAGGAATCTCCAAGTCGATGACATCCAACACGCGCTCGAAGCTCAACTCGTCGAAGTAGAGGCGGTCACACATGTCATAGTCGGTGGAAACCGTTTCAGGATTGTAGTTGATCATGATAGACTTGTAACCCAATTGACGGGCCGTCTTCACCGCATTCACGGAGCACCAGTCGAACTCTACGGAAGAACCGATGCGGTAAGCACCAGAACCCAAGACAACGATGCTCTTATCGTTTCTGTATGAATAATCGATGCTATGCTCAGTCTCGCCATAGGTCATGTACAAGTAGTTGGTCAACTCAGGATGCTCTGAAGCGACCGTGTTGATGCGACGTACGGCTGGTACGATATTCTGTTTCTTACGAAGGGCGCGCACACGGAGAATCTCCTTCTCCATGTTGTTTGTAGGGTTCTCGGAGAAACGGGCGATCTGGAAGTCGGAGAAGCCAAGGCGTTTTGCCTCCTTCATCACGTCTGCCGGGATATCCTCGATCTTCTTGTATTGACCCAACACCTTCGTGTAGTCCACGATGTTCTTCAACTTGCCGATGAACCATTTGTCGATCTTCGTCAAATCGACGATCTTCTCGATGGAATAGCCCTTCTCCAAAGCTGCTGCGATGGCGAAGATACGCAAGTCGGTAGGGTGTGACAATTCCGTATCCAAGTCGTCGAACTCGATGTCATGGTTGCCCACGAAACCGTGCATACCCTGACCGATCATACGAAGACCCTTCTGCATGATCTCCTCGAAGGATTTACCGATGGACATGATCTCGCCGACTGACTTCATGGAAGAGTTGATCTCACGGTCTACGCCCACGAACTTGGACAAGTCCCAACGAGGGATCTTCACGATGATATAATCAACCGATGGAGCGACGTAAGCTGAGTTAGGCGTACCCATTTCACCGATTTGGTCGAGGGAATAACCCAAAGCCAACTTAGCGGCCACGAAAGCCAACGGATAACCGGATGCCTTGGAAGCCAAAGCGGATGAACGGCTCAGACGAGCGTTGATCTCGATGATACGGTAGTCGTTGGTCTCAGCGTTGAACGCATATTGGATGTTACACTCACCGACGATACCGATGTGGCGTACCACTTTCTTGGAGATTTCCTGCAGCATGTTGATCTGCTCCTGGGAAAGGGAGATGATCGGAGCCACCACGATACTCTCACCCGTATGGATGCCAAGTGGGTCGAAGTTCTCCATCGGAACCACCGTGAAGCAGTGGTCGTTCTTGTCACGGATTACCTCGAACTCAATCTCTTTCCAACCCTTCAAAGACTCCTCGACGAGGATTTGCTTGGAGTGAGCCAAGGCGCTGTCGCAAAGCTCGACGAACTCTTGCTCGTTGGCGCAGATACCAGAACCCAAACCACCTAACGCATAAGCGGAACGCACCATCACCGGATAACCGATGCGGCGAGCCACCGTCAAGGCATCCTCCATGTTCTCGACAGCCTGTGAAACAGGGGTCTTCGCTTCGATCTCCTTCAACTTCTTCACGAAGAGGTCGCGGTCTTCCGTAATCATGATGGCATCCACGGATGTGCCGAGCACTTGGACGCCATACTTCTTCAAAGTACCAGAAGTGTACAGTGCGGTACCGCAGTTCAAAGCGGTCTGTCCACCGAAGGCCAACAAGATGCCGTCAGGCTGCTCTTTTTTGATAACCTCCTCAACGAAGTAAGGAGTGATAGGCAAGAAATAGACCTTATCCGCCACACCCTCTGACGTCTGGATCGTCGCGATGTTTGGATTGATCAAAACTGTGGAGATACCCTCCTCGCGCATTGCCTTCAATGCCTGCGAACCGGAATAGTCGAACTCTCCCGCTTGCCCGATCTTCAGGGCTCCGGAGCCTAGCAAAATGACCTTTTTTAACTTCTGACTCATATCATTCAAATTTTAAACATAACATTCGTAAACAAAAAAAATGCGTTGAAGAAAGTCTCAACGCAACATCAAAAAACAATATTAAAAAAACAGAATGAATCGACAACTTTCATTGTCTCTCCGAAATCTATATCCTTATGTATTCCTTTCAAGTTCACTCCGTTTTTTAAATTTTCTGCATCCATTTCTAAAATTTCGGCAAAGGTAGTGCTTTTGTATGAAACTGAAAAATAATAACAAATATTTTTTCCGAAGGCGAACACGGCGATATTGTTTGCCCTATTGGATGTTTACAATCATTTACTATTTAGCCATTTACGATTTACTATTTCTGGAACGGAATGTCTAATCGCCTTCTGGCTTGTGCCAATGGGGTTTGATTCGCTTCGACCGAAATTTTTCCAAATACCCGCTTATCGGTTGATACATTCAGGGAATTTAATTATATTTGTATAAACAGAGGTAGAATATGAAGGTAGCGTTAGACGTACATACACATACAATCGTGAGCGGACACGCTTACAGTACCATACAGGAGATGGCCAAGGCTGCGGCGGAGAAAGGTCTGCAGATTTTAGGCATGGCGGAACACGGACCCACCATCAAGGGGGCGTGCGATGCGGCATACTTCAACAACCTGAGCGTTATTCCGGAAGAGATATATGGGGTGAAAATCCTTGTGGGTGCCGAGATCAACATCTTGGATACCTATGGCTCGTTGGACCTCAGCGAAAAGAGCATCCGCAAACTGAAGATCCGCATAGCGGGTATCCACCATTCCTGTTACCGACCTGGCACCGTCGAGGAGAACACGGATGCGGTCATCGGTGTGATGAAGAATCCGCTGATTGACATCATCAGCCATCCCGCCGATGGTACGGCCGACCTCGATTATGAGCGGTTGGTGCAGACCGCCAAGGAGACACGGGCGATGCTGGAGATCAACAACAGCTCCCTCAGTCCGAGCCGAGGCAAGGAAAAAGCATGGGAATGTCACAAGCAACTGCTGACCCTCTGCAAGAAATATGAATTGATGGTGATCATGGGAAGCGACGCGCACATCTCCTTCGACGTGGCCCGCTACGACCACATCTACCGACTGCTACAAGAGGTAGAGTTTCCGGAGGCTCTGCTCATCAACGACAAGCCTGACCTGTTTTGGCAACGCCTGAAGCGGAACGAATAACCGCTTAGTTCATGTAATAACGCATCCAGATTTCAGGTATGTCTCCTTCGCAGGCGGTTTGGTAATCCGACGGAAGGCAGGCATAGATCTTATCTCCTGTTTGTGTAGGAATTTTAATCCACCATCGGCCATTCATCCTGTTGTGGAAGAAATGGATATTCTTTTCGGATTCCGAAGGGAAGATCGCCACTCGTTCTTCGTATGATTTTATTTCCCTTTTAGGATAGTCGCCGTAACGGTTGTCGAGCCCTTCGAGGAAGTGCCAGATGATTTGTGCCGCAAGGGATGCGGTCTGGTCGCTGTCGTCAAAGGCGGGGTTAGCCTCGAAGAGACCGAAAAGGGAGATTCTATCACTCAGTCCGGCGTAGTGGGAAAGCTGGCAGATCTCCTCGCCCGTCAACCCGTTGGGGATGGCGTAGGCAAAGCCTGGAGAGTCGGCATGGCGTACGGCAGACATGTCAATGCTGAGGAGGTCAGTATCCCGCAACAATGGTTCGGTGGAAGCGATGTTCCTGAACATTTCTCCGACACGTACCAGTTGGCACTTCATCTTCTGTAATTCGCATAAGAAAGGTTTAGGGCAATAATAACCTTGGTAACCTAATAGTTTAAATTCTTCGTTGTGTGGGTCTTCGATGATACGGTCTATGAACGCATTCGCATCGAATATCTGGGAGGAGGTGAAGGGATAGTCCAATTTACGGTCCACCACGGTGGTGGTGATTTGAGGAAGTTTTTCCTTCAACGCTTCGAAAAGAGGGTTGGTGAGTTCGTGGCTACCTCCTATGACGATGGGAAGCACGTCGGCGGACAATAGCTCTTCCGTCACGGCCTTTAGAGCCGCATAGGTGTCGGATAAGCTTTTCCCTTTTTTTAGGTTTCCTAGATCCTTGATTTTAATGTTGTTGAATCCGCCTTGCAGAGGATAGAGATGTTGTCGGATAGCGTCTGGTGCGGTTGCGCTTCCGGGGTTTGTTTCGTTTAATTCGCTTTTTACTCCAATCAGGGCGACGTTGTAATCCTCCTCCACCAAGTCGTTCGCCAGAGAGAATTGAAAGGGGAAGGCTTCATATTGGGCGTGAATATCCTCACACTTATCGAAATATAGGTTCAACATTAGCGATACGGTTTTTACTATTGATACGCGAATTTATGGAAACAAAAATAGAACTAGATATCACGAAGAGGAAAAAACGATTCATTTCAGAAATAATTGGGATGGGCGAAAAATTTTTCGCCCCTTCGTCAAATAATGATTATCTTTGCAGGAAAACATATATCCGCAATGAAGAGGTGCTCTATATACTTTTCTTTGGTATTGTCCTTTCTGATTCTTTTTTCATGCAGAGATGACGAGTCCCTTGTCCCGAATAGTGAAGTCTATGTAAAGACCCGCACGAGCGAGTACAATGAATTGCGGACCCCCAATCACGTAGTTGTTTATGAGTATGATGGACTCTATCCCTCCAATTTCAAGTTGGGATATGGGGGTGTTGCCATTTTCCGCGACCTAGAAGGTAAGTTAGGTTGTTGTGACTTGGCGTGTCCGAACGATAAGTCGAGGATGAACCCGATAACGATTTCCATGCCTTTCGCCTCGTGTCCGCTTTGTGGGGCCAAGTTCGACTTGTCGTATGGTGTGGGCAACGTCGTTGAGGGAACTTCATCCACTCCCCTCAGGATGTATAGGAATATTCGGGATTCGGGGGAATATATTGTGGTGACGAATTAGCGGAGGAAATCCAGTCTATAAGTAATGAAGGGGTGTTGGAATGGCTGATGTCCCTTTGTCTGACTAAGTTAAGATTCGATGAATAGATCATATGCGCAGTAAAGGACGCAATTTTTGGCATTTGATGGCGATCGTGACAATTATTTTTTGGGGCACTAGTTTCGTCTCCACTAAAATATTGTTGGGATATGGTTTTTCCGCCATATTCATTTTCGTTATCCGGTTTATTTTCACCTACCTTCTCTTATTGATTCTATCACACGATACGATGTTTTCCAAGAATAAGAAGGATGAGTTGTTCATGTTTTTGGGAGGTATCATGGGTGGAACGCTCTATTTTTGGCTGGAGAACACCGCCCTCATGCATTCTCCCTCCTCGAATGTCTCGCTCATCGTGTGTACGAATCCGTTGATGATCTTTATTGTCGTCAGCCTATTATTCAAGAAGGAACCCCTGAACAGAAGGCAGGTGATTGGCTCGTTGCTGACCTTCATGGGGATGATACTTGTCGTGCTGAATGGCCATTTCTGCCTGCATTTATCTCCCAAGGGAGACTTGCTCGCATTGGGGGCGGCGATCACATGGGTTATCTATTCCATCAGCGTAAAGAAACTGCATGAGAAATACTCCAGCCTATTCATCACAAGGAAGATTTTCTTCTACAGCTGTCTAACGGCCATTCCTTTGCTGCTGATCGAGCGGCCCGATATTCCGTGGGAGAATTTCAAGGAGCCTGCCGTGATTGTGAATTTCCTGCTATTGTCGATTTTTTCATCATTGTTCGGCTATTTGGTCTGGAATCTCGTGCTGAAGGAGTTAGGGACGGTGTTAGCCTCCAATTATATCTATTCGATTCCGCTCGTCACGATTATCACAGCGGTGATTGTACTGAACGAGCGTGTCACGTGGGTGGCGCTTCTCGGAGCGTTGGCCATTGTGGTCGGGATGGTGATGGCGGAATACAGGGGGAAAAGCGGCTCCGTCTTTGGAAAGGGGTGATAGATCATAGCGAGGCATAGCCTAGAAAAAAGCGGAGGGCAGATTCATGAGTGGATCTGCCCTCCGTTGTTATATGGCCAATGGCTTATAATTCGTCGTAAGGCAACGACGCCAACATCTCAGCCATCTTATTCAGCATCTCTTTGATGGGTTTCTCTACCATCATCTTAATCATCATGTTGATTTCCGCCTTCAGTGTGATCTTGATGCGGGTATCGTTCACATCGACAGCCTTGAGTTGTATCCACAGGTTGAAATCGATTGGTGCCTGGTCTGACCCGAACTTGATGGTCTTGTTTGGCTCACGCTCGATGATTCTCAGGCTGACCTGTCCCAACGGAGGAACGTCAAATCCGCAGCTATCAGCGTCGAAAGAGATGTTTTGAACCTTGTCCTGAGGAAGCTTGTCCTTCAGTTTCTCCAGGTTTCTGAGGTCAGAGATGACACTGAATATCTTCTCGTCGCTATACGTTGATTTAGTGATGGTACTTTCTATTGTTGTCATATCATGAAATTATTTACCCCACACATCTGGGTTCTTACGCCATTCTTTCAATGTAGCCATTTCACTCTCTCCGATACATTTCGTATCCAGAAGGTGTTGCAATACCGCCTCATAGTTGGAGAGGGTAGTCAATTCCACCTTCGCCTCGGCGAATTGGTTAGCTGCGAGAGGGAATCCGTATGTGAAGATAGCCACCATGCCCAACACCTGTGCACCAGCCTCGCGGAGCGCGTTGACAGCCTTCAGGCTACTACCACCTGTGGAAATGAGATCTTCGATGACAACCACCTTTTGACCTGCCTTGAGTTCACCTTCGATGATGTTGCCCATTCCGTGGTCTTTCGGAGAAGAACGTACATAGATGAAAGGTTTGCCGAGCAATTCAGCCACAAGAACGCCCTGGGCGATAGCACCCGTCGCAACACCGGCGATCACTTCCACATCCTTGTATTTCTCACGTACGATGTTTGCCAGTTCCTCCTTGATGAGGCTACGGATTTCAGGATAAGCCAATGTTTTACGGTTGTCGCAGTAGATAGGGGATTTCCATCCGGAAGCCCAAGTGAAAGGAGAAGATGGCTGAACTTTGACAGCCTTGATGCCGAGAAGTTTTTCGGCGATCAGATTTTGAACATTGCTCATATCGTAACAGTTTAAGTTGTTTTGATTATTTTTTCGAGATAAATTGTTGGGCGTAATCCGGAGTGATGTAATTCTCTAATGTTGTGCATACGTAGGAGGAGAATTCTATCGCATAGCGGATGATGGTATCCCATCGTGAGCTTGACAATCCGCTTTTCAAATTCTCCAGTGTTACATTCTCCTTGATGAGGCCGTAGATGATGCCGGCATTGAAATTATCGCCTGCGCCGACGGTGCTGACAGGCGTGATTTTATTGCCTGGATAAGTCTTGCTGAACTTTTCGCCGAAGACGTGTGCTCCCTTTTCGCCAAGCGTATAGATGAAATTCTTGGAATAGAAGCCCACATGGTCGTTATAGATCTGTTCTGCGCCTGTTTCCCCGTAGATGTTCAGGAAATCCTCGTCGGATCCTTTTATGATATCCGCATATTCGAAGTTATCGAGGATGGTTGGCATCAGATGGCGTACATCGTTGATATGTGATTTGCGGAAATTCACGTCGTAGTAGATGATGGCCTTTTTTGCTTTCGCCACATCCAGCAAATCCACTAGTTTGTCGTGCAATACGGGATTGAGGGCGAAGTATGAACCAATTATCAGGATATCGTCCGCCTGAATGTCCGGCATGATATAATCGAGTCTGTCGTGCGGATAATCCTTGTAGAAAAGATAGTCAGCGTTCTGTTTCTCATCGAGGAAGGCCAACGCTAACGGGGTTTTCCCTCTATCAAAAGAGTATATGTATTCTGTTTTGACGTTATTCTTATCGAGAAAATCTCTGATAATCATACCAATCTTGTCATTGCCGATCTCACTGATAAAGATGGGTTCCAGTCCCAGTCTTCCTAAGGAAATCAATGCGTTGTAGACCGATCCTCCTGGTTTAGCGCTTACGGGTTGGTCTTCCTTAAACAAAATGTCGAAAACAGTTTCTCCGACGCCGATGATTTTTCTCATTGTATTAGTTTTGATAGTTCAAGTCGTCTGCAATCAATTTATTCAAGACCGCCTTTCTAACCTTGTTGGAGAAACCGGTTGGGGTATTTCCTCCGACAAAGACGATCTCTCCGTGCTTGGAGAATATGAATGTACCCGAGTTGGATAATCCCGTGCTTAGGTCTTTGTGCCAATCGTGTTCCCATGTGATGCCTCCGCTTTTAGAGGAGAAGCATTGTGTGGAATAGGTGCCGTCTTCTTTTTCCCCACCGACGATGCCCAACATACCCGAGTAGGTGAATACATTAGGGTTCTTGAGGAACGGGATGGTACCGTCTGCCTTTTGGAGCAGGCAGGTCTTTCCTTTCATGTCTATCGACCAGATCGTTCCTTGTCCGTTTTGGGTTGCGTAGATGTAGCCGAGGGAAGTGTAGCCTGATGGGGAAGTGAAGGTGGTGAGATTCTCAGTAGAGAACGTGTTGGAAAGGACGGAGATTTTTTGGAAATCCCCTTCTCCCTTCGAATACAAGTATTTCCCTTTTCCGTCGTTACCGATCGCCCACATCTTTTCTCCTATCGTGAAAAGAATCTTTTCAATTTCCATGGAGGAGGATAGTTTTGAGAACTTTAGGTCGTCAATATGAGCGAAATATATTTCCCCGTTGTTTTTCTGTACGTAAATAGAGTCGTTCAAGATGGCTGATGCGGACCAATCCGCATTGTCGATGTCGAGCACTTTTTTCTTCCATTGAGTCAGGTCAGTGGAGGTAAAGAGCATGCTTTCTCCCTCGTTGTCGGAGCAGAACCAAAAGTTAGTTTGTTTGTAGGTGAATGACTTTTGGGAGGATATTGTTCCTGAGATATCCACGGAGGCGAACTCTTGCCATGTAAATGCCGCCACGTCATAATTGTGGACACGTATGTCGATGGTATATTTCTTTTGTTGGCTTTTGTCTTCTGATGTGCTGAGAATCTCCAATTTGTTAGACAAATCGAGCAATGTGCCGTTTTTGAAGTTGACCCATTCCCCGTCTTTCTTGTATTTGAAGGTTGGTTGGGAGATGTAGCCATATATGTAGGCGCGTACATGCGTTAGGTCTGTTCCTTTGTCCAATGAATCATAGTTGAATATGATAGCATTCACATCGTCTATGATAATGTCTGGGTCTGAGGTGATCACCATTCTTCTGATGCGTGGGTCACCAAGATTCTTTTCCGCATTTTGATCCTCATCGTCCTTGCAAGCCATAAAAGTTAGTGATGTGCTGAATACGGCAAGCGATATGAAGGCAAATAACTTATGTTTCATTTTCACGAATTTTTCACGAATTTTGAATGCAAAAATAAAAAAAATATAGGAGAATAATTTATCCGGCGAGGTAAATGTGTGCCATCATCCATGCGAAGTAGCGGATTCCTTTTCCTATGGCGACGAATAGGCAAACGAACCATGCGTTGCTTCTCAGGTATCCTAGGGCAACTTCGATTATCTCTCCGATGAAGGGAAGGAACCCTAGTATTCCCAATACGGCGCCCTTGTTCCTAAGCCTTACACTCCATATTTTCACTTTTTCTTCCTGAATGCCCAATCGTTTTTCGAGTAAATCCATTCTTCCTAGTTTACCCAGCCAGTAGCATGTCATGCCGCCTAACGTATTTCCTGCGGTGGCGGAGATAAGGCACAGCGTAGGGTTAGCCCCTGCCAGCAGTAGTCCGGACAATAGGATTTCGGAACTGAACGGTAAGATGGAACCCGCTAAAAACGCACCGATGAATAATCCCCAATAACCATAGTTGGCAAGAAACTCAATCATGGTTTAAATCAGGTTGGGTTGGACGAAGTATAGGATTGAGCTCACGAGGAATATGGCTAGTAATATCTTAGAGAGGATTGACCACTCCAGCGTGAAGTATTGCCCTATGATGAATGCGCAGAAGAAAAGGCATGAAGGCAGGAACAATTGTGCGTTGCCCATGTCCATGAACATGATGACCAGTGTCGTAAATAAACATCTGGTGAGGAACACTACCTCTTCCCTGCTACGAATGTTCTGATGGGAACGTGTGCGCATGAAGTGTAGTAGGGAGATGATAAGGAGAACGCCAATGACGCCGAAATATATTTTTCCTTCGGTATCGTGTGCCAAGGAGAGTATGCTATGCAGGTTTATCCATGTGCTCCAATATTCTGTCCATTCGGTGAGATGGTTGCGGTAGACCGACACGAGGACGCAGTAGAAAAATGGCAGGATCACTCCTGTCAAAAAGGCGAACACAATCTTTACATTCAATGAATTGCATCTATACAGCAGGAAGAAGAATGGAATCGCTAGGATCAGGGACTGCATCGCGAAGAGTGCGGATATGGAAAGGATGAGTCCCGCATCGAATGCCCTGATGATGAATTTGTCGGAGCTGCCTTCCACCAGACGGAATGTGGTGTTCACGAAGAGTACGACGCAAAAAACAATGATCCATGAGGTGGAGAAGCAATGAGGTCGCATCAACAACGATGTGATGACCGCGAAGATGAATGCGGGTAGGATTGTTCTCACGTTGATGAATGCGAAAGTTTCGTTCAGCCATATCATCGAATAGGCGGTGATGATGAGGCATGCCAAGGCGATGAGGCGGCTGATCCACCCATTAAACGGAAGGTATTGGTTCCATAGAGAGGCGAGGGGAGAATCTCCCAGTACGATGGACTCCTCATTCACCACCATGCTTGGGAAAAACACCTCGTGCCACAGTACCAGCACAACGATAAGCGATATCAAGATGGTTGATACGTTAGGTAATATGTTGTCTTTGTACTGTAGGTATTGCATCTCAGATTATTTTAAGGTGGGGTCTAAAAAATGATTTCTAGACCCCTTGTTTTTTATCTGTTTGGTTGACTGGTGATTGGTGGGATCACCTTAGATCTTTTCCGATGTCGGAGCGGAAATACTTCTTGTCGAATTGGATCTTCTGAGCGTTCTTGAAGGATACGGACAATGCCTCCTCCTTGTCCTTTCCGTAGGAACTGACGGAGATGACGCGTCCTCCACTTGTGACCAATTGTCCATCTTGTACTTTTGTGCCGGCATGGAAGACAATGCTGTCCTTCACATTTTC
This sequence comes from Paludibacteraceae bacterium, assembly GCA_045226255.1. GTDB lineage: Bacteria > Bacteroidota > Bacteroidia > Bacteroidales > Paludibacteraceae > UBA1181. The sequence continues at coordinate 84,343 of JBGVCG010000017.1, read as the reverse complement.
AATTCCTGTGATTACTTTTCCCTTCTCATAGGCTTCTGGGTAACCACCAGAGACAAGCATTACGGTAACTGCCGCACGCTCGTCCTCCTCCAATGTTTTGGAGGCCAATGTGCCTGTTGCCACGCCTTCGAAAAGATCAACAAGGTCGGATTTGATACGAAGCATAACAGCCTCTGTTTCCGGGTCTCCCATTCGTACGTTGTACTCGATGACCATCGGTTCGTTCTTCACGTTTATTAAGCCTAAGAAAATGAATCCTTTATAAGTTATCTTTTCTTTCTTAAGGCCTTCTATGGTCGGGATGACGATACGTTTCTCCACCTTGTCCATGAATTGCTTGTCTGCGAATGGGACAGGGGAAACAGCACCCATTCCACCCGTATTCAGACCGGTGTCACCCTCTCCGATTCGCTTGTAGTCCTTGGCGACAGGGAGGATCTTATAGTCGTTTCCGTCCGTCAACACGAAGACGGAGCACTCGATGCCGGATAGGAACTCCTCGATGACGACGGTATTGCTGGCAGCGCCGAACTTTCCGTCCAACATATTGCGTAGTTCTTTTTTCGCTTCTTCCAAGTCAGGGATAATCAAAACGCCCTTTCCCGCAGCCAAACCATCGGCTTTCAGTACGTAAGGAGCTTCCAGTTGTTCGAGGAACTTACACCCTTCGTTTAATGTGTTGGATGTAAAACTCTTATATCGTGCGGTAGGGATGTTGTGGCGCATCATGAACCCTTTGGCGAAGTCTTTGCTTCCCTCTAGTTGGGCGCCCTCTTTGGATGGTCCGATGACAGGGATGGCCTTCAATGCCGGGTCGTTGGCGAAGAAGTCGTAGACACCGTTTACCAATGGGTCCTCAGGTCCGACCACTACCATGTTGACGTTGTGGCTCACAACGAATTGCTTCAGTGCGGGGAAGTCATTGGCGGAAATGTTCACGTTTTCGCCAACGTTGAGCGTACCTCCGTTACCTGGAGCGATGTACAGTTTCTCCACTTTTGGGCTTTGGGAAATTTTCCATGCCAGGGCGTGTTCCCTTCCGCCCGAACCTAACAATAGTATATTCATATCTCTTTCTTAATAGTTTCTTGACTTAACACCTCGAACTTATACCCTTCCGTTGATAGGAAATCTATGGCTTTGGGTAATGCGTAGCGAATATTCTTTTCCGCTTTCAGGGAGTCGTGGAATACGATGATTGAGCCATTCCTCGTGTACTTTTTTACGATTCCTAGAACTTCCTCACCGCTCAGTTTGCGGTTATAATCGCGGGTCACAACATCCCAGAATACGATTTTGAATTTGCGTCGGAGTGTCATGAACTGGATATACCTCAGTATCCCATGAGGAGGTCTGAATAGAGGGCTTTTTATCAGTCCATCAGCCTTCTCCACATTCTTGATGTAATTTTTCGAGGAGGTGTAGAGCCCCTGTAAATGGTTGAATGTGTGGTTCCCCACTTGGTGCCCTTCATCCACTATCCTTTGGAATACCTCAGGATGCTTTCTCACGTTGTCGCCTACGCAGAAAAAAGTGGCTTTTATTCCCTTCTCACGTAAAAAGTCCAACACGAAGGTAGTCACTTCTGGTATCGGACCATCATCGAAGGTTAGGAAAACCGTTTTCTCTTTTCGAGGCAGTCGCCAAACTGTGCCAGGAAAAACCTTCCTGTACACAGTCGGCAATTGTTCTATAAGCATTTTTTACTTATTCAATGTTTTGTATAACTCATAATATTGGGAAACCACTTTGGCGTCTGCCTCCGCCTCAGGGTCCTTAGCTGATTCCTCGATGAGAGCGATTTCGTGGAAGATGGAGAATTGCTCGTTGAACAAGTCGACCACTGAGAAGTTCGTCTGATGTCTCTTCGGCAATCCTTCGATCCATTCCAAGTGTTGGAGTGAGGACTCCTTTAACGCTTGAAGTATCGGTTTCGCTTTCTCGTACTGCTTCAGCTCGGTGTACTGCTTTGCCATCATAAATGACGATGTGCCATAAGGAACTTGTGGTGAAGGCAATACTTTCTGGGCGAAGTCTAGTACTTCGATGGCACGTTTCTCACGCTCGTCCGCAAATTGCTTAGCAGCTATTGTGTCTATTTGTTTAGCATAATTTGAGATAGCTTCTCCCAATTCGCCGTTACTCATAGACTCGCTCTTTTGGCCCAATATCTCTATCGCAGAAGTGCGGGCATGGGCAATCAGAGTGGAATCAGAATAGTTGGATTTATTCGTGATGCGACTGTTGTCGTAGTAAGCGGATGTATATTGTCTGAAAGCCGACATGTAACGGCTATCACCGCTTAACAATGCCCAACGGAGCAACTCGCAGTAGTCACGCTTCATCCTTGCTTGCTTAGCTTCCAATAGCAGAGCGTCCACCAGACGGAGGAACATATACCTGTGCGTTTGAATCATGCGCAAGTTGTTCTCCTCCAAGTAAATGTTTGGATTCTCCGCAATACCACCCCATTTGAATTTATGGAGCATATTGTCGTACATTTTGTCTGTATTCACACGCTCGTTAGCCAAGAATGGATCTTTCTTGATAGGAACGATACGGTAAGCCATACCTTCCAATTGGAGGTAATCGTTTATGCCTGTGAAGCTCTCTTTTCCGACGGTTGTCGCAAAATACAACGGACGTTCCCAATGGTTGGATGCGAGAAGGTCGAGAATGAATATCTCTTGCTTGCCCAAGAATCTTTTCCCTCCGAATCCGATGTTCATCTTGGAAACGATCTTGTCCTTGTCTTTGGCGTCTACCGTTCCGGTTTTTATCACCTCGTCAGGATTGATGTCCATGTATACATTCTTGGCAGGATAGAACCAAAGCTTCTCCTTCGCGTCTCCGAATATCCTTCTCTTGAGGTTCGCATCATTTTCCACCATGATGTTGTTGGCCGTCTCAAGGCTGATAGGGCGACCATCGACGATATCTACGACGTAGGCGTAGTCCATCCTTCCGTTCATGTAGTGTTGAGGCTTAAATGAGATCGGAAGAGCCTTGGATTCGTAAGCATCACGTCTCATTTGGTCTACGTACCATCCCATTTGCAGGTAACTGAGGTTTGCGACGCGCTGATCGGTGCCGACTCCCTCCACCTCTTGGTTGTACCACAATGGGAAGGTGTCGTTATCTCCGTTAGTGAAGATGACGCCGTTAGGGTCCATGGTCAGCAAGTAGTTCTGTCCGAAATCACGGCATGTGTATCGGCCTGAACGATCGTGGTCATCCCAGTTCTGGGATGCGAGAAGCACAGGTCCTGCCAATAGTCCGATTACAGTTGCGACAGGTGCGCCGATCGTTGGGGAAATGAATTTCTTGAACAGATCCACTAATGCTGGGACTGCCAATCCGATCCAAATACAGAACGCATAGAACGAACCAGCATAGGCGTAGTCACGTTCCCTCGGTTGCAAAGGTGTTTGGTTCAGATACAACACGATGGCCAAACCTGTCATGAAGAACAATGTGAAGGTAACCACAAAGTTCTGTATTCCCAGATTTGGGTTTTTCTTGGTCTTTTTGCTGATCTGATAGTAAATACCCAAGAGACCCAACAACAGAGGAAGGAAGTAGTAGGTGTTTCGTCCCTTATTGTTCGCTAAGGCATCAGGCAAGTTCGTCTGGTCTCCTATGAACAGGGAATCAATGAAGTTGATGCCGCTAATCCAGTTTCCGTTGACGATTCCACCATCGGTTGATTGCACATCATTTTGCCTACCCACGAAGTTCCACATGAAGTATCGGAAATACATGAATTTGACTTGATAGTTGAAGAAGAAGCTCAAGTTTTCTCCGAAGGTAGGGACCACTTTCGTCTTCTTTTGACCATCTTTGCCGATATAGGAAGCTTTTCTTCCCTTGATGTTTCCCCATGCTTTGTACCCAGCGATATGGTGGGATTGAGTGCTGTACATACGAGGGAACAACATACAGAGCTGATGCTTGTATTTTTTCTTTGTGTCGTATGCTTCGTACTCGTCCGATTCGTTCGGGTTCGTCTTCACTTTCTTAGCGTAAAGCGTCTCTCCCTCGGTGTAGTTCGGTGTGCCATCGCTTTTGTACTCGTATTCGGAAGCGTAGCTTTCTCCGTAGAGCAGAGGTGTGTCACCATACTGTTCACGGTTCAAGTAGCTCTTTAGGGCGAATACGTCATCCGGCGAGTTCTGATCCATTGGCGTGTTGGCCGCGGAACGGATGATGATGGCGGCGTATGAGGCGTATCCGAGAAGGATTACCGTGCAGCACACCAAAATCGTATTGAGGAGGGAGTTGTTGTAGTATTTCTTCCCCAAATACAAGAATGCGGCGATTCCGCCCGTCAGAAGTAACCCTAAGAACGTGTTGATTCGTCCGCCCAAGAAAGGGATTCCGAGCAGAAGGATCGAAAGCACGAATGCGGCGATCTTACGGGTCTCATTGCTGTTTTGTTGCTTGGAAGTTTTTGGGGAGGACTGAACGTTACCGTTATCCATGGTCTCCCATATTCCCCATACTAGGCAGCCAACCAACAAGATGGCATAGATGATTGTTCCTGTGTTGAAGCTGAATCCGAGTGTGTTGACGAAGAACAACTCGAACCAACCTGCTACCTCAACGAATCCCGGAATGATGCCATAGAGCACCATGACGAGTATAGCGACGGAGACGCCCAAGGCTTTGAAGGAACCCTTGATCGTTGCATCGTATTTCTTGAAGTAGTAGACCAAAACCAAGGCTGGAATGGTCAGCAAGTTCAATAGGTGAACACCGATTGAGAGTCCCATCAAGTATGCGATGAGCACCAACCAACGGTTGGCGTACGGTTGGTCCGCCACTTCTTCCCACTTGAAGATGGCCCAGAAGACCACCGCTGTGAAGAGGGATGAATAGGCATATACCTCGCCCTCTACGGCGGAGAACCAGAATGTGTCGGTGAAGGTGTATGCAAGAGCACCGACAGCACCTGCTCCCAAAATAGTGATCATTTGTGACAAGGAAATCTCTTCCTGATTCTCCGAACCCAGAACCAACTTGCGAGCCAAATGGGTAATGGTCCAGAAGAGGAACAGAATACAAAATGCGCTACACAAAGCCGAGAATGAGTTCACCATCATGGCCACGTGCGCAGGGTCTGAAGCGAAAAGAGTGAATAACCTTGCCGTCAGCATGAAGAAAGGTGCTCCCGGCGGGTGTCCTACTTCTAGTTTATATGCAGTTGAAATAAACTCGCCGCAGTCCCAGAAACTGGCTGTCGGCTCAATCGTCATCAAGTACGTTGCCGCTGCGATAGCGAATACTATCCATCCGACAATGTTGTTCAATAACTTGAATCGCTTCATTTTTTATTACTATTAGTGTTTTTTATTGTCTATTGTTAAAACGGGCATCGCCAAGATTTATTATTTCGCGATTTTTGCCCAACTATCCTTTAACGCTACAGTGCGGTTGAAGACAAGCTTGCCTGGCGCTGAATCGGGATCTACATTGAAGTAACCGATTCGTTGGAACTGGAAGTGCTGGAGCGGCTGAACATCCTTCAACCATGGCTCCACAAATGAATGGGCGATGGTGAGTGAGTTCGGGTTCAACAATTCCCTGAAATCCTTGTCTTTCTCGTCTCCTGGATTCTCCACGTTGAAGAGTCGGTCGTATAGACGAACCTCCGCTGGAACAGCGTGCTGCACGGAGACGAAGTGGATCGTGCCCTTAACCTTACGGTCGCTGCCTGGCATTCCGCTTCTCGTCTCAGGGTCGTATTCAGCATAGACTTCCGTCACATTACCGTTCGCATCCTTCTTACATCCTGTGCATTTGATGATGTAAGCGTTCTTCAGACGAACCTCATTGCCTGGCGTCAGGCGGAAGTATTTCTTCGGAGCGTTCTCCATGAAGTCATCTTGCTCGATGTACAACTCGCGGGAGAATGGCACCTCATGCGTACCCATTGACTCGTCCTCTGGGTTGTTAATAGCCTCCATCATTTCTACCTTGCCTTCAGGGTAGTTGGTGAGGATTAGTTTGATCGGATGGATGACCGCACTGGCACGCATGGCCGTTGCGTTCAACTCTTCGCGTATCGTGGCCTCCAGCATGGAGACGTCGATGACGCCGTCATATTTCGTATAACCGATTCGCTTCACAAATTCGCGGATGGAGGATGGTGTGAAACCACGACGACGCAGACCGCAGATGGTTGGCATACGTGGATCGTCCCAACCGCTCACGAGTCCTTCCTGAACGAGTTGCAACATCTTGCGCTTGCTCATCACGGTATAGGTGATGTTCAGTCTATTGAATTCACGCTGCTTAGGTCTGTAGTCGGTATCGGCGAATTGGTCGATGAACCAATCGTACAGTGGTCGGTGCACCTCAAACTCCAAAGTGCAGAGGGAGTGGGTCACACCCTCGAAATAGTCTGACTGCCCATGGGCGAAGTCATACATCGGGTATACTTTCCACTTGTTGCCTGTGCGGTGGTGAGGATGTGTCGTGATGATACGGTAGATGATCGGGTCACGGAAGTGCATGTTCGGGTTCGCCATGTCGATCTTGGCGCGCAGCACCATCTTACCATCCTCGATTTTTCCTTCGGACATCTCCATGAAGAGACGCAGGTTCTCCTCGATCGGACGGTTGCGGAATGGGCTCTCCGTACCTGGAGTGGTCGGTGTTCCCTTCTGTTTCGCTATCTCTTCGGCTGTTTGTTCGTCCACATAGGCCTTACCCTCTTTGATGAAGCGCACTGCCAAATCCCAAAGCTGCTGAAAATAGTCGGATGCGTAGTAGACGTTCGCCCACTGGAAACCAAGCCATTGGATGTCTTCCTGGATGGAGTCCACATACTCGACATCCTCCTTCACAGGGTTCGTGTCGTCGAAACGTAGGTTGCAGATTCCGTTGTATTTCTTCGCGATACCGAAATCCATGCAGATCGCTTTCGCATGACCGATATGTAGGTATCCATTAGGCTCCGGCGGAAAACGCGTCTGGATTCTTCCTCCGTTGCGCCCTTCTTTTAAATCTTCTTCTACAATTTCCTCAATGAAGTTCAAATTTTTCTTCTCTTCATTCTCCTGAATATTTTCAGCCATTGAATTATTATTTAAGACGTTTTAGGCGCAAAGTTAACTCTTTCATGCGAAAAATTCAATTTCAGACCGTTAATTAAGTGGAAAGAAATCAAGGACGGAATCAATCTAAAATCCACGGAACGCATGATGGTTATCAGAGTATGTTTGTAACTATCTGTAAATAAATGATATATAAAAATTTTACTGTAGAAAAAAGTTATTTTGGCTTTGTAAAACGGAAAAATATTGTTTCCCAAAAGATTGCCTATTTCAAAATAATCATTAATTTTATCTAAAGAGTATCACACGTATTTTGGTGTGATGAGTGTATGAATGTGTTTGTGTTTGTATTTTAAAATTTTGCGTATGAGAAAATTTAGACTTCTTTTGATTTTTCTTTCGTGTTCGATCATATCGTCGTGGGCGGCTGCCCCTGATTTTGAGATCCCCGCAGGGAAAGTTTATGAGAATGCGGAAGAGTGTAGGGCGGATAATGAATTGGCCGCCAAGGCCGCTCGGTATTTTTTCACCACCAAGCTTCCCGAGGATGCTGTATATGTGAAACAGGCTACTCTTTTCGTGACGTCATGGATAAGGGCATCGGACGAGATTCTGGTGGGAGGGACCAATCAGACCGTCGGTTCTTTGTTCTCCTGCGACATGGACCTCTCCTTTTTCATGTGGGGCGCATATATTTGCGGATGTGTGCAGTATAACCGGGATGTGTTGACATCGAAAGAATATACATTCGAAATGTATTACTACGCATTGGAGGCTTCCCTACGCTATTACGAGAAAAACAAGGATTTCTTTAAGGGTTGCAAGAAAATAGATAGGATGCTGAAATCGATGAAGAACGGGAAGTTACGTAAGGAACAAGAACGCCTCTTTTCAGCTCCTGCCAAGGAGTAGGGAGGTCGTGTAAGGATAAAAAATGGGGAGAGCGGTGAAACTTGATGTTTCCCGCTCTCCTTTCTTTGTTCAGCGTTGCTGTATGGTAGTTTTATCAGTTGTATGCTGACTCTCCGTGCTCGTATACATCCAAACCTTCTTCCTCGATTCTCTTCGGAACTCTCAAGCCATGGATCTTCTTGATCGCGAAGAATACCAGGAGTCCTACACCGAATGACCAAGCTGCTACCGTGCACTCACCAATCAGCTGAGTCAATACTGAGTATCCGCACTCCTCGTAGGCGAATACACCCGTGAGGATCGTACCTGTGAATCCTGCCATACCGTGTACAGAGACTGCACCGACAGGGTCGTCGATGTGGAGCTTCGTATCAAGAAAGTTGACAGAGAAACACATTACCACAGAGGCGATGGCTCCGATGATGGCTGCGGAACCGATTGATACACAGTCGCATCCTGCCGTGATGCCGACCAATCCCGCTAAGATACCGTTACATACCATTGACAATGATGGTTTTCCGTATACCAACCAAGTGTAGATCAATGCCACGATTCCTCCTACGGCTGCCGCGATGTTCGTCGTCACGAAGATGTGGGACATAGCGGACATGTTATCGAGGATACCACCTCCGTAGGTTGCTGGGTCTACCGCACCTTGAGCAGCTACCGTTGATCCAGGGTTGAATCCGAACCATCCCATCCAAAGGATCCAAACACCCAAGGCTGCCAAAGTCAAGCTGTGACCTGGAATGGCGTGGGTCTTTCCGTCCTTTCCGTATTTGCCCAAACGTGGACCCAATACGATGGCGCCAGCCAAAGCGATGAAACCACCACAAGAGTGGACTACAGCGGAACCAGCGAAATCATGGAATCCCAACTCGCTCAACCATCCGCCGCCCCATGACCAATGCGCTTGGATTGGATAGATGAAAGCGGAGATCAGGACGGAGTAGAGCATGTACATGGAGAACTTAGTACGCTCAGCCATGGCACCCGAAACGATGGTTGCTGCTGTTGCGCAGAAGACCGTTTGGAAGATGAAGTAGCACTCCTTCGGCAAGTTGCCGCAAGGGTTTTCCACGTCACCGATACCGAATCCGCCCCATCCCATGAACGTTCCGGCGCCGAACATGATGGAGAAGCCCACTATCCAATAGAGGACAGAGCCCGCAGCGAAGTCGCAGAAGTTCTTCATTAGGATGTTGGCCGTGTTCTTCGCTCTGGTCAATCCAGCTTCAACCAAGGCGAAACCTGGTTGCATGAAGAATACCAGCATGGCTGCTAAAAGCACCCAAATCGTGTCGACCGCACTGACAGAAGAGGCCTCTTCCGCCACAGCCCCGTCTTGCGCCATGGCAGGCAGACCTACGCAGAGGGAAGATATTATCGCCCCGATGCGCACGGCCCTTGATGTTATATGTTTTAATATCGTGTTCATAATTAGCATATTGTTTATCGTTTGAATTATTTGAGTCTTATCTCTCTCTTATCATTTCTCTTGTTCGGCATTGTAAAGTGCAGTGTCGCCACGGTCGCCCGTTCTGATCCTGATGGCGTCCTCCACATTGATAATGAAGATCCTACCATCACCGATCTCGCCCGTGTAGGCGGCTTTCTGGATCGCCTCGACCGTCCGCTCCACATTCTTGTCACGGACAATGATGGAGACCAATATGCGCTCGATAACACTTGTGTCATACACGACACCTCTGTAGATTCGTCCTTGTCGCGCCTTTCCGACTCCACGGACATCATAGTAGGAGAACCATTCGATATCCGCCGCCAATAAGGCGTCTTTTACTTCCTCAAACTTTGTTTTTCGGATAATTGCTTCAATCTTCTTCATGATGATTAAGTTTTAATTGCTTGACTAATAGGTGAAATGGTCTTAAAAACTGATGCCGAAGACGCCATATATGGTTTCCGTGTTAGGATTCAAGACCAATTGTGTGAATATCGGCAGGGAGTAAAAATCTGTGATTTTCAACTCCTTGGAGGCCTTCAGGGAGAGGTTCACCATGTTGAAATTAGAGGAATATACGCCCTCCCAAGGGGTGAAGCCGGCTGCGAATTCCAATGACACGGCATTCAGGTTCACAGGATATCCCAGTTCGATGTAGGTGGAGAACTGTTCATCCCCCTCCGCATTCTTATCATTCAGGAAATAAGTATTCCATGCGATGCTCAGAGCGAACTTCTTGCAAATTGCGGAGAAGTCTAATCCGACCGTACCCTCCAACATATGCGAATTATCTGCGAAATACTTAGGCGTAGCGCCATCCTCATACGGACCGAAGTAGTCCGTCAGCGCCACTGAGAAAGCGCCGACCTCATAACCTAAGATCCAATCAAACTCGTTTATGGCTGTTTTAAAATCGGAGGAGGCCCATGCGCTCAAGGACAATCCTTTGTATGAGATACCAAACGAAGGCTGGAAACTAGCTCCCGACACTTTAGCACCGCGGCACAAATACGAACTTACCAAGTCCGCACCGATGGTGAATTCAACCTTTGATGACGTGCTATCTGCCTCATTTGCCCACATCGGGCAAATCATGGTTAATGATAGCAACACAAGCAATCCCAATCTCTTTAGTCTTTTCATAATGCGAATAATTTTAGTTATACAATTATCATAATGATAGCAAAAACACTATATTGCTATCATTATGACATTGCAAAGATATATACAAAAGCAAAATGAACAATGAGGATTTGTGTGCAATTACAAAACAAAAGTTCGGAAAGTTCAATCCATAAGGAAAGGATAGTGGTTCACTTTTGATTTAACAGTTAACTATCCTTTTTTCTGTGAAATAGAATTAATGTGGAAGGTGGGTCCGATTATGAAATGTGTCAAAACAGGCTTTGGAGTAGATCGTTTGTACAGGTAAATCAAGACGAACGACCAAGATAGACCCTTGGATTCGGGCGCTACCTTGGTCGTATGGTTCATTTTTATTATCTATTTGTTCTATTGAATGATTAACAGCATCAATACTTCACCATCAAGCTTTTTTGATATGTTTCTCCCTTTGTCGTGACAATCAAAAGATAGGTGCCGTTCTCCAATGTGTTCCTATCGATGGAGAAATGGGTTGGACTCTGCTCCATGTAGAACGAACCGCTCTGCCTGCGCACGCCCGACATATCAATGATTTCCCAGTCAACCTGCTGTTTAGCTGACAGATTTATCGTCACCTCTGTCGATTCGGTCATTGGGTTCGGGCTGATGGACAAACAGCCATCCTCCGCCTCCACCATGGAAACGCCCGTTCCTTCGTGGATAATGAACTTGCCTGTCTTCCTTGCGTCACCACCCTCGCCTTTCGCGATGATGGCATAAACATACTCGCCCGGCTCGTCATTTGCGACACCACTGATGGATACTGAATTACCCTCCACAGTATAGTTGATGCCAGCCGGTAGACTGATCACCTCGACGGAACTTGCGTTGTCGAAAGTGTAATAGAATGGAACAATCTCCTCTCCCTGGGTAACCTCTTGGGAGGCTTCTCCGTCACCCTTCTTAACGAGGGAGGCGGGCTCCTTCATCTTAGCCAGATTTCTATAATACTCCAACGGACTATAACCCAAATGAGGTGGCTGGTTATATCCGCAGTTCTGCCATGCTATCGCCATGTCGTACACGTGGTCGTCGCGTAACCACGGCAACTTATAAGGGCTCTCTATGGTAGAGGAATAGATCGTCAGGAAATATTTGTTGTTGACCGATGTCCAGAAGATGGCCTCCTCACGCCAATCCCCCACTATGTCCGCTTGTAGGCACGGATTATACTTGGTGGCATTGTTCGTGTTGGCGGCATACTCCACCTTCACACCATCCACGTAGATATTATACCCGAAAATGTGAACGCGATCCCATGTCTTGCTCCCCATGTTCCACTTGTCCACGTGTCCACGGTCATAAGACTCCTCCAACAAATCGCCATCCCAGAATATTCGGTAGTTGATGGAACTACTCTTTGTGCTACCCGTATGCCATGCGGCGATGTTACGCCCCTTGCAGGTAAACAGATTTTCATCGCTCCACTCCATGCATTCCGCACCATCATACGTGCTGTCGCAATCCAAGGCGAGTCCACGTCCGGTATCACCACCCGTCTGATTCTTCGACGTCAACACTCTACCTGTCTTCGCATCCAACAACGCGCAATCGTATCTAGCGGTGCTCTCCTCCATGACCATAAAGTATTCAAGGCCATCGTTCGAAGGATCGAATTCGCCCAAGTGGGTGGCATCACCATGTCCAAAGCCTGTGTTCCACAAAAGGGAACCGTCATGGTCAAGGCACGCGGCGCCGACGATGATCTCATCATAACCATCGTTGTCCACATCACCACACGTGATACTATGGGCACCTTGCCCGTATATGCCCTGTCCGGGGCGATCAGAGGTATGCTTCCAAAGATTGGACAACGTCTGTCCATCCCACGAGTATGCAGCGGCGTACGAGTAGGTGTAAATGCCTCGCGTGGTCACCGCACACGGTTTAGGCTGACCGTTGACAGGTAGGAAAGCCACACATCCCTTCATCCAGTTTCCACGATGTCCGTAGGTTGAACCGTCCGTATTGGTGCTTCTATCGTCCCAATCCCGCTGGATGTTGAAATATGGCCAATAATCGATTGTCGCCAACTCCCTTCCGTCCTTGCCGCTGAAGCAGGTGATCCACTCTTTTCCTCCATCCGTGATAACACCAGAGCTATTGATGGAAGAGGCGGAATGGTTAGCGCCCGCCGCCACACCTTTCGAAAGGAAATTGCCGGTTGCATCCTTCGAGCCTTGGGCTGTCTTAGCGATCAACTCACCATAACCGTCCCCGTCGAAATCGTAGCAGAGGAACGTGAAACGGCAACCGGCCAAAACATTGGGTCCTAAATTGATACGCCACAGCAACGTACCGTCCAACTTCAGACAATCCAAAATCGGAGGAGCCGTAGCGGTCGCCAGCGCACCCGTACCTCCTTCCCAGCAAAGGATGATCTCTTGTTCTCCGTCACCGTCCATATCATATGCGGAGCAGTCATACGGAGAATAGGTCACCGTTGTTCCGTCGGGCAGACGGTAAGTGCCTGGATGATTCAATTTGAGATGACGGAAATGATCACCGTCACATTTGACGCCCTCTTGGGAATCGATCAACTCCCCCTCCTTGTTATAGACCTCCACCGAGAAGGTCGAGTTCGCATAGCTCTTGGAAAGCGTGGTATTGGTGCGGTCGGTTAATTCCTTCACCAACTTACCGTCCGCATAAAGCTTGTAGGTGGTAGATTTTGGCGCATCCGTACCCCTCATTCGCCAACTGACGAACACGTTGTCGTTCTTAACTGTTTGACATGCCCATAGTCCTCGCGAAGGATCCGCCATAGAAGAGGGGATATTCGCCAAGATCGCCAACATGCTGGACAAAAATAGTGTGTGAATGTTTTTCATTTTGGTATATGTGTTATGTTCTTAATTGTATATTAAATATGTTTTTCAAAGTAGAGCAAACTCGAAGTTTGTACGGCAAAAATAATAAAATTGTGCCGATAACATAATGAATTACGATAAAAACGTAACTTCCCTTTCAAAAGGGATAAGTGTTTTTGGTAAGCCTTCCCTGCATCTTGAGACCGTCAGTCCTTTGACGTCCGCCGTGGGTGGAGGTGATTTTTAAGGAGGTGGTCAAAATCGGGTTGGGGTCACCAAATGAAGGTCTCCTTGCCGTTTACAAGATACATTCCCGCAGGAAGTTTGATGGTCTTATGTTCGCCGCTCTCCATGTGGAAGCGACGCACGATTTGTCCGTATATCGTGTAAATTTGGATGTCTGTATCTTCTTCCACCCAAATAGATAGTAGATCCCGGCCTCCTGAAACCTTCAGGTTGGATTTTTCGGCTAGGGAGGAGGAGGTATACGTTGTGACTTCTATCCAGTTGCAGAAGATGGAAACATCACCTCCTGGCATTTGGAATTTTATCTGATCGTTTGTTGTTGTCGTAGGTATAGTGTCCTGTTTATACAAAGCAACTACGCTATTTAGGGTGTATCCCGAATCGGGTATGAGTGTCAGCGTCACTTCACTTCCTTCCGCAAAGGCCAGCAACTCTTCTTTTATTACGCCATGGAAGTTATAGACCAGTACGTTATGGAATAAAGTCTGGGAATCTGAGAATGATGGCATGCTGGTGTCACTTAGGCACTCCCAGTGGGAGAACGGGGTGTTTTGTTGGTCGTTTACCCATTGATTCAAATATTCGGCGAGTTGCTGTAGGCTATCCATGGAGACTATTTCGCAATCTTTGATGAATCCGGTGTTGCCTGACACTAGATTAGATGCTTCTCCGATTACATAGCTGTGGTTCAAATTACCCTCATTGGTTCCAACTAGGGAGCCGCCGGATTCAGGCACATAGACCTTCCCCGAATTGTATACGTTGAAGATGTCGCCAATAGAGTTATTCACGCCAACCGCACCTCCCGCTTGCGAGATGGAGGCGGACACATTTCCTGTGTTGTAGCAATTATAAATATATCCATCGACTCCGTCAAATCCACCATTGTAGCCGGCTAATCCTCCGGCCTCTTCGTTCGCGTTCAGGTCGCCATTGTTGTAATTGTTGAAGATGAGGCCATCGTTTCGACCGGTAATTCCGCCGACTTTTTTCCTTCCGGAAACAAAAGCGATGTTAGAACAGTTTTGGATGATTCCCATGGGAACGTTATAGCAATTACTACCGGAGGAGAATCCCCCGTTGTAGCCGGTCAAACCGCCCGCTCCATTGTAGCCGTATATCTCACCTGAGTTTTCGCAACCATACATTCCGCCATAATTATAGCCGCAAATGCCCCCTGTTGTGAGCGTGCTTTGAATGGTTGCCTTGTTTCTACAGTTTTTGATAATACCGAAATTTCCGCCTGCGATACCCCCGGCACATTTGTAGGCTTCCACTTCTCCGCCTATGATTTCGCAATTGGAGATCTTCCCACCGTTTGCGCCTGCCAACATACCAGCCCAAAAGGAGGCATACATGACCCCTTCCACCTTCAGGTTGGAAATTGTCCCTTTAGGTCCGATGTAGCCAAACAATCCTTTGTAGGTTGAGTTTCCTGCCCTTGAATACAGGTGGTTTATTGTATAACCATCACCGTCGAAGTCTCCTTCGAAATAGTTGTTAATCGATCCTATCGAATTCCAATCCCCTAAGGAAACACTGCATATGGTGGACATATCAATGTTATTGGTTAGTTTGAAATGGAGGTTTTCGCAATCATCGCCATCATTGACTTTCTGCTCAAGTCGCTGCAAGTCAGCGGCCGATTTGATGAGATAAGGAGAGTCCACAGTGCCTTCTCCCTCCCAGGACTGAGCGAGGGAAGGGACTAATGGTAACAATAGTAGTCCGATAATAGATAATAGTCTGTGTATTGTAGCCATGACGCGTTTCTTAAATTATTCTTCCCAGTTGAAATTTCCTGTTTGTGGATTATAATAATCCGTATAAATCAAGTCGATTTCTTTCCCTAGGTGTTCGTCGACGAACTCCTTTGAATTGCTCGTATACATTGCGACCTTAAAGGGGGCTAGGCATTTTAGCCTTGATATCTCTTTGAAATTATCGTTTGTAGCGTCCGCAATGAAATCTATTCTGGCAGTACCATCCAAAAGATTCTCGACAATGAGCCAAGCGAGATTTTCCGCGGGTTGGGAATACATCGCATGATATCCCACTTCCCTTAAGCGAATGAAATCCTCCATGGAAAACGCCTCCACATAGACTCTGTCCCTAATGCCTGATAGGCTACGGTCCAATACGTCCACATTCGATATTTTGTCTGTGACTAAAAAAACGGACGGATGTTCCAACAGTATCTCCACCACTTCATCGATGCTTATGGTTGTAAATCTTCCGTACATGCGAGTCGCTTTGAATGTTTCGAGGGGGATGATGCTGTCTCCCCATTCAGGGTGACCGTTGGTCGCATGGAAACTTTTCCAGTCGTGGGAAGCCACTAAGTGTCCTTCGGACGTGGTGTCCATGTCTATCTCGATAAAGGTATATCCTCTTTCAATGGATTGTAAGAGGGCTTCCTTGCTATTGCTATAGATATATTGTCCGATGGCACCACCGGCACCTCCTCCATGTGCGATATAATTGGGGAAGGTTTGTGCCTTTATGTTCAGTGTGTGCAATACTATGAATAATATTAGAAGAGAAAGTCTATTCATACATTCAGTAGTTCGTTCGATAATTCTCCGCAAAAATAAAAAAATAATTTTTGAGACGCATTTCATGCTGTATTTTTCGCATCCTTACCTTGTATTTCAAAATAAGATTGTATATTTGTGGCGCATTCAACCATTTGTGAATGTGGTATTTATTGTAATTAAACTATTATTATGAGACACTTTATCGCTTTAGGGGCAACATTCTTTATGTGTGTTGTTGCCCTCTGTTCTTGTGAAAAGGGAGGCGAAGAATTTACGGAGGATCAATCCCAAAAACGCTTAATCGTTGTGAATGGCGTTAACTATCATGCCACGGATACTTATCTGTCCATGGAATCAGGTTTAAATTTCAGGGCTATCACCGCAGACAAGGAGTTGACGGTTAATCTCGTGATGAAAGAGTCAGAGTTGAATAAGGAATATGACCTCAACGTGGGTGAAAATTGTGGTGCCAATTACTTGCAGGTGCTCTTCTCCAATCTGAGCATGGAGAGTTATTCTGTTGCGACGATGGGCCCTAATAGTTTGAATGTCATCAATGAGTGGGGAGCATCCGAACTCCGCGAGTTGAGAAGCGCGAATGCGAAGATCAGCTCGAATGAGGATGGAACCTATTCCGTGTCAATTACGGCGGAAGGGGACGGACTATCGTTTAAGCTGGATTATAACGACAAAATTGACCACGTTGATTAAACGTTGTTGTAGAAATTCTTTGGTCATATAGTTGTTCTATAGATTCTCCATTTTTAGTCGGGAATCGGACTTGGTGCGTTGCCTAAGGTCTTCCGTGCCATTGGTTTTATTTTGTCATTTCTTTGTTATTCAATCATATAGACTAATCATAGGGGATGCTTTCCCTGCAATGGTTGTCAAGTCGTATCGCCTGGACCTTATCCTTTGGGGAAGGAAGCGAATCCTCCAGAAGTCTTTTAATGGGGCATGCTTGTGCTAAAAAAGTCTTTCATTGATTGCATTTCTGGTTGTTTTTTTTAACTTTGTATAGAGTCGTAATGAATTATTACGGGAATCTTATTTGTTGATATACTTAAAAGTGTTTGTTTATGAAAATTCTATGTAAAAATATCGTCGCTCTTTTGCTGTCGGTGTTGTTCGTTAGCAGTTTTTCTTCTTGTCAGAAGGAGGAGGAGATGGAAAGGATGATCCTTACTGGCGTATGTTGGGAGGGTGTTTTGCCTCTTAAGGAATACTATGGGCAGGAGAATTACTTCAGCAGATTTTTCTTCTATGAGGAGAATGGTTTCAAATATGGCTACGAGGAATTCTATTATAAGGGGGAGTATCAGAGAACCTATGAATTCGAGTGGTATTGGCTGGACGACGCTTATAGTGTTGTCGCATTGAACTATGGGGGACGCTGGCAATCGGACATCGCTTGCATCGACATCACCAAGACGACGAGCAATTATATCTATGGATATTATTTCATGGATATAGCCGATTATTGGAACTACAAGGATGGGCATGTGAGCCAAAGAAGCGACCTCTATTTCGAGTTGAAGCATGTCGGTTCTTCAAGACATCAGGAGTAGGGTATTCCCTTGGTGACGGATGCCCCGTCCGACAGGGGGGCAGACCCTTTCTGTAGGTGAGCGGCTTCTTAGATGCCTGGATGATAGTTGCGGAGTTCTTTCCTGAGCTCTTTCGACCTTCCTCCAGTGAAAGAGTCCACAAGTGCCCAAAAACGATCACTGTGATTCATCTCTACGGTGTGACATAACTCGTGAATTAGAACGTAATCTACCAAATGTTGTGGAAGCCGCATCAGGTATAAATTTAAACTGATGTGGCTTCCTTTTGTGCAACTCCCCCATATGGACCGTACATTGCGGATGCGGCAGCTTACATACTGCAGACCACATCTCTGTGCGATATACGATAGCCTATCTGGCAAAACACGTTTCGCTTCCGCCATCATGGCTCGCTCTACCACCTTCCGGATAAGTGTCTGGACATTGTCTTCCTTTATATCGACGCTCTTCGGACATGAGATGGTGAGCACCCCCTCCTTCAATGACGACTGAAAATGGATGCCATCCACCCGTATAATACGCACTGTAAACGTCATCGTTTTGTATTCGCTCGATTCCTCGAACAGATGGTTTTGCGAAAACCGTTCCTCGTTTTTCCTAAGCGCATTCTTTATCCACTCCCTTTTCTGCTCCAGGAATACAAGCGCATCCGCCAAGGTATTCCACCTTGGTACCACCAATATGATTTCCTTCGGTTTTATTCTAATGGATATATATTTCGCCCTTTCGCTGTAGGAAACAGAAACATTCCCAATCCCTTCTACCTCTATCGCCTCCTTATAGCCCATCTCATCCGCTGTTAAATTCTCAAGATATATACAAATATAGTTGATTATCAGTTATGTAAAAAATAATATTAAAAAATAACCCGAAAAAATTTGCCACTTCAAGAAAAGTCCCTACCTTTGCAGAGCAAAACAAAAAAGTTGGTGCCATAGCTCAGTTGGTAGAGCAAAGGACTGAAAATCCTTGTGTCCCCGGTTCGATTCCTGGTGGTACCACAGAAAAGACTGATTCCGAAAGGGTCAGTCTTTTTTTGTTAGAACTTGTTTAATCTACGTGGAATCTACTGTTAGAATCTATATGGACCATCCGAACAGAAATATCTTCTTCTTTTAATCTCTCTAAAGAAATCGGTTTTGATATTCCCTGATAAAAAAAAGAAAGCCATCCGAATGGAATGGCTTTTCTTTTTAAAAAACGCAAATTAGAACTAAACTACAAATTTATAAGGAAAGCATTTCACAACGCCATTATATATAGTACAAAAAGCGTGCCAAACTTTCCAAATCAGTAAATTTATTATTTTACTTCAATTTTTTTGCAATAAACACCAACTGGATAATTTGATGATTGAACCTTGGATGCGTCCGCCTTATCGAAGTATTTCATCACTTGACGGAGATCGTATGGCACCTCAGTTGCGATAAGAATCAGGTTGTCTGTTCCTACTGGCTCTGAGAATTCCACAGGGTACGTCGTGAGGTCGATCGTGCAATTGCCAGGGATGAGCAAGTGGGACATCGTCGTGGCATCATCGATTGGCAAGCAGTCATACTTCTCGCCGTTCTTGTTGATGTCGAGGATGTTCACGTACAACGGAGTGTCACTGCTGTTCTTGATTCTGAAGACAGCTTGGCTATCCAAAGCCACCACACCTTCCAGTTCTGCCTTAGTCCTTCTATCAAGGATAGAGAATGAAATGGCGTAATCGGTCTTGGCATTGTTCATGGAACCCAATGGGCTGCCGTTGTGCTTTGCCAAGATAGCCTTAGCGATGTCATTCTCTATGATATCTCCACGATAGGTACAACCTGCGGCTTCGTGGCTGATCCTATCAGACCCACCATTGAAGAGGGACTTGGATGCGTGGGACACGAAGTTGGACGCATAGCTCTGCTTGCTCTTGTAGTTGGCGATTAGCTCGCTCACCTTTTGCCCGTTGTTCTGGGAGATGGAATAGATCTTCTCCGCCTTACGGTCGATAAAAGACAAAGCCGAGTTGTTGTCCACACGGATCATATCCGTCAATTGGAGCGGATCCCTTTTCTGCAGAGCCACCCACTTTCCGTTCGCCTGCTTTTCCGCTTTTCCGATGACGGAGTAAACATAAATATCTTGTGCGCAGACGAGGCTAACCAGCATCGACAAAAGCGCTATCAAAAAACTTTTCTTCATATTAAACTCCTTTCTTATTAATGTATACTAATATACTAAAATTAGTGCAAAATACATGCCAAATTATTTCTTCTCGAAGAGGATGAAGTTACCTTGTCTATTCTCGAAGATAGGCATTTGCCTTCCGTTCGTTGCTTGTCTTACTTGGTTACGGATGTAGAGCTCCAAAGCATCCAACGTGATGTTTCCTTCCTCGTCGACAGCCTTACCCTTTATACCCTCAAGCAAAGCCTTCGTGAAGATACCGTTCTCCCATTGCTCAGACTCGTTAGACTTCTGCGCCTCGGTGCTGGAGTAGAATCCTATGATATCAGGCTCTGCCATGGAGAAGGTCTCCGCAGCGCTTCTGATGCCGTACATGGAACCTGAGTGGCACGCATCCATGAAGATGATGATCTTACACTTCTTATCCTTCATTCTCTTCAGAGCGCTTCGGATGATATCGAAGTCGACCGCAGAAGAGAAGAGGTCGTTGCTTTCCGCATTGCAAGACAAGAAGTAAGTCTCCGCACCCTCTTTCGCACCATGTCCGGAGAAGAAGAGGAGGATCACGTCGCCCTGACTTGCCGAGTTCACCAAAGTGGAAAGTCCCTTCTTGATGTTCTTGTCGGAAGCGCCCTTGTCCTGAATCAGGTTAGCGGTCTTCAGCGACTGGTATTGAGACAGGTTACAAGTCTTCACCGTATTCATGAAGTCGGCCGCATCCTTCGCTGCGTGTTGCAATCTCAGGTCTGCTTGGTCATAATCGCTCACACCGACAGCAAAGACGTGCAATGCTGGTTTCGGACGGTCGCCACGATAGTGCAGCAACACAACCGCAGGGTCACTATTTTGTCCTCTGTTATCCTTTGCGATCAATTGCACGCGGCAATCGTTCACGCGTGGCAAAGTAAGCGTAATCTGTTTTCCAACACGTTTCACACCCTTTGTACGAGGCATCAGCTCACCGTTGATGTAAGCGATGATCTCTGGCTCACTACCATCATGGGTAGAGGTTTCGTAGGTGAAGGTAACCTCAGGAGAGGAGTATTGGGAACCGTCCTTAGGTGACAAGATCTTGATGGTTGGTGCACCTTCCACCACGTGAGTGACAGTTGGCGTAGGCTCCACTTTGCCAGGTGTTGCGTTTCCTCCACTTGGCTTAGTAGGAGTAGGGTCAGGTCTCTTTTGAGGCTCCTGTGCCGCAAGGTTAGGGGTCTTATATGCAAATGACTCCAAGTTAGGCACCAGCGAAGAGGAGACTCTTCCCTTCGGATTGTTCGCTTGCCACTTATTGGCTGCCGCCTTAGCTGCGTTCATGTCAGCGAATGTAGGTTTAACGACGAAGTTACCAGCACGGTCGATGGCACCCCATTTCCCTTTGTACTTCACGACAGCGAAATTGCACGTTGCGCTGAAGAGTGCGGTCTTGTCGACGTTCTCGAACACTGGCTTCATGGTCCAGTTTCCTAAGTAGTTGATGAAACCAATCTTCTTCACACCTGCCTTCAGACCGATGTAGAGGTTATCACCCAACACGGCTTTCATCTCCCACTCCTTGGCTGCTTTGCGGACATCCTCCTTCGAAGTGAAGTAAGGGTTGATGGCCATCACACCTTCACGGTCCACAGCACCCCACTGCTTGTCGAGCTTCACAATGGCATAACTCTTTCCCTTGTCGAATGTATAATCGTTATCTATCTCCTCATAGATAGGACGGAAATACATTTCACCAGTGTAATCCACAAATCCCCACTTGTTTGCCTTGCTATCGTAGACTGCGCTCAGGAAGACGCTTCTGTCGCCTCCCTTAACGGCCAATTTGGCGGCGCGGAGAGCCATCTCCTTGGTCGCGAAGACTGGCTTGCAATAATACTTTCCATCCGCCGCTATGGCACCCCATTTGCCTTGGTACTGTACGATCGCATATCTTTTCCCGCCAAATGCGTTATACTGGTCGTAATTCTCATAAATAGGTTGAATGACCCACGTGGAACCATTCATGAAACCCCACTTTCCTGTCTTAGTGCTTCTGTTCGCTTTTTGAGCCGGCGCATAGGCGACGGACAAGGCCAACAGACACAATGTTAATAAGTACTTCTTCATTTTTTTTATCGTTTTTCTATGTTTTCCACTATTTCCTGTTCAAGCGTCTTACCGCCCCGCTTCTTCACTATCATCTTTTCTACTTTGAATAGCAAGAAGTAGAAAATTTCTGCCGCATATCCCGCCAAACCTGTTCCCAACAACGCATAGAGCAATGTGATGTTGTATTGGCGTTCGATAAACAAATATCCACCTAAAAAGACGAGGGCCAGCATCATGATGATCTGGAGGGTGGTGGACAACACACCCGACACGTCATTGTACTTCTCGTTAATCCAACAATAGATGAAGCAATACAAGAAGGTATACAGCAAGCCCAAAAGCATTCCCTGCCTTTCGGACATCTGGTTGATCAGTCTACCTGGCTTGGTCAACGTCGAGATGGCATAACCATGGATGGTCGTTCCGCAAATACGCCTTGTTCCGTCGATGACAATAGGAATGTCATGGAAGTCCCTCAAATCCAGATAATCTCCCACCAAGACGGTTTTATCTTTTATGAGCTCACGGAAATAGGTGTCGTTCCCCTCAATCTCCTGCATAAACAGTTTCTTCTCCATCGGATCCTCCATCGCGTCGATGGCTTTCTTGGCCCTCACAATATCCAGAACCTCAAGTAAAAGGACCTTCTCGAACATGGTTTGCTTGTAATGGATCAGCTCCTCGTTCTCCTCCCGGCTCTCCCAAAAATCGTAGATATCAGGGCGAGTCATCCGGACGATCTCATGGACAAAGGTGCTCAGCGTCGTGTCGCCAAAGGTGAGTGTTTTAGAGAATTTGCGGATCGTCTCGTTTTCCACATTCACGCAAGCCTCCACGCAACCGGTGTTCTTCACGAAATAGGACTCCTCCTTCTTGTATATGTTGATCTTAGATTCGTCTCCGCCGGCCGCCACTTTCTGCAACGGATCATATTGGGGCACCATCCTGCAGGCCGCAATCACATGATCCTTGCAACGGGCGATGACATGCTCAAGGCTATCATTGGCAAGCGTATCGCCATTCCCGGCACCACCGAAGATAACGTCAAGCGCAACCACCTTAGCCCCCGCATCGCACATGTACTCGATACCAGCGGCAATGTCGGCCCTCGAATAGCACTGCGCCAAATCCAACAAGATGATGTCCGGACTGAGGTCAGCCTCATGATCCGCCTTGTCGTTCTCCGTCTGGAAATAACTATCCGTCATGGTGAAGTTACCCATTATCTGTCCAACGGGATCCAAATAGGAAGAGCTATACCGCAACTCGTTCACGATAGCGCATATCGCCACAATAATCAGCATTATCCCTATCGAGTGGAGTATGTATCTAAAAATCTTTTTCATACGCGCACACTTTGTCACAAATATACAAAAGTTTTTAACTAATGCATAGATTTCCATTAAAATGTGATTGTGGCACATCTGTCAAGAACAGTCGGGAGCGCCCACGAGAAAACGCCCGCAAACGTTTTTAGATTGTGAAAAAATAAGTAGTTTTGTCGGCGCAAGTATAATAAAATCTTGTATGCTTACGTTTAAATGGAGATTAAAGTATAAAACTAATATTTTGAAAGATACGAAATGATTCCAAAAATCATACACTATTGCTGGTTTGGGAGGGGAGAGATGCCCACATTGGCTTTGAAATGCATTGAGTCATGGAAGAAGTTCATGCCAGAATATGAGATTAAAAGATGGGATGAAGACAATTTCGACATTAGTTCGAACTTATATGTGAAAGAGGCATATGAACATAGAAAATTCGCTTTTGTGACTGATTATGTTCGATTGTATGCTTTGTATAAGGAGGGTGGAATTTATATGGATACGGATGTCGAAGTCGTTAAAAACATGACTCCATTCTTGCATTTACATGCGTTTTCCGGATTTGAAAGCAGTGGATATGTCCCAACTGGAATGATGGCAAGCGAAAAAGAGGGTATATGGGTCCGTGACCTTATGTCATACTATGATGATCGAAAATTTGTCAAGGAGGATGGCTCTTTTGACCTTACAACTAATACGTCCGTGATAACGAACTATATGTTGGAAAAAGGTCTGGTCATGAATAACTCATTCCAAGATTTCGAAGGACTTACTACCATGTATCCGTCGGAATATTTTTGCCCGATTTCTCAGGATACGGGTGAAATTAGTCTTACGGAAAATAGTTTTTGCATTCATCATTTCGCTGGTTCGTGGATGCCGAAACATGTACAAATCGCATCAAAGATTAAAAAGTATTTCTCGCGGCTTTTGGGTCCTAAAGTAATCGATAAGATCATTACTGCAATTGGCCTTAGGAAGTGGAAAGAGAAACAAATGAAGTGAATATAGGCTAAGTCTGGATGTTGGCATACGATGAGGAGAGGGAATCCGTTTTTTCGTGTGCCTGATGTGATATGGAATCTCTGAGGCCTATATTTCCCCTTTTTATCGTATATTTGTTTCGGAAAAATATTAGGTCTTTTTATGATTAAATTGAGTACTCTGCAAAAAGTGCGTGCTATCATCGCCTTTTTCATGGTGGCGCTGGTTGCTGCGGGCGCCACGGCTTTCCCTGTCGAGTCTGAGCTGAAATTGCTCTGTTCCATTTTAAACATTAATGCGGAGACGGCGAAGGAATCCCCTGCCATCTTTGGTTTCGTGTACTCTATAAAAGAATCTCTCACGGAAGTGAACCAAAACTTTCCGCAGTTGGCTTATGGCTACGATTGGCTGGCTTTCGCCCATCTGGTGATCGCGCTTATGTTCATCGGCCCGTTCCGTGATCCTGTCCGTAATAAGTGGGTCATTCAATGGGGTATGATTGCTTGTGTGGCGATTCTTCCGTTGGCTTTCATCTGTGGACCGATCAGGCAGATACCGATTTATTGGACGCTTATCGATTGCTCGTTCGGTGTCTTCGGCATCATCCCGCTTCTCTTTTGCATGAAACTTATTAACCGCTTGGAGAAGGAACAGCAACGCACAGAATAAAAAATACAAGAGATGAAGAGACAGGAGACTCAACCCACCATTAGCGTCGGCATCCTACGAAGCAAAGTGATTCGTTTCACCCTCCACGGGGATTTCCGCCCAAACAGCGACGGATCTGTGGCGACGGGCGACCAAACGGTTTCCGTCCAGGATGGTAAGATATTATACAACAACGATTTATATGATGAGATAGTCTTCTCACCATCCTCTACGACAGATAGCTTCGACCTGCTGGATGTGGTCATCGGCATCCATTTCCACTGGGAGCGGAAGGAGACGCAACGCTTCAATGGCTCGCTGAAGTTCATCGTGATTGAGGGTGAGGTGCAGGCGATCAATATTGTCCCGACGGAGGATTACCTCACGAGCGTCATCTCCTCCGAGATGAGCGCCACCTCCTCGCTGGAGTTGCTCAAGGCGCATGCTGTGATATCCCGTAGCTGGCTGCTGAACAAGCTGGAGAACAAGGAGACGGAGAGCCATGCCGACGCGATGGTGGTGACGGACGAACGGGTCGTGCGCTGGTACGACCATCAGGACCATACGCTTTTCGATGTGTGCGCCGACGACCATTGCCAGCGCTACCAAGGCATCACCAAGGCGAGTACGCAGGCGGTGAGGGAGGCTATCAAGGCCACCTTCGGCGAGGTGCTGACTTACGACGGAAAGATCTGCGACGCCCGTTTCTACAAGGCGTGCGGCGGAGCTACCGAGCTCTTCGAGAATTGTTGGGAGGAGGTGCATCATCCTTATCTGCTCCCTGTGGCGGACTCTGCGCAGGGTAAGCTGCCGGACCTTACCCAAGAGGCGGTGGCGAGGGAATGGATCCTCTCTTCGCCGGAAGCCTATTGCAACACGCACGACAAACAGGTGCTCTCGCAGGTGTTGAACAATTATGACCAGGAGACGCCCGACTTCTATCGCTGGAAGGTGGATTATTCCCAGGAGGAGCTCTCCTCTTTGGTGAAGGAGAAGATGGGCATCGACTTCGGCAAAATCATAGACCTGATACCGTTGAGGCGGGGTGCCTCCGCCCGAATCATCGAGCTGAAGATCGTGGGAGAGAAACGGACGATGGTGATCGGAAAGGAGCTGGAGATCCGCAAGGCGCTTTCCTCCAGTCATTTATATAGTTCTGCCTTCGTGGTGGAGAAAGAAGAGCGGGAGGGAATCCTCCACTTCATCTTGCGAGGTGCGGGCTGGGGACATGGTGTGGGCCTTTGCCAGATTGGTGCGGCCGTGATGGCGAGCCATGGTATCGACTATCGTTCTATACTATCGCACTATTATCCACATTCCAGTTTGACAAAGAGATATTAATCCCTAATGAAGACCCTTGTATGCAAAAGGACCTGACCCAAGGAGGAGTATTCAAGACATTGGCCTCCTTCTCCGCCCCCTTTCTGTTGGCCTATTTCCTCCAGACATTTTATGGTTTGGCGGATCTCTTCATCATAGGGCAATATGCGGGTGCGCCTGACATCACTGCTGTGGCGGTGGGTAGCCAGGTGATGCATATGCTGACGGTGATGGTGGTCGGCTTGGCCATGGGTACGACTGTGATGATTAGTCGTGCGGTGGGAGGAAAAGACTACAATACGGTGGGGCGCACCATCGGTAATTCCATCGTGCTCTTCGGGGGTGTCTCCGTGGTTGCGTGTCTGGCGTTATTAGTGGGGGTCGATGGCATTGTTTCGTTGATGTCCACGCCGGTGGAATCGGTGACGCAGACAAGGCAATACCTGACCATCTGCTTCTTGGGAGTCCCATTGATTGTCGCGTTTAACATTATCTCTTCCATATTCCGCGGGTTGGGGGATTCGAAATCCCCGATGTACTTTGTGGCGGTCGCCTGTGTCCTGAACGTGTTGTTGGACTTCCTCTTCATCGGTGTGATGGGGATGAAGGCGGAGGGAGCCGCCTATGCGACTGTCATTGCGCAGTTCTGCAGTGTGCTTTTCTCCTCCTATACGATCCGCAGGAACAAAAGTAGCTTCCATTTCACGAAACGGATGTTGCGTCCGGAGGGGGAATCCCTTAGGCATATCCTTCAGATCGGTTTGCCGATCTCCCTCCAGGATGGTTTTATACAAGTCTCCTTCATCGTCATCACGATCATCGCCAATCGGCGAGGCGTGGAGGTGGCCGCCGCCGTCGGTATTGTGGAGAAGATCATCTGCATCCTCTTCCTTGTGCCATCCAGCATGCTCTCCGCCATCTCCGCCATAGCGGCGCAGAACATAGGTGCGGGCAAGCCGGAAAGGGCGCGCGCCACGTTGCGTTTAGGCATATTTGTCTGCCTGGCATACGGGTTCCTCTTTTCTGCCGTGCTCCAACCGACATCCGATTCAGTCATCTCATGGTTCACGGACGATCCGAACGTGATTCTCTTCGGAGGCCAATACCTACGGCCCTATTCGACAGACTGCGCCTTGGCGGGCGTCCATTTCTGTTTCAGCGGCTATTTCTGCGCCTGCGGTCTCTCCATCGTCTCCTTCATCCACAACCTGCTCTCCATCGTCTTGATACGCATTCCGGGCTCCTACTACGCTTCCATCTGGTATCCCGACCACCTTACGCCGATGGGCATGGCGGCTCCGTTAGGGTCGTTGCTCTCCATCCTGATCTGTCTGGGCGTATATTTCCTTTGGAAGAAGAAGCGTTGATGCCTATTCTCCGCTATCCATGTGGGCGACGAACCGATAATGACGATATCTCCGTTCTTTTTTGCGTTTTATAACAATTTAATGCATTGATAATTTGGTGGAGATATAGCATTATATTACTGAATATTTTATAATTTCGCGACGATTAAAAGTATTTGTGTTTTTTCATTTGAAATTTTATGTCCAGTAGTAACACCATCGTTGGATCCAAAATCAAAGGGATTAGGGAATCCAAAAACATCTCCATCGAGGAGATCTCCGAACGCAGTGGTCTTTCCACAGACCAAATCATCTCAATCGAGAATGATCAATATTTGCCCTCTTTGGGTCCGTTGATTAAGATTGCGAGAGCGTTGGGTGTGCGATTGGGTACTTTCTTGGACGATAATGACGAATTAGGACCTGTTGTTTGCCGTGCTGAGGAGCGCAACAGCAGCATTAGCTTCTCCAACGGAGCGACCGACGCAAGGAAGCACATGGAGTATCACTCCCTCGCTAAACAGAAGGCGGGAAGGCACATGGAGCCTTTCATCATCGACATCCAACCTTCCGAGGAGAAGAACTTCAAATTGTCCGCACATGAGGGCGAGGAGTTCATCTATGTCATGGAGGGTGAAGTCGAAATCGAGTACGGCAAGGAGAAGTATAACCTGAAGGTGGGTGACAGCATTTTCTACGATTCCATCGTGGAACATCACGTTCATGGCGCGACCGGAAAGTCCGCTAGGATCCTCGCTGTCGTATATACTCCATTCTAATTCTTTACAGCTATGCAACAGTTATCAGAAAGGACATTGGGGCAGTGGCTCGAGTATTGGGCGGAGAAAACCCCAGATAAGGAATATATCGTCTATTCGGACCGTGACCTCCGTTTCACATGGAAGGTCTTCAACGAACGTGTGGACAACTTGGCGAAAGGTCTGATCTCCATCGGCGTGAAGAAGGGCAGTAACGTGGGTATCTGGGCGACGAACGTGCCGGATTGGCTCACCTTCCTCTACGCTACCGCTAAGATCGGTGCGGTGCTCGTCACCGTAAACACCAACTACAAGCAAAACGAGTTGGAGTATCTCTGCGAGAACTCCGATATGCATACGCTCTGCATCACGAACGGAACATGGGAGTGCGACTACGTCGACATGACCTACAAAATGTTGCCGGAACTGAAGAATTGCGAGCGCGGTCATCTGAACAGCAAGCGTTTCCCTTACATGAAGAACGTCGTGTACATCGGCCAAGAGAAGTATAGGGGAATGTACAACACGGCTGAGTTGCTGTTGCTCGGAAAGAACATCGACGACGAGCAGCTCAACGAGATGAAGAAGAATGTCTCTTGCCACGATGTGGTGAACATGCAATATACATCCGGTACGACGGGCTTCCCGAAGGGTGTCATGCTGACGCACTATAACATCTCCAACGATGGTTTCTTCACAGGAGAGAACATGCGCTTCACGCAGGATGACAAGCTTTGTGTCTGTGTGCCTCTGTTCCACTGTTTCGGCGTGGTGTTGGCCACGATGAACTGCCTCACGCATGGTTGTACCCAGGTGATGGTGGAGAAGTTCGATCCGTTGGTGGTATTGGCATCCGTCCATAAGGAGCGTTGTACGGCTTTGTACGGTGTGCCGACGATGTTCATCGCTGAATTGAACCATGCGATGTTCAGCATGTTCGACATGAGTTCGTTGCGTACGGGTATCATGGCGGGCTCGCTCTGCCCTGTGGAACTGATGAAGCAGGTGAGCGAGAAGATGTACATGACCATCACGAGCGTCTATGGTTTGACGGAGAGCTCTCCGGGTATGACACAAACCACTCTCGACGACAGCTTTGAGGTGCGTTGCACGACGGTGGGTCGCGACTATCCGTTCGTCGAGGTGAAGGTGATCGACCCAGAGACAGGCGAGGAATGCCCTGTAGGTGTGCAAGGCGAGATGTGTTGCAAGGGATTCAACGTCATGAAAGGCTACTACAAGAATCCTCAGGCTACGGCCGAGGTGATCGATAAGAACGGATTCCTCCACTCCGGAGATTTGGGCGTGAAGGACGAGAACGGCTACTACCGCATCACAGGTCGTATCAAGGATATGATCATCCGTGGAGGAGAGAACGTTTATCCGCGTGAAATCGAGGAATTCCTCTACCACATGCCTGGCATCAAGGATGTGCAGGTGGCTGCCGTACCGTCGAAGAAATATGGTGAGGAAGTGGGCGCCTTCATCATCCTGCAGGAGGGCACGAAAATGGATCCGGAGGATGTGCGCGACTTCTGCAAAGGGAAGATCGCCCGCTACAAGATTCCTAAATATGTCTTCTTCATCGACCAGTTCCCGCTGACGGGTTCCGGCAAGATACAGAAGTTCAAACTGAAGGAAATGAGCTTACAGCTATGCGAGAAAATGGGCATAGAGGTAATTTGATCAACTACCAGAAGAAGTTAGACCAAATCATAGAGGCATGCGTCCGAGAAGGACGCGTGCCTTCGTTGTTGTTGCACAGTTGCTGCGCGCCTTGTAGCAGCTACACGATCGAGTATCTTTCCCAATACTTCGAGATCACCGTTTTCTACTACAACCCGAACATCTACCCCGAAGAGGAGTTCTCCAAGCGTGTAGAGGAGCAGAAAAGGCTCATCAGCCAAATGCCTACCCGTCACCCCGTCTCCTTCATCGAAGGGACGTACGACCCGAAAGAGTTCTACGCCGTGACGAAGGGATTGGAGCAGGAACCCGAAGGAGGCTTGCGCTGTACGGAATGTTTCAGGCTCAGACTGCAAAAAACCGCCATTCTATCGAAAGAAAAGGGGTTTGACTACTTCACCACCACGCTGACGATCAGTCCCCTCAAGGATGCGGCGAGATTGAACGAAATCGGCGATGAAATGGGCGAAAAATACGGAATCAGCTTCCTTCCTTCCGATTTCAAGAAGCGGGGAGGCTACCAACGGTCCATCCAATTATCCAAAGAGTATGACCTCTACCGGCAGAATTATTGCGGCTGCATCTTCTCACAAAGGGAAACGAAGAACGAGACGAGCCTATAGAATCACAAACTATTTTTCGATGGAATGGCTTCTTACCCTCCCCAAAACGACCATTTCCACACTCCTAACCAACTGAAATACTGGAAAATTTGTGCAATATTTTGACACAATATTCAATGCCATGTTCCTCTGCTCCACCTATCTTTGCGATATCAGTTGTTAATTAATGAGCAGATTTGCATGATGTATGAAATTATGGAAAAGTCCACCTGTTTTTGGTTTGCTTAAATCCCCTATAAATCGTCCATACGTAACGGTCAAGTCTATGATGTGAGATTCCAAATGATTATATTTGTAAAATCAAGGATAAAACATATTCACACATATAGATTCAGAGCCCTATGAACATACTTGGAATAGTATTTCTTATCGCAGTCGTTATCGAACTTACGGTTATGATAATAAAGGCTAAGAGCGACCCAGAATCTGAATACCACTCAATAGGCGAAACCCCCAATATTAAAAAGAAGGCCATACGGGAAAGACAAATCTTTTTCAATGATGATCCGAATGACAAGAAGCTATATCTGGCGGCGCTCTCCACGATTGCCCTATTCTCCTGGGTGATGCGAAGGGATGGATCCGTGGACAAACGGGAAATGGACGTGGCGAACCTCTATTTCCGCACTCATATTCGGTACAACATCATCCTCTCTCATTATTTGCGCCAAAAGGAAGATCCTATTCTCGGTCAGAACCACTACACCCGTCGTCGATGTGAGGAACTTCTGAATTACTACAATTCGGTTCCGCGAATGCTAAGCCACATCCAATGCTGTGAAAATATAAATAGGGCCGATATCTATTACGAAGCGGCAGTAGATCTCCTGAAAGCACTCTTCCAAGTGGCGTATACCAGTGATGGTGTCATCGGTTCCGAAAAGGAGATCCTCTATGAGATCGCCCAAAAATTATGGATCAAGCAAGAGGATTGGGAGACATTGTCGCAGAGATATGGGTTCTATCATAAAGAACAACAAGAGAATAATAAGAAAGATTACAGTAAGAACACGAACCGAACCAAATATAGTTATTACGACTACTCAAAAGAGGAGAAAACCTCTTCCGACACATACAAGAATTTCGATGAATTCGCCCAAAATCGCAAAAATGAGGAGTCAAAACAGCAAGAGGAGCAAACGAAAAAATCCTCTACCTTCGGCTATAAACTGACGCAAGCCTACAACCAGCTGGGACTCCTCACCATCGCCTCCGAAGCGGAAGTCAAGAACGCTTACCGCAAGCTGGTGAAGAAGTACCACCCCGACCGCTTACCGTCCGAGGCGACCGACCTCGACCGGAAGATTTCGGCGGAACATTTCCAGCTGGTCAAAGAGGCTTATGACCTCATCTGCTTGGAGCGTGGATTATAAAAACCCACTGGGAGCATCCCCCCCGTTTGGCAATAATACCACATATGTTTATATTTGCGTTACATTCATCATTCCTAATCATATATTCTCCATGTCGAGCGATGTACTTGCACATTTGATATTTTTCACTCCCCCCATCATAGTATTTTCATTCGCAATATATGTCATGGTTAAAGAGGAGAAGAAACGCAAGGAAAATATATTCTACACAGCACCAATCTCTCCCTCAGGCAGCTCGAGCATGAGCATAAAAAGGAAAAAACAGATCTTTGATCCTAGTGGTGTGTTTCCGATTCCGTTTAACAATATAATCTATTACAATGTGACACTTTCTGTTATCGCCCTTTTTTCCTGGGTAATCAAAAGGGATGGCGTGGTGGACGAACGGGAAATGAAAGTGGCGAATCTCTACTTTAATACATACAAGCGCTATAATATATTTTTTTCGTACCATAGCAAGAGGACGGAGGATTCTATTGCGGGTCATCCTCACAAGACACGTCGCCGTTGTGAGGATATGCTGAGATACTACAACTCATGCGCCAATCTGTTGCACTACAAGCAGTGCTGCGCTAACATCATAAAGGTTGGTATCTTTTATGAGGCGGCATTGGAGCTGCTGAATACGTTGTTCCAGGTGGCCTACTCCAGCGACGGCGTGATCAACGCCGAGAGGGAGATCCTCCGTGAAATCGCCCAAGAGCTGGGAATCAAAACAGCGGATTGGATGGAATTGTCGGAAAAGTATGGATTCTATCGTGCGGATTCCCAAAAGGAGAATCGGGAAGATCCAACAAAGAATACGAACCGGACAAGGTATAGCCAATACAATTCCTCGAAGGGGGGAAAATCTTCCTCCTATACGCACAAAAACACCGATGGATTCGGCCAAAATTACAAAAATAAGGAGTCGAAACAACAACAGGAAGAGACAAAGAGATCTTCCACATTCGGCTACAAACTGACACAGGCCTACAACCAGTTGGGCCTCCTCACCACCGCCTCCGAAGCGGAGGTCAAAAACGCTTACCGCAAACTGGTCAAGAAGTACCACCCAGACCGCCTGCCGAGCGATGCGACCGACATGGACCGAAAAATCTCGGCGGACCAGTTCAGGCTGGTCAAGGAGGCGTATGATTTGATTCGGCTGGAACGAGGGAAATGACAATTATAAAACGCTAGTTCGACGAAGTCAATTTTGAATTGGGGGAATGTGCATATCCCTACACAATGCGTACGACCTTAATGTAAAATCGTAAATAGTAAATCATTAAATCGTAAATCCCTCCAGACATACCTTTGGGGATGCGCTTTTGTTTTTTTACCTTTGTGGAAACAATGGTATTATGACAACTTAGATTGACATGTCGGAAACTATTCTTCTATTGGTTTACATTCTGGCGGCTTTTGCTTTCCCCTTCGGAATAGCTTTTGCTCTTCGCATTTATGCCGAAAAGTGGGGCGATAACAAGGAAGCGGAACCTTCAGAGACATCTAATTCGTATGATTATTCCTCCTCTGATAATAATTCAGGCAAATCATCTAATTATAAACACACTTATAAGTATTCCAAGCGCACTTACAGGCCTTGGGAGGAAGAAAAAAAGGTGGTCTTCAGGAAACAGGAAGGTGGTTTTATATTATTGGATTGGACCAATTACAAGGCCACGTGCTCTATCATCGCTTTGTTTTCCATGGTGATTCGGAAAGATGGATCCATAGGCGAACAAGAGATGAAGGTGGCCCGTCTCTATTTCGATAATCATCCCGTATACAATTATGTCTTGTCTAATGCACCTAAGAAAGGGTGGAAGGATCCCATATCGAATACCTCCTACTCTTGCAAGGAGGATTGTATGGAAATACTTAAACACTACAACTCCTGCCAGATATCGTTGCAATATGAAAAGTGTTGTCAATATATCAAGGAGGCTGGCATATACTACACGGCGACTTTTGACCTGATCAAGGCTCTTTGCCAAGTGGCTTACTCCAGCGATGGTGTGATCGACTCCGAGGAAGAAATCCTCAGTGGTCTCGCAAAGGAACTGAATATCCGTCACGAGGGATGGATTAACCTCATGCGGTTATATGGGATGGGCAAAGATACAAGACAAAAGGGGAAGAACGAATCTTCTAAGCAAAAAAATAGGGAAAAGAATGATAACGCCCATAAACAGGAGAAGAAACGGTCGGATGAGCAACAGAAGAACCAAAGGAATCAGGGAAACCAGAAGAAATCCTCTACTTTCGGCTATAAACTGACGCAGGCTTACAATAAGTTGGGCCTCCTCACCACCGCCTCCGAGGCTGAAGTCAAAGAGGCATTCCGCATCTTGGCCAAGAAGTACCACCCCGACCGCCTGCCGCCTGAGGCGACCGACCAAGAACGGAAGATCTCGGCGGACCAGTTCCGAATGGTGAAGGAGGCGTATGATTTGATTCGGCTGGAACGAGGGAGATGATAATTAAGAATTAAGAATTTTGAAACAGTAGTCAATTTTGGGGATGTTTCCCTGTGCGAATCCTTGTGCGGTGGGTAACAAAAACGAGTGTGCCGTTTGGGAAGCGCTGTTGTTTGCTTATTTTTGTGTCAGCATTAATTCCATGATAGTTTAGAATGATATGTTAGGTGATAAATTCCATATTATCTATTTCTTCGCATCTTTAGTTCTTCCTTTTGTGGTAGCTTTTGCTATTCGTATCTTTGCTGATAAATGGGAAAACGGAAACAATCAGGGAAAGAAAACGTCGGGGGCATCTAAGACTGATGGATCCTCTAATAATTTCAAGGATAATAAATATAGCAGGGGTGGGTCAAACGACTATGAATACTCTTCCCGATTCACTTATAAATCCTGGGAGGAGGAGAAAAAGATCATATTCAACAAAAAGGCTGGTTCGTATATCTCGGTGGATTCCACGCTTTACAAAGCCACGCTCTCTGTCATCGCCCTGTTTTCTTGGGTGATCCGAAAAGATGGATCCATAGGCAAGCTAGAGATGGAGGTGGCTCGTTCCTATTTCGAAAGTCATCCCATCTACAG
This sequence comes from Paludibacteraceae bacterium, assembly GCA_045226255.1. Classification (GTDB taxonomy): domain Bacteria; phylum Bacteroidota; class Bacteroidia; order Bacteroidales; family Paludibacteraceae; genus UBA1181. Next base: position 49,228 of record JBGVCG010000017.1, on the reverse strand, counting down.
TGATATCTTGACTTTTTCTCCAAAGGACAAGGGCAATGATCCCATATCGAATTCCCCGCGTCAGTACATGGAGAATTGTATGGATCTGCTAAATTATTACAATCGCTCCTCGAAGTTGTTACGGTATGAGAAGTGTTGCCAATATATCAAAGAGGCTGATATCTACTACATAGCGGCTTTCGACCTGATCAAGGCTCTTTGCCAGGTGGCTTACTCCAGCGATGGCGTGATCGACTCCGAGGCAGAACTCCTTTGTGGCCTCGCGAACGAACTGCATATCCATCGTGAGGATTGGCTCAACCTCATGCAGATATATGGAATCGGCACGGGTACAGGACGAAAGAAAAAGCACGGATCTTCCCGGCGATACTACAGGAGAGAGAATGATAATACCTATGAACAGAAGAGAGAGAAAGATGATCAGGGAGAGAACCAGGAGGAGAAATGGTCGGATGACCAGCAGGAAAATAGGAATCAGGGAAATCAGGAAAATCGGCAGAAATCCTCTACCTTCGGCTATAAACTAACGCAGGCATACAATGAGTTGGGCCTTCTCACCACCGCCTCCGAAGCGGAGATCAAAGAGGCTTATCGTACCTTGGTCAAGAAGTACCACCCCGACCGCCTTCCGCCTGAGGCGACCGACCAAGAACGGAAGATCTCGGCGGACCAGTTCCGAATGGTCAAGGAGGCGTATGACCTGATTCGGCTGGAAAGAGGAAGATGATATAAAATAGAAAATCATAAATCATTAAATAGTAAATCCATTCATATGCCTTTGGGGATGCGCTTTTGTTTGCTTACCTTTGTGATGGTATTGATGCTATCCTAACCTTGGGATAGTTGTGATTATTAAAGAATTTCTCTCAATACATGAATGCAGTTATACTTTGCTTTGTGCTTCCATTTCTGATTCTTATTCTCAAGCAAATATTGGATCGAAATAGAGAAACTTCGGAGACGTATCATGCAAGCGGTCCGGGGGGAAATAACAAAAGCAGTAGAGGAAAAGACCAAAGGACTTCGTCCCATTATAGGAAAACAAAAGATAAGAAGAACTTTGTCTTTGATCGGGATGCCAATGAGTTCAAATCTGAAAGTGAGACACTTTACACCGCTGTACTCTCTGTTGTAGCGCTCTTTTCTTGGGTGATGCGAAAGGATGGAAACGTGGGTACGCAAGAGATGGATGTGGTGCGTTTCTACTTCGTGCGTCACCCCACGTATCATAGGATTTTGTCGCATCCTCCTCATGACATGGCATATGATCCTGTGTCGGGAATCCATCGTCATGATACAAAGGATTGCATGGAGTTGCTCAGATACTACAACACCCTTCCGAAGTTGCTACGGTATGGCAGGTGTTGCAGCAAAATATTGGAAGCCGACATCTACTATGAAGCGGCGCTGGATTTGTTGAAGATGCTCTTCCAGGTGGCTTATTCCAGCGACGGCGTGATTGATTCCGAGATGAATATCCTCCAAGGCATCGCACAGGAACTGAAAATCCGTCGTGAGGATTGGAACAACCTGCAACGGAAGTATGAAACATATCAAGGACCGTATAAAAACAGGACGGACTCTTCTGGCCAATCTTCCGATGAAATGGGCAAAAAATCCAAAAAGAAGAAAAAGAATCGGTGGGATAGACAAGAGGGAAATGGGTCGGGAAAATCTTCCGGACAAAACGAAGAGCGTAAGGAACGACAACAAAAGCAGGAACAACAACAAAAGAAAGAACAAAAGAAATCCTCGACTTTCGGTTACAAACTAACGCAGGCCTACAACGAGCTGGGTCTTCTCACCACCGCCTCCGAAGCGGAGATTAAAGAGGCTTTCCGTGCCTTGGCGAAGAAATACCACCCCGACCGCCTGCCGCCTGAGGCGACCGATCAGGAACGAAAGATCTCGGCGGACCAGTTCCGGATGGTCAAGGAGGCGTATGACCTGATCCGGTTGGAACGGGGGAGTTAAGAATTTTGAAACGCTAGTTCGACGCAGTCATTTATGAATTGGGGGAATGTGCTTCCTTCCCCAATGGCACGACTCACGGCCTGCAAGGACATTTCATTATCTAGTCCAGGGCAACCCTTGGGGATTTAAAATTTAATCGGATGTGTTCCCTACATGATGCGTACGACCCAACGGCTCGAACGGAAAGGCGACTACGAACAAACCGATGACGTACATGAGCTTAGAATTGTGCTGTAAAGGAGATTACCTCAGCCCCTCCCTCTCCTTCTTCGTCAATTTCTTGACCACTTCGTCGTACGAATGGTCCACGAGTTCGAGAATCAACTTATCACCTGCGTCGCTACCGAAATGGATTTGGTTCCAATACTTCTTGTTCCAATGAAATGCACCTTCGATGGCAGAATATCGTTCGCGGAGAATGATAGCACGTTCGGGGTCGCATTTCATAACGGCACGTTCGGGATTACTCATCGCGATGCACGCAAAAATCTTGTTGCATACCCGAAACGTTAGCAAATCCTCGTCAAAAGGGAAATCCTCTGTGACACAAGGCTTTGAAAGGCAATATTCACGAAATTTTTCGATGTCCATTTTTGAGGGAGGGTGTTTTTATAGTGCAAATATAAAAATGATTATCAACCATATCAACTTTCAAATCTGATTTTAACCAAGGCTTTTGTCAAACCTCGATAATCAATCTCTCAGTCAATTCGGCATAAACTCTCTTTCAATGTATAGTGGCGTTTACAAGTAGATTGACTCCTGTCAGTAACAGACGTGGGGGATGGAACGACATCGGTGTGTGGAATAAAATCAAGCGCATCATTTGGAATGCCTTCCCCTTTATTTATCTTTGTGATATAATGTTTTTACTCATCAGGATTAAAGCGATGTTGAGTGACTGTTTGATATTTTTGGGGATCATTTGTATTGTCGTTATAATTGAGGCTCTTTTTGCGTGGATACGTCCTGCCCAAAAGGTGAAAGATGTGTTCCATGATGTTGTCCTTGATCAGAATCCGCCCAAATCCGACGTTCCGAACTATGAGCCTATTCCGCCCTTGATGGGCACTGGCCGCGCGAATTCCAGAAGGAAGAAGGTCTTTCAAGGGAATTATCCGAGTGGGATGGAGGATGAGAATATCTATACGTCTGCTCTTTCCGTCATCGCTTTATTTTCATGGGTGATCCGTAGGGATAAGGTAGTGGACCATCGGGAGGTGTCCGTGGCTTGGTTCTATTTCAAGAACCATCCGATATACAGAAATCTGCTGTGGTGCCGTCCAAGAGGGTTGCAGACAGACCCCATAACGGGAGACAAGTGTCTCTATTCCAGTGAGTGTATGGAGTTGCTCCGGCACTACAATGATTCCCGGGAACTTCTCCGGTACAATCTATGTTGCCAAAACATCCTGAAGTCTGGTATCTTCTATGAGGCTGTCCTGGATCTGTTGAATGCGCTTTTCCAGGTGGCTTTCTCCGGCGATGGGGTGATTGGCTCCGAGATGGAAATTCTCTATGGAATCTCTATGGAGCTGAAAATCAAGCAAGAGGATTGGAAAATCCTGAAGCAAAAGTATAAAACGGCTAAAACAAAAAAGTCGGAAGAAACTACGGGAAAGAAAAATAACGACTCCTCGACTTCGTCAAAGGGAAAGAAGAGTTCCTCCTATGGCTACAAACTGACGCAAGCCTACAACCAATTGGGGCTCCTCACCACCGCCTCCGAGGCGGAAATTAAGAATGCCTACCGCGATCTGGTCAAGAAATACCACCCCGACCATCTATCACCTGACGCCACCGACCTCGACCGAAAGATCTCGGCGGACCAATTCCAGCGGGTCAAGGAGGCGTATGATCTGATTCGGCTGGAAAGGGGAAGATAGGGGGAAGGAAGAGCAGTTGCACAGGAAATATGGGCTGACAGAGGAGGAGATGAAGTTTGTGGAGGGGATGGAGTGACGGGGGGGAATGTTCGGTTGTTTTACCGCAATAACGTGATTACGAGAAAAACGCAATTGCGTTATTGCGTAAATAATTTGACATTAACGATAAAAGTACTACCTTAGCATCAAATTAAAATGAAAAAACTATGCTGATTAGAAATTTTGGCTTTTATTGGCTTGATACCTGGGTGATGGGCAATGTTATCCAACTTGCCACTCAAGATTTTTGCAGACGCTACCTGAATCGCTCAAATGATCCTTGTGGCAGACAGTATGATCAGATGACGCAGGCCGCTCGTTCTGTGCCAGCTAACATCGCTGAGGGGAATTCCCGACATTCTACCTCCAAAGAAACAGAAATGAAACTCACTGACGTGGCTCGCGCAAGTCTTGCTGAACTGGCGAATGACTACTTGAACTGGTTGTTGCAACATGAGCAATTACCATGGTCTATTAATTCAGGTGAGCATAAGCAGGTTAGTGCCGTTTTACTTGATAAACCAACTTACAAAGATGATGTGCAACATTCAAGCAGCATTCATATATTACTTCAAAAACACAAATTTGACAAGTGGCTTACATCAAATGATTCGATGACAGAAGCTCGATGTTTGTTGATATTGTGCAATCGACTCATCTTAATGCTTAATAAACTGATAACGAACCTCCTCACAACCTTTCGTGAAGAAGGTGGCTTCTCCGAAGGACTGACCGCCGAAAGGCTCGCCTACTGCGCAGAACAAAGCATCCAATCCAATGCGCCAATCTGCCCTAAGTGTGGCAAGCCGATGATCAGGCGGATGGCCAAGAAGGGGGTGAATGCCGGCAAGGAGTTCTGGAGCTGCTCGGGGTATCCGGAATGTAACGGGTCGAGAAGAGGGTAAAAAAGGACGAGTTCAACATCATATTCCCCCCGTTTCCATCGATGAAATCGTCCATTATTTGCAAACACCGCAGCTGTTGCAGTGTGACAGCTCGCCACGGAAACGTTGCTCCACGAGCATCCGTATCTTATCCTTCACGGCTTCGATCCGTATGTTGTCCAACACGTCGCTCACGAAGGCGAACATGAGAAGCATGCGGGCTTCCTCCTCCGGGATTCCTCTCGAACGAAGGTAAAAAAGTGCCGTTTCATCGATTCTCCCGGTCGATGCGCCGTGGCTACACTTCACGTCGTCCGCATAGATTTCCAAGTGAGGTTTCGTGTACATCCTAGCGTTCGGAGACATGCAGACGTTGCGGTCTGTTTGGTAGGCCTCCGTCTTGAATGCGCCTTCGGCCACCATGATCTTGCCAGAGAATGCGCCGGTCGCCTCATCATTCAAAACATATTTATAGAGCTCACGGCTCTTGCAGTTCGGACGGTGATGGTTGATCAGCGTCGTATTGTCGATGTGCTGTTTCGCGTCTCCGATCGCCATGCCGCTTAGGGTGGTTTGGCAATGCTCCCCGTCGATGTCGATTTGGATCCTGTTCCTTGTCAGTCCGTTGTGCAGCGTGATGTCGTTCACGATGATCTCCGAACCATTCTGTTGGCGGATGTTCAGGTTTGCCACGCTGATCGATTTGGAGTGGGTGTTCTCCAACTTGTAATGATCATAAACAGCGTTTTCACCGACAAAAACCTCCGTTACGCGGTTGGAGAGTTGCTCCAATTCGCCACGGGTGTGGGCGCAGAGCAGGAGCTTGGCCTGTGCGGATTTCTCCAAGGCGATCAGGTTCCTTTGCGTGCCCAACATAGGTACTTTGCCTGACATGACGCATATCAGTTGGATAGGCTTTTCGATGACCATGTTCTCCGGCACATGAAGGAAGAATCCGTCCTGTGCGAAAGCCGTGTTAAAGTCTATGATCGCATCCGTTCCGCTGACCACCGCCTTGCCGTAATACTTCGCGACGAGCTCCGGATTGGTCTGTGAATATTCGCGTAAACTGCCGATGGAAACGCCCTTTTTTCGTAGTTCAATCAGATATTTCTCGCTTTCAGGCGGACAGAAGAATGTGTCGTTCACCACGTAGAAGAGGTAGGCGTTGATGCCTGGCACCTCGCAACGGAAATCCTCCGTGAGCGCGATCCGGTTGAGGTTCATGCCATAATCCACCGCGAAGGCCTCCTTTATGTCGGTATATTGGTATGCCTCCATGCGGCGGGTAGGAAATCCCCTCTGTTGGAACGATTCGAAGGCGGCCTCCCTCAACGCGTCCATGGGTGCGCCGCTATTCCTCTTCAGCACGTCGCGGTACTGCTTGAAAATATCTATGTATGATTGCTCTATCGACATATTTGCCATGAATTATTCACCCAACTCCTTTTTTATCCAATCGTAGCCTTTCTCCTCCAGCTCCAAGGCAAGTTCCTTGCCCGCCGTCTTCACGATTTGACCCTTGTAGAGGACGTGGACGATGTCCGGAACGATATAATCCAAAAGACGTTGGTAGTGTGTGATCACTATGCTCGCGTTATCGGCCTTTTTCAGCTTGTTTACGCCATTGGCCACGATGCGCAAGGCGTCGATGTCCAAGCCACTGTCCGTCTCGTCTAAAATGGACAATTTAGGCTCCAGCATGGCCATCTGGAATATCTCGTTGCGCTTCTTCTCGCCACCGGAGAATCCTTCGTTGACGGATCGGTTCGCCAATTTATTGTCCAACTCCACCAACTCCTTCTTCTCACGCATCAGTTTCAGGAAATCGGAGGCGGACAATGGGTCCAACCCTTTGTATTTGCGGTGCTCGTTCGTGGCGGTACGCATGAAGTTCACCATGCTGACACCAGGGATCTCCACAGGATACTGGAAACTGAGGAAAAGACCCTCCCTTGAGCGGTCTTCCGGGGAGAGCTCCAAAAGATTCTTTCCCTTGAAATAAACCTCACCTTCCGTTACCGTGAAGGTCGGGTCGCCCGCCAACACGGATGAGAGTGTGCTCTTTCCTGAACCGTTCGGTCCCATGATGGCGTGCACTTCCCCTTCGTTCACCGTCAGATTGATACCCCGCAAAATCTCTTTGCCATTAACATTGGCATGTAAATTCTTAATTTCTAATAGCATATATAATAATTATCTATTAACCTACTGATCCTTCCAACGAAACCTGCAGCAGCTTCTGCGCCTCCACCGCAAACTCCATCGGTAATTTGTTGAGCACCTCCTTCGCGTAGCCATTGACGATGAGTCCGACCGCATCCTCGGTGCTGATGCCTCGCTGGTTGCAATAAAAAATCTGGTCCTCGTTGATCTTCGAGGTGGTAGCCTCATGCTCAACGATGGCCGATTCATTATGGATGTCCATGTACGGGAAGGTGTGCGCGCCGCATTTGTCTCCCAGCAACAAGCTGTCGCATTGCGAGAAGTTACGGGCACCGTCCGCATTCTTCGAAACCTTCACCAATCCCCGGTAGCTGTTTTGGCTGAGTCCTGCCGAAATACCTTTGGAGACGATATGGCTTTTCGTGTTCTTGCCGAGATGAATCATCTTGGTACCCGTGTCCGCTTGCTGGTAGTTGTTCGTGACCGCCACGGAGTAGAACTCCCCGACGGAGTTGTCGCCCAGCAATACGCAGCTCGGATACTTCCATGTGATGGCGGAACCCGTCTCCACCTGCGTCCAGGAAACCTTCGAAGAGATTCCCTTGCAGAGCGCGCGTTTGGTGACGAAGTTGTAAATACCGCCCTTACCCTCCTTATCGCCTGGGTACCAGTTCTGTACGGTCGAGTATTTGATCTCCGCCCTATCGTGCGCCACCAGTTCGACGATGGCCGCATGCAATTGGCTCTCGTCGCGCATCGGGGCGGTGCAACCCTCCAGATAGGAGACGTAGCTGTCGTCGTCCGCCACGATCAATGTGCGTTCGAATTGGCCGGTCTGGGCAGCGTTGATTCTGAAATAGGTGGAGAGCTCCATCGGGCAACGTACACCCTTCGGTATGTAGACGAAGGAGCCGTCGCTGAAGACCGCCGAGTTCAATGCGGCGAAGAAATTGTCCGTGTAAGGCACGACCGTTCCGAGGTATTTCTTGACGAGGTCCGGGTAATTCTTCACCGCTTCATTGAACGAGCAGAAAATAATGCCCAATTCAGCGAGGTTTTCCCTATAAGTCGTCTTGACGGATATGCTGTCCATGACCGCATCCACCGCCATGCCCGCGAGGTGTTTCTGCTCCTCCAACGGGATGCCCAGCTTGTCGAAAGTCTTCAGCAACTCCGGGTCGATATCCTTTTCGCTCTTAGGAGAGTTCTTTTTCGGGGCCGCATAGTAGTAGATGTCCTGATAGTCGATTTCAGGGATGCTGAGGTGCGCCCAGTTCGGCTCCTTCAGCGTGAGCCAATGCCGGTAAGCCTTCAGGCGGTATTCGAGCAACCATTCCGGTTCCCCCTTCTTTTCGGAAATGAGGCGCACAACATCCTCGCTCAACCCTTTCGGGATGACCTCGGTCTCAATGTCCGTGACAAATCCGTACTTATAATCCCCTTTGGTAATGGTATCTACTATGTTATCATTCATAATGCGAGCCAACTATTCAATGCGCGAAAGTACGAAAGAATTGGCAAACTTAAGGAATGGAAAATGAAAAACTCTCTCTCTGGGTGAATTTTAGAGAGATTATCGCAAAATGATAAGTGTGGGGGCTGTTTTGTGGATGTTTTTTCTAAGCAAGGCCGATGAAATGGATTTTGAATCCACGAAAACATAAAAACGGGAGGGGAATTGTCTGTGACAGTTCCCCTCCCGTTTGTTTCTATTTATAGGGAAATAGGCAATTCCCTCTTGATGCTCTGTTCGAGGCAGATGAGCGTCTCTGTGGCGGATACGCCCTTAATGCTCTGGATCTTACCATTCAGGAGTTGCATCAGATGCTCGTTGTCTTTGGCGTAAAGTTTCACCATCATGGTATAAGGACCCGTGGTGAAATGGCACTCCACGATCTCAGGGATTTTTTCCAATTCAGGAACCACCTCCGAATACATGGAACCCTTCTCCAACTTGATTCCAATATATGTACAAGTTTGATAACCTAATATCTTAGGGTTGACGTGATAGCCAGAACCAATAATCACACCTAGATCAGCCAAGTGTTGGACGCGTTGGTGAATAGCAGCGCGTGACACGCCACACTCTGCCGCCACATCCTTGAACGGAATGCGGGCGTTCCTGGTGATAATCTTCAGAATATCCTTGTCTAAGTCGTCAATCTTTTCCATTGCCATGTGTTTTTATTCGCCAAAGAGTTTTTATTTGCCAAAGATAGGGATTTTTTGTAATTGGTGCGAATTTACTTAAAAAATAAATTTCGAAGACGTTCTGTTTTAGGTATATAACGAAGGCGGGTACGAGAAAAAGAACAATTATGTGTTTGCACAAAGGGATAATTATTAATTTTGGGGCAAATAATAGGGGCATGGAACGAATTTTTATAGTATAACAAATGGATAGCGGGGTATTATTTCAAGGTGTTGAAACATTAAGAAATCATTTCCATTATTACTCATGAACAACAGACCGTTTCTATATTATTTCACGCCATTTCTCCTGACCTTTGTGTTGGGAATGTGTTTGTTATGTGAATCTGCGCATGGACAGGAGGGCAAAACCCAGTTCGAGCAGATGAGAAGCGAACTATGGTCTGGTTCGTTGCCGCTAGTGAATTTGACTGTGGATATCTCTGCCGTCAATACAGGAACGTTCGTCAATGGGGAAATCGAGGTAGTCGACTTCCATAAAAGGACGGATCCATCGGCCGAATCGGTTAAGTGTCGATGTCAAATTAGATATCGGGGCGGAACGTCGCTCAATTATGAGAAGAAATCATTTTCCATTAAGCTGTTAGATGAGGCAGGCGAAAAACTGAATGTCAACATGTTTGGCATCAGAGAAGAGAATAGTTGGATCCTAGATGCGATGGCCATCGATAGGACGAGAATGAGGAATAGAATCTGTTTCGATGTGTGGAACGATATGAGCCAGACTCCATATGAGACCGATTATGGGAACCGCAATGGGACAATCGGGGTGTATGTGGAGGTGTTCATCAATGGGAACTACCATGGTTTGTACTGCATGTCGGACAAGATCGACCGTAAGTTGTTAGGCTTGAAAAAGACGAAGACGGATGAGAGTGGCACTACCATAAGGGGGTTGCTATACAAGGGGATTTCCAACCGTACCAACCTCGAATCTTATGTGAATAATGATGTGAACAGTTCCACATGGAATAATTGGGAGCTGCAGTATCCGAGTGACCTCCCTTCTATCGACACGTGGAAACCTTTAATGGATTTGATGGATTTAAATTCAAGGAGAGTGTCGGATGAGCTCTTCCTCCAACAATATCAAGACTATTTCTATTGGCAGAATCTTGTTGATTATGTTGTTTTCGTCATGGCATTCAATGTGGATGATTGTCTCTACAAGAACACCCATTTGTCCGTTGTTAATATCAGTAAGGGTCATAGATTCCTGCTCTCGCCCTGGGACTTGGATATGTCGTTAGGTGGTAGTTGGGATGGAAGCTATAATGACACGTTCATTTCTTTCAATAGGATCGAAAAACGTTTTCCATTCAATAAGCTTATTCCGCAGAATATGGATGGATTTATGGATGATGTGGTTTGCTCGTGGTTTAGGCTCTATTCCACGTTGTTTCTCCCGCAGAATATAGAGAAACGATTGGATGAATATTCGGATGCATTTCTGACATCCGGGGCATGGGAAAGGGAGTATAACAAGTGGAATGAGAACCCTGTGCCTTTGAAGCAGTCGATCACGGAGGAGATAGACTATGTGAAGGATTGGTATAGAAGGAATTGCGAATTTCTCTGCGAAGAATTCAAATTGTGGACTATGGGAGTATTGAATGTTCCTGAAACGATAGGTAAAGAGGACGTTGGGAAATATGAAGACGGAGTCTATCTAATGGATGGACGAAAGGTTAGCAACTCGTTGGACATAAAAGGGCTACCGAAAGGACCTTATATCGTCGGAGGCAAGGTGGTAATTGTTCGTTAATTTTTGATCCTCTCTTTTTATTTGAAATACTTCCCGATGACGGGTAACGCCTTTAGCGGGAGGTCCCGCTTGATGATTAGTGCGATGAATAGCAGTAGTAGTAGGGTGTCCTGTGCGTATCGCAATGCCCCTTTTGCTGGCGAGAAGGTGTGGATGGCGAAGAAAACGGCCGCCACAAGCGCATAGATGAGGATGGATTTGAAGTCATATTTGATCGGGTAGTATTTTTGCCCGAAACAATAAGAGATGACCGTGATGGTGAAGAAGCAGCAGAGCGAGGCCGAGGCGGAGGCCATATAGCCATATTTCGGCACGAATAGAATGTTCACCAAGAGTGTGATGATAAGTCCGATGATGGAAAAATATGCGCCATACTCTGTTTTGTCCGTCAGCTTATACCAGAGGGACAGGTTGAAGAATATTCCTTGGAAGAGGTAGGAGATAAGGATGATCGGTACTACCCGTAGTCCTACCCAATAGTCGTTTCGAATCAGGTGTTTGAGAATGTCTAAGTAAAAGATCATTCCCAAGAAAATCAGGAGAGAGAAGATGATGAAGAACTTCATCGCATCCGCATACTCATTCTTTTTGTCGCCACCCTTGTTCTGTGCGAAGATGAACGGCTCGTAGGCGTAGCGGAAGGCTTGGGTGAACATCATCATCACCATCGCGATCTTGAAACATGCCCCGTATATGCCTAATTGTGCGTCAGCCACCTCCCTGTCTGGTATGAGGTAGGGAAAGATGATTTTGTCCAAGCTTTGGTTCATGATGCCTGCTACACCTAAAATCAGGAGCGGGAAAGAGTACTTCAGGATCTGTTTCAGCAAGGAGGTGTCGATTTTAAGTTTAGCCTTTAGAATCTGGGGCAAAAGCATACCGGTGACGAATAGGGTGGAGATGAAGTTGGAGATGAATACATAGCCGACGCCATAGCTTTCGTCGTAGAACCAGGAGATCCATTCAGGATGCGAAGCTTGGATCTTCGGACAGATGACCAGAAAGAATATGTTGGCGGCGATGTTCACCAATATCATCGCCAGCTTGAGGATGGCGAAACGAATCGGTCTGTTTTGGAATCTCAGGTAGGCGAAAGGAATACACCCGAACGCATCCATGGCGACGATGACGCAGAGCATCGAGATGAACTCGGGATGTTTGGAATAACCCAATAGGTTGGCGATGGCAGGACTGAATACCACACCCAGAAACGCGAAGAGCGTGGAGGTCGCGCCAACGCAACAGAGCACGCTGCTGTATACATTCTCCGCATTCTCCTTGTCCTTGTTCGCATAGCGGAAAAACCCGGTTTCCATGCCGTATGTGAGGATAACCAATAACAGGGCGGTCCATGCATAGAGGTTCGTCACGATTCCGTATTCGGCGGAATTGGTGAGCACGTACGTGTAGAGTGGAACGAGACACCAATTCAGGAATTTACCCATAATGCTGCTAACGCCGTAGATAGCGGTCTGTTTAGCAAGGTTTTTCATCTCAGCCATATCCCAAATATGCTTTCATCTAATTGTTTCACAAAGAAATCTTATTTTTTGCATACAACAAAGTATTATTTTCTTCCTTTAAGATTTTTTTTCAAAAAGCATTATAGTCGGGTCAAAATATTGATGAATATATTATTATTAATCAACTCAGATAGTCTGTTTTTTTTTTGATATTAAGAAAATTTTATTATATTCGTAATCGAGTTTACAAAGGAAAGGGGAAAACCTGAATTAAGAAGGATGAAACAGAGTAGACAGGGAAGGGAACTTCTCTGAAAGGGTTTATCGCCCCTAATGGTGTTAATTAAAAACGAATTGCTTATGAAAACACTTATTCGATTCGGACAGACAAGGTTGGCTTTTATGCTGGCAGGATTGTCGATAGGGTTTGCGGCGAATGCGGATGTGAGGGTGAATGAAGTAATGCCATGTAACATTTCAACCTATATGAAAGACCAAAACTACAATGGTTGGGTTGAACTCTATAATAATGCCAACTCAAATGTCGAGTTGAAGGGTTATAAAATCGTGCACTATAAGGTGAATAAGGATGGTTCCATTGAGAAGGAATGGACATGGTGCATAAACGATTCGAAACAAATCAAGTGCAATAACTATAAGGTTCTTACTTTCGATGGCTCTGAGACCGATAGTAAGACGGCACGCAAATTGGATTCCGATGGAGGTGTCATCGTGCTGAAGGACAATAATGGCGCGGTGGTTGACTCATTCAAATACGAGAATTCCTATACGCATATCTCCTATGGTATCTACAAGACGGAGAAAGGTTATATGGAACCAACTCCTGGAGAGAATAATTCCCATTCATATGCGGATTTGAACGAATCCCGGTGTACGAGTCTGTACTTTGATAACCAGGGGTTGATGCCAGGCGTTGTGAGATACAATAATTCCATCATCAAGATAAAAAATAACACTGATGGCGATACGATCCATTATACGACGGACGGAAGCGAACCTACCCGATCAAGTAAAATATACGGATCCGATGGGATTATCGTGTCGAAGATCACTAAGAGCGGAGAAGATAACATCATCATTCGTGCGAGAGCGTATAAGGCGGGAAAACTTCCTAGTGAAATCCTGACGGGTACGTTTATTTCCGAGGATGGCATAAATAGTACATGTGGCAGGTCTAATCTGCCTATCGTGTCCATTGTGACCGACTCGAAGAATCTGTATGACTCGAAAACGGGTATCTATACGGAGGGGGACCCGAACAATGAATATAGCATCAATCCTGGAACGGATTGCCTACCAGATAAGAAATTGAACTATGTGATGGATTGGGCTCGTCCAGCCAATTTCGAATATTTCGTGGATGATAAGCAGATTTTGTCGCATGAGGTGGACATTGCAGTGATGGGTGGTTGCTCCCGTCAGTACGACACGAAATCATTGAAGATTAAGGCGGGTGACAGAATGGGCTATAAAAACGGAAAATTGAAATATAAATTCTTTGCGGACAAAGAGTGTGAGGAGTATAAATCTTTGCAGTTGAGGAATGGAGGAAATGGACATCTCCACTCAAACATCCGTTGCCGGGATGGCTTTATGCAGAACATCGCGAAGAATATGGGTGTCGATTATCAGGCATATCAACCGGTGGCATTCTATCTGAATGGTGAGTATAGGGGGTTGATGGGTTTGCGCGAGCGTACGAACAAAGCGTTCGTGGAGACAAATTATGGGTTGGATAGCAAGGATATCGATGTGATAGAGATTACCAACAAGAAGGGTGTTGTCGCAACTTGTGGAACTTTGGATGCATACCAGAATCTGGTTAATTTCCTTTCGCAAAACGATCCAAATGCAAGCGACTACTACGAAAAGGCGTCTAAAATGATGGATATGGACGAATACATAAATTATCAGGTTTTCGAGCAGTTCATCGTGAACACCGATTGGCCGGCGAACAACTGCAAGATTTGGAGGGAGCGCAACAATGGCCGTTTCCGCTGGATCTCTTTTGATACGGATTTCGGGTTGGGTCTTTATGGTGGCGATAGTCCTAATTATTGTAGGGCTGATATGGATATGTTCAGATGGTGTAAGGGCGAAGGATCCTGCTATAATTGGGGAAATGGAGCTAGCGGTGAGGGTTTCACGGAAAATACGAAGTGGAAAACCATTATCTTCTCCGGTTTGATGAAAAACAGTACTTTCAGGGAGAAGTTCTTGACGAAGTACTTGATTCACTTGGGCACCACATTAGATGGTGATAAGATTTCCAATATCTGGAAAAATATATCCAAAATGGTCTCCAATGAGTTCTGCGCCACTTTCGGTGAAGGGGTGAATGATGCGGGTATGGTGAATTTCGCCAAAAGCAGACCTGGTTACATCTACGAGCAGATGATGGATAAGAGGAATTTCCCTGAACTGGAGGGAAGTAGCTTGGTGAATCTGAACTTGTCCTCGAACCTGTCCGAAGCGCGGATCATGGTGAACGGAGAACTTGTTCCTGCATCGTCCTTGTCCGGCAAATACTTTACGAAGAAGGCTCTAAAACTTGAGGCGGTGGCTCCGTTCGGGTATAAGTTCCTTGGATGGAAGGACAATAACGAATCGTCCGCAGCTCCTGTTGTGACGGAGGTTCCGATCGATACTGTCGGATTGGAGTATACGCTCACAAGGACATGGAAATATTTTACTGATGAGAGTGGAAAGAATAGTTCCAGCCTATGGGCCATTGATAATGATTATGATGAATCTAAATGGTTGCCGGGTTCTGGTGTGATGGGCTACAATGACAATGACAACTCCCAATTTAACACTGTGATTAAAAGTGGCGCAGCGGGGAATCACTATGCTACTGTTTATTTCAGAAGCCTCTTCAACTTGGAGAGCTTGAAGGATATCCAGGCGATTGTCGCTCGTGTCACCTACGATGATGCTTTTATCCTCTATGTGAATGGCAATATGGTGAAAGCCAGCAATATAGATGCGGATGGGGTGACCGGATCGAAATTCGCTGATTCTTGGGCTAACGATTCTACTGAGATTGTCGTTATTCCGGCCCGTTTCTTGAAGAAGGGAACAAACCTCTTTGCAGTGGAGGTTCACCAGCACAATGCTGGTAGTTCCGACCTGAAATTAATCTTCGAGGAGTCTGTCGTATATGAAACGCCAAACGCTGGTAGCGTTTCGTCCAGCGAATATATCTCCACCAACCCTGTTCTCACAGTCTCAGTCTCTGGCGATTTGTCGTTGACCGCAGTGTTTGAGCAGGTGAATGATTGCGTACAACCTAATCTCCGAATCAACGAGATTTGTGCCTCTAATGGAGAGAATGCAGGTACGGCTGACGAATATGGCAATTACTCTGATTGGTTCGAGATCTATAACGATGGCGATGAGACGGTTAACCTCGCCGGAATGTACCTGACGGATCAGCTCAGGAAAATGAAAAAGTTCATGATCCCTTACGGATACGAGGAGACTAAGGTGGCTCCGAAGAAACGGGTACTGATTTGGGCGGACAATTGTCCTCACCGTGGACCATTGCACGCTGGATTCAAATTGAAGAACGAGGCAAACTCATATGTTGCTATCAATATGGATTGTGGCGGTGACCCCTCTGTCGTTGATGATGTTGAATATGATCACGTGGACGAGAATATGTCCTACGGCCTTCTGAACGATGGTGGCGACGAATGGGTTACCTTTGGTGAGTGCCTGGGCGGACAAGTATTCTATCCGACTCCTGGTTTCGCGAATAGTTCCCGTGTCTGCGGTTCTGATGGTTGTACCGAGATCATCACTGATGTGGAGGAGATCTCTCAGGATGAACCAATGACCGTTTCCGTCTATCCGAACCCAGTTTCCGATTACTTGAAGGTGAACAATACGGAACCCGTTATGCTCCTCTTGTACGATAACTTGGGTCGATTGTTGAAGGTTTACGAGAAATTGGCCCCATCCGAGTCTATCGACTTTAGGAAATACTCTTCTGGAGTCTACAATCTTGAAATTGTTACGGAGACGGAGACGTTCCGTGAGCGTGTCATCAAGGAGTAATCCATTCTGAGATTATTTCTGCAAGATGGGTGATTATGAGGTGTGTATGAAAATATTTTATATATTTGCGGTGGATTATGAAGCATATATATATCTGGACATACATATTCTTTTTTATCCATCTGCTCTGCGCCGCACCGTCGTTCGCATTGGATGGATGCAGGGAGCATTTTATCGTGACAGATCCCGCATCTTTGACGGCGACAGTCAATCTGGACCCTTATCATCGCTATGTTGGTGAAATAGGGACAGACCTGACGCATGAAGAGAATAATAGCGTTGTCTTCACTTGTATGGAGCGGGAACAGATCTTTTATAATGTGCCAGAGGGGAAGTACATCTATAGGAACAGTAACGGACAATGTCGGGTCGTGGTGGCGATTGAACTGAGGATTGTGACGGTTGATGACGCCGTCACGTTGGAGCTTCCTTGTAACTCGACTTCTTTCTCCCCGTATTTCTTCGATATATTGGACAATGACTATCTCGTGTCATACAATGCGGAACATTCTGCAGAGATTGTGGATAGTCTGGTGGCGATTCATTTGGTTGAGGCTCCTTCGTTCGTTTCCGTCACGAAGGGCGGTCTCTTGGTCGATATGCCGTCCGATGGGGCTGAGGGCGTTTATGATGTGAAATACTATTTGCAGAATAATATCGGTGTCATTTCGGATACGGCTGTCGCTACCATCCGTTTCCACAAGTATTGTCCGGAGGAGGTGAAGAATGATCCTTTGCCTGAGACTCGTCTAGAGGCGGCTGAATATTTTTCCCCGAACGGGGATGGTATCAATGATGTATGGGAAATTGCCTCGTTGGATACGATGGGTAGTTATAAACTGAATATATTCGACAGATACGGAAAGCTGATCCGCTCCTATCTGAACGATTATGTCCCTTGGGATGGTACGAGCGGTGGAAACAGATTACCTTCAGATGATTATTGGTTCTATATCTTTTTCTTCGATCTGGATCGCTCTTTTGTGGGCCATGTGACGTTAGTGAGATGATAATTTGCTACCTTTGTCCCTAAACGATTTTTAGAGAATGGAGAAGGAATGGCAGGTACGGACTAGGCTGCTCCTGGGCGATCAGGTTATGGATTCGCTGGAGAAGAAGCATGTTCTAGTCGTAGGTGTCGGTGGTGTTGGTGCATACGCCGCCGAGATGATTGTACGTGGTGGTGTCGGTGAGCTTACCATCGTGGATGCGGATAAGGTGAACGAGAGTAACATCAACCGTCAGTTGGTGGCCCTACATTCCACGTTGGGGATGGACAAGACCGAAGTGTTGGCGAAACGCCTATTGGATATTAACCCGGAACTGAAACTACATGTCCGCACATTCTTCCTGAAGGATGAGCTCATTCCGCAGCTATTGGACGAGGCACACTATGATTTTGTGGTGGATGCCATCGACACGCTATCCCCCAAAGTGTTCCTGATTCAATGCGCTTTGGAACGTCACCTCCCGCTTATCTCCTCGATGGGTGCGGGGGCCAAGAGCGACATCACGAAGATCCAGATTGCGGATATCTCAAAATCCTATAATTGCACCTTGGCGAAAGCTGTTCGCAAACGCTTGGGTAAATTGGGCATCAAGAAGGGCTTTAAGGTGGTCTTCAGTTCCGAACTACCCGACGAAAAGGCGGTCATGATGGTGGAGGAGCAAAACAAAGTCTCCACCGTGGGAACCATCTCATATATGCCTGCCACCTTTGGCAACTTCATCGCCTGCCATGTATTGATGACGTTGCGGGCTCAGTCTCGCCCGGAAGAAGAATGCTAGCGTACATAGTTTTTTATTTGCTGTTAAAATTGTAAATTTGCCTAATGGCTATCTTATTATAAACTTATACCACAATGGAAATGAATGAATTATTTGCCACAGTGCGGGATGCCTCCAAGACTTTGGTCGGCATCGATGATGCGAAGGTGCGTGAGGTGCTGCTGGCAGTTGCCGATGAGGCAGAGAAGCAAACCGACTACATTCTGTCGGAGAACCAAAAGGATTTGGACAAGATGGATAAGTCCAACCCTATGTTTGACCGTCTGATGCTGACGAAGGAACGCATTGCGGGAATCGCTTCGGACATCAGGAACGTGGCGGGTTTGCCCTCTCCATTGGGTAAGGTTTTGAAGGATATCGAACGTCCGAACGGTTTGAAACTGAAACGAATCAGCGTGCCTTTCGGGGTGATTGGTGTCATCTACGAGGCTCGTCCGAACGTGAGCTTCGATGTCTTCTCCATCTGTTTCAAGTCAGGCAATGCCTGCGTACTGAAGGGTGGTTCGGATGCGCATTGCTCCAACACGGCGATTGTCAACGTCATCCATTCCGTATTGCGCAGGATGAACGTGAACGAGAACGTTGTGGCCTTGTTGCCTGCCGGTCGTGAGTCCACGGGTGAACTGCTGAACGCTATCGGCTATGTGGATATGATCATCCCACGGGGCAGTTCGGGCCTGATCAACTTCGTGCGCGAACATGCGAAAATCCCTGTCATCGAGACGGGTGCTGGCGTGTGCCACATCTACTTCGACGAAAGCGGAGATTTGAAGATCGGACAGGATGCGGTCTTCAACGGCAAGACACGCCGCGTCAGCGTATGCAACTCATTGGACTGCCTGATCATCAACGAGAAGAGACTCCAAGACCTTCCTGCCATCTGCGAGCGCATGGCGGAGAAGAACGTGATCATATATGCCGACCAGCCTTCCTACGATGCGCTGAAGGGCAAATACCCATATCTGGAATCAGCGACAGCCGATTCCTACGGTACGGAGTTCCTGGACTATAAGATGTCCATCAAAACGGTCAAGAACCTGGACGAGGCTTTGGAACACATCGCCAAATATAGTTCCAAGCACAGCGAGGCGATCATCAGCAAGGATGAAGCATCCATCGAGAAGTTCGACCGCATGGTGGACGCCGCCTGTGTTTATACGAACACGTCGACGGCATGGACCGATGGCGCTCAATTCGGATTGGGTGCGGAGATTGGTATCTCCACGCAAAAGATGCACGCGCGCGGCCCTATGGCTTTGGAGGAACTCACCACCTACAAGTGGATTATCAAGGGGAACGGTCAGGTGAGAAGTTAATCTGTCCTTCTTATGGGAGCAGCTCCATTTTTACAGCTTGTCGCAGAGGACCTTACGGCTAAATATGGTGGTGAGTTGTCCGATTTGACGGTTGTTTTCCCGAACAACCGTGCTAGGCTTTTCTTCAATAATTATTTGGTGAAGAGCGTCGATAAGCCGATCTGGTCCCCTATATATCAGACTATCCAAGACTTGTTCGCTTCCTGTTCGAACCTGAAGGTTGCGGATGAGCCGAAGCTTATCTGTGACCTTTTTAAGGCCTATTCCGCACACATCGATTGGGAGGAATTAGGTGTCGAACCGGAGACGATGGATTCCTTCTATTTTTGGGGAGAGATCATCCTGAGCGATTTCGAGGATGTGGACAACAATCTGGTGCCTGTCCATTTGCTTTTTAAGAACATGGTTGATTTGGCGAAGATGGAGGATGACTTCAGTTTCTTATCCGAAGAGCAAATCGCCTCGTTGCAGCGCTTTTTCCATAATTTCTCCGTGGAACAGAAATCCTTATTGAAACGGAAGTTCATGGCACTATGGGATGCGCTTCTGCCGATGTACACTGAGTTTCGGGAGAATCTGCGCAGACAAGGTCTAGCCTATGAAGGGATGCTTCACCGTATCGTGGTGGACGAGGTGCTCAAAAAGAATGGGGTGGAATCCTTCCGTTCCGATAAATATGTTTTTGTCGGCTTCAATGTCTTGAATAAATGTGAGGAGGAACTTTTTTCTCGCCTTTATAAGGCAGGTAAGGCGTTGTTCTATTGGGATACGGACGAGTATTACATGAATATGCCCGACGTGAAACACGAGGCTGCCACATTCATGATACGGAATCTGGAGAAGTTCCCGAATGAGTTGCCCAAATCGTCGTTGAACGCTTTCAGGAGTGTCCCTAAACATTTCTCTTTCGTTAGTTCTTCTACTGAAAATGCCCAAGCCAAGTATCTGAACGATTATTTAGTGGATTGTAAGGGTAGAGGGTTGTCTGATCCTGAGACGGCTGTCGTCTTGTGTGACGAGTCCCTCCTTTTGCCGGTGCTGCATTCCATTCCCCCTTGCGTGGACGATCTAAACATCACGATGGGTTTGCCTCTCATACAGACTCCCGTTTATGCTTTGATGAAGGTGTTGGTTGAGATGCAGTGTAATGTGGCGATTGTTGCGCATAACCAGCCTCATTCCGTTCCGTTCCGCCTTGTCAGGGAGACGTTGTGCAACCCATATGTGCAGATTGCGTTCGAAGGCGCTACGGACCTCTATGCCCAAATCGTCAAGGAACATAAATATTTCCCTTCCGTTGATTATTTGAGGGGAGGGAACGATTCGTTGAATTTACTATTCTCATTTGTCGACTCAAGTCGTGAGGATGCGTCATCCTCTTTGTTGCGGTGGTTGGGGGCTATCCTGAAGAAGGTGGCCATGTATTACCGCAAGGGGAGTCCAGATTCCCAGGAAGAGGCTTCTCCTGCGTTGGATGAGGCCATCTATGACCCTTTGTACAAGGAGGCGTTGTTCCGCACTTATACGGTCGTGAATAGGCTCTTGACATTGACGGAGAACGGAGACTTGCAGGTGAATGTTCAGACGTTGTGTAAACTATTGGAGAGGATGCTTTCCTCCATCTCGGTGCCTTTCTCTGGCGAGCCTGTGAAGGGCATGCAGGTGATGGGTTTCCTTGAGACGCGAAACCTCGACTTTAAGAATGTGGTGATGCTTTCCGTCAATGAAGGGGTATTGCCCAAGGGAGGAGGAGAGTCTTCTTTTGTCCCACATAGCTTGCGTCGTGCCTTCGGCATGACCACCATCGAGCATAAGAACTCGTTGTATGCGTATTATTTTTACCGTCTTCTCCAACGGGCGGAGACGGCCACATTCCTTTATAGTACGGCGGTGTCGGGTGGGTCTAAGGGCCAGATGAGCCGTTTCCTTATGCAGTTGCTGGCGGAGTCGGAGGTGAAGGTGGATTTGTATGATCTGAACTCGAATATTGAGGTCTCCACGGATAGTCTCTTCGAGGTGGCTAAAAGTGATGAGATCATAAATAAATTACGATTCTCGTACGATAAAGCATATAATCCGAAGGCTTCGAAACTCTCTCCTTCCATGCTGAACTCCTACATTTCCTGCCCGATGAAATTTTATTTCTCTTATGTTGTGGGATTGAGGGAAGAGGAGGAATTGGACGATGAGGTGGACCATCGATTGCTGGGATTGGTCTTCCATGCTGCCATGGAGGAGATTTACGGGCATTTTGATGGTGTATCCATAGAGAAGGAGGATCTGAACCAATTGCTGGGATTGGAGGACAAATTGGGGCAGATAGTAGACAATGCCTTTAACCGTGAGTATTTCAAGTCAGGGCAGAATATAACTCCTCAGTACACGGGACAGCAACTTTTGCTTAAGATGACCATTTTAGCCTATGTAAAGAATGTGTTGTCCGCCGATCGGGCTTTCGCCCCATTTAGGATTGTCGGTGTGGAGACGAAAGAATATGCTCACGACATAGGGGTGGATGGTATGCGTTTCACATTGGGCGGTACCATCGACCGATTGCAGGTGGAATCCGATGGTACCTATCGGGTGGTTGATTATAAGACCGGAGGACGTGATAGCAAGGATAGTTTTGTTTCATTTCCTAATATCTCCTCGTTGTTCTTCGGTGATGATTCGACGCAAAGCCCGAATAAGTCGTGGCCGTATGCGTTGCAGGTGATGCTCTACGCTTATTTGTGCAAAGAGGAGAAGGGTTGGGATGTGGTGCCTTCGTTATCGTTTGTGCGCTATAAGGAGGGCCAGGTCCATTTGAGGATTAGTGACGGTACCTCGAAGGAGGAGATTTCTTCGATATCTTCCGAACAATGTGCGGAGTTGGAGCAAAACCTCACGACCCTGTTACGCGAAATTTTCAGCCCTGAGTTGCCGTTTGTTCAGACCAATAATCCTGACAATTGCACATACTGTCCGTTTGCCGAAATCTGTAGGGGCAGGAAGGTCCCGTTCAATAAATGATCACATTAGTCTAAAAACCCTGGCAGGGTCAATGCAGTAGGTGATTATTGCGCTAAGCAATCCGAAAAGAAATCCGACGATGAGTTGCGCATCCGTGTGCCGGTTCAGGTAAAGCCTTGCGGTTCCTACGATTCCCGCAAGGAACACATATACGCACAATGTGGTGCAGACATTCGTGTATGTGCTGTAGCCAGCCACGATGATCGCTCCAGTCATCATACCCATGCTAGTGGCGTGTCCGCTGATTCTCCAGAACTTGGAGACGATCGACTCCACAAGGATAACGAATGATACGCACAAGACGAGGTCGACGACCCACAAAGGCATTGCGTTGCGGAATAGTAGGTATGAGCAATAGAGATAGCAAAATGCGATGCAGATGTAGGGCAATATCCGCTCCTCTTTCCTTGGCACACGCACGTCCGAAATCGCCTTGAATAGTTTTAGGATGATAAACGAGAGACACGGTAATATGATACCGAAGATGTAGATGGTTGTCTTGGCGGCGTGTACGTATTGGATGGGGTAATAGGTGAACAACTTCATGTTGAACAACATGAAGGTACCATAGATTGGAATCAGCAGGGGGAAGAATATGAAAGAGATGGCTTTCGCCAAGTTCTTGAACACCTTCTTCCGTTTTTTCTTCGAGAGTTGGTCCGTATTATTCTCGACGTTCATTCCCGCATCTCCGATCGGCTGTTGGAATGTCTCTTCCGTGACATTCTCCGCTCCTTCGGTATGGTTGGACATGCCGTTCTGATTGGTATCTTCCAGTCCCTCCTGATGGTTCATTTTTTCGTTTTCCATAATACGATGGTTGTAGTTATAATTCCTTACGTAGTCTTGCGACAGGGAAGTTCAGTTGTTCCCTATATTTCGCCACGGTTCGTCTGGCTATTGTATAGCCCTTCTCCGCTAGGATTTCCATGAGACGGTCATCCGTCAGCGGATTCTTTTTATCCTCATTTTTGATACATTCTTCCAGGACCGTCTTGATTCCCTTAGTCGAAATCATATCTCCATCATTGGTTTGTACCGCATCTGTGAATAGATATTTGATGGGGAATATGCCAAATTCGGTCTGTACGTACTTGCTATTGCTGACGCGTGAGATGGTGGATACGTCATACCCCGTCTTGTCTGCGATGTCTTTTAGGATGAGAGGTTTCAGTTTTGTCTCGTCGCCCGACAGGAAAAAATCTTTCTGCACTTCCACTAATGCGTTGATGACGCTTTGAAGGGTCTCGTGGCGTTGTTTGATGGCGCTGATGAACCACTTTGCGGAGTCCAACTTTTGTTTGACGAAGATTGCCGCCTCCTTCATCTCTTTGGTTTGGTTGCTCTTGTTATTGGTGTATTCATCAAGCATGTTGGCGAAATTCTTGTTGATATTCAGTTCCGGGACAGACTCTTGGTTCAAGGTGATGGTTAATTCCCCGTTTTCGTTCTCGACGATGAAGTCGGGTGTGATTTGGGTGTTACTGCCGCTGATGGAACCATCCCATGAACTGCCCGGTTTGGGATTCAGTTTGACGATTTCGGATATGGCGTTTTTGATGTCTTTCTCTTCGATGCCAAGGTCTTTGATGATTCGGTCGTAGCGTTTTTGGGAAAGGTCCACGAACGATTTGCTGATGATCAGTTTGGCCGTCTCGATCGAGGGGGTGGAAGTCTTACGTTCTAGTTGCAGAAGCAAACATTCCTCAAGCGAATTAGCCCCAACTCCTGAGGGATCAAATGATTTGATAAGCTCGATGGCGTGTTCGACAACGGATTCGCCGATGATTTTTCCCGTTTGGAACGAGTAGTCGTCCACCATCGATTCCGCCGATCTCCGCAGGTATCCGTCTCCGTCTATGTTTCCGATGACGTATTCCGCCACTTCCCGCAATTCCTTCTTGATGGTGCGGAACCCGAGTTGATTCAGAAGGTGTTCCTGTAGGGTTTCTCCGTTGAGGAGAGAGAGCCCTTCGTTCTTCGCCTCTTGTCTGGATCGTTCCTCTAAAGCATATTCGGGAACATCATCCTCCGTTTTATAGTCGTTTATGTAATTGTCGTTCTCAAACTCGATTCTGTCGTATTCTTCGTCACCCTCTTCCCCCTCTGCGTTTTTTTCGTGCGTCTCGTTGCCGTTGGAGGTGATTGGGTCTTCTGTGATTTCCAGTGCCGGATTTTCCTCCACTTCCTGCCTGATACGCTCCTCCAATTCAAGCGTAGGTATCTCCAACAGCTTGATGGTCTGAATCTGCTGCGGTGAGAGTTTGGTAAGCAGTTTGAGCTGTAGTTTTTGTTGTAGCATATAGGTTTTGAAGTGAGTTTGTTTACCGATAGCAAAATTAAGAAACAATGGTTATCGTACAAACGAAAATCAATAGTTTTTCAAACTAAAAGTTGTTAAATGAACCTCCTTTATGCGTCTTCTTGCGTTTTAATTATTGAGTTTCTCGTACCCAGCTTTCGGGGGGGCTATATGCGGGATATGTGCCACGTGGGTGGAGGACCTCGCTCCTTGCACTTCCAAAAGGTTTCTATTTGTCCTCATTTATAGGGCAAAGATGGTCGAAAAATCCAGAATATGAAGCAGATGGGATCATTGCCGATGCAGAGAATAAATTCAGAAACAGGCAAATTTTCTTAGGTGCACAAAGACGTGGCCGACGAAAAGGAAAAAGCCGATTTGACAAAGGAAGACTTGAGAATTTACATAAAAGAAGCGCTACAAAAAATGTAACGCTTCTTTAAGCAAGAGGGGCTTGACGCATCGCGCCCTTTGTAATTGCATCACAAATATACATGTTAAGCACTAAATACAAAAAGATGCGAAAAATCTTCGACATCATCCACCGATTTGGCTTCGCCAGACACTTTGTGTCGGGGTTCGTCCTCGGCTTGGTCACCGTGTTGCATTCCATTCTCTTCTCCATCTTGGAGGCTGAGGAGTGCGAGGACTACGGTGTGGAGGTAGACATCAACGACTGTCTCTTTATGGAGATGTCTCAAAAATGACCCGTTTCGTCTGCCTTTGTGTCGGATCGGGTATGGTGTCGGATATGTTCGGGTGCGTTTCGGCGGTTGAGGCTTATTTTTTACTTTTCATCTGCTTTTCTTCCGAAGAATTATTGCTATCTTTACAAATGATTTTGTTTTGCGTCCATGTCCTAATCCTAGGATGGGTGATTTATATATATGATATATGACCATTTTTCTTAAAGGACTGTGTGAGTGTTGATGTGAGAATCATTTGGAATATTAAGTATATTGCTATAAATATTATGATTAAACGTATTTTCATGATGGGATGTGTCTCTTCCCTATTATTTGCCTCATGTTCAAATAAGGCAAATGTTGATGGTTTCGCTCATTTTTCGTCTGATTTCGACACGACGGTTGCCCGAGGCGATGATTTTTTCCAGTATTCGAACGGTGGATGGTTGAAGAGCCATCCTATTCCAGGAGATAAGAGCCGTTTGAACACCTTTGATGTCTTGAATGACGAGAATTTGGAACGTCTGCGGGGGATCGTGGAGGAAGCGCGCGATAAACATGCGCCACAGGGTAGCAACGAACAGAAGATCGGTGATTATTATGCATTGGCGATGGATTCGCTCAGGCGCCAGCAGGAAGGCCTCTCGCCTATCCGTTATATATTTGATCGGATCAACTCTATGAGTTTCCATGTGAAGGATTCCTCTTTTGCGGCTGATTTGGCCTATTTCCATCTGAATGTGGGCAACCCTTTCTTTGCTGTCGGATGCACACCTGATTCGAAGAACAGCTCGATGAACATCGCTGAATTGTGGCAGGACGGTATCGGATTGCCTAACCGTGATTACTATTTCGACGAATCCGAGAAGGGCCAGGAGATCATCCGTGGATATAAACAAATGTTGGCCAAATATTTGAATCTGCTGGGTGCCGATAGTACGGAGGCGAGGGCGGAGGCCATCTATGCGTTCGAAAAGAAGATGGCGAACCTGATGAACACGAAGGTGCAGAACCGTGATCCGCAGGCGACATATAACAAGGTGACGTTCGAAGAATTGAAGAGCTCCTATCCAGGATTCAACTGGGATGTTTATTTCGATGCTTTCCCTGTGAAGCCGACCGAGTTGACCATTGGTCAGCCACGCTACTTCTCTCATCTCTTTAAATTGCTCGCTGAGACGGATTCCGTTACTTTGAACGATTATGTGTCGATCAGCACTATTAATTATGTCGCTTCGTACTTGTCGGACGATTTCATGATGACTAAGTTCGATTTTTACAGCAAACAGTTGGGTGGTGTTGAGGAATTGAAGCCGTTATGGAAACGTTCCTTGGATATGGTGCAGGGCAGATTGGGGCAACCTTTGGGACAGCTTTTCGTCGAAAAATACTTCCCCGAGTCTGCGAAGAAACGCACCGTGGATTTAGTGGAACATCTTCGCACTGCATTTGGCCAACGAATCGATGCTTTGAAGTGGATGGGCGACAGCACCAAAGCGGCGGCGAAGGTTAAGTTGGCGTCGATCGGTGTCAAGGTAGGTTATCCTGACAAGTGGGAGGATTATTCCGGAGCTGTTGTGGATCCATCCCTCAGTTTGGTTGAGAACTTCCTCAGCCTAACCAATTTCCACAGTTTGAAGGAGATGCGTGAGGTGGGCCAGCCTGTCGACAAGGAGAAATGGTACATGACTCCGCAGACCGTGAACGCATATTACAGTCCGTTGACGAATGAGATTGTTTTCCCTGCGGGTATTCTGCAACCTCCTTTCTTCTATGCGGACGGAGACGATGCGGTGAACTACGGCGCCATCGGTGTGGTCATCGGACATGAGATGACTCATGGCTTCGACGACCAAGGCAGGCAGTTCGACAAGGATGGTAATCTGAAGGATTGGTGGACATCGCAGGACGCCGAGCGATTCAAGGCGGCCTCTTCGAAGATGAAGGAGCGTTTTTCCAATGTGGTGGTGATCGATTCCATGAAATGCAATGGCGAATTGACCCTAGGGGAAAACATCGCGGACCTCGGAGGTTTGAACATCGCCCATCAGGCGTTCCTTAATACGTTGACAGACAGTATGAAAGATACACTGATAGATGGCCAGACATCTGATCAGCGTTTTCTGCTCGCATATTCGAGAATATGGGCTGGCAACTATCGGGATGAGTATCTTCGCAACCAAGTCATCACCGATCCTCATGCCAACGGAAAGTACCGTGTAAACGTGCAATTACCGATGTTGGACTTCTTCTATTCGGCCTTCGGAATCGACGAAAAAGACAAGATGTTTGTCCGTCCGGAAGAGCGTATCGAGATCTGGTAACGACACTTTGCGAGTTTTCTTGTGAAATTTTTAGAAAAAAAGCTCGTTAACCCGTTATTTTTATATCAAATTTCTTTTAGAATAAGAACTAAATTTTCTAATTTTGCAAAAGATATAAAAATAATTTTCATAAATGGCTGATAGTAAAAAAATTAAGACGGCTTTGGTCTCGGTTTACCACAAGGATAAGCTGGATGAGATTATACGTGCCCTGCACGCAGATGGTGTTCAATTCATTTCGACGGGTGGAACCCAGACTTTCATCGAGTCTCTCGGCATCCCTTGCCAAGCTGTTGAGTCCCTCACCACGTACCCTTCCATCCTGGGAGGCCGCGTGAAGACATTGCACCCAAAGATTTTCGGAGGAATCCTGGCCCGCCGCGCCCTGCCTGAGGATTTGGCGCAGATGGAGCAGTACGAGATCCCTGAAATCGACTTGGTGATTGTTGATCTCTATCCGTTCGAGGATACAGTCGCATCGGGTGCTGAGGAGCAGGCCATTATCGAGAAGATCGATATCGGTGGTATCTCGTTGATCCGCGCCGCAGCGAAGAACTACAAGGACGTTGTCATTGTGGCTTCCCAGGCGCAGTACGAGCCGTTCCTGAACTTGCTGAAGGAGCAGGGCGCCACTACGACCCTCGATACGCGTCGTTGGTTCGCCAAAGAGGCGTTCGCGGTATCTTCCCATTACGACTCCGCCATCTTCAACTACTTCGATGGGGAATCGGCTTCGGCTTTCCGCTTTACGGCGGACAATTCGAAGATGCTTCGCTACGGCGAGAATCCACACCAGAAGGGTGTGTTCTTCGGAGAATTCAACAACCTTTTCGAGCAATTGCAGGGAAAGGAAATTTCATACAACAATTTGCTAGACATCGATGCGGCCGTTAACTTGATGGCTGATTTCGATGACGTCACCTTTGCGATCCTGAAACATAACAACGCTTGTGGCGTCGCTTCCCGTCCTACGGTTTTGGAGGCTTGGAAGGATGCTCTTGCCGGTGACCCAGTCTCCGCTTTCGGTGGTGTGCTGATCACCAACGCTGTGTTGGATAGGGCGACTGCGGAGGAGATTAACAAGATCTTCTTCGAGGTAATCATTGCGCCTGACTACGATACGGATGCGCTGGAGATACTCACCCAAAAGAAGAACAGGATCATCTTGGTTCAGAAGGATGTGAAACTCCCGACAAGGCAAGTGCGTTCCGTTCTGAACGGTGTATTGGTTCAAGAAAAAGATTTGAAGGTGGAGACCCCGGAGGATATGAAGACCGTGACGAAGAAGGCTCCTTCCCAAAGCGAAATCGAGGATATGATTTTCGCGAACAAGATTGTGAAACATTCGAAATCCAACTCGATCGTCTTGGCTAAAAACAAACAACTCTGCGCAAGTGGCGTGGGACAAACCTCCCGTGTCGATGCGTTGAAACAAGCTGTCGAGAAGGCGGGTAACTTCCAATTCGACTTGAATGGTGCGGTGATGGCTTCTGATGCTTTCTTCCCGTTCCCAGACTGCGTCGAAATCGCCAAGAACGCAGGTGTTACGGCGGTGATTCAACCGGGTGGTTCCATCAAGGACCAAGAATCCGTTGATTACTGCGACCGCAACGGTGTGGCCATGGTGATGACTGGTTTTAGACATTTTAAACACTAAAATAAAAATATAAAGAGACATGGGATTGTTTTCTTTCACACAGGAAATAGCGATCGACCTTGGTACGGCGAACACTATCATCATCCACAACGGAAAGATTGTGGTGGACGAGCCGTCTATCGTGGCGTTGGATCGTAAAACAGACAGACTGATGGCGATTGGAGAAAAAGCGCGCCAAATGCATGGGAAGACCCACGAGAACATCTACACGGTTCGCCCATTGCGTGATGGTGTGATCGCCAACTTTAACGCTGCGGAACAAATGATACGGGGTATGATCAAGATGGCATTCCCGAACAATCGTTTGTTCAGCCCGTCTCTGAAAATGGTCGTCTGTATCCCTTCCGGTAGTACGGAGGTGGAAATGCGTGCCGTGCGTGACTCTTCGGAGCATGCGCAGGGACGTGAGGTTTACATGATTTATGAGCCTATGGCTGCCGCAATCGGTATCGGTATCGATGTCGAGGCACCGGAGGGTAACATGATCGTCGACATAGGTGGTGGTACTACCGAGATCGCGGTCATCTCTTTGGGCGGTATCGTTACGAACAAGTCCATCCGTATCGCAGGTGATGACCTCACCGAGGATGTGATTGACTATATGCGTCGTCAACATAACATCAAAGTGGGCGAACCTACGGCCGAGCAGATCAAGATCAATGTTGGTTCTGCCTTGACGAACTTGGACGAACCACCGGAGGACTACATCGTCAGAGGTCCTAACCAGATGACGGCGTTGCCGATGGAGGTGCCGGTTTCTTATCAGGAGATCGCGCATTGTATGGAGAAATCCATCTCCAAGATCGAGGCGGCTGTGTTGAATGCGTTGGAGCAGACTCCTCCTGAGTTGTATGCGGATATCGTGAACAATGGTATCTGGCTGACGGGTGGTGGTGCGTTGCTTCGTGGCTTGAACAAGAGACTAACCGCAAAAATCGGTATTCCGTTCCACGTGGCCGAGGACCCATTGCACGCTGTCGCCCACGGTACGGGCACTGCGCTTAAGAATGCGGACAAGTTGCCTTTCTTGATGAGATAACAAGCACTGGCTTCCGTGAGAAATATGCAAGGCCACTGGGCGATTTCCGCACAGTGCGCTTTGTGTTTTTAAACTCCTTGAACCCCGATATTCATGAGAACGCTGATTCTCTTCTTTCTTCGTTTTAAGACTCTTTTCCTGTTCTTGGGATTGGAACTGATATCGTTTTGGCTGATTGTGAACAACAACCAGTTTCAGCGTAGTCATTTCCTGAGTTCAAGTAACGTGGTGGTGGGCAGCGTCTATAATCTGTCGGATAAGATCTACAAATATTTCAGCCTCGCTTCGGTGAACGCTTCTCTCGCTAAGGAGAACGAGACGTTGAACACGGAGCTGGTCCAGCTGCGCGAACAATTGGCTTTCTACCGCCAAGACGCGTCATATGCGGGTAGGCGCTACCATTCGGTTCAGAACAATTACTCCTTCGTTACGGCGAAGGTCATCCATTTTTCGGCAGGTAATCAGAAGAATTATTTCACCATCAACAAGGGTGAGAATGACGATGTGCATGTTGGTATGGGTGTGGTGAACGACAAGGGTGTCGTCGGTATCGTCAATAGTACGTCGAGCCATTTCGCCTCAGTCGTGCCGATTGTGAATTCCTCTTCGTGGATTAGCGCTACCATCAAGGGCAAGACGCATTTGGGGCAGCTTGCGTGGAAGGGAAAAGATTTCCGCTACGCCTCCTTGGACGAGGTGCCATTGTATATCCCTGTTGTCTTGGGTGATTCGGTCGTGACCAGTGGTTACTCCTCTACATTCCCGGAGGGTTTCATGGTGGGGAAGGTTATTTCCTTCTCGGAGCGTAATGATAACTTCTACAACATCAGGGTCGAGTTGTCGGTGGACTTCGATAAGCTTTCGTATGTGGATGTCATCAGGTATCAATACGCCGATGAGAGGGCGGCATTAGAGAAGAGAAAGGGGCGTAGCGATGATTGATATTACACTGAAAAGATTACTTTCTTGCGTAGGTTTCCTGCTGCTCCAGATATTGCTCCTGAACAATATCAAGTTCCTGGGCTTTATCACCCCCTATCTGTATGTCTACTTTATCCTGCTGCTCCCTTCGTCCGTCTCCAAGGAGATGACGCTGGTGTGGGGATTCCTGCTGGGTCTGGTGTTGGATATCTTCTGTGATACGTTGGGTTGCAATGCCTTTGCCACCACGTTCGTCGCTTTCCTGAAGCCGTATTTCCAGAATTTCTTCGGACCGAAAGATGATTATGATGATATGACACCCTCCATCGATAGGTTTGGGTTCAATATGTTCGTGCAATATGTCGCCTATCTGGTCTTGATTCATCATTTGATGTTCTTCCTGATCGAGGCGTTTACGTTCTCCGTTTTCTGGTTTGCATTGTTGAAAGCGGTTTGTTGCTCCGTGTTCACATTGCTTCTCATTTTATGTTTCGAGTACTTTAAAGCTAGACGCCGATGACGAATGATATCTATGCGAACCGAAGATTTGTGATCGCCGCATTGATGTTGTCCGTGGTGCTTATCTACATTGCCAGACTTATCAATCTGCAGTTGGTCGACCAGACTTACCAGGATAAGGCTGATAGCAACGCTTATCTACGTAAGGTGCAGTTCCCTGCCCGCGGAATCATCCGTGACAGGAATGATAAGGTTTTGGTATTTAATAAATTGTCATATGACGTGATGGTCGTTCCCCGTGAAATGAATGGATTCGACACGCTGGAGTTCTGCCGTTCCGTCAACATCACGAAGAGGGATTTCATCGCGAAGGTAAGGGAGATGCGTAACCGTGTGGGCTATTCCCGGTATACGCCGCAATTGCTGATCGCCCAGTTGGATGCGCACGATTACGGTGTGTTGCACGAGAAGGGATTCCTCTACCCGGGCATGTACCTGCAGAAACGTACCTTGCGTGAATATAATTACCCTAACGCCGCATTGCTGCTAGGCAGTATCGGTGAGGTGGGACGTAATACGCTGAAGGCCGACACGATCGATCATTTCTATGTGCCGGGCGACTATGCCGGACAGAATGGTGTCGAGCTGACTTACGAGAAGGACCTTCGAGGGGAAAAGGGTGAGGAGATCTTCCTGCGTGATGCGCATGGTAGGATTCAAGGAAAATTGGAAGACGGGTTGTACGACAGGGAATCCAAGCCTGGCAAGGACCTGCAACTCTCCATCGATATAGACCTGCAGGCCTACGGAGAACGTCTGATGC
Source organism: Paludibacteraceae bacterium (assembly GCA_045226255.1). Classification (GTDB taxonomy): domain Bacteria; phylum Bacteroidota; class Bacteroidia; order Bacteroidales; family Paludibacteraceae; genus UBA1181. The sequence continues at coordinate 16,433 of JBGVCG010000017.1, read as the reverse complement.
AGAACAAGGTGGGTAGTATCGCGGCGATCGACCCTTCCACGGGAGAAATCCTCGCATTGGTCTCTAGCCCTACGTATGACCCTTCCCTCCTGGTGGGACGTAAGCGTTCGGAAAATTATGATGTCTTGGTGAATGACCCGCTTAAACCGTTGTTCGACCGTCCGATGATGGCTTGTTACCCTCCAGGTTCGACCTTCAAGACGGTGAATGCGTTGGTTCTCCAGCAGGAGAGGATTATCTCGCAATGGACGGCCTTCCCTTGTTCAGAGGGTTATCATGTGGGTAGCTTCAAGGTGGGTTGTCATGCCCATTTCTCCCCGCTCAATCTGATACAGTCTATCCAGCACTCCTGTAACGCCTACTACTGTGCGGGTTTCCGTAACATGATGGACCATAGGAAGTACAAGAACATATCGAATGCGTTCGAGGTGTGGAAGAATCATGTGGTTTCGCTGGGCTTCGGCTATAAGCTGGGTGCGGATGTGCCTAACGAGAAGCGTGGCTATATCCCTAACTCGAGCGTGTATGACCGCATATATGGCGAAGGACGATGGAAATCCCTCATGATCGTATCCAACTCCATCGGACAGGGAGAAATCCTCGCTACGCCGCTCCAAATAGCCAATTTGGCGGCCACGATAGCGAACAGGGGTTATTACATTGTCCCTCATCTCGTGAAGAAGATAGAGGGCAGGGAAATAGATTCCTGTTATCTCCAGAAGAAGGTCTCCACCATTGACTCCATCTACTTCGAGACTGTGGTGGAGGGTATGGATTTGGTGATGAAGAACGGTACGGGTTGGGGTGCGCGCATCGATAGCATCGAGGTGTGCGGTAAGACGGGTACGGCCCAGAACCCGCATGGGGAGGACCACTCCCTCTTTATGGCTTTCGCACCGAAGAAGGACCCTAAGATCGCTATCTGCGTCGTGGTCGAGAATAGTGGTTTCGGTGCCACATGGGCTGCGCCGATCGCCACGTTGATGATGGAGAAGTACCTGAAAGGGTATATTCCGAAACGACGTCTCTATTTGGAGGAAAGAATGTTGAACGCTAATTTGTTGCCTAAGTAATGCCGTCACGTAGAATTAACATAGTGAAGAATTTGGATTGGGTGACCATCGGTATTTACCTTTTCCTTGTCATCATGGGCTGGTTCAGCATCTATGGGGCGGTCTATAACTTCGAGGAGGCTCCTTTCTGGGACTTCTCTTTTCGTTACGGTAAGCAGTTGGTCTGGATCGGTTGCGCTTTGGTGATCGGTGCTGTCCTCCTGATGTTGGATAGCCGTCTCTATAACATGTTAGCATATGCCTTGTTTGTGGCGATGTTGTTACTGCTGCTATTGACTATCTTCGTGGCGCCGGAGATCAAGGGTTCCCGATCGTGGCTCGTATTGGGTCCTGTCAGTATCCAGCCTGCCGAGTTCGCCAAGACGGCCACCTGCCTTGCGTTGGCGAAGTTTATGAGCGAACCGGGCTATTCTATTTCTCGCCCTAGGCATTGGATCATGACCGCTCTCATCATCCTCATGCCGATGATCCTGATTGTTTTCCAGCAGGAGACTGGTTCCGCTTTGGTCTATAGTTGTTTGTTGTTGGTGTTATATCGGGAGGGCATGAACGGAATCTTTCTCTTCCTAGGCTTCCTCCTTGTGGTGATATTCATCGTCTCCATACGCTTTGGCTCGGTCTGCGTCATCCCTGAACTGCCTGACGAATCGTACGGGTTGCTGATTGTGATGTGTATTGCCTTGATTGTGCAGTTCGCCTTCCTGGTCATTTTCATGCATGACAAGAAATCGGCTTTGATTCTTACGGGTGCGACGGTTTTGTTGTTCCTGATCGGGTACATCGTTTACAAGACGTTTGGTTATCCTGTTCCTTTCACCTATATCGGTTATGCGGCGCTCATTGGTTCCTTCGTCTTTTGTCTTGTCATGAGGATTAAGGAGCGAATGCGGGGCTATCTCCTCATCGGTCTCTTCGGCTTGGCGTGCATTGGCATCTCCAGCATGGCGGACAAGGCTTTCGACAGCCTGATGCCTCACCAGCAGACACGTATTAAGGTGACGTTGGGTATGGAAAATGACCCTAAGAAGGCGGGATATAACGTGAACCAATCCATGATTGCCATCGGATCGGGTGGCTTGGTCGGAAAGGGTTTCCTGAATGGTACGCAGACGAAGCTGAAATATGTGCCGGAGCAGGATACCGACTTCATCTTCTGCACTGTAGGGGAGGAGCACGGATTCATCGGAGCGACGCTCGTGTTGGGGTTGTTCCTCTTCCTCCTGATACGACTGATCATGCTGGCGGAACGACAACGCTCTCTGTTTAGCCGAATCTATGGCTATTGTGTGGCCTCGATCTTCTTCTTCCATCTCTTCATCAATATCGGCATGGTGATTGGTTTGACGCCTGTCATCGGTATCCCGCTTCCGTTCTTCAGTTACGGAGGTTCTTCCCTGTGGGGATTCACGATATTACTGTTCATTTTCCTGAGGCTTGATGCAAGTAGGATGGAGTATTTCGGTCAGTAAAACATTGGTTATCAATCCTATTTGTTCCGTTATGTTTTTTTAACGGGCAAAAAACGTCTATTTCCGCAAATCCGTTTTATATTTGCACAATCGCTTAGAGAAGCGTCCTTTAACCTGCGCAGAGCAGTACATTCTATGGGGATGACTGGATTTGACAGCGGGCAGAGGTGGTAGGTAAGCATGCAGTGCGCTGGTGGCTAGCACTATAATCTGGAGACCAAAAATTTAACTGGCGAGAATAACTTTGCTCTTGCTGCCTAATCGAAGCATAGTAGATTTTGGCTTAATCCGGACACGGGTGTCCGGACAAGACTTCTCCCCGATGCTATCGTCCCGAAGCGGTCGGATATGGAGGAGCAGATAAATCGGGAATAGTTCAGGTAGGCCTCGATGCCTGAATGAAACTTTAGAGGATAAGGCGATGGTTGGTGGTCCTGGTCTTGCCGTCGCTCGAAAATCGAAGTCAGGAATAAGCATGTAGAAAGCTTATGATTTCCCCGTTTGGACCAGGGTTCGAACCCCTGCATCTCCACAAAATTAAGACTCCAACATATTGCAAGTCAATGTGCTGGAGTTTTTTGTTATATCTCCTGATTTTAAGAAAGATAAGGAATGGGAAATCAATTGGGTATAAATATTGCAGGGAAGCCCCGAGCCTTCCATTGGGTTCTTGGGGTGATGCTCGGTGTGGCATTGACTGCTTGTAGTGGACATCATATAAGTTTCAAGCTCGACGAATATGCGTTTATCGACCAAGAGCTGAAGAATAATATCCAATCGGTTGTTGCTGTGGAGTTCGGCAAGGAACCCGATGTGCCGCTTGATATCTATTTTAAGGATCCGAATGGTGTGTCGGTTCCTCCTTATGTTGATGGGAAGATGAAGCCTGTGGAAGCGCAATGTGATATTCGGATTCTTACCCATCATCATGAATATTATGGACAGACTGAAGATAGTTTGCAGAATCAGATCAAGGCTTGCTGTGTGTTGGCGGGTCATATATGCTATATTTACCCGGACGATCGGTATTTAGAGAAAACAGGTCGGCAGCGGAAAATATCGTTCTCACACGATGATAATGTGGTGTGCGATTGTTTGGAAGACGAAGTGTGGCTGAACATGGTAAACCACAATGAAGTACAGATTGTCCAATCTTTTCGATGATGCCTTCCTTGAAACGTGTTTTGGCTTTGTAATCTATATTGCTTAGATTTGTTGGAAGATACTTACTATATCTCCTGATTTTAAGAAAGATAAGAATGGGAAATAAATCGGGTATAAATATTGCGGGGAGGCTCAGAGCCTTCCATTGGGTTCTTCTGGTGATGCTCGGTGTGGCATTGTCAGCTTGTGAGGGACATTACATAAGTTTCAAGATCGACAAATATGATTTTATCGACCAAGAACTAAGAAAGAATATCGAATCGATTGTTGAAGAACGATTTAAGGATGAACCCGATGTGCCACTTGACCTTTGTTTTATGCCTCGTCCCGGACTACTGCTTTTGGATAATGAAACGGACAGTAGTTATGACACTGCGATGTACAATCTTGAGATTGATTCCCATCATTATTCGTTTTACGGTTATATAGAGGATAGTTTGCAGTATAGGGTCAAAGCCTGCTGTATATTGGCGGGTCATACGTGCTATATTGACCCCGATGAGCGCTATTTTAAAAAGACAGGGTGGAAAAAACGCGTGTTTTATATAACACATGAAGCGGTGTGTCCCTGTATGGAAGACGAAGTGTATGTGAATGTCGTGAACAAAAATGAGATAGAATCTGTTTATGACCGTAATCATGACGATATCTATCGTGTTGTTGAACCATGGCATGAAGACTATGATTTATTGCTTAACAGAAGAGAAGCCATCGATATCCCATCCAAAACACCTATTGACGAAGATGGTAGTGGGGATCCGGACGATATTCCTGTTGTAAAGGTACAAAAGAAGGCATCATTCCCTGGTGGAATACCAAAATTGATGAAATATCTCAAAAAGAACTTAATCTATCCGCCAATCGCATTGAAAGAAGGCACGGAAGGAAAAGTGATTGTAAGGTTCGTCGTTGGTAAGAGCGGAGAGATCAAGGATGTCAAGGTAGTGCGTTCAGTAGATCCGGAGTTGGATCAGGAGGCCATCCGCATAGTTAGCAGCATGCCGAAGTGGGTTCCAGCCATATACAACAACAGACCTTGTGCATCCTTCTACATGTTGCCAGTGAACTTCACCTTGAACAAATAACAAGGAATACTTAACTATTTACGATTTCCAAACTCCCTCGGCGGATCTTATAGGGCAACTTCTCCTATCAAGTCGAAATATTCGTAGTCTGTGATCCTGATAGGGTAGAACTCTCCGATGGTTAGCTCCCCGTTGGCGGTTGGTATCAGCACTTCCGGGTCGACCTCAGGGGAGTCGAACTCCGTCCTTCCGTAGTAGTAATCCCCCTCTTTGCGGTCTATGATGACCTTGAATGTCTGGCCTACTTTAGCCTTGTTCAACTCCTCGGCGATGCCCTCTTGGAGATCCATCAGCTGTCCGAGGCGTTTTTCCTTCGTTTTTTCGTCGATGTTGTCCTTGAGGTGGTCTCCCGCATATGTTCCTTCCTCTTCGCAGTATGTGAAGGCTCCCATGCGCTCGAATTTGGCTTTTCGGGTGAACTCCATCAGCTTGTTGAACTGCTCTTCCGTCTCGTTAGGGAATCCGACCATCAGGGTGGTGCGGATATGGATGCCTGGCACCTCCTCGCGTATGCGTTGGAGCAGGCTGTTGGTCTCCTCTTCCGTGATAGGACGACGCATGGCCTTGAGGATATCGTTGTCTATGTGTTGCAGGGCGATGTCGAGGTATTTGCAGACGTTGTCGCGCTCCCTCATCACCTTCAGCAGGTCATATGGGAATTGGGTAGGGTAGGCGTAATGCAGGCGGATCCACTCCACCCCTTTCACGTCGGATATCTTTTCTACCAGGTCTGCGATGGCGAACTTCCCGTATAAGTCTTTCCCGTAGTAGGTCAGGTCTTGCGCGATGATCTGGAACTCCTTCACGCCTTGCGCCACGAGCGACTCGACCTCGGAGACGATCTCCTCGATCGGACGAGACTTGTATTTGCCTGTGATGATAGGGATGGCGCAGTAAGCGCAGCGTCGGTCGCATCCCTCCGAGATTTTCACGTAGGCGTAGTGGGAAGGGGTCGATAGCTTATGGACATTGGCGCAGTGCGGGCGGTACTCTCCTTTGAGGTCCGTGATGATTTCCTTCCAAGCGAACTTGCCGTAGAACTTGTCCACTTCGGGAATCTCCGTGGTGAGCTCTTTCAGGTAGCGCTCCGATAGACAACCCATTACCAAGAGCTTCTCCACGCTGCCACGTTTGCGTTTTTTCGCGAAACTGAGGATCTGGTTGATGGATTCCTCCTTCGCGTCGCCGATGAATCCGCAGGTGTTGATGATGACGATTTTCGCCTTGGATGGGTTCGGGTCGAAGTGCGTCTCATACCCGTTCGCCTCCAGCTGGTTGGCCAATAGCTCCGCATCCACGAGGTTCTTCGAGCACCCCATGCAGATGATGTCGATCGACTTCTTTTGCATTTCTCTTGGTTTATTTGAACAAGGAATCGACAAACTCTCTTTTGTTGAATACCTGCAGGTGGTCTATTCCCTCGCCTACACCGATGTATTTGACAGGAATCTTGAATTGGTCGGATATGCCGATGACGACGCCACCCTTCGCCGTGCCGTCCAGTTTCGTGATGGCCAGCGAGCTCACCTCCGTCGCCTTGGTGAATTGTTTCGCCTGCTCGAAAGCGTTCTGTCCGGTGGAACCGTCCAAAACCAGAAGTACATCGTGCGGAGCGTTTGGTATGATTTTGCGCATCACTTGCTTGATCTTGGAGAGCTCGTTCATCAGGTTGATCTTATTATGAAGACGTCCAGCGGTGTCGATGATCACGACGTCGGCGTTGTTCGCCTTGGCGGACGATAGCGTATCGAATGCCACGGAAGCCGGGTCAGAACCCATCTGTTGCTTGATGACTGGGCAACCCACTCTTTCGCCCCAGATGCATAGCTGGTCCACCGCCGCCGCACGGAAGGTGTCCGCCGCACCCAAGTAGACCTTCTTGCCCATTTTCTGGAACTGGTAGGCCAATTTTCCGATGGTGGTGGTTTTGCCCACTCCGTTCACGCCGACCACCATGATGACGTATGGTCCGTCGGTTTGCGGAATGGAGAAATCCTTCTCGTCCGTGGTATTGTTTTCCTCCAATAGGGAGGCGATTTCGTCCTTGAGGATATTGTTCAACTCGTCCGTGCTGACGTACTTGTCGCGTTCCACACGTTGCTCTATTCTCTCTATGATTTTCAAGGTCGTGTCCACACCCACGTCAGAGGTGATCAACACCTCCTCCAAGTTGTCCAGCACCTCGTCGTCCACTTTAGACTTTCCGACGACAGCGCGCGCAATCTTGCTGAAAAGGTTCTGCTTGGTTTTTTCGAGACCCTTGTCGAGTGTCTCTTTTTTCTCCCTTGAAAAAATGCTACTGAATATACCCATACACAAAATATGTTTTACGCCACAAATATAAGAAATTTATGATGAACATGTTGTGGTTTGTCTGATAATCGCTTTAGAGTTTTAAGAATACACACTATGACAGATGAAGTGTATGCAAAAAATATTTTGTAACTTTGCGGTCGTATAATCTAATTGTATGTCTATGAGAAGTTTAGGGGTTTCATTACTATTGCTGTTGCTCTCCTTCCCAGTGCTTTCGCAGTATCAGTTCACAAATGGCGGGTTTGAGAATTGGGGTTCGAAGGGAGAACCTACAGGCTGGCACTCTTTTGCCACGGCGGGTGGAACATTGGGTTCTATGGTGCAGAGTAGTGAGCAACTTGAGAAGTCTTCTAGCGCACATTCTGGAAATTTTTCCGCACTAATCAAGTCGAGGGATGTCAAGGTGTTTGGTGTTCATGCCGCCTATGCGAATGCGATGCTGACGACGGGACAGATCATCGGAGGTTCCAGTAATGCCCATAGCTCTGATAATCATAATCTTAGTAATCGTGGCGATGGCATGGCGATGGCCTTCACCGGTAGACCAGATTCCATGGTGATATGGCTGAGATCCAAGTTCCAGTCCACTTCCCAAAAGGGTCGTATCCATGTGCTCCTTCACGACAATGCTGATGTGAAGGACCCTGGCACAGACTGGAACAAGGTGGTGGCGGTGGCTGGTTTGAATGTCGAACAGTCTGAATCCTGGAAGAGGGTTTCCATCCCGTTCTACTACAAAGGGGAGACATTGTCCATCCTCTCTGATGTGAATGGCTCTTCGAAAACGGAGAACCATACACCCGCAAGCAGTATCTCCCGCCCTTCATACGTGTTGGCTACGATTGCCTCCAACTATATGGCGGGTGAGGGTAGTGCGAATGATCTCATGTACATCGATGATGTGGCTATGATCTATAATTCTAGCCTGAAGAGCCTGAAGGTGAATGGTTCCGCTGTCTCGGGCTTCAGCAAGACAAAATACAGCTATTCGGTTTCCACCCCCTACCAGGCGGGGTGTGTTTCGTTTGAGGTGGATGGCCGTGGCGCTACCGCCGAAACCAGCTACAATGCCTCCACGTACTTGTACACGATTACGGTGAAGGGTGACGATTACTCCTCGAATAGCAGTAATGTGCATGTCTATACGATCCAATTCGCCCCAGATAAGGTCTATGAATCATTGCTGACGAGCCTGAAAGTGAATGGCACAAGTGTGACGAACTTTAGTAGCAGTACGCTGAAATACACGGTAAGCAATGCCGCCTACGCCACTTCGGAAGTGACCTACACACAATCCGCTGATGCTACGGTGGAGAAGAGCTTCAATTCCTCCACGAACGTGTTGACGCTGAAAGTGTCGGGCGGTGACGTGGCGACGAATCCATCGAACGTGCATACCTACACGATTACCTTCCACGCCCCTTTCGAGTCATTGCTGACGAGCCTGAAAGTGAATGGCACAAGTGTGGCGAACTTCAGCAGCAGTACGTTGAAATACACAGTAAGCAATGCTGCCTATGCCACTTCGGAGGTTACCTACACACAGTCCGCTGATGCGACGGTGGAGAAGAGCTTCAATTCCTCCACGAACGTGTTGACGTTGAAAGTGTCGGGTGGCGACGTGGCGACGAATTCATCGAATGTGCATACCTACACGATTACCTTCCATGCTCCTTTCGAGTCATTGCTGACGAGCCTGAAGGTGAATGGTGCGAGCGTGGCGAATTTCAATTCCTCTACGCTGAAATACACAGTGAACGATGCGGCCTACGCCACTTCGGAGGTGACCTACACACAATCCACCGATGCGACGGTGGAGAAGAGTTTCAATTCCTCCACGAACGTGCTGACGCTGAAGGTGTCGGGCGGTGATGTGGCGACGAATCCATCGAACGTACATACCTACACGATCACTTTCCACGCTCCTTTCGAGTCATTGCTGACGAGCCTGAAGGTGAATGGTACGAGCGTGGCGAATTTCAGTTCTTCCACACTGAAATACACGGTAAGCAATGCCGCCTACGCCACTTCGGAGGTGACCTACACGCAGTCCGCTGATGCCACGGTGGAGAAGAGCTTCGATGCCTCCACGAACGTGCTGACGCTGAAGGTGTCGGGCGGTGACGTGAAGACGAACCCAACGAACGTGCATACCTACACGATCACTTTCCACGCACCTTTCGAATCATTGCTCACCAGCCTGAAGGTGAATGGCACAAGCGTGGCGAATTTTAGTTCCTCCACACTGAAATACACGGTGAGCGATGCGGCTTATGCCACTTCGGAGGTGACCTACACGCAGTCGGCCGAAGCGACGGTGGAGAAGAGTTTCGACGCCTCCACGAACGTGCTGACGCTGAAGGTGTCGGGTGGTGACGTGGCGACGAATCCAACGAACGTGCATACCTACACGATCTCCTTCCATACCTCCTTCGAATCGTTGCTGACGAGCCTGAAGGTGAACGGCACAAGTGTGGCAAACTTTAGCAGTAGTACGCTGAAATACACGGTGAGCGATGCCGCCTACGCCACTTCGGAGGTGATCTACACGCAATCGGCTGATGCGACGGTGGAGAAGAGTTTCGATGCCTCCACGAACGTGCTGACGCTGAAAGTGTCGGGTGGGGACGTGGCGACGAACCCAACGAACGTGCATACTTACACGATCACCTTCCATGCTCCTTTCGAGTCATTGCTGACGAGCCTGAAGGTGAACGGCACGAGTGTGGCGAACTTCAGTTCCTCCACGCTGAAATACACAGTGAACGATGCGGCCTACACCACTTCGGAAGTGACCTACACGCAATCCGCCGAGGCGACGGTGGAGAAGAGCTTCGACGCCTCCACGAACGTGCTGACACTGAAGGTGTCGGGTGGGGATGTGAAGACAAACCCGACGAACGTGCACACCTACACGGTGACCTTCCATGCGCCTTTCGAATCGTTGCTGACGAGCCTGAAGGTGAACGGCGCGAGCGTGGATTCTTTCTCTTCCCTGAAGTTTGATTACCGCCACTCATCGACGTATGCGTCCGCCAAGGTGGAATACGAGCTCTCTACGGGGGCGACAGCCTCCAAGGAGTATGACCCGTCGCGCAACATGCTGACGCTGACGGTACGTGGCGCGGATTACGCCACCAACCCACAAAACGAGCATCTCTACCATATCCTGTTCGCCCTTCCTTGCCAATTATCGGATTTGAAGGTGGATGGAAAGACGATCGCAGGATTTGACAAGGATCTCTACGCATACACGGTGGATGTCACCTATGCCTTCTCCCAGACGGAATGGAAGGCGGACAGCACGGCGGTCACCTCCGCATCCTACGATGAAGGCGAGGCTACCCTGACGATTAAGGTGACTGGAAAGGATTCCCTCCTCTTCCCGAACAACCGTCATCTCTATACGGTCCGTTACCACACGCCATACACTTCCTACCTCTCCTCGCTGACCGACCATGGCAAGAGCCTTCCGTCATTCTCCCCGACAGTGTTCGACTATGAGATGGATGATGTGTATGCTCGCTCCGACATCCGGTATGAGGCGGACGAGTATGCCACGGCGACCGATACGTTTGACGCATCGACCAACACCCTCACGATCACGGTGAAGGGCGGTGATATTGATCTGAACAAAACCAACAAGCACACCTACACAGTTAAGTTCCATGCGCCTTACACCTCCCTGTTGAGCGATTTGAGCGTGGATGGACGTACGTTGGAAGGGTTTGCGCCAGATAAGTTCGACTATCAGGTGGATGCGGTCTATTACAAGGTCGATTTAGGCGTTTTAACGGACGATTTCGCTTCGTACGCTATCTCATACGACAGAAGCACTTATATGCTCACCATAAGCGTTAAATCGGGTGATTTCGCTCTGGATACCACCAACCACCATGAATATAGGATCCAGTTCAACGACCATAACGTCTACAACTCCGAGTTATTGGCCGTAAGCCTGAATGGAGTCGCCATGGAGGGATTCTCCAAAGAGACCTATTCCTACGAAGTGGAGGGCTCCTATGCGGACATTACCCTGCGCTATGAGGCGGATTCCCTGACCACAGTCACGGAGTCGTTCGATGTCCAGGAGAATAAGCTCACCATCACGGTGGAGGGCGGCAACCTGGCGATTGCGCCGGACAACTTCCATGTCTATACCTTCTCCTTCACGCAGCAGTTCTCATACGGTGCGCAGATCACCGCTGTGATGTATGAGGGTGAGCCGGTCGACTGGTTCGACAAGGATGTGTATGAGTATTCGGTGGATTTGGATTACAACGAAAACATCTTCTCCTACACGACGAACAATCTGGCGGATGTCTATGAGTTCTTCGACGAGGAGAGTCTGACGCTCTCTGTTGTGGTCATCGGTGGAGACATGGATTATAGCAACATGAATGAGTATCGGATTCACTTCACGGCCTATAGGGAGGAAAAGAGAAACGATAATGTCGTCACGGGAATCGATGCGAATCCGCTTCAGGAAGAGGCAGGAAGGGAGAGCGCCTATACCCTCTACACATTGAACGGTGTATGGGTACGTTCGGGTGTCGCGGGCGATGACCTTACGGCTACGGCAGAATTGCCTCGTGGTCTCTACCTGCTCAAGCGCGGAGGCGACGTGAAGTTGGTATTGGGTATGGGTAAGTGACGTTACGGAAGCGTAGGCAGACAAAATGATGAATAAAATGAGGGAGGAAACCCGTGTGGATTTCCTCCCTCTTGTTTTATGGAATTCACCTGAAGAATTCTCTTCCGGTGAGTGCTTATTTGTGTGCTGGCGCAGCCTCTTTGCTGAGCAATTCAACCTTGAAAATCAATGCTGCGTTACCAGGGATTTCTCTTCCTGCGCCATACTCACCGTATGCTAATTCAGAAGGGATCATCAATTCCCAAGTAGAGCCGACCGGCATCATCTTCAAAGCTTCCGTCCAACCCTTGATCACACCGTTTACAGGGAATTTGATCGGTTGTTTGCGCTCGTAAGAGCTGTCGAATATCTTACCGTCCACCAATTTGCCTTCGTAGTTCACCTCCACGATGTCAGTTTCTGCAGGGATGGCACCCGTACCGGCCTTGAGGATCTTGTACATCAAACCGCTTTCTGTTACCTTCACGCCTGGTTCGTTTTTGTAGCTTGCGAGAGCTGAATCAGACTTGATCTTCATGAATGCGCTAGCGGCTTTCCTTTCCTCTTCCATCTTCTTTTGAGCCTCTTCGCGAAGCTTCAAGTTATATTTTTGGAGGATCTCATAGGCCTCTTCCCTTGACATGGCGAATTTCGTCGAATCATTGCTGAATCCAAGATCGAAGGCTTGTTTGAAGACCTCCAAGTTGCCGCTGATTTCTGGGGTGTTCAGGTATTTGCTGTATTCGGTTCCACCGACCAAACCTTGCGCATAACTAACTGTATCCATGTAATTCTCCATCTTGGCGGATTTCTTTGTGTTGTTGCAAGCGGAGAACATTGTAGCTCCTGCCATCAACACAAGAGCTGGAATCAATACTTTTTTCATTTTTATTATTTTTGAAAATTATGTTTTATTGACGTTGATATTGTTGGAATTGGTACTTCTCACCCTTGATGACTGATTGGTCTGGGTTGGTCACGTCCAATAGCTCCACCTCGAAGATGAGGGTCGAATATGCAGGGATAGGACCTTGTCCGTGCTCTCCGTAACCCAAGTCGGAAGGGATGAAGAATTTGAACTTGGAACCGACAGGCATCAACTGCAAGCCTTCCGTCCAGCCCTTGATCACACCCTTCAACTCGAACTCGGCTGGTTCACCACGTTTGTAGGAGCTGTCAAACTCCTTGCCGTCCATGAGTGATCCGGCATAGTGTACCTTCACCCTGCTGTTCGCGGAAGTTGGCTTGGCTCCGTCACCCATTTTCAGGATCTCGTATTGGAGGCCCGATGGGGTCTCGATGACGCCCGGACGTTTCTTGTTGTTGGCGAGGAATTGCTTCTGCTCTTCCATACGTTTTTGGTTCTCGGCGTCTTGGGCCAATTTCAAGTTCCTTTGGATGATTTCGTTCGCGTCCTTCTCCGGGAATGCCAAGGTCAATGTGTCATCCTTGATCATCTTTGTCAAGGCATCCAATAGCAATCCTTTATCGTAGGGCTTTCCTGGCAAGTTCTCCAAAGTGTTGTTGATGCTTTTTGCGAACTCCAAACCGAATGCGTAGCTGGTGGAGTCTTTGGCAGTCTTGAGGACCGTCGTTGATTTAGGCGCCTTTTGTTTCGCCTCCGCCGTGAAAGCGGTGCATGCTGCGATGAGTGCCGCTGTTAAAACTATCTTTTTCATGTGATTGATATTAGGTGGGTCTTGAACCCGATATGAGGGTTTTTGCGGCCCGTTGATTATATTCCTGACAATACGGTGAACTGGAGTTCACTAAAGGATCTGAAGAAGCTCCACGTCGAAAATGAGGGTCGAGTTTGGCTTGATGACATCTCCCGCTCCGTGCTCCCCGTAGGCGAGCTCTGAAGGGATGAAGAGCCTCCATTTGGAGCCTGCTGGCATCAGTTGCAACGCTTCCACCCAACCTGCGATCACCTGGTTGACAGGGAAGTCGGCCGGTTGGTTGCGGCGGTACGAGCTGTCGAACACGGTTCCGTCGATGAGGCGTCCCTCATAGTGGCAACGTACTGTGTCTGTCGCTTTCGGCTTCGGACCGTTCCCCGCTTGGATGATGGTGTATTGCAATCCGCTCGCTGTCGTAACGACATCCTTCTGCTCCTTATTTTTCGCCAAAAACTTGTCTCCAAGTTCTTTGTTCTTCCCTTCTATCTCATCTTGTAGTTTCGCGAAGTATTGGTCGAGTATTTGTCGCGCCTCTTCTGGCTCCATATCTGGCTTTTTACCACTGAACACGTCGAAAAAACCTCTTGTCAGTTCTTCTACGTTCAAATCTTTGATTCCATTCCTTTTGAGGTTGCCTGCCATGCTTATGCCTAATGCGTAGCTGATTTTGTCCATTTCTAAAATTTTTCTTTATTGTTTGTCTTAGCACAAAGGTAGGTAAAAAAATTATCGGAATAACCTCTATTTGAAAAATTATATTGTCTTTGAGACTTTTGTAAATATTTTTTATAATTTTGTTTGTGTCTGATTGTTATGGATGAATCACTATTAACTAAATTATAAAAATATGGAATTGTTAATTTTTCTCGCTATTGGAGCGTTGGCTGGATTCTTGGGAAGTAAGCTGTTTTCCGGCGCCAGCAAGGGTTTATTGGTCAATATGATCGTCGGTATCATCGGTGGTATCTTGGGTGGATGGCTCTTCGGTCTCTTGGGATTCGAGTCTGCCGGCATCATCGGACAAATCGTGACCGCCACCGTAGGTTCTATCCTTTTGCTCTGGATCATCTCCAAGTTCAAATGATGGCTAGCTAACCCCTGGTGGGGAAATAAGAAAAAGGGTGTGTCGAAACCGCTTGGGATTGACACACCCTATTTGTTTGTGGGGTGTAAATGTACTAATCTTTGGGGTGGTCGTTACATAACTGATACATAACGTCATCCATCGATAATCTCTTATTTGCGAAAGGAACAGATAACGACAATGTGTCTCCCACATGTCTTTCAAACTCACGATAGGTTGTTCCCGTATAGGTTGAATCTCCATATCGATACGAATACTTCAAGCAATACAAAGAGTCCATTACACTAACCTCTTCGATCTTTCCGTCGAAACCACGAATATCATCCGCTTTCGATATTTGTTCGAAAACACTTCGGAACTCACGTGATTTCCTTATCATCCGGTGATATCTTGCCAACGATTGCTCTTTCATCGCATGTACGTTCGCTAAATTAAAGGAATCATATTTCCTCCCTGATTTTAAACTATGAAGCATACAATCCTCCATCATGTCGCAAACCATTGGATTCATCTCCAACCCATGAGATGAGTAAATGGATCTCAGGGACGAGTAGGCATTGCCACCACACCATGGGCGGTGGTAAACATCGGCTAATATGATTTCACAAACGAACAGAACTTCATGCGGACAATTCTTTTCACACAACCAATTATATGAACTAAGATCGCCTTTCGAGATGATATTCTCCTTCAATTTGTTTATCTCAGCTATTTCATCCATTTTTTCTTGTAGGACCTCCTTCTGACTCCACAAAAATGATATATAGATAAACAATAGCGCAATGATTACGCCTAATAAAATAATTATCGAGCTTTTAACGTCGCTCATCTCTTCCTTTATAGAATCTGCCATGTCGATTGTTTTATCATATCCATACTTCACCTTGTTTACGGCAAAGCATTCCTCTTTTTATTCTTTACTTGAATCACGAGGCTATCCATTTTCAGATCCCCATCGCTTCTATCGTAAAATATTTTGTTTTCCGACCTTATCTTTTTTAAGTTTTCACATGAATGTAAATGGATTTTCTTCGTGTCATCGGGAACATATATCTCTTCAATATATGGATTCATTAGCGCATCAATTACCTTTATGGAATCAGGGAATCTATACCATCTGTCCTTTTTCGCATAAGGATAAACAACCACTCTATCATCCTCATACAGCACTCCATCCCGAGTTTTGTAACGACACGTACTATCACTCACCTCTATAGCCTCGATACTGACACATTTTTCCAAATGGCAATTAGCAAAAACTGACAGATATTTAAATGAAAGCCTTTTTAAATTCCTGCAATTGTTAAAAGTTCCAAGTTCAACACCAATAGTATCTGGGAAAGTAATGTTTTTAAGATTATCACAATTAGTAAATGATCCTACAAGCAACTTAACCTTAGGAGGAATTGCCACACTTTCCAAAGAAGTGCAATTAACAAAAGAATTTTTCCCCACAAAACGCAATGAATTTGGAAACTTTATTTCCTTCATTAATTTGAAATCATAAAATGAAAAGAATTGTATTCCTTCAATGCCTTCTTTTATCTCTACTCTGACACATTTATCCTTAAACTTATTTACGTCAAGATATTGGATTGTCCCCTTACCCGCAATTATCAGAGTTGAATCCTTTGGCCTATAGGTGTATATAGCTTCTTCTTGTGAAAGTGCATTAAAACACCAAAAGAATGCAATTAAAAACAATATATTCCGCATCATTTAGAAAAGCTTTTTTATTAGATTCTCAAAATATGCTTCAACCATTTTACTCAGATTTTCACTTGACCTATACGATACTCCGTCAATCTTAAAGCAATTTTTTCCAAGTGGAATTTCCTTTGTTCCTCCATTCTCATAGTAAATATAGATAATATATATTTACAAGCATTAAACATATCGTTTATTTGTTAAAATCAAATTTAAAAAACCA
>JBGVCG010000016.1:0-474035 GCA_045226255.1 Paludibacteraceae bacterium | reverse complement strand
GAAGATGTTTCACTTATTAAATTATACGACTATGGTTTTAGGATTATTTTTTTCAGGAGTGTTGGCGTTTTCAGTAGTGACGAGAATCTATATGGAGTCAAAGGAGTTGAAGAACAACTTTTAAATTTATATTTTATGGATCAGATAGAAAACGACAACTAAAAGCCTCAATGTTCGGGAGTAAACATTGAGGCTTTTTTATGTTCTTGAACGTTTTGTTTCGGATGATTCCGTTAAATCTATTCTGCTTGTTTTTAGTGTTTTATACTTGTTTTTGCGCTTCAATCCTCTCTTAATCCATTCTGCTCTTGTAATCTTCGTACCCGAATTTCCGTAGCACCTCCATCTTGTCGTCCTTTGTCCAGAGTACGATGGAAGGGTGGGAGACTCCGTTGAATAGGGTGGTCTTGACTGTCGTGTAGTGGATCATGTCCATGAAGACGATCTTCTCGCCGACCTGCAGCTCATGGTCGAAGGACCAAGACCCCACGAAGTCGCCGGACAGGCAGCTGTTGCCTCCCATGCGGTAGGTGGGTTTCCCCTCGACCTCGTCTGTCGCCCCTAATATGGCTGGTTTGTAAGGCATCTCAAGACAGTCTGGCATGTGACAGGCGAACGACACGTTGAGAATGGCCGTCTTGATGCCGTGGTTTTCCACGATGTCCACTACGGTGGAGACGAGTTCGCCCGTCTGCCATGCGAAGGCGCTTCCGGGTTCGAGGATCACCTTCAGCCATGGATAGCGGCTCCTGAATTCTTTGACGATCTTTATGAGGTGCTCCACATCGTAGTCTTTCCGAGTCATTAGGTGGCCACCGCCGAAATTCACCCACTTGAGTTGCGGCAGGAAGGTGGCGAATTTCTCCTCGAACGCCTGCATGAGCTTCTCGAACTCGTAGGAGGAGGACTCGCAGAGCGCGTGGCAATGGAATCCTTCGATGCCTGTGGGTAGTTTGCCGCCGAACTGATCGACTGTGACACCTAGTCTGGAGCCTGGTGCGCAAGGGTTGTAGAGGTCAGTCTCCACCTGCGAAATCTCCGGGTTGACCCTTATGCCGCAGGATATGTGCCGGCTGAATCCCTCAATCTCAGCCTTCCTCCGCTCGTATTGTTGGATGGAGTTGAAGGTGATATGGCTGCTCAGCGAGGCGATCTCGGCGAATTCCTCGTCCGTGTAGGCGGGTGAGTAGGTGTGGGCGTAGTTGCCCATCTCCTCGTACGCAAGGCGAGCCTCCGAGAGGGAGCTGGCGGTGGAGTAGGGTATGTATTCCCTCACGATAGGGAATAGTTTCCATAGCGCAAAAGCCTTGAAGGCGAGGATAATGTCCGCTCCGGATCTCTCTTTTACCGATTGGATCAGTGATAAGTTCTTCCTCAGTCTGACTTCGTCCACCACGTATGCGGGTGAGGGTATTTGGCTATAGTCTATCATATGTTTCTTCGTTTAAATAGTCCAAAGGTATATAATTTTGAGCAGACATGACCATTTATCCCATACAATTTTGTAATTTTGCACCCCGAATTCAATATCATTAATATGGCAGAAAGAAAAGTTCGTGTGCGTTTCGCACCAAGTCCGACAGGACCGTTGCACATCGGAGGTGTGAGGACATGCTTATACAATTATTTGTTCGCTAAGAAAAACGGTGGCGATTTGCTGCTCAGGATCGAGGATACCGACTCCCAGCGTTTCGTCCCTGGGGCGGAAGAGTATATCATCGAAGCCTTCAAATGGTTGGGTATCACTTTCGACGAAGGTGTGGGTGTGGGTGGCCCTAACGGACCGTACCGCCAGAGCGAGCGCCGCGACATCTATAAGATATATGTGAAGCAATTGATTGAGAGCGGTCATGCGTATTATGCATTCGACACGCCGGAGGAGTTGGAGGCGAAGCGTAACGCTATCCCTAATTTCCAATATGATTCACATACCCGTATGCAAGGGGTTAACTCATTGACGTTGAGTGAGGAAGAGGTGAACCGACGCATTGCGGCCGGTGAGAAATATGTGGTTCGTATCAAGGTGGAGCCGGATGAGGACATCGAGGTGGATGATTTGGTGCGCGGCAAGGTGGTCATCAATTCCAACATCTTGGACGACAAGGTTTTGTACAAGGCGGCGGACGAGTTGCCTACCTATCACTTGGCGAATATCGTGGACGACCACTTGATGGAGATCACCCATGTGATCCGTGGTGAGGAGTGGTTGCCTTCCGCACCGCTCCACGTGTTGCTCTACCGTTACTTAGGTTGGGCGGATACGATGCCTCGTTTCGCGCATTTGCCGTTGTTGCTCAAGCCGGAGGGCAATGGTAAGCTGAGCAAGCGTGATGGTGACAAATTGGGTTTCCCTGTCTTCCCGCTGCAATGGAAGGATCCTAAGAGCGGTGATATCTCTTCGGGCTACCGCGAGTCTGGCTATCTGCCTGAGGCGGTTGTCAACTTCCTCGCTTTGTTGGGCTGGAACCCTGGCAACGACCAGGAGATGCTCTCGATGGACGAGCTGATCGAGCTCTTCTCCATCGACCGTATCAGCAAGTCTGGCGCTCGTTTCAACTACGAGAAGGGCAAATGGTTCAACCATGAGTACCTGATCCGTAAGTCGGACGAGGAGGTGGCGCATATGTTCGAGCCTATCCTGAAGGAGAAGGGCATCGTTTGCGCATTCGATAAGCTGAAGTACATCGTCTCTTTGGTGAAGGAGCGCATCACGTTCCCGGCCGATTTGTGGGAGCAGGCAAGCTTCTTCTTTGAGGCGCCGACCGCATACGACGAGAAATCGTTGAAGAAGCGTTGGAAAGAGGAGAGCCCTCAGTGCCTGCGTGAGTTGGTGGAGGTGTTGAAAGGTATTGATGATTACTCTAAAGTTGTTGAAAACGAACAGTTGGTGTTGGATTGGGTGGCTTCGAAAGGCTACAATTTGGGAACGGTGATGAACTCGTTCCGTATCACCTTGGTCGGTGCGGCTAAGGGTCCTCATATTTTCAATATTATAGATATTTTAGGAAAAGAAGAGACAATTGCCCGTGTGAACAGGGCGTTGGAGGTTATTAAGTAATGGTAAAGTTGCTGTACAATTTGGGTATGCTCATATACCATTTCGGTGTGTGGGTTGCCTCTTTTTGGAACGAAAAAGCGTCCAAATTCTGCAAGGGTAGGCAAGGTGTGCTGGAGTTCCTTGCGGAGAGAATCGACAAGGACTCACGGTATGTATGGGTACATGCCGCCTCTTTGGGCGAGTTCGAGCAGGGTAGGCCGATCATCGAAAAACTGAGGCAGATGAAGCCCGAATATAAGATCGTCCTAACATTCTTCTCCCCATCCGGGTATGAGGTGCGGAAGAATTATGAGGGGGCCGATGTGGTCTGTTACCTTCCGATTGACACTTCCTGGAGTGCCAATAAATTCTTGGATGTGGTGAATCCGTCGTATGCTATATTCATCAAGTATGAGTTTTGGATGAACTATATTTCCGGGCTGAAGAGAAGGAGTATCCCTACGTATATCGTTTCGGCTATTTTCCGCCCTAGCCAAGTGTTCTTCAAGTGGTATGGCGCATGGTACCGGAAGGTGCTTCACTGCTTTACCCATTTGTTTGTCCAGAACCAAGTTTCGCTGGATTTGCTCTCCTCTATAGGGGTGAAGAACGTCTCATTGTCGGGTGACACCCGTTTCGACCGTGTCGCTGATATCGCCGCCAAGTCTAAGGAGTTGCCTATCGTCTCTGCGTTTGCGGAGGGCTCCAAGGTGATCGTGGCGGGTAGTTCATGGCCGAAGGATGAGGATATTCTGTGTGACTATTTCAACAACCATCCGGAGGTGAAGATGATTTTGGCGCCTCATGAGATCCATCAGGCTCATTTGGATAGCATCGTATCCAAGCTGAAGCGCCCGTATGTCTTCTACAAGGATACGGACGAGGCGGCTGCGGCTAAGGCGGATTGTTTGATCATCAATTGTTTCGGTCTGCTCTCCTCCATCTATAAGTACGGCAAGGTGGCCTATATCGGTGGGGGCTTCGGTGTAGGAATCCATAACACGTTGGAGGCCGCCGTCTATGGCATGCCGGTACTCTTCGGACCTAACCACGAGCGTTTCCAGGAGGCGGTGGACATGGTGAAGCGCGGTGGTGCCTTCTCCATCCAAAACGCTGATGAGTTTAATGGTTTGATGGATAGTTTGTTAGAGGAGAACTCCACGTTGCTTCAGTCTGCTTCTGCCCAAACGGCGGGTTATGTGAATGAGAATCGTGGTGCGACGGAAAGAATTGTAAACGAAGTTTTTCGGTGATTTTTTCGGCAAAAAGGCGAAAAAATGTTGCTTTCCGTTTGCTTGATTCAGTATTTAGTACTACATTTGCACTGCAAATCCGAAAGGGGTTTGGTGAGATGGGTGAGTGGCTGAAACCACCAGTTTGCTAAACTGACGTACGGGTTACCGTACCGGGGGTTCGAATCCCCCTCTCACCGCTTTTGCATTATTCTTGTTAGTTCGTTTACGAGCTAACTTTTTTTTTATAGTGATGTGGTGCCATGAAAAAGAAATCATCCAAAAAGAACCATAAGGGAACCAAACGCATTGTTTGTGCGGCGATTGTTGTCGTGGCTTTGGCGGTGGGAGGTTTCTCCCTCTATTCCCTCTTTTCGCCTAATGTGCGGGTGAATGGGGATTCGAAGCATTTGCTGGTCTATGAGAACGCCACCTATAACGATGTGCTGGATTCGTTGAAAAGCATGAATGCGTTGCGGTCTGAACTGGCCTTCCGCTTCGTCTCCAAGTTGTTGAATTACCCGGGTAATGTGATTTCTGGACGCTATGAATTGGTGGAGGGTGAGAACTCCCTCACGTTTGTCCATAAACTCATGTATGGACAACAGTCTCCTGTGCGGCTGACCTTCAATAACATACGTACAAAGAAGGATTTGGCGGAGAAGATTACCAAGAACCTTCGTATGACACAGAGTGATATGCTTACGGCTTTGTGTGACGAGAATGTTTGCGCTAAGTATGGTACAAACCCTGAGAATATTGTTTCCTTGTTTATCCCTAACACGTATGAGGTCTATTGGGACATCTCCCCGGAGGACCTTATCCACCGCATGAAGAAGGAATATGATAAGTTCTGGACAAACGAGCGGTTGGACAAGTTGGCGGAGGTTGGTCTGACCCAACAACAGGTGAGCACGCTCGCTTCTATCGTCGACGAGGAGACCCGTAAGGTGGACGAGAAGCCTCGTGTGGCGGGCTTGTACTTGAACCGTTACCATCAGGGCATTCCTTTACAGGCGGATCCTACGGTGAAGTTCGCTTTGCAGAATTTTTCGCTGAAACGTATCTACAAGGGACATCTGGAATATGACTCGCCTTACAACACGTACAAGTATGTGGGTTTGCCTCCGGGACCGATCCGTATCCCTTCCATCGAGGCGATCGATGCGGTGCTCAATTTCGAGAACCATGATTATATCTACATGTGCGCTAAGGAGGATTTCTCAGGCTACCATAACTTCGCCGCCACCTATGATGCGCACCAAGCGAATGCTAATAAGTATCGGAAGGCCTTGAATAAAAGGGGGATTAGGTAATTAAGAGTTAAGAATTAAGAGTTAAGAGTTAAGAGTTTGTCTTGGGGATTAAATAAAGGACGATGTACAGTGTACATCGTCCTACTTTTTTGTGCATTGCCTATTGACAATTTGCGCGTTGTTTCTTCTTGCCTTGTGACGGCTTATTTCACAGGTATCTTAGCGACCCTGCGCTCGTGTCTTCCTCCTTCGAAATCGGTGGTGAGGAATGCCTTCACTATTTCCAACGCCTTCTCTTTGGAGATGAAGCGGGCAGGGATGCCTACCACGTTGGCGTTGTTGTGCTGGCGGCCTAATTGGGCGATCTCCACCTCCCATGAGAGGGCGGCGCGTATGCCTTGGTGCTTGTTGCAGGTCATGGAGATTCCGTTGCCAGTTCCACAGATGGCGATGCCCATGTCGCATTGTCCGTTTTCTATCGCTTCAGCCATGGGATGCGCATAGTCAGGGTAGTCGCAGCTGTCGGTCGTGTTGGTTCCGAAGTTCATGAACGCTTGTACTTGGTCTCCTAATTGCTCGATGATGTAGTTCTTCACCTCTACGCCTGCGTGGTCGTTGCAGATGCCCACTACCATGTCTTTTAAATCCTTCATTGTAATTGATGTTATATTTTCTCAGTGTTGTTATTCGTTTGGTGCGTCCTCCTCGATTACCAGGTTATCGATGATGAAGTCTTGACGTTGCTGGGTGTTGTTGCCCATGTAGAACTCCAGCATATTGCTGAGGTCGTCGTCTTTCCTCATGGAGACTTGGTCGAGTCTGATATTGTCGCCGATGAACCCCTTGAACTCGTCTGGCGAGATCTCTCCCAAACCTTTGAATCGGGTGATCTCCACTTTCGAACCAGACTTCTCCAGCGCATTGATGGCGTTGATCCTCTCCTCGTCCGAGTAGCAGTAGAAGGTTTGTTTCTTGTCCCTCACGCGGAACAAAGGGGTCTCCAGTATGTAGACGTGTCCGTTGCGTACGAGGTCAGGGAAGAATTGCAGGAAGAAGGTGAGCAACAGCAGACGGATGTGCATTCCGTCGACATCGGCATCGGTGGCGATGATCACCTTGTTGTAGCGCAGTCCCTCCATGCCGTCTTCGATGTTCAGTGCGGCTTGGAGGAGGTTCAGCTCCTCGTTCTCGTAGACGATGGTACGTTTCTTCCCGTAACTGTTTTCAGGCTTTCCTCTCAGGGAGAATACAGCCTGGAGGTTAGCATCACGGCTCTTTGTGATGGAACCGCTCGCGGAGTCTCCCTCGGTGATGAAGATGCTGGTCTTCTCTTGGTCGGTGCCTTTGGTGTCGTTGTAGTGGATTCGGCAGTCGCGTAGTTTGCGGTTGCAGAGGCTCACTTTCTTCACCCTTTCCCTTGCGGCTTTGGTGATGCCGGCGATGGCCTTCCTTTCCTTCTCGGCGTCCTGTATTTTCTTCAGGAGGATATCCGCGGTGTCTTGGTTCTTGTGCAGATAGTTGTCGAGTTGCTCCTTGACGAAGTCGTTGACGAATTTATTGATGGATACCCCATCCGTAGGGTTCATGTCGCGTGAGCCCAGTTTTGTCTTTGTCTGGCTCTCGAAGACCGGCTCCTCCACGCTGATGGAGATTGCCGCCACAATACCTGCGCGGATGTCAGGCAACTCCATGTTCTTGTTGTAGAACTCTTTGATGGTCTTGCCGATTGCCTCACGGAAGGCGGATTGGTGCGTACCGCCTTGGGTGGTATGCTGACCGTTGACGAAGGAGTAGTAGTCCTCTCCGTACTGCATGCAGTGGGTGAAGGCTATCTCGATGTCCTCTCCTTTGAAGTGGATGATAGGGTAGAGAGGGTTCTCCACCAAGTTGGCGTTGAGCAAGTCCAGCAATCCATGTCTTGACACGAACTTCTGTCCGTTGAAGATCATGGAGAGGCCTGTGTTCAGATAGGTGTAGTTGCGGAGCATGGTCTCCACGAACTCATCTTTGTATTTGTAGTTCCCGAAGATTTTCGGGTCATTGTCCGGTTTGAAGTAGGTGATAGTGCCGTTCTCGCCTTCACCGTCGATGATTCCGGTGTCGCTGACGAGTTCGCCACGGCTGAATTCAGCGATTCTTGTCTTGCCGTCACGGATACTCTGTACCCTGAAACTTTCGGAGAGGGCGTTGACCGCTTTTGTACCCACACCGTTCAGTCCGACAGACTTCTTGAATGATTTATTGTCGTATTTAGCACCCGTGTTCATGATGGAGACCGCTTCCACGATCTTGCCTAACGGAATGCCTCGACCATAGTCTCTTACCGTCACAGCACCGTCCTGCAGGGTGATTTCGATCTGCTTGCCGACGCCCATTCTGAACTCGTCGATACTGTTGTCTATCACCTCTTTCAGCAGCACATAGATTCCGTCGTCGTAGTGGGAACCGTCACCCAGTTTTCCGATGTACATACCTGGGCGGAGCCTGACGTGCTCAAGACCTTCCAAGTGCTTGATGTCGTCGTCGGTGTAATTTGCGATAGCCGCTTGCGTCTCGTTGAAATCCAATTCTGCCATAACGATAATTCATTTATTCCTGAGAACCGAAGAAAGAGCTTCGTTGAGACTCTTTCTTTATTGGAAACGCTGGGTCATAGAATCCAACGTCTAATGGTTGCTATGTTAGCAGGTCAATTATATGACTTCCAATTTTTTAGAGGAAATCCAACCTGTGTTTCCGTCTTCCATTTGAATCTCGATCCAATCGCCGAGTTTGCTCTTGATTCGAACCTTTGTTCCTTCGTGTAACACGAAGAGGTCTGTTCCAGACTCATCCGGTGTGCTCTTGCCCGTAACCGTAGGAGCGATGATGATGGCGCTCTCATCTTTTGTCGTGGCATTGTTTTGCGCTTTGGCGTAGCCGAATGATACGATGGAGAACACTAATGTTAGGATGGCTGAGAAGAATGCTATTTTCTTTATCAGGACCTTTTTAGAGAAGATGTACAGACCAGCGAGGATTAGGGTAAGGATGAATGCGAAGATGCTCCATTTCGCCCAACCGTTGGAGGATGTTCCGTTTTGGATGGATTGGTTCCATTCCGAGAGGACGAATTTCTCCATGGTTTCGATCTTGTCCACGGTTTGGCTCTTTGCCATATCGAGGTTGTATTTTGCGTCTTCGTAGTCAGGCTTGATCTTTAGAGCCTTCTCGTAGTAGAGGATGGCGTAAGCGATTTCGCCCTGTTTGTATTTTGCGTTTCCGAGGTTGTAGTACAAGGCGTATGAAGTGCCTTCCTTTAACATCACATTGGTATATAGGCTATCCGCCAATGCGTAGTTTCCCGCCTTATAGGCTTCGTTGGCTTGTTTCATGATGTTGGAGTCTACCGCGAAAGCGTTGACGGCCATCAAAGCCAATGTCAGTAATATAATAATTCTTTTCATATTCTACTTTCTTACTTGTTCTTCCAATTTACCGATTACGTCTGCCGCTTGGTTGTACATCTCGTCCATCGAGTTTTGGCTGTCTGATTTAGCGAAACGGGCGAACTCGCATGTGCTGAGAATGTCCATGAATGAGCGGATGGTTTCTTCGCTTACGTTACGGTTCTCCAATTCCTGCTCGATGGTGTCTTTGTTGAGTTGGGAGGTTGGGATGCTTAGCTTGTCGCTGATATAGCCCCACAATGCTTTCATCACCTCCTCGTAGAAGGCTTCGCTTTCACCACTCTTCAGGTAGGTGTCGGCTTGTTTCAGACGTTTCTTCGCTTGCTTGTTGGCCCTCTTGTTCTTCACCAATGCGATGTTAGCGTTCTCCTTGATTTGTTTCCTGTATAGGATTGTCAGAGCGACGAAGAGAAGGAGAGGAATGATATACCACAGCCAGAATGCAAGGGTTCCGTACAGATTCCCTTTGCGTTTCTCCACTGTTGTGTTTGTCACGTTGATGTAGCGGAGATCCGTGCCGAGATATTTGACATTCTCTTTGTTTGTGTAGTTGGAGATTACTTGGTTGTTTTCCGCATTGTTTTCTCCCTTCTCCACATTCAGAGTGAACGCTTTTGTCTTAAGCGTGTTGTACCGTTTTGTGTTCAGATCGAAGTAAGAGAAGGTGGCGGCAGGGATTTCGAATGTTCCTGCGTGGCGAGGAATGACCAAGTAGTCGATTTCCCTTGTGCCTGAGTTTCCGTTGATTTTTTGGTTTTCTTTTGGAGCGTAGGTGTCGAAGTCTGAAGGGAACTCAAAAGTAGGGCTCTTCACGTACTTGATGTTACCGGTACCTGATATTTTTACTTTGATGGTAATTGGTTCGTAGGCCTTGGTCTCGGTCTTGCTGATGTCGCTCTCCATTTTGAAGGAACCCACTGCGTTGTTGAAATCCGCTGGTTTGCCTTCTGTCGGGAGTGCTTTAACTTCTATCTTCGTCCCCTCTATAGGGATTATCTTCCTGACTCTCTTCATGGTGTTGAAGATGTCGTCGAAGCCCCAGAACCCTCTTCTTTGTCCGCCTGTCGGCACTTGAATGATGGCGGTGAGCTGACCCTTCTCGATTTCGATCGGACCACTCTTTTGCGGGTAGAGGATAGTTTGTTTCAACTTGAATGTCTGGTATTTCACACCGTTCACGACGTCCGTTCCTGGTTGCTCTTCCCTTTTCAGTTGAATATCTTTGCTGATGAAGCCTTTGTATTCAGGCATCTTGTAGTCTTCGATTTCCAAGACATTCCCTTTGTGGTAGAGGACGATGGTTGCCACGATTTCCTCTTGCTCGTACACGGTCTTCTTGGAGAATGTTGTTTTGATGAATACGTCGTTGCCGACATTGGCGGCTGCGGCTTGTCCTCCTTGGTTGCCTTGTCCGTTTCCTTGTTGCGCCGGGTTTTGTCCAGCAGGTACGACCTTGATGGTGACTGCGTTGGACATGATGGTTTCTCCGTTGTGTTTGAAGCTGGAAGGAGAGATGGTGAAAGTTCCCTCTTTCTTAGGCGTAAGTATGTAGGAGATAGACATGGATGTCTGTCGGGTATAGTTGCCGTTGGTCATGTAGACCGAGCTAGACTGCGATTGGGAAGGACCTGCCAACACTGAGAAATCCCGCAGGTCTGGTTCCGAAATCTGGGGAGATGCGTTGGTGATGGTGTATTCGACCCTGAACTGTTGATTCATTTCCACTACTGATGGGGCCTTGAGCGTGAATGACACGTTGTCGTTGTTGGCCTTCAGCATGTTGAAGCCTCCCATTAGGAGCAGTAGTGCTATCAATATTCTATCTTTCATATCCTATTCTGTTTGCACCTGCAAAGGTACTAAATTACCGCTTATTCTCAATGTTTTTTTATCATTCCATTCCCCGATTTATGTTTGACGTATTTGCATCTAAGCGAGCGTCTTCCATTTTTCGGATGGTGGACCGTATTACCAGTTTTTCTCGATTCTCTTCCTCTGATGGTTCTTGTCTCTTTGTATGCGAACCTTTTTCAAGGTGTTCTCTTCATCCTTTTCCATCGCCTTCAGGATTTGTTCCGCATTCTCTTGGGAAAGTTCAGCGTTTTGGTCTTTCTCACCATTTTTTTCGTTGGTGTCCCTGCGCTCATCTTCCTTGCTGTTTTGGTCCTGGTTCTGCTGATCCTGTTGGTTCTGCTGGTCCTGTTGGTCTTGGTTCTGTTGATCTTTGTTCTGGTTCTGTTGATTCTGTTGGTTTTGCTGGTTCTGGTTGTTTGGCGGAGTGATGTCCTTCAGGATGTCCAGCAACCTTTTCTCACACTCCTGCGCATAGGCGAGGTTGAACCTTGTACTATCATTATTCGGGCCTTCCCGCAATGAATTCTTGTAATCGCCGATTGCCTTTTGCACGTGGGTCAGATCCCCCGCCAGCTTCTGGTATTGATTCTTGTAGTCTGCGTTTTGGGCAGCATTAGGTTGTTCGGATTGGTTCTTCAGATCTTCGCCAATCATGATGATGGAGTCCAAGGGAGTGACTTGCGTCATGTTGCAATTACCCTTGTTGTGGAATGTCTTTGATAGAAATTCGTCGTTCTCAAAGGGGGAGAATCTATTCACCACTTGGTATTTGCGCGCTGCGTTCTGGTAGGTTGAGTCCTCCAAATCGTATCTTTTCTTTTTGTTGTATGTGCTGGCTTTGTTGTATTCAGCCCCATAGGAGAGAGAGTCTTTGAAGAGCGCACTGTTGTATTCTTTCAGGGCGTTTTCATACTGAGCTTTGCCATAAAATTTATTTCCTTCTTTGATGTCGTCATTTGCTCGGATGGTTGGGCTATCTGAGAAATATATCACGTTGATTATAAGTGATATAATCATTATGAAGATAGTGCCTACAATGATTAATATGTATTTTTTCCAAGTCATAATCTGCTACAATTATTTGTTGAATAATTTGAAGTTCCTGAATAGTTTGTTCTTCTTTTCCATGATGAAGATCTCTGCGACGAGGATGATCAGTGCGATCCATGCGAAGGTCGGGTATTGCTCTTCGTATTCGGAGTATACTTTGACGTCCACCTCATGTTTGGATATTTTATTTATCTCCTCCTGAATGACTTTCAGCGCATTGTTGGAGTTGTCTGCCCGCACATAGATGCCATTGCCTGCCTTCGCTATTTTCATGCACATGGTTTCGTTGAGGGCGGAGCTGATGTAGTTGCCCGCCTGGTCACGGATGTAGTCGTTCGTGCCCTCGATAGGTACGGGTGCACCATTGACGGAACCGATTCCTACCACGTTCACCTGTATGCCATTCTCCGCCGCTTTCTTGGCTGCGGCTTCCGCATCGTCCTCGTGGTTTTCACCATCAGTGATGACAATGATTGATTTTCCGTTTTCGGTCTCTTCAGAGAATGCGGTGCAAGCTTTCTCCAGTGCGCCGCCAATGGCGGTTCCTTGCATGTCAATCAGTTTGGGGGTGATGGAGGAGATGAACATCCTTGACGATTGGTAGTCTGTCGTGATAGGGAGTTGCGTGAAGGCGGTTCCCGCGAACACTACGACACCGATTTTGTCATTGTCTAACCCATCCAATATTTGGTATAGCATGTTTTTGGAACGTTCCAATCTGTTCGGTTTGATGTCTTCCGCCAACATGGAGTTGGAGATGTCCAATGCGACCATCACCTCGACCCCTTTCTTCTTCACGTTCTGCAGTTTCGAACCGAACTGAGGGCGTGCCACGCAGATGATGAGGGCCACCAAGGCGAGCATCATCAGGCAGAATTTGATGATCTCCTTTCCACTGGAGGCGCCTGGCATCAGGTCCTTCATCAGGTTGGATTCTCCGAATTTCTTTATGTTTTTTGTCCGCAGTATTCTCGTGACGATAAAGCCTATGATGAAGGCAGGCACGATGAACAGCAGCAATAGAATATCTGGGTTTGCGAATTTGAATAGCATCTCTCTTCCTCCTTTTTATGGTATGTGGCGTAACAATGTTTTGCGGAGCACTATCTCAAGAATGAACAAGATCAGTGCGGCGATTGCCCAAGGCAAGTATTCCTCGCTCTTTTTACAATATTCCGTCACTTGTATTTTTGTCTTTTCCAACTGGTCTATCTCGGCGTAGATGGATTTCAGAGACTCGTTGTTGGTTGCCCTGTAATATCTTCCACCTGTTTTGTTCGCTATGTTCTTCAGCGTTGTTTCGTCGATATCCACAGGCATCATCAGCTTTTGTCCGTTGATTCGGATAGGGGCTTGCGGCGCATTGGTTCCGACGCCGATGGTGTAGACCTTTATTTTGAAGGTCGCCGCGAGGTCGGCTGCTGTCAGCGGGTCGATTTCTCCACGGTTGTTGGAACCGTCGGTCAGCAGGATGATGATCTTGGAAGGTGCGTCCACGTCTTTGATTCTGTTGACCGCATTGGCGATACCCAGTCCGATGGCAGTTCCTTTGTCCTCCACCATGTCGTCGCTCACGTTGTTCAGCAGGCTGACCAGTGCGGTCTTGTCTGTGGTGAGCGGGCTTTGGGTGAAGCTTTCACCGGCGAATACGACCAAGCCGATGTTGTCGTTCGGTCTATTCATGATGAACTCCGCACCGATTTTCTTGGCGGCGTCCAACCTTGTCGGTTTCAGGTCTTCGGCCCGCATACTCTCGGAGATATCCAATGCCATCACGATGTTGATACCCTCCACATTCTTGTTGGAGAGGTTGTCGGAAGACTGTGGCCTCGCCAATGCGAAGATGATCGCAACGATGGCTAACATCCTGAGTATGAAAGGAAGATGCATCAGGTATGTCTTATAGCTCTTGCGTATTCCCTTGAATGTGGACGTGGTGGAAATACGCATGCTAGGAATGGTTTTGCCGTTCTTCCAGATATACCATGCCACGATTGGTATCAAAAGTAGCAGTAGGTAAAAATAGTCTGGTTGTGCGTATGTGATTGTCATAATGCTAGCTCTTTTTAGGATAACGTAAATGGTTTCCCATCGTCATTTGTTTTCTCTAACTGCTGGGTGTCTGAACCTTCCTGTTCCTCTTGGACGGTCTGTGCGGTCTGCTGTACGATGAACATCGCATTGACGATGCTCATTTCGTTCTCCTCCTTGGAAGGTTGATATTTGGCGAACTTGACCATGTCGGAGAGTTTGAAAACTTGGTTGATCTTGTCCTCGACAAGTTTCGCGTCCTCATTTTCCCGTAGTTCCTCGATGATTTGGTTGGAAGTCATCTCGAAGGCGCTGATCTGGAATCTCTCCAAGAAGTAGTTACGCAGGGTATCGGTAATCTGCGTGTAGTATTTCTTGTCTTGTCCCTTCTCCCAAATCTTCTCTTCCTTGATATCCTTGAGCGATGAAAGGGCGAGCTCTTGCGGCGTTCGTCTATCTATCGTGTCGAAGGTGATGATTGTCTGTTTCTTCCTTCTAGTGAAGAATAGGACGCTCACGATGAATATGAAGGGTATGCCAGCGAAGAGTGGCACGAACGAAAGGTAATGGAATATTCGTGTGAAGTTGAACCCTGGACGGTAGATGTCGTGGTTGCCTTTGAGCTTCGCTTTGGTGAAGTCTTCCTCGATGGTGACCACATCCACGATGATTTTTTCCGTCAAGTATTCGGATGAGTATCCTGGTTCGTGCGTCTCGAATTTGAAGGGCGGTAATTCATATCGACCCGTATCGAAGGCGGTGACGATGAGGTCCTCCTTGATCCGCAAGTTCCCTCCCTTGATCACCGTTGTGTCTTTTCTGGAAGAGCGGAGTACTTCTACGCCGCCTGCCAAAAGGTTATTTTCTGTGAAATCAGGGAAATGCAGTCTGACGATTTTGGGTTGCTCCACTTCCAGATGGATGATCCTTTGCTCTCCGATGAGCAGGGTGGTGGAGTCCATCGTCGCTTTCACGGTTATAGGAGCCGCCGATGCGGTTGTCGCCGCCATGAGTAGTAATCCGATGATGTATTTCAGTCTTTTCATCTCTGATGTTCTTTTACATACGTTGTTGGAAGAGTTTCATTAACGCCTTCACGTAGTCTTCGTCGGTGGAGATGGAGGTGAAGTCCACTCCGCAGTGGGAGAATGTCTGGCGGATATTCTCCTGACGCTTCCTCCAGTTGGCGTGGTAAATGTTCCTCGTCTTTGCGCTGGACGTGTCTATCCACATGCCCTCGCCCGTCTCCGCGTCCTTCACCTTGATCAGTCCGACGGAAGGCAACTCCGACTCACGTTTGTCGTAGATCTGCATTGCCACGATGTCGTGTTTTCTGTTGGCGATGGTCAGTGATTGGCGGAAGTCCTTGTCGATGAAGTCGGAAATGACGAAGGCGGTGCATCTTTTCTTGATGACGTTGGTGAGGTACACGAGTGCGTCCTCGACATTGGTCTTCTTGCTTTCCGGCTCGAATCCGAGCAGTTCGCGGATGATGTACAACACGTGTTTCTTTCCCTTTTGCGGGGAAATGAACTTCTCTATTTTGTCGGAGAAGAGTATGACACCGATCTTATCGTTGTTTTGGATGGCGGAGAAGGCTATGGTGGCGGCTATTTCCGCCATCATCTCTCTCTTCTTCTGCACTTGCGTACCGAAGTCTCCGCTGGCAGACACGTCGACAAGGAGCATCATGGTCATCTCCCTCTCTTCCTCGAACACCTTGACGAATGGCTTGTTGAAGCGAGCCGTCACGTTCCAGTCGATGTTACGGATGTCATCGCCGTATTGGTATTCGCGCACCTCGGCGAAGGTCATACCGCGACCCTTGAAGGCCGTGTGGTACTCTCCGGCGAAGATGTTCCGCGAAAGGCCTTTGGTCTTGATCTCGATCTTACGGACCTTCTTTATTATTTCGTTAGTGTCTTGCATCTCAGTTTGAATTCAGCTGTTCCTTCTTTGATCACGGTACCTCTACCGCGTTGATGATTTCGCTGACGATGTCTTCGCTGGTCACGTTGTTGGCCTCCGCCTCGTAACTCAATCCGATACGATGTCTTAACACGTCGTGTGCGATGGCTCTCACGTCCTCAGGGATGACATAGCCTCTCTTCATCAAGAACGCATATGTGCGGGCCGCCAATGCAAGATTGATGGAAGCACGTGGGGATCCTCCGAAGGAGATCATGTCTTGTAGATGACCCAGATTCTTTTCTTTCGGGAATCGTGTGGCTTGAACGATGTCCACGATGTATCTCTCGATTTTTTCATCCACGTAGACTTCTTGAACAACCTTTCTTGCCTTGATGATGTCTTCTGGTTTCAGGACTGGGGTGATTTTCACCTCTTCCTTCTGTATGTTTTGTTTGATGATCTCCATCTCCTCTTTTGGCTTCGGATAGGTGATGTGTACCTTCAGCATGAAACGGTCCAACTGTGCCTCTGGCAATGGGTAGGTTCCTTCTTGCTCGATTGGGTTCTGGGTGGCTAACACGAGGAATGGGGATGGCAACTTGAAGGTCTCTTCTCCGATGGTTACCTGTCTCTCCTGCATGGCCTCCAACAAGGCACTCTGCACTTTCGCAGGCGCACGGTTGATCTCATCGGCTAAGACGAGGTTGGCGAAAACAGGACCCTTCTTTATGCTGAATTCCTCTGTTTTCTGGCTGTAGATCATGGTACCGATCACGTCGGCCGGCAATAGGTCTGGCGTGAACTGGATTCTGTTGTATTTCGCATCGATCAGTTTGCCCAATGTCTTGATGGCTAATGTCTTCGCCAATCCCGGTACGCCTTCCAACAGGACGTGACCGTCGGCCAATAGTCCGATGAGTAATGATTCCACTAAGTGCTTTTGTCCTACGATGGATTTGTTCATGCCCATCGTCAAAAGGTCTACGAACTCGCTGTGCTCCTTGATCTTCGCGTCCAGAGCTTTGAAGTCTATTGACTGATTCATATTATTATGTTTTTAATATTTATATTTTCTCGTTAAACTTTTTTATTCACTTACACATACTGATACGCAAATGTACAAAATTATAGCCTATCTTTTCCTCCGTTTAATAACAATTATAATTTTTTTAAATTGCTTTAACTTTTTTGCCTATCTGCATGAAAAGAGCCACCTGAAAAAATTTCCAAGTGGCTCTTCCGTTTGTTGTCTTTCTTAGTTGAATAGCCTTAAGTAACTTTCTTTGACATCTTTCGCCGCATTGATGCTCTCGTATGAGCTTGGATCAATGACGGTCTCGTCCAACTGCGGAATCTTGATCGGTGTGCCGACCGACACGTCGTCTGGACGGCGGATCACATCTTTGTTGTAGAGGTAGATGTAAACCCAGAAGTCTTTCACTCCATTGTAATATTTGCGAGACATGGAGGTGAGGGTCTGTCCTCTGCGTATGGTGTCATAGGATGGTTCTCCCTTGACTTCGAAGTTGAGTTTCGGGTATTCTTTTTTGATGAACTTCTTCACTCCCTCTTCGAACCAATCCCAATTCTGTTCTTCCACAACTTCTGTTGGGAATTCCTGGTCGGCTTGTGCCGCCTCGTACATGTCCTCCGTCTTTTCTTCGAAGAACTCATCCACCTCGGCTTGCTCTTTGGAAATACTGTCTGCCTTAGCGACGCTGTCCTTAACTGCCACCGCAGCTTCGTTCTTGTTGAAGATGCTTGTGATTTTTCCTTTGAGATCGTTTATGCCGTTGGCGAATCCCTTGTCGCTTCGAAGCGCATAGATCAGGCACGCTATGATCAGCAGTGCTAATATGATGATGATCGCTAATAGGCTCTTGTTGCGTTCTTTCTTCTTCTTTTTGTGGTGCTTGTGCTTCCCGCTATGTTCATTAACAATTGCCGCCGCAGGTTGTGTTTGCTCAGCCTGTGCCGCAGGTTGCGTCGCATCGGTTGATTGTGCCGTAGGTTCGCTTGCTGTAGCGTTTGCGGTTGTTTCCGCTTGTTTCTCCGCAGTCGCAT
This sequence comes from Paludibacteraceae bacterium, assembly GCA_045226255.1. Taxonomy (GTDB): domain Bacteria; phylum Bacteroidota; class Bacteroidia; order Bacteroidales; family Paludibacteraceae; genus UBA1181. Next base: position 456,151 of record JBGVCG010000016.1, on the reverse strand, counting down.
CTGCCTCATTGTTGGTCGTTGCAGCGTCTTGAACCGTTTCCTCCTTTACCTCTGACTGAGTCGGTTGTTCTACCGTCCCCTGAGGATTTTGGGTAGTGATTGGTTCTGCCTCCTTTGTCGTACTTTCGCTAGGAGCAGTGTTTGCGGTTGTCGGTTGCGTACCTTCGCCAGGGGTAGTATATGCCGTTGTCTGCTGCGAGCTTTCGACAGGAGCAGTGTTTGCGGTTGTCTGTTGCGTACCTTCGCCAGGGGTAGTGTATGCCGTTGTCTGTTGCGTACCTTCGCTAGGGGTAGTGTATGCGGTTGTCTGCTGTGTACCTTCGCTAGGGGTAGTGTATGCCGTTGTCTGCTGCGAGCTTTCGCCAGGAGCAGTGTATGCGGTTGTCGGTTGCGTGTTTTCGCTAGGAATGGTGTTTTCCGCAGTTTGTTGGATCTCCTCGGTAGGTGTTGGTCCGACAGGGGCACATGTCTCCGCCACTGGTTGTTGAACTATCGTAGCCTCTGGCGTAGGGGTGGTGGTGTTCGTGATTGTCGGCTCCGGTGATGGCGTAGGCTCGTACACGGGTGGGGTGGTAGTCTCCTGAATAGGGGATTGTACACTCGCCGATTCCGTTGTGTTATTAGTCGTTATGCTTGGCTCAACAGCCGGGGCGCCCGAGCTAGGAGTCGTATATGCGTTTGTGGTTGAAGCGTAGTTGTTCGTAGGCGTGATAGGCTCTGTCGGGCTCGGGGTAGACACAGGCTGGGAGGTCTGTGGAGTCTCTATGGTTGGAGCCGGGGTCTGCGCCACGGTTGATTCGCTTGTGTTTGTGGTGATATTGCTAACGCTGGCGGATCCTGCTCCTGCATTAGTATCCACAGGGTTGATATTGGTGTAGTCCGTTGAGGAGGTCAAATCCTCACCATCTCCTTCGTCATCATCTTCGTCGATGAAAGGGCCATCTACGGGTCCATCGCTTGGGAGCACGTAGGTTTCCAGGTCTTCGTAAGGCTTGTTTACAGCCTCCTTGAGCTCTTTCTCTGGCGTGAATGTGATTTTCTTATGGGCAGGGATGATTACAGCGCTGCCGTCTGTCACGCTAACACTTTTCCTTTCTTCGATGGCGACAATCTTGAATGTGCCGATACCTTTTACTTTGGCGATACCGTCTTTGGCGAGTGCATCCTCCACAATCTCGGTGAGTGCTCGTAGAAAACCTTCGGAAAGTTTTTTGGATTGTCCGGATATCGCAGACAATTGATCCGCTAAATCTTGTAGTGTGACTTTGTTGTTCATGATATAGGACTACTGATTAAATTTCTCTTTTATTGTGCCGCTTGGTTTGAATGCGATGGACTGTTTCGGTGGAATTAGCATTCTCTTTTTCGTTGTGGGGTTGACGGAGATGCGTTCCGCTTTCCGTCTTGCCTCGAACGATCCGAATCCTTGTAGCGACACTACATTGTTGGCAAGTAGTTCTTTCTTAAGCGCTTCGGCAAAGCCTCTGAATAGTGAGTCCGAAGTCGCAGCATCGATTTGTAGCCGTGCTTTTATTTCTGCTATGATTTCTTTTGTATTCACAGTCCTTGTTTTTTTGTTTATATAATTCGGTCACGATATTACGAAAAAAATTTCATAAGAAAAAATTTTTACGCAAAAGCCTTGATTATTCTTCTCAATTTCCAACTTTTAATTCATAATTCATGACATATAATTTAAAATTGACTACGTCGAACAAACGTCCCAAAATTCTTAATTCATAATTCAAAATCACCTAAATCCCTGCTCCCGGATGAAGTCTTTTAACTTTTGGGAGAAGAATTCCATGTCTTTCTTCGTATATCGTACGTCCGTGAAGACTTGCGCGAGGTTTTCTTTGCCGTTTTCCTTCACGAAGTTTTTGTTTTCCTGCAGTGCCTCTTTCTGTTGAAACAGTTTGTCGATTGTCGCAGGCGTATAGTCTTTGTATGTTTCGTGGTGTACGATTCCTTCGAGTGGTAGTCTGTCCGATACGGGAGGGTTTTCGTCCGGGTAGCCAACGGAGAGCGTCACGATAGGAACCACCAATTTGGGGAGGTCTAGCACCTTTGCGATTTGGTCAGGGTTGTAGGTGGTTGTGCCTAGGTAGCAAATGCCTAGTCCCTTCCTCTCCGCCGCCACGCAGAATGTTTGGGCGGCTATGGTGGTGTCGAGGATAGCGCAGATGAGAGATTCCGCATTGCCATATCCCGGTGTGGCATTCCTTTGTTCGCACCATTTGTTGAATCGGTTGAAGTCCGCACAGAAGGTCAGGATGATAGGTGCATTCGCATAGGCGGGTTGGTTGAAGTGGGCGGGTGCCAGTTCTTCCTTCTTTTTCTTGTCACGTGTCACGATGACACTGTACAACTGCATATTACCCGTCGTCGAGGACTGGAATGCGGCGGTGAACAACTCATTGAGCAGGTTGTCCGGCACGTCGCTCTCCTTGAACTTGCGGATGGATCGTCTCTTCAAAAGATCTTCTGTCATGATGCGTATCGGTTTATTGAATTATTCTCCTAATGTTTTCATTGTGAATGGTTTGATGGATGACGCCTCCTTGTGCCTATCCAACCCGTCTTGGAGGAATTTCACGAATTTGTCCACCTCTTCGGTGAAGCCCATCGATTTGCTTAATGCGTTCCCGTTTTTGTCGAGGATCACGTAGAAAGGCTGGGCGTTGGCTCCGAATTTATATTCTTCGAGGAAACTCCACTTCTCGCCGTAGGTGCTCACTTCGACCTCCTTGTCGCCCTTTTTGAGGGTGAGAGGCTCTGGCAGTTTGCGTTTGTCGTCCACGAAGAGGGAGACGAGTATGAATTCGTTGTCGATCAGTTCGCTCACTCTCGGCTTGTTCCAAACGGCGGTCTCCATCTTCCTGCAGTTCACGCAGCCGTAGCCCGTGAAGTCCACCAGTATAGGTTTGCCCGTCTCTTGGGCGTATGCGATGGCTTCGTCGTAGTCGTTGAATTGGGCCTCTTCCGTCGTCTGCAGGTTGAAGTCCTGTGTCTTGATCGGCGGTGCGAACGCGCTAACGGCCTTGAGCGGTGCGCCCCACAATCCAGGAACCAAGTAGATGGCGAAAGCCAATGCGGCTCCACCTCCGAATAGTCTCCAGACCGATATCCCCTCTAATGGCTCCTCGTCTTTGAAACGGATCTTGCCTAGGATGTAGAATCCAGCCATGGCGAAGATGACGATCCAGATGCAGAGGAATGTCTCTCTGCTGAGGATGCCCCAACCGTATGACATATCGGCCACGGAGAGGAACTTGAAGGCGAAGGCGAGTTCGAAGAAACCTAACAGCACCTTGGTCGTGTTCAGCCAGCTCCCGGATTTAGGTCTTTTCTTCACCAGGCTTGGGAAGAAGGCGAAGAGGGTGAATGGCACGGCGAGCGCTATGGAGAATCCTAACATGCCTATCACTGGCGGCAGGATGCTATGTCCGGAGGAGACGTCCACCAGGAGCGTTCCGATTAGCGGACCTGTGCATGAGAAGGATACGATCACAAGGGTCAGCGCCATGAAGAGGATGCTGACGATGCCTGTGCTCTCGTCCGCTTTGTTCTCGAGCTTGGTACTCCAGGAGGCTGGCAGGGAGAGCTCAAATCCTCCGAAGAAGGCGATCGCAAAGACGACAAGCAGGATGAAGAGCAGGATGTTGATGAAGGCGCCCGTGGCTATGTCGTTGAGCACATTGGCTCCGAACAGTAACGTGAGGATGATGCCCAAGCCCACATAGATGAGGATGATGGATGCTCCGAAGAGGAGAGCGCTTATCTTCCCTTTGCGCTCGTCTCCATTCTGTTTCATGAAGATGCTGACCGTCGTAGGGATGATCGGCCATACGCAAGGGGTGAGGACGGCTAATAGACCACCAAGTAATCCCAAGAGGAAAATTCCCAGTAGGGATTGCTTCCTTGGCTCACCTTCGGACTCGTTGGAGTTCATCTGGTCAATCACAGGTTTCCACGTGTCGTTGGCCTCCTGCGCAGGGGCGACTGCATCCGGGGTTGCCGAAGTGGTGTCCTGTTGCTCTACCACAGCTTCCGCCACTTTCTCCCCTCCCTTTTCGAAGGAGAATTTCTCTTTGGTAGGAGCGAGGCAGTTGGTGTTGTCGCAAGCCATGTATTCCACGTATCCGACGATCTTGTATCCTTTCTCTTGGGAAACCTTCATTTTTTGTTGGAAGGTGACCGCTCCGCTGTATTCGCAGAGTTCCATGCCGAACAGGTTGTCCATTCCGCATTTTGTCTTCTTGTTTGCAGTCGTGGAGCCGGCAGGTGTGGCCCCCTTGTTGAGCGTGAAATTGAAGCTGGTCGCGATAGGTCCGTCTTGGGGCATTTCCATGCCGTAGATGTGCCAGCCATCGTCTATGTTGGCTTGGAAAGAGATGGTTATCGTGTTGTTTTTGTCTATTTCACTGCAGGAGATGTTCCATTTGACAGGACGCTGAATTTCCGCATTCAAGATGCTTGTGGTCAGTAAGGCGAAAATGAATAGTATTGCTTTTTTCATCGTTTTCTATTTTTTTGTTTATTGCAAAAATAGGTTGAATTTTAAAAAAATCCAAATGGGTTCTCTTATTGGTACTGTGTTTTTTCTTACTTTCGCGGTGGCGGATTCCGTGCGTGTGTATGGATGCATCCGCCGTTTGATTGTTCACTGAGGCTCGGATCTTTTTGCTAGTGTGGGGTTCGTTCCTGAAGTAGAGTTGATGGATGAGGTTTTTTATGATTTCTACATTACGCTTGTTGGTCATCATTGGCTGTGTGTCGTTTCCCTTTGCTGGTCTCTTCGCGGAGGATCCGCATGTTGCGGGGCAGGAGGCTAAGCTTCCGTTGTCCTTTGGTGTGAGAATGGATGTCGGTGGTGTCTTCTCCACGAATGATTTCGTGAAGGGTGGCCACTACGATTTGATAAAGCAAAGTTGGGAGTATGCGGCGGAGCGGGAAGTGCATGATTTCTCCGATGTCATCATCCAAATGAATTGTGGCGTCAGACCAGACCGCTGGCAGGCGCGGGCTTACCGTAACCCGTACTATGGGGTGGGTATCGCGTTTCCTCGTTTCCATGACGAACGGTTGGGCAAGCCTATCTCTGTTTTTGGCACGTATGGCGCAAGGATTGCCTATATAACGAGATGGTTGAAATTGAATTACGAAATCAATTTTGGCTATTCCACCAATTGGAACCACTACGATAGATTCAAGAACCCTGATAATGTTGCGGTGGGGTGGAAGCATAATGCGCATATCTCCTTTTTCCCTTATCTCAAGTTTGTTATCCCTGGTGGATTGGACTTGAAGGCGGGCGTCTCGCTCACCCATTTCTCCAACGGTGCCACCACTATGCCTAACCGGGGCTTGAACAACTATGCGGCCTCTGTCGCGTTATCTTACAACCTGAACGATTCGGAGAATAAGGTCAGGAAGGATACTTCCCTTCACGCACCGCATGTCCCTTTGCGTCTGGAGCATGACGTCACTCTTACCCGATCTTTCCGTCAGATATATTATGACGGGAGAGGAACTGATTTGAGCACACAGTTTGTTCAATACCGCCATCCTATTTTTGCGGCCAGTTACGCTCCGATGTTACGCTGCTCGTATCGTTACCGCTGCGGTTTGAGCCTGGATTTTATGTATGACGAGAGTGTGGGTGCACGTGCGGATTATGTGTTGGATGAGGCGGATGGTAAGATGTACGAGCGTGTGTGGTTGGGCAATAAGAGAGATCGTTTCAACCTTGGACTCTCAGCGAAAAACGAGTTGATCATGTATGGCTTCTCATTTTTCCTAAATATCGGCTATGATATCATGCATGGTGACGAGTCATTGACAAGGATGTATGAGGTGGTTGGTGTGAAGATTCATCCTAAAGGCCCTTTGTATGCGAGTGTGGGTGTTAGAGCCGCATATTTCTCGAAAGCGCAGTATGTCGCATGGAGTGTAGGGTACAATTTTATGGGTAAACCATTAAAGCGGGAGGATCGATAGAGGTGTGGCGGATGGCTATATACCCGTTTCTGCCCTTTATTCGTCTATCAGAATGGACGTTTCGTCGATTGTGTATGGTTTAAATCTTTTTATTCGTATTTTTGTAGCAGATTTATTCATCATTTAATTATTAGGAGTCATGAAAAGTGTATTGTTTAAAATTATGTTAGCCCTTCCTCTCCTTGTCATGAGCTCATGTTTTGATTATTATGATGATGAGAGGGATGAGGATCTTCTCGTTGGGGATCCATGGCATTGGACAAAGACCGTCTATCATGATGATGTGCCGGGTGGTGCCGAGTATACGGAATATGCGAATGAGGAATTATCTTTCCGGTTCCATTTTGATGGTTCGGTGTCGATAAAAAGTACATACGTTTCCCGCTTTGGTCGGGTCTATACAGATTGGGAACATGCGTCATGGGATACCCGTCATGGCGAGCTGCGCATCTCCACGCATGATGGTGATTGGTACTATAATATTGATTATCTTTCCCATTGGAGGTTGGTCCTTATCTATGATGACTATTATGTGGATGAGTGGGGCTACCGGGTAGACCGTAGGGTAGAGGAATATTACGAGAGATAAATATGGCGGGGGGACTTATCATCCCCCCGTATTTAATAAATTAGCTTAAAGATGGCGAAAGAATTAGAGTTGAAGTATGGGTGTAATCCCAACCAGAAGCCTTCCCGTATCTACATGGAGGAGGGCGAGTTGCCTATCACGGTATTGAATGGCCGTCCGGGTTATATTAATTTCCTGGATGCGTTTAACAGTTGGCAGTTAGTGAAGGAATTGAAGGAGGCTACAGGGCTACCCGCCGCAGCTTCCTTTAAGCATGTTAGTCCGGCAGGTGCCGCTGTCGCTGTGGAGATGTCGGAGACGTTGAAGAAGATCTATTTCGTGAATGATGCCAAACTCTCTCCGTTGGCTACTGCCTATGCTCGTGCGAGGGGGGCTGACCGTATGTCTTCATATGGCGACTTTATCGCGTTGTCTGATGTGTGTGACGAGGAGACGGCTTTCTTAATCAACAGGGAGGTGTCTGATGGTGTGATCGCACCCGGGTACACGGAGAAGGCGTTGGAGATATTGAAGAACAAGCGTAAAGGCACCTATAATGTGATTCAGATGGATCCTTCGTATAAGCCTAACCCGATAGAAAGGAAGCAAGTGTTCGGCGTGACTTTCGAGCAGGGCAGGAACGAGGTGAAGATCGATGAGTCCTTGTTCACGGAGTTCCCTACCAAGGTGAAATCGTTCTCTGATGAGGCCAAACGTGATTTGTTGATCGCTTTGATTACACTGAAATATACGCAGTCCAATTCCGTATGCTATGCGAAGGATGGTCAGGCCATCGGTATCGGTGCGGGACAGCAGTCTCGTATCCATTGCACCCGATTGGCTGGCAACAAGGCGGATATATGGTTCCTCCGCCAACACCCGAAAGTGATGGCTTTGCCTTTCAAGGAGGGAATCCGTCGCGCGGATCGTGACAATACCATCGATGTCTATATCTCCGATGACTACGAGGATGTCTTGGCGGATGGCGTATGGGAGCAGTTCTTCACGGAAAAGCCTGAGCCTATTTCCAGAGAGGAGAAGAAGGCATGGTTGACGAAGCTGGACAATGTAGCGTTGGGTTCCGACGCATTTTTCCCTTTTGGCGACAATATCGAGCGCGCTCATAAGAGCGGTGTGCGTTTTATCGCTCAACCAGGCGGTTCTGTGCGTGATGATAATGTGATTGAAACTTGCGATAAATATGGGATGGCGATGGCCTTCACTCATGTCCGTTTGTTCCATCATTAATCATCCCTTATAGTATAGTTGGGCGGGCGTCTCCTCGGAAGCGCCCGCCTTTCTTGTCTCTACCTTGTCTGTTCTCTTAAAAATATATAAAAAAAAGAGATGTGGCGGTGGTTTTCTATTCGAAATGGTTGCGGGAATTTTGTTTGGTTTTATCTTTGCGGTGTGAAAGCTCATGTTGTGGGCTTCAGTGTATGTAAAAGCTATGTAATTTTTAATAGCAACCGTATTTTATGAATAGTTTCGGAATTCTTCTGGGTGTCACTGTGGTGATTGTAGGTTTGTCGCTCTTGTTATTGGGCGTTCAGACTTTTTTTTCGAAGAAGAAGAAATTCCCTCATATGCATGTCGGAGGAAATAAGGCATTGGCGAAGAGAGGTGTCTTTTGTGTGCAGACACAAGACGCTATGGAACGTCGCGGCGCTTTGTCTTTGAAGAGAGATATGGAGGACGACGGGACGTTTCAGGGGGAAAGTGAAAAATAAATTGATAAGATATGAAGTATTTTAACTCGTTATGTTTCTCGGTTATCGCATTAGCCGTTCTTTCGTTTTATAGTTGTAAAGGTAATTCATCCGCACAGGAACAGACCTCGTCTGACTCTGTCGCTTCTGCAGCCGTTGTGGATAGTGCGGCTGTTGATTCACCTTCTGTTTTCCCCGTCGCTTATGTGGACGTGGATTCTTTGTTGCTTGGTTATGATTTCGCCAAGAAGTTGAACGAAGTGTTGTTGAAGAAGCAGGAAAAGGCCCGCAGGGAAATGACGAACGCTCAGGTGAAGTTCCAGAAGGATTATGAGGCGTTCCAGAAGAAATACCAGGCTGGCGGTTTCTTGACGGAGGCAACCTTGCAGAGCGAGCAGGCTAATCTTTACAAGCAAGATCAGGATTTGCAGCTGTTGGAGAAGAAGCTGACCCAGGAATTCCTGGAGGAACAGCAGAAAATGAATATCCAATTGCGTGACACGGTGGCCGCTTTCTTTAAGATATATAATGCGGACAAACGTTTCAAACTCATCCTGAGCAATGCGAATTCCGACAATGTTTTATTCGCGGACGAGGCGTTGAACATCACCAACGATGTCATCAAACAATTGAATCTTCGTTACGCCGCAGAGCAAAAGTCCAAATAATTTTTGTTTAAATATTTTGTGCGAGGGAGGAAGTCTTTGGGGTTCCTCCCTTTTTTATGGCGGAAAGCGAGTGGGAATGAATCGCTCAATTGTGAATGACCGAATCATTAAATCGCAAATAGTAAATAGGTAAATAGCAAATAATTTTTAATTCTTAACTCTTAATTTTATTTTTGCATATACGAAAAGGAATACGATATGATGAAAGTCGAAGAATTGCCTAAGGAGCAGATATATGTGGCCGCTCACCCCGACCATTTCCCAGAGACAGCTTTAGTGTTGGCTAAAAAATTGGCGGATGCCCATGACAAACAGATATGTTTGCTGGGTGTGATGGATAGGAAGGAGACCTCCTCTTTCTACGAGAACGCTTTCGAGTCGTGGCAAAAGGATCGGATCGGGTTCCCCGTCAATTATTATGTGTTGGATGATGATTTCACGGATTTCATGGAGTTCGTTGAGGCTGTCATCCTGATCTTCGAAGTGTCTGATGTTCCTCCTTTCAACAAACCGTTCAATCAGTTGAAGCTTTGTCGCGAGCTTAGGATTCCATATTATTTTGTGAAACCGGGACAGCAAATCGCCTTCGACCGTGTGCTCGTGCCGATTGGCTTTTTGGTGGAGGAGCGCGAGAAGGGTGTCTTCTGTCGTGGCATGGGTTTACATTTCCACTCCCACATCATGTTGATGGTTGCCAACGATTATGGCACAAGGGCGCAACAGAATGCGGAGGCGATCAAAGCGTTGATGGACAAAGGCTCCGTGGAGTATGAAAATGTGGAGGCGAAGAAGAATAGTTTCAAGATAGAATTGGAGGCTGTGGACCGGGTGATGGAGTTGGATGCGAGCCTTTTGATGGTCTCCGCGTCGCGTGATTATGGCATGGACGACATTCTTTTCGGTCCGAAGGAGTTGAAGGTTATAAAGAAATCCATTGTTCCTTTGATGATTATTAATCCAAGAAAAGACTTATATACGCTGTGCAATTAGGGGGTTTATCGATTGAAACGGCTGATTCATCGATTGTTTGTGCCGATTGGTATGTAAAATAGTGATAATCAATAAAATCCGCTTGTTTTGGCATGGTGTTTGTACTATTTTTGTTAGGAAACAAAATGTAAAACGTTCTAAATTTTACGGTCATGAAAACAAATAAGATTATCGCAATTCTCATTACAGTATTGGTAATGGTTTGCACCTCAGCAACCGCCCAAAGACATGGTGGTCGTCAGGGCGGACAACAAAGAATGGAAATGAGAAGTGGTTCTCGCAGTAATAACAATTTTAATCATGCTTCATCGCATAGACAAAATACTCAAGCTACTATTAGCAACAGACAATCCGCGCCTTCCCATGGTGCGAATCGAGTAAGCAACCGTGGATCGCAGCATCACGATATTGCACAGCGTTCCGGTAACAATGGACCTCGCCAACATTCAGCTGCTCCTGCGGCGTCAAATCATCGTCCGGCAGCGGCTCCTAGCCAACGTCCTCAGATGTCTCAACGTCCGACTCCGGCTCCTGCGGCTAGAGCAAGCAATACGGGTCCGCGTCAGTCGCAACCGGTTTCACCGCGTGTAGGTTCGAATGCTCCACACCGTGGCCCAGCGCCATCTGCGGCCCCAGCGCCACACCGTGCACCTGCAGTGTCTCATGCACCAAAGGGTCCAGCGCCAGCTCCTCGTCATACTCCAGCTCCGGCTGTACGTAGAGGTCCGGTTCCTGCTCCTCATCATGGTCCTGCTCCTCACCATGGTCCTGCTCCTCACCATGGTCCTGCACCTCGTGCGGCGATTCGTCCGAGGACTATCCATCACCCTCATCCGGTTGTTGTTCCTCACGGACACTCTCCGATCGTGTACCACAACGGCAGACCTTATCGCTCAGCTATGCATCCACGTGCACATCATTTCGTTGACTCCCACGGAGTTAGGTTCTACGTCCACAACGGACACTTCTATCGTCAGCACCCAACCTTCGGGTTCGAGTTGGTTCACCGTCCAGTGAATATGGTGTTGGCAACTCTTCCGTTCGCTTGTGTGACTGTTAACTTGGGTGGTGTTGATTATTGGTACGGCAACGGTGTATGGTTCGCCAGAAGAGGCGTGAGCGGATATGTGGTGATTGAAAGACCAGTGGCTGCCGCGAGCGAGGTGTACGTACAAGTTCTCCCTGCGGGTGCGTCGGCTGTTACGGTCAACGGTGTCACTTACTACAACTATAACGAGACTTGGTTCTTGCCTTCCGCACAGGGCTATGTCATCGTAGGTAGTCCAGAGGATGATGTCGTACTTCCTAACGTCAATATCGTTACCGCATTGCCAGAGGGCAGCAAACGAGTAGTCGTTAATAATCGTCTCTATTGGTATGGCGCCGACACTTGGTTCCAGCCTGTTACCGGGGGCTACATGATTGTAGATGAGCCGTATAAATAAACGTTATCATAAGCATTTCTGAAGTTGGGGCGTCTTCCGAAAAAGGGGAGACGCCCCTTTTTTGACAAAATAATCCATCCTTTTGGTACGATTGTCCATATCAGAGCATCCTCATCCTGCTACCTTTGTGACGTTCAATGATATTAATACTTTTAGAAAACCATGTAACTTTACCTTTACGAAGAAGAACCTTACTTTTGATTGCAGTATTTTTGGGTTATTATAGCAGAGGAGGCGATGCGTTTCGACTCCTCTGTTTTTTTCTGCTAATTGCCTTGTCGTTTCGTGCTGTAAAAAAATTGTAATTGCTGAAAAATCATGTAACTTTGTATAAGAGATCATAGGAGTACCTAACGAACGATTGGCTGAGATTCCTTTGGCTTTGGCGGATTATGCTGCCGCAGGGATTGAAAATCAATACTAAATATCTTTTTATGCAGTTTGACTCTATTATCGCCCAGACGCTGAACATCCAGCAGAAACAGGTGGCGAATACATTGAAACTTTTGTCGGACGGGGCGACCATCCCGTTCATCAGCCGCTACCGTAAGGAGATGACGGGCGGTCTTACCGAAGTGGACATCCAAGAGATACAGATACAGTACGAGAAGCTTGTCGAACTGGAGAAACGCAAGACGAGCGTCCTGAAGAGCATCGAGGAGCAGGGCAAACTCACACCTGAGCTGAAGAAACGTATAGAGGCGTGTGTGACCCTGACGGAGGTGGAGGATATCTACCTTCCCTATAAGCCGAAACGTCGCACACGCGCTGAGGTGGCGAAGAGCCGGGGCTTGGAGCCTTTGGCGAAGATCCTCATGTGCCAAGTGAATAACGACGTGGAAGGGAAGGCTCTGCCTTTCGTGAAAGGGGATGTGAAGGATGTGGACGAGGCCTTGCAGGGCGCGCGTGACATCATTGCGGAGTGGGTGAGTGAGCAGGAGAACGCTAGGGGACGTATCCGTAGGCTATTCGCCCATGAGGCGGTTATCCAATCGAAGGTTGTGAAGGGGAAAGAGAAGGAGGCGGAGAAGTACCGTGACTACTTCGACATGAAGGAGCCGGCCCGCCGTTGTTCCTCCCATCGTCTGTTGGCGATGCGCCGCGGCGAGGCGGAGGGTTTCCTCCGTGTGGATGTCTCTCCTGACCAGGATGCGGCCTTGGAGCGTCTGAACCCTCTCTTCGTCAAAGGGGTGACCGAGGCTTCCAGACAGGTGCAGACGGCCGTGGCGGACGCCTATAAGCGGTTGATCAAGCCTTCCATCGAGACGGAGTTCTCCGCTACGATGAAGGAGAAGGCGGACGATGAGGCGATCAAGGTTTTCTCGGAGAACTTGCGCCAATTATTGCTTTCTCCTCCATTGGGTGAGAAGCGTGTGCTGGCGATCGACCCAGGCTATCGTACGGGCTGTAAGGTGGTCTGTCTGGATGCGCAAGGCAATCTGTTGCATAATGAGACGATTTACCCGCACCCGCCACAGAATGAGCGGGCGCAGGCGATGACTAAGATAGCGAAACTGGTGGAGGCGTACAAGATCGAGGCGATCTCCATCGGTAATGGTACGGCGGGCCGTGAGACGGAGCAGTTCATCCAAAGCATACGGTTCGACCGTAAGGTGCAGGTCTTCGTGGTGAGCGAGAGCGGTGCCTCCATCTACTCCGCATCGGCGGTGGCGAGGGAGGAGTTTCCGAACTACGATGTGACGGTGCGTGGAGCGGTTTCCATCGGCCGTCGTCTGATGGACCCCTTGGCGGAATTGGTGAAGATTGACGCCAAGTCTATCGGTGTGGGACAATACCAGCATGATGTGGACCAGACGAAACTGAAGCGTTCATTGGATCAGACGGTGGAGAATAGTGTGAACCTTGTGGGGGTGAATCTGAACACGGCGAGCAAGCATCTGCTGAACTATATTTCAGGACTTGGACCGCAGTTGGCGCAGAACATCGTGGACTACCGTGCCGCTAATGGAGCCTTCTCTTCCCGCAAACAGTTGCTGGATGTGCCACGCTTAGGTGCGAAGGCTTTTGAACAGTGTGCGGGCTTCCTACGCATCCCTGATGCGGAAAATCCGTTGGACAACACGGCGGTGCATCCGGAGAGCTACGGTATTGTGGAGAAAATGGCGAAGTCGCTGAAGTGCTCCGTTGCCGAGCTCATTCAAAACAAGGAGCTGAAGAAGCAATTGAACCTGAACGATTATGTGAGTGATAAGGTGGGTCTCCCTACCTTGAACGATATCATGGAGGAGCTCGATAAGCCAGGCTTGGATAGGCGCAAGGCCATCAAGGTGTTCGAGTTCGATCCGACCATCCACGTGATCGAGGATGTGAAGGTGGGGCAGGTATATCCGGGCATCGTCACCAACGTCACCAACTTTGGCGCATTCGTCGACATAGGGGTGAAGGAGAACGGCTTGGTGCATATCTCCCAGATGGCGGACCATTTCGTCAGCAACCCCGCCGACGTGGTCTCCCTGCACCAGCATGTGGAGGTGAAGGTCATCAATGTGGATCTGGAGAGGAAAAGAATCCAGCTATCCATGGTTCTATGATTGATCATATGTAGAGATGATGCACATCGTCTCTGTGCATTGTCTCTACAATGTGTGTTATATGTTTTATCCTGCAAAAAAAAATGGGATACCCATGAAAACCATGGGTATCCCATTTTCTATGGTTTGTGTCTCGTTATAGTCCGAATAATGGACGGATCACCTCCTCTTGCAGAATGAAGACTCCTGCTCCGGAGATGTAGCCGATGAAGGCGAGGAGAGAGATGTTCTTCAGATACCATCCGAAATCTACCTTCTCAAGACCCATGACAACGACGCCGGCTGCAGAACCGATGATCAAGATGGAACCGCCCACGCCTGCGCAGTATGCCAAGAACATCCAGAATACACCGTCCGTTGCGAGCATACCTGTAGCGGTGACGTCATACATACCCATGCAGCCCGCAACCAATGGCACATTGTCCACGATGGAGGAGAGCACACCGATGATGATGTCGATGAGGTATGGATTGCCCACGGTCCTGTCGAGGAAGCTTGCCAATTCGGCGAGGATTCCAGCGCATTGCAGGGCGTTTACAGCCATCAGGATACCGAGGAAGAATAGGATAGTGGTGAAGTCCACTTTTTTCAACACTACGGAGATCCTAGCCTTTGCGTTCTCAGGCACTTGTTTCTTCTTGTGGTAGAGCAATTCGGTGTAAACCCAAAGCACACCTAAACCGAACAATACACCGATGAATGGAGGCAGGTGGGTGATGGTCTTGAAGATTGGCACGAAGACCAAAGCACCGATTCCGAGGATGAATATTGTCTTTCTTTCCTTGTCTGTGATGATGTCTGTTGTGTTGGTGCTGCTGGAGGTTCCCTTAGGTGCCACCACATCTCCCTTGATGGTGATGGTCTCTATCATCAACGGGATGATCATGGCGAATAAGGAAGGAATGAACAGGTTCGGGATCACGCCTGCGGTGGTGATGTTACCCTTCACCCAGAGCATGATGGTGGTCACGTCACCGATAGGGGAGAAGGCTCCACCAGCGTTGGCTGCGATGACGATCAGGCAGGCGAATCTCCACCTCTCTGACTTGTTAGCGACGAGTTTGCGGAGCAACATGACCATCACGATAGTGGTCGTGAGGTTGTCCAATACGGCCGACATGAAGAAGGTGATGAAGGAGAGCATCCACAAGAGCTTCTTCTTGTCCTGGGTGGTGATTCTGTCTGTGATGATGGAGAACCCTCTATGTGCGTTGATGAGCTCGACGATGGTCATCGCACCCATGAGGAAGAATAATGTGGAGGCCACATCTCCTAGTCCTTCAATGATTTGTACTTCAGTCACGTACTTGATGACCTTCTCATGGATGTCTGGCAATGATTCTGCCGCAGCTCCCAAACTGCTTAAGTTGAAATGTTCGATGAATTCTGAACTTGCTAGTAGGATAGGTTCTGCGTTTAGCACGTAGATGGTCCAGAGAATGGCGCATAATAGCAGTGCCGATGCCGCCTTGTTGACCTTTAGCGGATGTTCCATCGCGATACTGGAGTATCCGATCAGGAACACTACAATCATTAAAATTTCCATTGTTGTTTTAGTTGTTTATGTTATGGTGGTTGTCATTTTAGAAACCACCTCATGTTTTTCTTTTTCTTGCAAGCGCGAAATTAATCTTTTTTTGGAATATTTATACGTTATTATAGCCACAATTTCAGCCCTTGTTGAAAAAAAGAAGGGAAGAATGTTTCTTTCTTCCCTTCCGAATATTGTTAATCCTTTTGGAACTTAGCTCGTAGCTTATTTCCCGTTCTTGATTATTTCAACACGAAGTTCACTGGCAAAGTGAAGTAGGATGCACATGGCTTGTTGTGTTGCTCGGCTGGAGTCCATGCTGGCATTGAATTAACAACACGGAGAGCTTCCTGATCCAATGCAGGGTCAACACTACGGATTACTTTGGCGTCCTTGATGGTACCCTTGGAGGATACGACGAATTTCACGAACACTTTTCCTTCGATTCCTTCATCCATAGCGATTTGTGGATAGCTTAGATTCTTCGAAAGGTATTCATTTAATTTGTCTAGACCACCTGGGAATTGAGCTTTCTTGTCGACTTTCACGAATGGAACCTCGTCATTTTCTTCTCCACTATCTCCTGAGTTGATCAGTGTTGGCATATCCGTTGGTTTGTTCATGTCTACATCTGTTGACGCAACAGTACCACTTGTCTTCACGC
Organism: Paludibacteraceae bacterium; assembly: GCA_045226255.1. Classification (GTDB taxonomy): domain Bacteria; phylum Bacteroidota; class Bacteroidia; order Bacteroidales; family Paludibacteraceae; genus UBA1181. The sequence goes on along the minus strand of JBGVCG010000016.1, from coordinate 440,024 downwards.
TATCGTCTACGACTTTGATCTCTGGCACTTCTGGAGTCTCAGGTTGTTGCTCTGGCTCAGGTTCCGGCTCTTGCTGCTCCGGCTCGTCCTGCGTTGTTGCATCCACTTCCTCTTCGTCGTTAGCCTGTTGCGCAAATTCCCTCGGGTCTATCTTCTCCACATTGCTTTTTGACCATTCAAAGCAGATGTAGGCCAAACCAAGGACGATGACAAGACCGATCAAGGTGAACATTGAACGTTTGTTGTTCAAGTCTGCTTGGGGTGATTTCTTAATTCTCATGATATATTCTTTTTATTAATTTCTCGTTTAATTACTTCGTTGTGCAAATGTAATATTTCTTGTGGAATTAATCTCTTAAAATTTATCTTTTTTTTTAGTTGAGACTCGGCAGATTGGAATATTCTTTCGAGTAACGAATCATTTGTTTCACGAATGTCTCGTCATATTTTACTTGTATGTCGGTGATATTCCCATCTTTATCATATGTCGGCTCGTATCTTGGATTGACGAATCCCTTGTATGGCGCGATGTTCAAAGCCGCATAGCGTTCGCGGATTTCTTTGTGGATCTTCGGATCTACCTTCACACCGTAGGTCTCGACCAGTTGCTTGGCTGCATTGAAGTCTCCTTCTGATTTAATGCGTTGAATTTCAGCCAACAACTCTCCGATGAGACCTCTCATCGCATCGTAGTCGTTGATGACCACGTATGTTTTGCCCTCCTTTTCCTTCAACTCCACGACGTTCTTCGCCTTGCCGTGCTCGTATACCCATTGCGCGATGAGCTGGCGGTTGCGCATGTGCGCCTCCTCGATGTTGTTGCCTAACTCGATTCGGGTGAGTTGGGTGAGCATACCGTTCATCATGTACTTGTAATATTCGGCTTTATAGGCTTCCATATTAGGCAATAGACCAAGCTCGACCATCTTAGGGTCTGCCGCATAGTAAAGTCCGAAAAGGTCGGCGCGTGCCTCCTCGATGGTGGCGCCGTAGGCTCTCAAGGCGTCTTGGCTTACACCTGGCAATAGTTGGCCCGAACCGTGACCGAGACATTCGTGCAGGTCGGTGTGCAGGTTGTCTGATTGGTAACCGTACTTCTTGATGCGCTCCCTCTCTTCATCGTTCCAGACGAACTCCTCGTTGAATCCGTTGCCTTGTGAGGCCTTGTCATAGGCTTCCGTGATGTTCTCCAATGTGACGGATTTCGAACCGTGCATCTGGCGGATCCAGTTGGCGTTAGGCAGGTTGATGCCTATCGGTGTGGCTGGGTGGCAATCTCCACCGAGCATGGCGGCCGTGATGACCTTGGCGGTGACTCCGTTCACGCTGTCTTTCTTGAAGCGTGGGTCCACTGGCGAGTGGTCTTCGAACCATTGCGCGTTCTGGCTGATGGTGATGGTCCTCTGCGTCGCCTCGAGGTTCTTGAAGTTGACGACGGATTCCCAGCTGGCCTTGATGCCCAACGGGTCTCCGTAGGTCTCGATGAATCCGTTGACGAAATCGATGCGTGACTCCGTGTCCTCTACCCAGAGGATGCTGTATTCGTCGAATGTCAGCAGATCACCGGTCTCGTAATAGTCTATCAATGAGTTGATCACCTTCTTCTGTGCATCGTTCTCCGCTACCTCGACCGCTTTCTCCAGCCAGCCTACGATCTTCTCGATGGCGGCGGAGTACATGCCTCCGACCTTCCATTGTTTCTCTACGATCTGGCCGTTCTCCTTCATGAGCTTGCTGTTCAGTCCGTAGGAGAGTGGGGTGGTATCGTTCGGATCCCTCATCTTATCGTAGAAGGCGTCCACCTCTTTCTCCGTCACCCCTTCGTAGTAGTTGTTGGCGGATGTCTTGATGAGGTCTTCCCCCTCTGTTTGGTTCACCCTTTTGGCATAGAGGTTCTTGTCGAACATGACAGGGGTGATGGCTTTCAGCATCTTCTCCACGTCGTTGCCGTATTCTTTGATGGGCAGTTTGTCCGCAGAAATGGAGCGTACGACCATCTCAAAGTAGGCTTGGTTGAAGTTCGGCTCGAACTTGTCCGTGGCGTAGTGGTGGTGAATTCCGTTGGAGAACCATACCCTTTTCAGATAGGTAATCATCTCCTCGAAGTTCTTGTTGTTCCTGTCGCCGGCGTAGTTGAGGAATACGGCTTCCAATGTCCTGCGTATCGTCAGGTTATATTTGTTGTTCTGGTCGTAGAGGATGTCTCTTCCTTCCAATGCGGCTTGCGAAAGGAAGTAGATGAGTTTCTTTTGGTTAAGACTCAATGATTCGAAGTCCGGCACTTTGTAGCGCAGGATTTCCAGATCCGCGAATTTGTCCACTTTGTATTCGAACTCCGTCTCCACGGATGTGTTTGTCGCTTTGTCTCCCTCATTGGAGCAAGAGCCTATCAGGGTTGTAGTCATAAGAAATAATGCTGTTTTTAGTTTCATATATCTTATATCTTAAAGTTATCGTGTGTTTCTGGCATCGATGTTCTCCTCCAAGTACCAAGTGCCTTTCTTCAGTTTGTAGGCGTCGTAGGTGAAGTCGGGTCCGTAGTAGACGTGTATGTCCTTGTAGCCGGGCTCGATGGGGGATAGGTGGTCGAAGATGATCCGTTTGGAGGAGGCGTCGTAGTTGAGGGCTATCTTGGCCTCCGCACTGTATTCGAGGATGATCCTAGAATCGTTTTTCCCTCTCTTCTCGAAGACCATCTTCCCGAGCGAGGCGTTGCCCCTTCCGTCGATGTTGAGGGTTTCGATGAGTTTATAGTCGGATGCTGCGTTGTAGCCAGCCCATCCTAATGCCATGTAATAGTTTGCGCCCCTGTTCTTCACGAGGAATACTTTGTAGTATAGCGCTCCGTACCAGTCGGTCGTGGCGATTTTGCCCTGTTGAGAGGGCAGGTACGCTTCCCTGGATAGCGTGAGGGGCGTGGTGGTGACTTTGTTTTTGTTCTTTACTTGAATGAATCCTCCGTACCCGTGGGTGCGGTCGGTATAGGGGAATGACCAGGTGTATATCCTCACCTTTTTATCGTCTGAAAGGACTTTCCCCAAGTTGGTGAGCTTCTCGAAGGGGTAGGTGAAGGAGTTCTCGTCCTTCAGCGCTTCGCCCAGCGTGGCTTGGACCTCTCTGTTGAGTTGGTCTTTTATGCTGTCTACTTCGCAGCTCTTCAGGGAGTCGAAGAGGACGACCAACCGCTCTTCGTTGATCTCTGCGTGGAGGGCGAAGGTGGCGAAAATGGGTAATATGGCGAGTAGTCTATGCTTCATGTTCATTCGTCTGCGGGGCGGTCGGGGTCTCCTCGCTTTGCTTGCTTAGTATCTCTTCGAATGTGTTCCAGAGGGTGTCGTCGGGCGTGGGTGCCACGATGTTTATCTCCTTCTTCGACACGGGGTGTATGAACCGTATGTTGCGGGCGTGCAGGCTGATGCCTCCGTCCTTGTTGGAACGGTCGAACCCATACTTGAGGTCGCCACGGATAGGGCATCCGATGTGCGCCAGTTGGGCGCGTATCTGGTGGTGGCGTCCCGTCATCAGGTCTATCTCCAGCAGGTAATAGTTCTCCGAGCGGGCGATGACCTTATAGCTCAGCTTGGAGAGCTTCGAGTCCTTGACGCGCTTGTCGTACACGAAGGTCTTGTTCATGCGCTCGTTGCGCACGAGGTAATGGGTGAGCAGTTCCTCCTCTTGGGGTGGTCTGTTCTTGACGATGGCCCAGTAGCGTTTGGTGAGGTCGTGGGTGCGGAACATCTCGTTCAGGCGGCTGAGCGCCTTGGATGTCTTCGCGAAGACGACAAGTCCGCTGACGGGCCGGTCCAGCCTATGCGTCACACCGATGAAGACGTTCCCGGGCTTGGCGTACTTCTCCTTGAGATACGCCTGCACCATCTCCGAGAGGGGCGTGTCGCCCGTCTTATCGCCCTGCACGATCTCCGTGCAGCTCTTGTTCACGATGATGATGTGGTTGTCTTCGTATAGAACGTTCATTGTGCTTTCTGATTATTTTGCGCCACGTTGTCTTACCGCCTCATAGATCATCACGCCTGCCGCCACGGAGACGTTGAGGGAGGATATCTTGCCTAAGATAGGTATGCTGACCATCTCGTCGCAGATGCGCAGCACTTCCGGGGAAACGCCCTTGTCCTCCGCTCCCATGACGATGGCGACGGGGTCCTTCATGTTGGATTCCGTGTAGGGCAATGTGCCTTTTTCGCTGGCGGCGATGATCCGTATGCCGCATTTCTTCATGAATTTGAGGGCGGATGTCAGGCTGCTCTCCTTGCAGACGGGCAATGTGTGGAGCGCTCCCGCAGAGGTCTTGATAGCGTCCGCATTGACGGATGCGCCTCCTTTCACGGGGATGATGATCGCATCGACGCCGGCACACTCGCAGGTGCGGGCGATGGCTCCGAAGTTGCGAACGTCCGTCACACCGTCCAGGACGACGAAGAAGGGCACCTTCCCTTGCTCGTAGAGGAAGGGCACGAGGTCAGCCACCAACTGATAGTCCGTCTGGCTCACGAAGGCGATGGCCCCTTGGTGGTTCTTGTGCGTGTATCGGTTGAGCCTTTCGAGCGGTACGCGCTGTATCTGTATGGCGTTGTGGCCCTTCACCGCATTGAGCAGTTCCTTGGCCAGTTCGCTCTGCATATCGTTCTTGATGATGATCTTGTCGATCTGCTTGTCCGAATGGATGGCTTCGATGATGGCGCGTATGCCAAATATCATCTCGTTCTCTTTCATGCTTCCTACGTTTTTACTTGTTTAAGTCTAACAGACCCTCCGGCAAATCCATGCTCATCGTCCTCTTCTCGTCGTCGATTTCAATGATGTATTCGTCGGTGGCTGGGATGTAAAACTCTTCGCCTTGGGGGTTGGTCACGAGGAAAAGCACGTTCTCCGACGTGTCGTCCACATCTTCTATCTCGCCGATCTCCGCACCGTTCTCGTCGAAGACCTTGAAGCCGATGTAGTAGTCCACTCCTTCCACCTCGTCCTGCCCGATCTCTTCCGGCACATGCTTCTTCTCGATGAAGATGGGCGCTTTGACTAACTCTTGCGCCTCCTCGGCTGAGTCGATGCCCTCGAACTTCACCAGTGCGGTCTCGTCGTTTTTGATACGGATCTCGTCGACGAAGAAGGGCACGTATATGCCGTCCAACTCGCAAATGAGGCATGGAGGATCCGCCTCGTCGAAGATGTCGGTCTTGTAGGTGAACGCTAGTTCTCCCCGAAGCCCGTGCGTTTTCACGATCTGCCCGATCTGCATGATGTCATCCCTCGTTATCATATCTCTTTTTTTTACTCTACAAAAATAGTGTTTTTACGTGATATTTCCCCTAATGCGCGTCGTTTATGGCTCGTTTTTTTATTTGAACAGACTATTTTGTTACTTTTGTGCGTTTTTAATGAGGCTTGGTTTATGTCTAACACGAAGGATGGACGTTTGTTCCATAAGGTTTTCAAGGAGTTCAAACGGGCTGTTGAGGATTATGGACTGATTGGGGAGGGTGATCATATCCTGGTTGGTCTTTCCGGCGGGAAGGACTCGTTGGCTTTGCTGGAGCTTTTGGGGCAGTATAAGCGGACGGGCCACGTTGATTTCTCGATGACCGCTTTGCATGTCACGATGAGCAATATCCCGTACCAGTCTGACGTGGAGTATCTGCGCTCTTTTGCGGAGCAGTGCGGGGCTTCGTTTCTCCATTCGGTCACCTCCTTTGATATGTCCACCGATAAGCGCAAGACCCCTTGTTTCCTCTGTTCGTGGAGCCGTCGCAAGCGGTTCTTCGATGTGGCGAAAGAGTTGGGATGCCGCAAGATCGCTTTGGGTCATCATAAGGATGATATCCTTCGTACGTTATTGATGAACCTTACCTTCCAAGGCTCGTTCGGCACGATGCCTCCGCTGCTGAAGATGGATAAGTTCGACATGACCATCATCCGTCCGATGGCTTTGATCGAGGAGCATGAGCTGGCCGAATTGGCGGAGGCGCACCAATATGTGAAGCAGAAGGTGCTTTGCCCTTACGAGACCGCTTCCCATCGCGAGACCATGAAGGAGGTGATGGAGCGGTTGTCGGAGATGAACCCGAACGTGAAGGGTAGTATGTGGAATGCTATGGAGAATGTCCAATTGGATTATCTCCCCAAAAAAATATTGACGAATGATTGATAAACTTTTTATTTGTAAGGTTAGGAATAGGTTCGGAACCCTTCTGGGAACCATGCTGATCCTCTGCGCTTCTTTGTGCGGTTCTGCAGCTTATGCGCAGAAATATGTGACCAAATCCTATACGCCTGACATCAAGACGATTCAGGTCTACCTGAATGCTGACCAACTGGATGTTCCCGTGATCCGTATGGGCTCGGACGATCATGTGAAGGTGGCTTTCGACTGGATGTCGCATAAGTCTCGCCATCTCGCCTATAAAATCAGGTATTGCAATGCGGATTGGACCCTTTCCGAACTGGATGAGATGGAGTATATGGAGGGCTTGAACGAGGTCATCATTGAGGATCCGTATATTTCAATGAATACTACATTCGACTACTCCCATTATGAGTTTTCCCTGCCAAACGACGAAGTGAAGTTGACATTGCCTGGTAATTACATTGTTCAGGTCTATGATGTGGATGAGCCCTCGTCGAATCTTCTTGTCGCCTGTTTCTCCCAGCAGGATCCTAAGGTGAGCATTGTCGGGGAAGTTGATGGTAGGTCTGTCTATGGTGTCAACAAGGAGTATCAGCACCTTACGTTCGAACTCTTTTACAAGGGCAATTTCACTGCTATGCCTGACGAATTGACGGTGATTGTCCGTCAGAACGGGCGGCGCGATAATGAGGTGTACGGCTTGAAGCCTACGTATGTGAAGCCTGAGTCGTTAGTCTTTGAGGATGAACGTAAGCTTTCGTTCGAGGGGGGCGTGCAGTATAATGTGGCCGACTTCTCCCACCGCTTCCGCTTCAGCGGTTGTGTGGAGCGTATCTCCTTCCATAACCCGTACTACCATGTGGAGATGCGTCCAGGTGTGATGACGGACGGAAAGACTTCGGTATTTAGAAGGGATGTGAACGGGGGATATCTGGTGCACCAACAGGATGTATGGAGCGATGCGGAAGTGGATTACTCCGTCGTGCATTTCTCCTATCCCCTTGAAGAGCCTTGGCTGGATGGCTCATTGTACGTCTCTGGCGCCTTCAACGACGGACGTTTGGATGAGTCGAACAAGATGGTTTACAACTATGATCGCCACCAATATGAGTTGAGCATTGTGCTGAAAAATGGTGGCTATAATTTCCAGTACCTTTTTGTGCCGGCGGGTCTCACCTTCGGTTTGAACTCGCGTGCGGAAGGTAGTTTCTGGGAGACGGAGAACGAATACCAGATCTATGTTTACTATAGACCTTTGGGCTCTAATTATGACCGCTTGATCGGGTTCGAACGCATCTTCTCCAAATAACGCCTTACTTTCACGGTTTTTTCTTTTAATCACTCGCCTCCCTCATTGAGACGAGACAACGGATTACTATACTATCCCTCTGTAAATAGTAAATCGTAAATAGCTAAATAGTAAATGAATAAAATGCTCCTCCCCAATTCAAAATTCTCTACATGTTCACTTTCGAGAACGGTGGTAGACTGATGTCGCAGAAGTCTCCGTCCAAGTATTTGTAGTACCCGGCGATCGCCACCATGGCTCCGTTGTCTGTCGTGTAGGAGAATTTAGGGATATGGATCTTCCATTTGTATCGTCTCGCATGGTCTTCGAATGCGGCGCGCAAGCCTGAGTTGGCTGATACGCCTCCCGCCACGGCCACTTCCTTGATGCCATAGGCTTTCACGGCCTTTCTGAGCTTGTCCATGAGGATGTCGATGACGGTGCTCTGCAACACGGCGCAGAGGTCTTTCTGACGTTCCTGCACGAAGTTCGGGTTCTTCTGGATCTCGTCCCGAAGTAGGTAGAGGAAGGAGGTCTTTAACCCACTGAAACTATAGTTGTAGCCAGGAATCTGTGGCTTGTGTAGCGTGAATGCTTTCGGGTCTCCCTCTTTGGCGAGACGGTCGATGACGGGTCCTCCAGGGTAGGGTAGCCCCATCACTTTGGCGCACTTGTCGAATGCTTCACCCGCCGCATCGTCGATGGTCTGACCGATGATCTCCATCTCCTTGTAGCTTTTCACCAAGACAATCTGTGAGTTGCCACCCGAAACGAGCAGACAGATGAACGGGAAGTTGGGCAACTCCTTCTCCTCCTCCTTCGTCTGGATGAAGTGCGCGAGGATGTGCGCCTGCAGGTGGTTCACGTCGACCAACGGAATGCCCAACGCTAAGGAGAATCCCTTGGCGAAGGAGGTCCCGACGAGCAATGATCCCATCAGACCCGGACCTCGGGTGAATGCGATGGCGTTGAGGTCTTCCTTTCGGATGCCGGATTGCCGGATGGCTTCCGATACGACTGGTATGATGTTCTGTTGATGGGCGCGTGAGGCCAGCTCGGGTACCACTCCACCGTATGACTCGTGCACTTTCTGACTCGCTATCACGTTGGACAATAGGTATCCGTCGCTGATGACGGCGGCTGATGTGTCATCACATGATGACTCTATCGCTAAGATGTTGACCATTGTTCTTTCTAATTATTCGCCTGCAAAGGTACAATTTTATTAGGGTAAGTTCTAAATAATGGCAACGTTAAAATAATTATGCGAAAAGTTTTCCCTTTCCGAGGCGATTTTGCTACCTTTGAAAGTCTTTTTATGCAATGTTTTTTTCATGAAAGGAGAGGTTTTAACCAAGATTTGTATGGGAAAAGGTATGAATAAATTCATCTATTCGTTAATTGTATTGGCAATGTTGTTGCCTATATGCTCTTGTGGCGATTTCTTTGAGAATGACTTCTATGTTATCAATGTGGATAATAAGTCTGAGAATCTTGTATATTCTATATGCCGTTATGATGGTAAGTTCCAGAAACAGAATGGTTTGAAAATCGATTCGGTGAATTATCATATTATGGCTATTAATGAAAAATCAGTGGTCCGTTATATTGGCATGGAAGAAAATCCTGAAGAGGTATTAAGCCCGAGTGACACTATTTCCATCTTTTTCCTGAAGAAAGAAGATTTCGAAAGTAAAACTTGGAAACAATTGGTGGACTCTTCTTACTTCTGCCAGGTATACCATTTGTCGGGCAATGATATTCGTCGGCTCGGTTCCAATGTTCCCTTCCCGCCGACTAGTGCGATGAGCGACATGGACATTGTTCCTGCCTATGGTGAATGACGGTTTATGGCTTGATTGGGTATGTCTAGGTAATATTTTCTGTTGAATTTTTGTGTAAAGGAATAGATTTATGAGTGCTAACGAAAACGTTGAGGTGAGTAAGAAGAAAGAGAAGGAGAACCCGTTTGTCAGTATCGTGTTCAATATTGTCATCCCGGTGATTGTTTTGTCTAAATTGACATCCGCCGACAGGTTGGGCCCTGTCTACGGTCTGATCGTCGCTTTGGCTTTCCCTACTGTTTACTTCATCTATGATTTTTTGAAGAGACGTAATACGAACTTCATCTCCATCGTGGGTTTCGTGAGTATTCTGCTGACGGGCATCATCGGCGTGTTCGAGTTCCCGAGCGAATGGATCGCCTATAAGGAGGCTTCGGTTCCTTGCCTGATTGGTCTGGCTATCCTCATCTCCCTGAAAACGCCTTATCCGTTGGTCCGTAAACTATTGTACAACGATAATCTGATGGATGTGCAGTTGGTGGACCGTATCTTGGATGAGAAGAATAAAAGGGAGGAGTTCGATAGGGTATTGGTGAATTCCACCTACCTCTTGGCGCTCTCTTTCCTGGTCTCCACGATCACGAACTTCGTCTTGGCTAAGGTGGTGATCCACAGTCCGTCGGGCACGGAGGCTTTCACGCAGGAGCTGGCGAAGATGACCGCCCTGAGCTTGCCGGTGAATGCTTTGCCTGCCACTATAGTGATGATGTTCGCCTTGTGGTACCTGATCAGCAACCTAAAGAAGACCACAGGTCTGACCATGGAGGAGATGCTGGCTCCCGAACTGAGGGAGAAGATGGACGACTCTTCGAAGGAGAAGTCCGACAATGATAGTAGTGAGGAGAATAAAGAATAACGAATAATGGGACGGGACGCAAGAAGCGTCTCGTTTTTTATCGAATGGGTCCTGCTTGCGTCGGGACCTGCAATGAAAGGAGAATTTTATGTATAGGATTTCGGAAATCGCTGAGATGGTCGGTGGTCGTCTGATGGGCGACCCTGATGCGTGTGTGTGCAGATTGTTGTTGGACAGCCGTTTGCTCTCTTTCCCGGAGGACACGTTGTTCGTGGCTGTCAAGTCTAGCCGAGACGACGGACATAACTATATCGAGGACTTGTATCGCCGCAATGTGCGTTGCTTCATGGTCTCCCATGACGCTTCGGAATATGGGCAGTTCACTGACGCCTGCTTCATCGTGGTGAAGGATACGGTCGCCGCTCTGCAACGCCTGACCGCAGCGCATAGGTCACGCTTCAACGTCCCTGTGATTGGTATTACAGGCAGCAACGGAAAGACCATCGTGAAGGAATGGTTGTACCAACTCCTCCATGCGGATTACCGGATCACCCGTTCGCCTCGTAGCTATAACTCGCAGATTGGTGTGCCGCTCTCTGTCTGGGAGATGGATGAGACGACTCAATTGGGCATCTTCGAGGTGGGTATCTCCCAAGTGGGCGAGATGGCTAACCTCGCACCGATCGTCGCACCTTCCATCGGTGTCTTCACTAATTTGGGTGAGGCGCACCAACAGAACTTCTCTTCCCTCAAGCAAAAGTGCATCGAGAAGATGAAACTCTTCGAGGGATGCGGCACGATTGTCTATGGCAAGGATGATAAGCTTGTGGATATCTGTGCGCAACAGATGCACCCGAACGCCCGTTTCATCACCTTTGGCAAGCAAAAGGATGCCACGGTGCAGATCCTGGAACAGAAGGTCGAGCGGGATGCCACATCCGTCTCTTACCTCTACAACGGCAAGAAGTACGGGGTCGTCGTGCCTTTCACCGATTACGCTTCCCTCGATAACGCGCTGCATTGCGTTTGCGTCTTGTTCGCCTTGGGCTTCGATCCTAAGAAGGTCTGCGAGCGCATGTCCGAACTGGAGTCCGTGGCTATGCGCATGGAGGTGAAGGACGGTGAGAAGGATTGCCTCCTGATCAATGATAGTTATAACTCTGACATCAATGCTTTGGGCATCGCCTTGGATTTTCTCTCGCAACAGGCGGATTCTAAGAAGTTGCGTAAGACGTTGATCCTCTCCGATATCTTCCAAACGGGTAGGGAAATCGATGAACTATACTGTGACGTCGCCGCCCTGGTGGAGGAGAAGCATGTGGAACGCTTCATCGGTATCGGCCATGATATATCCGCGCATGAGAAATGCTTCGATGTGCCGGAGAAGTCTTTCTTCCCTGACACGGAGAGTTTCATGCACCACATCGATTCTTTCAACTTCGAGCATGAGGCGATTCTCCTGAAGGGTTCCCGCAAGTTCCGTTTCGAGACGATCACGGACAAACTGGCTAAGGTGGTGCACGAGACCGTCTTGGAGGTGAATCTGTCCGCTTTGGTGAATAACTTCAACTACTTCCGCTCTTTCCTGAAACCGGGCACGAAGATGATGAGCATGGTGAAGGCGAACGCCTACGGTAGCGGAGACATCGAGGTGGCCCGCACGTTGCAGCAGAATGGTTGCGACTATTTGGCGGTGGCTGTGGCGGACGAAGGCGCTGTCCTGAGAAGCGAGGGCATCCACATCCCTATCGTGGTGATGAACCCTGAACCGAATAGTTTCCATAAAATATTTGAATATAACCTTGAACCTGAAGTATATAGCTTCTCTCTCCTGAACCGTATGATTGCGGAGGCGAGCAAGCTAGGCATCACGGATTATCCTATCCACCTGAAGCTGGATACGGGTATGCATAGGCTGGGCTTCGAGATGAAGGACTTGGACGAACTGATCTCTGTCTTGAAGGCGCAGAAGTGCGTGAAGCCTCGCTCGGTATTCTCCCACTTGTTCGGATCGGACGATGCGATGTTCGATGAATACACGAAGAAGCAGATTGCCCTGTTCACGGAGATGAAGGATAAGATATTCCAAGCCTTCCCTTATAAGATCATGGCGCATATCCTGAATTCGGCTGGCATCGAACGATTCAGCGAATATCAGTTCGATATGGTGCGCTTAGGTATCGGACACTATGGCATGAGTGCGGTGGATTCGAACCGTTTGGAGGAGGTCTGCACGCTGAAGACGAATATCCTGCAGATCCGCAAGGTGCCGGCTAGTGAGACGGTCGGTTATAGCCGCAAGGGTGTGCTGACCCGCGATTCCATCATCGGTGCTATTCCTATCGGTTATGCGGATGGTTTCAACCGTAAGTTGGGCAACCGTAACGGTAAGGTTTTGGTCAATGGTTGTTTCGCACCGATCGTGGGCAATGTCTGCATGGATGTCTGCATGATCGATTTGACGGACGTTCCGAACGTGAAGGAGGGCGACTCTGTCATCCTCTTCGGCAAGGGGCACCCGATCCAAGGCGTGGCGGATACGTTAGGCACCATCTCGTACGAGGTGCTGGCGGGTATCTCCAAGCGTGTGAAGCGTGTGTATTATCGTGAGTGATTGCTTAATTTGCAAATCGCAAATTAAATTGTAAATCGTAAACAATTAAATAGTAAATCCCCCTCATTCTCCCTTGCTTTGGCTCTTGACGTATTGGGATGGAGTCATGCCGTACTTCTCCGAGAAGCAGTTGCTGAAGTATTTAGGGTCGGAGAATCCCACGTTGTAGGCGACGTCCGCGATGTTGTACTTGCCGCTTAAAAGGATGTCCGCCGCGTGTTGTAGCCTAACCGCCTTGATGTATTCGGACGGGGAACATCCTGTGATGGCCTTGAACTTGCGGAAGAGTTGTACGCGGCTCAAGGCAGTCTTTTCGGCGAGGAATTCGACCGAGAGGTTGCTGTCTGAGATGTTGTCCGAGATGGTTTGGTTTATCTTGCGCAGGAAAGCGTCTTCTTGGCTCTCTGGAATCTCCAGCTTCGGTGTGCTGAGGATGCTCTTCCTGATATGTTCCCTTTGCAGTTCTTTGTTCTTGAGCAGGGTGGATACTTTCGCCTTGAGGATGTTCTCGTTGAATGGCTTTGTCACGTAGTCGTCCGCACCGTAGTTGATACCGTCTATCTGGTTGTCTATGCTTGCCTCGGTGGTGAGGAGGATGACAGGAATGTGCTGCGTGAGCGGCTCGTTCTTGATGTGGTGGCAGAGGGTCTTACCGTCCATCTCAGGCATGACGATGTCCGAGATGATGATGTCGGGGATCTCCGCTGTGGCGATCTCCAAGGCTGATGCTCCGTTGCTGGCGCATCGCACGTCGTACCAGTCCGAGAAGAGCTCGTTGAGGTAGGTGCGTATCTCCTCGTTGTCGTCCACGACGAGAAGCTTGTATTGCTTGTTTGTACTGCTCTTTTCCACGTCCGGCGTGATCGTATGGGTTGTGTTCGCGCCTTCTTCTTGCTGTTTGAGCTCTCCTTTCGGGAAGTGGATGGTGAAGGTGGTGCCTTCCCCTTTCTGGCTGGTGATCTCCCAATGTCCGTTGTTTTGTATGATGAACTCGTGGCAGATCATTAGTCCTAGGCCAGAGCCTTTTTCGTTGTTGGTGCCGAAGGTGGAGCTGAGGTGGTTCTCCTGGCTTAGCTTCTTGATTTGCTCTTCGTCCATGCCTATTCCGTTGTCTTGGATGGACCATAGGATGCTTTCTTGCTCCTCGCTGATGCGTATGTTGATCTTCCCTCCCTGCGGGGTGAACTTGATAGCGTTGCTGAGCAGGTTGCGTATGATGGAAGATACCATTCGCTGGTCTATGTGCGCCGAATTGTTCGTGTTGTTTCGTATGGTCACCTCAATCCCTTTCTCGGAGAGCAGGTTCTGCAGCAGCGTCACGCTCTCCTTGGAGAGTGCGTCCAGATAATAGTCTGATGGCGAGAAGAGTATGGTGTTGTTTTGTATCCTGGCCCATTCCAGAAGGTTCTCCATTTGGTCTTGTAGGTTCTTGGCCGACTTGAATGTCTGTTGCACCTTCTTGTCCCGCTCCTCTTCGTTGTACTGCCGGCTCGGGTTGGTGAGCAGGGAGAGGTTGCCGACGATGGCGGTGATAGGGTTACGCAGGTCATGCGCGATGATGGACATGATGCGGTCCTTGAGGTTCAGCGTCTCGTCCAGTTTTTTGTTCTGTTGCTCGATCTCCTTGTTCTTGGTGCGGAGCTCGTCCGTGCGTTGAGCCACGATTTTTTCCAGCACCTCCTGCTTCTGCTTTAGTCTTTTTTCCCTCAGTTTCAGGACGAGGTGGAAGCCGAGGAAGATGGCTAGTAGGCAGAGTGCCCTGAACCACCATGTCTGCCACCATGCTGGGGCGATGATGATGGTGAGAGGTTTGGAGGTGGAGCACCTGTCTCCGTTCTGCTCGCAGGCTTTCACGAGGAAGGTGTAGGTGCCGGCGTCGAAGTTGGTGAAGAAGGCTCTTCGTTCCTTTCCGACGAAGGTCCATTGCTTGTTATGGCCCTCCATGGTGTAGTAGTAGGTGAGGTTCTCCGCCTGACCGTAGTCTATACCGAAGTACTCGATGCCGAAGTGGTTTTGGTCATGGTTCAGCCGGATGGTGTCTGCGAAGGCCAGGGATTCGTTGAGCGTCGTGCCTTGCTGGTTCTCCACCTTTTGGCCGTTCACGTAGAGGTCTTTCAGGTAAACGACCGGCTTGTATTGCCCCTTGCTGATGATCTCTTGCGGATCGAAGGAGAAGAAGCCGTTGTTGCTGCCGACGTATATTTCCCCGTCTTGTGCTTTGTAGATGGCGCAGGCGGCGAAGGAGTATCCTCCCAAGTCGCCCGACATGTCAAAGTGCCTGACAGTGTTCGAGTCTGGGTTGAATAGGATGATCTCGTTCGTGGCGGTAATCCAGAGGTTGCCGTGGTTGTCTTCCGTGATGGCGTTCAGTGTCTTAGGCAGGTGGTACTCCTCGAATTGGGAGGAGAAGGCTTGTTTCTCTTCATCGAAGAGGTTGAGGCCACCTGTTGTCGTGATGAGCCAGATCCTGTTTTTACTGTCGCAGATGCACATCTTCGACTCGTTCTGCGCCAATGCGTCGTTTTGCTCGTTCAGGGTGAATATGTGCCTTTGTCCGTTTTGGTGGCATACGACGCCGTCGCTGGTGCAGACCCACAGCCTTCCTTGTTTGTCCCGCATGATGTAGTTGGCCCATTGAGGATTCTCTTCCGAGAAGATGCTGGAGTGACTGTTGAGTTTGCTGGTCACCTCTCCCGTTGCGTCGTTGATGAGGCATACGCCCGCACCGTCCGTCGTGATCCATACAGAGTCGCCTTCGATTAGGATGTGGTGTATGTTGTTGGTTGGCAACGTATTGTTTCCTTCCCCTTTGGAGTATACTTTCTTCTGCCCCGTTTGAATGTTGTATTTGGTGATACCGATGTTGCTATTGCCCCAGGTGGCGTACCAGAATTCGTTTTCTTTGCCTTTCTTCACGTCGAGGATGATGTTACCGAACTCCCTTTGGCTGGTGAATTGTTTGGTGTGTATCGTTTGGGTGTTCAGTCCGCCACCGTCTGTTCCGATCATCATCGTGCCGTTGTTCTCGCAGAAGCTGGTCACGGCGTTGTTCGTGATGCTGTTGTGGTCTTCGCTGCTGTGTTTGTAGTAATTGAAGCTGTTGGCTGTGTTGTTGGAGAAGAATAGCCAGTAGTGGTGCGTGCCGATCCAGATGTTTTGCCGGTTATCCTCCGTGATGCTGTTGATGGTTACTTTATCGACGGTGGAGGGGAGGATGACTTGACTGTTCGAAAAGCCCTTCGTCTGTGTGTCGTAGACCAGCAGGTTGCCGTTCACGAAACCGATCCAGATCCTTTTCCGAGAGTCCTCGTACGTCTTCGCCACGAAGTTGCTCATGAAGAGGTCTGGCGTGTTTTCTTTTGTGTAGATACGTGCCGTTTTGTTGATAGGGTCGTAGATGATGAGACCCTCGTTGCGTGTTCCGATGTATATTTGTCCGTCGGAGGCGTACGTCAGTGTGTGTATGCGTGGGTCATGTTGGCTACTAGGATAGGGGATGCTGATGTGCTTGAGCTCCTTCGTGTGTATGTCGAAGGTGTACAGGCCCTTTTGGAAGGAGCCCATCCATAGTTTTTCCTGTTTGAGGACGAGGCAGGTGAAGACATCCGGCAGTTCGTAGCGTTGCAGGACCTTTGCGTTAGGGTCCAGTTCGAAGATTCCGTATTGGCTCAGTACCCATAGATGCCCCTCTTTATCCTCCTCTATGCCTCTCACGTAAGTGTTGCATACTTGCAAGTCGATGTGCTTGTATCGCTTGTTTCGCCTGTCGTAGATGGCCAAACCTTTGTCTGTGCAGACCCATAGCCTCTTCCGTGAATCCTCGAAAAGCTTGCGGAAGTCGTTGTAGTGTACTTCCGCCGAAGTGTCCTGTTCGCACTTGATGTATTCGTATCCGTTGTATTGCAGCAGACCGTTCTCCGTGGCCAGCCAAATGATGCCGTAACTGTCTGAATATAAATCGTTGATGTTGCTGTATGGCGTGTTTGATTGGGTCTTCAAAGCGGAAAAACGCATCGTCTCCCCTTTTATGATGGAAGGGGTAATCAAACTTATACATACGCAAACGCATATGATTATGTATCGAGTAAGGCCTCTTTGCATTATTCCATATTTAATGTTTGTCACTTCAGGAAACATTGCAAAAATACGAATTTTATGTGTATTGAACAAACCTAATTTCTTGTGATTTTTTAGGTGAATAATGCGCTTTTTATGATTAATGAATATTTTTAGATGATATGGCAATCCAAAACCTTCAAATTCCCGAATAATATTCCCCAAAATCTAAAATCTAAAGACTAAAGTCTAATGTCTAAATTCCTCTTTCCTAACCACATATCTCTCCTCTTTGAATACCCTGTTATTTTGTTCAGTTTTTTCTCCATGTTTTGTTTGGAAAATATGAAAAAAGCAGTACCTTTGCACTGCATTTGAAAAACGATGGCGGGGTAGCTCAGTTGGTTAGAGCGTCGGATTCATAACCCGGAGGTCACGAGTTCAATTCTCGTCCCCGCTACTGAATGGGAGATTGGTTGCAGCCTCCCATTTTTGTTATATATTCTCTCCTGTGTATCTTGCTGTGGATTAATTTCTTATGTATAAAAAACAGCGCTCATTGGGACATCTTAGGGCTTTTTATCGCACTGCTCATTGGCGAATCGATAAAACATATTATTTTTGTAATAGTCTCTCGAATGCTTCGACGGGATGGGTGCGCATTATAAGTGTTCCACTCTTTGTTTATTTGCTATGGTGCATTTTAGGGTTGTGAAATATATGATCGTGTTGTTCCTGGTGGTCTCTTGCGTTGACCATCGGGACGATAGGGGTGGGCGTGGCGAAGCGTTGACGGAACGTGTCAATTATGATAGCCTAGTCGCCCGCGCTTGCATGGTGGACTCTTCCCTGCTGGTTAATCAGAACGAGGAGAACCGTATGCTGGAGGATGGCACCAAGCAATTCCGCTACTCGTTATATGAAATGAATTACCTGCCCGCAAAGGATTTTCTCCTCCGTGAGAATATTTACAAGCAGGACGGCTCGCTTTTCATGTCGTATTGCGCAGTCTTTGATGTGCCAGTCGGTTCCATGAGCACGTATGACGAAAAGGGTGCCTTGTCGTTTAATGTCGATTGGAACAATGAATATAAGGGGTGCAAGGTGGATCCCTCCATGCTGATCGCATTTCTGGAGAGGGAAGGATGGTACAATCGGGCGACGGGCGAGTCTGCGGTTGGAGACGTCGATTCTATTGGGGTGAGCGGTAACTTCACGTACAACGTATTCAATCATGTCATCGTTGATTTCTTCCCGCCTTCCGATCTGCAGGACCATCCTACATGGGTGGTTCTTTTGCCTGAAATTAACCGTCTACCGAAGCAGTTCGCAAATAAATATTTACACAATGACGCGAAAGCGGGAGAGGGGAGCGTTTCAGACCTGTGCAACGTGACTTATGTGATTGATGCGAAGTCTGGCAGGTATAGCGTCCGTTGGGAGCACGGCCATGTACGGTAGTTAATCAGGCAGTTTAATGCCGTGTGTGTGCTTCATCTCCTTCAGCACGAAGAGGCTATGCAAACTTCCGATACTCTCTATGACACCTAATTTGTTTTGCACGAATTCTTGGTAGTGGGTCATGCTGCTCACCAATATCTTTAGCATGAAATCATAGTCTCCCGAAATGTTGTAGCACTCCACGATCTCGTCGATCTTCATGATGGAGTCGATGAAGTGAAGGATATACTCCTTGCTGTGTTTTTTGAGGCGTATGTTACAGAAAACGCAGAAACCATTGTCCAGCAACTCGTTGTTCAGAATGGCGGAGTATTGGCGGATGATGCCCTCTTTCTCCATCCTTTTGACACGCTCGAAGACAGGCGTGGAGGAGAGGTGGACGATTGAAGCCAATTCCTTCGTGGTCAACTTGCAGTTGTTCTGCAGCGTCTTCAGGATCTGTATGTCGATCTCATCCAACTGTGGTTTTTGCGGTTCTTTCATCGTCTCTTAGTTTCTTTTGGTGTAGATGATGTCCACACATGGTCTCAATGTGTCTGGTGCCGCACTGCCGTACAGGGCGGTGCTCGTCATCCAAAGTTGTTGCTTGTAACTATAGTTGTCTCCAGCTAATGTCCTCTCGACAGGAACCAATGCCATCTTCTTGGAATAGGTTTTCCCGCTTTGGCTTATCTTGTTTTGGGTCGGCCTCGTGATGTTGAACGAGTAGATGTTCTTTTTGCTGTCTATTGCGCAGACGAACGAGGTCAGTCCGTCAGGTGTCCTGTTGTTGTAGAAGAAATTCTCCATGCTGTCCTTCTCTATGAGTAACAGTTGCCCGCTGTAGAGGTATTTGTTCTCGATTTCCATGCGGTGGAACACTAATCTTATGGAGTTGAACATCACCTTGTTGGTGTCTGACACGTTTTTCTTTACCGAATCCATGATGGCCTCGATCGGCACCTCCACCTCTGTGTACATGCCGACTGGTGTGTAGATGAAGGTTTGGATTGAGTCTTTCATCTGTATCTCCTTGACTGTGTTCTCCCAGTTCTCGTGTTGGACTGCGTTGGCCCTTTTTACGGATTTGTTGCCAGAGAGGAAATAGGAGGTAACCAAAGGATTCGTGCCATATTCCTTAAGAATCTTCTCGGAGGTGATGGTGGTGTCCTTCCCATTGATGGTGGTTTTGATGTCCGCATCGTAGTGATAGTAGATCAGTATGCCTGAAACGTCCACTTTGAGGACTGTTCCTTCGTTGAAGGCGTGTTTCACGTATACTCCTTTGAAGTATTCGTTGAAGTCTTTCTGTGAGGATATTTTTCCGTCCCTGTAATAGGAGGAGATACGCTTTCCGAATTCGCTGGAAAGAGGCACCCTGATCTCCCTCGTGTTTTGTATCTGATAGTTCGCCTCACCCAACAGCAGTGATTCGTCGCAATAATCTTGGATGGATACGTTGGTGTAGTATTTGGCCTGATCCATTCCCTTGTTCAGTTCGTATACTTGAACAGACTGCAATGCTGTCGAGTCTCCCCAAAATCCTGAGGAGTACTGCATAAGGTATATTGTGGAATCTATCGTGAAGTTCCTTGCATTGGAGACCTTCTTGATTTTGCCGAATTTGCTGTCCAAGTCTTCCAGGATTGTGTTCAAGATACCAGTCGTGGCTGAGCTGTATGATACGATGGTGGTGTCTGGAAGCATGATTCCTCCTGTGCGTGCGTCTAGCTGGGTCATGTATTCCGCCTGGATCTCGCCGAAGAGATTGTCGGAATACCTTCCGAACAGCAGATAGTCAGCTTTGCTGAGCACGGAGTCCGAAATGGAGCTCTGAGTCTTTATGTTGATGTGGTTATGGTAAACTGATAGCAAATCTTCTTCCGGTTGGATGGATAATCCTACTGCGTTGTCATCTTCGCAACTGCTCATCAATATGCCTGCCAGGCACATTGCATATAATGGTAACTTATATAGTCTCATTAATGCGCGTGAAAATTATGATTGAATCACTTGGACAAAATGTTGTCGTAAAATTCGTTGTATGCGTCCACGTAAGCTTCCGGGTTCTGGAATGCCAGATGAGGCTTCCCTGATTGCTCGATATGGCTCAGAACGTCTTTGTCGATGTTCTCGCTGCCGAGAATGGTCGCATCCGAGTAGTCGATCGCGAATTTCGTCAAATCCGTGTAGGAGACGTTTTTGTTCAGGATGGACTTGAGGTCTTCGTCGTTGATACCGTCCAGCTGCAATTTCTGGGCGAATCTGTCCGAGAACGGTTTCTGGAATGCATCCGCATAGACGGAGTAGACTACTTTCGAGTTTTTGAAGAACGGATCAGTGTTGAATGCTTTTTTGATGTAGATCGGGGTCAACGCCGTCATCCAGCCGTGGCAGTGGATGATGTCTGGCGTCCAACGGAGCTTTTTCACGGTCTCCAAGACTCCTCTGACGAAGAATATGGAACGGTCCTCATTGTCGTCGAACTCCCCGTTCTCGTCCGCAATCGTGTATTTCCTTTGGAAGAAATCGTCGTTGTCTATGAAGTAGACCTGCATCCTGGCCGATTGGATGGATGCAACCTTGATGATCAACGGGTGATCTGTGTCGTCGATGATGATGTTCATGCCCGAAAGGCGAATCACTTCGTGAAGCTGGTTCCTGCGCTCGTTCACATTGCCGAAACGTGGCATGAAGGCACGGATCTCCTTCCCCTTTTCCTGAATCGCCTGAGGTAATTTCCTGCTGATCACCGAGATTTCTGTCTCCGGAAGATACGGCGTAATCTCTTGCGAGATGTATAAAACTTTCACACTCTCCATCTTATTTTCTCAATTCTCGTTATGCAAAGGTAGGAATTTTGTGATTAAAAGCCAAATTTTCATTTCTTTCTTTTCATTTCTTCGATTTATTGCTTTCCTTTGTGGTCCAATTTGGGATTGAAAAATTTTATTTGGTCATGAAGATATATAAGACTACAAAGGGACTTGAAAATGCGCTGCAAAAATTACGCGCGGAGTCCAAGAGCATTGGTCTCGTCCCTACGATGGGTGCCCTGCATGCGGGTCACCTCTCTTTGGTGAAAAGGTGTGTCGAAGAGAATGATGTGTGTGTCGTGAGCGTGTTCGTGAACCCGACTCAGTTCAATAATCAGACCGATTTGGAGAAGTACCCGCGCACGCTGGAGGCGGATGCCGCTTTGCTGGCGGGCGCTAAGTGCACGATTTTGTTCGCTCCGTCCGTGAAACAGATTTACCCTAAGCCGGATACGAGGGTATTCGACTTCGGTCAGCTGGATAAGGTGATGGAGGGTGTCCACAGGCCAGGCCACTTCAACGGTGTGGGTCAGGTGGTTAGCCGCCTTTTCGATATCGTGAAGCCGGGTAAGGCTTACTTCGGCGAGAAAGATTACCAGCAGTTGGCCATCATCCGTAAGATGGTGAAGGATTATAAATATCCTATCGAGATCGTGGGTTGTCCAATCGTCCGCGAAAAGGATGGCATGGCGCTCAGCAGTCGTAATATGCGTCTCTCCAAGGATGAGAGGAAGCGTGCCGTGCGTATCTCCCAAACTTTGTTCAAGAGCGTCGAAATGGCGGCTACCAAGAGCTTGGAGGAGGTGAAACAATGGGTCATCGACGAAATCAACAAGGATAGCATCCTGAATGTGGAGTATTATGATATCGTCAATTCCGAGACGATGCAGAGCGTCAAGTCTTGGAAGGACGCTGATAAAATCACGGGTTGCATCACGGTTTACTGTGGTGAGGTTAGACTAATTGATAATATCCAATACAAGAAGTAAGATATGTTGGTTGAGGTTCTGAAATCTAAGATTCACCGGGTGAAGGTGACGGAGGCTAATCTGGATTACATCGGTAGCATCACGATCGACGAGGATCTGATGGAGGCCGCTAACATGATCCCTAACGAGAAGGTTTTCGTCGTCAATAACAACAATGGCGCCCGCTTCGAGACGTATATCATCAAGGGGGAGCGCGGCAGTGGCGTGATTTGCCTGAACGGCGCAGCGGCCCGCTTGGCGCAAAAGGGCGACATCGTCATCATCATGACGTTCGCCACGATGGACTTCGAGGAGGCTAAGACGTTCAAGCCTACGGTCGTCTTCCCGGACACGGAGACGAATAAGCTGGTCGATTGATTGGCTTTGTCATACGAACTTATAAAACCGCTGATGGGTTCTTCCCGTTAGCGGCTTTTTTATGTCCCTGATTCCCTATAAATGGCAAATCGTAAATAATAAATGGTAAATTTTCCCATGTTTTATCAATTAAATTTTTAACTTTGATACCGAGATGTTTGTCAATGCCCTGTCACTGACAACGGCGAAGCTGTGCCAACCCCAAGGAAATGATGGGAAAAACGCGAGGAGATATCCGCCCACGTACATACACATCCAGGACATCGTGATCCAGAAAATAATCCTGGTTATGGCAAAGGAATACCTTCCGTTGCAGATTATAAACAAGCTAGAGGTCATTGCGCTAATGTTCATCATTTCATTGTTCCACGAGAAGGGAATCCTACATACTATATTCCAATTGATTGGTATGGGAATGATGTAAAGCAATACTACCCTGCAACTTCAAAGAATATCGAGCGATTCCATAAAATGTTTCCGTCAATAAAAAAAATAAAAATGAAACAGATTTTATTATTATTCCCTTTAGTTTTCGCCGCATGTTCTTCTTCTGTTTATTCTGACAAAGGAAAAGCCGAAGAGGTTGTGGAATATGTTGCTGACAAATTTTATGAATATCACAAAAGAAATATTTGTGGACAAAATCGCATGTGTGTTGTATCGGAACGAGAAACTAATTTTCATACTTTCCGACTCTATACTATTTTCATGTTCCAAGAGGAATTCGGATATTTAAGATATAATATGAAAAGCCTCAAACCATATAAAATCGAAAAAAAAGGAAATGTATATTTCGTTTACTATGACAGCCAAAAAGAACAAATGCGACTTGATCAAATTCCAGAAGAATTATTCGAAGAAGTCCCAATTTCTATAATGGATGAAACAGAATGGCAAGTTCTCATAGATACCACAAACATAAATTTTGCGGTCTTCGCACAAGGTAAAATAGGGGCTTTTGAAGTTGACACGGCTAAAGTGATTGAAGCAATGGTTTCTGACACATCAGATTTTGTCCTAAATAAAAAATTTGACATATATAAATCGGATAGTCTCATTTACAGCCCCATAGATGAATTTGTAGATTTTTGAAAATATGGAAGGATTAGAAATCCACAAGTCTAAATGAAAGGAATATATATTAAACCACATACATATTTTGTCAGCCCTCCCCTGCCACTGACAATGGCGAAGCCGTACCAACCCCCAAGGAAATGATGGGAAAAATGCGAAAATATCCACCTCCCTCGTCACGGACATCGACGGTGAGATCACCCAACACGTGGCCTACATCCCGTACGGCGAGGTCTTCGTTTTAATGATAGCTGGAAAGATCGTGGACGTTCATTGATGACCACATTCGTCTTTGGATTATTAGGTACTTTCAAAAGCATGAAATATTTGTATGAATGCGGTTCAGATATGCTTCATGACATATCTGACGGCATATATGAATTTAATAGAAACTTCAACTCGAATTTTATTAATAACTTTCACCTATGAATCAAGCGAAAAGAATCTTGTGCTTTTTATTTCTCTTATGTCTCTTGACCACATGTGTGGATTTAAAGAGATATCTTTGTTCCGGATCATATTGCACGACTCTTAATTATGAATTTGGGGTTGGTGGGAAAGAACTAATAAATAGAATTCAACAAGTCAAAAAGAGGGATCCGCAATGGGATATCCTTGAAAAAAAGGATAGTATGTATTGCACAATGGATTCTTGTTGGTCTAATCATATTAATCATTATTCCCTACACATATTCAACAGAATAGATACTTGCGTAATATTTTGTGATATTAATTTAGGTGTAGATTCTCCTCCAAATGCAAAATTTAATATGATAGCTATCACATCATATTATTTCCCTAAAATAGGCAAATCGTCATCTGATTGCACATACTCCGACGGGAAGGGTGAGTTCTTTTGGGAAGCCACAAATCCAATACGTGTGAATGCATGGGAACCTAATGAAATGCAAGGAAAGGCACAGAATAGTGCGGAGGCTTTTTTTAAATTAATAGGGGCATACAAGATTATAGATTGAAACGTTAAACGAGAACGCATTATTATGTGCATATGGCAAGCAATGCCCGTGACAGACATATAATAATACATTACGAAATAAAAACAACAACAAAGGCACAGATAAAATTGTAAATTTGTAAAACCCGAAAGAAATAGATGTCCACAAGTCTATTGATGATTATTGTTTGAGTGATGACTAATGTTTCTATCATTTCAAATTCAGTTTACTCATGATGCTACATTTTATGTTTTTTTCTGCCAGGAAAGTAGTCGTTGGTGTGTGTGCACTGATTGCTTTGTTCGCCTTAGGTGGTTGCACATCGAATGATCCTTTGACCATTTTGGGTCCTTGGAGTGATGAATGCAATTGCCACAGTATATGTTTCCATTCGGACGGGATGTTTTATTACGAGTCTGATTGTGATTCTACTCCTTATGTTTTTTGTGCTGGCCGGTGGAAAATGAAGGACGATAAGGTTTGTTTATCCTCTCTCGATTCGCTCGATTTCAGCATAAGCATCTCAGACAACAAATTACTATTGAGAAATGGTGGATATGAAAGTCGATTGATTCGTTCTGGATCACTGAGCTGTGGCACCCATCCTGTCGTTGTCGATGATACCCTATCTGTCCCAATGGGTGTACTGAAATGTAATGATTTGCAAGGGGCGCTTCAAGATCTATTGAAACAGCGGAATTATTACAATGTGCCTAATTCATTTGATTGCCTTTTTGTCCATATAGAAGGGAACTCAGCCTGTTTGCAATTTGAGGCGAAAACCTCTATTGATAGAAATATTACTGCTTATAACTACTTGGATGGATGCTTCATTATCTTCGAATGCAAACCATCCTTGCTGGATTTGAATTTTAATCAATCGAAGAAATTTTATATATACTCTGTTAATGAGGAAGATGATTCTGTGCCTGCAATCAATGATGAGGAATGGTTCGTGACATACCATGTTGAGAATGACAAGGTTGAGGAAAGGGTTAGGTCGCCTTGGCTGACTGAGGAATATAAGAACGCTGCTCTAAAAGCGGAGAAGGGAGAATAGTGATGGTTAACAAAGCAGAGAAAATTTTGATTGGAATAGGTGTATCTATTATGCTATTTTGTGGTGTGTTCGGTGGCCTTATACACGATAAATACCATGAATACATAAAGTCGCATAAGCAAATGTATTGCTATGATGATATTAGGGGTCCTGAAAGACCTGTTAGTGTAATTTATATAGAATCATTAAAGTACAAAAATAGGTACTTGGATTATTATCGTCAATTGGAAAGTGGGATAGAACCTTATCTTCATGTTCCGTTGTATGCTATTGCAGGGAATGATCATGTGTATGTTTTAGAATATACTGAAGACAGTCTTTTGGCAAAAGTTGTCTCCTATTTTGATTATGGCCCCAAACATGGTGGAGATTTCAGAAAAGGTTGGGTCTATGCAAAATGCCTTCATGAAAATGCATGGGAAGCGCCAAAACCTAATGACGACAACTGAGCATTCAAATAATTAAATGGATGCCAACAAATTCTGCTTTTCTAAATAAAAAAGATAAACGAACACTTTAAGGGGAGAAACAAATGAATTCCATGATAAAACTATCTAAAATAGTATTTATAGGATTGTTCGTATGTTCTTGTAACGCTCTGACGGAAACATCGCAGGAGGTTCCCCCAAAAAACTATAGGGAGTTTCATGAGTGGGTAAAAGGGAAGGAGTATTGGTTGATTGATACTCTATTCGCAGGGATTAGCGGTGCGGCCTTAAGATATGAACATGGCTGCGTCCTGGATTACGATCATGCGGAAGATAGCATGGGAGTGGTCGTTGTATTCAATAATAATGGGAATTTGGACGTTCGGCATAAGTACTACGATTCCACACGCACAACATTCAATAACATTAAATTTGCTCATGCTTTGGATATAATTAATCTATGCGAAGAATACAAAATATATCATATAAGCATAGGACATAAGGCGAGAAGTTTGAGTTTGCAATTCTTCGGGAATGGTGACACCTCTGTTTCAATGGTTTATGCTGATACGCCTACGGAATTTGAATTTAAGCATGACATGTCTTTCACGGCGAAAAAAGGATGGTTTACGTATATACGTGATAGTACAGGCAAAGAGCGAAGAGTAGAGGATGTTGAGATATTGAGGGGTTTTTATGATACTGACTCTGGCAAGTATTACTATTTAGATAGTTGTGAAGAAAGAATACTAAACGGCAAAAGGAGGTGAGAAAATGAATCGACCTCTGAATTTTCTGATGCAGACGCTATGTATATTGAAATGCCAGATGAAATAGATAACAAAAAAGTAGCATATGTTATGTGCCCAAGAAGGGGACTTTTAGGGTGTACATTTTAGATCGAGTCTTATATGAAAGCAAGTAGTATTTCAAGAGAAAATGTGTCACTGGTTGATAACCTGAAAAATAATACAATGAAAGCTATTGGGATAATTGTGACTTTATGCATAATAACATCTTGTTCACCAATAAAAAAAGAGGAAGTAAAAGATGTTCAATGTGAGGAGGGGAATTCCCTATTTCCAAGTGACGAGGAAAGATTCCTGTCAGATTGGGCCTCCAAAGAGGATTTTTTGATGGATACTTTATTCTGTGAATTTGCGTATGTGTGTCTCAGATACATAGATGGAATAATCTTTAAATCATATGAAAAGACTTCCCCGGAAAATGTATGTCTTATAATCTTTAGATCAAATGACAAATTTTATCTTCGACAAGAAAGACTCATAGATTTGGATAGCATAAGGTCTTTCCCGGAAAACTATGAAATATCGAAGTCCATAGATGTGAAAAGGCTTTCTAAAGTGGAGGAAATATTCGATTTTATTTACAATTATGGCATATATGAGATTAGAATACACCATGAAAATGGATTTATGTCCATCGATTTAGGGCAGAATGGGAATCATGAAAATGTACATTTGTATTACCGTCCGCACGAAGTCCGTTATAAAGAAACTCATGACACCATGCACATAAGTTATCCTGATTGTAGCATTTTAGATCACACGATTGCTTCAGAAGAAATTGATTCTATAGCCCCAAGATGGTCTTTGCGGAAAACAAAGAAAATAGAATGAGGTGGTTGAATACATGAATGAGAATTTTGTCGATCTGATCTATGATGAAGAATCAGGCGTCGATATCCTAAACAAAGAGATAATCCGTGAAATCACATGCTTTTTTGCGTGGAAAAATATAACTTTGGATGATTAATAGCGAATGATTGTCTAAACAGAACGAAGAAGATGAATAGCACGTATGAAGTAATATTTGATATTGGAGAAGTCAAGGATGGGTTGTTTGACCATGATCCCGAATTGGATAGCACTTTGCTTCCTTGCCTCATAGAGTCTTGTTTCGGAGAGAGCTGCGTGACGACGGAGCTGCGCGGACCGCAACTGATCTGCTGCAAGGTGCAGACGGAAAAGAACCTGCAGGAGACCGCTGGCGTCATCGTGAAGAAGATGGAGCAGGTCTGTCCCCAAATCGCATTGTCCCACGAGTGCGGCAACGAGAAGATAATATGCTACAAGCTTGGGGAGAAATCCTCTGTCCGTGTTTCCCTGACGAGCGAAGGGGAGCAACCGCAGGAGGAGAACAACGAGGTGGATTATAGCGTCTTCAACAACAAGGAGGAGCTGGACGATATTGTCAAAAACATCAACAACCTCATCGGCTGGGACTCCTTCAAGCAGTTCGTCAACGAGGCGGTGCCTGTCGTCGCCGATATGCACAAAAGGGACTCGCTGGATAGCTTCAAGGCGCAGAATTACCTCTTCTCGGTCAATGACGGATGCGGCCTCACAAGGGTCATCAACCTGCTCACCCTTTTTGCGGTGGAGCTGGGCGTTTTCTCCAAGAAGTTCTATTTCGAGTTCGTGCTCTCCGATGAGACGCAGGGGCGGAAGATCAACGTCAAAGACTTGTTGAACATCCTTTACGACAAGGAAAACTACGATAAGCTTGTCTGTCTGGACATCAGTGAGTTCATGGTCAAATCCAAGCAGCGTGAGCTGAAGGACCTGCTCCTGGAGATCTCGCACGTCTCCGGTAACTTCAACTTTGTCTTCCGTGTCCCTTACATAGAGCCGCATGAGCTCAAGAAGATAGAGGAGACGCTTTCCGACATCCTTTTCATCAAGACATTCACCATCCCGCCTTTCTCGGACAAGGAGATCCGGCAGTATACGGAGCGTATGCTTGACCCGCTACGCCTTGAAATGGATGAGGAGGCTTGGGAGATCTTTTTCGCCCGAATCAGGGAGGAGAAGAGCGACGGACGCTTCTATGGCCTACGCACCGTCAAGAAGGTCTTCGACGAGACGGTCTTGCTCAAGCATCAGGCGGACGCTCAGAACCGTGGCGCTTCCGACGACACCATCCGTGGGGCGGAGATAAAGCCCCTTTCGGTCACATATGGTGTCGAGGGGAAGGATGCCTTCAATGAGTTGTCCGAAATGATAGGCATGGAGAAGATCACCGAGCGCATTCGTGAGATCGTGGCGCAGGTGGAGATCTCCGCGAAGAACGATAAGCTTGACAGGCCATGTATGCACATGCGTTTCGTGGGTGCGCCGGGTACGGGTAAGACGACGGTGGCGCGCATCATCGGACGAATATTCGCCGAGCGCAAGTTGCTCAGCAACGGTTATTTCTTCGAGTATGGTGCCCGTGATTTCTGCGGGGAATATATCGGACAGACCGCACCTAAGACGGCCGCCATCTGTCGTGACGCCTATGGCTCGGTCCTCTTCATCGACGAGGCCTATGACCTCTACAGGGGGGGCGTAGGGTCTGAAAACGACTATGGCAGGGAGGCCCTTACCACCCTCATCTCAGAGATGGAGAACCATCGGGACAACCTGATGGTCATCATGGCGGGGTACAAGGCGGAGATGGAGAAGCTGATGCAAGGGAACGCCGGGCTACGGAGCCGTATGCCTTACTTGGTCGAGTTCCCTTCCTACACGAAGGAGCAGCTTGCCCAAATATTCATGCTGATGGCGGAGAAGCATTTCGCCTGCCAGAAGGAGCTGAAGCCAGCCGTGGAGCAGTACTTCGACGAGTTGCCGCAAAGCTACATCAGTTCGGAGGAGTTCTCGAACGCCAGGTTCGTCCGCAACCTCTATGAGCGCACATGGTCCAAGGCGGCGATGCGGGCGCAGCTCAATGGTTTGAAGGAGGTTGTCTTATGCCAGGAGGATTTCTTCGCCGCCAAATCGGAGAAGGAGTTCAGCGAGAAACTGACGACCGGCAGGAATAGGGTAGGATTCTGACCTGCTTTGCGGGAAGAGAGCCCCTGATATAAAAAAGAAACGTACTTGGATTCATACCTTGCGTATGAGGGTCCAAGTATGTCTGGTCCTAGTTTAAAACAGTATCATAAGATCCTGAAATCTAAAAGTTCACCGTGTGAAGGTGACGGAGGTTAATTTGGATTGCATCGATAACATCCGATTGGCTTTATTTTACGAGTTTTAATAGCCGCTGGTGGTCTTCCATCAGCGGTTTTTTGTTTCTTATTACTCCCTATCTGCCGTTTTCGTGTCCCTATTTGTAGTTAGTCATTTTTTGTGAACTGAATCGAACCTTTTCCCCTTATATGGGGATTGCCGCCCCCCTCTGTGCGCTTGTATCTTTGCGGTGAATTTAAAACATGTGATTTTGTGATGAAAAAGATTTTTTTAATCGTTATGATTTCCGCTTCCCTTTTTTCTTGTAGTAAGTCGGAAACAAAAGTGAATGAACAGGGCTCGACAGAGAGTGTCCCGGAGTGTTGTAGAAATAAATCAGCGGAGATCCTTTTCCCTTCAGAGGCGGCCGCTAAGCTTGATTCTCTTGCTGGCAAGGAGATTATGGTACGTGGTTTCGTTAAGAAGGTATGCCATTGTTCTGGTAAGAAGTGTCAGTTGGCGGATAATGATGAGTCAGAGACCGCTCTGATGATTATGGCTGGTGAGGAGATCGGTAAATTCGACCAATCGTTGACGGGAAAGAACGTTAAATATACTTGTGTCGTAAAGGAGAATCGTATCACGAAAGAGATGATTGCGGAGTCTGAAGCGAAGATGGCCGAAGAGGCCGCACAAGAGGAACAGAAGTCAGAAAAGAAGTCTTGTTGTAGCTCGGATACCACCGCTAAGTCAGAGGAAAAAGAACATGGACACTGCGGAAAGAAGAAGCAGAACTTCGAGGAGATGAAGGCTTGGATGCAGGATCATGACAAGGATTATTATCCTGTCTTCTTCTTGGAGGCGAAGAGTTTTGAGGTTATGGAATAGTCTTTCTTCTTATAAAAGTTAAACATAAATATTCTATTCTGGGATCTCTTTAAAATTCCTTATTATCCTTTTCCTGATGACGCTCCATGGATGAGCGGATATGTTGGATTGTTCTATGCCATTCTGTTATCCATTGCGGGTGAATAGGGATTTGGATGAATAGGGAATTTGAAGAAGTCCTCTAGGAATGGTCTGTCTCTATGCGAACGGACGATTCTAAGGGGTTGGTATGGACCAATGAACAACAATTAAAACCATTATATAAATTAAAAAAACCAATCAAAATGATAAAGAAATTCTTGAGAATGCTTGCAATTGCGGGAGCGGTGGGGGTAGCTGTCGGTTTCTCCGCATGTAAGGATGATGATGACAACAACGTTTCCACCATCAAGTCCACATTGAATATTTCGCCGGATGTGGCCGATGCGATTTCTGCGAAAGACATCAAGGCTTTGGCTGGCGCGAAGATTACATTCACGGAAGTTAGTTCAAAGGATGTATATACGTTCAATTTCCCTGAAATGAATGCTGATGGAACAATCTCATTCAATGTGAATGTCCCTGTCGGAACTTATGATATCTCTATGGAAAAGAATGTTGATGGTAAGGTGATATTCCTGAGACAACAGAATGTGACGATAAAGTCTGAGGGGCAGCAAGTTGAGGCGAAGATTATTGCGACCGTTGCGAATTCAAGCGATTACCAATTCATTTTCTCCGAACTCTTCTTCAATGGAGAGAGAAACGGTGGTAGAATGATGCATCCAGACCAGTTCATGGTGCTTTACAACCCAACGGACAAAGTGCTTTACGCTGATGGTCTCGCCGTAGGTTGTACCATGCAGGGATCTTCGAGCGAGAAAAAGAGCTGGTATGATGAGTTTTATGGAAAGGGCTTGGTTCCTGTCCATGGTATTATCGTCATCCCTGGTTCCGGATATGACGTGCCGGTTAAGCCTCACGATAAAATTGTCATCGCCTTCACCGCAATTAACCATACGGCGACTTCGGATAAGAATCCTATCGTGAAACGTGATACTACATTTGCGGAGGACGGAAGCGTCGAGAGCATCAAGGTCGACACTACTGGTTGGGAAGGCTACACTTACGAGAATGCGGTCGATTTGAGTGGTGCGGATTATGAAATCTATGATCCACAAATGTATACGAGTGACGTGGATAACCCTAATGTCCCGAATGTGAAGGAAATTTACCCCGCTGAAGACGATAACGGTGGATACGGTGGATTCTATCTTCACCCACGTGGTTTCCAGAACGCTTTCATCTTCAAAATGAAGAACGGTAACCAAGAGACTCTGGACGCTTTCTTCGCTGAACACTCTGGTGTTGCCACTGTACAGGACAAAGATAACAACAATGTGGAAATCAAAATGTTGAGTGTTCCTGCTTCAATGATCTTGGATGGTATCACAACGGGTCACATCCCTTCTGGTATCGTGACCAATCCGCTTCCTCAGACGGTAGACCGTGGAGAGCAATTGGTGAAGGGTTGCCATAGTGGCTTGCTCGTGAAACGCAAAGGAAACGACAAGGACGGATACGCCGATACGAACGACTCTTCTGTGGATTGCGAGATTTTGTCTCCTCATAAAGATTATGTCGGTTATCCACAGGGCTGGAGAAAATAAACAACGTGCTTCTAGCGAATTTATAAAATTACTTTTTCTCAATTTTAATGAATCCGGGATGAACAATGTGTTTCGTCCCGGATTTTCCCCAAAAAGACTAATGTCATAATGTTAAGGCATAAGATAATCAAAATATTGACGCTGGACATTCTCTTCCTCTGTGGCCTGCTATTCGGTGCCTCTGCGCAAAACACGGATAAGGGCAATGAGCATGGTAAATACTATAAGATAACAGGAAATGTCACTTCCCGTGAAGGCGCCATCCCTTTCGTCTATGTTTCTATTGAGGAACCAAGCGTGAACGTGATGACTGACGCGTATGGGCATTTCGAATTCACACGCATGCCCTCAGGAACCTATAAGATAGAGACCCAGTGCCATGGTTATGTCGATGCGAAAAGGATTGTGACAGTGGAAAATGCGGATGTAAATGTTGATATCAAACTGAGGGAATCCGCATACGAGTTGGAGGAGGTTACCGTGATGGCGAAGCAAGCGCAACGAAACAAGTTGGAGGTGAACGAGACTGCGATCGAATATGTGCAACCGGTTTCGCTTTCTGATGTCATGATTCTGTTGCCGGGCAACCTCTATCAGCAAAATGCGCTTACCGGGTTTTCCCTCAACACCAACCGTCAGGCTGGTAGCGACCAGAACACGTCCCTCGGTATCGGTTTGTCCTCTGATGGTGTGCCACAGACTTCCGACGGAATCCGCACGCAAATGGTTGGAATGGTATATGATAGGGGCGATGATTACAAAGAAAGGAACGAAAGCTCTAACTATGATGGCAAGATCAAAGAACGGTCGAGCACCAATTCCGGCTCTGATCTCAGGTATGTCTCAACCGATCATATCCATAGCATCGAATACACCAAGGGTATCAGTTCCCCACGTTATGGCAACTTGTCCAGTGGATTGATTAAAGTGAATTCCAAGTCGGGTGTCTCCCCTCTGCGTATCAGGACAAAAGTAGACTTGAAAAACAAATTGGTTTATGCGGGGAAAGGATTTAAACTTGGGGATAAAGCCGGAACATTATATGCGGGCGTGGATTACCTGCATGCGGTGGATGACATCCGTGATGAGATGGATAAGTTCACTCGCATCACGGCCCAAACGTATTACAACAACAAGTTCAAATTCGGGGACGATTATTCGTTGGACTTGGATGCGAAAGTCGCTCAAACGATTTCCGCCAATAAGATGAAGAAGGATGAACTGACTTACGAATACAATGAAACCTACAAGGCGGACTACGATAAAACCGACCTCATGCTGAAGGGGAAATTGAACCTTGGAAAGGCTTGGATCGACAATGTGGAATGGATCAACTCGCTCAACCGTGTCGACGATCGAATAGACCGCCACTATTGCGTGATCACCGCCAATCCGAAGAGCATGCCTAAATCGTACGAGGAGGGTGAGCATGAGGGTTACTATCTTCCGACCATGTATTACAGCGACTACTATGTGGAAAATACCCCAATCAATTTCTATACACAGCTCAATCTGAACAGCCGTCTCTCCTTCAACCAGAAGTGGAACCTGAACCTGGAGTATGGCGCGGATTTCCATTCGAGCAAAAACAAAGGAGACGGTGCGGTCATGGCCAACCCGGAATATCCGCCATTCCCTTCCGACAATACCTATATGCGTCCGCGGGCCAATTGGAGCATCCCCGCATTGGAGGTGCTCGGCGCATATCTGCAAGCCATCCTAACATTCAAACCCAGTCCGAACCAATCTGTCAAGTTGGAGGCGGGTGGGCGACTCACGGAAATGTTGAATCTTCCTGATGACTATGTGCTGAACCACAAGATGCTTAGCGAACCGCGCATTAATTTCAGTTATCTCTTCGGGAAAAAGTTCAAAAGCAATGTCCGCTTCGGATACGGAGAGGAAAACAAACTCCCCACGTTGGACTACCTCTATCCGGAAAAAATGTACAAGGATTTTTGGGTGTTGAACGCCTATACGAATAACCCGGAATATAGGCATCTGATCACTTACACGCAGATCTACGACGCGACCAACAAAAAGTTGCGGGAAAATAAGAACCAAAAAATAGAAGTTGGCTATGACGCTAGCTATAAGAGCTTTGAGGTCTCTGTGACCGCTTTACATGAGTTCGGCAATACGGGTTTCGAATATTTCCGCTTCTATGCGCCCGTAACCTACCCATACTACAACCAGCTAAGGGAGGATGCCGACATCTCCGGGAAGAAACCGGACAAGGAGGATTATGTGGCCTCTACGTTCAGCGAATTCGCTTTGTACCGGCAGGTGATGAACAGTAAGAAAATTGTGAAGAACGGTGTAGAGTACCGCTTGATCTTCCCTAAGATAAAGGCTATACAGACCAATGTGGAGGTGAACGGCGCATACTACAAAACAACGTATGGCACCAATCAACCGGACTATTTCTATCCGAACAGTAGGGTGGGAGACAGTAAGTACCCTTATGTCGGATTGTATGATCTGGACAGCAAAAACATTAAACAACAGTTCAATACGAATTTCTGGTTTAATACCCATATTCCTAAGTTCAGGCTCATCTTCACGAACTTCTTCCAGCTGGTGTGGTTCCAAACGGAGCAAAAGACGGATAATTACGAGGGGATATATAAGAAAACACCGTATGCGTATATCGATTTCGAGGGAAATACGCATGTCGTGACTGAGGCGGAGCGGCGGAAGATCAACTCAAAAGAGGAGACGCAGTGGTTCCAACTCCTCAGGCAAAGTGCCACCAGTAAGTATGAGACGGAGAAGAAACCGATTTATCTGCTCTGGAATATTAAGGCGACGAAGGAATTGAACGACGTGGTTAAACTGTCGTTCTTCGTCAATGGAATCCTGGATGTCCATCCTAAATATATAGACGATCAAAGATCGACGACAACGCGGGAATGGAGCAATCCATATTTCGGGATGGAAATGGTTATGACTTTGGGTAAAACTAAAAATAGCGAAGCGAAATGATTTCTAAATTATTTAAAATATTAATAATCATGTTATTGGTGGTCTCTTCCGTATTTGGGCAGGAGGCACCTGTATACGAATGGCAAACCACCTCTCTTTCTCCTTCGGAAAAGAGATGGACGGAGGTTTCCACATCCATCGATGCGCGAAAAAGCGCTGCGTTGAGGCTGCATCCGGTCTATCATGCGATGGTCAATGCGGAGAGGGACTCGGTGAAGGCGGACTTGGACTCAACCTTTCTTCCGAAACGTTTTTATGGCAAGCAAAACATTGTACTGACATCGTTGGGCTCTGGAAAAACGAAGGGTGATTTCATCCCATACGAAGGAAAGTCCAATGAGGATTGGAGGTTGTACGGACATGGAACCCACGATTTCGGGAAACATGGAACGTTGTATGGAACCGTCCAATACGCAAGGGGAAAACATAAGGAGATCAGTTGGAGCGCAATGCGTTACCCCGAACTCTATTGGCCGTACATGCTGACCGATTCGACGGGTGGAGACAGTAATTTCGAATACTATGCGATAGAGGGTGGTTATGGTGTGAAACTCGACAAAGTCTATTTCGGAGCCATTGCGCAATTCGATGGTGAGTTGGCCCATAGAATGACCGACCCTCGGTTGAAAAACAATACAACTTTCCTTCAGCTTGGCTTTGATGCCGGCTATAGAACGCCTAAAGGCCAAAGCCTAATGGTGGAGGCCAAATACCTTCGCAACAAGGAGCATGAGAGTGACAGCTATTGGAGGCCGGGCGAACAGCAACGTTTCTTCGCCTTATATGGGTTCGGACTTTACGACAACAAGAAAAGTACCGTTGCGATGGGACGTTCACGTATGTATTACATCAATGGATTCAGATCTCACCTCTTGTATGCTTCTCCCTCAGATAAAAAGATAAACACAACCCTAAACATGGGCTTGAAAATCGATAAGATGAATGTCGAGGAAAGCGATTATATAAGCTCGTATGGCAGGCGTACGACAACATTCACTCCGCAAATCGATATTAGGTGGAAAATCAATGAACGAAACGTGTTGTCGTTGTTTAGCGACAACATGATTGAAAAGCGGTTGGGCTACGAGCGTGTGTATGAAAAGTATATCACAAATGCCGCGACCTCAACTTATGACTATAGGCAAATCGCTGAGAACCAATATTATACTCTTTCGGTGGCGCAAGGCTTAACCGCTCTGCGATATGCTGTCTCGTTCGGTAAATACAATACCTTAGGCGCCCAATGTGGAATGGGTTATTGCTATAGAAGCGAAAAAAATTCTTTTTACGATTTCTCTGTCATCAATAAGAACATCAGTGTTATCCCCCGCATTGATTATAGATTGTCTTCTCCTAAGCATGAATTGTCTGTGGGTGTGAATTGGGCCCATCAGATGGCGAGACAACATGACTACGAGGTGGATATAAAGACGTCAAGCATCCAACATCTTGACTTCCAGACATGTTTCGCTCCTTACGCATATTATGCTGCGGAATATGATATGCTTGCGGCTGACTTGACTTACGTGTATCATCTCGGAAAGGTCGGGTTGGGAATGCGCTTGAGGTATATGAACATCTCGGGCAATCGATTGGAGGATGTGGCATACACCAAAGAGATTGGCTTCAACTCGGTTTGCGCAATGATTTCTCCGCAACCGGATAGACACGACGAGCATTGGCTGAACGCTTCGCTCTTTGTTCTATTCTGAATAAATTGCTTGCGAGAACTATGCGGATGCATTTCATGTTGGGGATTTTTGTGAATTTATTACCTTTGTCAAATGTAAGTTATGGATAAGAAATTGGGTATAAAAAGTTTTTTTGGTGTTATATTTTTCCTTATGATGCCTTGCTTCGCAGTGTGGGGCGAAGAGGAAGAACTGTGGGATATTGAAGTTGCTGAGTTGGAGGCGATTGAGGTAGGCGCTTATGCCGGCAACTCGAAGATGGAGAAGGTGAACCATGTTGAGCAGATCGGAACTGAGAAGTTGTGCCGCGCCGCTTGCTGCAACCTCGGGGAGTCTTTCACCTCGAACCCTTCCGTCGACGTTTCCTACAGCGATGCGGCTACGGGGGCCAAGCAAATCAAACTCTTGGGACTGAGCGGAAAGTATGTGCAGATGCTGACGGAGAACGTGCCGAACCTCCGTGGGGCGGCGATCCTATACGGACTGAGTTATGTGCCGGGTCCGTGGATGCAGTCCATCCAAGTGAGCAAGGGTGCTTCGAGTGTCAAGAACGGTTATGAGAGCACCACCGGGCAGATCAACATCGAGTACAAGAAACCGCAGGGTGAGGAGGAATTCAATGGGAACCTGTTCTTCGATTCGCACCTGAAGTATGAGGCGAATGCGGACGGTAATATCCATCTGAATGACCGCTTGTCCACGAACCTGTTGCTCCATTTCGAGGACCAACAGATGAAGCATGACGGCAACGGGGACGGTTTCATGGACTCCCCTTGCCAGCGTCAATATAATTTGATGCATCGGTGGTCATACCTTGCGAAACGATGGAAGAGCCAAATCCTTTTTCATGTGCTTCGTGACGAGCGCAACAGTGGCATGGTCGAGTCGGACGAGCAGACGGTGCCGCTCTATCGGGTGGGTGTGACGACCAATCGTTACTTGGTTCAGTGGAAAAATGCATATATCGTTGATTATCAGAAAAACACATCCGTCGCTTTGATGTTGCATGGCTCTTGGCATGATGCGGATAATGATTTCGGACGTTCGTTCTATGATGTGGTCCAAAAGAATGGCTACGCCCAACTGATGTACGAGTCGGATTTGACGGATGCGCATAACTTGGCGGCCGGACTCTCGCTCAACCATGATCTATATGACGAGGCTTCCTCTTTGTACCTGAACCGTCAGGAATTGGATAGGGAGACCTCCTCTGGCGGGTATCTGCAATACACCTATAAACTGAAAAAGAAGCTGACGGCCATGTTGGGCGGACGTTGGGACTATTCCTCTCGCTACGGTGGCTTCTTCACGCCGAGGGTACACTTGCGTTATTCCCCTACGGATCATCTGACGTTCCGTTCATCGGCGGGGAAGGGTAGACGTACGCCGCACGCTTTGGCGGAGAATTCGCAGATGATGGCTTCGGGCAGGACCTTCTATTTCGCGGAACGCCTCAAGCAGGAGGAGGCTTGGAATGTGGGTTTCTCCGCCCATCTTCTGTTGCCTGTGAAGAAAAGGGATCTGGAGGTGAATGCGGAGTATTACTACACGGATTTCCAGAATGTGCTGGTGGTCAATGTGGATGGCGCGAGAGGACCGCACACCGTCAGTTTCGAGAACCTGGAGGGTTCCAGCTACAGCCATACGGTGCAGGTGGATGTGACCTATCCGTTTGCGGGACGGTGGGAGGTGACGGCAGCCGGAAGGTTCAACGATGTGCGGACCACCTATGACGGGGTGTTACGTATCCAACCCTTCTCGCCTCGTATGAAAGGCTTGCTGACATTGTCGTACAAGACAAATCTAGATATCTGGCGTTTCGACGTGACGGGTCAGCTCAATGGCAAGGGGAAGCGTTACGATCAGACGGATTACCCCACCTATTTCCAGTTTCAGGCGCAGGTT
Source organism: Paludibacteraceae bacterium (assembly GCA_045226255.1). GTDB lineage: Bacteria > Bacteroidota > Bacteroidia > Bacteroidales > Paludibacteraceae > UBA1181. The sequence continues at coordinate 401,090 of JBGVCG010000016.1, read as the reverse complement.
TCAAGGGAGTTCCGTCGTTTCACCTTGTATGCTGGGGGTGAGAATCTGACTGCCTATCGGATGGACGAGCCGATCCTCAACGCCTCTAATCCGTGGAGCGAGGCCTTTGACGCCACGCAGGTGTGGGGCCCAACGCATGGTGCGATGGCCTATGTCGGATTGCGTTTCAACTGGAAGAAGAAATAATTTAAATTAATACAATATGAAAAAGCTTTTGTTATCAGGCATGTTCCTCTCCCTCGCGCTTTGCGGCATGGGAGCGGAGAAAAACGAGAAGGTGTCCAATCTGGACACGCTGGTTGTGACGACGCAGCCAGTCATGCACTGCATGAAGTGTGAAAATAAGATCAAGTCCAATGTCCGTTTTGTGAAGGGCACCAAGTCAATCGAGACCTCCGTTCCTAACCAGACGGTGACCATCGTCTATGACAAGCGAAAATCCTCTTTGGCGGACTATGAGAAGGAGTTCGGAAGGATAGGGTATGAGATCAAGGTGTTGTCGCCTAAGCAGTAGGGTGGTTCGGGCTATAACCGATGAAATAGTATGGCTGGGTTCCGTCAAGGAATTCAGCCATTTATTTTGTAAAAAAAATCTTTTGACCCGTTTTGTCAATTAAATTTTTATCTTTGATACCGAGATGTTTTGTCAGCCCTTCTGCCACTGACAATGGCGAAACTATGCTAATAGGCAAGTGCTTTTTTGAGGGGGCAAATGGATATTGCTCGAATTGTGGCATTCCGTGGAGAATTAGGATCGCAAAAAGAGTTTAGTATGAAATACGTAGTACTTATATTGTCGCTTGCATTTATGATGTCATGTTCCTCTAAAAGACATCTGAATTCCGATGATGTTCTAGGTTCAAGGGCATTGTCTGTGTGGATAGTCAATTACGTGGACGGAAAAGGGCATATTCCGACTAAGGAAGAGTTCTTGGATTGGAACAACGATGGAATTATATATTTTCTTCAAGAACTATACGATGTCCCATTAGATGAAGCAAAAAAGATCGTAAAGGATTCTATAGTTGGAGGAAAGAAAAAGTTGGAATATGTGGAAATGGTAGATACAACGTATGGAACATTAGCGAATATGCCCTCTAAGATTGTCGCATCCCACTATTTGTCACAACATAAAAAAATAAAGTTTGTTGAGGTTGGAGATTCAATCTTAAAAGTGATCGATTATGGGGTGTTAAACGAGAAAGGTGAATGCGCTAATTTTGTGATTGATATGAATCGGGTCCATGGGGGCGAATTAATTCCAGTTGATTCAACCCCAACTAAAAATCCTGTTGTGGATGATATGTACACTGAATGGGCAGATGAAACACAAGATATAGTAGAAGTGGACAAGAAAGCCCAATACCCTGGTGGTACAATAGCCCTACAACAGTATCTCAAAAACAACCTGAACTATCCCAAGGAGGCTATAGCCCTTAAGAAACATGGCACGGTGATAGTGAAATTCGTTGTCGGCGAGGATGGCGCTATTTCTGACGTCACTGTGATTCGAAGTGTAGATCCACTACTTGACCAAGAGGCGGTTCGTTTTGTGAAAAGTATGGGCTATTGGGTACCTGCCACCGTAGGTGACAGGGCGGTACGGTCATCGGTTAGACTGCCTATAAACTTTAAATTATAAAACTCCCCAGAAAATAATCTCAATTAATAAGATAGGAAAGGGTGAATTTATGGTACATGCAATATATATGAAACATATAAAGATTCTCATTGCGTTTAATTTCGTCTGTCTTTTGCTTTTCGCTTATGCGATAGTTGATTATGCAAAAGAACACAAAGGTACTTTCCTATCGGATGAAGTATTTATTGAGATGCCTATAAATGGCGTGGTTTCGGAAACGTTCAGAGCAGATCACAATACTTTCTATGTTCGTTTCATTGAAGATCATTATCTCCTTTATCGAGATATAAACGGAAAATATGAAGGGATAATAGCCCCTGGAGATTCTGTCTATAAAGAAGAAAAGTGGGATTATATGATTATAAAAACAAGGGAAGGAGATATTAAAATTACGGTTAACTCCGAGTGGGAATAACTGTGAGTACGCTTAGACCTGAGAATCCCTGATGTTTCCATCCCAATTAGATTATGAGGTTATTATAATTCCACGATTGGAGTAGCATTTCCGTGAAATCACGTGCTTTTTTGCACGGAAAAATATAACTTTGGTGATCTTGGCGGCCAGTGCGGAGAAGGAGTTCGAAGGAAAGTTGGCGTCGACGTGTAATAGGGTAGGGTTCTGATCACTCGAAAACGTCAGCATCCTTAAACTGTGGTTCGATGACGATCTTGCCGGTAGTGTCTATGTAGCCCCATTTCCGGTGCTCGTAGTCGCCAATCATCACGGGAGCCAAACCTTTCCCGTTGAAATGGTAGGCATCGTCAAATTGCGGGGAAATCACTAGTATGCCCGTAGCGTCCATATAGCCCCACTTTTGGCCTATTTTTACAGGGGTGAGACCCTCTTCGTCAAACCCCATGTCATCAAATTGGGGAGCGATAACGATTTTTCCTGTTCTGTCAATAAATCCCCACTTCCCATTCGATTCCGTCTTTATGGGTGCAAGTCCGTTTTCCCTGAAACATACAGCCTGTTCAAACTGAGGAGTAATCACCATATTCCCTGACGTGTTGATATAGCCGCTTTTGCGACTTTCGTCATCAAGTATCACTCTGGCAAGACCGAAGGAAAAGTCGTCAGCATAGTCGAATTGCGGTTCGACGACAATTCTTCCTGTGGTGTCCATGTATCCCCATTTGTCGCCTAATTTCACAGGTGCGAGACCATCCTTGGTAAAATACTCCACATTGTCAAATTTCGGTTCCCCCACAAACTTTCCTGAGGCATCGATAAATCCCCACTTGTCATTCACTTCCACGCGCGCAATGCCATATTGGAAATCATCGGCCCACTCAAACTGAGGCTCTATGACGAATTTCCCCGTGACGTCTATGTACCCCCATTTGCCGTTTCCGCCTTCACCGACATTTACTGCGGCGAGACCATTCTCCGCGAAACTGCGTGCTTCGTAAAACTGAGGCTTGATGACTATTTCCCCTGTGGTATCAATGTAGCCATATTTGCAATTCGTGTCATCCTTAATTCCCACAGGCGCGAGACCCAGCGCAAAATCGTATGGTTTGTCGTAATCATCGACGTAGGCAATGAACTTAGGCGCTATGATGAATTTCCCTGTGCAGTCTATCCATCCAGTCATTCCGTCATTTTTCACAAGTGCAAGACCATATTCGTTGAAGGCGTGGGCCTCGTCGAATTGCGGTTCCACAACAAATTTACCTGCCGTATTTATGTAGCCCCATTTCTCTCCTATCTGCGCTGCCGCCAATGGTTCTGTTTTCGGGGTGATTGCCGGGCTGCAATCAACTGTTTGTTTTGGAAAATTGCACCCTGCGAATGCACATAGGTGCATTATGCTGATGAAAAAGATGCTTACGAATTTGCTCATATTCTAAAATACTCCATTAGTTTCTTGTATTCGTCTTGTGCGGTCAAGCAGGTGTCACGCAAATAGCCATTTACCTGCCCCCAGTTTTGCAGGCCGCGATAATAGAACATACGCAGTTCTTCCGTTATGATAAATGGCTCGATGTTGTTTTGCAGACATTGCCAAAACATAAGCAATCGTCCCACACGACCGTTCCCGTCCTGAAACGGGTGTATGCGTTCAAATTGCACGTGGAAATCAAGGATGTCGTCGAATGTGACTGTTTTGTTCGCATTGTATGCGGCAAGCAAAGCCTTCATCCGTTTGTGCACGTCTTGTGGTAACGCAGTTTCTTCTCCGCCCACTTCGTTTGGCAACCGTTTGTAATCGCCCACGGCAAACCATGATTTTAGGCTGTCGGAAGTGTTGTGCTTCAGCATCGAATGCAGTTGCTTCACATGTGGCTCCGTTATTTTTTCGGTGGCATGGTCAATGATGTAATCGATGCAACGGAAATGGTTGACCGTCTCCAAGATATCGTCAATGCGTGTGCTTTCGGTGGTTACGCCAAGTGTGTTCGTCTCAAAGATATAACGGGTCTGTTCTTTCGTCAGACGGCTCCCCTCTATATGGTTGGAGTTATATGTCAAATCAATCTGCGTGCGGTGATAGATGCCGCCTTTCAGCCTGCACTCCTTCTCTTGGCGCAGACGTTCAAGCAAGGGAGAAATCTTCCGCTTTTTCTTTTGGGGCAATATGGCATCGGCAGGTATATTCCATGTTTTCCCCGAAAGGAAAGCTCCCTCTATTTTGCCAACAGCACAGTAATTACGGGCTGTTCGCTCGCTGATGCCATGCTTCTCGGCAAACTGATTGACTGAAATATATTCCATACTATCGGCAAGTTTTTATGAAAAACGATGTAAATATAGTAAAAGTTTGCCTGTATCGGCAAGAAATCGCAGGGTATCCCCAATTCATTTGGATGGTCTTCAATTCGGTTCGGCAAAAACGGACTGACAACAGACCACCAACAAGTATAAAACGAATTTCCTGCACATGATTCGACTCTGTTTTATCTGTTTGTATATACAATTCGCAAATATATATGTTTTTTATTATTATGGATTCAAAAAAAGGGTGCAGGCACGTTCTGTATGAACTATGCTTGCACCCTCATATCGGGTAAGCATATCGCTTATCGAATCATAAACTCTTGCGGTTTGGAACGTTGGCCGCAGGTTAGTTGGTGAACTTCAGCTTGTCACCGTCCCTATCCACCACGATTGGTTTGCTACGGTTCACGCTCTGTGAGATGAGCGCTTTTGAGAGCTCATTCAGCAGCAATCGTTGGATGGTCCTCTTGATAGGCCTTGCGCCGAACTGAGGGTCGTAACCCTCTTGGGCGATCAATGCCCTCGCGTCTTCCGTCACGTTCAACTCCACATCGTTGTTCTTCAGCATCTTGTAGAGGCTTGCGATCTGCATGTCGACGATCTCTCTGGTGTCCTTCTTCGAGAGAGGGGAGAACATGATGATCTCATCGATACGGTTGAGGAACTCCGGACGGATGGTCTCCTTCAGCAAGCCGAGCACCTCCTCTTTGGCTTCCGCTACGGTCTTCTCCCTGTTCTCGTCCGTGATGTGCTCGAACTTCTCCGCAATGAGGGAAGAACCCAAGTTGGACGTCATGATGATGATCGTGTTCTTGAAGTTGACGAGACGACCCTTGTTGTCCGTCAGACGACCGTCGTCCAATACCTGCAGTAAGGTGTTGAAGACATCCGGGTGCGCCTTCTCGATCTCATCGAACAAGACCACTGAGTATGGTTTACGACGGATGGCCTCGGTCAATTGTCCGCCCTCCTCGTAACCGACGTATCCCGGAGGTGAACCGATGAGTCGGGTGGAGGATATCTTCTCCTGATATTCGGACATATCAATACGCGTCATCATGTTCTCGTCATCGAACAGGAATTCCGCCAAGGCTTTCGCCAGCTCCGTCTTACCGACACCCGTCGTGCCCAGGAAGATGAATGAACCGATAGGTTTCTTAGGGTCTTGCAGGCCCGCCCTGCTTCGTCTCACAGCGTCGGAGACCGCCCTGATGGCTTCGTCCTGGCCGACGATACGTTTATGCAGTTCCTCTTCGAGGTTCATCAACTTATCCTTTTCGCTCTGCATCATCTTGGTGACAGGGATGCCCGTCCATTTGGATACCACCTCCGCGATATCCTCTTCGTCCACCTCCTCTTTGACGAGAGGGTCCGTGCATTGGATGTCCGCCAGTTTCTTCTGCGCCTCGGCGATACGGTTTTCCGCCTCTTTCACCTTGCCGTAGCGGATCTCCGCCACACGTCCGTAATTGCCTTCACGCTCCGCCTTTTCGGCTTCGAAACGCAGCTGTTCGATCTCTATCTTGCTCTGTTGGATGATGTTGATCTGCTCCTTCTCGGCCGTCCATTTGGCGCCGATGTCCTGCATCTGCTCCTTCAGGTTGGCGATCTCCTTCTCCAGTTTGTCCAGCTTAGCCTTGTCGTCCTCTCTTTTGATGGCCTCACGCTCGATCTCCAACTGTTTGATCTCGCGGGCCTTGTTGTCCAACTCTTCCGGCACGGAGTTGATCTCCAGCCTCAGTTTGGCTGCCGCCTCATCGATCAGGTCGATGGCTTTGTCCGGCAAGAAACGGTCCGTGATGTAACGGTCGGAAAGCCTTGTGGCCGCGATGATAGCGTTATCCTTGATACGCACCTTGTGGTGGTTCTCGTAACGCTCCTTCAATCCACGCAGGATGGAGATGGTGGTCGCCTCGTCCGGCTCGTTGACCATGACGATTTGGAACCTACGCTCCAGGGCTTTATCCTTCTCGAAGTACTTCTGGTACTCGTCGAGGGTAGTTGCGCCGATGGCTCTCAGCTCACCACGCGCGAGGGCTGGTTTCAGGATGTTGGCCGCATCCATGGCGCCGTCGCTCTTGCCTGCGCCCACCAGCGTATGGATCTCATCGATGAAGAGGATGATTTCGCCGTCGGCCTTGATCACCTCGTTGATCACCGATTTGAGTCGCTCCTCGAATTCTCCTTTGTATTTCGCACCAGCGATGACGGCACCCATATCCAAGGAGTAGATCTTCTTGGTCTTCAGGTTCTCCGGCACGTCGCCACGCATGATTCGTTGCGCCAAACCCTCTGCGATGGCGGTCTTTCCTGTACCAGGCTCACCGATGAGGATAGGGTTGTTCTTTGTCCTACGGCTAAGGATTTGGAGCACCCTACGGATCTCCTCGTCCCTTCCGATGACAGGGTCCAGCTTACCGGCCTGCGCCCGTTCGTTGAGGTTGATCGCATAGTTGTTGAGGGCGTCGTAGGTCTGCTCGGCAGACTCGTCCGTCACCTTCTTCCCTTGCCTCAGCTCGGCGATGGCATCCTTCATGGCTTGGTAGTTCAAGCCCGCATCCTTCAGCAAGGCTGCCGCAGGACTATCCACTGCGATGAGGGCAAGCAAAATATATTCTAGGGAGACATATTGGTCACCCTCTTCCTTCGACAACTCCTCCGCCTTCTTCAACACTGCGTTCGCACTGTTGCTCAGGTAGGTGTCTTCGTTGCCGCCAGTTACTTTAGGCAGCCGCAGGATCATCTTGATGACGACCTCGTTGAGCTGCTCCGTGTTCACATTCAGTTTGTTGAATACGAACTTCGTGACGTTCTCGCCTACCTTCAGGATTCCCTTCAGCAGGTGAACCGGCTCGATGACCTGTTGGTTACGCTTGTTAGCGTAATTCACAGCCTCTTGTATCGCCTCCTGGCTTTTGATCGTATAATTCTTAAAGTTCATAACTCTGTTGTTTTTAATGTTGACATCAAATATACATCAAATAGTTTGCCAATCATTATATTCTGACAAATTGTCTATAATGAGTTATGTGCTTCTGTCATTTTGTCCTCTGTCAGCCTACGTAAAGGGAATGTGTCACTCCTGATTACCCTTTACCACCTTGCTGTAGCCATGGTCTGTTTGGATGATGTAAAGACCTGGTAACCAGCTTGCACCAATCTCCTTCTCATCAGACAATGTGCCATGCTCCACTGTTTGTCCCAAGGCGTTCGTGACATGGTACTGACCGTTGCCCTTGATGGTGACGGTGACATTGAATGGGTTAGGGTAGGCGATGTTGTCGGATTGCTTCGTCTCCTCCACCCAAGTGTAGTCCACCTTGCAGTTCGTATTATCCACGTAGCAGTTCCATTGGCTTGGTGTGGCGTTCTCAGACCTTTCACCGTAGACGATGCCCAAGCCTACCGTGCTCATGTAGAACCTGCCGTAGGTGTTCCAGTCTCCGACCACAAACTGACCGTTGCCTGGTCCGCCGAATTGGTGCTGGTCGTCATTGATGCGTGACCAGCTCTTTCCGTAGTCTTCCGAGAGGTAGAGGCCCATGCCACAGTTATTGACGTTACCCCAGATGTAGAGCGCATAGTCGCTTCCCTTGCCTAAGCCTGTGCCGACCGCCTCGCAGTTGGTTACGTTGGCCACCTTCGAGAAGTTTTCCCCGTAATTCTCGGAGAAGTAGAGTCCGTTGCTGCCGCCTGGCGCATAGAGTTGACCCTCCTTGCCCGGTATGATGGCTATTCTGCCGTATTCATTGTTGTTGAGGCTTGCCTTGTCGAAGGAGTCTCCGTAGTCTGTGCTACGGTAGAAAGCGTTCTTTCCGCCCGCATAGACGTAGGCGTCGTTCTCAGGATCCACTTGGATGTGGGTGGCTGCGTCCGTTCCGCTGATCTTGGTCCACAAAGAACCATTGTTGTCCGAATAGTAGATGCCGCTGGTGCCTGGACCTGGTATGATGAAGAAGCGGTAGGTGCCGTTGCGTTTCGTGATGGCGCATTTCCCCTCGTTGGAGGCTTGTGGCGCGCAGGTGTTGCAGTATGGGTTCTGGTAGGAAAAATCGGTCTTGGCGCACTCCTTCCAACCCTTGTGTCCGCTGGTGGTATAGTAGAAGCCAGCGTTGGCCACCCGCATCATCACCTTAGGATCCTTGCTGTAGTAGTTGATGCCTCCCGTCGTGCCGGGTGCAGGGTCGTGGATAGGGGCGAACTGGTGGATATCGTCGTGGATGAAGCCCGTGTAATCTCCAATCACAGACATCAGGTCACCGTTCGGTACGCTGACAAGGTCTAGGGCGACCGTCTCCTCCAGTCCGTTCACGTCGAAGTGGAAGGTAGGGGTACCTTCGCACCAGATGTGCTCGCAGGTGAAGATACCGTTGCCGGAGGTGGTGGAGATGATGTTATCGTCCTTCGGGTCGAAGCATAGACTGCCGCTCCAGTGGATAGCGTAGCCAGGGATCCATGTCACGTTGTTGTTGGTGAGCTTCATGTTGTTCTGCAGGCTGCGCCATGTCTTTCCGCCGTCGGTGGAGGTCCAGTAGATGTCACCGTTGGCGCTGGCACCGTTGTCCCATTGCTGAGGGATCCAGGTGTTGTTGGTGGAGACGACGAGCTTGTTCGGGTCGGTAGGGGATACCGCCACATCTCCTAATCCGTAGTTCTTGCTTGGGGAGATATCCTCCGCCTTTTTGGTCTGTGGATCATAGCGGAAGACTGCGCCCGCCGTGCCTGACACGCAGGCGTTGGAGTAGGCGATGAGCAATTTACCGTTGCCGTCCATCTTCATCCTGCAAGGAATGTATTGCGTAGGCAATGCGGCGATGTCCGACCATGTGCTGCCACCATCCTCCGAAACGTACAGGTTGGATGCGCCAGTGCGGGATATGCCGACGAAGATGCGTTGTGTCTTGCCGTTCTTCACGGAAGAGCCGTCGAATACGATGGCGGTGGTACCGTTCTCGTCAGGGGTGGTAGGGTAGCTGTTGCTGCCCCAGCTTGGCCATTTGACGCTCTTGGTGTATACGTCGTTGAGGGAAGAGACCGCTTTCCATGTCTTACCGCCATCCTCGCTCTTGATGAGCGGGTTGTTGGCGCGTCCGCCGCAGAATATGATGTCGCTGTTGTTCGGGTCCACTGCGATGCGTTCGCCGCAGTTACGTCCCTGTCCGTTACCGTGGGCGAAGATGAGGGAGGTCACGTCAGCCGTCTCGAAGGTCTTGCCACCATCCTTGGAGTACATGATGGCCGTCTTCTGGTTGCTGAAGTATTGGCAACCGCCTAATAGGTAGATATTCTTTTCGTTCTGCGGGTCGATGGCTAAGGCCTCGATGCTCAGCAGACCCTTGTCTTCCTCCGATATGAAGTTGGTGATAGGCTGCCATGAGCAATCCCCTGCGTTCCATTTATAGGCGCCACCCACGTCTGTGCGGGCGTATTTGGATGAGCCTGAAGCGATGATGCCCGATACGAATCCTCCGCCACCGATGGCGAGTGTTCCGTAGGTGTAGGGAATGGTCACGGCGCACTTCTCGTCCAGTTTCTTCTCGGTACATTGCACCGCGTCGCTTTGGTCAGAGGTGAAGCGGATGTTGTCGATGTATATCGTGCCGCTCTCACCGCCCAATGCGATGAGTATCTCGTCCGATGTGTTGTGATGCGTGGTGAAGTCGAAATAGAGCGTGCTCCAGACCCCACCTTTGGCAGGCTGGTATTGGTTTTCGTCGCTCTCGTTCGAATAGGCCTTGATGGTGCAGTCGCTCAGGGTGAAGACATCCACGGCCAGTAGTTGTGTGCCGATCTCCGCACCACAAGGGAAGGATACGCCACCATAGTTCGTGATCTCCATCAGGAGGCTATGGTCGCTGGTATTACCGCACTTGTGAGGGTTCGCGACGATTGATTTCTCCGTTCCCCATCCTCCGGTAGGGATGGAACCCTCCTCAAAATCGTAGAGTGTATCCGCCTTAATATTACTTGTCAAAGCGAATGACAAGAAAAAGGCTACGGTTGTGGTAAGTAAATATCTGTTCATAATTGACAATAGGTATTTGGTTTCTTTATGCAAATGTAGTTTTTCCTCCGAATGATTCATCACCTCTGAGTCTGATTGGAAGATTATTGAATGCGTTTAGCGTAAAAATACAAATTTGGGAGGCGGTAGAGAGAGGGGTGAGCGGGTTTAGCGGTTGATTTTCATGTTGGTTGACTCAATTTTCGTATCGTCATGCGGGGGTAGGGTGCATCAATTGTTCTTTCTCCTTCTGGAAGCTGAGGAAAGGGTGCGTTTGGTGGAGCTCCTCCATTTCGGCGAGGATTCTCTCCTGGAATTTGCGGTGGCCTTCGCTTTCCGGGTTGAAGGGACGGTGGTGGACCGCCGCGATGATTTTTTCTATGCGGAAAAGGGTGTTGAGGGTCTCCTCCGAGAATCCGTAGCTTGTGAATTTCTCCCAGATGTATTGGATGGCCAGATCATTCGGGTGGATCATATCTTCCGCATAGAAGCGGTAGTCGCGCAGTTCGTCCATCATGATTTCGTAGGCAGGGAAATAGTGGACGGAAGGCTCTTCCTTGCGGATCTTCTCCGTGGCGAGGAGTAGGGTGGATTTGCTGATTTGGTTGTCGTGCGCCCCATCTTTCCAGTGTCTTATCGGACTGACAGTGAAGATGATGGAGGCGTTCGGGTTGATTTGACGGATGGTCGCTACCGTGTCATGCAGGGCTAGAGAGCACTCTTCGATGCCAATTCTCCTGCGAATAAACATTTCTTGTGGCTCCTTGTGGCAATTCGCAACAATTTGCCCAGTGTCGGACAGCTCGTAGATCCAAGCCGTGCCTAAGGTGATGAAGATGTGGGTGGCGTTTTGTAGGAAGAGATGAGCCGCTTCCACTTGGCGGTTAGCGTTTAGCAGGAAATCCTCCTCGTTCAGTTGCGCGAATTTGCTGTGGAGGTGGAAAGAGTTCCAGACACCGTCCCGACAGAAGAGGTCGCTGGAGACGAATTGTTTGTTCGTCGCGATGCGTTTGATGCTTTCCTTGATGGAGCAGGGGTTGAAGAGAATACCGAGCGGGTTGTTCGACACGTTGAACTTAAGCTGCTCCAGGCGGTTTCCGATATTCTCAGAAAAGCAAGAGCCGAACATCATGACCCTGCTTTCGTAGGTGATGTTCGCCTCTTGTTTAATTGTTATTTCTGTGATGAGTCTCATCCTTTTTTACTCTCCGGACATTGCCTTGAGCAACTCATCCATTTTAGGGCTGAGGATGATCTCAGTACGTCTGTTCTTCGCGCGTGCCTCTGCGGTGTTAGCCTTGTCTACAGGCATGTATTCCGCACGGCCGGTAGCGGAGATCTGTGAAGGGTTCACGTTCTTGTTGCTGATGAGGATACGCACGATGGAAGTGGCGCGTTTCGCACTCAAGTCCCAGTTATCCTCCACGTTGCCGTTGCCCTTGTAAGGGACGTCGTCCGTGTGGCCTTCGATGACGATGTTGATATCCTTGTTCTCCGCGATGAAGTTGGAGAGTTTCTTCAGAGCGTTCGCACCCTTAGCGTCCACGTCCCACTTACCCGATTTGAAGAGCAGTTTCTCGTCGAGGGATACGTACACCTTGCCGTTCTTGTTGACCACCTCGATACCGTTTCCTTCGTAGCCTTTCAGTGCGTCAGACACCTTCTTCTTCAAGGATTTCATCATGCTATCCTGGCGGCTGACGATGCGCTGGAGTTCTGCGAGGTTCTTCTCCTTGTCTTTCAGGCTCTTCTCAGACTTGTCCAGAGCGTCTTCGCGCGCCTGAAGCTTCTCCTGTGATTTCTGCAGGTCGGCGAGGAGTTTCTTGATCTCCTTGTCGCTATTGGCGCTGGTCTTGGTCAGACGGTCGGAGAGTTGTTGATTGAGCGCTTTCAGGTCTTTGTTCTCCAATCCTATTTGGTGCAATGATTTAGACTTTGCCACGGAGTCTTCTGCCATCAGGGCGATCTTCTTATGCGCCGCAGCGGAGTCCCGCTGAAGGGCGGATAAGTGCTTGCGTGCTTTGTCGAGCTCGTCTGCGCAGATTCTGTTACTTTGTTCGCTCTTGGTGAGGTCTGATAACGCTTGGTTAAGTGTCTTCTTTGAGGCGCATGAAGTGAATAAGGCCCCGATCAGCATAAAATAGAATATTTTTTTCATACAGTTTTCTTTATGTGTTTATGCAAATTTAAAATTTTTTTTAACTTTGTGAAAAGGACAAATCAATTATTTATGAACATTCGTGTAGGACAAGGATATGATGTACATCAGTTCGCGGAGAACCGCGAGCTATGGTTGGGAGGAATACAGATTCCGTGCGAAAAAGGGTTGTTGGGTCATTCAGACGCCGACGTGTTGATTCATGCGGTATGTGATGCGCTTTTAGGTGCCGCGCACTTGCGAGACATCGGCTATCACTTCCCTGATACGTCCGCTGATTTCAAGAATGTGGATAGCAAGATATTGCTGCGGAAGGTGACGGCCATGTTGAAGGAGAATGGTTATGCCATCGTCAATGTGGACTCCATCATTTGTGCCCAGTTCCCTAAGTTGTCTCCTCACATCGACCGTATGTCGGAGTGCATGGCGGAGGTGATGGGTGTGGATGCGGATTGCGTCTCTGTCAAGGCTACCACCACCGAGCACCTCGGCTTCGTCGGTAGGGAAGAGGGCATCGCCGCCTATGCGACCGTCCTGATTGAGAAGGTCTGATTGCCGTGCCGGGGCAATTCTCCATGAATTATCATTCAATTGTTTAAATACAAAAACAGGGGTTTTCCACCCCTGTTTTTTTGTTGTCAAGATTCAAAATCCTTAATTTCCTTTGCCCCTTCCTATATTATGATGGGGCTTAGGTTGTGCGTATCATCTACCAATGCGCATCCCCAAAAAATTCTTAATTCTTAATTCACTTGTAGCTTCCCATCAACTCCTTCGCCTCATTCAAGGTCTTCTTAATCTCCTTGATCAGGGTATGGAACTCCTTTCTTGAAATCATTTTCTTGAAGTTATCCTCCTTTTCCAAGACGGTAAGCGTCTCCACGATTCCCTTCTTTTGCAGGGAGCGGAAAAGTGGGAGCATCTTATGGGCGTAGTGGTGTATCTTCGTCGTGTCGTTTAGCAACCAAGCTTTTTTCAGTTCTTTGATGTTGGAGGTGCTTTCCCGGATGAATGAGTCTAGGATCATCGCTTCAGACTCCTTGTCGCCACAAGCGTAGCTGAGCAGTCCGTAGAACGGAGTGTTGTCCGCATTAGGCTCTTCCTCCTGTTTCTCTGAGACAGGGATATCTTCCCTTTTTGTGTGGAGTCGTATTGTGTCGATCAGCTGTTGGGCGGAGAATGGTTTGCAGAGGAATCCGTTGAATCCCTGCTCCTTGATGTTCTCCTCCGAGATGTCCGCTCTAGCGGAGAGCGCGATGATCGGCATCGTGCCCGAATGGCTGATATTAGGGGACTGACGGATCAGTTTGACAAATTCGAAGCCGTTGATGCTAGGCATTTGTATGTCTGTCAGTATAAGGTCGATGTCTTGATTCTCCATCACCTTCAGCGCCTCTTCCGGATCTTTGTTGGCGAAGACGTTGATGTCGGCGTGTGTGAGTATTTCGGAGACGAGTGTGAGCTGCGTGTCGTCATCGTCCAATATGAGTACGTTTGTAGGGGATGCCTCGTGCGTTTCGTTGAGGTCATTCTCCTCCTCTTTCTGCAGGTTGATGGTGACGGTGACGGTAGTGCCTTCGTTGAGCTTACTCTTCACCTTGATGTCTCCATTGTAGAGGTCCACCAATTTGCTGACGATGCTCAATCCCAGTCCTGATCCTTCCTGTGGAGAGTGGTCTTCTCGGATGATTCTGCTGTATTCTCCGAAGATACCATCTATGTCTTCCGAGTTGATTCCGATGCCCGTGTCAGCCACGCTGATGGTGAGGATGTGGAAGCTTTCGTCCTCCTCCACGTTGGCGGAAATATTAACTTCACCATAGTCTGTGAACTTAATGGCATTGGAAACCAAGTTGTTGCATATCTGTTGGATGCGCATGACATCTCCCGTTACCTTGTCTGGGAATCCGCTGACTTGATGTTTCAGCAAGATGTTTTTCTTCTGGGCGATAGGCTCGAAGCTAGCGTACACCTCCTCGATCAAGTCCTTTATGGAGAAGAGGGTAGGTTGGAGCGTCATCTTGGAACTATCCAACTTATTGTTATCCAATATATTGGTGATAAGTTGGATCGTCTGATTGGACGATTTCCTCATGTTGTCAAGGTAGTATTGTTGTTTTTCCGAGAGCGGAGTATTGCCCATCAACTCCATGTAGCCGATGGCAGAACCCATCGGTGCTTTCATGTCGTGGGTGAGGCTGATCATCATTCTCTCCTGCTCCAGGTTCTTTTTCTCCAGCTCCTCGCGTAGTTTACGGCTGCGGCTTATGTCGTTGAAGAGGATCCAGCAGAAGACAAGGATGATGATGATGGAGAGGACAGTCACGTAGCGTAGCTTCTCGGCTGTTTGGGCTAGGGTGGCGTTTCTTCTCGATTTAGCCTTCTGCATATTCACCCTGTTGTCGAACTCGATTTTGCCGAGGATGGATTTCGCCTGGATGGTGATGTTATTGTTGTTGTTGCGGAGTGTGTTGATCTGCTCCATGATGGCTCTGTCCGTCCTGTATTTCTCATTGCGGATTTTCACTTTGATGTCATCCAGGATGCTTTGGGCCGTGTCTGTTGGGTTGTAATACATGGAAAGGGAGTCCATCCATTGTCTTTCCGTGCCTAGAAGGCGGATGGTCGTGTCGTTTGGACCTCCGTTTCTGGAAAAGGCTTCAGCCAGACGGTGGAAGAAGTTTCCTTTTTTGGCATGCCTTTTCTTGATGATAGTGTCCTGTTTGAGCGTTGCGTTCTTGTTCTTGGAGGCGTAGTTCTTGAGAGAATCCTCCATGAGCATGGTCCGTATGTTCGCTTTGTACAGTTCTTCGAGGTTGTCCTTGTTGGTCAGTTTGATCAGTTCGCAAAGGTTTTCCTCTTTCTTTTTCAGGAGGCTTGAAACACTATCCAACGACTGGATTTGGAAGGCGTCCGACAGAAGGCTCTTCAGCGTATCCATGTGGTTTTCCGCCATGTTGACCTTCTCCTTGTAGAGGTTGAAGTCGGATGTGTCTACCATCATCGGTCCGATATGGTTCTCCGCATTGAAGAGGTCGGCAAGAATTGCGTTCACCAGTTCCTCCTGCTGTTGGTAGGTGGTCTGTTGTCCGATCTCTTCCGTAATCGTTTCCGTGTTGCGGTAGACGAAATAGATGCTTCCCACGCCTATCGCAATAAGGATCAGGTAGCTGATAGCTACCTTCATGATGGTTGCTCTCTCCTTCTTCTTTCCCATTATTCCATGTTATAATGTTTCATCTTATTGTAAAGTGTCTTCCTGTCTATCTTCAGCATGATAGCTGCTTTGCTTTTGTTGTTGTTGCAAGCCTCAAGCGCCTTCATGATCTTACGTTTCTCGTATTCCTCGTTGTGCAATGCGGCGTTGTCGTTTGTGTCGCCGGTCTCGCCGATGATTTCGTCTGGAAGATGGTTGGC
This sequence comes from Paludibacteraceae bacterium, assembly GCA_045226255.1. Classification (GTDB taxonomy): domain Bacteria; phylum Bacteroidota; class Bacteroidia; order Bacteroidales; family Paludibacteraceae; genus UBA1181. The sequence goes on along the minus strand of JBGVCG010000016.1, from coordinate 385,147 downwards.
TTTGATGTATTTGTCTTCGCAAAGCATTGCGGCGCGTTTGACGACGCTCTTCATTTGTCGTAGGTTGCCGGACCATTGGCATTTGTTGAGGATCCGCATGCTCTCCTCGTCGAAACCGATGATTTTCTTTTCCAGCTCATCGTTGGCTTCTTCCAGGAAGCTTTCCGCAAATAGGGCGATGTCTTCGCTTCTGTCTCGGAGGCTAGGAACTTGTAGGGAGACTTCGTTGAGGAAACGGTGGAAGTCTTCCGAGAATTTATTCTCGCGGATGAGTTTGTACAGGTTCTCGCTGGAGGATGCTATTACCCTGGCGTTCACCTCCTTCTCCACGTTGCTGCCGACCATCTTGAACCGTTTCAGCTTGAGGCTGAACAAGAGTTGCTCTTGGGTCTTGATTGGCATTTCGTCCACGTTCTCAAAGAAGATGATACCGTTCATGGCGGCGGAAAGTAATCCTTGCTCTTCTCTCTGTGGCGTTATGCTTCCGAAAAGTTTTTTGTCGAACTCCTCTTTCGGAATCTCCCCGCAGTGTACGATGACGAATGGACGGTCTTTCCTGGAACTCTTTTCGTGGATGAGTTTCGCCACCTGTTTTTTCCCGGTGCCCGGCTCGCCTGAGATGAATACGGTCATTTCTGTCGCGGCGACCCTGTTGATCATCTCGTATAATCTTTTTATGGCAAGACTGTTCCCTGTTATGTAGGTAGAGCCCTTCTTGATTGTTTTTTTCTTTTCAGATTCCTGCTGTTTCAGCACTTCGTTCATTTTCTCGTACAAGAGCTCTGGCTTGATTGGCTTCGGAATATAATCTTTGGCTCCAATCTTCATGCAGTCGACAGCACTCTGTATCTTCGCATAGCTGGTAAGAATGATGAATGGTGTTTCGATCTTTTTCTCTTTCGCCCATTTCAGTAAATTTATACCATCATCGTCAGGAAGACGCAAGTCTGACAGGATGATATCGTATGTCGTTGTGCTCATTTTTTGCCTGGCGTCACCTACTGAGGGAGCACTTTCCACAGCGAATCCTTGCTTGCCAAGCCACGTCCTTAACATAAGACAAAAAGTTAAATCGTCTTCAACAATTAAAATTTTTTTCATATTCTTATCTTTTTTCTTTTTGGCTATGCAAATTTAATGAATCTAACTGAAATCTCTTGGTTAATTTTTAAAAAATGACGATATTTGCATCTATGATTTCGATGATTCTAAAAGGTTTGATTATTGGTGTCATAGTATCCGCTCCTGTCGGACCCATTGGGATACTTTGTATTCAACGGACTTTGAACGGCGGACGGGGACATGGCATTTCAACAGCACTGGGAGCGACGGCTTCTGATTTGTTGTATGCTGTTATTGCGGCTTTTAGTATGTCCATGGTGGTCGATTTTATTGATTCTCACCGTTTTTTGCTCCAGATCGCCGGTACAATCATCGTGTTTTTCTTCGGACTTTATACCTATGCGACCAACCCTGTCTCGAAATTGAAGAAGATGAGAGGCGGGACGCAGAATTATTTGCAGGACTTCATCTCTTCGTTCCTGTTGACGGTGACGAATCCGTTGGTCGTTTTCCTATTCATCGCATTGTTCGCTAAATACGCTTACATCACGGATGAGACGACGCTCTTCGACAGCATCTTGGGTATTTCCTGCATCATGATGGGGGCTTGTTTGTGGTGGACTATCCTCGTCGGCGTCGTCAACCATTTTAGGGATAGGTTCAATATGCGTGGCCTCTATGTGATTAATAGGGGCGCAGGCCTTTCGCTGATGATTATTGCGGTGGTCAGCATTGTTTACTTTTTCCTCTCGTGATTTATTTCTAACTAATTTTGTGTTCTCATGGAAGTCAAGAAAGCGGTTTTTGTCGAAAGTAACTCGGATTGGAGCAAGTGCCCGAAACATCTGCTCCCGGAATTTGCGTTCATCGGCAGGTCTAACGTCGGGAAGTCTTCCCTGATCAATAAACTCACGAACCAAAAGAGCTTGGCGAAGACTTCGTCAACGCCTGGTAAGACATTGCTTATCAATCATTTCCTTGTGGACGATAGTTGGTATTTGGTGGATTTGCCGGGTTATGGTTTCGCGAAGATCGGCATGGAGGGCAGGGCTAAGCTTGATAAGATGATCAAGGATTATGTGCTCCATCGCGAGGAACTTTACAACCTCTTCGTCTTAATCGATTGTCGACACGAGCCACAAAAGAATGACTTGGAGTTCATTGAGTTCCTTGGGGCCAATGGTGTCCCTTTCTCCATTATCTTCACCAAGGCGGATAAACTCTCTAAAAGCAAGCTCGCCACCAATGTGCAGGCTTATAAGGATAAGCTTCTGGAGGAGTGGGAGGAGTTGCCTCCAATCTTTGTCACCTCGTCGGAGTCGGGCGTTGGAAAGGAGGAATTGTTGGAATACATCGATTCCATCATGATGAGTCCTGACGATTCATCAGATGAGTAAAAAACATTGGGTCTTCGGCTTTTTCGTATGACCCGCTTTAAAGTGATCTATAGCAAATGGTGGTTCTTTTTTATGTTTTTTATGTCTTTGTTTGGCTGATCTCTTTTCTGCCATTGCGGGTGCTCTATATCTTTTCGTACCTGATCTATTTCCTTGCCTATTACGTGGCGAGGTATCGTCGGGCGGTGGTCCGCACCAACCTGAAGAACTCTTTCCCTGAAATGTCCGAGAAGGAGATTGTGAAGATCGAGAGGGGGTACTATCTGCATTTCGCGGACATCGTGATGGAGACGGTTAAGTTGATGCATATATCGGACGATGAGATGCGGCATAGGATGCAGTTCTCCAATCCGGAGGTGCTGGGCGATTTCTTCGAGAATGGTAAGAGCGTCGTCATCTTGCTGGGCCATTACGGCAATTGGGAATGGATCCCTTCCATCTACATGAACTATGACGGTATTGTGGGCGGTGAATTGTACCGTCCTTTGAACAATAAGTATTTTGACCAATTCTTCCTGAAGCTGCGCTCGCGCTTCGGTACGGTCAATATCCCTAAGAATGATGCGCTCCGTGCCATCGTCAACATCAGGAGGGAGGGGAAAACGTTTGGACTTGGCTTTATCGCTGACCAGACTCCTTCCGCAAACAATTTGCATTATTGGCAAACGTTCCTGAACCAGGATACGCCTTTCCTGAATGGGCCTGAACGTATTGCCCGCTCTGGCGGTTATGCGGTGGTCTATTTCGATGTCCGCAAGATCGAGCGCGGTTATTATACCTGTGATATTATCACGCTGACGGATGATGCCAAGAAGACTGCCGAGAATGAAATCACGGATAGGTATGTGGAACTCTTCGAGCGGACTATCCGTCGGGATCCTACTTGTTGGCTGTGGTCCCATAGACGTTGGAAACATAAGCGCAATATACAACAATGAGGAAAATAGCGATTGTCATTCTGAATTGGAACGGGAAGGCGATGCTGGAACGTTATCTTCCTTCGGTTTGCCGGTTCTCTCAGCTGGAGGGGGCGGTGGTCGTCGTGGCGGATAATGGTTCTACGGATGATTCCGTCTCTTATGTGAAGGAACATTTCCCTTCGGTGCAACTGGTCTTGTTGGACGAGAACTATGGTTTTGCGGAGGGTTATAACCGGTCGTTGTCTCAGTTGGATGCGGAGTATTTCTTGCTGCTGAACTCGGACGTGGAGGTGACGGAAGATTGGTTGTCTCCGATGCTTGCATACATGGATGCGCATCCGGATGTGGCGGCTTGCCAGCCGAAGATCCGTTCTTTCGTTGACAAGGGGAAGTTTGAGCATGCGGGCGCATGTGGCGGCTTCTTGGATAAGTACGCTTTCCCTTTCTGCAGGGGAAGACTGTTCGGTGCGGTGGAGAGTGATGCTGGACAATATGACACTGTCGCGGATATTTTCTGGGCGACGGGTGCCGCTCTGTTGATTCGTTCCGATGATTATGCGTCGGTGGGTGGCTTGGACGGATCCTTTTTCGCCCATATGGAGGAGATCGACCTTTGCTGGCGGCTTCGTTCGCGTGGACGAAGGATCGTGTGTGTGCCGGAGAGCGTTGTTTACCATCTCGGGGGTGGCACATTGAACGTGGAGAACCCTCGCAAGACGTTCCTGAACTTCAGGAATAATTTGCTGATGATATACAAGAACGTGCCGAATGACTATCTGAATCGTGTTCTGTTGGCCCGTTTCTTTTTCGATTATCTTGCCGCATTCCAGTACTTGCTCAAGGGTGATTGGAAGAATGCGAAGGCGATTTTTAAGGCACGTTGTGAATTCCGTAAGATTAGAGGCGAATATACGGAGAAGCGTAAATCGAATCTGGCGGCCCAGTCTGTCAAGGATATACCTGAGGTCTTGGACCGTAGTTTGGTCTTTTCTTATTACTTGTTTGGAAAAAAGAAGTTCTCTGACCTTCACTTTCCGAAGTGATCGAAGTGATATTGTGTGTGGAGACTGATCTCCGCAACGCTAAAAAATAATGGACGTCCGTAAATACCGAACGTCCATTTTGTTGTTTAATTAATGAAAAGAGGACCTCTTACTTCGCTTTTTTCATTCTAATTAAAGAGTTCTGGACCTCGCTGTTTCTGTAAGCGTTGGCGTGGTCCTTGTCGACTATAGAGCTAACTATTGATGTGCCGTTTGAATTGTTGAACAATCTTCCTCCCGTCACGTAGAAGGATGCCATGTTCTTGCCTGTCACGTAGCTGAAGTTGTTCGCCAGGTTGTCGTCTTCCATCTCGTCGTATGGGTTGGCGATGAGAGCGGTGTAGTAGTTGCCCGCTTTGGCGCTGGCAGGGATGTTGTAGTGCTTCTCCACCGTGATGCTCTGTCCGGACTCCAGTGTCATGTTCTTCTCGTTGTCGAACAAGATCTGTTTTTGGGACAAGTTCCTTGATTGGAAGAGCAAGTAGATGATGGAGTAGTCTTTCGTGTTGATTGGATTGGCGCCGTTGTTCGTAATCGTATATTTCACGATTCTGTCGCCATCCATGTTCTGCTCTGTGTCGGAGATGACCTTCACGCTGATGTCGTTACCCGTTGTCTTGCGAGGTGCCGCTGAGCTGGAGGCGGTGTTGCTTGCGCTCCATACACCGAAGCAGAATTGGTTGATGAAGAAGTTGTATCCTACCCAGATCATACCTTCGTCACCCCAGCTGCTCTTTCCCCATGAGTTCTGTATGCGGAATGCTTTCCTGTTATCATCGAAACCGACGAGCATCATGGCGTGGTAGGCATGTTGTCCTTTGTAGTCTTTCGTGTCGTTCGTGATGACGGCGCTGCTGTTCCATGACATGAATTTTTCGCCCAATCTGGCACCGATTACGAGAGGACCCTTCTCCAAGTGTGCTTTGATGTTATTGACGGTCATACCATAAGCCTTTCCGTCACTGCTCATGTCAGCGCTGTATGCGACGGTACGGTAAGTAGTGATTTTATTGCTGGACAAACCTTTTCCAGACACACCATCACAAGTCATCTTCTGGTTGTTGAAAGGCACATTGCTCAAGGTAGCCACACCTTTGTTCTGCATGGCTTTGAAGGCAGGATCGAAACTAGATCCACCACAACCTTTGCTCACCTCTGAGCTATAGTTGGAGCGCATGCTGTGCCACAGGTCAACTGGGCTACATTGGTAGCTGCTGCTGTTCTTGTTGGAGGTGCTCCATGTGCCGTCGATCATGTTCAACGTGGTCTTTAGGCCGTAGGAAGTTGCCCAAGCCACACAAGTTCCATATTCACCTTGGTTGCCTACAGGAGGACAATATTGTTCCCAACTCTTGGAGGTGGAGGTCACATCGCTGCCGTCCAACTCGTCGTCCGTGTCTTCCCAGTTCTCGCCGTTCGGGTCGTATCCCAACATGGATGCGAAGATGCTTATGGCGAGATCAATCAGTTGTTGAGTCTCTTCTTCCGTACAGGAAGCCATGAAGAATACCGGCACACCCAATATGATGGCGGCAATCTTGTTTCTGAAAAATTTCATCATGTCGATTATGTTTTTTTAGGTTATAAATAATTTTACTTGTTTATGTTAAATCCATCAAATGACGGGATCGAATCCTTCTCAAAGAGGGTCTCCTCCGTTTTAGGCAGAAGGAGGAAATGCGCATCCTTCGTGTTAAGCCCTGCCTTGAACTTGGACTGGCTCAGGTTCACCTCCCCGTAGAACAGAGACCTTTCCATTTCACACCCTTTCTCGAAGGTGGAGCCGACGATGTCCGTCCTTCCACCGAATTTGCAGAAGGAAAGCGATATCATCTCTTCGCAGGTCGCATAGTTGGAAATAAAGTATCCGTTGAAAGTGGAGGTGGAGAGATCGAATCCTCCAGCCGAATGAAGATTGCTGATTTGTAAGTCGTTGACGTTTATACCCTGTAGAGAGGCATCCTGCTTGAAATTCGCATCCATCATGTTTAGGTCGCCGCGGAAGATGGCTCCGCACATCATGAAGGTGGAGTCCGCCTCGATTTCCCACCATTGATTCTTCTGCCCTATGGATAGGATGTTGTTGAACAAGGCTTCTTTCCTAAATACCGATTTGTTGAAATGGACACCCTCGTCGAACACCGCCTCGCTGAAGTCTACCCCTTTCCTGAAGTCGCAATCCATGAACTGCACATTACGGGCGAAACGGGTCTTTACGGGTATGCTTTTTTGATTGATTGGCTTGCTCCCGTAACCTTTCACTTCTCCTAGGAACACGCAACTCTGGAAATATATGGTGCTGGGAACGTGTGCGATGAAACAGGTTGGACTTGCCATCTCCATGTCATTGATGGCTGAAAAATCCAAATCGTCTTTGATGATGGCGTTGACGAAGAGGATGGTTTTCCCCTTGTTGATGAGTTTGACGATGTCTTTCGCCTGGTATTCCTTCATCGTAGCCTCTTTTTCATTCTGCGCTTTTGTGCAGGAAACGAAACATAATCCCATGCATAATATAATCAGTAATTTCCTCATTCTTTTGAAGTACACAACCATTATACATTCCACAAAGGTAATGATTTTTTTTTACAAAGGTTGAAAAGCTCCCTTTTTCGTCTGAAAACTTTCATGCGTAGCCTTAAAAAATATCGGTTCGCTCGTTTTTTTTCCTGCGATGGCGGAATAATCTACTTTGCTATTGATAAAATTAGTAACTTTACGCGTTCAATTATAGGTATATATTTGACTATGGATAAAATGAGACGTTTGATTATATGTTGGGTCTGTATGATGCTGGTTTCGCTCGTGTCGTACGCCCAAAAGGATTTCTTCGGGTTCCAAAATATCACGTTGGACGATGAGCCCTACCAATTGAAGTGGTCTGCTAAAACGAGGAATGGGCGTGTGTTGGAGGAATTCATCCGTCCGAAGGATAACTTGGCGAAGTTCGAGAAGAAGGTCGTTCTGGAATTATCGAACAGTGGCAAGACAAAGGAGGACGAGGTGAAGAACCAGATGGCAGATTTGGCTGTCATGAAGGAAGAAAGCATCGTGTTCAGTTTCGATCAGTTGGAGAGTGAATACCCGGACGAGATCTGGCTGGAATATACGCAAGGAAACGTGCAGGGGGGCAAGCCTTTCGTGCTTGAGTGGAACTTCTGCCGGTATAAGAGCGTGGGGGACCGCGTGGTGCTCTTCCGCTTCCGCCATCGTTATTATGACACGAAAGAGGATTCTTTCACCAAGACGGTGAATAAGAACCGAAAGAAATGGATGAAGGCAATCGTTTCATTCCAAATCCCAGAATTAAAGGAAAAATAATTTAAAATATTGATAGATAATCAGTTATGTTCGAAAGTTTAGGCGAAAGATTAGAACGTTCCTTCAAGATTTTGAAGGGTGAAGGTAAGATTACAGAAGTTAATGTGGCGGAGACATTGAAGGATGTCCGTAAGGCTCTCTTGAATGCCGACGTGAACTATAAGGTGGCGAAGACGTTCACCGATACCGTGAAGGAGAAGGCACTGGGACAAAATGTGCTCACTTCGGTGAAACCGAGCCAGTTGATGGTCAAGATCGTGCACGACGAGTTGGCGCAACTGATGGGTGGTACCTCCACGGATATTAATCTGGATGGTAAACCTTCGGTGATTTTGATGTCTGGTCTGCAGGGTTCTGGTAAGACTACCTTCTCCGGCAAACTGGCGAATATGCTCAAGACGAAGAAATCCAAGAACCCGTTCTTGGTGGCTTGTGACGTCTACCGTCCTGCCGCCATCGAGCAGTTGAAGGTGCTGGGCGAGCAAATCGGTGTGCCTGTATATGCTGAACTGGAGAGCAAGGACCCTGTCTCAATCGCTAAGAACGCTATCCAAGAGGCGAAATCCAAGGGACATGATGTTGTGATCATAGATACGGCGGGCCGTTTGGCGGTAGACGAGCAGATGATGAGTGAGATCGCTGCCATCAAGGCTGCTATCAATCCGAACGAGATCCTCTTCGTCGTGGATTCCATGACGGGTCAGGATGCTGTCAATACGGCGAAGGAGTTCAACGACCGTCTCGACTTCGACGGCGTGGTGCTCACGAAGTTGGACGGTGATACCCGTGGTGGTGCCGCTCTCTCCATCCGTTCTGTGGTGAACAAGCCTATCAAGTTCATCGGTACGGGCGAGAAGATGGAGGCGATCGATGTCTTCCACCCTGAGCGTATGGCGGATCGTATCCTCGGTATGGGTGATATCGTCTCTTTGGTGGAGCGTGCCCAGGAGCAATACGACGAGAACGAGGCGCGTAAGTTGCAGAAGAAGATTTCGAAGAACCAGTTCGACTTCAATGACTTCTTGGCGCAGATCCAGCAAGTGAAGAAGATGGGTAACTTGAAGGATTTGGCTTCCATGATCCCTGGCGTCGGCAAGGCGCTGAAGAACGTCGATATTGATGACAATGCCTTTAAGAGTGTCGAGGCGATCATCTATTCCATGACGCCTCGCGAGCGTACTAATCCTGGAATTTTGGATAGTTCCCGCCGCATGAGGATCGCGAAGGGTAGTGGTACCGACATCCAGGAAGTTAATCGTCTCATCAAGCAATTCGATGAGACCCGCAAGCTGATGCGCGCCATCACGCAGAATCAGGGAGGTAAATTTAAAATTGGACGTAGATAATTAATATATTGTTATGCAATTGATTGACGGAAAAGCGATTGCTGATCAAATCAAGCAGGAAATCGCGCAAGAGGTGGCTGACATAAAGGCTAGAGGTGAGAAGACTCCTCACTTGGCTGTTATCATTGTCGGTCATGACGGAGGTAGTGAAACGTACGTCGCCCATAAGGTGAAGTCATGTGAACAGGTCGGATTCAAATCCACGAAGATCTGTTTCGAGGCGGATGTGACGGAAGAGGAACTCCTCAAACAAATTGATGTGTTGAACCATGATGACGATGTGGACGGATTCATCGTGCAGCTTCCTTTGCCTAAGCATATCTCTGAGCAGAAGGTGATCGAGGCAATCGACTACCGCAAGGATGTGGATGGTTTCCATCCGATCAACGTGGGCCGTACCTCTATCGGTCTGCCTTCGTTCGTTTCCGCTACTCCAGCGGGTATCCTCGAACTGCTGAAGCGTTATGACATCGACACGAAGGGTAAACACTGTGTGGTGATCGGTCGTAGCAATATCGTCGGCAAACCTGTCGCTTCCCTGATGATGCAGAAGGCTTACCCAGGCGACGCTACCGTGACGATCTGCCATAGCCGCACGAAGAACCTGAAGGAGTTGACGCTCCAGGCTGATATCCTGATCGCTGCCATGGGTTCCCCTAAGTTCCTCACCGCCGATATGGTGAAGGAGGGTGCTGTCGTGATCGATGTGGGTACGACGCGTGTGCCTTGCGCTACGGCTAAGTCTGGCTTCAAATTGACGGGCGACGTGGATTTCGAGAACGTGGCTCCTAAGTGTAGCTACATCACGCCGGTTCCAGGTGGTGTGGGCCCTATGACGATCTGCTCCTTGCTGAAGAACACTTTGCTCGCAGGCAAGAAGGCGATTTATAAGTGATCGAATTTTTAGTTGAATACAACGTGGGGACATATTTCGGTGTGTCCCTACTTATTTTCTAAGCATATGTTTTTTTTCGCACCGGATATAGAGAAATCTAATTTTCTGTCGGAGGAGGAGTCCCAACATGCCGTGAAGGTTCTTCGCCTGAAGGAGGGCGACATCGTTGAGTTGGTGGATGGCCGCGGTAATTATTATACGGCTGAGATTTCCTTCGCCCACCATAAGAAGTGTGAAGTGCGTGTGTTGGAGAAGAAGGAAGGCTTTAACGAGCTTCCTTGCCATATCCATATAGCCATCGCTCCCACGAAGAATATGGACCGTATGGAGTGGTTCGCCGAGAAGGTGACGGAGGTGGGAGTGAGTGCGGTGACTCCTTTGTTGTGCGACCATTCGGAACGTAAGGTGGTGAAGACCGACCGTCTGGAGAAAATCATGGTATCTGCCATGAAACAGTCAAAAAAGGCTATGCTGCCTACCGTGAGCGAGATGGTTCCGTTTGCTCAATTTGTGAAAAAATATGCTGATTTCCAGGGTGATAAATATATCGCCCATTGCTATGAGCAGGACAAAAAGTCTCTTGCTAGAGTATATGGAAAATCTTCCGATGTGATTGTTCTGATTGGTCCTGAAGGTGACTTTAGCGAGGAGGAGGTCCGTTTGGCCATGGAGCATGGATTCGTACCTGTCTCTCTGGGAAATAGTCGCCTGCGCACCGAGACGGCGGGCTTGATGGCCTGCCATACGATTCACGTGCTGAATGAGTTGTAGCCCTTAGACTTTAGACGCTAGACTTTAGTTGTCAGGTGTTGGTCGTTAGGTCCTGTTGCCTATTCCGCGAAGTATTTTTTCCTGAGGAGTGTGGTGCGTTGGTCGCCCCCGAGGCTAACCTCTTTCTGCAGACAGATGTCTGTGCTTGATGCACCTATCTTCACGATATACTTGCCGCCGTTGACAGACCACCTGCCTTTGTTGTAAAATCCGAACTGTTCTGCGCTGAGAACAAATTCCACATTCTTTGTTTCTCCTGGCTTCAGGGAGATTCGTTTGAATCCTTGCAGTTGTATCGGCTTGATCTTCGCAGGTAATTGCATATGTATAGGCGAGATGTAAATCTGTGCGATTTCGACTCCTTCGTACTTGCCTGTGTTGGTTACATCGAAGCTGAGTTTTATCTCAGGTTCCGCTGTCTGGAAGTTGGAACCCATGTTCAAGTTAGAGTACTCGAAGGTTGTGTAGGAGAGTCCGAACCCGAACGGGTAGGCGATGCGTTTGTCGCTCTCGATTCCGTAGTTGTAGCAGATAGCTTCATGTATCTCTTCCGCAGGGTAGCTGATGCTCAGTTTGCCTGATGGGTTGACGTTGCCGTAGAGGATGTCCGCCAAGGCGTTTCCTCCCTCTTCGCCAGGGTACCATGCCTGGATGATGGCGGCGCATTTGTCCGCAATGCCAGAGATGATCTGTGCGCGCCCGCCGAATAGGATGAGCACGACAGGTTTGCCTGTTGCGATGAGTTTCTCCACGTATTGCTCTTGCTCGCCAGGAAGGCGGAGAGAGGTGCGGTCTCTGTTCTCCCCGCATAGGATGACGTTTTCTCCCATGGCGGCGATGATGACGTCGCTCTGGGCGGCCATTTTCAGGGCAGTTGTGCTATCGGCTTTCTCCCCGCTGTCGATGCGGCGGTTCTGGATGGATCTCATGTAGGCGGCCCGAGAGTCGCCTCCCTCTTCGATGATGGTCTCCACCTTTTCTGTCCAGTCGCAACCTCTGCTGTATTCCAGCGTACATTCCTGAGGCAGTTTAGCGCTCATTCCCTCTTTGAGGCTGACGATGTGCGGGTGCATATCGTCTTCTATCTTCAGTTGCCAGAAATAGCGCATGGAGTGGTAAGTGTAGTCGCCTAACATCGCCCACATGCTATGGGCGTTCGGACCTGTAAGGAATATCTTTTCAGGACGGATGAGCGGGAGCGTTCCGTCGTTTTTCAGGAGCACGACCGATTGTGTGGCGAGCTCATAGGCGGTTTGCCTCTCTTCCGGGGTGTCGAATTCGATGTGTCCCTCCTCGTAAAGCTTCGCGTCTTTGTCCAACAGACCTAATTGGACTTTAAGCTTCAGTACACGTTTAACCGCCGCTTCGAGGGTCGCCTCACTGACCAATCCTTTCTGCAGCGCTTCTGGCAGGTATTTGTAGCAGTCTCCGTTCGGCAGGTCCACGTCGTTGCCGTTGTTAATGGCCTCGACCGCTTTCGTCAGTGTGTCTACGCTTTCGTCAGATTGGTCAACAGACCAATAATCGCTGAAGGTGGCTCCCTTGAATTGAAGGTAGGTGCGGAGGATGTTTTGCTGTAACTGTTTGTTCCTCACGCATTTCGTGCCATGGAAAGGGTGGTAACCCGTCATGATGCACTGGCTCTTCCCTTCACGGATGATGGCTTCGTGCGGTAAGATGATGTCCTCCATCAACTCTTTTTCAGGGGCATCGCATCCGCCTCCGTAGCCAAGGAAGTGTTTGCTGCAAGCCGCGATGCCTGTCTTCAGATCATCGCCTTGAAGACCTTTCACGAAGGCCACACCCATGGCGGCGGACAGGTAACCATCCTCTCCGTACGACTCTTCTAATCGGTTGAAAGAGGGGTTGCGTACCACGTCAACCATCGGCGATAGCGCCATGCGACCTCCTATTTTCCTGAAGTTGTTGGCTGTTTGCCGGGTCTTGGTCTCTGCCAACTCCGGGTTGAAGGAGCAGGCGAGTCCTATTTGTTGCGGATAGACGGTGGCGTCGTAGGTGGCGATGCCGCTCAGGACCTCTTCGTGGAAGATGGCGGGTATGCCGTTGGGTGTGTTGTGGATCAGCCAGTCTTGCATCTTTGCCACCATGTCGCGTAGCTCGTCCGGACTCTTCCTTTGTCCGACGGCGTACTGGGAGAAATGACCGATGCCGTTCCCCAATTCACGTTCACACTTTAGGGTGTCGAGACTACCATCCTCATGAAAAAAACTTTCGAGGTGTATTTTGCCGCAAAGCTGTGCGATGCGTTCTTCTTGGTTCATCTTGCCGTACAACTCGTCCACTTGTTTGTCAATGGAATCCTTCGTTATGTTTGTGCACGATGCCATTATCGTCGTTGTTCCAATTAGAATTAGTTTCTTTACAATTCTTTTCATTTCATTGCATGCCAATAAGAATATGATAGATTCGTTGCCGGTTAATAGTAATCCCTTACGAAACATTCATGATGCAAATATAAAAAATAGATTTTGTATGTGTATATTTATCATTGATTTTGATGCGCATTTTGATAAATTATTTTTTCTTGTCGTCCTGATTAACTGTTATTAACATAATAATGCTTGTATCCATGCGCTCCTGTTTGTCTGTTGCGCTATCTTTTCTACTTTTGGATCATATTAATCTATTGAGTTTATGTCTTTGAAATTCGTTTTGCTGTTGCCAATCCTTTTGGCGTTGGTTATGTTCTTATCCATCCATCTTCTGTGGGCTATCTCATGGTTGTTAGGAAAGTGTCTTCATTTCACGGTTTCCTATGCTCCCTGGAAGTGGACCACTATCGGTTTGGTTTTGTTGTCTTGGTCCATCATTGCATACGGCTACTTCTTCGGTCGTTTCAGTCTGGATGTCAATAGGGTAGAGTTCCCTCATGCGGACGTGCCTTCTGCCTTTGACGGCTATCGCATCGTGCATATATCAGACCTACATCTCTCCACGTTTAACGATAGGCCGAAGGCTTTGGAACGTTTCGTGGATAGTGTGAATGCGCAAAACCCCGATTTGATTTGTTTCACGGGCGATTTGGTGACGATAGGCAAGGAGGAGGCCGAACCTTTCACGGCAGTGTTGAAAAACATGAAGGCGAAGGACGGGGTGATGGCGGTGTTGGGCAACCATGATTTCCTGATTTATCGTCGTGACTATGCGAACAATGTCGCACGGATGCGGGCGGTCGAGGAGTTGTCCAAGTATATGCGGGAAGAACTCGGTTGGCAATTGTTGCGCAATGAGAATAGGCTGATCGTAAGGGAGCAGGATACATTGTGCATCCTTGGGGTCGACAACCATTCGTGTTCTGACCAAGGTTTCCATACCGTGGCATATGGTGTGCTGTCCAAGGCTCGGTATGGTGCCACGGGCTTCCAGGTTCTCATGACCCATGATCCTACCCATTGGAAGGCTGAGGTGTTGCCCAAAACGGATATTCCTTTGACGCTTTCCGGCCATACGCACGATGCGCAAATACGTGTCTTGGGTTGGTCTCCTGCCTCTCGTATGTTCCCAGAACACGCTGGGTTGTATACGGTCATGGGAAATCATGTCTCCCAGTCGTTGTATGTGAATGTGGGGCTCGGATGTACCTTCCCTGCCCGTGTCGGTGTGGATGCGGAAATCACGGTGATTGATCTGAAGAGAGTTAAGAGTTAAGAATTAAGAATTTGTAGCCTAAAACTAAAGTCTAAGCTAAGGCCTAAAGTCTAGCGTCTAAAAAGAAGGGAGGCATCTGACGATGTCTCCCTTCTTATGTGTTTAGGGTAGGCGTTTTTTATTGCCCGTTCCCACCGATTTTGAGTTCCTCTTCCGATTCCTCTTCGATGTTTGTGTCGTTTGTCGAAGAAGCGCCTGAGTCTACGAGATCCAGCTCCACACGTCTGTTCTGCTCGCGTCCTTCCGGCGTGTCGTTGGAAGCGATAGGCTCGGTTTCACCCTTGCTCACGCAACCGATACGGTTACGTGGAATGTTTTTCCTCACAAGTGCGTTCTTGAAGGCTTCCGCACGGTGTTGTCCGTTTACGATGTTCTTGGCAGGTGTGCCGGAATTGTCGGTGTGGCCCGTGATGATGATCTTCGCCTCCGGATTTGACTCCAAGTACTTGCGTACAGTCAGGAAGTATTGGTCAGCCTCTTTCGGGAAGAGTGGGGAAGCGTTGACATTCGCGTATTTAGCCGCATTCTTGATCTCCTTCAAAGCTTCTATGGCTTCCTTCCTTAAGGCTTCGTCGATTACAGTGACTTGTTGCTCTGTATTTTTGTTCTCTTGAGGTTTTGTCTTGTTCCCAGGTTCCTGCTTGCGACCTGTCTCCTCCGTCTTGGCGGCACGTTTGGCTGCTGCAGCTTCCGCTTCGCTTCTCACACGCTCGTCCTGGATTTTGTTGACTTCGCTGATCTCCTTTTCCGTATCATGGAATGAGAGATATACACCAATCTTCAAACCCGCCTCGATAGGGGTGATCTTGGAGACTTGGTTGCTGGAATATATGCCGACATACTCGTGCTCTTGCGCTTTGTAGAGATTGTTTTCGTTCCCCTTACAAACATTGAGAACGCCGTAGCTGCCATAGAGTCCAATGTAGAGCGCACATTCGTTGGCCAGCTTTTTAAGTATGCCAAGGTCTGCTATCGCATTCACGCCCAATCCATATTTTATCTTGCCCTTCTCGACATCGTCTGCCATATGTACGCCCACATCATCATGGCCTCTCAATTTGTCCATGGGGTAATCTGTTTGTTCGAAAAGGATAGAGTTGTTGTAATATCCATCAGTTGGTTTGTATTTACCAACGATGGGGAGGGAGAGTGATGCACCTAATGCGGCATGGAAGCTGCATGGTTTGGTGGCTCCCGTCGAGATGACAAATTGGACAGGTATCTCGATGGCCATCATATTCTCTTTCTCGCGCCAATCCTTGAATTCGGAGGTGTATGATTTCGCTTCTTGTCCGTTTCCATTCCATTCTCCTTCAATTTCTGATATGTAGTTGACATTGACCTCCTTGCGATTGCTTGTCGTAGCCGAGTTCCTCAGCGTCATTTTCAGACCGGTTCCGAAACCCACTACCTTTGGAACGATTTCGTATCTTGCCTCGAACATTCCTCCGAAGCCTTTCTCCCAGTGGCCGTAGAGAGGGTCACTCATCATGGTGTGCAGACCTCCTCCTAGGTTGAAGTTCAGGTGATGATCCAAGAAATATTGTGGGGCACTCTCCTCGACAAATGTCTCCTCGACGATTGTGGTGGAGTCCACTTTCGTCTCTTGGGCAGTGACAACCATGGCGGGTGTCAGGGTCATCCAAAGTATTAATATCGCTCTTCTCATGTGCTAACTTTTTTTCTTGGTGTTATTGTTTTAATACTTTAACCTTCACTCCATCGATGGTGATGATGAAGAGACCGGAAACCATTCCGAAGTTATCGACAGGTACAGTCAACTCGTCACCTTCGAATGTTGTTCCGTAGATGGGTGTGCCGAATTCATTGTCCACGTTTAATGTATGTTCCGTGTCCGTGAAGTTATGCAACTTGATGGTTGCTGTTCCCTCGTTGCGGATAGGGTTAGGCATCACAGAGATGTCTCTGGCCTTGTTGAGTGGGTTGTACCAGTCGTTTTTGGTGCAGGTTCTTAATTCCTGGTCAGTTCCGCCGTTGATGATGACGTGGTAGGTGCCGGAGAGTCCGCCCATTTCTTGGTAGTAAGGCAATGTCGCACCCTCAACCTTTTCATTGTTGTGGAACCATTGGAATGTCTTGAATTGCTTCGTGTCATCCTTGATGACACTGATCACATCCCTGTATATTGCGACGATGACATCTTGGCTGAGGTTCACGTTGATGAATACCTTGATCGGGTTGGACTCGGTCGTGTCTTCGTTCCTGAAGACCACGCTTGCCTCATATTTTCCTTCCGGACATTCTTCTGGTATTTGGATGTCGATTTGATTGTCGCTTGGCACTTCGGTCCATTCCTTGTCGGAGAAACCTTGTGCCTTGGCGGAGTCGGAGAAGGTGAGTTTGAAGTCGATGGCTACACCGTCCTTGATGGTATAGCTGATGATACCATTCTCTCCTTGACAATATCCATCCTCGTTCACAGAGAAGAATTGACCATTTGCCAATGCTTCGAGGCTGACTAGTTTCTTCAGCGCGATGTTATTCTTTGTTTCACATCGGGTACAGGTGAAGGTCTTTACACCCTCCTTTGTCTCAGTTGCCTTTTTGGTGATGACACCTTCGTCGAAGTCATGTCCGAGGGCTGGTGTGTTGACTTTGTCTTTTGTAGCGTCGCATCGCTTGCAATGTTTGGAGTTTACGCCTTCTTCTGTACATGTGGCAGGCTTGTCAACCGTAAATGTTGTGTCGAAGTCATGACCCAATGCGGCGATTGGCTCTTTCTCAGTTCTTTTGCACATAGTGCAGGTTGATGTGATGGTACCCTCTTTTGTGCAGGTTGGTGCTAGGGTAGTGTCACTAACATAAACATGAGCTATAGAGTCAATTTCGGTGATTCCCGTCTTCTCATCACAACGGATGCAGTGTTTAGACTTTTCACCTGTAGCTGTGCAGGTGGCTTTTATATCCACAGTGAATGTGTCCGCATATTGGTGTCCCAATGCGGCGATTGTCTCTTTCGTTGTCTTTTCGCACCTAGTGCATGACAGAGTGATAGTTCCCCCTTTTGTGCAGGTTGGCGCTAGGGTGGTGTCACTAACATAGTTGTGACCTAAAGCAGTAATAGTGGTGATGTTCGACTTCGCAGCGCAGCGGACGCAGTGTCTAGACTTGTTACCCTCGCTGTCGCAGGTGGCATTTATGTCCACCGTGAATGTGTCCGCATATTGGTGTCCCAGCGCGCTGATTTCTCTGGTCTCCGTGACGTGGCACACTTTGCATGTGTGGCTGATGATACCCTTTCCTACGCAGGTTGGCTCCACGGTGTTGATTTCAGGGTTCCAACGGTGACCCAACTCCTCGATGACGGTATGTATTCTGCTGAGTTCAGCCTTGCAGACAGCGCAGTATTCTACTGTGTCGCAGGAACCTGCCTTCGTGCAGGTCGCCGCGGTGTCGTTCTCTATGACTTTGGCGGCTGCGAGGTGACCCGTTGCCCTTATCGTGTCTTCATATCCGTGTATGTCGCATCGGATACAATGCTTGGATTGTAATCCGTCGGTGAGACAAGTGACAGGTTTGTCTATGGTGAATGTATCGGCGTATGTATGGCCTAATGGACCCACATTCTTCGTGTCGATAGCACCACATACGGTGCAGGTGAATGTTTTGATTCCACCTTCGGTGCAAGTCGGTGCCACCACATCTATGCCTTCGTTCCATTGATGTCCGGTGGCTGGTTCCGCTACACCGTAGGTGCGGCTAAGCTCCAAATCGCAGAATCTACATTTGATGACTTCCGTGTACGTGCCAGGTTCGAGGCAATTAGCAGGCTTGTAGTCCTCCTTGATTGGTTCTCCAGGCTGATGGTCGGTCGCTGGCATCATCACAGTATCTTTGCGCTCCTCGCAACGGATACAGTGTCTTGACTTCTGTCCGCCGGCTTGGCAGGTCGGCTCCACATCCACGGTGAAGGTGTCCGCAAAGGCGTGACCCAACGCTTCGATTACCTTGTCTTCCTTGGCGTGGCAACGATCGCATACCTTGGTGATGTGACCTTCTTTTGTACAGGTTGGCGCCTCGATGGTGTCGCTTTCTGTCCATTGGTGACCCAATGGGGAGATCTCACGTTTGTCGAACTTGGCGTCGCAACCAGTGCGGGTACAATGTCTTGATTCACTTCCCAATTCGAGGCAAGTGGCTGGCACATCCACCGTGTATTCCTCTGCGTAGAGGTGACCCATGGCTTCCACTGTGTCCTTTGCTATGTTTTTGCATATCCTGCAGGTGTAGAGGACGATTCCTGACTCTGTGCAGGTCGGTTTGACGAAATACTCCTCCGTGCCTTCGTAGTCATGACCGTTTGCTGGATCGATCTTGTGGTCCGAATCCAAAATTATACCGCATCTTTTGCAGTAGATGTTCTCGTCGTGCGATCCTTCTTCTGTGCAGGTTGCTTCTATGACGTTCTCCCATTTGACATAACTTTCCAAATGTCCTAGAGGAAGAAGAATGGTCATTCCTGTCTTGGCGTCGCAGCGAGAGCAGTGCTTAGATTTGTTTCCTTGCGTCGTACAGGTTGGTGCCACGTCGATGGTGTAGTCGTTCTCCCAATTGTGACCCAATTTGTTGATGGTGCTGTCTACGATAGTGCCGCACACTTCGCATTTGAACTTCGTCATTCCTCCTTCTGTGCAGGTGGCTTCTTTTATCACTTCAAATGCCTTCAATTGGTGTGTGCCTTTCGGAAGAGTGGTGATCTCGATCTTCTCCACACATCTGGTGCAATGTTTGGATTTAAGTCCTTCGGTCAAACATGTAGGAATTCTGTCTACCGTGAATGTGTCCTCAAATTCATGTCCGAGGGCATCAATCACTCTCGTTTCTATCATGCCACACATCGAGCATTTGTATTTTGCTTGTCCTGCCTTTGTGCATGTTGGCTCTATCTGCATAGTGTCCAACTCCATCTTATGTCCGATTGGGGCGATCTCTGTCACATCGGTGGTGACGGTACAACCTTCGTGAACGCAGTGCTTGGATTGGGATCCCTTGTTTTCGCACGTTGGTTCAATATCGATGGTGAATTTGTCGCTGAACAAGTGTCCTATGGAGTCTATCTCCTCCTTCTTGGTGGTGTAGCATACCCCGCAGGTGATGGTCTTTTCTCCCTTTGTCGTACACTTAGGCTGGATGGATATGGTGGTGTCGCTCCAATTGTGGCCTGGTGCCTCGATGGTTGTGATTTCAGTGCGCTCGGTACATCTTGAGCAGTGGCGTGATTTCTCACCATTTTCTGTACAAGTGTTTGGTATGTCGATGCTGAATTCTTCAGAGAAGTCATGACCCAAGGCATCTGTGGTGTCTACCATAGTTGTGTCCCCTCTCACGCAGGAGTAGGCGGTTAGTCCTTTCTCCGTGCAGGTAGGTTCCAAGGTGATTGTGCCTTGGTCCCAAGTGTGTCCCAATGCCTCAATTTCTTCGATCGCTTCCCTTGCATCGCAACGTGTACAATGTTTGGAACGTTCTCCTTTGGTTTTGCATGTCGCAGGAATGTCGATCGTGAATTCCACGTCGAAGTCGTGGCCTAACTTTTTCATCTTCTCTCTCTCTCTTACGAGTCCGCACTTGATGCATCTGCGGTTCGCAAGGCCTTCCTCCGTACAAGTTGCCTCGACGAGGACAGTGTCTATCTCCCAAATGTGTCCGCCGTTCGCTTCGATTACCACGGTGTCTATGCTGACGGTGCAGTCCTCATGTATACAATGTCTTGACTTGAGGCCGGTTTCCGTGCAGTTCGGTTCTACGTCAATGGTATATTCGTTGGAGAATTCATGTCCGATGGCAGGAATGGAGGTCACCTCTCTTTTCTCTTCGCAACGTGAGCAATGTTTGGACTTGCTTCCCTCTTCTGTACATTTCGGTTGCACGTCGATAGTGAAGGTGTCCACGAAATGGTGGCCTAAGGCCTCTGTGCTATCGATCTTGAATGCGTCGCAGAAGAGACACAAGATGGAGTCAGCACCTCTCGCGATGCAGGTTGGTGCGGAGATTGCTGTGGTGTCTCTTCCCCAAGTGTGAGGTTTCTTTGCGATGCTCTCAATATCTATCCTTGCGTCGCAACCAACACGTCTACAGTGTTTGGATTGGCTTCCTTCTGTGCTGCAGGTTGCCTCCACGTCAATGGTAGGGATTGGATTGAAGTCATGTCCGAGTGCGTCGATGCTGTCCGTCTTGGTTGCGTCACACTGCAGACATTTGATGGACAATGCACCTTTCTCCTCGCATTTAGGCTCCGCGATGGTGGTCGTATCTCTGCCCCACGTGTGTGGTAGCATAGCGTCGATAATCTCCTCAGAGAAGGTGGTAAATTCGCAGATTGAGCATTTGTACTGGAACTTATGTGCGCCTGTATGAGAGCAGGTCGCCTGAGAAACCACTACGACCGTCGTGTCGAATTGATGCGGCGTGATGGTGTAGGTACTGCCTGTTGTTGTGATAGCATAGTTGGAGTTTGAACCTTCTGTGTCTACGCTGATGGTGATAGGGTATGAGCCCGCACTGTCACCTGGCGTACGTGAGATATGAATGTTGTTGATTGGATAACCTTCCACCTCACCGGAGATGGTGTAGGTAAGTTCTTTCTCCTCTCCTCCGATATGTGCGTTGATTGGGTCGGCTGTGATGGTCGCCTCTTTTTCCTTGATGTTGACGCTTCCAACGAGGAATGTGTCCGTGTAGCCTTCCTTGCTGGCCTTCATTTTTATGGTGTATGAACCGACGTTAATGAATGTAGGCAGTGTGTTGCTATCACCTTGTTCGGTTGTGTAGATTATTGTGCAGCCTTGCGCATCACCCCCTATTTGAACGTTGATGGAATGAGGAACGCCGTCAAATGTGCCCTCATAATCGGTTATGTTCACGCCTGTCAATTGAGGCATTCCGACAAGGGAGATAGGAAAGTCGGTTGATGCACTTCCCCCGTATCGGAATTTCAGGGTGATGGGTTCACCGTTGTATCCGGCATGTGCGGATAATCGAATGTCGCGCAAAGAAATATGCACTTCATTGTCGGATAACACGTCGGGGGTAGTGTTGAACGTGATGGCTACACTGTCCCTGCCTCTGAGCGCCGATCCAATTGTTTGTTCTTCTCCCTCTCCGTCGATGATATAGACGGAACCGGAAGTCACCTGCCAGCTTATCTCACTTGGCAAAAACAATTTGTATTCCGCTTGGGCGTCGATCCCTGTGGTATCCAAATTGATCGCGTAATTGAGTTGATACGCTTTTGTCGTATCAATTGATGCATTTCCAACCAATAGATTGTTGGCATCGCCGGACTCGGTCATCGTAATGCTTTGGCCCGAAATGAATGAGTTCAGTGTCTTCGCTTGCGCTTGGTTCACTATGCATCCAACTGCTAATAATAATATCAGTGATGTAAGTCTCAGTAATTTATTCATGTCGTTTTTTTTTGTTTCAATCTTCTAATATAAGAAAAAAAATCCGAACCTGCTCTCTGTAGTTTCGATTATTTGTCTTTCTAATTTATACTTCAGTAAGCTCATATACATACCTAATCATCTTCCTTACTAGTTGCAGCGCCCTCTTCTTTTTCGAGTCGCAAAATTACTCTTTTTTTGTAATTTCCTCATTCGTTTTTTTTAAAATTAGTCGCTACAATTGTTAAAGAGTATGAATTTATTTCAAGAAATGTGTTTAGAATTGTGTGATAGCATTGCTGAATGTGTAGTTTGATGCTTGTGATGTTAGGAAATATGTTCGCTATTTTGCCATCTATATTCTTATTTCAGATGTGTTTTTGTCTGTTCGGGGGGAATACAATATATTTGTCTAAATTTTATATATCGTAAATTAGAAGCAAATGATAATTAGTGATTTAAAGATTGGCGATAGTGTATGCTGTTTGCCATTGTCCGGCAAAACTGAGACTGTGTCTTATGGCATCGTTTTTAAGTTGGAGGATTATTTGTCTGAATCAGGTGACTGTTTTAGGAAAATATCGATTAAGATTAATCGGGTGGATGAATTTGATTGTACAATAAAGAACCCAATTGATCATATTGACGCTTTCCTTTGCGGAAGTTATCTTGTTTCAACGTCAAAATCAGAACTGTTAAATTATTTGTCTAAATTAATCCAAGGAATCGCTGGTGAAACTGATTGCCCACAAAAAGTAGAGAGTGTAGAGGTGAAGCAAGTACCAAGTGTGAAATCTAAAAAACATACAAATTCTAAAAGTGATGATGTGAGAAAATTGAGGAC
Source organism: Paludibacteraceae bacterium (assembly GCA_045226255.1). Taxonomy (GTDB): domain Bacteria; phylum Bacteroidota; class Bacteroidia; order Bacteroidales; family Paludibacteraceae; genus UBA1181. The sequence goes on along the minus strand of JBGVCG010000016.1, from coordinate 362,476 downwards.
AATGGGAGCTTCGTGGTTTGTATCATATGCGTATTATAATCTGTGTGATGCGAACCATATGAATTGGAATAAAGCAACGACTATAAAACCCAGATTGTCATCATACAATAATGGCCAGCAGTATATGGAAACTTGGGTAAATATGGTTTTAGACATGAACGATAATAATCTCGGGAAAAATCATATTGGCCTTAACGCTGGAGATATCAAAAGAATGGCAGAGAAAATACTGATTGTGTTGAAGAAAAAGAGAAAATGATTGTGTCAATTGATTTTTCAACTGCGTCGTTAATGTAATATCATGCACGCATTATAGTTATTCCTTCCCTTCGCAAAACAAAGAGGGTGTACCAATTCGTTGATACACCCTCTTTTCGTTCTTTATTATAAATCTTACAAAGGTATGTTCCCGTGCTTCTTGGCAGGATTGGACCGTATCTTGGTGTGGGTCATATCCAATGCCTGGATCAACTTCTCTCTTGTCTGAGAAGGGAGGATGATTTCGTCCACATAGCCCAACTCGGCTGCTCTGTACGGATTGGAGAATTTCTCCTCGTACTCCTTGCGCGCCTTGGCTCTCTCTTCTTCCGTAGTGTCCTTGTAGAGGATGTTCACTGCGCCCTCTTGTCCCATCACGGCGATTTCAGCGTTAGGGTATGCGAAGTTGACGTCCGCACCCGTGTGCTTGCTGGACATGACGATGTAGGCACCTCCGTAGGCTTTACGCGTGATGACCGTGATCTTAGGAACTGTCGCCTCTACGTATGCGTAGACGATCTTCGCTCCGTGGCGGATGATACCTCCGTGCTCTTGCGTGCAACCAGGCAAGAATCCAGGCACGTCCACGAAGGATACGATAGGAATGCTGAAGCAGTCGCAGAAACGGATAAATCGTGCGGATTTGTCCGCCGTGTCAATGTCGAGCACACCTGCGTTGTAGGCAGGTTCGTTGGCTACGATACCGATCACTTTGCCCTCGATGTGTGCGAAACCGATGATGATGTTCGGTGCGAAGTTCTCCATGATCTCGAAGAAATATCCACCGTCCACTACGGCCTCGATCAATTGTTTCATGCTATATGGCTTGCTTGGGTCTTCTGGAATGAAGGTGTCCAAGTCTATTCCGTTCGGGTTGACCATGGAGTTGATGCCAGCCCTCGGTACATCGTCCATGTTGTTGGATGGCAGGTAGCCTAGGAGCTCACGAACCATCATCAGTGTCTCCTCCTCGGTTTCGCCCATGAAGTGGCATACACCGCTCTTGGAGGCGTGTGTGCTGGCACCACCCAACTCCTCTTTGTCCACTGATTCGTGGGTGACGGTCTTCACAACCTCAGGACCTGTGACGAACATATGGCTATGCTCCTTCACCATGAAGATGAAGTCGGTGAGGGCAGGGGAGTAGCATGCTCCGCCGGCGCAAGGGCCGAGGATGACGGAGATCTGCGGGATGACACCCGAAGAGATGGTGTTCTGGTAGAAGATGTCGCCATAGCCCGCGAGGCTGGAAACACCCTCTTGGATTCTGGCGCCTCCCGAGTCGTTCAATGCGATGATAGGCGCACCCATCTTCAAGGCCAGTTTCTGTATCTTGACGATTTTGTTTGCGTTGGTGCGGCTCAAAGAACCACCTAAAACGGTGAAGTCGTATGCGTAGATGTAAACCAGACGTCCGTCAATCTTACCGTATCCGATGATGACACCGTCGCCCGGCATCTGTTTGTTCTCCAATCCGAAGTTGTGGCACTGGTGCGTCACGAACTTGTCCATCTCCACGAATGTTCCTTTGTCGAGGAGCATGGCGATACGCTCGCGGGCGGTGTTCTTGCCCGCCTTATGTTGCTTTTCTATGCGTGCGGCATCTCCCGCCTCCGCTTTCTTATCAAGTTCAATGAATTTTTTGATGGCCGATTCCATATCTTTCAGTCTTTCAGTTTTGGATTAATTGTTTGGTTCTATTACCAACGGTTTTAGCTCGATGAGTGTTTGGTTACCGGCGATGTTCTCACCCTCCTGCACGTTTATCTTCTTGATAACGCAGTCGTTGGCCACTTTGTACTCGCTTTGCATCTTCATCGCTTCGACGATGATGACCGGTGTTCCCGCTTTCACCTCATCTCCCTCCTTCACGAGGATCTTGACCACCTTGCCTGGCATAGGGGTGAATACCCTGTCTTGCTTGAAGTTGGCGTTGCTCTTTTTCGAGAAGTGTTGGTAGTTGTTCAATATTTCGACATTGAAGGCCTTGAATGCCACACTGACGGTATATTCCCTGCCATTTTCGGAAGGCTTCAACTCAGCGTTGTAGGATCTGCCGTTCTCTGCGATGATGGAGCAAAGTCCGTTCTCCGCCATCACGATGTCTAAATGATAAATTTTATCGTCAACAGAGATGTCCACCTTGTTCTCGTCTTGGCTCAAGAGTGAAATCTCTTTTGTCTTGTTTCCGATCTTTATTTTCATATTGTGAATTTTAGTCTGTAAATGGTTTTTAGGAAAGTTAATCGTAGTTGCGCATGTTATTGCGTCTGCCGAATTCTTTCCATCGGCTGATTTGCCTGTTGTCCGACGTGGTCGAGGTGCTTGGCCTGTCTTGGTTCACCATGTAGTCGAAGTAGGCTGCGATGGCTGCGATGTCCTCGTCGGTATGGATTTCCTCGTCGTCACCGTCCACATTGTCCAGCGACACGTTCTCCATGCGTTGTTTGTTCTCCTCGAGGAAAGATGTCGTGTAGTGTCCTTTGACGAAATCAGGCACTTCAAGGATCTTCCTCAAGTAACTGATATTTGTCTTCACGCCTGTGATCTTGTACTCGTAGAGCACGCGGCGCATACGCTCGATGGCGTAGGTCCTGTTGGCGGCCCATACGACCAGCTTACTGATCATGGCGTCGTAGTACATTGGGATCTCATATCCCTCGTAGCAGAAACTGTCCACGCGCACACCGATACCTTGAGGCTCCGTGATCAGTTTGATGATGCCAGGGGTAGGAGTGAAGTTGTTCTCCGCATCCTCCGCACAGATTCGGCACTCGATGGCGTGTCCACGTTGCGACAAATCCTCTTGCTTGAAACGAAGCGGTTTGCCGTTCGCCACGTTGATCTGTTCCTTCACCAAGTCCACACCTAACACTTCCTCCGTGATAGGGTGCTCCACCTGTAGGCGGGTGTTCATTTCGAGGAAGTAGTAGTTGAGCTTGTCGTCCACCATGAATTCGATGGTTCCGGCGCCCTCGTAGTTCACCGCTTTAGCGGCCTTGACAGCGATTTCGCCCATCTTCTTGCGGACCTCTTCCGTCATGATTGGAGAAGGGGTTTCCTCAATGACTTTCTGGTGTTTACGTTGAATGGAGCATTCCCTCTCGAAAAGGTGCACCACGTTTCCGTGCTGGTCAGCCAACACTTGAAACTCGATGTGGTGTGGGTGCTCGATGAGTTTCTCCATATAAACGATGCCATTCGCGAAAGAGGCCTTCGCCTCGGAGATGGCGCTATTGTATGCATTCTCAAGTTCATCCAGGGTGCGCACGATGCGGATACCCTTTCCGCCACCGCCGGCGGTAGCCTTGATCATGACGGGCAGACCGATCTCCTTCGCCGTTTTGACAGCTGCTTCGTAGGTCTCCAACGGGTCTTCGTTGCCTGGCACTACAGGAACGCCCGCCGCCTTCATGATCCTTCTGGCTGAGATTTTGTCGCCCATCGATTCGATAGCCTCGAATGGGGCACCTATGAAAATGATTCCCTCTTCTTTGCAACGCTTTGCGAAATTAGCGTTTTCGGAGAGGAATCCATATCCTGGGTGGATGGCATCCGCTTTGGTCTTTTTGGCCGCCTCGATTATTTTGTCCACGTTCAAATAACTTTCCGTTGACGGCGCAGGCCCTATACAGACAGCTTCATCCGCAAAAAATACGTGTCTCGATGTTCTGTCGGCTTCCGAGTAAACCGCCACGGTCTTGATGGACATCTCCTTGCAGGAGCGCATTACCCTCATGGCGATTTCACCTCTGTTGGCCACTAGAATTTTTGTTATCATATCTTCACAAACATTTTGGGCTATGTCGGGATGTCCCGTTTTCACCCATATTCTAATTGGTTGATTAAATAAAGTCCCTTTATATTAATAGGTGTCAACCTCCGTAAACACCCTCAATGGTCTGGTTACACTAAATTTTAAATCACCGCAAAGTTATGTTTTTTTTCTGATAGATTCAATAAAAATATGCTTATATGGGTGCAAAATGTTTGTTTTTATGTTAAATATTTCAGATTATAGTCTGTATAACATAGTTTTTTAGATTTGTTCAAAAAAAAACCTTTTTTCAAGTTCCACGTAAAATGAATTTATATACATTTGCAGGTCATTTGGGGAAGGATGTGTAACATCCCTTTATTATGGCTTGCATGGAATTTAAAAATGTACTAAATATCTTATGGAAACGAAAAAAATTATTGGATTTGCCGCGTCAATAATCTTGACGTTGTTGGTGTGGTTGCTTCCGACCAGTGCGTTTGGCGTGGAAGGTATGACTGTCGTGGAGCAGAGGATTATCGCCATCTTTGTGTTGGCGGCTGTGATGTGGATTATGGAACCTATTCCGATTTGGGGCACTTCCGTGGTGGTGATGGTGTTGATGCTGTTGACCACTTCCAATAGTATGCTCTCCTTCTTGGACGGAGAGGTGGGAGAAAAGCTTTCCAATAAGGCTATTATGGCTGCGTTCGCGGACCCTACCGTGATGCTCTTCATGGGTGGTTTTGTTTTGGCGATCGCGGCGACGAAATACAAGTTGGATGCTACGTTGGCACGGGCTATCCTGAAGCCTTTCGGCACGAAGCCTAAGTTCGTTATGCTTGGTTTCTTGGTCGTTACGGCTCTTCTCTCTATGTTTATGAGCAACACGGCTACGGCTGCCATGATGATCGCTATCTTGACTCCTGTCTTGGCTACGATGCCTGATTCGGACAAGAAGGGTCGTGTCGGTTTGGCCTTGGCTATTCCAGTGGCTGCGAACATCGGTGGAATCGGTTCTCCAATCGGCACCCCTCCGAACGTTGTGGCTGTGGGGTGGTTGGAGAAGATCGGCGTGAACATCAGCTTCGGTACTTGGATGATGCTGATGGTTCCTGTTGCTGCTTTGATCCTCTTCTGCGCTTGGATGTTCTTGTGCAAGGTGTTCCCTGTAAAGCAAGAGAGCATCGAGGTGAAGCTGGAGGGTGAAGTGGACAAGAGCCCTAAGGCGATGGTCGTTTATGTTACCTTCGCGGTGACCATCTTCTTGTGGGTGTTCGGTAAGGAATTGTTCGGCGTGAACGCGAATGTCGTGGCGCTGATTCCGTTCGCTGTTTTCTGCATCACTGGCGTATTCGAGAAGAAGGATTTGGCTAAGATCGATTGGGATGTGCTTTGGCTGGTGGCCGGCGGTTTCGCTTTGGGCGTTGGCTTGGAGGGCAAGATCGGTCCTGATGGCATGACGATGTCTAAACATATCGTGGGTTCCATTCCGTTCGACACTTGGTCTACGTTGTTCCTGATCATCGGTTCTGGTATCCTCTGCTTGGTGATGTCAACCTTCATGTCTAACTCGGCTACGGCAGCGTTGTTGATCCCTATCTTCTGCGCCTTGGCCCAAGATCCAACCATGGCGGAGAAATTGGCTCCTTATGGTGGCGCGACCACATTGATCGTAGGTCTTGCGCTCTCCGCTTCATTCGCCATGTCATTGCCTATCTCCACTCCTCCGAACGCAATCGCTTACTCGAAGGGATTCATCAAACAGAGTGAGATGGCCTTGGTGGGCATCGTGGTCGGAATCATCAGCCTTATCATAGGCTACTTTGTATTGTTCAACTTTAGCGGAATGTTGAAATAATACATGTGCTCTTCTGAAATAAAATAATAAACCATACTGCGAGTTGTGGCGTTTTTTCGTCGCGACTCGTAGTCTTTTTCTTAATTAATCATTAAAATGAAACGTTTATTCGTCGTAGCGGCCATGCTCTTGTCTGTGAACGCAATGTTCGCACAAGATACGATTGTGGCCCAAGTTGTTTCGGAGAGCGAACTCTCTGATCAGCCAAAGAATGGTGGTAAGGTCACATTGAAGCCTTATGGTTTTGTCCGTGACTATCTGTATTATGATTCTCGTCAGACCTTCAATACCAATGCGGGTCTTTTCGAGCAGATACCAAAGGACAAATCCTACGATCCGGAGAACTCCACGTATGACCTGAACAGCGAGTCGGAGATGAACTTCCTCGCCATCACGACCCGTCTCGGTTTGAACATGTCGGGCGTGCGTGCGCTGAATGCTGACGTGACCGCTAAGATTGAGGCTGATTTCTGTGGATTCACGGGCAATAATTTTATGATCCGTCTCCGTCAAGCCTACTATAAGATGCAATGGAGGGACAAGAAACACTCCTTGTTGATGGGTCAGACTTGGCATCCGATGACGGGCGACCTTCCGGAGGTGTTGGCCTTGGCGTCCGGTTCTCCGTTCCAACCATTCAGCCGTTCTCCGCAGTTACGCTACGACTATAAGTTGGCGAAGTTGAACTTCACATACGCCGCTTTGTGGCAGTTCCAATACAAGACCGTTGGCCCTACTGGATATGACCCTAAGTTCAACAAGATCCCTGAGATGTTCTTGGGCTTTGACTTTTCTGGCAAGGGCTTCAAGATCGGTTACGGTGTGGACATCCTTTCCATCGTACCACGTACGACCGCCACGGTTAAGTATGAAGTGCCTAAGGTAGGTGAGGATGGCAAGTATATCTTGGATGCAGATGGAAATGCGACTATGGAGACTAAAGAAAAAAAGATAAGCGTGGACGAGCGTTTGACGACTTGTTCTCCAGTGTTGTTTGTGAACTATACGAAGAATAAGTTCTCTTTGAAAGCCAAAGGTGTTTTGGCGGAGAATACGGCTCACTTGAGCATGTACAATGGTTTCGGTGTCTCTGAGATTCACAAGAATTATTCGCAGGAATATACGCCTATCCGTTCGCTCACAAGTTGGGTGGATTTGTGCTATGGCAGCAAGTTGAAGTTCAATCTCTTCGGAGGATTCTCCAAGAACTTGGGCTCGAAGGATGAGTTGGCCAGCGGCAATCAGATCTTCGCCCGCAACTCAGTGAAGAACATCGACTACATGTGGCGTGTCTGCCCAGCCGTTTCTTATACGGTTAGTGGCGTGACATTCGGTTTGGAGTATGAGCTCACGAATGTCGGATACGGCGACAAGATCAACTCTTGGGCTGATGTGGAAGCTACCCGTGACGTCTACAACAATAGGCTCTGCGCTATGCTGAAATACGCTTGGTAATAGGACTTGTTCCTGTCATGAAAGTTTAGGATGCGGATTCATTTCCGCATCCTTTTTTTTGTTTAAAGTCGTCCGTTTTGTGCATCCTTATATTGTCCGATGGTTTTTGTTTTGGAAAACTTTTTGTTGTCTATAAATTGCGTGAATTTATTTAAATATCAGATAATCAAATATTTGCAAATTGATATTTTTCAATATGCGGGTAACTTTGCGTATAACATGTGCTTTAAAGTTGTCCGAAATGGTAAAACTTAGTGGGAATCGGAGGTGTAGGCGTGTTAATAACTTTTTATGCTCTAATCTGATTGAGATGATATAATATTATATATTTTTGTGTGTGCAGACAAGTGAGTTTGACTGTTCTTTTTAGGCGAATGATTTGGGCATGGGCGGACAGAGGACCTGAATTGTCCGTGGGGCGTATGGCCTTCCCCCTTTCTACGGAATGTCGGTCGGAAACAGACCGAGGATGTATGGGTCGAATCGGTGTGTCAGCCTAGGAAGTGTTTGGTGATATTCTTGAATGGGGAAATGTTTGGAGCGTTTGTGATTGAATTATGATGTAAGTCGTTCAGTTTAATGTTCGGTATGTTTTCGCTTCGCCTCCTGTCAGGTTGTCATTGAGAACCATAACAAACCATAATCGTGTGTATGTAATAATAAAAAAAATATATAATGAGCGGTAATATTTTCATCGTTAAGCGAGATGGCGCTGTAGAACCTTTTTCCATCGATAAAATAAAGAACGCTATATCCCGCGCGTTTCTTTCAGTAGGTAGTTTCGCCACGCAGGAGATCTTGACCCAGATCCTTAGCAGGGTAAGCATCCACAACGGAATGAGTGTGGAGGAGATCCAGAACCAGGTAGAGGTGGCTTTGATGTCCGAGAAATACTACATGGTGGCGAAGTCATACATCCTCTATCGTCAGCAACACTTGGAAGACCGTGAGGTGCGTAACAAGCTGAAGTTCCTCATCGACTACTGCAACGCTACGAACTCGGCGACGGGTAGCAAGTATGACGCGAACGCTAATGTGGAGAACAAGAACATCGCTACGCTGATCGGTGAATTACCGAAGTCCAACTTCATCCGCTTGAACCGCCGTCTTCTGACAGACCGTCTCAAGGAGATGTACGGCAAGGAGATCGCGGACAAGTATCTACAATTGCTTAACACCCACTTTATCTATAAAAACGACGAAACGAGCTTGGCGAACTATTGCGCAAGTATCACGATGTATCCTTGGCTCATCGGTGGCACGCTCTCTATCGGTGGTAATTCCAAGCAACCGTCTAACCTGAAGTCTTTCTGCGGCGGATTCGTGAACATGGTCTTCATGGTATCCAGCATGTTGAGCGGTGCGTGCGCTACGCCGGAGTTCCTGATGTACATGAACTATTTCATCGGCAAGGAGTACGGCAAGGATTACTATAAGGATCCTGAGCGGGTGGTGGATCTTTCTGTCCGTCAACGTTCCTTGGACAAGGTGATCACGGACTGCTTCGAGCAAATCGTCTATTCTATCAACCAGCCTACGGGTGCCCGTAACTTCCAAGCGGTGTTCTGGAACATCTCTTATTATGACAAATACTATTTCAACAGCCTTTTCGAGAATTTCATCTTCCCGGATGGTTCCAAACCGGAGTGGGAATCCCTCAGCTGGTTGCAGAAACGCTTCATGAAGTGGTTCAATAGAGAGCGCACGAAGACTCCTTTGACCTTCCCTGTCGAGACGATGGCTTTGCTCACGGAGAACGGTGAGGTGAAGGACGAGGAATGGGGTGACTTCACTGCCGAGATGTACGCTGAGGGACATTCCTTCTTCACGTACATCAGCGACAATGCGGACTCCTTGAGTAGCTGCTGCCGTCTGAGGAACGAGATCCAGGACAATGGCTTCAGCTATACATTGGGTGCCGGCGGTGTGTCTACTGGTTCGAAGAGCGTGTTGACGGTCAACCTGAACCGTTGCATCCAGTATGCTGTGAAGAACGGTATGCCTTACCTCTCGTACTTGGAGGAGGTGATTGACCTCGTGCATAAGGTGCAGCTCGCCTACAACGAGAACCTGAAGGATTTCCAGAAACGTGGACTGCTTCCGTTGTTCGACGCAGGTTACATCAACATGTCCCGCCAATACCTCACCATCGGTGTGAACGGTTTGGTGGAGGCGGCTGAGTTCCTTGGCATCGAGATCAAGGACAATCCGGACTATGTGAAGTTCGTGCAGAATGTCTTGGGTCTGGTGGAGCAATACAACAAGAAGTACAAAACCAAGGAGGTGATGTTCAACTGCGAAATGATCCCTGCGGAGAACGTGGGCGTGAAACATGCTAAGTGGGACCGCGAGGATGGCTATGTGGTGCCTCGTGACTGCTACAACAGCTACTTCTACGTAGTGGAGGACACTTCATTGAACGTGGTGGACAAGTTCAAACTCCATGGTAAGAAATACATCGAGCATTTGACGGGTGGTTCGGCATTGCACATGAACCTCGAGGAGCACCTTTCCAAACAGCAGTACAGACAGCTGTTGCGTGTGGCTGCGGACGAGGGTTGCAACTACTTCACGTTCAACATTCCGAACACTATCTGCAACGATTGCGGAAACATCGACAAACGTTACTTGAAGGAGTGTCCTGCTTGCCATAGCAAGAATGTGGATTACCTGACGCGTGTGATTGGCTACATGAAGCGTGTCAGCAACTTCTCGGAGCCTCGTCAGGAAGAGGCGGCTCGTCGTTTCTACGCTAAATATTGATTGGAGGATATATGCTGAAATATGTCGATTACGATGTGGTGTTCCAGGAGATACCCGACGAGGTGACGCTCGCCATCAACCTCTCCAACTGCCCGAACCATTGCGTGGGCTGCCATAGCCCGCAACTGATGCGCAATATCGGGAAGGATCTGACGGAGGTGGAGTTGCTCGGCCTATTGGGCGTGTATGGAAAGAACATCACTTGCGTCTGCTTCATGGGTGGAGACGCAGATCCGATGGCGGTGGCTGACATGGCTGCAGTGGTGCATGCCTATGGCGCCCACAGACTGAAGGTGGGGTGGTATTCCGGAAAGAATTGCCTGCCGAAGGATATGCCGTTGGAGCGTTTCGACTACATTAAACTGGGTCCTTACGTGCCTTCCAAAGGTTGCCTTAAGGAACGGACCACCAATCAACGTTTGTATAAGATCGGAAAAGATTTGTCTAAGGAGGATATCACTTACCGATTCTGGAAGTGATTGAACCAATACTCTATAGAGGACGTGTTTCTATTGGAAACGCGTCCTTTTTTTATTCCCTAAAGTATGATTTATCTGTCGGGACCCTGTTGTCTAAAATGATGCGGATAATGTTGCTTTTGACAGGTGAGATAGGTGATGCTTCTATGCTTTCTCGCACATAATTACCAACCTCTTCTCCATGAGTGTGGTGGCGAAAAGATATATATCGCCGCCTTCCTTGATTTTTAGCCTGTCTCGTAATTCATTGGTGCTTAGCGGAAAGTTGCGCACGGCGATGTTGGCTCTCTTTACGTTTCCAAGGTGTTCTTTCACCTCCTTCTTGTTGAGCGTGAAGGTGTCGATGACGCGGAATGTCCTGCCAGGGAAATCATTGATGGGCTCATCAGAGGTGTAGAGATGGCTGCTGACGGCTAATTTCTCTACGGGGAAATGCGTACAGAGGGATTTGTAGGCACCCGCCTTCATGAGGGAGCTGTAGGGCTCGTAGAGGTATGTTCCGATCTCCCCCGCTTGGCGTATGGTGGCGTTGCGTTCCTCTTCCATGGTGAAGGTGTAACGGGTCTCTCCTTTCCTGGTGAGGTTTATGCAGTGGAACTGAGGGCTCTCCGTCGCCTCTTCGCTCAGCAGGAAGAGCAACTCCTTACATTCATTGTCTACGGAAACGATATGAACGCTCTCCACATTTTTTAGCTCTTTGACAGCCAATGTGATATCCAGCATGGGGGAGTACTTGATCAATATCTTCCCCGCACGGGTGCGGAGCGTCTCTAAGACTTCCAGCAGGTTGGGCTCGCAATCGGCGATGGAGACGGTTTTCCTGCCTTGCTGGTCCCTTCTGGCAGGGTCGATAAAGATGACGTCGACGGGCGACATCTGATAGAGGTGGTCGATTCCGTCTCCGTTCACCACCTTAGCGTGGGGAAGCCCTAAGAGGGGCAGGTTGTGCATCGCTATTTCACATAGTCCGGTGTTCCGCTCGACCATGGTTGCCTGCTTGAAATTCCGTGCGATGAAGGTGAAGTCCACCCCAAATCCTCCTGTTAGGTCGGTGAAGGAATCTCCCTTCACGAGCGACGCCTTGTAGGTTGCGGTCTGCTCCGACGAGCATTGCTCCATGGAGAGGTGGGGAGGGTAGACGAGACCCTCGATTTCGCACCATGAAGGGATCTTCTCCTTTGCCTTCTGCCATCCGCTGATTTGGTTCATCGCATAGTTCAGCGAATCGCCCAGCCTCTTTTGGTCGCTGAGGGCTAGGCGTCTCACATCGTCTTCGCGGTGAGTGTGGATGTAGGCGGAAAGTTCGGGATCTATGTTCATGGGGAATAGGGTAGTAAAAAAGAGGCGGAAGATTGTTCCGCCCCTTCTGATTCTTTTCGTTTTTAACTGAAGACGACCGTTCTGTTCTTGTAGACCAGCACTTTTCGGTCGATATGTTTCTCCACGGCCCTGGAGAGGACGATCTTCTCCAAATCCTGTCCCTTGTGGATGAAGGATTGCACGGTGTCCTTGTGGGTCACGCGGGCAACGTCCTGTTCGATGATCGGACCGGCGTCCAACTCGCTCGTTACGTAGTGGCTTGTGGCTCCGATGATCTTCACGCCACGTTCGTAGGCGGCATGATAAGGCTTCGCACCCACGAAAGCGGGAAGGAAGGAGTGGTGGATGTTGATGATCTTGTTCGGGTATTCCTTGATCATATCCTCGGAGATGATCTGCATGTAGCGGGCCAGCACGATGAAGTCCACTTGCTCTTTCTCCAGCAATTCCAGCTCTTTCGCCTCCTGCTCCGCTTTATTCTCCTTTGTGATAGGGAAGACGTGGAAAGGAATGCCGAACTTCTCTCCGATCCAGGCGAGGTCCGGGTGGTTGCTGATGATGAAAGGAATCTCGACGTTGAGGTCTCCATTGAAGTAGCGGGAGAGAATGTCGAAGAGGCAGTGGGACATCTTGGAGACGAAGATGGCCATCTTAGGCTTCACGTCTGAGAAGTAGAGCTTGAAGTCCATCTCATATTTATTGGCAAAGAGCGTTCTGAAATACTCTTCTATCTTATCTCTTGGAATGATGAAGTTCGTGAGATCGAACTCAATACGTGTGAAGAAGGTGTTCTGCACGTAATCCACATGCTGGTCCAAATATACGATGTTTCCTTTATTCACATTGATGAAGTTGGTCACCGCCGCCAAGATGCCTTGTTTATCAGGGCAGTGGACCAATAGAATTGCAGTCTGTTTCTGATCCATTTGTCTTATATATCTCTTTTTCGCGAATTTACTTAATTTGTTTGGCTTGTCAAATGTTTGCCATGTTTATGTGAATGATTTGATGAAATACCAGATGTATACGCCGCACACGCACAATTTCAGCCCTGTGGTCAGTATGAATCCCAGGAAGGATCCCATCCCCGATTTTAGGGCGGTTTTCGTTCCTTCTCCGTTCATTAGTTCTCCTGCGACCGCACCGAGGAAGGGTCCGACGATAAGTCCCCAAGGAGGGAAGAAGAGCCCGACGATGAGTCCGACGATGCTTCCCACGGTGCCCAATCTGCTGCCACCGACCTTCTTCGTGAGCCAGGCGGGCAGTATATAATCCAACACTTGAGCCACAATCATGATTGCCGTCAACAATACCAACTCTTTGGTGGTGAACTGCACACGGTCTGTGAAGTGAAGAACGAGGATGCCTGCGTATGAAACGGGCAAACCAGGCAAGGCGGGAAGGATGCAACCCACTAAACCTACTAGAATCAGGATTCCGCTTATTATGTACAAGGCTATTTCCATGCTCCAAAATTAATGATTTTTGTGGGATGGTGGGTGCGAAAAGTCTATTTTTATCTTTTTGTTCGATTTTTATGCGATTTTATGCGTTTTTGTTTTGTTGTGAAATAAATGTTTTCATAAATTTGCGATACGTGTCGAAGATTTCGGTGTGAAGATTTCGATGTGAGTTGTAGTGCCAAGCACTTCGGGAATGGGTGTTGGAGAATGTTTTCCCGCTCCGGAACGGATGCTTGAATTGTAAGTTTAATCGGGGGAAGCTTGGTTGCTTCCCTAAAATTGGTAGCCATGGATGTAAATGAACAAAACGTGAAAGACGTTACTGAGAAAGTGGATTCTGTTGATGAGATCTCTGCGGAGCAGGAGCAAGATGCGATCGAGTCCACTATTGTGGAGGAAAATCCTGAATATGAGGATTTCGGAAGTATGACAGAGGGTGAGTTGGTGGAGAAGGCAAAGGAACTGATGAAGAGCAATCCTGAGTCGTATTCCTCGCTAAGGAGTAAAATGGATGCCATCAAATACAACTTCTATAAGAAACTTCGTGCGAAGAACGAGGAGTTGAAACAACGTTTCATCGAAGATGGAGGTCTCCCTGAAGATTTCAAACCTGCCGAGAACCCTTTGGATACGGAGTTGAAGGAAATCCTACAAAACTATAAAGATAAGCGTACGGCTGAATTCCAGCGTGCCGAGACGGAGAAGCAAAACAACCTCGCCGAAAAGAAACGTGTCCTGGAGGAACTGAAACAGCTCCTGGAGAACGATGAGGATTTCGGTAAGAAGGTGCCTGCCTTCCAGAAATTGCAGCAGGAGTGGAAAACCATCGGCCCTGTGCCGCAAAGTGAGGTGAACTCCCTGTGGAACGCTTACCAACTTTGCGTGGAGAGCTTCTATGATAATTTGAAGATAAACAATGAGTTGCGTGACTACGATTTCCGCAAGAACTTGGAGATGAAGGTGGCTTTGTGCGAACAGGCGGAGGCTCTCGCCGATGAGAAGGAGATCGTTTCCGCATTCAGGAAGCTGCAGTCGCTGCACGACGAATGGCGCGAGATTGGTCCGGTGTCACGTGAGAACCGTGAGCCGATATGGAACCGCTTTAAGGAGGCTTCGACCGTCATCAACAAGCGTCACCACGACTACTTCGAGCAACTCCGCTCTAATGAGGTGGAGAATTTGGCGAAGAAGACCGCTCTCTGCGAACAAATCGAGGCGATCGACCTTTCCACCATCAATTCGTTCAAGGAGTGGCAGGATAAGTCTAACGAGATCCTCGCCCTGCAGGAGGAGTGGAAGAAAATCGGTTTCGCCCCTAAAAAGGACAATGTGGCCATCTATGAACGCTTCCGTGCCTCTTGCGATAAGTTCTTTAAGACGAAGAATGAGTACTTCCGCAATGTGAAGGACCAGCTCTCCGAGAACTTGGCGAAGAAAATCGCGCTGTGCGAGAAGGCGGAGGCCAACAAGGATAGCACGGATTGGAAGGCAACATCCGATCTCTTTGTGAAACTGCAGCAGGATTGGAAGAAGATTGGCGCTGTGCCTAAGAAACAGTCCGAGGCGGTTTGGAAAAGATTCCTCGCTGCTTGCGACTACTTCTTCGACAAGAAGGGTGAACAGTTCAAGTCACAACGCGTGGAGCAGGATGATAACCTGAAAAAGAAGAAGGAGATCATCGAGAAGATTAAGAACATCGCGATCGGTGATGATCATGACGCTTCGTTCAACGAACTGAAGTCGCTGATTGCTGAGTGGAATGCAGTGGGTCACGTGCCTTTCAAGGATAAGGATAAGATCTATAACGCTTACAAGGCGGCCATCGACGATAAGTTCGATAAGTTGAATGTGGATAAGTCGGCTCGCCAATTGGATGTCTTCAAGGAGAACGTCAAGGACATGGTGGGTAAGGGTGAGCAGAAGCTCGTCTCCGAAAGGAAACGTTTGCTCCGTCAATACGAGGCTCTGACGGCTGACATCACCACTTACGAGAACAATATCGGCTTCTTCTCCGTCTCTTCCAAGAATGCGGAGAGCTTGATCAAGGATATGGTCAATAAGATCCAGAAGCTGAAACGTGAGCGTGAAACGATCGTCGAGAAAATCAGACTGCTCGACGAGGCAGCGAACAAGGAGTAATTTGTTAAGTTCAATATTTGTTTGACCGGAATTCGTCTTAGGATGGGTTCCGGTTTTTTGGTGTTTTTTATTGTGAAAATATGTTTAAAAAAATCTGTTAAATGACAGATTTGTGATTTGTTGTTACTATCTTCGCGCAGTTTAAAAAGAAGAAAGATATATTTTGTATGGCTACATTCCGTGGAATCGCATGCGTTGCGTGCTTGGTCGTCTCTTTGGGAAGCGTATTTGCCCAAGAGGTGTCGGTTGCAGAAGGCATTAAGGTCGAAGATCCTAAGAAGGTTGAGATTCTGAAAACCGACGAGGATATTTCCATTAAGATCAAGAAATTTACGTTCAAACCATATGGTTTCTTCAGAAATGATTTCTATTACGATTCCCGTACCAATTTCGAGACGGCGAACGGTTTGTTCTATATTATCCCGAAAGACAAAGACATCAATGAGGACGGCCAGGATATGAATGGTGAATCCTCCACCAATTTCCTCAGCATCGCGACCCGTATCGGTGTGCGTGTGACGGGTCCTGACTTCTTGAAAGCTAAGACGTTGGGCGTTGTCGAGGGGGACTTCGCAGGATGTGGATCGAGCCCGACAATCGTTCGTCTCCGCCAAGCGCATTTCGACCTTCAATGGCAAAAATTGTCCTTGATCATGGGTCAGACTTGGCACCCGATGTTCGGTGATGTGGTCCCTAATATCCAGAGCTTGGCGACGGGTAGCCCGTTCCAACCTTTCAACAGAAGTCCGCAGATCCGCCTAAACTGGCAGATAGATGCCCATAACCGCCTCTTCACTTCCGCGATTTGGCAGTTCCAATATACGACGACCGGTCCGGACGGGGGTACTTCCTCCTACATGACGAAGGGCAAAATGCCTGAGTTCTATCTCGGTTACGATTGGAAAAAGGATGGATGGACCTTGGGCTTGGGTGCGGAGGTTATGCGCCTCGCAATGCCGGAAAGCGTTAAGGTTAAGGAAGACGAGTTCGTTTCGGCGGAAGACCATATCTCCTCTTGCGCACTCAATGCGTACGTGCAGTACCATTCGCCTGACGGAAAGTTGCAGGTGAAGGCGAAGAGCATCTATGGTGGTAACATGTCGCACCTCCTGCTCCTCAGTGGCTTCGGCTTGTCGGATTATACGGTGAAGGGTGATCATGTTTGGACAAACGTGAAGAACTCCACATCATGGATGGATATCGTTTATGGTAAGACGTGGAAGGCTGGACTCTTCTTGGGCTATATGAAGAACCTTGGCACGGAAGATAAACTGCTGAGCGAGTCCACAACGTACATCTTCGGGTTCAACAACCTTGATTACGTTTACCGTATCGCCCCGATGATATGCTACGACCTGAAGCATTGGTCGTTCGGTGTCGAGTATGAGCGCACTACGGCTGCTTATGGTAAGCTGAATCTACGAAATGCCAGGGTGGATAACTCACATGAAATATCCAACCATCGAATCGTGGCGATCGCCATGTATTACTTCTAACGGGTTTTTAGAACTAATAGAACTAACCATTATATTCCCTGCACATTTTTTGTGCGGGGATTTTTTTTTGTTTAAAATCGTAATATTAACCTATTAGTGAGGGCTTTTCGCCTCATGTTTAGCGTACTCTAAGATGCCGATCTGCCTGTCTGAAAAATGTTTATAAAATTGTTGTACATTGATTGTGCAATTTTGTTTTTCTTCCTATATTTGCATCAGTTTTTGGTGGATAGATTTGTATGCTTGCAACCACAGTAAAAAATGCTAAAAAGATGTTTTGTGAGCTATCTGTCGAATCCCCCTATTTGTATTGGATTTTATTAATTATTAGGTGTAATGGCTTATTTTTTTTCATCGGAATCCGTTTCCGAAGGACATCCAGACAAGGTCGCTGACCAAATCTCCGACGCTATTCTGGACAACATTTTGGCTCAAGACCCTGAGTCAAAGGTTGCTTGCGAAACATTAGTTACGACCGGCCAAGTGATTCTTGCCGGTGAGTTGAAAACGACTGCACAAATCAACGAGCAGGACATCGCCCGTCGTGTCATCTGTAAAATCGGTTACACGAAGAGCGATTACAAATTCGATAGTGAGTCTTGTGGCATCTTGAACGCATTGCACGGCCAGTCTCCTGACATCAACCGTGGCGTGGAGCGCTCCAATCCGTTGGATCAGGGTGCCGGCGACCAAGGCATGATGTTCGGTTACGCTTGTAACGAGACGAAGAGCATGATGCCTTTTCCGTTAGATATGGCGCATAACCTGTTGCGCGAATTGTCCCAGATACGTCGCGAGGGGAAGGAGATGACCTACCTGCGCCCGGACGCCAAGTCGCAGGTGACCATTGAGTACGGCGACGATAATAAGCCGAAAAGGGTGGACACTATTGTCCTCTCCACGCAGCATGACGAGTTCATCACGGACGAGAAGAACCAGCTGAAGGCGGACGAGGAGATGGTGAAGAAGATTGAGGAGGATGTACGTAATATCCTGATCCCGCGCTTGGTCAGCAAACATGCCGAATACAAATTCCTCTTGCAGGGCGATTATAAGCTGTTGGTGAACCCTACCGGCAAGTTCGTGATCGGTGGTCCTTACGGAGACACTGGTTTGACGGGCCGTAAGATCATCGTGGATACCTACGGAGGCAAGGGAGCCCATGGCGGTGGCGCCTTCTCGGGAAAAGACCCTTCCAAGGTGGACCGTTCCGCCGCATACGCCGCTAGACATTTGGCGAAGAACCTGGTTGCCGCAGGCGTGGCGGACGAGGTGCTGGTACAGGTGGCCTACGCTATCGGTGTGGCTGATCCGATGAACCTCTTCGTCAATACGTATGGCACCGCGAAGGTGAAGCTGAGCGACGGTGAGATAGCGCGTAAGATCGCAGAGAGCAAGATCTTCGACATGCGCCCGAAGGCGATCGAGGACCGCTTGAAGCTCCGCAACCCGATCTACGAGGAAACCGCTTCGTACGGACACATGGGTAGGACGCCTCAGGTGGTGACCAAGACCTTTGTGGACCGCTCAGGGAAAACCTTCACGAAGGAGGTCGAGCTCTTCACG
The DNA here is from genome assembly GCA_045226255.1 of Paludibacteraceae bacterium. Taxonomy (GTDB): domain Bacteria; phylum Bacteroidota; class Bacteroidia; order Bacteroidales; family Paludibacteraceae; genus UBA1181. The sequence goes on along the minus strand of JBGVCG010000016.1, from coordinate 343,919 downwards.
TGGGAGAAAACGGACAAGACGGATGATTTGAAAAAATTGTTCAATTTGTAAGATATTACCCCTTCACAATGTATGCGCGAAGTGATTTATTTTTTAACTTTGCGTAAAATTGTAATGCGATAAATACTTTTAAAAAACAATTATAGTATGAGTTTCTTATCTAACAAAAAATTGGTTATCGTTGGTGCCGCTGGTGCTATCGGTTCTACAATGGCTCAATTGGCCGCTGTTAAGGGTTTAACAAACAATATTACGCTTTACGATCCATATTTGAAGGGTCTTGAGGGTGTATATGAGGAAATGCGTCACTGTGGATTTGAGGGTGTAAACTTCACTTTCACGGACAATGTGGAAGAGGCTTTGACTGGTGCTTCTTTCATCATCTCTTCAGGTGGTGCTCCTCGTAAGGAGGGTATGACCCGTGAGGACCTTTTGAAGGGCAACGCACAGATCGCTGCTGACTTCGGTGACAACGTAAAGAAATATTGTCCTAAGTGCGAGCACATCGTCGTTATCTTCAACCCAGCTGACGTGACTGGTTTGGTTGTATTGGTTAAGTCTGGTTTGAAGCCTAACCAAGTGACTACTTTGGCAGGTTTGGATTCTACTCGTCTTCAGAGCGAGTTGGCTAAGTACTTCGGAATCCCTCAGTACGCAGTTAGCGGTTGCGCTACGTTGGGTGGACACGGAGAGAAGATGGTTCCTGTAACTTCTGACGTGATGGTAATGGGCAAGCCACTTTCTAAGTACAACATCCCTGCTGACAAGTTCGAGGAGATCAAGCAAAAGACTATCCAGGGCGGTTCTAACATCATCGCTCTTCGTGGACGTTCTTCTAACTTGAGCCCTGCATACGTGGCTATCGAGATGATCGAGGCTGCTATGGGTGGTAAGAAGTTCACTTTGCCTGCAGGCTGCTTCGTAAAGGACGGCATGTATGGTTACAAGAACGTATGTATGGCCATGAAGTCTACTATCGACGAGAACGGTGTTTCTTACACGGAGGCTAACCTTTCAGCTGACGAGAAGAAGGCTTTGGACGCATCATACGAGCACCTTTGCAAGATGCGTGACGAGGTTATCGGCATGGGCGTTCTTCCTGCAGTTGCTGACTGGAAGAAGTACAACGCGAACCTCTAATCCTACATGGAGCTTATGGAAAGCGGGGCCTTAGGGTCCCGCTTTTTTTGTGTGGGGAATTTGGGGTAATGAAAAAATATTTTCCTCTGGATGGGAACGGTCTGGTTTGACGGTTCCCTCGCCATCATCCGTGTCTATGTTGTCATGAGGCGTCATGAAACTAGTTGAGAAGCTTTCTGTGGTTGGAGTTCTGAATAAAATAGGGTAGAATAGGGGTAGAGGAAACACATTATGTTCCTATAATCACATTTATATGAAAACTGATGATTGATAATTGATAATAACTCTGTTGTGTTAGTAAAAAAACAATGCCTAAATGTTTGTTTATATTGATATAATTCTTTCTTTTGAAAATTAAAATTAATGAATTGATGTCCCATATGGTTGATGCCTCCTTTTTATTGTAAATATTGCAAAAGAAAATCGTAAAGCGTTCATTTATTGTGGTCCATCTTAAAAAACGGAAAGTTATGTGTAAAAGAATTACGTGTTTATTCTTGGTATTGTTGTGTAGTGTCGCGGCTTTCGCTGCCGACTATCTCTATTTCACGGCAGTTAAATCCGGGTCTCATGTCGGTTTGTTGACTGAAGGGGAAATAAGCTCCGTCATAGAATACTCAAAGGATGGAGAGTCTAATTGGGGAAAGCTCCCTCCTGATAGTTTAATCACTTTAAATGTGGGTGATACGATATTCGTGAGGTCATATTCTCGTAGTTCCACATTTTCGCGTGACACATTGAACTATGTGCATTTCGATATTGAAGGAGAAGTGATCGCAGGTGGTAATATATCCAGTTTGACTATGGATCGGAGCGGGATGTCTGTGAAATATTGGGATTATTGCTTCTATTCATTGTTCGCCAATTGTACAGGATTGGTTGAAGCTCCTGATTTGCCTAGTATCAGCAATGTATTTGTACTTCCTAAGTGTATGTATGCGTCTATGTTTTCGGGATGTACGAATCTAAGAAATGCCCCTGTGTTGGGTGGTGAGTTGGGCCCGTTCTGTTATGCTTCGATGTTCAAGAATTGTACAAGTCTGAAGAAAACTCCGCAATTGCCGACTAATACTTTGGAGGTTGGTTGTTATGCGGAAATGTTTAGCGGTTGTACCAGTTTGGATTCCATGCCAAGATTGTTGGTGGAATATGATTATTGGAAACCAACATTAAAAGACAGTTGTTTTTATTCTATGTTTGCTGGATGTAAGAACTTAAAGGGATCTATCTCTATGATCGTGGATAGTTTGCCGAAATACTCTTGCACCGGAATGTTTAAGGGTTGTGAGAACTTGGAATCTGCGGATTTGAGCAAAGTGAATATTGCGCAAGAGGGATGTTGCAAAGAGATGTTCAGCGGGTGTTCCAAGTTGGTTGTCTCCACCGATCTGTCGGCTGTGACTCGGCTGGGCGACAGTTGCTTCTATGCTATGTTTGCAGGATGTAAAGGTATGGAGCGTGCCCCTGAGTTGCCGAAAATACCATTAGCGAAGTACTGCTATTCCCACATGTTTGAGAATTGCACAGGCTTGGCGAAAATGCCGGATTTGTTATCTGATTCATTGGCGGAGGGTTGTTACGAGTCGATGTTCGCAGGATGTACCGGCTTGACTGAATGTGTTTGGTTGCCTGTGTCGAAAATAGCGGAAAACTGCTATGCGCATATGTTTGAGAACTGTAGTAATCTCTCAAGAATTGAGGCACATTTTACGGAATGGGGCGCACAGACGACTAATTGGGTGTCTGATGTGGCTTCGTCAGGAACTTTTGTTTGCCATAAAGCTCTTGACGCTGAATTCGGGGAGAGTAGAATCCCTCAAGGTTGGAATGTTGTCCGTTTAAATATGTTGAAGTTAACGGCAAATGAAGCTGGATCGGCTGTTGGGGTTTCTTCCTGGAGAAGGTCCGCAAAAAATTCCGATAAGTTTAAACTGTGGTATTCTGTGAATGGCACAGGTCTGTGGACACTTATGGAAAGGGACAGTCTTGTTACCTTGGCAAACGAGGGTGATTTCTTGTATGTCAAGTCATATAACCCGGAAGATAATGACAGTATTCAGTTCAAGATGGAAGGCTCTATTGCTGCGAGCGGAAGTGTGATGAGTTTGATAGATGGAATAGGGAACACGACGGATATGGGGACGTATAAATTCGAAAGACTATTCTCCGAATGTGTGGCATTGACTGAGGCCCCTGAATTGCCAGCTGTGCGATTGTCGCCGTCTTGTTTTGCTTCCATGTTCTTGGGATGTAGCAATCTTGTACAAGCCCCTGAATTGCCAGCCACAGAATTGACTCCGTCCTGCTATGCGGAAATGTTTGGAGGGTGTGGTCTTGTACAAGCCCCTGAATTGCCTGCCACGAAATTGGCTTCTTTCTGTTATGGTAAGATGTTCATGTACTGTGAACGTATGTTGGAAGCGCCTGATTTGCCTGCCACAGTGATGGCGGATTCTTGTTATTACCAGATGTTCAGACATTGCATCAGTATGGCTAAAATGAATGCCTTTCCTGTTACGGAAACGGCTCCTTACTGTTGTTATGAAATGTTCAATGAGTGTTGGGATTTAGATTGGTCACCAAAACTTTTAGCGAAGGATTTGGCGGAATATTGCTATTATTCTATGTTCGTCTGTTGTTATAAGATACAATCGGCTGAACTATGTGCTGAGACGTTTGGATATAGATCCTGCAATTTGATGTTTACAGGTTGTACAGGTCTGAAAAAATTGAAAGCCTATTTCTCTGAGTGGCCAAAAGATTTGTGTTGGACAGGTGGAGTAGCTCCTGTAGGTGTTCTTGTTTGTTCGGAAGGATTGTCTGAGATATATGGTGATTTCTATATTCCGTACGGATGGCGTATGGTTCATGATGAAAATGAGGTTCCGAATTATCTGACTTTTACTGCCAATGAGGCCAATTCGAAGGTTGGAATAAAAATCAGTAAGGATGATGACCAATACAGGTATGCTCTGGAATATTCGGTAGACGCAGGCCAAACATGGTCCCCATTGACGCCGGGAAATCCTGTGACATTGAGTTCTGTGGGGGATAAGGTCCTCGTGAGGGGAAATATAGTTGATACCACCAGCTCGCTTTCTAGAATTGAGAAATTACAGTTCACAATGAGTGGTTCTATTGCCGCTAGTGGTAGTGTGACGAGTTTGATTGATGGAATAGGGCGATCTAAGACAGTCTCCCTGGAGTCGTGCTTTGCTGGCTTGTTTGAGAACTGCGTGAGCCTCACTCAGTCTCCGGAAGTGCCTGGATTGTCAAAACATAGAGATTCACAGTTCCAGGATGGAATCTATGATGATATGTTTAAGGGTTGCTCTAATCTCTCGAAAATCACAGTCGGTTTCACGGAGTGGCCTTCTTGCTCTCAGTGGGTGAAAGGTGTGGCATCGACCGGCACGTTTATATGCCCTAAGGATCTTAATATCAATTTCAGTTATTCCAGGGTTCCTGTAGGGTGGAGTATACAACGCGAAGGTGAATCGACAGCTGTTGATTTCCTTACGTTTGTCGCAGATGAACCGGGTTCCACATTCTCGTTGGTAGAAAATCTCTTGGATATGATTTTCCAGCCTGCTCCGGATCGCACATCATTGGATGGCATTGGTACGTTGCGGGCAGGAAGTGCTGAAACTGGTTATACGTGGCCTGACGTCCAGTATTCCCTCGATGGAGGTGCCTCATGGATGACCTTGAATGTCGGTGATACGTTCGTCCTTGAAAATGTGGGAGATAGCGCTTTGATAAAGGGAATCAATCTGAACGGTTTTTCAGAGAGCAGCGAACATTATTATTCTTTCAGTATGACGGGCTCAATCTCTGCCAAGGGTAGTGTGATGAGCTTAATAGATGGGAAGGGCGAGACAACCGTTATCCCTAACGAGTATTGTTTCTATGGCCTGTTCAAAGACTGCGTTAGTCTGACTCATGCTCCTCGTTTGACGGCTACAACACTGAAGCCTCATTGCTATTCGAACATCTTTGCGGGTTGTTCAAATCTTTCGAGCATAGAAGTCTCCTTCACGGAATGGGATGATTTTTGTGATGATTGGGTGTCTGGAGTTGCTGCGAATGGTTCGTTCATCGCTCCGAAGGAACTTCCTCAATCGTATGGCACTGATGGTGTCCCTTCTGGTTGGACCATATATGATACGAACGCAACGAACCTAATCCCTGAGGATAACGCAGCGATTTGGACCTCTGATCGATCTATTTATGTCCGTGGGACAGAGACGCTTGTCGAAGTTTATGACCTTAGTGGACGTCTGGTGAAATATGGTAGGTTCAATGTGGAAGGTGATCAGGTTGTTACTGTGCCTGCTCATGGCTCTTATCTGGTTAAAATTGGGAAATATAGTCGCTTGGTGAACCTCTAAAAGAGGAAATCCTGACGATATTCTTTTTAGGTGGTCCAATTGATTCATTTCGGTTGGACCACTTTTCTATATTTTGTTCTAGATAAAAAATGAGTTGAAAATTTTCAAAAGCGGAAACTAAAACATACATTTGCGGAAAAATGGAGGAGCAGCATGTCAGTTAAAGATATATTCAAGAAAATAGGCCATTACATCAAGAAGATAGTTTCCAGCAAATATCTGATTGTGTTCTGCTTAGGTACCCTTTGGCTGGCGTTCCTCGATGAGAATAGCGTGTCGAATTACCTGCAGTATGATCTGAAGATCAGGGAGTTGACCAGTGAAATCAACATGAACAAGAAGGGTATCGCGGAGTGTGAGAAGAAGATGGACGAGATGAAGACGGACAAGGCGAGCCTGGAGAAATATGCCAGGGAACAGTACTACATGAAGCGTCACAATGAGGACATCTTCATCGTGAAATAAGTAGGCGAAAAATTTACCTAAAACTCAATCGTTAGACCATCATAGGCTAGGTGGACGTTCTTGGGAAGGGACGCCTCGACGGTTTCGTGCAGCCCGATGTCGTGGTTCGCATGGATGAAGTAGGCGCTCTTCGGCTTGACGCGCTCCACCAGCGCCAATGATTCGCCGACGGAGGCGTGTGAGAAATGCTCCGTGTAGCGCAACGCATCCAATACCAGCACATCCAGCCCCATCAGTTTCTTTATCTCCTTCTCTTCGATCGTTTTGTAGTCGGTCAGGTAGGCGAATTTGCCTATCCGGTAGCCGAAATTAGGCAGTTTGTAGTGGTAGGCTAAGACAGGGGTGATCTCTATGCCACAGGCGGTGAACTTCTCGTTGCGGATCTGGTGCAGCTCTATTTGTGGGATTCCCTTGTAATCATTGTCGAAACAGTAGGAATAGGCTTCGTGGATGTGTGCTACGGTGGATCTGTTGGCATAGATCGGCACCCGTCCGAAGGGGCGCAGGTCATCCAACCCTCCGATATGGTCGGTGTGTTTGTGGGTCAGGAGGATGAGGTCGAGGTGGGTGAAACCTGCGCGGAGCGCTTGCTGCCTGAAGTCGGGACCGCAATCCAGCAGAATCTTCTTGCCTTGGGTCTCCAGCAGGGCGGAGCAGCGCAACCTGTTGTCCTTGGGGTCGGAGGAGTTGCACACCGCACATTTACAGCCTATGTATGGGACGCCTGTCGAGGTCCCTGTTCCTAGAAAAGTCAGTTTCATATTCCCAAAAAGTCTTTAAATTCGCAACCATCCACCTGCATGCGGATGCGCCACTCCTGCGTGTGCAGGTTGTTGCAACGGTTGCCTAAGTTCTTCACCCAACCCAAAGGGACGGAGCGGTAGGTCAGCAATAGATAGCCTTTTGGAGCGTCGTTCGGCAACATGAGGTTCTCCTTCTTCAGGTAGGTCATCGCCTCCTGCCAGGAGAGGTCCACCGTAGGAAACGCATCTTTCCGCAAAGCCCAGGAGAGGGCCAAATGCTGGGCAGGAATCAAGTCCTTCCCCTTGACAGCGGCCACTTCGACGCCCGACTGCAGCACGTGCAACTGCTCCGTCAGCGTAAGCGACAGCTCCGCATATTCCGCAGGCACGGCATAGATCACGTCGTTATGAGGAGTGAGGCACATCGGTTCGTTGAGCCACTTCGTCAAATCCTTGGCGGGGGCGGGTAGGGCGACCTTGTTCTCACGTTTACGTTTCTTCTTGAAGGTCGGTTCCTCCTTCGTCTTGCGCAGGGCGGAGAGGAAGAATCCTTCGCCCCTCGTCTTGTGGGGGTAGAAGTGGTAGCCTGCGTCCGTCTCCGTCACGTTCCATGCGGGTTCGGTCTTCACTTGGAGCAGTTCTGCGCCCAGTTCGTCGGCGATCCAACGGGCGTTGCGCTCGTCCTCCTCTTCGTTGAAGGTGCAAGTGCTGAAGATCAGGATACCACCCTCCGTTAGGGCAGGGAAGACATCCGCAAGGATCCTCCGTTGCCTTTCGGCGCAGAAGCGCACGTTCTCGGGGCTCCATTCCTCCACCGCTTGCTCGTCCTTGCGGAACATCCCTTCGCCGGAGCAAGGCGCATCCACCAAGATCAGGTCGAAGAGACCCGTGAGCTGCCCGAAGTCGGCAGGGTCGTTGCTTGTCACCGTCACGTTCGGGGCGCCCCATTTGATGAGGTTCTCCCGCAGTATGTTCACACGATTGCGCATCACCTCATTGGAGACCAGCCAACCCTTGCCGTCCAGTAGGGAAGCCAAGTGGGTCGATTTGCCACCCGGTGCGGCGCAGAGATCCAGCACGACAGGCGCTTCCGTGTCGATGAATTGGCGGAAGACCTGCTCGACGAACATGGAGCTCGCCTCCTGCACGTAGTAGCAACCCGCATGAAGCAGCGGGTCCAGGGTGAAGGAAGGACGTTTGTCCAGGTATTGTCCTGTGGCGCACCAAGGCACCTCCGCACCCTTCGTCGGGGCGGAAAGCTTCCTCGTGTTGATGCGGATGCTCACCTGTGGGTCTTGCTCCAAGGCCGCACGGAAGGCGTCATATTCGCCGCCCAGGGCAGCCTTCATCGAGTCTTCAAATTGAGTAGGTAATTGCATATCTTAAAGTAACGCTACGTATGCAAAGATAATATGTTTTCCGCAAAAACGCACACGGGATGGCGGGGTGGTGGTGACTTTTTATGATGGGGAAGGGGGAGGAAAAATGGCAAATTTTTTGTATATTTGCGGAGAGGATGAGAGCCGGTTAAGAGTTTAGAGTTAAGAATTAAGAGTTTTTTCGGGTTGGATTCGCCTGTGCGTAGGATTTCGCTTTAAGAAATGAGTGCTGAGAAACCGCAATATATCAATTTCGACGAGTATATCCGTCAGGGTGACCCCGCCAAGCGGGAGCTCGCCGAGGCGTGGCGTGTGGCCATTGGTCTGCAGGCGGTGGACGGTCTGAAGACGTCCGAGTTCTTGCAGGAGACGGCCCGCAGGAACATCGAGGGGGAGATCACCATCGATGAGGTAAAACGTCTTGTCAATCAGTATTATATCACGAAGACCACCCATGACGAAGGGGATGCCGACATGGAGGAGGCGGATAGGGTGTCGAGTAATATCATGAAGGTGCTTTCACAACCCACATTCGCTTTTAACACGAATGGTTTTATCTCTGTGCATCGCAGGATATTTGATGGCGTGATGAAACATGCTGGTGAGTTGCGCAAGTATGATATCACAAAAAAAGAATGGGTCTTGGAAGGCGACACGGTAAGCTATCTGAATTGGGAAGATTTGCGCCGTGCGTTGGATTATGACATCGAGCAGGAACGGGAAAAAGGCTATTCCGGCTTGTCTACAGACGATATGATTGCACGAATAACTCGCTTCGTTTCAGGTATTTGGCAGATTCACCCCTTCCCGGAAGGCAATACCCGAACAACGGCTGTCTTCACTATCCAGTATCTGCGTTCATTGGGCTTCAATGTGGCTAATGACTTGTTTGCTCAACACTCGTGGTATTTCCGCAATGCCCTTGTCCGTGCCAACTACAGGAATGTGGTGAAGGGTGTCGAATACACTCCTCTCTATCTTGAACGTTTTTTCCGCAATCTATTATTAGGGGAGCAATGGGACTTGCGTAACCGCTATTTGCATATACATCCCCCGAAGGAATGGAGTGTGCAGCCGAACCTTGTCGTAGAACTGGTCTCTGATGGACAACCCGCAAGCACCCCTACAAGTACCCCCACAAGCACCCCTACAAGTTTATTTTATACGGATAATAAAAATATAATCAGGTTAGTGAAGGCGATGGGTGACAAACAATATTCGGTAAAGGAAATGATGGATATGGTTGGGCTTAGAGACAGGGCGAATTTCCTTGAATATAGCCTTAATCCCGCCATCGCCCAAGGCTTCGTTTCTATGCGCTACCCCGACAAACCCCGCCATCCGCGCCAAAGCTATTTGCTGACCGCCAAGGGAACAATGCTGTGGAAGAGTTTGTGGAAGGAAGATGCGAAGGAATGATAGGCTGGCTTTATGTGCCGTTAGATATTATATCATCTGCTATTTTATTATTTACGATTTACTGTTTTGGTGATGCGGGAAGACTGTTTGTTGTATGCTCCGTCTAATGGTTTTTATGGGTATTTGTTGAGAATTTTATGTTTCTTGGATAATTGTATAGAAGTAACGATGAATATATTTACATTTGCGGTCTGATTGTGGTTTTATATAATATTTTATGAAGAAAAGAATTGTTTCGATGCTGCTATGTGCGGCTTCATTGGGTGCATACGCCCAACAAAAAGGGGATATGTTCGCCAGTTTCCATGGAGGTGTAGGAGTATCATCCTTTACCGCATATTATGACGGAAAGGAACTGGAAGGGTACGATCCGAAGGTGAATTTCTTTGTGGCTCCCGGATTCCATTATTTCGTTGCCAATCGTTTCAGGGTCGGTCTCGATTTTACTTTTGGCATCCAAAAAGTTCAGGATGCATATGGAGTGGGCTCCATGTATTTGAGTACCGATTCGAAAACCAAGTATTGGTCTTTGGGCCCTGTCTTTGCGGGGTATGTTAAGTTGGCTGAGAAATTCTATTATGTGCCTGAATTGGATTTGGGCTATACCCGTATGAAGACGAGTGAGAAGGTTGTGTGTTCGTACAGTCCGCAGTATTCTGACAATACACGTTTTATCTCTGACCGTTACCAAAATACGACGATAGATGATGATTTGAAAGAACTTGGAGGTTATTCGATCAAGGATCAACCCATGGATGGCTTAAGTTTCTCTGTAAGGTTATTTCAATTGGAATTCCGTCCGGTAGAGCGCTGGGGATTTGCCTTGAGTTTGATAGACCTCACCTGTTCCCACTTTTTCAAGAAGGAGAAGAATAAAGTTGTTGATGGGGTGAATATCCATACGCCAAGCGTAAAAAATAATGGTCTGTCGATAGGGGTTAATCCTGCTTTTGGCGTTCATATCTATTTTTAAATCGATGTCGCACAATTTAAATTACATACATGTTATTATGAAGAAAAGAATCGTTGCGATGCTGCTGTGTGCAGTTTCATTCGGTGCATACGCACAACAAAAAGGCGATATGTATATTGGTTCGATGGTGGGTGTTGGATTAACCTCTTCTAGCATATATTACGATGGTGAGAAGCAGAATAATTATGATCCATCTAAGGGTATTTACGTTTCTCCTGAATTCCAATATTTCGTTGCCAATAATTTCAGACTTGGACTTGTTTCCTCCTTTGGCGTTAATAAGAGCCATTATGAATGGTTTGTCAATAAATCATCTTATATTTTCAATTTGAAGAGATCTTTTTGGGCTATTGGCCCTTCCTTCGCTAAATATATTAGGATGGTGGATAATTTTTATTATGTGCTGGAGCTTGATGCCTACTATACGCATACTCAGGCAAGATTGGAAGGTGTGTTTATAAAACGTGATTATGTTTCATATAATGAACTAAATCTTGGTTCTGGCAAAAAGAGTACATATAGACGTGAATTTTCCTCCGATTCCCAGAAGTATAATGGGTTCCAACTCAATCTTAGATTCGCCCAGTTCGAATTCCGTCCGGTGGAGCATTGGGGATTTGCCATGAGTCTGCTTGATTTTACGTTCGCTCGATTCGTTTGGGAGGAGCAAAAAATTTATGATGGGGAGGAGAGCCGTATTCCTAAAGTTGTGGAGAATCAGGTGAATTTTTCAGTAGGTGTTAATCCTACAGTTGGGGTTCATTTCTATTTCTAGATAGTAAGCCTATAAAAAAAACTTCGGAGCGATTGCCCCGAAGTTTTTTTATGGAATAATTCAAACAATTATTTCTGCTCCAAAGCCAACGTCTTAGTTGGTTGGTCGCATACCTCAGATGGACCGAAGTATTGGATTGGACCAGGGTAAACGTAAGAAGTCTCGATTGCCCATTTCTCGCGGTTAGCGGCCAAAGCCTTGAACGGAGCGCCATCCAACTCAACCAATGCCTTGCGGATAACTGGTTTTTGCTTACCGTTACGTTGCTCCATGTTCATCATCATCGTGATAGGCACACCGGCAGCGATCCATTGGTCAGCTGGCTTAGTAGTGTTCTTGATCAATGACATGTAACCAGACTTGCCAGTAGCGATCAAGTTAGCTGCGTTGTAACCCAAAGAGTAGCAGTAGTCAGCGTCGAAGTTAGAAGGAGCGGCGCAACGACCCTCGTAACCGAAGAAGTGTCCGAGGCCAGAGAACTTACCTACATATTTGCCTTCAGCCTTCATGGCAGCCAAACGAGTCTTAACCATCTCGATGAGCAATTTCTCCGTTTCGATCAAAGAAACCTGTACGTTTCCGTGAGGGTCACGCTCCAACGTCAACTGCTTAGCGATGGCCTCAGGAAGGCTCTCGTAAACTGACTTAGAGTTAGCTGAAAGTTTAGATACAGCAGTCTTGACGTCAGATTCAGTAGCCAACAAATCGTTCAACTCCTTGATCAAAACCTTCATCTCAGGGATGAACTCGATCAAGCCCTCAGGGATCAACACAACACCGAAGTTGTTACCCTTAGCGGCGCGAGCAGCTACAGTGTCAGCGATGTTGTTGACGATCTGAGCCAAAGTCATCTTCTTAGCCTCTACCTCCTCAGAAACGATGCAGATGTTTGGTTGAGTCTGCAAACCGCACTCCAAAGCGATGTGAGAAGCGGAACGACCCATCAACTTGATGAAGTGCCAGTATTTCTTTGCGGAGTTAGCGTCACGCATGATGTTACCGATTACCTCAGAGTATACCTTACAAGCTGTGTCGAAACCGAAAGAAGTCTCGATTTGCTCGTTCTTCAAGTCACCGTCGATAGTCTTAGGGCAACCGATCACTTGGATGCCAACCTTCTTAGCCAAGTAGTACTCAGCCAACACGCAAGCGTTAGTGTTAGAGTCATCACCGCCGATGATCACCAATGCCTTGATGCCCAATTTGTTGCAGATCTCGATACCGCTGTCGAACTGAGACTCCTCCTCCAACTTGGTACGGCCAGAACCGATGATATCGAAACCACCCGTGTTACGGTATTCGTCGATGATGTCAGAAGTCAACTCGATGTATTTGTGATCGATCAAACCGCTAGGACCGCCCAAGAAGCCGTACAATTTTCCTTTAGGGTTCAAAGCCTTGATACCGTCGAAGAGACCGGAGATGACGTTGTGTCCGCCAGGAGCTTGACCACCAGAGAGGATTACACCTACGTTGAAGTCTCCCATGGACAACTTAGAAGCGGCAGCCTCGAACGTTACGATAGGCATACCATAAGTGTTAGGGAACAACTTCTTGATTTCAGCTTGGTTTGCAACAGACTCAGTTGCTTTACCTTCTTTAAGAGCTACGCCACCTTTGAATGCCTTAGGCAACTTAGGTTGGTAAGAAGCTCTAGCGATTTGCAATGCACTTTTTGCCATTATGATTACTATTTTTAGATTAAAATATGAATTTCACACCTTTTGGAAAAATCCACGCAAATTTGCGAAATTTTTTTCTCTTCACAAAACATATAAGTTAAGAGTTAAGAGGGAAGAGTTAAGAAATTTGTTTGTTTACTATTTAGCCATCCACTATCATAGTAAATCGTATATTTTAAGTAGTAAATGGAAGAGTTGTAAATGGTTTAATATTAAATGTTTGTAACTGTTCAATGGCAAATATAACCCCTATGCTATGTGGTTCATTATCTTGTAGTTATGTAAAAAATACATTTATTTTGCAAGATTTAAGGGAAAAAACTCTTTTTTTATTAAAATATATCATATCTTTGCCTTGTCGATTTTCGGCAATGTGTCAATAATCTTAAAAGTTATGTATCGTAGATATTAAGGAAAATCTTATTTGTATCATTAAAATTCTATATTATGTTTTCTATCAAAAGTAATAAAAATTGTTTGCGCAAGTTGTTTTGTTTGAGTGGGTTGCTACTCGCCCTCCAGTTGTCTTCCTGCGAAAAGGATGAAGTGTTGAACGAACCGGTCAGTGAACAACAGACCGTGAGTAGTGAGATTCGCCTTGGGGCCAAGGTCGAGAGTCCGTTCCTGTTGCGTAATATGCAACGTTCTGTGGATTCATTGTCGGCTCGGACGGGTCTAAAGAGTCTAACTGTTTTGAAACCGACCCATTTGTATGTGCGTTTTCTGCCGGCTGACACGGCGCAGTACGAGCGTTTGGTGGCGGACACCACACTGGATTTCGATCCATACCCATTGGATTATGAATTGACGGAGGGTGATTCCTACCATGATCCGTCATTGCCGGCGAACGCCATCACGTGGCAGTACACGGTGATGCCAGTTGGTTATGATTTGAAAGGGCTTGGCATTCGGTATGAAGTACTTGACGAGCTTTATATCTTGGACGAGGACTTGGAGCGGGAGGACATCACTGTCGGGGATGCGCAGCTCCGTTCCGGAAAGGGTACAGGCTTGTCGTGGAAGAGTGTGGTGGACGAGGCGATGATCCAGACGGGCAACGTGGGCGAGACCACCCTGCGTTCGAAGTGGACACCATCCGCCACCATCAAGGCGTACGACGACCTGATGGAAAAATACATTCCGCTGCAGGGCGTGAAGGTGCGCATCCGATACTTCGCCTTCCTGAAAGCGTACCACTACACGGATGCGAACGGTAATGTGACATTCAGCAGCAAGCGCACGAGCGTGGAGTATAGTGTTGAGTGGGAATGTGAAAAGTGGGACATCCGATATAGGTTTACCCAAGCACATAGTAATGGGCCAGACCAAAAGTCGCATTGGAACTTGAATATTAACACAAGTAATATGACCAGACTCCATTTGGCCTCTATCCATCGTGCATTATATAAATATTATTATGGCGATGTTTGTGGGTTGATACGTCCGGATAAGGATTTGAAAATACTGTACAATGACACAAAGGAAGATAAGCCGAATGGCACTACCTACTACTATAATCTTGAGTTCTTAAGTGATGTTCTGTCGTCAATAAAAATATATGGAATAAATGAGAATGGATATAAACCTGCTAGTAAGGTGTTGAGTACTACACTTCATGAGTTGACACATGCATCCCATTGCCTATATGTCGGGGTTACGAAGTATGCACAAACTGATCTTATAATCAGGGAAGCGATGGCACTGGCAGGACAATGGGTGTTGACGATGGATGAGTATAAAACGGTTGATAGGACTCCGGGTAATGCATATGATAATCTTTTAAGTTTTATCGAGTGTCAAGATTGGCCATACACGAAAAGTAAAGATGAGGGTAGACGATGGAAAAGAAATATAAAATATAGCCCGTTGATAATAGATATGATGGATGAAAAAAATCAGGTGAAAGAGAATCGTCCTCTTGACGATAATATCACAGGATACAGTTTGCATTTAATTCAGCGTTCTATACATGAAATACAAAGTGTCGATGATTTTGAAAATTATGTAACTCATGGGCGAACAGGGAATACAAGTCTCGAAATTTATTTTACACAGTTTAAAAAATATAATAAATAGTATTATGAAACATTTGATTATTTATCCTTACGTTCTTGTGCTAATTTTAGGTCTGTTTTCGTATGGCTGCGACAAATATAAGGACGTGGATTATTTCGATGATGATAGACCTGACGTTGAATATATTATTAGAAATGATATTGATCATTCTGTCTTGATTGTAATGAAAGACAATTATGATGGAACCAAGTATTATAAATTCCCTATAAATTACAAAGATAGTCTTATGAGAAACACCAAAGGTTCTCCGTTTTTTGGGAATATATATGTTGTCATAGATGATACCATTAAGTATCAGGGGAATACGGTTGATTGGCATTATAATTTAGAAGCACCATCATCTTACGACACCATCGAAGTAGGGGACAACTATTACAAAATGCGTTATGTGATAGACGAGGACTTCTACGAGTATGCCAAGGCGCATCCGTACAAGGGGGAGTGAGGTGTCTGTGTGAATTTTGATTATATTTGAAACTGACTTTTGAATAAAAAATGTCTGAAATATGTCTGGGAAAGAGAAATGCAAGTACTTGCGTGAAATAAGAAAGAAAATAGCCTTGGAGAACGACATCACACTTGTGACGAGCGAGTGCACCTTTAAGGGAGAGTGCAAGGGTACCTGCCCGAAGTGTGAGGCGGAGGTGCGCTATCTGGAGCAGGAACTCGACAAGAGACGGAACTTGGGCAAAGTCATCACCCTTGCCGGACTGACTCTTGCGGGCGTAGCTAGTAGTGGCTTGCTTGCGTCCTGCGACGAATATGCGGATGGAGATATGCCCTATTACCCGTTCGGAGAGGATAACCTGCATGAAAGAGCGGAAAGGAGCACTCTTTACCAGAATATATTGGATAGGCTCAATCAAAGCAATATCACTGTTGCTGAGCCGGATTCTTCGTTTCGATGGTTCTGTTTCGGTTTTAATGTAACTGAGACTGGTGAAGTTACGTCCCTCCAATTTTATGATCGACAAGTGGACTCCCCGTACCATACGGAAATCACCGATTTGTTGATGAGTATTCCGCAGGAAGAACTGAACACCTTGCAGGAAGATTGGTTTTTCCGAATAAATTACTATGCCGAAAACGGGAAAATAGTGTTTAAATATGCATATTAATCAAATGGGTTGAATTATGACGATGAGAAAACTGTTGATCATATTCCTATCCGTTTTTTCCGCAATGAATCTCTTTGCCGAAGAGCCGGACAAGAACGCATATTTCCCTAATGGTTTCAAACTGAAGATAGAACGTGCCACAATAGGTCCGAATATGTATAAGGAATGGAGAAGTGATGAGACTGACTATACCTTTTCACATGCTTTTGCGCTTGGCTTCGGTTTCCAACGTGATGAACATCTCTATTACGGAGGGGGAATAGAATTCAGGCAACGATTAAACGAACTGGATTACACCCATCTTTCTTTGCCGATTTATGCGGAAGTTAGGTTGAGCGTCTCCGACAGGAAAGTCTCTCCGTATGTTGGATTGAAATTGGGAGCCGGCATTAGTCTCAAAGATCATGATAGCGATAATTATGACCTCTATCAGCGGGCTGATGGTAAATGGTTCCATAAAGATTTCGAGAATCAAGACAAATTGAAGGGCTTCTATCTTAACCCCGAACTGGGTGTGCGCATCAGAAGGGTGGGGGTCGGGTTCTGCTTCCCGTTGGTGGAGTATGTTCGGGAGACAGATGTCTACGACAGCCAATTTAAGAGTACGGAGAAACGCAAGGAGCGGAGCTTGGACAAGGGGGTTAACCTGTTTTTGTCCTTCCACATTAATCTGTGACTACTATTTGATGATTTACTATTTAATGATTTACGATTTACTATTCCAGAAATGCGGACCAAATGATTCCCCTCCGCCTCGTCTAACTGAAAGATCCGTCCCCGCTTGACGAAAAAATGACGGAACCCCTTTGCCCGTAGAAAAAAATGTTGTAAATTCGCGGTGCTTTTTAGGATTCGTGCAATCCGAGGAGTGTGATGGGGAATTAAGCCATTACGAATGAATGTATAACTTAATTTTGAGTAACACAAAATGAAAACTTTTGAGTTGAAAGGCGTCAACAGAACTGCAGTTGGCAAGAAAGAGGTTAAGGCACTTCGTGCTACAGGTATGATCCCATGCGTTATCTACGGCGCTGGCGAGAACAAGAATTTCCAAGTGAAGAATGAGGATGTCCGCAAGTTGATCTATTCTCCAGATATCTTCCTCGTAAATTTGGATATCGACGGAAAGGCTTGCAAGGCTATCTTGAAGGAGATCCAATTCCACCCAGTAAACGATAGAATCTTGCACATCGACTTCTTGCAGGTTGTTGACGACAAGCCAATCGTAATGAACGTTCCTGTTAAGGTTCAAGGTTTGGCTGAAGGTGTTCGCCTCGGTGGTAAGTTGAGCCAAGAGATGCGTACTTTGAAGGTGGCTGGCCTCTACAACAATATCCCTGAATTCTTGACTGTTAACGTTGAGAACTTGGGTCTTGGTAAGACTATCCAAGTACGTGATCTTTCATTCGACAACTTGGAAATCCTTAGCGGTAAGGTTAACGTTGTCGTAGCTGTGAAGGCAACACGTTCTTCTAGGAATAACGGTTAATCAATCGTATGAAGTATCTGGTTGTTGGTTTGGGTAACATCGGTGAGGAATACGCCGAGACCCGCCATAACATAGGATTTAAGGTATTGGACGCTTTCGCTAAAGCGTCCAATATTGTTTTTGACCCAGGCAACCGCTATGGGGCGACCGCTTCATGCCGCGTCAAGAACGCCGAACTCTTCCTCCTCAAGCCGAACACCTACATGAACGAGAGCGGTAGGGCTGTCCGCTATTGGATGGACAAGGAGAAGATCGACGTGGACCATCTGCTCATCATCGTGGATGACCTCTCCCTTCCTTTCGGCGCCCTGCGCTTGAAGGGGAATGGTAGCGCTGGCGGCCATAACGGACTGAAAAGCATCGAGGCCATGATCGGCACGAACGCCTATTCAAGGCTCCGCTTCGGCATCGGAAACGATTTTCCGAAGGGCATGCAGATCGATTATGTGTTGGGCGAATGGACGGATGAACAGAAGCCTCGTTTGGAGGAACGCATAGCCATTGCGGGCGAGATCATCAAGAGCTTTTGCCTCGCCGGCTTGCAAAATACCATGAATCAGTTCAATAACAAATGAGGAACACCCTTGCGGATGACTTCTCGTTTCGCTTTTTTTCTTACCTTTGCATAAAGGTGGGTTGAACATCCGCCGTGTAACAAAACTGTAAAACTGGGCCGGTATTGATGCCGCCTATAATTCTTGACAGATGGATTTCGCAAAAATATTTCTTAAGCCAAAGAAGGAGGATTCCCTTCTCCGTTTCCACCCTTGGGTCTTCTCGGGCGCCATTCAACGCGTCGTGGGCAATCCGAAAGAGGGGGATGTGGTGGATGTCTATAGCTCCGGCAACGAATATCTCGCCACCGGACACTATCAGGTGGGCTCCATCGCTGTGCGTATCCTCTCCTTCGAGGGGGAGCACCCTGACCAGCCTTTCTGGGAGAAGCGTATCGCCGAGGCTTTCCTGCTGAGACAACGGCTGGGGCTGGTGGATAACCCGGAGAATAATACATACCGCTTGGTTCACGGGGAGGGCGATTGCTTGCCTGGTCTCGTGGTAGACGTCTATGGTCCTACCGCTGTGCTTCAGGCGCATTCCGTCGGCATGCACATGGTGCGGATGGAGCTGGCTCAGGCCATCGTCAAGGTGATGGAGGGACGGGTATCGAACGTTTATTACAAGTCTGAGACAACCTTGCCGTTCAAGGCGAACGTGGATTCCGAGAATGGTTACCTCATCGGTGCATGCGACGACCAATGCCTCGCCATGGAGTATGGACTTAAGTTTCATGTGGATTGGCTGCGCGGACAAAAGACGGGTTTCTTCGTGGACCAGCGTGAGAACCGTTCCCTGTTGGAGAAATATGCGAAGGACCGCAACGTGCTGAATATGTTCTGCTATACGGGAGGCTTCTCGTTCTATGCGATGCGTGGCGGTGCGAAACTGGTGCACTCTGTGGACAGCTCCGCTAAGGCGATCGACCTGACGAACAAGAATGTTGAATTGAACTTCCCGGGGGACTCGCGCCACGAGGCTTTCGCCACGGACGCATTCAAGTTCTTGGTGGATATGGAGCCTAACAAATATGACCTGATCATCCTCGACCCTCCTGCTTTTGCTAAGCACAGGGAGGTGTTGCGTAACGCATTGCAGGGCTATAAGAAGCTCAATGCGAAGGCGTTCGAAAAGATCAGGAAGGGTGGGGTGCTCTTTACCTTCTCCTGCTCGCAGGCGGTGAACAAGGAGCAGTTCCGTCTCGCCGTATTCAGTGCGGCGGCCATGAGCGGACGTAACGTGCGTATCCTGCACCAGCTGACGCAGCCGGCGGACCATCCAATTAATATTTACCATCCTGAAGGGGAATACCTCAAAGGACTGGTGCTATATGTAGAATAATTTTTTCTTCCCTAATACCATGTACACGACATTATTTTGGATTATCATAGCCATTCTGGTGCTTGACTTCGCCTTGGAGTGGTACTTGGATTACCTGAACAATAGCCAGGTGAGCGAGGCGCTTCCTGACGAGGTGAAAGACCTTTACGACGCGGAGGCGTACAAGAAGCAGCAACAATATTTCCTGGCCAATAAGAAGTTCGGTATGGTCTCCGGACTATTCTCCTTCGTCGTCATGATGCTGATGTTCTTCCTCTTCGGTTTCGCCTTCGTGGACAACATCGCGCGGGGCTTTTCGGAGAACTCCATCGTGATCGCGCTGATCTTCTTCGGCATCCTCTATTTCGCCAACGAAGTGCTGAACATCCCCTTCGGTATCTACCATACCTTCAAGATCGAGGAGCGTTTCGGTTTTAATAAGATGACGCCCGCCCTTTTCGCCGCGGATACGGTGAAGGGTTGGTTGCTCACCGTCTTGCTCGGTGGCGGTATCTTGGCGTTGCTCATGCTGATTTACAATGAGACAGGCGCCTACTTCTGGCTGATCGCTTGGGCGGTGATGTCCGGCATCTCCATCTTCATGCTGATGTTTTACTCCAACCTGATCGTGCCGCTGTTCAACAAGCAGACCCCTTTGGAGGAGGGCGAGTTGCGTACCGCCATCCAAGAGTTCTGCAAAAAGGTGGATTTCGGGTTGGATGACCTCTATGTGATCGACGGCTCGAAACGGTCGACCAAGGCGAACGCCTACTTCACAGGTTTGGGCTCGAAGAAGCGCATCGTGCTCTACGACACGTTGATGAACACGCTCAACACCGAGGAGATCGTGGCAGTCTTGGCGCATGAAATAGGCCATTACAAGCATAAACATACCCTGCTGATGTTGCTGATATCGATCCTCAATACCGGTTTCATGCTCTTCCTCCTATCCTTGGCGTTAGGCACACCGGAAACGGGCAATGTACATCTGGCGGAGGCGTTGGGTAGCCAATACCCATCCTTCCATCTCGGTGTGATCGTGTTCGGCATACTCTATACACCCATCTCCACGTTGTTGGGAGTGGGACTGAACGTTATATCCAGGAGGAATGAGTTCCAAGCGGACAGTTTCGCCAAGGAGAACGGTCTGGGCGAGGAGTTGGGCGAAGCGTTGAAGAAACTCTCCGTCAGCACGCTCAGCAACCTTAATCCGCATAAGGCGTATGTCTTCTTCCATTATTCACATCCTACTCTGATCCAGAGGATTAGAAACCTTGTGGCTTGACATATTGTGTTAAAATATTTTTCACGGAGGCCTCTTTCTTTTAAAGAAAGTTAAAGTTGAAAAATATTTTAGAATTATGTTGCACAACATAAAAAATGACAGTACATTTGCACTGTGTTTTTCATGGTATTAGATTTAAGGTTTTAAGAGATGGGATGTCGGGATGACATCCTTCTTTGTTTTTATGGGGTATCAAACTTATTTTTAGCTGATTAGCATGATAGACGAATCAATATTCAAGGATAAAAAGGTGGCTTTCCACACGCTTGGCTGCAAATTGAATTTTGCGGAGACGACCACGATTGGCAAGATGTTGCTCGAGCATGGTTTCCGCAAGGCAGGCAGGGATGAGGTGGCGGATGTGTGCGTCATCAACACTTGTTCCGTCACTGAGGTGGCGGACCGCAAGGATCGTCAGGCGATCAAGCAGATGATCACGAAGCATCCGGGCGCCTACATCATCGTGACGGGCTGTTACGCGCAGTTGCAGCCTGAGGCGATCGCCAAGATAGAAGGGGTGGACCTCGTCCTTGGTGCGCAGGATAAGTTTGATATTATCCGTCATCTGGATACATTGGAAAAGAAGGCTGAGCCTCTGGTTTGCCATACGAAACGGAGCGAAATCACCACCTTCTCTCCCTCCTGCACGAGGGGAGACCGCACCCGCTATTGGCTGAAGGTGCAGGACGGCTGTGATAATTTCTGCTCCTACTGCACGGTGCCTATCGCCCGTGGCAAGAGCCGTAACGGAAGCATCGCGGAGACGGTCGCCCAAGCGGAGGCCGCGGCGCGCGAAGGGGCCAAGGAGATTGTGATCTCAGGCGTCAACATCGGTGACTTCGGCAAGACGACGGGCGAGACCTTCCTCGACCTGATCCGTGCCTTGGACGGTGTGGAGGGCGTCGAGCGTTACCGCATCTCCTCCATCGAGCCAGACCTCTTGACGGACGAGATCATCGAGTTTACGGCCCGCTCCAAACGATTCCTGCCTCACTTCCACATTCCTTTGCAGTCTGGGTGCGACGAGGTGTTGCACCTTATGAAGCGCCACTACGAGCGTAGCCTCTTTGCGGAGAAGATCCGGAAGGTGAAAGCCCTGATGCCGGACGCCTTCATCGGGGTGGACGTGATCGTCGGAACCAATGGTGAGACAGAGGAGTACTTCAACTCCTCATACGAGTTCCTGCAATCGTTGGATGTCACCCAACTGCACGTCTTCTCCTACTCGGAGCGCCCGAACACGCAGGCGTTGAAGATTGAGGGTAGGGTACGCCCTGAAGAGAAAAAGCGCCGTAGCGAATTGCTCCATGCATTGTCGGAGGAGAAACGGCTCGCCTTTTACCGCTCGCAGGTGGGCAAGACCGCCCATGTCTTGTGGGAGGAGAAACGCACAGCCGGCCTGATGCATGGGTTCTCGGAGAACTATTTGGTGGTGGAGCGCCCTTACGATAAGGCTTTGGTGAATTGTGTGACGGAGGTCGTTTTGGGGGATTTGAACGAGGACGAAACTGCGATGAAAATTGTTGAGAGTTAAGAGTTAAGAGTTAAGAATTGTCTAAAGTCTAACGTCCAAAATGAGGAGTGTTCGTAAATATCTCGCAGGCCTAATCATGGCGTTGTCCATCTTTGCTTGTACGCCAGGCACGAATGAGTCTGGGCAAACGCAGGGAGATGGGCAGGACAGCTTGACCGTATCGACGGAGCTAACGGGTCGTCATGCGGGCAAGGTGGTCAAGGTATGTGACGGAGACACCTACGAGATAATTTTAGAGGGCGAACAACAGCCGAGGAGGGTACGCATGTATGCCATCGATGCGCCGGAGTCCGGGCAGGATTTCAGCCGTAAGAGCAGGCACTACCTGGATTCCCTGATATGGAAGAAGCAAGTCACCGTTGACATTCTGGACATTGATTCGTACGATCGCCTTCTGGTCTATACCTATCTGCCCGACGGACGGGAGATGAGCCATGAAATGGTGCGTGCCGGCTATGCGTGGCACTATAGCCATTATGACAACGATCCGGCGATGGATTCCCTGCAACTCACTGCCCGTAACGCAGGGGTAGGGCTATGGGAGGACAAGTGCCCCGTTGAGCCATGGATTGAAAAGGCTATGCGCAAGAAGGGGTATAAGTCGTTGGAAATAAAAAAGATGAAAATGGATGGGGAGATTGACGATCTAAAAATGGTCCGCAGCATCCCTAAAAGATTCGAATGAAAGGATTTTCTGTCGATTGACCTAACTAAATATTAATCAAATATTTAGCCTTTCATTAGAATATCGTTTGTGAAAAAAATCTGTTTGTGCGTTAACTTTTTTCCGATTTTTATTGCAAAATGCTTTCAAAATGATTTAATTTGCGAAGATTTTGGTGTTTATTGTCAAATAAACGATGATTGGAGAGTCTTTTGGATTAATCCATCGGCTGCCTTCTGATTGAGACCGCTGGTGGGTTTTCTTAGTTTATGGTGGACACTGTTTGTTGAATTAATAATTAGAATTAAATAGCTGCGATTATGTGTGGAATTGTAGGATATATTGGGACGAGGGATGCCTATCCGATCTTGATGGATGGTTTGCATAGATTGGAATATAGGGGATACGATAGTGCGGGATGCGCATTGATCAACGAAGATTCCAAAGGCAAGCCTAAAGGATTGGCTATCTACAAGGCCAAGGGTAAAGTCTCTGATTTGGAGGCGATTGCGGATAAGCAGAACGTTTCCGGCACGTTGGGTATCGCCCACACCCGTTGGGCGACGCATGGTGCGCCGAGCGAAGTGAACGCCCATCCACACGTATCCCAGAGCGGTAACCTGACGTTGGTGCACAATGGTATCATCGAGAACTACGTGGCGCTCCGTACGCAGTTGGAGGCGAAAGGCTTCGTCTTCAAGAGCCAGACGGACACGGAGGTGTTGGTACAATTGATTGAGTACACGATGAACGTGAGCAACGAGGACCTGGCCACGAGCGTGCGCAAGGCGTTGACCAAGGTGATCGGTGCCTATGCGATATGTGTCATCGACCGTCGTCACCCTGAACAATTGGTGGCTGCCCGCAAGAGTAGTCCGATGGTGGTGGGTGTCGTGCCTGATAACAGCGAGTTCTTCATCGCCAGCGATGCGAGTCCGATCGCTTTGTACACCAAGCAGATGGTATACTTGAACGACGAGGAGATGGTGGTCTGCGAGAGAGGCAAGGAGTTGATCGTGAGGAAACTGACTGGCGAGCAGGCCGATATGGAGGTGAAGGAAGTAGACTTGGATTTGTCCATGTTGGACAAGGGCGGATTCCCTCATTTCATGTTGAAGGAGATATTTGACCAGCCGGCAGTCCTGCGTGATTGCATGTGCGGCCGTGTCATCAATAACCCATATAGTGAGGATGGACATTTGTCCGTCGTGTTGAGTGCGGTGACGGAGCACCGTCGTGAGTTGCTCCGCGCGCGTCGTATCATCATCGTGAGCTGCGGTACTTCATGGCATGCGGGTTTGATCGGCAAGCAGTTGATCGAGCATTTCTGCCGTATCCCTGTCGAGGTGGCCTACGCCAGCGAGTTCAGGTACAGCGAGCCGGTCATCGAGCATGACGACGTAGTCTTGGCCATCAGCCAGAGTGGTGAGACGGCGGACACGTTGGCGGCCATCGAGTTGGCCCGTTCGCAGGGCGCTTTGGTCTTCGGTGTGGTGAATGCGGTAGGTAGTAGCATCGCCCGCAATACCGACACGGGAGTCTACATCCACGTCGGACCGGAGATCGGTGTGGCCAGCACGAAGGCCTTCACGGGACAGGTGACTGTCTTGACGATGATTGCCTTGGCGTTGGGCATGGCGAAGGGAACCGTTTCCCAGCAAGAATACGAAGAGACCTTGGAGGAGTTGGTTCGCATCCCTGACAAGATGGAGAAGATATTGAAGCAGAGCGATAAGATAGAGCGTATGGCGTCTCGTTTCACCTTCGCCCGCAACTTCCTCTACTTAGGTCGTGGGTACAATTACCCAGTGGCTTTGGAGGGTGCGTTGAAGTTGAAGGAGATCTCCTACATCCATGCGGAGGGTTACCCTGCGGCAGAGATGAAGCATGGACCGATTGCCTTGGTGGACAGTGAGATGCCAGTGGTCTTCATCGCCACACACCATCAGTTGTACTCGAAGATCATCAGCAATATGCAGGAGGTGATTTCCCGCAAGGGCCACATCATCGCCGTAGTGACGGAGGGAGACGACCATGTGAGCAAGATGGTGGACGATGTGGTGGAAGTGCCATCCACATTGGCTTGTTTGGCGCCGTTGCTCAGCGTGATTCCTTTGCAGATGATCAGCTATTACGTAGCTGTGGCGAAAGGTTTGGATGTTGACCAGCCAAGAAACTTAGCGAAGTCTGTGACGGTAGAGTAGTTGACTGTTTATATAGAAAATTGTTATATAGATAGATTGGTTGTTTATTGATGAACGTCATCGCGGGGCTTGTCCTTGCGGTGGCGTTTGTTTTTTTGGGGGAGGATTCTTTATGTTTTTAATAAATCTATTTGTAAGGCGTTGTGTCACTTTTCTTACCCTTCTTCCGTTGACTTTAATACTTTGTGATATTTTCACTTCGCATTTGGATGTACGCGGAAGTTAGTTTTTGATACTGTTTTGATGGTTTTGAAAAAATGTTATATTTGCACCATAAAAGTTTGAATAATGAACAAGGTATTGCTTTTTTCGATTTTGGGGGTGTTCCCGATTCTCTTGTCTTGCTCAAAGGAAGATGAAGAGCCCGAATCCCCGATTTCCGAAAGAATTGTCAAAATTACAGAAGATAGTATAACTGTTCACAGTGATAAATTCATCGCCCTTTATAACTATTTTTGGGAGTGCCCTAAAGAGTTTATACTAGAAGATTACGGTGTCCCTCCATCTAAAATATCAAAGGCGATCGTCGATTTTGGGCACGACAAGAACGAAGGCGGATATATGAGTCTTAGATTTGAACTGTTGGGAGATGATGGTCGCTCAACTTATCTAAGTGAAGTTATAGGAATCTGGAAATTTAAATGCTTTCTACACAAGAAGTATGGATGGTATGAGTACGTAGATGTCAATGATGGGGACTTAGTGTATGCATTGTCGAGTGGCTATTTGGAAAAGGTCGGTGGAAGGAGTAATGCCCTCACACAAATGAAGCGGGGAAAGAAAAAAGAATATTCGGACATTTCATATAAATAAAAATTAAGGGGTATTATCTCCCGTAAAATTTGCTGATGCATTTGTTTGTTGTATATTTGCCGTGCTGGGTTGTATGGACTACCTTTTGTCCCGCCCGGCATTTTTTATTCCGTAATACAAATTACCCTTACGGAGGCCCGGAACGCACGTAGGGGGGTAGTGAAAATCTCCGTGGGGTATGGTTTTTACATGAAGGGATTGTCACTTAGGAACTTGAACTTACCAACACTGGCAAATATAACGGCACAAGATGGATTACATGGCACTCATCCGAAAGTGTGGTGTGGGTGTGTGCTATTCCATTCATAGTATAGCTATATTTATGTATTTATGATTGGGATTGTAAAAATGTCTATAGGTCATCCATCATTGTTTTCCTCGCCGCCTCAATGTATATGTTGTCGATATAGTTGATGACAACTGATGCAGTTCTGTAATCCACCTTTATCATTGTAAGTAATATGCTCCCGTTTTGAGTCTTGAAATTGGACGTGTACGTACATTCATCATTCAATATTGCATGGAATCTCAAAAAATCGGATCCAGGATCCATGTCAGAGAATCTCTCGATTGATTCGGGTGTTCCGTATTTCTCCGTAAGCATATCCTTCAGGGAGTAATATCTGTTTGTTATGGCGTTCCACGTCTCCTCTTCTGGGAACTTGACAGCCACCGAGAAAACATTATTCTCTTCAGCATACACGAAAACTTGGCAATCATCGTATGTTGCAAATTTGCCACTCAGAAGAGCGCCTTCCTTTGTCGTCTTCACATGGGTGTATCCCTTGCCCTTTAATTTTTGTACGAAGGTGTTTAGTGGGCCCTGCATAGGGATTCCTTTGAAGGTCATGTGCTCGCCTTGGGCGAAAACTACCATCGCTATAATGGCAAAGACGAACATAAAAAGTAATTTTCTCATGATGTGCGTTCTTTATGTGTGAGTAATTCCAAGTTCCATGCGCAAAGATATAACATTTTATTTTGTTTTTGCACAAGAGGATTTATATAACCCGAAATCATCTGTTTGGGGATGAATAATTGCCGCTTCCGCATATTTTTATTATATTTGCGACATCAATGAATTGTTTGCCAATATGGATTTGAAACAGAAGACATATCTTAAGGCTTGGGCGCTTTTACTTGTATTTGTGCCTATGCTGCTTATATCTTCTCTTCACATCCACCACGAAGAGCAGACGGTTAGGCATGATTGCTCGGAGTGCGTCAGCCATAATTGCGCCGGACACTTGCTTCCGCAGGGCGATTCCATGCATACTTGCGTCTTGTGCCAGTTCCTGACGATGTCTTTCCTCGCCGCTGTTTGCATTTCCGCATTTTCCGCGTCAATCACTAAAAATTCACATAATGACCGTCAGAACAGCCTGGTTCTTGACGTCTATAACCTACCAATACCTCGTGGTCCTCCTTCCCTGTTTGAATAATTTTCAGAGAGGTACATTTTTTATTTATTCAAACAGTTTTCAGTATGATTACAACATTGCTGGGCGCTATCCTATGCATGGTAGCGACCACCGATACTGCCGTCACACTTGAAGATGTCACCGTAAGCGCCAATAGGACCATTGCGCCTCAAATGCGTTCCTCCCAGACCTCCGTCCGTGTTGATCAAGAGTATCTGCAACTGAATTTTTCAGGCAGCTTGATGCAGGCAATGGAAGGTATTCCTGGAGTGAAGGCAATCACAATCGGTTCTGGGCAGTCGAAACCCGCTATCCGTGGGTTGGGCTACAACCGCATGGTCGTTTCGGAGAATGGCATCAAGCATGAGGGACAGCAGTGGGGTGATGATCATGGACTGGAGATAGACCAGTTCTCTATTGATCGTGCCGAGGTCATCAAAGGACCAGCCGCACTACTTTATGGTAGCGATGCGATAGGCGGTGTCCTCCTCCTTCATTCTAACCATGTGCCTAAGGATTCCCTGGAGGGATCCGTCCAGTTGTTCGGGCGAACCAACAACGGACAATTAGGTGCATCGGCGAAGATTGGTGGGCGAGGCGAGAAGTGGTATTACCGCGCCAATGTGACATGGATCGATTACGCCGATTATAAGGTGCCGACGGACAGTATCCAATATTACTCCTATTGGATACGCCTGAAGGACGGACGATTGCGGAACACCGCAGGCCGCGAGCATAATGGTAGTTTCATGCTCGGTTATGTGGGGAATAAGTTCCGCACAAGTCTGCGGCTCTCGGATGCGTATGCGAAGAGCGGATTCTTCGCCAATGCGCATGGATTGGAGGTGAGATTGTCGGACATCGACTATGACCACTCCCGACGGGATGTTGATTTGCCTTATCAGTGGGTCAACCACTTCAAGGCGCATAGCCATACCACGTGGTTCTGTAAGCGTGCGACGATGGAGGTGAACCTTGCCTACCAAAACAATTACAGGGAGGAACGCTCGGAACCGGTTAGCCACGGTTATATGCCGAAGCCGGACAACTCCTTGGAGCGCTTATTCAACAAGAACACTTGCACGTATAATTACCAGGTCCGCTATTCCTTGGGCAAACATGCGTTCCATGGTGGCTTGGACGGAGAGTACCAGCACAATCGTCGTGGCGGATGGGGCTTCATCATCCCTGATTTTGAGACCAATAGCTTAGGCGGATTTGTGTTGGACCGTTTCTCATTCCGTAAAAACCTGATATTCAATGCGGGCGTTCGGTTCGATTTCGCCAAGACGCACATCCACAGTTACCAGGATTGGTACCAGACACCGGTGGAAGGGGAATACAAGTATGAGGAACGCTCCTCGGATATGAGCCGCAAGTTCCGCAACCTCTCCTGGTCGTTCGGGGCCAATTACAACGTGGGCCAATGTGTCATCAAGATGAATGCGGGTAGCGGATTCCGTATGCCTATTCCGAAGGAGTTGGGCGCCAATGGTATCAACTACCACATCTTCCGCTATGAGCGTGGCAATATACAGTTGGACCCTGAAAAATCCTATCAGTTGGATTTAGGGTTCTCTTGGTCGAATGATGCGCTGGCAGTGCAGGTGGATCCTTACCTGAACTATTTCTCCAACTATATTTACCTGAGTCCGACGTCCCGTTATGTGGAGGGCCTTCAGCTCTACAACTATACCCAGGCTCAGGTTTTGCGCTATGGTTGGGAGGCTCAGCTGATCTACACCTTCGCGAAACATTGGGAGGCGCTTCTGCAAGGGGAGTACCTCCATGCCCGTCAGACATCAGGGGAGAAGAAGGGCTATACGCTGCCGTTCACTCCGCCGTGGTCTACGGATGCTGGATTGACGTATAAATACAATAGGAAAGGCGATGGGTTCGTTGGTCTGAAGGCTCATATCGTGGGCCGGCAAGACGAGATTGTACCTCCTGAAAAACCGACAGACGGTTATTGGACCCTTAATTTCTCCGCCGGTAAGTCTTTCCCTTTGCGACGAAGCAAGCTGAATGTGACGCTCCATGCGGACAATCTGCTGAATCGCCGCTATTACAACCACACCAGTTACTATCGCCTCATAGATGTGCCGGAACCGGGGCGCAACTTGTCTATGAAGATAGGACTGGATTTTTAAACAATCATTTAATTATCAATAAATTAAAACTAAAACGATATGAAAAATATTAAATATATGAGCCTCATGATGGCTCTTTTGTGCGTGCTTTCCTTGGGTTTCTCTTCTTGTGGCGACGACGATGATGATCCTGCCGCTCCGACAGTAGCGTTGGAGGAGGCGAACATTGAGGGGGATGAGATCTGCGTCAAGGCGGATGTCAAGGCGGAGGGACGTACCGCCGTTATCCTCATCGAGGTCTGTGACGCTTCAAACGGGCAGGTTAAGGTGAGCAAGCCTGTGACCGACAGCAAGTATATCGGTGTGCTGAACATCGACGGCTTCCATGTCCATGTC
This sequence comes from Paludibacteraceae bacterium, assembly GCA_045226255.1. Classification (GTDB taxonomy): domain Bacteria; phylum Bacteroidota; class Bacteroidia; order Bacteroidales; family Paludibacteraceae; genus UBA1181. The sequence goes on along the minus strand of JBGVCG010000016.1, from coordinate 313,987 downwards.
GATATCGATGGCACGGGCGTTGTCGAGGGCGACAAACTGAAACTGACCGTCACCGACGCCAACGGACGTTCCACCACTGACGTGAAGACCATCTCGGAAGAGGAGGATGACGACGAGCATGAACACGAACACGAGCATGAACATGAATGATTAATAAATAGATAGCAAGATGAAACATTATTTGGCAATTACTATGCTACTGTGCGTGCTGGGCGCGTGCGGTGGTGACGACGAAGCCTCCAAGGATATGACCTATCCGGTGATCTCCGACGAGGGTATTGAGGCTGTGCCTTCCGATTGCTATATCCTCAAGCGGGGGGAGGTGATGCCGTTCCATTATGTGTTTACCGATGACACGGAGCTGGGCTCATTCAACATCGAGATCCACAACAATTTCGATCATCATACGCACGGCACATCGTCGGTGGAGTGTCCGATGGAGGAGGAGAAGGCCGCTGTGAACGCATGGGTCTTCAACCAAGACTACGAGATCCCTTCGGGGCTCCGCACCTACGAAGCGCAGATTGAGATACCGATTCCAGATGATGTGGATCCTGGCGACTATCATTTCATGATTCGTCTGACCGACCATGTCGGTTGGCAGCAACTCCGCGCTATGGCTGTGAAGATTCAATAGTTTGCGGCTGATTGGTTCAATCCCCATGGTTCTTCTGGATCATGGGGATTTTTTGTCGGGTAATTTTTGCTTTTGTATATATTAAGCAGGTTTAAACATGCTTAATATATATTCTGGCATTAAATATTTTATAATCAATAGATTATAAGTGTATTTTAAAATTTAAATGGCTAAATTTCAAGGTATATTTCTCTTAAAATATACTTTTTATGGCCTAATTTTATGGATTTGTATATAAAATTTGCTATTAAGAAAAATTGCAGATAAAGTTGCATGAAAAAGTGAAAACGTGAAACCTCTGCGAAACTAAAAAACAGGTGAAGAAATGCGAAACGAATCATTTGTCATCGTAATGCCCGTAGGCTGAGAGAACGTCAACGTGGACTTCTGTTTCGAAGATGCGGTAAACAAGTCTATGTTTTTTTGTTATTTCTCTGCTCCAGCGTCCTTCGGGCTTCCCCTTTAGTGGTTCAGGGTGGCCCAATCCTGTTTTAGGATGTTCATAAAGTTCACCGATAAACTTTATTGCCTTGTTGTACACTTTCGGTTCATAACGAAGTAGTCTTTTCAAGTCTTCTTGAGCCTCCTCTTTGATAATAACCTTGTATTGACTCATAAACTGCGGATGTATTTGTCTAGTTCTTCAACACTGTCGAATTTTTTGCCAGGTTGTTTCTCTGCTCGCTCAATTTTTGCGAAGAATTCCTCCTCGCTCATTAATGAGGAATCGTTCTTCTCTTTCACCAATTTCTTGGCGTAACGAGTTAGACGCTTCATCAATGACTCATTATCAGCTATGGCACCTATACTTTGCCATAGTTCTGTATTCATCGCATTTAAATGTGCAGTCTTCATATATACTCAATTTTCAATATTGGGGACTAAGATACAAAGATTTAGTGAAATGACATAATTGATGATTCGCTTTTGTCTGTAAAGAAAACATTTGGTTAATTGCTTTAACGGACAATCATTACCAAGTCTCCCTATGAATTAGAAAATTTTAAGAGCCATACTTTATCACAAAGTATGGCTCCTCTCTTCAAAGTGAATCTATAGAATGAACTTGATATCGTTTGTTTGCTCTGAAAATCTTTTGCGCAAGTCTTAATAGGCTTGTTCATGTACACCCTTCACGGCTCTACCGCTTGGCTCGTTCATGCGTTTCCAGGCTGCGTCCCATTCGAGGGCGATAGCGGTGGAACAAGCGACGGAAGCCTCGTGAGGTACGCTCTTCGCCGCACTCTCACTTGGGAAGTGCTCCTCGAAGATGGTGCGGTAGTAATACTCCTCCTTGTTCAGTGGGGTGTTGATAGGGAAGCGCTCAGCGGCGTGCGCCATCTCGTCGTCAGACACAGCGGCGGATGTGATGGCCTTCAGCGTGTCGATCCAGCTATAGCCGACACCGTCGCTGAACTGCTCCTTTTGCCTCCATGCCACGCTCTCCGGCAATAGGTCGGCGCAGGCGAGACGGACGATCTTCTTCTCGATCTCCTTGCCCGCACACATCTTAGCTTGCGGGTTCAGACGCATGGCCACGTCGAGGAACTCTTTGTCGAGGAATGGCACACGGCCTTCCACGCCCCATGCTGCTAATGATTTGTTGGCTCTCAGACAGTCGTAGAGGTAGAGCTTGCCCAACTTGCGGACGGTCTCCTCGTGGAAGTCCTTCGATGATGGCGCCTTGTGGAAGTAGAGGTAACCTCCGAAGATCTCGTCGGCACCCTCGCCGCTCAACACCATCTTGATACCCATGCTTCTGATGACACGGGCGAGCAGGTACATAGGCGTGGATGCGCGGACGGTCGTCACATCATAGGTCTCGATGTGGTAGATCACGTCACGTATAGCGTCCAATCCCTCTTGGATCGTATAGTTGATTTCATGGTGAACCGTACCGATATGGTCTGCCACCTCCTTCGCCTTCGCCAAGTCTGGCGCGCCTTTGAGTCCTACGGCGAACGAGTGCAGCTGTGGCCACCAAGCCTCCTTCTGGTCATCGGTCTCGACCCTGTTCTTAGCGAATTTCTTTGCGATGGCTGAGATGACGGAGCTGTCGAGTCCACCGGACAACAACACACCGTAAGGCACGTCGCTCATGAGTTGTCTCTTGACCGCCTTCTCCAAGGCGTCGCGCAGTGTGGCGATGTCTGCCTCATTGTCTTTCACGGCCTCATAGCTCTCCCAGTCACGCTTGTACCAACGGGTCATCTTGCCTTCCTTGCTCCAATAGTAATGTCCGGGCAGGAATGGTTCGTAGCTCTCGCAGAAACCCTCCAGCGCCTTCAACTCGCTGGCGCAATAGACGGTGCCGTCCGCATCTTTGCCGATGTACAGAGGAATGACTCCAATCGGGTCACGCGCGATGAGGAACTCGTCCTTCTCCTCGTCGTAGAGGGCGAAGGCGAAGATACCGCTCAGGTCCTCGAGGAAATTGATGCCCTTCTCACGGTAGAGAGGGAGGATCACCTCGCAGTCGCTACCTGTCTGAAACTCGTACTTTCCGTTGTAGCGGGCGCGTATGTCCCTGTGGTTGTATATCTCTCCATTGACGGCAAGCACTTGTTTGCCGTCGCTGCTGAACAACGGTTGTTTACCACTCTTCGGATCGACGATGGAAAGGCGCTCGTGTGCCAGAATCGCACTTTTCCCTACGTGGATACCACTCCAGTCTGGTCCCCGATGTCTGATCTTCTGTGACATCCTAAGCGCTTTGGGACGCATCTCTTGGGTTCTCCCCTCGATGTTGAATATTCCTACTATGCCGCACATATCATTGTATTTTTTTTGTTGATCAATTATTTGGATGATAAGTATTGGTCGACAGCCTCGGCGGTTTTCCTACCGCTTGCGATGGCGCGTACCACAAGGCTCGCTCCGCTCTGCGCGTCGCCCGCCAGGAACACGTTCTCCGCCAACCCCGGGTGCTCCGGTTTCAGGAATCCCATGGCCAATAACACCATGTCGCACTCGATGACCTCCTTCTTTCCGGTTGGTTTCATGATTGGTCTGCCACCCTCTGGATTAGGTACCCATTCGACCTCCTCCACTTCAGCGCCGGTCAGCACACCGTTCTTGCCGATGAACTTGTTGGTGTTGAGCAACCAACGTCGGTCGCATCCTTCCTCATGTGAAGTAGTGGTCTTGAGGATCACCGGCCAGTAAGGCCATGGGGTGGAAGGGTTTTCGCCTACAGGAGGCTTAGGCATGATCTCAATCTGGGTAACGCTCTTCGCACCCTGACGGTGAGCGGTTCCGATACAGTCTGAACCCGTATCACCACCACCGATCACCAATACCTTTTTGTCCTTTGCGTTCACCAACTCGCTCTCCTTGAACTTCTTGCCTGCTAAGATTCTGTTCTGCTGGCTAAGCATCTCCAGGGCGAGGTATACGCCTTTCAGCTCTCTTCCCTCGATCTTAAGGTCACGTGCCGTAGGGGTACCTGTGCAGATGACGTAAGCGTCGAATCCAGCAGGCAACTTCGTCTCGTCGACCGTCTTGTTGTATTCGAACTTGATGCCTTCCTCCTCCATCACCTTGATACGACGATCGATGATGTTCTTGGATAGCTTGAAGTTAGGGATACCATAGCGGAGCAATCCGCCGGCAGCCTCGTTCTTCTCGTAGACGGTCACCTCGTAACCCCTCTTGTTAAGTTGGTTGGCGGTAGACAAGCCGGCAGGACCGGAACCTACCACCAACACCTTTTTGCCGTTGCGGGTAGGGTGCTCGATCGTCACGTAGTTCTCCGCGAAAGCGTGCTCGATGATGGCGCACTCGTTCTCCCTACATGTGGTAGGCTCACCCATGGAGAGGTTGAGGACGCAGGCCTTCTCGCACAATGCGGGGCAAATCCTTCCTGTGAACTCAGGAAAATCATTGGTCTCATGCAATAGCTGATAGGCTGTTTCCCACTCTCCCTTGTAGAGCGCGTCCTGCCATTCAGGTTGTTTGTTGCCGAGCGGACAAGCCCAGTGGCAGAATGGCACACCGCAATCCATGCAGCGGGAGGCTTGTAGCTGTCGGTCCTTGATGTTCAGTTTCTGTTCCACTTCCGCGAAGTCGTGGATTCTGTCTTGGATGGGACGATGTCCTGCTTCTTTGCGAGGAATCGTTAGAAATGCTTTTGGATTTCCCATGATGTATCTTCTGTTGGGAAGACGGCGCCCACACGGTGCGCTGACCGTCTTCCATGTGTTTTACTCTTTGATTAATAATCTCTTTGAATGTCCGCGATCTTGTCTTGCAGCTTTTTCAACTGCTCCTCCTGCAATACGTGCTTGTATTCGATCGGAACTACTTGGATGAACTCCTCCACGTAGTGGTTCCAGTCGTCGAGCATGGTGCGGGCCAAGATGGACCCTGTGTTGAGCCAGTGCTTGTGGATCAGCTCGCGCAACTCCTTGCGGTTAGCGCTTTCCTCCACCAAACCGAGCTCCACCATCTCCATATTACAGAAGTAGTCGAAGTTGTGGTTCTTGTCCCAAACATAGGCTACACCGCCTGACATTCCTGCACCGAAGTTACGTCCTGTCTCTCCAAGGACAACAACCCGTCCACCGGTCATGTATTCGCAGCAGTGGTCGCCTGCACCCTCGATGACCGCGATGGCTCCTGAGTTTCTTACGCCGAAACGCTCACCGACGCAACCGTTGACGTAGAGCTCACCTGAAGTGGCACCGTAGAGACCGGTGTTACCCGCGATGATGTTCTCCTCTGCCTTGAATCGGCTGCGGATAGGAGGCATGATGGCGATCTTACCACCGCACAATCCCTTGCCGAAGTAGTCGTTGGCTTCACCTTCCAACTTGAAGCTGATTCCCTTCGCCAGGAAGGCGCCGAAGCTCTGTCCTGCGGATCCCTTGAACTGCACGTTGATCGTGGAGTCTGGCAATCCTGCGCCTCCGTAGCGGGAAGCGATGAGACCTGAGAGCTGTGTGCCAGCGGCACGGTCGGTGTTCCGTATGCTGAGGTTCAGCGTGATCTCCTGTTGGTTCTCGATGGCCGATTTAGCCTGTTGGATGATCTCTGCGTCCTTAGGGTTCTCCGCCTTGCTGAACGGACGTCCGTCGAAGTGGAGCTTGCCCGTGCCGGATGTGAGGAGACGGGTGAAGTCTAACGTGGATGACTTGGAGTCGTCCTTGGTCTCCTTTGGAAGGATCAGGTCGGTACGTCCGATGATGTCCTCCAACTTCTTGAAGCCCATCTCAGCCAAATATTCCCTTACCTCCTGCGCCAGGAACGTGAAGTAGTTCACGATGTAGCTGGCGTGTCCGCGGAAACGCTCACGGAGCTTAGGGTCTTGCGTAGCGACACCCATAGGGCAGGTGTTCGTGTTACATTTTCTCATCATCACGCAACCCAATACGATCAGCGGTAATGTACCGAAGCTGAACTCGTCGGCTCCCAACATCGCCATGAGGATCACGTCACGGCCTGTCTTGAGCTGTCCGTCCGTTTGCAGACGAACCTGTGCGCGGAGTCCGTTGAGCGCCAATGTCTGTTGTGTCTCCGCCAAACCGATCTCAGGAGAGATACCCGCGAAACGCATGGAAGAGGCTGGTGATGCACCGGTTCCTCCCTCCGCACCTGAGATGACGATGAGGTCCGCTTTCGCCTTGGCCACACCTGCAGCGATGGTTCCCACACCGCTCTCGGATACTAACTTCACGGAGACTGCCGCCTGTGGGTTGATGTTCTTCAGGTCGAAGATCAATTGCGCCAAATCCTCGATGGAGTAGATATCGTGGTGAGGCGGCGGCGAAATGAGGGAGATGCCAGGGATGGAGTGACGTGTCTTCGCGATGATCTCGTTCACCTTGAAACCAGGGAGCTGACCACCCTCACCAGGCTTAGCGCCTTGTGCCACCTTGATCTGTATCTCCTCCGCATTGACTAGATATTCAGCTGTAACACCGAAGCGTCCGGATGCCACTTGCTTGGTCTTAGAGTTTAATGACACACCCTCTGGCGTGGTCGCATGGAAGCGGTGGCTGTCCTCACCACCTTCTCCGGTGTTGCTTCGCGTACCCAATTGGTTCATGGCGATGGCGATGGCCTCGTGCGCCTCAGCGGAGAGCGCTCCGAATGACATGGCACCCGTCACAAAGTGTTTCACGATGCTCTCGACCGACTCAACCTGCTCGACAGGGATTGGCTTCTCCGCCTTCTTGTAGTCGAAGAAGTCACGGATGAAGATTGGTTTCTCCTTGAAGTCAACCAGTCGGGTGTAGTCTTTGTATTTCTTGTAATCGCCCGTTCTTGTGGCGATCTGTAATGTCGCGATGACCTCAGGTGACCATGCGTGAGGAATACCGTCCTTCCTGTAGGCGAACAATCCGTTGTTCGGAAGAAGGACGTTGTCGTTCTCCTTGCCGAAGGCCTCCTGATGCAGTTTGATAGCATCCAAGGCGATATGTTTCAGGCCGACACCACCGATGGTGGAGATGTTGGTGCCGAAGTATTGGTTCAACAGGCTCTCGCCCAAACCGATGCTCTCGAATATCTTCGCACCTCTGTAGGAACGTATGGTGGAGATACCCATCTTAGACATGATTTTGAAGAGACCTTTGCAGACTGCCTTGATGTAGTTGTGCTCCGCCGTGGCGTAATCCTCTTGGATCTTGCCCTTCTTCACGAGGTCGTCTATGACTGCGAAGGTCATGTATGGGCAAATGGCGGATGCACCGTAGCCTAACAGCAATGCGGCGTGCATCACCTCCCTGATCTCTCCTGATTCCACGATCAATGCGGTCTGAACACGTTTCCCCGCACCAATCAAGTGGTGGTGTACGGCGCTGACGGCCAACAAGGAAGGAACGACTGCACTCTTCTGGTCCAAGTCCTTGTCGCTCAGGATGATGTAGTTGATTCCGTCGTCGACAGACTCCTCCGCCTTCTTGCAGAGGTTGTCCAACGCCTCACGGAGTCCGCGCTCGCCCTTCTTCGCATCGAAGAGGAGAGGCAGCTTAGTGGTCTTGAAACCTTTGTAACGGATGTTGCAGAGGATATCCAACTGCGTGTTCGTCAGGATCGGGTGGGGCAGACGCACCATCTTGCAGTTGCTCTCGTCAGGCGTCAAGATATTCTTGCCGACCGCACCGATGTATTCGGTCAGTGACATGACCAACTCCTCTCTGATAGGGTCGATGGCCGGGTTGGTCACCTGGGCGAACTGCTGGCGGAAGTAGTTGAAGAAGATCTGCGGACGGTCGGAGAGAACCGCCAACGGAGTATCGTTACCCATGGCAGCGACAGGCTCCATACCTTGCGTACACATCGGTACGATGGTCTTGTCGATATCTTCCTGGCCGAAGCCGAAGTTACGCAACTTCTGTCCGTAGTTCTCCACGTTGTTGGCCACTTTCCTACCGCTCTTCAGTTTCTCCAAGCGGATACAGTTAGCGTCCAACCACTGTTTGTAAGGATGTTCGCTGGCCAAGTTAGCCTTCAGCTCTCCATCGTAGTAAATCTTTCCTTCCTCCGTGTCGACCATGAGGATCTTTCCAGGCTGAAGGCGACCCTTCTGCTTGATCTGAGCCGGATCTACGTCCATGACACCCACCTCGGAGGCCACCAACATCATACCGTCGTTCGTGATGAGGTAGCGGGAAGGTCTCAGTCCGTTTCTGTCGAGCATACCACCCGCGTAGCGTCCGTCGCTGAAGAGCAGGGCGGCAGGGCCATCCCATGGTTCCATCAGGATGGAGTGGTACTCGTAGAATGCCTTCAGGCTCTCGCTGATCGGGTTCTTGTCGTTGAATGACTCAGGGATGAGGACCGCCATGGCTTGCGGCAGGCTCATACCAGACATGATGAAGAACTCGAACACGTTATCGAGAGAGGCGGAGTCGCTCATGTCAGGCTGCACGATAGGCGAAATTTCAGCCACGCTGCCCAACGTTTCGGAGGAGAGCACGCTTTCCCTCGCCTTCATCCAGTTACGGTTGCCTCGGATGGTGTTGATCTCACCGTTGTGGCACAAGAAACGGAAAGGCTGCGCCAAGCTCCATGTTGGGAAGGTGTTCGTGCTGAATCGGGAGTGCACCAAAGCGATACCGCTCGTCAGGTACTCGTTGGACAGGTCAGGGAAGTATTCCCTCAACTGTGTGGACGAAAGCATACCCTTGTATATGATGGTCTTGCTTGACAAGGAAACGATGTAGAAATCCTTGTGGTGGACCCTATTCTCCACCTTCTTTCTTATCTTATATAATTTACGTTCAAGGTCCGGCAACTCATTGTCTGGAATACCCGTGATGAAGATCTGTTTGATGCTCGGCTCTGTGGACAAGGCGCCCTCGCCCAAGCAGGCAGGGTTGGTTGGCACATTGCGGAGGTGCATCATGGTGAGGTTCTCACGCTCGATCTCTTCCAGGAGGATCTTTATGATTTCCTCTTGCTGGGCAGGGTCTTGCGGCAGGAATATCAGTCCAGTACCATACTTACCCTTCTCCGGCACAGGGATTCCCTGTAGCAAGATGAACTCGTGAGGTATCTGCAGGAGGATACCTGCGCCGTCTCCTGTCTTACCATCACTTCCTTCTGCGCCACGGTGGCGCATGTTCTCCAATACCTTCAGCGCATTGCTCACCAATTCATGTGATTTGTTGCCCTGAATGTTTACAATCATTCCTACGCCGCATGCATCATGCTCGTATTCTTTACTGTAAAGACATTTGGTCGTCGTTGTTTGTGTAGTGTCTGACATATTGTTTATAATAATTATTAATTACTTTCATATTGTAATGCAAAAATAAAAATTACTTTCGTTATGATAGTTGCTTACGTCTGTATATTTTAGTGTAAATTATGTATGAAAAACCACTTTTTGAGACTTTGAAGAATATTTAATTAATTTGCTTACGATTTATAAGTTAAATATTATATTTGCTTATGAATCGTAGATTTTTCAATTTTGCAAAAAATTTTATGAATAACTATTATTGGTGTCATTTCGGAACAAAAAGATATTTCTAAGGCGATTTTATTGTCAAAATGTTAGTGTAGATAGAAAATTTATGTATATTTGTATACGTAAGAATTGTGCATGTGCATTGGATCACCTATTTAATATAATATACTTATGGAAAAGAAAGATTTGGACGAATTGGATTATAAGATACTCTCCATGGTGGCGGAAAATGCTCGTCTGCCTTTCCTGGAGGTGGCGAGGAGTTGCAACGTCTCGGGCGCGGCCATCCACCAAAGGGTACAACGTCTGACCGAGTTGGGTGTGATCAAGGGGTCTGAGTTTGTTCTGGATCCGGAGAAGATCGGCTACGGAACGTGTGCGTTCATTGGGCTAAGGCTCAGGAAGCATGCGGACGAGAACCTGATTGTGACGGAGTTGCGGAAGATTCCGGAGGTGGTGGAGTGCCATTGCACGACAGGCTCGTACGACCTTCTCGTGAAGATCTACGCCCTGAACAACCAGCATCTGCTCTCCGTTCTGCGGGAACGTATCCAAACCTTGGAGGTGGATAGGGTGGAGAGCATCATCTCTTTCAAGGAGCTGATCCGTCGGCAGATGTCCATGCCGAACTGATACGGACGGTTGATACCCGTTCTGTTTGATGATGATGGAGTATTTCATATTCGATCCTCTTGAATATAGAATTTGTTGTTCGGTCTATCCGTGAAATAATTATTTTATATAAATTTACATAGGATAGACCCAACGACCATTTTATTCAAGGGAAATAGACGATGAAATACTTAAAGAAGATAGAAGGAGTAAAACACTTTTTCCTGCTTAAAGGCGAGGAAGTTGTTGCGACGAAAGGGGAAGTGCGGATTGGTGCGTTGTCATTGGACATGGCTCCGGAAGAGGATATTTTTTGTGAAAACGATGTCTTGGTAAAATATACTAAAGCAGATACGGACGGGTTGAGAAAACAGTTTACTTACAAAGATGGCAAATGGAACGAGAACTGCCCCCGATACGGAGATTTCCAATACTTTAGCGAAAACCTGTATTATTCCAGAGAACGTAATAAGGAAGAACAATTGATGAAGTACTCTATTATCGAAAACGGTAAAGAGACCTTGTTTGAGATAAAGTCGGAATTGGGTTTAAAGTTGCACCGTTACAATGAGCGACATTCTATATATATTTTCCCTGAAATTCGTGATCGGGGTTTACTATTTTACACCAAGGACCTCCAATTTCTCTGGAAATACCAAATAGATGAACCCAATGTGGAAATAGCTCAACCTCTAAACTACACGATAGTGGATGATGCTATAGTAATAGTTAGATGCCAAACTCTAAGTATGACGAAATACAAATATTCCATGGAGGCGTTCTGCATCAGAACTGGAGAACGGAAGTGGGGCCCAAAAGAGTTGCCGTACAAACCATCTTTTCGGGTGGGTGGCGACGGTTTCATTTATGCTATGGAGCAAGATGATGGAGGATACAAGTTTGTAGTGAGACTCGACCCTAAAAACGGGGAGTTGACAGAACACGGAATAAAGAGCGAACTGCTCAACCCTGACGATAGAATAAATGGCCACTCGTTTATAGACAAAAATATGATGTATTTTACATCGAACAGCCCTGTCCCCACTATTGGTGTAATTGATTTGAAGACCATGCAGCTGCTGGAATATCAAAAGATGGAAACGGAATGGGAGGCATGGACAACAGAAGACCCTATTGTGACAGAAGACAAAGTTTATTTGTACGTTCCACTGGCCAATGAGTTGCACGTACTTCAGAAATAGTTATAATCCGCAAATGGTAAGATGAACTAAAAGGAAATAGACGATGAAATACTTAAAGAAGATAGAAGGAGTAAAATACTTTTTCCTGCTTAAAGGCGAGGAAGTTGTTGCGACCGCTAATAAGATCCAGATAGGAAATTTGTCTTTGAACGCTGCTCCTGACGATGATGTCTTTTGTGAAAACGATGTCTTAACAAAGAGAGAGCATTTCAAAAAACAGTTTACTTACAAAGACGGCAAATGGAACGAGGACAGCCCCCGATACGGAGATTTCCAATACTTTAGCGAAAATCTGTATTATTCCACAGAATATGACAAAGATGCTCATTTGCAGAGGTATTCGATCATAGAGAATGGTAAAGAGACCTTGTGTGAAATAAAGTCAGAACAAAGAATTCTACGTCATCAATATATTAGGCAACTCTCTATATACATTTTCCCTGAAATCGGCAATCGTAGTTTGTTGTTCTATACAAAGGACTTTCAGTTCCTCTGGAAATATCAGATAGAAGAACCTGACGTGACAATTAACTTTAGAGGAGTAACAGTGGCAGGTGACATCTTGGTTGTCGTTAAAAAACGGCGTATTAAGGATAGTTTTGACTCTTTATATTCTGTGGAAGGATACAACATTCTGACTGGTAACAAGTTGTGGGAAATAAAGGACACACAGTTTTATCCTTGTTTCAATCTCGGTCATGACAATATGCTCTATTCGATACGTTATCCAAAGGATACGCTTTTTATCGAGAAAATAGATCCTGTGGATGGTGCATTGACAGAACATGAAATAAAAAGTGACGGTTTTGACGCTTATACTCGCATATCCCCAAGCACAGCTGCTTCGTATGGAAACAAATTATACTTTACTGACAATCGGCGGAAAAGTACCTGTTCGATAGGTGCGATTGATTTGGACACTCTAAAGCTGGATGAGATAATAAACTTGGACACACGTGAAGGCGTGGATTCAACCCAGCCTCCTCTTCTCACGGAAGACAAGGTCTACGTCTTCCTGCCGTTGGCTGGGGAGTTGCATGTTTTTTGGAGATAGATGGGGGGAGTTGGTTGGGAGAAAGACTTGAGTCGTTTTTAGAGCTATTTTTTCGACATGTCAAGTTATTGACATGTCGAAAAAAACATTATCTTTGCAATTAATTACTTAAAAATCTGTCTGAAATGAAAATTTATCGTTTTGCTTTTTATTGGTTGGATACCTGGATCTTAGGAAATGTCATTCAGTTAGCGACACAAGATTTCTGCAAGCGTTACTTGAACCGTAGTAATGACCCGTGTGGTCGTCAATATGACCAAATGACGCAAGCGGCACGTTCAGTACCAGCTAATATTGCAGAGGGCGGTTCCCGTCATTCCACTTCCAGAGAAACAGAGATGAAGCTTACCGATGTGGCAAGAGCAAGTTTGGCTGAGTTAGCAAATGATTATGTGAATTGGTTAATGTATCAGGAGCAAATCCCATGGTCAACACATTCTGATAATCACAAAAGGGTTACAGCCATTCAACTTGATCGCCCAGATTATAAGGATGATGTACAACATCTCAGTTCGATTCATATCCTGAAACAAAAGCACAAGTTTGATGAATGGCTTAATTCAGGAGATTCCATCATTGCGGCAAATTGTCTCTTAGTCCTTTGTAACCGTCTGATCATGATGCTTCGCAAACAAATCGAGAATCTCCTCACCACCTTCCGCACCGAAGGCGGTTTCACCGAAAGCCTGACTGCCGAAAGGCTCGCCTACCGCACGGAACAGAGCATGCAGTCCGATGCGCCGGTATGCCCTAAGTGTGGCAAACCGATGATCAAGCGTATGGCGAAGAAGGGTGTGAATGCAGGAAAGGAGTTCTGGAGTTGCTCGGGATACCCCGATTGTAACGGGTCGAGGAAGACTGGATAGATCGCCTATGCTTGTGGTCGCATGTTCCTGTGCCGACTGGCGATTCCAAAATTCATAATTCAAAATTGACTACGTCGAACTGACGTTTCATAATTCAAAATGACTAGTGTCATATGAAACGCCTCGTTTTGCCGATACAAGCAATTTTTATATATTTGTGGCGGATTTTTTTTAGGTAATTTGCCGATAGCATGGAATATATCTCAGTCATACAATTCGCCGAGAAGTTCGGTATTAGTGAGCGAACTGCCCCAGATACTTGCCTCACCGCTCAGGACAATTACGTGGCCATGCTTGACTATTTTAAGATCAGGCATTGATTTGACTGGTGACACAAGCTAGTATTCTTTCCCCCGAATTTCCGAACAATATTCTACCAACGACACGCCCCATTCCTCTGCCATATCTTCCTCACATGATTTTCCCTGTTTAATTTGTATATGTCACAAAAAATCGTTTACCTTTGTATGTCACACACACAATAAAAACAAATTATAATTCATAATTAAGTATAATGTTCTTGAAGGCTTCTTCTGCTGCAATCATTTCGCTTGCTTCTATGGTTCCAAGTGTGGTTCTTGCGGACTCACACGATGATTCTCCACCTTCAACAGATTCTATTAATCAGGTCTCGGTAATCGACGAGATAGTGGTGACCGGTACCCGTAGTGGGGCTAATTCACGTCTGCTGCCAATGACGGTGAGCGTCGTGAATGAAGACCGATTGACCGAACGTGGTGAGCCGAATATACTGCCAACACTCACGCAGGATGTGCCCGGCATGTTTGTCACGCAACGTGGTGTGCTGGGTTACAGCGTAAGCACGGGCGGAAGCGGTGGCATCAAAATGCGTGGTATCGGTGGTTCTCCTAATACGGATGTGCTGGTCCTGATTGATGGATTGCCTCAATACGCAGGATTGTACGGTCATCCCGTGGCCGACAACTACCAAACGATGCTTGCGGAACGTGTGGAGGTGGTGCGCGGTCCCGCTTCCATGTACTATGGAAGTAACGCCATGGGTGGTGTCGTGAATATTATCACGTACCAACTGGAAAAGGATACGGTCATAACGAATGTTCATGCGCAGGGTGGTTCCTACAAAACCTTTGACGCGGGTGTCTCTAATCAATTCCGCAAACGCAAGTTCTCGTCTGCTGCCGGATATAACTATTGCCGAACGGATGGCCACAGACCTAACATGGAGTTCCAAGAGCACAACGGATTCCTGCGTCTCGGGTATGACTTTAGCGAGCATTGGCGCCTCGGCGGATCGGGCAATATAGCCTATTTCTCCACACATAACCCTGGAACGGTCTCCGCACCTATCGAAGAGAGCCAGTTTGACATCCTTCGTGGCATGGCGGCTGTTTCTCTGGAAAATAAATATTCGCAGAGTCGTTTCCCGACCTCGGGTGCTGTGCGTTTTTACTACAATGGTGGTAAGCATGAGATCAACGATGGCCACGCTCATGGCGCTCCAGCCCCGACGCAAGTCTATAACCACACGGATCTCATGACGGGTATGAGCGCTTACCAGGTGTTGAAGTTCTTTAAAGGTAATCGTACTGCGTTTGGTTTTGATTATCAATATTTTGGCGGTCATGCATGGAATAGCCTAATCGCTAACGGTAATGAAACGGATATCATCGACAAGAAGCAGTCTGAAGTGGCTGGATACGTTGATTTCCACCAGCAGATTGTCTCTTGGCTTGCCCTCGATGCGGGCATCCGTTTGGGGAACCACTCCGAAGCAGGCTTCAACTATGCGCCTCAAGGGGGTCTCTCCTTCATCTTGTCCCGTGACGCACAGATCAAGGCGCTCGTCAGCCGTGGCTACCGAAACCCTACCATCCGGGAGCTCTATATGTACAAGCCGGCCAACAAGGAGTTGAACCCTGTTAGCCTTTGGAATTATGAACTCTCATACCGTCAGTACTTGATTCAAAGGCGTATGCGCTTGGGTCTCAATGTCTTCTATCTACATTCTGATGATAATATTGAGACGCAAATGGTCAACGGCAGACCGCTCAATGTGAATACGGGTGAGCTGAAAAACGCTGGCATCGAGGCGGAGATGAACTATCGTATCTGGCGTGGCTTGCACGTCGGCACGAACTACTCTTTCCTGCACATGGAAAACCCAACGCTCGCCGCACCGGAACATAAGTTCAATTTGTCGGTCGGATACCATCATGACCGTTTCCGTGTTGGCTCTTCATTGCAATGTGTTTCAGGACTTTATACGGCTCTCGCCACAAAAGAAACGCCTGCGGTCAAGGAGGGTTTCGTGCTTTGGAACGCCAACGCCTCCGTGCGTGTTTGGCGTGAATTGTGGGCGAACGTGAAGGCGGACAATCTCCTTGGGCAGGAGTATGAAATCAATGCTGGCTTCCCAATGCCTAAAACGACGGTTATGGCTGGCTTTAATTGGACATTTTAATATCTAATATACATGAAACGTTTATTTATCATCTTCTTCGGTTTGGTGGTTTTGTGTGGATGTAAGAGCAAACAGCAGGAGGAGTCTACTGCCGCGAATAACAACGTGCTGCCGGAGGATACGTCAACCGTCTATATGACGCAGGAGATATCGCCAGCGGCGTTGGTGCGCATCTATGAGGCTTTGGGTAGACCTGCGACCGGTAGGGTAGCTGTGAAGATCTCCACAGGGGAGTCTGGCGGCCATAATTTCCTGCAGCCTAAGCTTATCCAACAATTGGTGAATAGAGTGAACGGCACGTTGGTTGAGTGCAATACCGCCTATGGGGGTAGCCGTGCCAACCCTGAGAAACATTGGCAGACGATACGTGAGCACGGCTTTCTGGATATCGCCAAAGTGGACCTCATGGACGAGGAGGGTGACTTCACCATTCCAGTCGTGGATTCCACATGGATTCATTATGACCGTGTCGGCACGCACCTGAAGAACTATGATTTCATGGTCAATCTCGCCCATTTCAAAGGCCATGTGATGGGTGGTTTCGGTGGCGTGTTGAAGAACCAATCGATCGGTGTCGCTTCTTCTGCGGGCAAAGCCTATATCCATACGGCTGGTTATACGGAGAATGTGGATGAGCTATGGTCGCACGTGGAGAATCAGGATGGTTTCCTGGAGTCTATGGCTGCGGCGGCTCAGGCGGTGCATAATTACTTCGGCAAGGGAGAACGGATCATCTATATCAATGTGATGAATAACCTTTCGGTCGATTGTGATTGTGACGCACATCCTGCCGACCCTGAAATGGACAATATTGGTATACTCGCTTCCCTCGACCCTGTGGCGCTCGACCAGGCTTGCGTGGATTTGGTGTTCAATTATCCTTCGCAGGAAAAAGATGACGCCTCCGCCCTTATTGAGCGCATCAACTCCCGCCATGGTATCCATACCATCGAACATGCGGAGAAAATCGGACTCGGTTCACGTAAGTACAAACTTGTCAGCATAGATGCCGATGAGATGCTTAAGACATTGAATGACAACAAACTCAGTCTGTTGGTGCGCAACCATGGCGTCACCACCCAGCACGGCCAGCGTGGGGTGCAAGACCTTCTCGAACTGATTCAAAACGAGCCTAACCGATTGAAGGGTGCTGTGTGCGCCGACAAGATCATCGGCAAAGCGGCTGCGGCCCTGATGGTGGTCGGCGGTGTGAAAGAGGTTCGCACGAACATTATCTGCGAAGAGGGCAAGGAACTGTTGGAGCAGAACGGTGTCAAAATCGTGGCGGATGAGGTCGTGCCGATGATTCTCAATCGTGACCAGTCCGGTCAATGCCCGATCGACTCTAAGCTGAACGAGGCTCAAACAGCCAGCGAGTGTGTGGAGATATTAAAGAACATGCCTAAAAAATAAGTAAAATGTTACGTAAGATTCGTATTGTCGCCGCTCTCTTCTTTTTCTTGGCGGTGACGCTTCTATTCCTCGGTGTGGGGTGGAATTTCAACCTCTGGTTCGGATGGGTGGCGAAGGTTCAGTTCCTTCCAGCCCTGTTGGCCTTGAATGTGTTTGTCGTGATTGGACTTGTTCTTCTCACCCTTGTTTTCGGAAGGATCTATTGCAGTGTGATCTGTCCGCTTGGTGTCATGCAAGACCTATTCGCATGGTTAGGGAAAAAACAGAAGAAAAACCGCTATTCCCACTCTCCGGAAAAGAAATGGTTGCGTTATCCAGTGTTCGCCCTGTTCGTGGTGTGCCTGATCGTCGGGTTTGCCCCTATCACGACACTGCTTGCGCCTTATTCCTCTTACGGTAGGATCATCAACTCGCTCTTCCGCCCGCTCTACGATATGTTGGGCAATGTGTTGGCCGCTAGGGAGACCGACAGCTATATGTTCACCGAGGTGCAAATCTGGATGCGCAGTGTGACGACCTTCGTTGTGGCGCTGCTTTCGCTCCTGGTGCTGGGTTTCCTTGCTTGGCGAAATGGTAGGACCTACTGCAACACTATTTGTCCGGTGGGCACCATTCTTAGTTTCTTTGCACGTTTCTCCCTCTTCCGCATACAGTTCGATAATGATAAGTGCAGGAACTGTTCTCTATGCGAAAAGAACTGCAAGGCGTCCGCCATCGATTTCAAGGCGGGCACGGTGGACTACTCCCGCTGTGTCACTTGCGGCAACTGTACGACGACCTGTAAGTTCGATGCTTTGCACTATCGTAGGGCTCCGTTTGCCCCCAAACAGACAAAACAGGGCGAATCACAGACTGACAACTCACGCCGCGCGTTCCTGACAGGGGCGGCGGTGGCGATCGGCACTGCGGCGATGGCGGAGGCTAAGATCAAGGTGGATGGCGGTTTGGCGGTGATAGAGGACAAGCAAGCACCTCGTCGTGTTACCCCCATCACTCCTCCAGGTTCCATTTCCGCTCGCAATATGCAGAAACATTGTACGGCCTGCCAATTGTGCGTCAGTGCCTGTCCCAACGATGTGTTGCGTCCATCCTCGGACCCTCTGCGGCTGATGCAGCCAGAGATGTCGTTCGAACGTGGCTATTGCCGTCCTGAGTGTACACGATGCTCCAATGTCTGTCCGACGGGAGCCATAAAGCCTATTACTCGTGAGGATAAGACCGCTATCCACGTCGGTCATGCGGTATGGATCGAGAAGAATTGCATACCCGTCTCCAACAACGATCCTTGCGGCGCATGTGCCCGTCATTGCCCGGCCGGTGCGATCCAGATGGTGGACTACACCACTGCGGATGGTCGTCATGTGCAGGTGCCAGCCGTCGATGCGGAACGATGCATCGGATGTGGCAAGTGTGAGAACCTTTGCCCGTCCCGCCCATTCAGCGCGATCTATGTGGAAGGCAATCTGTCGCATCATATCAGTTAATCCCCAACCATTGAAATTGTATAGATTATGAATCGAAGAGAATTTATTGAACATACTTTTGCGGCAGTGGTGGGGACCTCCACGTTGCTTACCGCATGTCGGAAATCGGAGGAGGGCGCTACGAATGTTGCCCCAAAACCACAACGAGAACCAGGCGAAATGACACTCCGCACGAACCCTAACACGGGCGATAAGGTGTCGCTTTTAGGCTTCGGCATGATGCGTCTGCCCGTCGAGGCGGGTGGTACCGCCCGTGAAAACCCTGATTCACCCATCGACCAGCAGGCGGTGAACGATATGGTGGATTATGCCTTGGCGCATGGTGTGAACTATTTCGACACATCTCCGGCCTATTGCCAAGGCATGTCGGAGCAGTCCACGGGCATCGCGCTCAGCAGACACCCGAGGAACAGCTATTTCATCTCTACTAAGCTTAGTAATTTTGCCCCTGAGACATGGTCGTTGGAGGAGTCCAAGGCAATGTTCTCCCGTTCGTTGCAGAACCTGAAGACCGAATACCTGGACTATCTCTTGCTGCACGGTGCGGGAATGCCCGGTGGCGATAAGGATGGCATGGGTGCCTTCTTCGCCCGCTATGTGGACAATGGCTTGCTCGATTGGTTGGTGGGCCAGAAGAAGAAGGGGACGATCCGCAATCTCGGGTTCTCTTACCATGGGGACATCCATGTGTTTGACATGCTGTTGCGTTGGCACGATGAGGGCAAGTACCATTGGGACTTTGTCTTGATTGAGCTCAACTATCTCGATTGGAACTATGCGGACGAGACGAATCCGCGCAACACGGACGCTTCCTACCTCTACGCTGAATTGGAGAAGCGAGGCATCCCCGCTACCATCATGGAGCCATTGCTCGGTGGACGTTTGGCGAAACAACCCGCCAGCATACTGCGTGAGATGAAACAGATGGACATCGATGCTACCCCTGCTGAATGGGCCTTCCGCTATGCGGGCACTCCGAAGGGCGTGCTCACCGTGCTCAGCGGCATGACCTATATGGAACATCTCCAGGAGAATTGCGCCACCTACTCTCCGTTGCGTCCGATCACGCCGGAGGAGGATGCCATGCTGATGCGCTTGGCCGATAAACTCAGCACGATGAAGACTGTCCCTTGCACCGCCTGCAACTACTGCATGCCTTGCCCGTATGGCTTGAACATACCGGTGATCTTCACGTACTACAACAATTGGTTGTCGGAAGAGATGGACATGGAGCAGGTGGGGGATATGGAAAGCGAATTTCGCAAGGCCCGCAGACGTAAGCTGATCGGTTATGACCGTGCTGTCCCTCGTGTCAGACAGGCAGACCATTGTATCGGTTGCAACCATTGCCTCTCGCATTGTCCACAACGCATTGATATTCCGAAGGAGATGCAACGTATCGATCGGTTCATCGAAGATCTTAAACAACAGGGATAAACGGCAAGGGACGTGAATTCCTTCAATCTCTGATCCGGAATGTTTGCGTTTGGCGAATGCATTTCATAACTTTGACGAATCATTCCGAACGGATGATTATTCATCAACCGACTTAATGGGTTCTTGCGGTTGTTTGAAATAATGAAACCTTAGAACCTGCTGAAAAGAATATGCTCGGAACTTGGGAAATTATATTGATCGTCTTGGTCGTTCTTTTGCTTTTCGGAGGCAAGAAAATCCCTGAATTGATGCGCGGACTCGGAAAAGGTGTGCGTTCCTTCAAGGATGGTGTCAACGGTAAAGAGGAACTGGACAACACGACTAAATCGGAACAGGTCAACTCTCAGAAAGAGGATAAGGAGTAATGTCTGGGCAAAACGTCTCTTTCTGGGATCACCTGGATGTGTTGCGCTCTGTCTTGCTCAAATCGCTTGGCGCTTGGTTGGTCGGGGCGGTTGCCGCTTTTTGCTTGAAGGACTGTATTTTCCGGCTCCTGTTTGCACCGACGAGTCGTGACTTCGTGCTTTATCGTGGTCTGTGCCGCTTGGCTGACCTGACAGGGTGGGGGAGGCTTTGCCCCGAGGAGGTGCAGGTCTCTTTCCTGAACACGGAACTGACCGCGCAGTTCATGACGCATCTGCAGGTGTCGCTGTGGTTCGGAGTGATCTTTGCCTTCCCTTTTATCCTCTATTGGTTGTATGGCTTCATCGCCCCCGCCTTGTACGAAAAGGAGAGACGGTATGGCGTGACGCTGACTTTCGCTTCAGTCCTGCTCTTTACGGCAGGCATCTGCGTCTGTTACTTCCTAATCTTCCCGATGTCCTTTCGGTTCCTGTATGAATACCAGGTGGTGGATTTTGTGGTCAATCAAATCAGCCTCTCCTCCTACATGTCCCTTTTTATAACCCTTTCATTGCTAATGGGTTTGACGTTCGAGATACCTGTTCTCACATGGTTGCTCGCCAAGATGGGGGTGCTGGATGCGGACCAAATGCGGAAGTATAGAAAGCATGTCTTTACGGTTTTGCTTATTCTTGCGGCGGTCATCACCCCAACCGGTGATCCTTTCACGCTCCTGCTGGTGACACTCCCTATTTATCTGCTCTATGAGTTAAGTATCGCAATCATCCGAACGAAATGTGCCACCGCACGTTGATCTATTATCCCAACAAAATCTTCACTCTCTCAACAATCTTTTCAGCAGCATAATCCATTAATACCCAATCGATTTCAGCCATTTTTCAACCTTCGCTTTTTCGGTGCGGACTTCGTGTCCGTAAATTGAGAAGCCGTTTTTCACGTTGGCTTTGGGAAAAGCTTTCTTTACGTCGCTCACGCAACTTGCTAGGCCGCTGCCTTCGTGTGTGGTGAACGGATAGACGGTTTTGCCGTCGAGGTTGATGTCTTTGAACAGCGTGAACATTATCTGCGGATAAGTATCCCACCAAACGGGCCCGCCGATGAACACTGTGTCGTAGCCGCTCAGGTCTGGTGCCTTGCCTTCGTATGGAGGAAGTTCCCCTTTGTTGGCTTCCTCTTGAGCCAAACGGGTGAGCGGTGTGTAAGCCATTCCGTCGTACTTGTGCGTGACGATTTCAAACTGCTCTGCGCCAGCGATTTCGCTTATATAGTCGGCCACAATCTTCGTGTTGCCAACCTTGATGTTACCCACCGAGTAGTTGTCGCCCGCGTGGGAAAAGAAAATGACGATTGATTTGCTCATATTGTTTTGATTTTTAGTTGTTTGACCATTGCAAAATGTACTTATCAGCAAGGCCGTCAGTAATAATTTGATTTTCATAATTTGTTTTATTTCAGTTTGTTATACTCTTCTTCACTCACCGCTTCCAACCACTCGTTGGTCGGGTTGGGTTGCAGGTTTTTGTGGTATGTCAGATGCTGCAGCCACGAGCCTTTAGCGGCGCCGTGCCAATGTTTCACGCCTTCGGGCACTTCAATCACTACGCCTTCCTTGAGTTCCACTGCGGGCTTGCCCCATTCCTGATACCAGCCGTGACCATAGACGCATATCAGCACCTGAACGGCCCCGTGATGCACGTGCCAGTTGTTGCGGCAACCAGGCTCAAAGGTCACATTCACAACGCTTTCACCGTAAGGCGACACGTAGCTACGTCCCGTGAAGTATTGTGCGTAAGCGTCGTTCGGGTTGCCACGACGCCAATACGATTTCAGGTCAACTTGGTCGTACTCGCTGCGGCTGTTGTCCTCAACGCCCAATAATGCGTTCACGGCCTTCAGCACCCTCGACGCGGCCGCCTTGCAACCATTCGCCGCCAACGCCACAGGAATCTGTTGCAGTTGTTCGTCGGTAACACCCATATTGCGTGCCCCACGAACGTGCGCATTCAGTTGTGGCTCAACGCCTTCCAGTCCAGCAAGGGCACTCACCGTAACCAACTCGCGGTCGGCGTGGGTGAGCACGTCGCGGGCAAAAATGTCGCCGAACAGATGCGCCTTCAGGTAATAATCCTCGGTAGGGCAGAAATCGTAGTTGAACGGCTGTCCCGACAGTTGGGTCTGCACCTCGGTGCCCTGTTTCAGTGCGTCGTAATCCTTTGGCAGAGCCGATGCCTCGCTGCCCGCCAGCACTTTCACGCCCTTCGCTTGTCTGTCGCCCACCACACGCTGCAGCACGCCCAACGCATTGAGCGAGCGCGGAAAGCCCGTGTAGGCATAGAGTTGCGAAAGCGCTTCTTTAATCTGACTTACCGTCAAATCGGCTTCCAGACCATTATGGATGGCCGATTCGAGCGACACAAGGTCACCCTGTGCCTCATTGCAGGCGATGGCCGACATACACGCCGCCTGTTTCTCATTGAATGTCAATGTGTTCATATCTTTAGATTCTGATTGTTTGCTGTTTCCGCAAGCCGACAGCACGGCAAGCATTGCGAGTGGAATAATTTGTTTTATATTCATAAAATTACATTTAAATATTTGTCACTATGCAAAAATACGATACACATTCTTCTTGCGGAAACATTTATTTCGGGAAGAATTACCCTTATTTCGGAAGTTATGGTTCTCTGTTTGGTTTATTACCATATCTGCAGATTGGAGGGTCTATGCCCCTCCCATAAAGGGAGAGGGAAGGTAACCATCACGGTCCTTCCCTCTACACTGACGAATGTTATAGGGCATTACGCCCATGGATGCACAGAATTTATTATGTCAGAACTTATCTCAAGAACAACAATTCTCTATACTTAGGCAAGATCCACATCTGGTCGTCCACAATCAACTCCAACTTATCGATGTGACGGCGGACTTCCTCGATCATCGGTGCCACATGGTCGTGGTAAGCGATGGCTCTTTCCCTTTCGCTATCGATCTTGTTCGCTTTCTTACGCTCGTCGATCATCTTCTCCACCTTCTCGTTGATGCTGGCGGTGTGGTCGGCGATCTGCTCGATGAGCGACAAGTTGTAGGCGTTCAACTTCTTCGCCTTCTCGGCAGGGAAGACAGAGGCAACCTTCATCACGTTGTCTACCAATGAGCTCTGGTACTTCGTGGCTACAGGGAGGATTTGGTTGAGCGCCAAATCGCCTAAGATGCGTGATTCGATCTGTATCTTCTTCGTGTAGGTATCCCACTTGATTTCGTTGCGGGCCTTCAACTCCTTGGCGTTCATGACGTTCATCTTCTCGAACATGTTGATGGACGCCTTATCCAAGTAGCGGTCGAAGATGACAGGACAGCTCTTCTCCACGTCCAAGCCTCTCTTCTCGGCTTCAGCCACCCACTCGTCGGAGTATCCGTTTCCGTCGAAGCGGATAGGCTTGCAGGTCTTGATGTCCTCTCTAACCACCTCCAAGATGGCGGCGAACTTAGGTGTTCCGTTGGCGATCAATGCGTCCACACGCTCCTTGAAGCTTGCCATCGCCTCGGCTACGGCCGTGTTGAGGGCGATCATGGCGGATGCGCAGTTTGCCTCTGAACCTACCGCACGGAACTCGAAACGGTTACCCGTGAAGGCGAACGGAGAAGTACGGTTACGGTCTGTGTTATCGATCAGCAACTCAGGGATGGATGGAACATCCAGCTTCAAGCCCTTCTTGCCTGCGAGTGTGATCAGTTGGTCGTTCTTTGATGTCTCGATCTGGTTCAAAGCGTCGGTCAACTGCTTGCCGAGGAAGGAAGAGATGATTGCCGGCGGTGCCTCGTTCGCACCCAAACGGTGTGCGTTGGTGGCGCTCATGATGGAGGCCTTCAACAATCCGTTGTGGCGATATACACCCATCAAGGTCTCCACGACGATGGTGATGAAACGCAACGTGCTCTCTGAATCCTTGCCTGGCGCGTGCAATACGATGCCAGTGTCGGTGGACAAAGACCAGTTGTTATGCTTACCTGATCCGTTGATGCCTGCGAATGGTTTTTCGTGCAGCAACACGCGGAATCCGTGCTTGCGGGCCACTTTCCTCATCAATGACATGATGAGCATGTTGTGGTCTACCGCCAAGTTACACTCCTCGAAGATTGGGGCCAACTCGAACTGGTTCGGTGCTACCTCGTTGTGGCGGGTCTTGCAAGGGATACCCAATTCCAATGCCTGGATCTCCAAGTCTCTCATGAAGGCTGCTACCCTGGAAGGAATGGCGCCGAAGTAGTGGTCTTCCATCTGCTGGTTCTTGGCAGACTCCCTACCCAAGAGGGTTCTTCCCGTCATCAGCAAGTCTGGACGTGCGGAATACAAACCTTCGTCCACGAGGAAGTACTCCTGCTCCCAACCGAGGTTCGCCTGTACTTTCTTCACCTCTGGGTTGAAGTATTTCACAACGGCTGTCGTCGCTTTGTCTACGGCGCGGAGGGCCTTCTTCAAAGGTGCTTTGTAGTCGAGCGCCTCACCGGTGTAGGAGATGAACACGGTAGGGATCATCAGGGTGTCGCCAACCACGAAGACTGGAGAGGCTGGGTCCCATGCGGAATATCCTCTGGCCTCGAAAGTGGAACGGATACCACCGTTAGGGAATGAAGAGGCGTCTGGCTCTTGCTGAACGAGGAGCTTGCCTTCGAACTCTTCCATCATACCGCCCTTGCCGTCATGCTCCACGAATCCGTCATGCTTCTCCGCAGTACCTTCGGTCAATGGCTGGAACCAGTGCGTGTAGTGTGTTACGCCTAGGTCCATGGCCCATTTCTTCATGCCGGCAGCCACTTCGTCCGCCACGGAACGGTCAAGCGGTGCGCCGTTGTCGATCACGTCACACATCTTGGCATACACTTTAGCAGGGAGATATTTGAACATCTTCTGCTTGTTGAAGACATACTTTGCGAAATAGACGGACGGTCTCTCGGCCGGTGTCTCAACCTCCAAGGCTTTCTTCCTGAAGGCTTCGCCTACTACTTTGAATCTTAAGCTTGACATAGTGTACAAATTTTTATTGATGATTTGTTATTCATTTCTGTTACAATTTCCTGAATCTACGCATGGCCTCTTCGCAGTTCTCTCTCTCCCCGAAGGCGGTCAGCCTGATGTAGCCTTCGCCGCTCGGACCGAATCCGACGCCTGGTGTGCCGACGATGTTCGCCTCGTAGAGCATCTGCTCGAAGAACTTCCAGGAGGTGGTTCCGTTCGGTGTCTTCACCCAAAGGTATGGCGCGTTCTCTCCACCGAACACTTGGTAACCGAGCGATGTGAGTCCATCTTTCATGATCTTGGCGTTGGTCATGTAGTAGTTGATGGTCTCCCGCACCTGGCTCTTTCCCTCCGGGCTGTAGATGGCTTCCGCGCCACGCTGCGTGATGTAGGAGGTTCCGTTGAACTTGGTGCACTGCCTTCTGTTCCAGAGCCTGTTCAGTGCGATGCGCTCGCCTGAGAGCGTGGAGGCGGTCAACTCTTTCGGAACCACCGTGTATCCGCATCTCACGCCGGTGAAACCAGCCGTTTTGGAGAAGCTGCGGAACTCGATCGCCACCTTCTTCGCACCCCGTATCTCATAGATGGAGTGGGGGATGTCCGGGTTCTGGATATATGCCTCGTAGGCTGCGTCGTACATGATGATGGCGTCGTTCTTTATCGCATAGTTGACCCATTTCTTCAATTCCTCGGCGGAGAGGACCGTTCCCGTCGGGTTGTTAGGGTAGCATAAGTAGATGATGTCCACCCTGTGGTTCGGGATCTGCGGCACGAAGTTGTTCTCCATGTTGGTCGGCAAGTAGGTCACGTTGCTCCATTTGCCGTCCTCGAGTACGCCCGCCCGTCCGCACATGACGTTGGAGTCGATGTAGACAGGGTAGATCGGGTCGGTCACTCCGATGCTGTTGTCATGGCGAAGAATATCTCCGATGTTGCCCGTGTCGCTTTTGCTACCGTCGCTGATGAAGACCTCGTCCGCATCCAGCTTCACGCCCCTTGGCTCGTAATCGTTTTTGATGATGGCGTTGATGAGGAAGTCATAACCGTGCTCCGGTCCGTATCCTCTGAATGTGCTCGCATCCCCCATTTCGTCCACCGCCTTGTGCATGGCTTCCAATGACGCCTTAGGCAATGGCCGGGTGACATCCCCGATGCCCAGACGGATGATCTCCGCCTTCGGATGCACCACCTTGAACGTGTTCACTTTCTTTGCGATATCCGTAAACAAATAATTGTCCGGCAACTTCATGAAATGTTCGTTCGCTAAAGCCATATCTCTAATCCTCTCTGTATGTTTTATTTGTATTTATATTTCTATTTTTCCTTCAAATGTCTTGACGGCCTCTCCCGTCATGTAAATATGCTCGTCCTTCTCGTTCCACTCGATGGTGAGGTCGCCGCCATCCATGCGCACGATGTTCTTGCGGACGCTTTTCCTGTTGAGCACCGCGGCGGTCAGGGTAGCGCAGGCGCCGGTGCCGCAGGCCATGGTGATGCCGGATCCTCTTTCCCACACCCTCATGCGCAGGCTGCCGTCCTCCTTCGTCTCGACGAACTCCACGTTCACCCGTTCAGGGAAGAGGGGATGGTGTTCGATCAGCGGACCGACGGTTGGGAGGTCCACATCGTCTAGGCTGGAGACGAAGATTACGAAGTGCGGATTACCCATTGAGACGAACGTCCCCCTGAACTGTTTCCCCTCCACCTCTATCGGTGCGTCGAAGAGAGATCCGTCCGGCGAATCCACCTGTGCTTTGTTGGAAAGGATAGGCTTACCCATGTTGACGGTGACGAATGGCACCTTTCCGTCCTTCACGTGCAACGATAAGTATTTGATGCCTGAGAGAGTCTCCAGCGTGACCTCCGTCTTGCGGGTCAGGCCCTTCTCGTATACATATTTACCGACGCAGCGGGAAGCGTTTCCGCACATTTTCGCTTCAGACCCGTCCGCGTTGAAGATTCTCATGCTAAAGTCCGCCACATCGGAGCGTCCGATCAGGACAAGGCCGTCCGAACCAATACCAAAGTGTGCGCGGCTCCATTTGATGGACAGTTCCTCTGGATTTCCAATTGGATACTCCATTGTATTGACATAGATGTAGTCGTTTCCGGCTCCCTGCATCTTCGTGAATTCTATGTATTCTGTCAATGTGTCCATTTGTTTTCTTCTTTATCTGTCTTTTTGTTATTAAAACAATGCAAATATATAACATTTTGATATCAATAGCACACTTTTTGGATTGTTTGTGATAGTTTTTGTTTGAAAAATAATAGATTGTAAGTTTTGTATATGGTTTTTATTACTGATTGAAAGAGAATGTATATTGTTTTATGTTTGATTGTAAGTAGTAATATGGCGAGTTTTGTTGGATTATTTCTGTGTTTAACGTAAAATAGGCTCAATATGCATCTTGTTTTATGGTTTTTTGTAACTTTTTGTACTGAAAATATATTTTGAGGTGACATTTTGATAAATAAACAACCGACAAGTTGTGGGAAATATTCTGTCGTGCTTAATGCCCCCAAACAAAACGCCTGCATCTCACATCGGATGCAGGCGTTTCCTATATCTTATAAACCACTTACCTACGGCAACAGCAAATAGCAGAAGAAACTGACAACGGCCATCACTATGGATATGATCGCATATATACGTACATCTTTCTCCTCGTTGACATATTCATCCCCATCGTGCGCAATCTTATAAATCTCTTTAAATGTCTCCTTCGACAGCGGACCAAGCAAAGAATTCTTGCGGAAACGGTTCGTCATGTATGGACCGATGACGAGTAATACGACCAGGCAAAGAGAAAACCCGAAGACCAGGAGGGATAATCCCTTGTAATAAGAAAGGGAATGGGAATTCGCTCCCCCGAGGAAGCCCACACATGTAACTATAGCGACGAATAGACATACGAACACCCATAACATAGTATCCCTCTCCTTGTAGAAAAGAGGGACATACCGTTCGCACTCTTTCATGAACTCCACTTTCGCGTCATCCGTCAATCCTCTTTCCGCAATCAGTTCGTCGCGGTATTTGTTCCATTGGGCCCCAATCAGTCTGCCGCTCCAGAAATTAACCGCATTGTGGATATCCTCCTTCGTGTACGCGTATTTTACTATGTCGATATCCTCTACTTCTTTCTCACCGTTTTGAGTGTATTCGATGCGGAAATAAGTTTGTTTCTTCTTGTGATAGACATATGCGTAGTCTATGAATTTCCAGACCAATATATTGTATGTGTCTATTTGTATACCATTCCCGGAGATGATGATGGGGTGCAACTTCGCGCTGTTCAGGAAAAAATAGACTGTAGCGATAAGGAATGGCAAAGTGAACGCTCCAGAGAGAACCATGAACTTAAACCTTTCTTCCTGCACACACGTAACGCACAAAAAGAAACTGATAATCAATTGAATGACAGTAACGACCAAAAGCTCCGGGTGGGGTATTTTCTTCGGCCGCATTATTAGATCTTCACCTTCGCTCCACATGTTTTTCTCCAACTGAATTTTTCACATAACACATTGGACTAAATTTCTGCGCAAAGTTAACCTTTTCTTTCCATATTCATTCGACCTCAGGGTAGATAAATGGCAAAATACAAGGAAATGAAGGCTGCCACAGTGGCACAGAGGAAGAATATCCAAAAACCGATGCCACCATTACCCCTTTTTATCGTAAAACTGGAACTCCTGCTCACAATAGTACAGATGTCGTTGTATTCGGAATCGGTGAGTTGTTCAATTATCGGATTCCTGCGTACAACGTCCTCTATGAAATAGCGTATAAATCCTGCGATGATCAGGATAAGAAGGGCTGTAAATGCGGCAATGGCAAACTGACGATCATCGGATAAATCTATGAATATGATAAATAAAATGAGGTGGACGGTGAAGAATGTGATAAGGGCAGTTAGATACAGACGTGATTTCAAGTTACATCCTTTTTCGAGAATCGGAATACTCTTTAGGCACATCTCGTAGAAGCTTTGCCGCTCCTCCCCCGTCATGTTCCGCTCTGCGATGAACTCGTCACGGTGCTTGTCCGACAACTTGCTTATCGGTCTCTTGCTCCAGAATGCGATCGCCTTCTCAAGATCCTCCTTTTTGTACTTGTAACAGCGCAAATCGAACTGCGCATTGCTTTTTTCCCCGTTTATGTTCTGTTCGATGGAAAGGTGATTCCCCGCTTTTTTCACGTAAACGATATATGCATAGTCGATTGTGTTCCAGAGTCGTACGTCATACATCCCTGTTTGAATACCATTCCCTGAGATGATGATGTCGTGCCGCTTCGCGCTATCTATGATGTCATCCACAATCAAATATATAAGTATGGCGAGTATCCCCAATAAAACGAGTGCCCCCAGCCACCACTTGTTGGAGGTTAGATCGGTATTATAAACAACAAACAAACATAACAAGGACCATAAAAATGTATAGATCCATAACTCCGGGTGGGGTATTTTCTTCGACTTTAATACAAGATCTTCACCTTCGTTCCACATGACTTTTCCTCCTACTAAATTTATCCACTTTATAATATTTGTTCCGTATGGTTCTTGGTATCCAGCGATAACTTCCGTGATGATATTTTGCCTAGCGATGACATGGTTGGTCCGCAGTGTGTCTTTCCGTGTTTTTCCGTATAGCGTTATACTTATACAAATACAAAGAGACAGAAGAGCAGAATACATATGACGATTGCTATTCCAAACCCGATGAAGGTTTTCTTGCTGTCAAAATACTCTTTGTTATGAACCATCTTGAGCAAATCCAGAAATTCCGAATCGGAGAGTTGTGAGATGTCTGGTTTCTCCCGGAATTTTGTTCTGATGTTATGGATTACGAGGCAGGGAATAAAGAATATGAGCAATATTAGGCCTATGATCGGGAATACAATCGGCCATCCGATGGCGTCTATGTTTATGAGTTCTTCCTTGGAATCGCAGACGAACACAGCCATTGGCAAAAGTGAGAGAGGTATTGACAGCGCCACGAACGTTTTCTTTTCCCTTTTTTTTTCTTCCT
Source organism: Paludibacteraceae bacterium (assembly GCA_045226255.1). GTDB lineage: Bacteria > Bacteroidota > Bacteroidia > Bacteroidales > Paludibacteraceae > UBA1181. The sequence continues at coordinate 283,505 of JBGVCG010000016.1, read as the reverse complement.
CGAATATGGGAATGTACTTTTGGTATTTTTCTGTGATCCTCTGTTTTTCTTCCTCAGGAATCTCTTTGTCAGAGACGATTTCATCGCATGATTTGGCCGTCAAGTTTCCGATATGCCTGCCACTCCAATATTTAACCGCCTTTTCGATCTCACCTTCGACGTAGTCGAAATCGTTGATATTGATTGAGATGCTTTTCGTATTTCCGTTATTATCGTGGTATTCTGTGATAAAAAAGTAATCTATGGAGTCATGTCTTTTAAATTCATTCCTTTCATGGAGAACATAGACGTAATCGATCAGATCCCAGCTTATTATGTTTTCCGGAGATGTTTGAACTCCTTTTTCGGAGATGATTATGGGGTGCGTTTTCTTGATTTTCGAACGCTTCAACAACATCAGTAAGAACATAAAGGCTAAGAATGCTGCCCCCAAAAGTATCACTTTATCCTTAGCTGCAGGATCGCAATGCTGTATGTTAAGACCCAAAATACTTACTATGATGACAGCAAGAATCATATATGTCAAGTATGCCCATTTGGATGGACTTATTACTAGTTCATGCCCTTCCTTCCACATGATTTTTCCTCCTGCTAAATTTATCCACTTTACAATATTTGTTCCGTATGGTTCTTGGTGTCCACCTTGCCGATTGCGTCGATAATGATGCCCTGCTCGTCGATGACGTAGGTGGTCCGCAGTGTGCCTTCCGTCACCTTCCCGTACATTTTCTTCTCACCCCAGGCCTCGTAGGCTTTCAGGATGGTAAGGTCAGTGTCCGCGATGAGGTGGAAGGGTAGGCTGTACTTGGCGATGAAGCGTTGGTGGGAGGCGGCGCTATCTCGGCTGACTCCGATGACCTCGTAGCCCAAGGAGAGGAAACGAGTGTAGTTGTCCCGCAAGTCACACGCCTCGGCTGTGCAGCCCGGTGTACTGTCTTTCGGGTAGAAATAGAGCACCAGTTTCTTCCCTGCGAAATCCGTGAGTTTCACGGTGTTTCCGTTCTCGTCTTGCCCTTCGAAGTAGGGTGCTTTGGTTCCTTTTGCTAACATGGTTGAATCGTTATGTTTTTGTTCGTTAGTACCTCTATGATTTCCTCATCAAATATACAACGAATTCGCTCTGTGGTAAAGGATTTTCGCAAAAATGTGTAAAATTCCGTATTTTCCCCTATCTTTGTGTCTGCCGAATGTTCGGCTGTCTGTTTTGATATTGTGGCAATTATATAAATATTACACTTATGAAAAAAGAAGAAATATTTGCTTTGTTTAAAAGCTATGAAGAAGCGGTCTGTATGATTAACGAGACTGAGTGTTGGAGTGCAAGAGATCTATGTTCTCTGTTGGGTTATACCCAATGGCGCAATTTTATCCATGTGATTGATAAAGCAAAAGAATCCTGTAATAATGCGGGGCAGTCGTTGACTGATCATTTTGCTGACGTCAGCAAAATGATAAATCTTGCAAAAGGTGCTTTGCGTGAGGTGGACGACATCATGCTTACCCGTTATGCCTGTTATCTTGTGGCTCAGAATGGAGATCCACGAAAACCGCAAATAGCTTTCGCTCAGACTTATTTCGCCGTTCAGACACGTCGGGCTGAGATGATAGAAAAGCGGCTTTCTGAAATTGAGAGAGTTAAGGCACGTGCCAAGTTGCAGGAAACGGAGAAAAAACTCTCTGGCATCTTATACGAGCGTGGTGTGAATGACCAAACTTTTGCGGTTATCCGTTCGAAGGGCGATCAGGCACTTTTTCGCTTAAGTACAAACATGATGAAGCAAAGAATGGGTGTTCCTTCGACTCGTCCGCTTGCCGACTTCCTTCCTACGATCAGCATTAAAGCCAAAGATTTCGCCACAGAAATGACCAGCGTGAACGTACAGACCAAAGATCTTCAAGGAGAAGTCCCTATTACACAAGAGCATGTTGACAACAATGCTGCGGTAAGGAAAATGCTTGTTGAGCGTAGTATTATTCCAGAGAATCTTCCTCCTGCCGAGGATGTGAAAAAAGTAGAACGTCGTTTGGCAACAGAGGAGAAGAAACTGCTGAATAATAAGGGATAGCTGGCGTCGGACCATTTTGCTGACGTCAGCAAAATGGTCTCGTTGGGTTCGGTTTCTGAACGTGAGGTGGACGACATCATGCTTACCCGTTTGCTCGTTATCTTGCAGCACAGAAGTAGACCCACGAAACCCGCAGAAAGCTTTCGCTCAGACTTGTCTTTAACCCCTCTTGGCGCAAAAAAGAAAGATGACGTACTCGTCGTAGAATTATATGCGCTTTTTTGCTAACTTCGCGCCATAATTTGATTAATGAACTTATGGGTTTATCAGAAGAGATTAAAAGGAGAAGGACTTTTGCGATCATCAGCCACCCGGATGCGGGAAAGACGACGCTGACGGAAAAATTATTGTTGTTCGGAGGCGCCATCCATATCGCGGGCGCTGTGAAATCTAATAAAATCAAGAAGACGGCTACGTCCGACTGGATGGAGATCGAGAAGCAGCGTGGTATCTCCGTCGCGACTTCCGTCATGGCTTTCGATTACAATGGCTTCAAAATCAATATCCTTGATACACCGGGTCACCAGGATTTCCAGGAGGACACGTTCCGTACGTTGACCGCCGTCGATAGCGTTATCATCGTCGTCGACTGCGCGAAGGGTGTCGAGGCGCAGACCCGTAAGCTCATGAATGTCTGCCGTATGCGTAATACGCCGGTCATCGTCTTCGTCAATAAGATGGACCGCAACGGTAACAACCCGTTCGACCTGATGGACGAACTCGAAAAGGAGCTGAATATCCGTGTCCGCCCGCTCTCTTGGCCAATCAACCAAGGGGATAAGTTCAAGGGCGTTTATAATCTCTACGAACAAAAACTGAATCTATATACGCCTAGCAAACAGGTTGTTACAGAAAATATCGAATTCAAGGACGTTAACAGCCCTGAGCTGGAGAAGCATATCGGTGAGGAGGATGCGCAACAACTGCGCGAGGATATCGACCTCATCAATGGTGTCTATTCGGACCTCGATGTGAATGAGTATCTGGCGGGTCAAGTGGCGCCGGTCTTCTTCGGTAGTGCGCTTAACAACTTCGGTGTGAAGGAGTTGCTCGATTGCTTCTGCCAAATCGCACCTACACCGCAGCCTACCCAGACGGAGGAGCGTGTGGTGAAACCAGAGGAGACGACCTTCTCGGGCTTCGTCTTCAAGATCCATGCCAACATGGACCCGAACCACCGCAGCTGCATCGCTTTCGTGAAGGTATGCTCGGGCAAGTTCGAGCGCAATGTCAACTATAAGCATGTGCGCCTCGATAAGATGATGAAGTTCTCCGCTCCGACCTGTTTCATGGCGCAGAAGAAGGAGACGGTCGACGAGGCTTGGCCAGGCGATATCGTGGGTCTTCCAGACTCGGGCGGAACGTTCAAGATCGGCGACACGCTCACCTCCGGCGAGACCATCCACTTCAAGGGCTTGCCTAGCTTCTCGCCTGAGATGTTCAAATACATTGAGAACGATGACCCGATGAAGGCGAAACAGCTGGCAAAGGGTATCGAACAATTGATGGGCGAGGGTGTTGCCCAAGTCTTCACCAACCAGTTCAACGGACGCAAGATCATCGGTACGGTCGGACAACTCCAATTCGAGGTCATCCAGTACCGCCTGCTCCATGAGTACAACGCGAAGTGCCGCTGGGAGCCTATCAACCTCTACAAGGCTTGCTGGATCGAGAGCGACGATGCCGAGGCGCTGGATACCTTCAAGAAGCGCAAGTACCAATATATGGCCAAGGATATGGAGGATAGGGATGTCTTCCTCGCCGACTCAGGCTATATCCTCCAGATGGCCCAGACGGACTTCCCTAAGATCAGGTTCCATTTCTCTTCTGAATTTTAATTGATTACGGATATGCAGGTAGGACAAACTTTTTCCCAGACGATATCTATCCGCGAGCAGGATACCGCTGTCGCATTAGGCTCTGGTGGATTGCCGGTCTTCGGTACGCCCGCCATGATCGCTTACATGGAGAACACCGCACTGAAGATGGTGGCGGATGCTCTTCCGGAAGGCTCCCAAACAGTCGGTACGGAGATCAATGCGAAGCACACCAAGGCTGCGTTGGTAGGCGCCCGCATCACCTTCACGGCTACGATCACGGAGATCGATGGCCGCAGGATCGCCTATTCGATTGAGGCGAAGAACGAGCAGGGCGAGCTGATCGGCTCGGCGGATCATCAGCGTTTCGTCGTGGACGCTGAACGTTTCATGAGTAAATTGAAGTAATGCTATGAGAATCGATATCTTATCGGCCGTGCCGGAGTTGCTGGATAGTCCGCTGAACCATTCCATCCTGAAGAGAGCGCAGGCGAAGGGGTTGGCGGAAATCGTCGTGCACAATATCCGTGACTATACGCTCGATAAGCATAGAAAAATCGATGATTACGCCTTCGGGTTCAGTTCGGGCATGGTGATGCAGATCGAACCGATCGACCGTCTCATCACCCACCTGAAGGAACAACGCGACTATGACGAGGTGATTTACACCTCACCCGACGGGGAGATGTTCGACCAGAAGATGGCGAACTCCATGTCTCTCCTCAATAATGTCATCATCCTTTGCGGACACTACAAGGGCATCGACCACCGTATCCGTGAACATCTGATCACCAAGGAGGTCTCCGTGGGTGATTATGTACTGACAGGCGGCGAATTGGCGGCCTGCATCATGACGGACGCTATCGTGCGGTTGATTCCGGGTGCGATGAGCGACGAGCAATCCGCCTTGTCGGACTGCTTCCAAGATGACCTTTTGGCTCCACCGGTCTATTCACGCCCTGCGGAATACAAGGGGTGGAGGGTGCCTGACATCCTTCTCTCCGGCAACGAGGCGAAGATCAAGGAGTGGGAGTACGAGCAGGCGGTGGAACGAACCAAGCTGCTGCGACCTGATTTGTTGAAGAAATAGGGGGGAGGCTGGGCGAATTTAAATAATTGCCGATAGAACTCCGTTTTTCCTTCCTAACTCATTGTTCTCTTCTTGCAAGGATAAACGCATATGGAGAAATCAATCGGTTACTGTAAAAAACAACTAGTTTTTTTACCGAATCTAAATCGTCTGATATTCCTACTAAATCAGAAATTCTTTTGTAATTTTGTACAAATTTGAAATAGATAATTTGGAAATAATATATCGATTGTTGTTAAAAACAAATGAAAAAAGGCAAAAACACATCGCAGATACTTGAATTGGATTTATTTAGCACACAAAATGAATATCCAGTGGAAATCGTGAACAATCAAAGTGATGTTGAACACTTTGAGAATTTGGATATGTCGAAAAATGTACTTATCTGCAATGTGAAAAAAGACAATGTTAGACATTTTCTTAACGGAACAGCAACTATATATTATACAGGCAAGAAATTTCCATCTACGGTTGCACTCAATAAATTATACTATTTTATTCCTTATTTTGGCAAACAATGTAATTTGGGGGTCACGGGTATACGTGATTTGTATTTAATAAAGATTGCTAGAGTTGGAACACGCAAAGAAGGAACGCCAGAGAATGATCCCAATGATTTGCGCCTTGTTTTTGAGTTACAGTTTGTAAAGCATTTATACGACCAATATCAACCGCATCATTTGCAAATATGGGAGACCTTTACAGATACAATACTACTCAATTTGTCATCGACCAATCAAGTTGAATCCAAATTCGACAAAACGGTTTTTAATGAGGGCGACTTGACGCAAAAAGAAGGAAAATTGACTCATATAGATTGTTTTGCTGGTCCAGGTGGCATTTGTACAGGCTTGCACGCTGCAGGTCTGCAAACATTAGTGGCAATCGAATATATCAAAAGTTGTTGTGAAACATATTCTGCTAATCATCCGGAAGTACACTTGATTCACTCTGATATTCGGCAAGTAACAGCAGAACAAATATTACCATATATACCTTCAACAGGGGTTGATTTAGTGACATCAGGGATGCCTTGTGAAACTTTTTCAACAGCAGGAAATACTTCTCGTTCGTTCTACGATGATCGGCAATTCTTATTCCGCGAAGGTATACGTATCGCAGAAATAACAAATGCGAAAATGATACTCTTTGAGAATGTCCCGGCAATTACTTCAAAGCGCGAAGCAAAACAATCGGGCGATTTAATTGTAAATATTCTAAAAAGAGAATTGAAAGCAGCAGGATATGGAAACTATATTGAAGTTATTCTCGATGCTACAAAATTTGGTGTGCCGCAAAAGAGAAATCGTTTTTTTATTCTTGCTTGTCGCTTCCCTGAATGGAAATTGGAACCTCCTAAACCTAATGATAGCCCTATTGTGACAGTGGAAGACGCATTAGCCGGACTGCCCAATGTTATTGCTAATAGCGGTAAGGAAGGAAAAGAATATACAGAAAGCCATTCAGACTATGAACAACTGATGCGTAACGATGCTTTTTGGCATAGAGAGCCTATGGCAACACAGGAAATACTGAATCATATGCCTATGAAGCACCGTGATTGTACCCTAAAACGATTTGCACTTTTACATCAGGGTGAGAGTTTAAAAACATTATTTGATCGCTATAAAGGTGTAGATAGAGAACGCCTACAAAAAGAGCGAATATTGCCCCAAAAGATGTTTATAAAACGTAATTATCGATTGATGACAAACGAACCTTCACCAACTGTTACAAGCCATTGTTTAGATGAATTTGTTCATCCACAATATGACCGTGCACTAACTGTTCGCGAGTGTGCCCGCCTTCAATCTTTCCCTGATTCTTATAAATTTGTGGGAGGTCCGTATATTGTACCACATATTGACCGAACCGTACAGGATAAATATGAGCAAATTGGTGATGCTGTACCTCCTTTATTAGCATATGCGTGGGGAGAAAAAATAAAACAGATTTTTGAAATAAATGAGAAATAATTATGGGAAGCAAGTATTATCAGTATTGTCTCAATACATATCAAGAAGAATATAATTGTCACATTAAGACATTAAAAGAAGAACACAAGAATGATAAAATCTCGAAACAAGTGGAAGACGACTTTGATCGAGAAGCACAAAAAAACGCTATACGTTTGACAATTACAAAAGCATTGCGGAAGTTCCCTAATGAATCGGTTGCAGATTTGTGGAATGCTATTTATAGGGCACATCTGTTTCGTAAATCCGGCATTTCTGATTTGGAAACAATAAGCAAGGTGATTAGTGCAGACCAAAGTTGGAAAAAGTCAAGTGGACATGCCTTTGAAGAGATGGTCAAAGATCTAGCATCGCTCGCTTTACATGGTACAGGAATAGAAATCGTTTTACAGCGGGATTTAAACACCTTGATTAAAGCAAGCGAGTTGGCAAATGAACCTCGTGATATTAGTTGGCTGAGAGAGCAAATAAAGGCCAATATTTTTGACTTATATGGTATTCTAACCTTTGATGACAAAAAATATTGCTTCGGTTGTGTACAAGCAAAAACGAGCATTAGAGATAGGGTGACACGTGACAGAGAACCATCAATTCACGCAATGCAGTCATTCTTTTGGAGTGTGGTTTTTGTACTTGATGGTGATTTTTTGCGATTACCTAAATTTGTCAACATGATAAATGGTGGCTCAGAAGAGTTCCCTGAAAACGGATGGCACGGAATGTATGTTTTATCTGCCAAAGAAATCAATAATCGTATCTATCCGTTGACAATGAATTTTGATGTTTTTAAATCACACGCATTACAAGCTGCCGATCAATGGCTGAAACGCCGTCAATGGTTTAATCGAGACTGGATTGCCAAATAGTTGTTGTTTTTAGATAGCGTTGCTTAGGTTGGAAGGTTCCCTATCCGTTGAATGATGCCGTTTAAGTGTATTGTTGAATTAAAGTAACTAGACGTTATGATCGAAATATTATTCATCTTCATCATAATTGTTTTAAGTGTGGTTCTATCCTTTGTATGGTCGAAGTACAAACACTCTGAACATACATTACGTAATTGTGCCATCTCATTTGCCATCACATTAGTCCTTGTTATCAATTTCCTGCTTGTTTTCGTGATTTTCACGATCAGTATTGAGGATGCGAGTTATGACATAGATGGCGTCCGTTATGATGGATGGGAGACATGGGATGTGACAACTCCCTATGGGGATTTCCATAAATGTGACCAACAATGCTCGTTGTCTGATATTGGGTACATCGACTCAGTTGCCGAATACGATCGGTACATTGTTGTGGTAGTATACGATAAGCCCAAGGTTTATGTCAGCATCGACGAACAACGCAACATCAACAAGGCCACGTCCCTCTCAGAATTGCCTGTGACAGTCTCCCGAGATGATTTCAGAAATGCTTCATATTACATTGAAAAGTTAAGTGAACCGGCATACCAAAAGAGCCTGAAACGGTACGAAGAGAAGCCCTCTTCCCTTAAAATCGGATTACTCTCCCTACTAATAGCCTCGTTAATCACTGTATTGGAATGTTATTTTATCAAACTCGTCAGGCACATATTGTCCCTCATCATATCCTGAATAGATGTTTTATGCTAAGTCCCAGGAATATGGCGATGGCGTAACTTAGCAATGTGCCTATCAGCACATACTCCGATTTGGCTGTTTTGCTCTCCGAATATCTTAGGATGGACTTTGCCGCCATGATGAATCCGACCACTTCATAATCGCCTGTCAAGACGAATGTCAGGGTCATCAGACGCTCTGTGTTTCCGATGATCTTTCCTGCGTTAGGCAGTTCGTCAGACTCCAATGTGTCTCCTGTTCCCTTTGATGACTCCTCCGTCGGCACGCTCACCTTCGCGTACGATAACACTTTCTTGATGATGATATTGGCAGGCTTTAGACACCAGAGTATGCCGATGAATATCGCAATGGTGGAATCCTGGTAAAGCACGCTTAATCCGTGCTGATCCATCGTGTTTATAAGCTCCGTGGCCCATTGGCATGGCTCCATCTTTTCGTAGCTGAGGATACATGCCGCTGCGATAATCGCAATGTGTAATATCTGGTCAAGGAAAAACAAGTGAATCCGTTCTTTGCGGAGTGCGTTTTTAAGTCCGTCGATGACGTAATGAGTGCCCGCTATGATGAACGCCGGAGCCCAGAATCCCCAAGGGGAGGCGAGAAGCAGCGACAATAGCAAGGTGATGATGACATGAGCGAATAGCTGGGGAGAAAGGAAACTTTTTAATCCATCCCTTTTCTTTCCCTGACACATGGCGTCGTTCTGAAAGAAAAAATCTGACAATGTGTGTGCAACCAATTGAAGTAGAAATAGTTTAATCATTTTTTAAAATTTTATATGTTCGTAATGTTTTAATACCTGTTCGATGGCTTTCCATCCGAATTGTGTGGAGTGCTGATTCACAGCGGATTGGCTTATGCCGAGCAGTTTCGATATCTCCTCCTCCGTTTTCCCTGTGAGCCGATGGAAGATGACCTCGCATTGGCGGGCGGTGGCTCTTTTGAATAGGACGTCTATCAATCCCAGATAGGCGTTTATGCGGTCGTTGAGCTCCTCATCCTTCGCATGGAAGAATAGGGTACTCTTGATCGTTATTTTCTTCCTGTTGGATGTCTTTTGTTGCTCGATGGCTCTTCCGGAAGCGTAGATGGCCTCTCCGTCCATCACGTTGCAAGACTCTTCGGCGATTCTCATGGAGCCTACGGCGATCGCTATCCTGATGCCAAAGGTGGAGAATAGATTGAGCCGTTTTTTCCTGCTCTTGCTCTTATCGTCCGTTTCCGAATTCCCTGCCACTTCCGCCGACGGAGCGTCTAAATCCACGTACAAAGGTGTCTTTTTTATGAAAGATTTGAGGAGTAGGGCGACACGTAGCGAATTCTTAGGATCCTTGAGGTAGCATTCGATGTTATCGCCTTTGCTCACTCTTCCCCACGAAATGAATCCCTGCGCCGACAACTGATGTATCAGCTCGTTGATGTTTTGCTGTACTTCCATGAGCTGTTTCAGCTCCATAGCGGTCGAAGATACTATGTCTGCGGATATTGTGGCCTGCATTTTTTCTTTTAGTTTCATATGCAAATATATAATTTATATTTTGTTTTTGACGTGTATCGCCCTGAAAATAATAGCATTGTTGCACCTCTCTTTTTATTTGATGCCTCTAACCCTTTAGTTGTCATGTATAAGCTATTTGTCTTATAAATGTAGTTTATAAGTATATAACCTTATAGATGTAATTTATAAGTCTTTTTGCTTATAAAAGTATTTTATAAGTGATTCGGCTTATAAATTAAGTTTATAAGTATTTTAGCTTATAAATAGTAAATATAAGTCATATTGCTTATAAAATTTATTTATAAGTGTAATGACTAATAAATATTGTTTATAAGTTTCTCTGCTAATATTAGGCGATGAAGTGTCTCATCCCCTAAAAATGTGTGCCATTTCATTGCTTGAACAAGCCAATATCGTTTACTCGTTTTCCTGCGAATTATTTGCAAATTCCATGAACTTTTCTAAAATTTGTAATGAGGTCGAGCATATCTAAGACAATGGTGATTGATTTGTTGTCTATTGCTAAAATATTAAAAATGAGTGAATTGTGCAATATTTTTTGTTTAATATTATTTATTTAATTCAACCAACGGGTTCGTTATGCTATACGTGATCGGAATTGTAAACCTACTGCTTGGTGTGTTTACTTTTGGCTATCTTTTTTCTGAACCAAAACCTGTGGTCGGCTACCTTTATGCGGCCATGCTAGGTTCTATTGGTTTAAACATCCTGCTTTTTTCCCTAATTCGGAAAGGATGGGAAAACTATTCGTCTCATAAAAAAATCTTTTCTATAATCATCTGTTTGTTCGGTGATTTTGAGTTGTGGTTCCCCATTCTCACAACGCCGTACATTTGGAGATTGTTGTGGCAATAAAACGTGTTTTCGTTTGAAAATGAACAACATAATATAATTTCAAAAAGGGCATACTGCGCGAAGACGAGCGCTGGAATTTGCCGGATGAATGCCAACAGCTGGAATCGTGTCCCGAAGAACACGCATGATGATCGGTTTAAAAATACATAGGGAAAGAGTTGTGTTTGTTGAAAAAAAACTATCTTTGCAGGGATTGTTAACCACGTTTGTGGAAAAATGAGCGAGCAGACATTAATTCTCCTAGATGGTTTGCGAAGATCGGGAGAACAGATTGGGAAACACAACCAAGCCTTGCATCTGGAATAAGATGTCTTTTGATTGATAGAATAGAATTTGGGCTGATGAAGTCTGAGGTTCTGCGTCGTTACCATTGTACATTATTGATAGACACTGTATTATATAATTTGTAGGCAATGAAAACACAATTCACGAAGGCAGGTTTACTGCATGGGTTGGCATGTTTGTCCACCCGAATGGCCATATTGGGTGCGATGGCTTTTACCCCTATCGTATCGATGGCGCAAGGCGAATCTAACCAGTATGATGAATCTGGTAATCAAGCTACATTGTACGTCGCTCCTTCTGGTTCCGACACGAACGACGGCTCTTTCGAGGCTCCGTTCAAGACAATCTCCAGGGCGCAAAAGGAGGTGCGGAAACTGAACGAAACCATGACGGGTGACATCGTTGTCTGTCTGCGTGGGGGTACTTATCAGTTAGCCAGCACGCTAACACTGAACAATCTGGACGGAGGAAAGCAGGGGCATTACGTCCGTTATAGAAACTATCCGGGCGAGTCTCCTTTGGTGACGGGTGGCATCCCTATCGAGGGTTGGACCCTGCATGACGCCGACAACAACATCTGGGCGGCCCCGAACGTGGAGGCCCGATTCCGTCAGCTCTACGTGAACGGAAAGAAGGCTATCCGAGCCCGCTATCCGAACCTGAAGGATAACGGCGACCATAATTTCTTCCGCTTGGCAAAGGTCGACACCTTTGGCAAGGGCTTTGAGGTATATAGTGATCAGGTGGCTCAATGGAACCAACTGAACAAGGTGGAGATGCACCTGATGATCGCCTGGGCGGAATCCATCCTGCGCCTGAACAAAATCACCAACAAGGGAAATATCTGCAAGATAGAGGTGCAGGAGCCTGAACACACCATGATTTGGCGCCGCAAATACCCGATGCTGGGCACCGCCTTCATGAGCAATCCTCCCCGCCAACAATGCTTCTACTTCGAGAACGCCTACGAGTTCATCGACCAGGAAGGGGAGTGGTACTTGGATGAAACGGAGAACGTGCTCTACTACAAGGCTAGGAAAGGGGAGGATTTGACCAAGAGTTTAGCGGTCGCTCCTCGCTTGGAGACGTTGGTCACCATCCAAGGGGAAAGCACCTCTAACAAGGTGGGCTACCTCTCTTTCGAGGGCATCACGTTTGCCCACACGAACTTCACCCTGCCAAGCGAAAAGGGTTACATGGACCTACAGGCGGGCTTGTACCACCTCGACGTGCTCGATGAGCATCCGGGCCAGCCATTGAGCAGCAACCAATTCCTACTGAAGCGTCCTGCCGCTGGATTCAGGGTGGAGAATGCCCACCATATCCGCATCGAAAAGAATATTTTCGCGCAAATGGCCATGACGGGCCTGGACTTTGTTTCAGGCACCAACGATGATATGATACAGGGCAATATATTCACCGATTTAGGTGCGGCCGGCATCATGATCGGCAAGTTCTCGCAGGATGACAACACGGAGATCCACGAAGCCTACAATCCGTCCGACCGTGCGGAGATATGTACCCGCGATACGATAAAGAACAACTATATCCACCATGTCACCACGGAATCGCAGGGCTCTGTGGGCATCGGAGCGGGCTACCCGAGGGATATCGTCATCGAACACAATGAACTGGCCTACATGAACTATTCAGGCATTTCGATCGGCTTCGGCTGGACGAAGAAGGAGACCGCCATGAACAATAACCACATTAACTGGAACAGAATCCACCATGTCTCCCAACTGCTGGCGGACTGCGGACCAATCTACACGCTCTCCAACCAAGGAACAGGCGGACAGATCCAGCACAACTACATCTCAGACATCTCCGCTTCGCAATGGGCGGATTATTGGGTGCTCCCGATCTACTTGGACGAGGGTTCGAGCGGCTTTGAGGTCTCCGATAACGTGTACGACCGCGCTCCTTCCGGCAATGCGGCCAACCAGGCTGGATCGAACTATTGCCACGACAACGACGGACATTCGCAGACCGTCATCAACAATGCGGGTATCGAAAAGGATTATCAGGGCATATTCTCCGTGGTCGTCTCCATCTTGCCCGATTTCTCGGAGATCGTAGCCCAGACTGCTTTCGTCCCAGACGTGACGATCCCTGGTGTCATCGAAATGGAGAACTATGACTTGGGCGGACAAAGCGTCTCGTTCTATGATACGGACTACATCAACGAGGAGGGCTTTTACCGTGAGGATGGTGTGGACATCGTCGGCATCGGTGATTCGCTCAACCCGGATGGATATGCCTTAGGCTACACGGCTGCGGGCGAATGGCTCGAATATACGCTACACGTGAAGGAGTCTTCCTCCTATTACTTCCGTGCTTGGGTGGCTTCCGGCTTGGAACATTCGGGTTTCCGCCTCTTCTTAGATGGTGCGGCGATTACGGACACCATGGAGATACCGCAGGGGGAAAGCTGGACCGATTATACCACGATTGAGGGCGAAACATCCCTGTTGCAAGAGGGTGACCATGTCATGCGTTTGATGATCACTGGGCCGTATGCGAACATCGATCGAATCCTTTTCGCGAAGAGTCGCTCGGAGCTCACCTCCCTGCCGTCAATTCTTGCATCGAGTGTAGAACAAGTGTTATATGTTTATGATATAAGAGGTTTTTATTGCGGAACGATTCGTGTGGAGGGAGGTGCACCTTCCTCCATTGAACGCTCCCTGAAAAGGGCGGGTTACCTGCCTGGCGTATACCTCCTCCGTGCTTGCGACGGATCAGTCTTTAAGCATATTTTGAAATAGATATATTTGATTATTAGACTATTGTAAGAATTGTATTATGAAAAAGAATAGATTACCATTAACCTTCATCGCTGCTTCCCTATTTGCCGCAGCGTTCAATCTTTCCGCTCAGGACAATGAGTGGAACGGAAAGCCTACGATTTATGGTGTCAACGCACTGAAACCGCACGTGACCTCCATGCCTTACAGTTCTTTGCAGGAGGCGATCAAGGGGGATAGGCGTTCGTCGGACTGTTACCAGACCTTATCCGGCACATGGAAGTTTTACCATGTGGAAAAGCCTTCACAAAGGAACAACGAATTCTTCCAGGAGGGTTACGACGTTTCCAAATGGGACAATATCTCCGTGCCTAGTTCTTGGCAGACATTGGGCTACGACCGTCCTATCTACACGAACGTCACCTATCCATGGGCGGCGACAGACTATGGGTTGAATCCTCCGTATGCCCCAACCAATTTCAACCCTGTGGGACATTACAAGCGCACGTTTGAAGTGCCTGATAAATGGGCGGGCAAACGCGTCCGTCTCCATTTCGAGGGCGTGGAATCGGCCTACTACGTTTGGATCAATGGCGAGTATGTGGGGTATAGCGAGAACTCCTTCACCGACCATGAATTCGACGTGACGGACAAGCTGAGGGCAGGGGAGAACAATATCGCTGTCCAGGTCTTCCGCTGGTGCGACGGTAGCTGGCTGGAGGACCAAGACTTCATCCGCCTCTCGGGCATCTTCCGTGATGTCTACCTCTACGCCACGCCTAAGGTGCAGATACAGGATTTTCAGATCAACGCTTCTTTGCAGGATAATTACGTGGACGGTGACTTTAACACGACGGTCTGGGTGGATAATTTCTCCGGCGAACTTGCGGAGGGCTACAGCGTGGAACTGGGCTTGTATGATGCGGCGGGCAAGGAGGTCTTCACCCCTATCACGAAGCAGTTGGCGGAGATCCGTCCGAATGGCGGGGAGGTGGACGCCTCCTTCCAAGTGGATGTGAAAGCGCCTAACCGCTGGTCGGCCGAGACCCCTTCCCTCTATACGGTGGTCCTAGCCCTGAAGGATGCGTCGGGCAAGGTGGTGCAGTACGAAAGCAACAAGGCGGGTTTCCGCAAGGTGGAGCTGAAGAAGGGAAGCGATGGTATCACCCGCTTCCTGATCAATGGCCAGCCGATTAAGTTCAGAGGAGTGGACCGCCACGAGATAGACCCTGACCTGGGACGTGTGATGACCTACGAACGGATGGAGGAGGATGTGAAATTGATGAAACGATTCAATATCAATGCGTTGCGTATGTCGCATTATCCGAACGACCCTCGTATGTATGATATCTGCGACCAATATGGTATCTACGTGATCGACGAGGCGAATGTGGAGTCGCATGGCGCCAACGACAAGCTGCCGAAGAGCAGTGACGACTGGCGGGCGGCCTGCGTGGAGCGTATGAACTCCATGGTGCAACGTGACAAGAACCATCCTTGCGTCTGTCTCTGGTCGTTGGGCAATGAGGCGGGTAACGGTAACGTCTTCCGCTCCGAGCTGGACCAAGCGCACTATGCGGACAAGACCCGTCCGGTGCACTATGAGGGTGACTGGGACAATGCGGACGTGAACAGCTGGATGTACTTCGGTCCGGGCGCCATCTGGGGATATGATAACAATAACAAGCCTATCATGCTCTGCGAATACGAGCATGCGATGGGTAATAGCGTGGGCGATTTGCAGGAGTATATGGACGCTTTCTATGCGAATCCTCGCTCTTTCGGCGGATTCATTTGGGACTTCATCGACCAAGGCTTGCGCCGTGGAGACTCCCAGTATTTCAACTTCGGCGGACTGTGGAAGGCGGGTGACCCAAGCGATGATAACTTCTGTGCGAACGGACTAGTCTTCCCAGACCGTACCCCTCAGCCTGAAATCTATGAGGTGAAGTACCAATACCGTAACATCATCGTCAAGGAGGTGGATGCCGCCAAGGGGCAGGTCTCCATCGAGAGCAGATTTAACTTTGTGAATATCAAGGATGTGGTGGATGGTGTCTGGCGCATCCGAGAGGACGGTAAGGTCATTGTCAAGGGAGCTATCGACGCCTCTGATCTGGACATCGCTCCGTTGGGCAAGAAGAGTGTGACGCTGAAGTTGCCGGCGGTGGAGACCAAGTCGGGCTCCGAGTATTACCTGGACCTGGATTTTGTCCTGAAGGAGAATACCGCCTGGGAAAAGAAGGGCTATAGCATCGCCATGGACCAATTCCGCATGAAGATAGGGGATGAGACGACTCCACGCATCGCCATCTCCTCGTTGGAGGCTCAGGAGGTGTCGAAGGAGAATAATTCAGTTAAGATTACGGGAAAGGATTTCAGCGTGACCATAGACCTCTCGTATGGTGTCATCCGTGACTATTCATTGAACGGTGAGACGTTGATCAAGGATGGTCCGGTGCCTAATTTCTGGCGTGCGCCGATTGATAATGACAAGGGCAATGGCATGGAGAGACGTTGTGCCGCTTGGCGCTATGCGGGCTTGAAACGCACGGTGAAGGGCTCCGATGTGAAGACGGTTTCCGACCGTGAGACGCAGGTCTCTTTCCAACTGGAGTTCCCTGAGGCTGGCTCTTCTCGTATGAGCCTGACCTACACCATCTATGGTAGCGGAGATGTCTTGGTGGATTATACCTTCTACCCGGATGGTTCCCTTTCGGAGATCCCTAATGTGGGTACGCTCATCACGCTGCCTGGCGGGTTCGAGCGGGTTCGCTGGTACGGCCGCGGACCAGAGGAGAACTACATCGGTCGTAACCGTGGTAGCTTCATGGGCGTCTATGCGACCACCGCAGACTCCATGACAATTCCTTACATGGAGATCGGTGAGACGGGCCAACGCACGGATGTGAAGTGGGCTACGATGACCAACGCAAACGGTGTGGGTCTGATGGTGGTGGGTTCCCCTCGCATGGAATTCAGTGCGCAACACTATACACCGCAACATCTGACGGACGTGAAACTGCCTTGGGACCTGAAGCGTGACGAGGATATCACCCTTCGCATTGACCTGCATCAAATGGGACTTGGCGGTGTGAACAGCTGGGGTGCGAAACCGATGGACGACTATATGCTTTTCTCTAAAAATCAGTATAGCCATAAGTTCCGCCTATCACCTATCCGCCAGCAACTGAATGACCCGACACGCCTTGCCAACTTGGGGTTCGGCAATCTGAAAATCGGTGACGAGGCTTTCGCCTATCCGGAGGATATCTATACGGGCGATGCAGAACAGGACATCACGCTGACGAGGTGCGAGGAGCTTTCCGCAGACTTCCCGACCGTGTCTACACGCTACACGCTCTACGACCTGATGGGCAGACCTGTGGCAAGCTTTGTGGCCGCTAATGCGGAGGAGGTACGCTCTATGGCGGAGGAGCTGGTCTCACTATCCGGCGTCTATGTTGTCTGCTCCTTGGCGGACGGAATCTCACACCGTGTAATGGTAACTAAATGATGCTTCAAATGAATAGATTATATTTTTTCAGAAGGGTATGTTGCCTGATCCTTCTGACGCTCGGGACGAGTGTGGCCTTCTCCAAGCCTCTTACTTTGTGGTACGATAAGGATGCGGGCGACTCCTTCACGGATGCGCTGCCGATAGGCAATGGCTACATGGGTGGATTGGTCTATGGCGGTGTCGAGAAGGATTACATCGGACTGAACGAGTCCACCGTATGGTCGGGCGGACCGGGCGACAACAATAAGTCGGGTGCCGCCAATTACCTGAATGAGGTGCGTTCCGCCTTGTTCTCTGGTAACTACGGGGCGGCGGAATCGCTCGTGAACGACCATATGATCGGTCCTGGTCCAGCCAGCTTCCAACCAGTCGGTAACCTGGTGATCAGCACCTCGCACGCGTCCGCTACGGATTACTATCGTGAATTGGACCTGTCCACCGCGATCGCCAAGACTCGATACGTCCACGATGGGGTGGAGTATACCCGTGAGTATTTCGCGAGCTATCCTGACCATGTGATTGTGGTCCGCCTCTCCGCCAATCGGAGTGGTAAAGTCTCCTTTAATGCGACGCTGACGACTCCCCATCGCTCGAACAACATGAAGGATGCGGAGAATATGTTGATCCAAAATGTCACGGTCAATGCGATTCAGTTCCAAAACCGTCTGATGATCTCTACGGATGGTGGTTCCTTTGCGGTGCGGAACGGTACGATAACCGTCTCGGATGCCAATAGCGCCACCCTGATCTTGACGACGGCCACCAACTTCAAGGCTTTCGACGACGTCTCTGGCGACCCGAACGCACTGGCGGAAGGCATCATGAACCGTCTCTTCGGGAAAAGTTACGAGCAAATCCTAGCCGACCATTTGGCTGATTATCAAGCCTTGTTCAATCGTGTACGCCTGAACGTGGGCGAAGCGGACGCCTCCTCGTCGAACGTCACGACGTGGCGCGTGAGGAACTTCAACACGACGGACGACCCGGACTTCGTTGAACTCTATTACCAATTTGGACGTTATCTGCTCATCTCCTCTTCCCGCCCGGGCGGACAGCCTGCCAATCTGCAGGGCATTTGGAACAAGGATACGAACCCTATCTGGGGAAGTAAGTACACGACCAACATCAACTTGGAAATGAATTACTGGATGGCTGAATCCGCCAACCTTCCCGAGTGCGCCGTTCCTCTGATCGACAAGGTGAAGAGCATGGTGCCCCAAGGCGAGAAGACCGCGAAGGTGCATTGGGGCGTTTCGGAGGGTTGGGTGGAACACCACAACACGGACCTTTGGAACCGTTCCGCACCGATCGATGGTGCATGGGGCTTGTGGCCTTCCGGTGCAGGGTGGTTGAGTACCCATTTGTGGGAACATTACCTCTTCAACCCTTCCGACAAAGACTTTCTGGCGGATGTCTATCCTACGATAAAGGGTGCCGCGCTCTTTTTCATGAACAGCATGGTGGAAGAGCCAGTCAGCGGACATGACTACCTCGTCACGGCCCCGAGCGCTTCGCCTGAGAATACGCATGGTCCTTACAACGTTTGCTTCGCACCTACAATGGATGTGCAGATCATCCGTGATGTGCTGAACTATACGGCGGAGGCTTCCGAAATATTGGGCGTGGACGAAGAGATGCGTGGTGCGATGAGAAAGGCAGTGAAACGGTTGCCTCCTCATCAGATCGGGCAGCACGGACAGCTGCAGGAGTGGTTCATGGACTGGGATGATCCTCGTAGTGACCACCGTCATGTCTCACACCTCTACGGTATGTTCCCAAGCGCACAAATCACGACGGACGCTACACCTGAACTAGCGGAGGCGGCTAAGACGACGCTTAAGCAACGTGGTGACTTGGCCACCGGTTGGTCCCTCGCATGGAAAATCAACCTGTGGGCTCGCCTTCACGACGGTAACCATGCCTATGACCTGATACGCATGCTCTTGACCACAGACCGGACGTACAATAACCTGTTCGATGCCCATCCGCCTTTCCAGATTGACGGAAACTTCGGCGCCGTGTCGGGCATCAACGAAATGCTTTTACAAAGCCACAACGGAAGGCTGCAGATCCTTCCAGCCTTGCCCAATAAATGGTCCAACGGCTATGTGAATGGTCTACGTGCCCGTGGAGGATTCCTCGTCGATTCCTTGGCTTGGCGGGATGGCAAGATGACGGCGCTCTCCATCGTGTCGCTGTGCGGAGGCACGTTGAACGTGGTGTGCGGAGTGAATGAGGTCTCTGTGCCGACGGAAGCGGGGAAGACCTACCTCTTCGACGGTAACCTGAAACTGATGAACCAACCCGTTGAGCCCGTGATGATCCCTGCGAGGATCGAGGCGGAAGATTATGCCTCTATGTCTGGTGTGCAGATCGAGCCCGATAAGGATGGAGTGCCTAACTTAGGATGGATCAATGACGGGGATTGGTCGAAATACTGGATTCTTGTGCCGAAGACAGGCCAATACAAGTTCCTGGCCAGTGTCGCCTCCGAGGCCGACGAACCGAGCACCATTGTCGTGAACGATTCTATGGGCAATGAGTTGGGGGTACTTACGGTGGACGTCGAGCGCACGGATGGCTGGAACGATTGGTACGTGGCGGAGTCCGCATTGAACCTGAAGCAAGGGGTGCAGGAACTGACCTTCACCTATAAGGGTGAAAGCACCTTCCTGATGAATGTGGATTGGTTTGAGTTGGATGGTGACACGACGGGCACCCTCTCTGGGATAGGGAACCTTCCTGCCGATGCGTGGGTGAAGATCCTTTCCGCATCGAAGGGGTGCATCACGCTTTCCATCGCCTCTACGGACAAGGAAATGAACCGTATCGAGCTATATGACATGGATGGTAAGCTCTTGGAACATCATGTTGTCAGCGAGCCTCCATGCGTCGTTCGCCTAGGTGACAAGAAAAGGCTGGCGAAGGGTACCTATGTGGTCGTCGCCGGCAATGAGGCGAAGCGACTCTCTTTTAGGGTGATGATGTCGGATTGATGTGAATTTATTGACTTGAAAAACTTATTCTTGCGGGACTGCCACATTCTGACAGTCCCGCATTTGTTTGATTCATTTAATTCGTCCTCTTTTTTGTGGTGCAAATATTTTTTTTATCCGACTATTATTCTTAAATTCGCTAAGAGTTTGAATTTATTAACTTTTAAATATTATTGATATGGGAAAGTTTGTTATTTCTAAGGCGAAAAATGGTGTGATGTTCAACTTGAAGGCAGGCAATGGCGAGATCATCGCTACTTCAGAGGTTTATTCATCTTTGTCTTCATGCAAGTCTGGTATCGCTAGTGTTCAGAAAAATAGTCAAGTGGCTAAAGTTGAGGATCAGACCGTTGAAGGTTTCGCTACAGAGAAGAACCCTAAGTTCGAGGTTTACAAGGACAAGAAGGGTGAGTTCCGTTTCCGTTTGAAAGCTGGCAATGGCGAGATTATCGCTACAGGTGAGAGCTACAAGGCTAAGGCTGGTTGCTTGAACGGTATCGAGTCTATCAGAAAGAATGCTGCTGACGCTGAGATCGTAGATAATAGCGCGGAATAATTCATAGCCAAATATAAAGCAAAAAGGCGGTTCGTTCGAATCGCCTTTTTTATTTGTGCTTAGGAATAAACCTTAGAAACAAAAATTGTAGGAAACTATCAGGTTGACCCCTACGTCAAAGCCTGTTTTTTTATGCTCAGTTGTGCTGAGTCTTTGGTTGTTGTATTTTATCTGTTCCCTAACCTTTTCAACAATAGGAATGCCTATGGCTATTCCCACTTTCTTTATTCTCACACCCACTTCGGGACGGATATAGAGCCCTTTCATTTTGTACTGGTACTCGTGGGTATTGTAGTAATACCCTCCTTCATCATCCTGGTAAATCTCGAAATCTTGGTCCTCTTTTCCGATTACGTTAAAGCAATAGCCGATCTTTAGCCCCATATAGGGTACCACCTTTTGGTCAGACGCATAGATCCGAATATCACCGTATACAGGTATGGAAAGGAAGAAATCGTCAAAGAAATCTTCGCTCTTGAGCCTATATCCTATACCGCCTCCATAGTATAGATGCGCATTCTGTTGATATCCGAAATTGATGGATAGTCCACTGGCAAACGATACATACCTGTTGTTTGTGTCTATGTCCAAATCTTTTGCCACATTTATACCCCACGTGGATCTTTCTATCTGCATTTTAAATCCGTTGGGATAATATGAGGCGTCGGAAGTGTCCTCTCCCGCATACACATTCGCCGTAAATAATACGGAGAGAGCAATTATAAAGTTTTTCATCATTGATTTCATGTGTCAATGTTTTTTAAGATTAATGCGCGCTGCTGAATTTCAGTTGGTTGTCCTCCACATAATAGGTGATTTGATAGGTCCAATTGGTTTCTAGTGTGTTTAAATCCTCTTGGGGGATGCTTGTCAACAGATTGGTGATTTCCTCGACATAGAAGGTGCTGTCAAGAGGGAACAGTATGTCTTTTATCTCTCCCTTGTCTGTGACGGTGAATATAAAGTAATCATTATGACTTTGTGATGCGCCGTCTTTCTTTGAACTCGCATTGATGTCATTCTGGTTCAAACGATCGATGATGATATAGTATAGGGCCTTCCTCTTCGCCTGCTCTTCTACGTTGTCTCCTTCTCCGAATTCGTTGTTGTATATAGGCACATCTCCTTCTTCTTCGCCACATGATGCGAGCAATGTACCACTTGTCAATCCTGCGAGCGACAAACCTGCGATGGTGACGAACTTGCCTATCTTTTTCCTTCTTTCAAGTTCATTCTCCAGATAACGCACCTCCGCCTCACACTTCGGACAGGTCCCTTTGCACTCTCCCTTGAATGTACATTCGTCCGTCACTAACCTGATATCGTTTTCTAAAGCAATTTTCTTTCTGATCTCACGTAGATATTTACACTTCTCTTTCCCTAACATAATATATACTTTTTACTAATTATACATGATTCATCTCCTGTGGAAATGAATTTGTTCACAAATATAGTTTATTTATTTAATTATTCCCTTACTGTTCGACAAATACATTTGCCCAACACGAATGGAAAACAAACCGTTATTCTACAGTTTTTTGGCATGCTTCCGGAGCAAGAGGAGGATATTCCGCCTCATCAGTGCTGTCGTCATTTGTTGGAAGGGGCATGATTTCTCCTTCATCTATGATATCAACCTCTCCTACAATTTCAGGTTCCAATATAGTGTCTCCTCCTTCTGTAGTGTCTCCGTTTTCCGTGATGGAAAAAGTAGCTTCGGCTTTTTCGTTTGCCTCTGGAATGGCGGCGGATTTACCCATCGGAGGGTCGCAAGAGGCTAGGAGAGAACTGCCCGCTATCCCTGCCAATGAAAGTCCCGCAAGGGTGATGATCTTGCCCATCTTCTGCCTTCTGTCGAGCTCCGACTCCAGATAGCGCACTTCCGCCTCACACCTCGGACAGGTTCCCTTGCACTCTCCTTTGTAGGTGCATTCCTCCGTCACTAGTTTGATGTCGTTCTCCGAGGCGATCCGCTTCCTGATCTCCCGCAGATATTTGCATTTCTCTTTTCCTCTCATAGCTCCTGATGATTAATCATTGCCTATTTTGTCTCTTCTTACAAATGTAATGAATAAAAACGCAAATTCAACTAAAATTCATAACGCAAAATTCTTAATTCAAAATTTAAAATCGTACCTTTGCGCTCGATAAATCAAAGGGGTGCCAACGTACGATTGGCTGAGATCATACCCTCAGACCTGATGCAGATCATGCTGCCGTAGGGATTGAAAATCAATTTTATCCATCTTGGTTTCTCCTTGTGATTTATTTCTGTTCTAACTTAATGGAGGATAAGAAATGAAGGTATTTGTGAATTCAAAGGAGACTTCCACGGAATCCAAAACGATTTTAGAGTTGGCGAACGAGTTGTCGCTGCCCGAGAAGGGGGTGGCGGTGGCGGTTGATAACAAGATCGTCCCTCGTGCGGAATGGGCGACTTCCTCGCTGAAGGAGGGTGCCCAGATCGTCATCATCAAAGCTGCCTGCGGCGGTTAATCCACTCATCTGTCCGCTATGAATAAGCAAGATATGTTACAGGAGAATGTGCGGATGCAGTTCATCTCGCACTTCACGGAGCAATACTCCTACCTGGACTCCATCGCCATGGCCTTGGAGGGCGGTTGCCGTTGGGTGCAGCTGCGCATGAAGGATGCCTCGGAGGAGGAGATGTTGCCTATCGCCTTGGAGGTGAAAAGCCTCTGTGCGGAGAAGCGCGCCACCTTCATCATCGACGACCATGTGGAGCTGGTGAAGCGGGTGGGGGCGGATGGTGTCCACCTCGGCAAGAAGGATATGCCGGTGGCGGAGGCCCGTGGCATCTTGGGCGACGGCTTCATCATCGGTGGAACCGCCAATACCTTCGAGGATGTCTCGTTGCACGCCTCGTCTGGTGCGGACTATATCGGTTGTGGTCCTTTCCGCTTCACAACCACCAAGAAGAACCTCTCCCCGGTGCTGGGGCTGGAGGGTTACACCTCTATCGTGGAGAAGATGAGAGGCGCGGGTATCCACCTGCCTATCGTGGCCATCGGGGGCATCGAGGCGGACGATATCCCTGCGATCATGCGTACCGGTGTCTCGGGCATCGCCTTGTCGGGTACGGTTCTCCGCGCGCAGGATCCTGTGGAGGAGATGCGCAAACTGATGGATTTAATGAATTGAATAAAAATTAATTATAACACTTATGGATAAATTAGTAATTGCCGGAAAAGAGTTCAACTCCCGCCTCTTCTTGGGTACGGGTAAGTTTGATTCCAACCGCTTGATGGAGGCTTCCATCAAGGCTTCTGGAACGGAGATGGTGACGGTAGCCATGAAACGTATTGAGTTGGAGGACAAGGAGGATGATATGTTGAAGCATATCGTGAGCCAAAATATTCAATTGTTGCCTAACACGTCGGGTGTACGTGACGCGGAGGAGGCGGTTTTCGCCGCACAGATGGCGCGTGAGGCTTTCGGCACGAACTGGCTGAAGCTGGAGATCCACCCGGACCCTCGCTATCTGTTGCCTGACTCGATCGAAACGTTGAAGGCTACGGAGAAGTTGGTGAAATTGGGCTTCGTCGTCTTGCCTTACTGCCAGGCTGACCCTACGCTCTGCAAGCGTTTGGAGGAGGCGGGCGCCGCTACCGTGATGCCTTTGGGCGCACCAATCGGTACGAACAAGGGCTTGCGCACGAAGGATTTCCTCCGTATCATCATCGAACAAGCGAACGTGCCTGTTGTGGTGGACGCTGGTATCGGTGCGCCAAGCCACGCCGCGGAAGCGATGGAGATGGGCGCATCCGCCTGCTTGGTGAACACGGCGATCGCGGTGGCGGGTGACCCTGTGGCGATGGCTGTCGCCTTCAAACAGGCTGTCGAGGCGGGCAGAATGGCTTACGAGGCTGGTCTGGGCACGCAAGCGGATAATTTTGTGGCGGAGGCTTCTTCGCCGTTGACTTCATTCTTAAACTAATCATTATGAGCCAAAAAATAGTTTTCCCACGTTCCGAAAAAGTTTATTTGAAGGGTACATTGTTCCCTGACATCCGTGTCGGGATGCGCCAAGTGGAGCAGGTGCCTACTACAAGTATCGTGGACGGAGAGAAGGTACACACCGAGAACCCGAAGGTCATGATCTATGACACGAGCGGTCCGTTCAGCGATCCGAACATCGAAATTGACCTGAAGAAGGGCTTGCCTCGTATGCGTGAGCCTTGGATCACAAGAAGGGATGACGTGGAACAACTCCCTGAGATAACTTCCGAATATGGTCGTATGCGCCGTGACGACAAGAGTCTCGACCATCTCCGCTTCGAGCATATCGCACTGCCTTACCGCGCTAAGAAGGGTAAATGCATCACCCAAATGGCTTACGCGAAGGCGGGTATCATCACGCCTGAGATGGAGTATGTCTCCATCCGTGAGAACATGAACTGCAAGGAATTGGGCATCGAGACGCATATCACGCCTGAATTCGTGCGTGACGAAATCGCCGCGGGCCGCGCCGTTCTTCCAGCCAACATCAACCACCCTGAGTCTGAGCCGATGATCATCGGTCGGAACTTCTTGGTGAAGATCAATACGAATATCGGTAACTCCGCCACTACCTCCAGCATCGACGAGGAGGTGGAGAAGTCTGTGTGGAGCTGCAAATGGGGCGGTGACACGCTGATGGACCTCTCCACGGGCGCTAACATCCACGAGACCCGCGAATGGATCATCCGCAACTGCCCTGTGCCGGTGGGCACGGTGCCTATCTACCAGGCGTTGGAGAAGGTGGACGGCAAGGTGGAGGACCTCACCTGGGAGATCTACAAGGATACGCTCATCGAACAGTGTGAGCAGGGTGTGGACTACTTCACTATCCATGCGGGTATCCGCAAGAAGAATGTGCACTTGGCGGATAAACGTCTTTGCGGCATCGTCAGCCGTGGCGGTAGCATCATGAGCAAGTGGTGCTTGGTACACGACCAAGAGAGCTTCCTCTACGAGCATTTCGATGAGATATGTGACATCCTGGCGCAATATGACGTGGCGGTCTCCTTGGGCGACGGCTTGCGTCCTGGCTGCACCGCCGACGCGAACGACGAGGCGCAGTTCGCCGAACTGGACACGCTGGGTGAGTTGGTGCTCCGCGCATGGGACAAGAACGTGCAGGCCTTCATCGAGGGCCCTGGACACGTGCCTATGCACAAGATCAAGGAGAACATGGAACGTCAGATCGAGAAGTGCCACAACGCCCCGTTCTATACGCTCGGTCCTTTGGTGACGGACATCGCTCCGGGCTATGACCATATCACCTCCGCCATCGGCGCGGCGCAAATCGGCTGGCTGGGTACGGCCATGCTTTGCTACGTGACACCGAAGGAGCACCTCGCCTTGCCGGACAAGGAGGATGTGCGTGTGGGTGTGGTGACCTATAAAATCGCGGCTCATGCGGCTGACCTCGCGAAGGGACACCCGGGCGCGCAAGTGCGTGACAATGCGTTGAGCAAGGCCCGCTACGACTTCCGCTGGAAGGATCAGTTCGACTTGTCGCTGGACCCTGAGCGTGCGCAGTCTTATTTCCACAAAGGAAAGCATTTGGACGGCGAATATTGCACCATGTGCGGACCGAACTTCTGTGCCATGAGACTCAGTCATGACCTCAAAAAGAAATAATTCAAAATTCATAATTCATAATTCTCATAGGAGATGTTTTCAGACGAATTAGCTAAAATAGATTGGGACGAGACCACCGCAAAGATCATGTCGAAGACGGACGCTGATGTGCGTCGCGCCTTGTCGAAGGAACATTGTGACGTGGAGGATTTCATGGCGATGATTTCGCCTGCCGCCGCGCCTTACTTGGAGACGATGGCCCGCCTCAGCAAAAAATATACGGAGGAAAGGTTCGGTAAGACCATTTCCATGTTTATTCCGCTCTATATCACCAATTCATGCACCAACTCGTGCGTCTATTGCGGATTCCACATCAGCAACCCGATGGCGCGCACCATCCTGACCATCGATCAGTGTGAGGATGAATACAAAGCGATCAAGAAGCTGGGTCCTTTCGAGAACCTGTTGATTGTGACGGGTGAGAACCCTGCTAAGGCGGGTGTTCCTTACATCGCCAAGGCATTGGACGTCGCCAAGAAATATTTCTCCAACCTGAAGATCGAGGTGATGCCGCTGAGCACGGAGGAGTATGAGGAGCTGACCCGACATGGCATGAATGGTGTGATATGCTTCCAGGAGACCTACCACCGGGCCAACTACAACATCTACCATCCGAAGGGCATGAAGTCTAAGTTCGAGTGGCGCTGCAACGGCTTCGACCGTATGGGCCAGGCGGGTGTGCACTCCATCGGTATGGGTGTCCTGATCGGCTTGGAGAAGGAGTGGCGCACCGACATCACCATGATGGCTTACCACCTGCGTTACCTGCAGAAACATTATTGGAAGACTAAATACAGCGTGAACTTCCCTCGCATGCGTCCTGCCGAGAATGGTGGATTCCAACCGAACGTGATCATGTCCGACAAGGAGCTGGCGCAGGTGACCTTCGCCATGCGCATCTTCGACCACGACGTGGACATCTCTTACTCCACCCGTGAACCTGCCATCATCCGTGACAATATGGCTTGCCTAGGCGTCACGACCATGAGTGCGGAGAGCAAGACGGAGCCAGGCGGCTACTACACCTATCCGCAGGCGTTGGAGCAGTTCCATGTGAACGATGACCGTACGGCGGTGGAGATCAACGCCCGCCTGAAGGAATTGGGTAGGGAACCGGTTTGGAAGGATTGGGACAGTAGTTTCGATGAACTGAAAATCGTCAAAGCAGGATAGTATGGACTATAAAGAACGCTATCACCGTCAGATGCTTTTGCCTGAGATGGGCGAGGCGGGGCAAGAGAAGCTGAAGAACGCTCGTGTCCTCCTCGTGGGTGTGGGAGGCTTGGGTTCTCCCATCGCCACCTATCTGACAGGCGCAGGGGTGGGCACCGTCGGACTGATGGATGATGATGTGGTGAGCGTCACGAACCTTCATAGGCAAGTGCTCTACACGGAAGAGGAGGTGGGGCTGAGCAAGGTGGAGTGCGCCGTGAAGCGACTCGCCTCCCAGAACAGCGATGTGAAACTGGTTCCTTACGCTTGCCGCCTGACGGAGGAGAATGCGGCGGAGATCATCCGTGATTATGACATGGTGGTGGATGGCTGCGATAATTTCGCCTCCCGCTACGTTATCGACGCAGTCTGCCGGGCGCAGAAGAAACCGTACGTCTATGGCTCAATACAGGGCTTGGCGGGCCAAGTCTGCGTGTTCGGGGTGGGGAAGAGCCCCAAGTATTACACCGACCTCTATCCGAAGGAGGAGACGAAGGACTACACGCCTTCGAAGGCGGTGCTTGGCGTGACCCCGGCGATTGTGGGCAGTGTGGAGGCGAATCAAGTCCTCCAACTGATCACAGGAATCGGAACCCCTTTGGTCAATCGTCTATGGACCATCGATTTATATACGATGGAAAGCCATGTGTTTGATTTGTAAATAATTATATTGTTTAGGCATGAAACTGATTGTGATCACCTATCCCACGTTTTTCCAAGGCGAAGCGCAGTGTGTGGACGCTCTCTTCAGGAACGGATTGGAGTATCTTCACCTTCGCAAGCCGGAGGCGGATGTGCATGCCTACGAGTCGTTCTTGGAGCAGGTGGATCCGCAATACTACCCACGTATCGTCTTGCATGACCATTTCGAACTGGCGGAGCAATATGGGTTGAAGGGTGTTCATCTCAACCAGCGGAATCCCTATCCGCCACAGTCGTGGAAGGGGCATATCTCCCGCTCCTGCCATAGCTTGGAGGAGGTGGTTGCCCATAAGCCACAATGTGACTATCTCTTCCTCAGTCCGATCTTCGACAGCATCTCCAAGCAAGGATATGGACCGTCCCTTTCTGCGGATATGTTGCGCAAGGCAAAGGAGGAGGGAATCATCGACGACAAAGTGATTGCCCTAGGCGGAATGTCGGTGGAGCGTCTCCCGCTCGTGCGGAGCTGGGGATTTGGAGGCGTGGCGTTCTTAGGGGATGTGTGGAATCCGTTCATGAAGGAAGGTGAAGCGCAAGGCATTGCCCATTTCATCTCGCTAAAGGATAGTGTTTGTAAATAAGTTTACATTCCTCATAGACAAGGGCGAAGCAGAAATCTTTCCGCTTCGCCCTTGTCGTATCTATCGGTTAAATCTATCGCTTATTTGCGAACGATAGCGTCCGCTAATGCTTCAATCTGTGGTTTGTCCGCCTCTTTCATGCGGCTCTTTATCGTTACGACTGGCTCCACGATCTCCACGGCCTTCATCTTCTCCAACATCTCACGCATGATGCGTGCCGCCTGAGGTGCCCATGTGCCGTTCTCAATCAGACCCACACGACGACGCTGGTATCCCTTGATGGAGAGTTTGTGCAGGAAGTTGTGCATAGGAGGGAAGATTCCTCCGTCATAGGTGGCACAGGCCAATACCATGGATTCCATCCTAAACGCATCTTCCACCGCCTCTGCGACATCATCACGGCTCAAGTCGGTGATGGCCACCTTAGTGGCTCCTTTTGCGCTTAGAGAGGCTGCAATCGCCTCTGCGGCCGCACGTGTGCCTCCGTGGATGGATGCGTATGCGACCAACACACCGCCTGGCGTCTCCACATCGTACTTGCACCAGATGGAGTAGAGACGGATAGCCTCCGCCAACAGCTCGTTCTCAAGGACTGGTCCGTGCAGCGGACAAATCTTCTCGATGGCTAACGTGGATGCCTTGCGCAACAGGGCGTCCACTTGCGCTCCATACTTTCCGCAGATGTTGAAGTAATACCGGCGGGCCTCGCATGCCCAATCGTCCGGATCAGCGCCATAGACGCCGAACTTACCGAATCCGTCCGCCGAGAAGAGCGTTTTCTCGCTCTCCAGATAGGTGACGATCACCTCTGGCCAGTGGACCATAGGTGCGGTGAAGAAGCGAAGCGTATTGTTGCCCAATGAGAGGGTATCGCCTTCGCCCACGGCCTTCGTCGTGAAGCTCTTCCCTTCGAAGAATTGGCCCATGAATTGGATGGCTTTGGCGCTTGCCACGATGGTCACGTTAGGGTAGGCCTCCACCAATGCGGCGATGGAACCGCTGTGGTCAGGCTCCATGTGTTGCACGATGAGGTATTGGGGAGTTCTTCCCGCCAACGCTTTCTTGACGTTCTCCAACCATTCGCTGGTCTTGCGGGTATCCACCGTATCCATGATGGCAATCTGCTGGTCTTCAATAAGGTAGGAGTTGTAGCACATTCCTTCCGGAACGATATATTGACTTTCGAACAAGTCTATATCAGGGTCATCCACCCCGATGTATTTCACACATGACATAATGATAAGTTTTGCTTTATTAATTTCTTCAATTTCTAGACTTCAAACTTAGTGATTTTTGGGGAATTGGCAAAATTAGACTTTAGATTTTAGATTTTAGCCTCTAGCCTTTAGTTTTTAGGCTCTGCTTAGAACTGATGGATTTGGATAGAGCGTTCTTTAGGTAATTGTTTGATTATGGCATACATCGCAATTGTAAGATCCATTGCTTTCTGCCATACTTTCGGTTGCCTATAATCACTCGATTTCATTTCTCAAAATATATTCTAAAGTCTAATGTCTAAAGTCTAGCGTCTAAAAAGGGAATCCCGCATCATACGGAATTCCCTTGCCAAAATATCTTATATCAGAATATTCGTTAGTTGCCCATTTCGGAAATGAATTTAATTCTGACAAGTCTGATTTCCTCTTCCGAGTAATCGTTCTCACCCAATTCCTTCAGCGCATCCTCGACATCCTCGGATTCCGCCTCTTTGAAGTAGTCGAATACCTCGTCGATACGCTCCTGGTCCATGATTTGGACGAGGAAGTAGTCGATGTTGATTTTCGTACCGGAGTTGACGATAGCTTCGATTTCATCCAACAACTCGTCGAAGTCCAGACCTTTTGATTCCGCGATATCGTCCAGCGCAATCTTTCTGTCGATGGCTTGGATAATGGATACCTTCAGCTTGGATTTGTTTGCTACGGAACGTACACGCAAGTCTTCCGGACGTTCGATTTCGTTCTCCTGAACATGTTTTTTGATGAGTTGGACAAATTCCTCTCCGAAGCGTTTCGCCTTGCCTGCACCCACACCAGGGATGTTTTGTAACTCTTCGATGGTGATAGGGTAGGTGGTGGCCATCGCCTCCAAAGACGGATCTTGGAAGATGACGAACGGTGGCAATCCTAACTTCTTGGATAAGTTTTTGCGCAAATCCTTCAACATGGAGAATAGGGCAGGGTCGGCGCAGCAAGACGCAACACCCTTCAATTGGATGTCTACTTCCTCGACCTCTTCCTCTTCTTCGCTGACTATTTCAAACGATTTAGGTTTTTTGAGGAAAGCTTTACCTTCCTGCGTGATTTTCAAGATGCCGTAGTTCTCAATGTCCTTGGTGATATATCCGCATATCATCGCTTTCTGGATCACATTCTGCCACGTTCTTTCACTTTCGTCTTTGCCTTCTCCAAATGTGTCGATTTCCTCGTCATGTCCATAAGATTTAACTTCTGATGTCTCATTCCCCATGATGACATCAATAACATGCTCCGTTTTAAACTTTTCATTCAACGCTATGATCGTCTCCAGAACGGTGCATAGCAACTCTTTCGCTTCCACTTGTTTTTTCGGATTTAAACAATTATCACAATTTCCACAATTATCTTCAGAATATTCTTCTCCAAAGTAGTGTAATAATACTTTTCTTCTACAAACTACGCTCTCAGCATATGCCGCTGTCTCCAGAAGCAGCTGCTTGCCGATTTCCTGTTCAGCGATAGGCTTACCCTGCATGAATTTCTCCAACTTCTGCAAGTCGCTGTTGGAGTAGAAGGCGATGCATCGTCCTTCTCCACCGTCTCGTCCGGCCCTTCCCGTCTCTTGGTAGTAACCCTCCAGACTCTTTGGTATGTCGTAGTGAATGACGAACCTCACGTCCGGTTTGTCGATACCCATACCGAATGCGATGGTGGCCACGATCACCTGCACCTTTTCCATGAGGAAACAGTCCTGGTTGCCTGAACGTGTCGCGCTATCCATACCCGCATGATATGCTAAGGCGTTGATACCATTTACGCGCAGGGTCTCCGCCAACTCCTCCACCTTTTTACGGCTGAGGCAGTAGATGATGCCGGACTTGCCCTCTTGGCCTCGGATGAACTTGATGATCTCCTTGTCGATGTCGTCCCGTTTAGGTTTCACTTCGTAGTAAAGGTTCGGACGGTTGAACGACGATTTGAACACTGTCGCATCCGTGATGCCTAAGCTCTTTTGGATGTCATGCTGTACCTTAGGCGTGGCTGTCGCTGTCAGTGCGATGACTGCGACCTTCTGTCCTATCTCGTTGATTATCGGACGTATTCTCCTGTATTCTGGTCTGAAGTCATGTCCCCATTCTGAGATGCAATGCGCCTCGTCTATGGCGAAGAATGAGATCTTCACCTGTCTGAGGAATTCCACGTTCTCTTCCTTGGTTAACGACTCTGGGGCCACATAGAGTAATTTTGTCCTACCCTCCAGGATGTCCGTCTTCACGTTGTCTATCGCCGCCTTGTTGAGGGATGAGTTGATGAAGTGTGCGATACCATCCTCTTCGCTGAAGTTCCTCATCGCATCCACTTGGTTTTTCATCAGCGCGATGAGGGGAGAAATCACAATTGCAGTGCCTTCCATCATTAATGACGGCAATTGATAGCACAATGACTTGCCGCCACCCGTCGGCATGAGGACAAACGTGTCCTTCCCAGCCAGCAGGTTGGTGATAATCGCCTCTTGGTTCCCTTTGAAGGAGTCAAAACCAAAATGCAATTTCAGTTGTTTTGCCAATTCATTGTCTTTCATAATCGGAACACAATTAATCGTTAAAATCTGCCCTTGGACAGTAATCTGTCTCGTATATCAAGGGTGGCGTGCAATTGTAGTCGCAAATGTATATTACAGTACGTTAATTGGCATCATAAAAAATGATAAATTTATCATGCCACCCTCAATTTCTCTATATTGGCGCTCTGGATCTTTGATTCAGCGTACGCTTTGGTGATGCTGACCTTCTTCTTTCCAGAGGAGGGGATCTCAAACATCACGTCCAACATGATGGTCTCCACGATGGATCGGAGCCCTCTCGCCCCGAGTTTGAACTCTACCGCTTTGTCCACGATATATTCCAATACATCTTCGTCGAACGTGAGCTTTACGTCGTCCATATCAAACATCTTGACATATTGTTTGATGATGGAGTTCTTTGGCTCTGTCAGGATGGAACGCAATGCCTTGCGGTCCAATTGGTTCAGGTGACAGAGCAACGGCAGTCTTCCTATGATCTCAGGGATGAGACCGAAGGATTTCAGGTCTTGCGGGGAGACATACTGCAGTATGTTCTCCATATCCACGACACCCTGCCTTTTCGCTGCGGCGTACCCCACTACTTTGGTGTTGAGCCTATGGGCGATCTTATGCTCGATGCCATCGAACGCCCCTCCGCAGATGAAGAGAATGTTTTTGGTGTCCACCGGTATCATCTTTTGGTCCGGATGCTTACGTCCTCCTTGCGGCGGCACGTTCACGATGGATCCTTCCAATAGCTTAAGTAAGCCTTGCTGGACTCCCTCTCCACTCACGTCCCTCGTGATGGACGGGTTGTCTCCCTTGCGGGCTATCTTGTCTATCTCGTCGATGAAGACAATGCCTCGTTCGGCCGCCTTGACATCGTAGTCTGACGCTTGGAGCAATCGGGTGAGTATGCTCTCGATATCCTCGCCCACATAGCCCGCTTCCGTCAAAACTGTGGCATCAACGATTGCGAATGGCACCTTCAGGAGTTTTGCGATGGTCTTCGCAAGAAGAGTCTTCCCCGTTCCCGTCGCTCCAACCATGATGATGTTGGATTTTTCAATCTCAACACCCTCGTCGTCCTTAGGCTGCATAAGCCTTTTGTAATGGTTGTAGACCGCTACGGAAAGGGTTTTCTTCGCCACATCCTGTCCGATGACATACTGGTCGAGGAACTGTTTTATCTCAATTGGCTTAGGAAGGTCTTTCGCGTCGAAGTCGGAGTTCTCTCCAAATTCTTTCTTGTTGCTTTCGACTATCTCGTAAGCCATCCTCACGCATTCGTCGCAGATATTAACGGAAGGTCCAGTGATCAACATATTCACTTCCTTCTGTGACCTGCCACAGAAACTGCACCTGTTCGTGCTTTTCGTGTTCGTTGCCATCTATTCCTCTTCCGCTTATTTGTTCCGCACTAATACTTCATCGATCATGCCGTACGCTTTCGCTTCTTCGGCTGTCATCCAATAATCCCTGTCGGAGTCTTGAAAAATCTTTTCGTATGAGTTTCCGGAATGGTCTGCTATGATTGTATATAGCTCTTTCTTCAGCTTCTGGATCTCTCTCGCCGTGATTTCAATATCCGACGCTTGTCCCTGGGCTCCTCCCATGGGTTGGTGGATCATGACGCGGGAATGCTTCAATGCGGAGCGTTTCCCTTTTGTCCCGGCCACCAGTAGAACCGCACCCATGGATGCCGCCATGCCGGTGCAGATGGTCGCTACGTCACATCCGATGTACTGCATCGTGTCATAGATGCCTAAGCCTGCATATACCGAGCCACCAGGGGTGTTCAGGTATATTGAGATGTCTTTCCCCGGATCGGACGAGTCCAAATAGAGTAATTGCGCCTGTATCACGTTGGCGGAGTAGTCGTCCACCTCGGTCCCGAGAAATATGATGCGGTCCATCATTAGCCTTGAAAAGACGTCCATTTGTGTCACGTTCAATTGACGTTCCTCCAAGATGCTGGGTGATATGTAGCTGTTCGATATGCGGGAAGTGTATTGGTCTAACGCTAATCCGTTCATCCCCAGATGACCTACCGCATATTTCCTGAAATCATTTTTTTCCATCATTTTATTAAATATTAATCTGTCTTTTTACTCTTCTATTTGGTTTACTAAATTAATAAAACTTTTTTATTTAAAACCAAAAAAAATCCCGGCAATTTTTGTTGTCGGGATTGATTTTTTGAAAATTTTTATTATTTCCCTTGCTCTGAGAACAGTTTGTTGAACTCTTCAAGTGAAACTTTCTTGACATCCAATTTGATTTTGGACTTCACAACATTCATTACTTTCTCTTCCAAAACGCGCTCCATGATTTGTTGTGCGGACTCTCTCTTCTTCAACATCTCTTTCGCATAGTTCTCCAAAACGTCCGTAGGAACGGTTGACATTCCGTATTGAGCGAATTGAGCCTGTGCGGTCTTCTTTGCGAAGTCCATCATGTCGCCTTCCTCGATCTTCACTTGGTTGTCTGTGGCGATCTTGTTCTTGGTCAGTTGCCACTTCAAGTCCTCCAACATCATTGGATATTGTGTTTCGAGGTCTTCCGCACTGATCTTCTCGTTCGTCTCGGATACCCAACGTTTCAAGAATGCGTCAGGGAACGCAGCGTCACCGAACGCTTCCTTTGCCAAGATTTTTTGTGAGTCGAGCAACAACTTGTAGTCGCTGTCGGCTACGAGGGATTTCTTGACGTCGTCCGCCAAGCGAGCCTTGAACTCCTCCTCGCTCTTTACAACACCCTCGCCAAGAGCCTTGTCGAACAACTCTTGGTTCAACTCAGCTGCCTTGAAACGGGTCACGCTCTTGATGGTGAACTTGAAGTCTGCATCTACTGCTGCAACCTCTTCTCTCTTGATCTTCAAGAGTGAAGCGATCTCACCTTCGTTCTCGAATGCCTTCTTAGGGTTGAACGAAATGGATGCGCCTACCTTAGCGCCTACGAAGAGGGCCTTCTGGTCTGCGTCCTTCATGTATTTAGGGCAAAGAACCGCATCTTCTACCTTGATGCCGTCTTCCTTCTCCTTTGTCTTGGTGCGCATCTCCACGATGTCGCCCTTCACTACGTCAGACTCAACTACGTCCTTCGCCTCGTCGTAAGAACCGAAACGGTCTTGGTATGACTTTACAGCGTTGTTCACCATGTCATCGCTGACCTCGATCTCGTAGTATGGAGCATTGATCTTGTTGCTCAAAACCAATTTGTTCTCAGGTGCTATCGCTATGTCAAATTTGAACTCGAAATCTTCCTCCTTGCTGAAATCGATCTCTTTCTGCTCTGTCTTGTTAGGAAGCGGCTGACCGAGGATCTCGATGTTGTTCTCTTTGATGTATTCCATCAATTTCTCTGAAATGATGTTGTTGATCTCGTCTGCCATGGCAGCCTTACCGTACAGCTTCTTTACCATCGTCATCGGAACATTTCCTGGACGGAATCCTGGTACGTTTGCTCTTTGTTTGTATTTGCGGAGTGTCTTCTCCACCGCATCTTGGTAATCTGCCTTCACAACTTGCATTGTGATGATCGCGTTCGTAGCGTCGATGTCTTTTCTAGCGATATTCATATTGTTTATTTTAAGTATAATTCTTTTGTAAATCAGGGTGCAAAGGTAATGATTTTTTCTATTACTACAAACCAAAAATCTTTATGATTGTTTTTCACCCTTTTATTGGTGATGAAAACCAATGAAAAAGGGGATTCCAAGCAGGAGTCCCCTTCCTCGATTTTATGGTTTGTCCGATCGATTAACGGATTTTCGCACCTAATTTTTCCTCGAAATTCTTCATCAATTTGTTCATGATGGCGTCGATTTGACCATCTTTCATCGTCTTCGCCTCGTCTTGCAGGATGAAGCTTACCGCATATGATTTCTTGCCTGACTCGAGGTTCTTTCCCTCGTATACGTCGAAGAGATAGATGTTCTTGATGAATTTCTTTTCCGTCTCCATGGCCACCTTGGCGATGTCCTCGAATGTGGTCGATTTGTTGATCAACAGCGCTAAATCCCTCTTCACTTCTGGGAACTTGGAGATCTCTTTGTAGGTGACCTTGTGGTTCTTCAACTCGGATAGGATTTTGTTCCACTCCAAATCGGCGTAGTATACATTGCTCTCCAATCCGAAGATGTTCAATGCCTTCTTGGATACGACTCCCAATGTGGCGAGCAGTTTGCCCGTGTGGGTCATGATGGTCATTCCGTCTGAAATGAATTCGTCGTCATATCCGCCGTATACCAAGCCTTTTTGCTCGAATCCAAGCCTTGCGAATATGTTCTCGACATATGCCCTCAACTGGTAGAAGGAGGTCTTCTCTTGCCTCAAAACCCAGCTTTGGGTGGTCTTGTTACCGCTCAACCAGATGCCGAGGTGAAGTTCCTCCGAATAAGGCTTCAACGGAGCTTCTTCCGTGGATTCCTTCTCGGGATTTTTGTGGTAACAATTGCCGAACTCATAGAACTTGATGTCCGCATTCTTCCTGTTCACGTTGTAGGCTACACTTTCCAATCCGCCGAAAAGCAATGATTGTCTCATGCATCCTAAGTCGGCGCTCAATGGGTTCATCACCATCACAGCGTTCTTGATAGGATATTTCTCCGACTCAGCGTAGTAGGAGATCTTCGTGAGTGAATTGTTGAGTATCTCGTTGAATCCGCAGCCTGTCAATTGCTCTGAAATGAGGTTCTGGAGCTTCAGACTGTTCGGACGTGGTGAGTAGGCGATGGATGAGTTGAGAGACAAGCCCTCTTGCACGTTATCGTAGCCATAGATACGAAGCAGGTCTTCGATCACGTCCACATCCCTGGTCACATCGACTCTGTAGGTAGGTACGGCGAGCGAAAGTCCGTTCTCGTCCTCCTTCTTGATCTCTATCTCAAGGCCGGAAAGGATGGTCTTCACCTCTTCCTTCTTGATCTCCTTGCCGATGAGGGTGTTGATCTTGTTGTAGGTGATATCCACAGGGAATGGCGCAACAGGGGTAGGGTAGATGTCGTGCACTTCGCTCGATATGTTACCGCCCGCCAACTCCTTGATGAGGAGCGCGGCGCACTTCAGGATGTAAATCGTATTGTTAGGGTCGCAACCTCTCTCGTAACGGAACGACGCATCTGTGTTGAGTCCGAATCTGCGGGCTGTCTTCCTGATGTATACAGGGTTGAAGCATGCGCTCTCGAGGAAGATGTTGCGGGTGGAATCGGTGACACCTGATTCCAATCCGCCGAACACACCAGCGAGGCAGGCACCGCCTTTCTCGTCGCATATCATCAAGTCGTTGGCTGTCAATGTCCTCTCCACACCATCGAGCGTGGTGAACTTGGTTCCGTCGGACAATGTCTTGACGATGATGTGCTTGCCTGCCATCTTGTCCAAATCGAAGGCGTGGAGCGGCTGGCCTAATGCGTGCAGCAGATAGTTGGTGGCATCCACCACGTTATTGATTGGCCTGAGACCGATGGCCTTCAGGGCGTTCTGCATCCATTTAGGGGATTCCTTTACCGTGATGCCTGTGATGGCCACGCCGGAGTAGCGGGTGCAAGCGGCTGTGTTCTCCACGTCCACTTTCACAGGGCAACTATTATCGTCCACCTTGAAGGCGGAAACATCTGGCTTGCTGAGTTTGTACTTCCCTGGCTGATGGTATTGGAAGTAAGCCGCAAGGTCGCGCGCCACACCGTAATGGGAGGTCGCGTCGATACGGTTCGGGGTGATGTCCACCTCGATCACATAGTCTGTCTCGATGCCGTAGTATGTCTTGGCTAATGTGCCTACTGGCACGTCCGCCGGCAACTCGATGATGCCCGCATGACTGGTTCCGACACCGATCTCGTCTTCGGCGCAGAGCATTCCGTAGGAATCTACGCCACGGAGCTTGAATTTAGTGATGGTGGAACATTTGTCGCCTTCGTACAACTTCGTGCCGAGGGTGGCGACGATGGTTTTGATTCCGGTACGGCAGTTGGCTGCGCCGCACACGATCTGCAGGGGCTCGCCCTGACCTACATTGACTTTCGTAACATGAAGATGGTCGGAGTCTGGATGCTCCACGCATTCCAATACCTCACCCACTACTAATCCTTCCAATCCTCCTTTGATGGATTGTATCTCTTCAACTCCACCGACCTCAAGACCTATCGAGGTTAAAACCTTTGAGACTTCTTCTGGCTCTATATCAAGATTGATATACTTTTTTAACCAATTGTACGAAATGTTCATTACTACTACTAATTTTTTCGAGTGGCAACTCCGCCTCCCTTTTTATTCCTAAACCGCGAATTTATAAAATTATTCTCTACAAACAGAGTTAATAGCTAAGAATTAAGAATTAAAAAAATAAAAATATGGGTGCGGAATAGATACTTTCACATGTGAACACTTCGATTTAGGATGTCCGCCACAAAAAACGGGTCTCTTCACATATTTTTTATAAATATCCGCCACAAAAAACGGAGAGTGCATTATCTTTGCGAAATAAGTTTATTTAATATGGCAAAGTTTCGATTCGTATTTTTGGGGATGTTGATGTCCCTCTTCTATAATGTGCAGGCTGAGGAGACTGAGTATTCCTCTGATTACTTCTATGCGAGGGAGTACCGTTATCAGGGTGACACGCTTCGCTACCGTATCTTGTATCCGAAGGGATATGGTGTCGAGGGCCTGAAATTTCCGCTCTTCGTCTATCTCCATGGCGAGGAGGAACGCGGCAGTGATAACCTGATGCAATTGAAGTATGGCGCGAGCTTATACATGAGTGAGGAGGCGCGTAATTATCAGTCGGCGCTAGTCATCATGCCTCAGTGCCCGAAAGATGATTTCTGGGCGAAATATGACAAGTTGGATGATGGTTCCATCGTGTTGCGTGAGAATCCTGAGCAGACGAAGAGTAGCATCATTGTGGAGAAACTGATCCAACATTTCTTGAAGAAGGAGAATGAAATCGATGTTACGCGCGTCTATTTGGTGGGCAAGGATATGGGGGCGTTCGGGGTGTTGGATCTCGCTGCCCGCAACCCTAAGATGTATTCGGCTGTGATTGCCGTGTCGGGTGTGATTGAACCTTCCCGCATGAAGAAAAAGAAAGTCCCTGTACGTCTCTACCATGGTGTGGAGGATCCTGTCGTTCCAATCCAGTATGCGAAGGATCTGGAGACTGTCCTCAAGTCCAATTCAAATGGTTCTGATTTGGTGGAGTTCCAAGACACGAAGCATGACGATGCTTGGGATATGGCCATCAGTGCATCTGATTTTATGGAGTGGCTTTTTGAAAAAAGGAAGAAGTGAACGATTCCTGTTATTTGAGAAAAATATATGTTTCGATAGGTGTCATTTCCTATCATAATGTAATTCCTCCGTATGGTTGTACTTGCTGTTGTGCTTTTCATGACCGCTCTGATTATGGTTGTTGGCATGTGGATATTGAATGAGAGTAATAAGTATCCCATGGAAGATGATGTGGCGTGCTTGGTCCGCCTTCTCGTCTCGGTTGTCAAGTGTGATGGAGATGCGAATGTGGAGGAGATTGCCGCTGCCAAATCGTATATCAACTCATCTCCTTGTTGGGGAAATTATATCATCAAATATTTTGAGAGTGAGTTGAGCGCTTCGAATGTCAAGTTCCTTGGCTATGAGAGTGTCGAAAACCTCCCATTGTTCGTGCTGATTAGAACGGGAGACAAAGGGATTGTTTCCAAACAAAGCATTTCCGACCTCTCTTCCATGGCCATTTCAAAACTCTTTCATAAGTACTCCGAACGGTTGGATTTCATGGATGCTTTGTTCCATATCGCATATTCACAGAAGGGTGTGAGCGATGTGGAGGTGGACTTGTTACGTGAAGTGGCGCACTATCTCTGCATCAAATCATGGGACTTCACCGGCTTCCTGTACAAGTACGAGTACATGATGGATGAGCAACAGAATAAACAGAATAAACAGGAGGGAAAACAGAACCATAGCAAAAACGAACATAAGTCGGAAGCGAAAGATGACGAGCATCGCAAAACGCACGAGTCTCGTTTCGAGAACGTCACCAACACCCGCACGAAGGAGGCCTTCCAACTCCTGGAGATTACGGAGAAAGCGGATGAACAGGAGATCAAGTCCGCATTCCGCAGATTGGCGAAGAAATACCACCCTGACACGCTCTCAGCTAACGTCTCCGAGAAAGAGAAGGAGGAGGCTGCCGCACAGTTCCGCTCCATCCATGAGGCTTACGAGTTTCTGTTGTCCGCGGAGAGGGTATATGTAAAATGAATAATGGCTCAGAACCTAGCGAACGAATATGATTTTTGATTGATTATCGATTCTAAATTTATTATGATGATGATTCTATTGACTATTGATACTATTGATCCAATGCTCGCCCTGTTTCTTCTCGTATTCTTTCCGTTTATCATTTTCATTTTTATGCTAAAGCTTATCGATGAATTGACTTCTACTCCTAATAAAATTAAATATTACTGTAATAAGGTTAGCACTTTCTTCCATAGCCCTCGTTTTCTCGTCTCCGATAAGAATTTGAAGTATATCACACTCTTTGCCGCAGTTGTCAAGTGTGACGGATGGGCGAGTCCTGAAGAGATTGATTTTGTGAAAAAATATATTTTTCTGTCGCCCCAATTTAAAAAATATAGGGTACAGTCCATCCACTTTTTTGAAAGTGAGGTAGAGGATATAAACGTTCGTTTCATAGGCTATAGAACGGCGAATGTCCCCTTCTTCATGCTGGACCGGAAAAATATTAGTGGGGAGAGCATTTCGGTGAGAGTCTCAGATATGTCCACTGACATATTCTCCTCTTATTTAAGCAAGTATGCCGATCGTATGGAATTCATGGATGTTTTGTTCCAAATCGCTTATTCACAGACTGGTGTGAGTGATGTGGAAGTGAATTTTCTACGTGAGGTGGCCTATTCCCTTTACATCAAGTCTTGGGACTTCACTTCTCTTTTGTACAAGTATGAGTACATCAAGGAGGAACAACAGGAACAGCAAAAGAAGAAACAAGAGCGAAAGGGAAAGAAGAGCTCGGAGAAAAAGGGGAAAGAGCATCAGGAGACTTCAGAAAACCGCTTTAAGAACGTTGCCAAAACCCGCAAGACGGAAGCCCTCCAACTCTTGGAGATCACAGAGGATGCGGGCGAACAGGAGATTAAATCCGCCTACCGCAGATTGGCGAAGAAGTATCACCCGGACACGCTCTCAGCTAATGTCTCCGAAGAAGAGAAGGAGGAGGCTGCCGCGCGGTTCCGCTTAATCCATGAGGCTTATGAGTTTTTACTATCTTTGGAAATGGTTCATGTCAAGTAATTGTAAATTTTGAATTCTATGGACGCTTTATATATAATACTTACTCTGTTTGCCGTTTTAACGTGTTTTATCATTTCGAAGGACTTCCCCAAAGATCCGCGCAAACTTTTGTCTGAAAAGGAAGCGAGGCTTGTGGATCTTTTTGTGGCTGTGGCCAAATGTGATAGAATAGATGATCCGAAGGAGGTCTTGTTTATTAAATCCTATATTTGTTCATCCCCTCAGTTAAGTAAAAACCACGAGGAGATTATAGAATGTTTAGACGCGGAACTGAAAAATACGAGTGTACGTTTCCTTGGGTACGAATATGATAATCTTCCCTTATTTATTATAAAACGAAATGGTCATGATAATCAACGGATTACAGAAAAAGTGTCAGACCTTGTGACCATCCTGTCGGAGAAATATTTCCATCATCACTCTGAGCGGATGGAACTCTTGGATGTTTTGTTTCAAATCGCTTATTCACAGACGGGTGTGAGCGATGTGGAGGTGGATTTGTTACGTGAGGTGGCTCATTATCTGGACATCAAATCATGGAATTTCACCTCCTTCCTGTATAAATACGAGTATTTAAAGAGGGAGCAACAAGAACAACAAAAGCAGCAAAAACAGCAAAAGAAAGAGGAACCGAATCGTTCAAGAAAGGAAAGACGGAAGGAGAGCAGGGAAAAAGAACGGCAGAAAGCGCATGAGACCCGTTTCGAGAATGTTACGAACACTCGCACGAAGGAGGCTCTCCAGCTCTTGGAGATTTCGGAGAATGCGGACGAACAGGAAATCAAGTCCGCCTACCGCAGGTTGGTGAAAATGTGCCACCCGGACAAGCTTCCCGCTGATATCTCCGAAAAAGAGAAAGAGGAGGCTGTCGAACGGTTCCGCTCAATCCATGAGGCTTATAATTTCTTGTTAAAAATGGAGGAAATCGTGAAAAAATAATGTGTATGTTACTGCACGAAATAAATGAAGATGATGTTGGTCAGGTATAGAATATTGGCATAAAGACATTCTTTAATAAGATGTATGTAGTCTTTGCGTGAGATGAGCGTCTCATATATACTTGAAAGAATTTTATTAGAGTGATAGATGGCAGCGAAAAATAAAGCCGCCAAGAATGGTACTATGCAGGTTGTGAAAAAAACATTACTCGTATTTGAGACCACCAAAATTGTGATTATGCTTTGTAGGAAAAGAAAAACCAAGTAAATCTCGATGGTCATTGTGTCGGTATTGATTATGAATGTCTTTTTTCTTTCCTCTTCGCTTTTCTCGTCTTTTGGGAAAATATTGGTGACAAACTCTGGGTCGGAATAGAGCTCCGGATTTTTCTCTTTCAGATTTTTATTGAACCATATGTCTTCGGATTTTAATTCGAAGTGATTCGAAAGCGCGTAAAACTCCTCTTCTGACAAAAAATTGTTCACGCAGATGTTTCTTAGGTCCTTCTCTTCCTGCTTGTTGATGTTGCTATCTATGTGGGCCATTTGGAAAAGTAGGTACGAAAGGTATTTTTTTTGCTCTTCGGTTAGGTAATCCGCTAGTGCCAAGGCGAGTTCATGGATGCTACTATTGGGTAAACCATAAAAATCATCGTGGTTATACATCCCTTCATATACGGAATAGTCTTGCTTTCTTCTCAACTCATGGAACCATCCTTGGGGATTGATCAATTTCTGTCTGATATTAATTTTCTTTATGTATTTACGAATCTTCTCGTTGAGTGTGTAGGAGTGCGATGATGTGTGTTTGATGACAAGTTCATCGATGATTTTGTCGATGCTTTCTTTGTTGTCGAATGATGCCCGAATGTAATTGACGACAAAAGTCAGTTTGTTGGCATATACCTCTTTTTGGTCGCTTTGTAGGAGTTTGCACATGAGTAACACAACCGTCCGATTCAGTAGATCCTTGTCCATGAGTGTGCTTTCATATAGCTTTTTTTCTTTTTTGCGTTCCAATATGAATAAGTTCATTTTCCCCAGGAAAAACAATGTGAGGATGGAAATGATGAAACATGAGATGGCTTTTGCCATGTTGATGTCGCTCTTGATGTTGATAGATAAAATCTCCGTGTAGGAAAAATGATATAGCGTTGTGAAGTCCATCTCTTTCCTTAGTTAATTTTTGTGTTCACCGATTTTTTCCGCACATAATATTCCGTCCATGGCGGAAGAGGTGATTCCTCCCGCATAGCCTGCTCCTTCGCCACATGGATAGAGTCCCTTGACCTGCATGTGCTGCATCGTCTCGGGATCACGTGGAATACGGACGGGTGAGGAGGTGCGTGACTCCACACCGATGATGACAGCGTCGTTTGTGAGATATCCTCTCATCTTCTT
The DNA here is from genome assembly GCA_045226255.1 of Paludibacteraceae bacterium. Taxonomy (GTDB): domain Bacteria; phylum Bacteroidota; class Bacteroidia; order Bacteroidales; family Paludibacteraceae; genus UBA1181. The sequence continues at coordinate 238,912 of JBGVCG010000016.1, read as the reverse complement.
GTCGAATTCCTTGAAACCTAGTTGCAGGCGCTCCCTGATGAATTTAGGCATCCATTTGTGCATGTCGGAGGGTACGATGCCTGGGAGATAGGAGGTCTCCGGAAGGGAAGCGGATGACCTTCCGTTCACAAAATCGAGCAGCCTCTGTGCGGGCGCTACCGCCATTCCTCCACCGTTCTGGTAGGAGAGTCTTTCGTACTCTTCTTGGAACTTCAAGCCCGCCAACGCCCCGAATTGCTCGTAATCCTTGAGGTCCTCCGGCCTGATCTCCACTACGATGGCTGCGTTCGCGAAGGGTGAGTTACGGTGGGAAGGGGACATGCCGTTGACGACACATTCGCCCTCGCCTGTGGATGCGGGTACGATGAAACCACCCGGACACATGCAGAAGGAGTATACGCCTCGCTCTTTCACCTGCGTGACGACGTTATAGGCGGCGGAAGGAAGGTATTTTCCTCGCTCCTTGCGATGGTATTGTATGCTGTCGATAAGTGCTTGCTTGTGCTCCACACGGACACCCATGGCGAACCCTTTGCACTCCATGAGGATGCCCTCTTGGTGGAGTAGGGTATAGATGTCACGTGACGAATGGCCGGTGGCTAGGATGATGTTATCTGCGAAGAAACGCTCTCCATCTGCTGTCTCCACACCTTCCACATGGTCGTCCTTCGTCAGGATTTTGGTCATTTTCTTTTCGAAATGGATCTCTCCGCCATGGTGGAGGATGGTGTCCCGCATATTCTTGATGACGACCGGCAGACGGTCCGTCCCGATGTGCGGATGCGCTTCGTAGAGTATCTCGTCCTGCGCCCCATGCTGATGGAAGGTGAGCAGGATGCGGCTGCAATCTCCCTTCTTCTTGGAACGGGTGAAGAGCTTTCCGTCGGAGAATGTGCCGGCACCGCCTTCCCCGAAACAGTAGTTGGATTCTAGGTTCAGTCCATTGTTACGGTTGAGCTGGGCAATGTCTTTCTTACGTTCGCTCACCTCCTTGCCTCGCTCGATGATGATAGGCTTGAGACCCAATTCGATGAGCCGGAGGGCTGCGAAAAGGCCTGCCGGACCCGCACCGATGATGAGCACGGGCTTACCCTCCGTGACGTCTTGGTAATGGAACGGGTAGGTGATGGGCTCCGGTTGCGTCCCTTGGGTATAGACATTCACGCAGAGATTGATTTTTACTTGCGTGCGGGAACGTGCATCGATTGATTTGCGGACAATCCGCACGGTCGTCACTTGGCTGGGAGCGACATGGATCTTCTGAGCGACCTGCTCCTTCAGCCGGGCCTCGTCTCCTGCCTGTTCTGGCAGTACGGTGAGTTGTATGTTGGGTAAAAAAGCCATTGCGATTCTTCCTGTTTAGTTGGCTAACATTCTCTTGTCGATGAACTCCTGGAATACGTTTTTGTAGGAGTCGGAGACAGGAATGTAGGTCTTTCCGAAGATGATTCTGTTGCGCTCCACTTCCTTGATTTTGCTAGCGTTCACGATGTAGGAGCGATGGACACGGAGGAACTGGCTGGCTGGAAGAGTGGACTCCAACGATTTCATGCTCATCAGCGAGAGAATAGGGTATTGCTGGTCTTCCAGGAATATCTTCACGTAATCCTTCATGCCCTCGATGTAGAGGATCTTGTCGAACTGCACCTGTACAAGTTTGTAATCCGTCTTCACGAAGATGGACTTTTCTGTCTCAGGTTGCTCTGTAGCAGTTGGTTTATTAGCGTTAGCGGCCATTTCAAACCAACTCAACGCCTTGTTGGCGGCTTGCAGGAAATCGTCGTAACTGATGGGTTTCAACAGGTAGTCCAAGGCATTCACCTTGAATCCGTCCAAGGCATATTGCTGGAAAGCGGTGGTGAAAATCACCTTTGTCTTGTCACCGATGAGCTTCGAGAACTCCAAACCGTTCATCTCCGGCATCTGGATGTCGAGGAACATCAGGTCAGGCGTTTTCTCCGCAAAGGCTTTCGCGGCTTCCACCGCACTTGAGTAGCTCCCTATCAGGTTCAGGAAAGGGGTTTTCTTCACGTAAGATTCGATGAGTCCCAAAGCCAATGGCTCGTCGTCTACTACGATACAATTGAGTGTCATGCGTTCTCCTCCTTTTTCGTGTTAATGATTAATAATGAGTGATATACATCACCCTCCACACCATATTCGAAGACGTGCGAATTAGGGTAAATGAGTTCCAGTCTTCTTTTCGTGTTCTCCATGCCGATGCCCGAACCGCTCTTGTCATGCTCGGCGGATTTCGGGAAGTAGCTGTTCCGCAGCTCGCATCGTACGGTGTTCGCCTCGGTTTCCTTGATGGAGAATTCGATGAATGAGGACTGGTTGTTGGATATTCCATGCTTGAATGCGTTCTCTATCAATGAGATGAAGAGAAGCGGGGCGATCGGCATCGTCGGGTCGAGGGAGACATCCGTCGTGACATCCACCCGGACGGAACTGCTCAACCGAAGTCTCATCAATTTGACATAGTTGTTGATGAAATCGATCTCCTTCTGGATCGGTACATACTGCTGTCCGTCATCGTAAAGGACGTAGCGCAACATCTTACTGAGGTCCATGACCGCCTCCTGCGACTTCTCCGGACTGATGGCGATCAGCGCATAGATGTTATTCAGCGTATTGAACAGGAAATGCGGGTTGATTTGGCTCTTCAGGTTCTTCAGCTCCGCTTCCACCTTCTGTTTCTCTTCCTCCTGGCGTTTCTCCTCGGTTTGGAACCATCTTGATGTAGTCTTGATGGCGACCGCAATGCCAGCCATGCAGATAAATGAGAAGATGTCAGTGATGATGTGCCACCATCTGAACCGTTTACGATCCCTTTGGATATTCTTGGATATGTCCGTTTGGGTGACTGGCACCTCCGCCTGCTCGATTACCGTGATGGTGGATTCGCTCTGCTTTAAGACCTTGATTTCCTTCTCCAATTGCTCGATTTTCTCTTGCAGGCGTACGCTGCGAGGTTGTATGTCAGGCGTCAGATAATTTTGCCAACAGTAGTTTAATCCGCAGAGTAGGGCGATGAGCATTAGATTGTGGGTGATATAACTCTTCAATCTGTTGACGAACAAGAATTTCTCTATCAGCCAACAGTAGTTAACGTAAAAGATGATCATGAAGGAGAGCGGCGTGCAGACGTTCTTCCACCAATAGACGATCCATTGGGTATCGTCGCTCCTACTGAAAAAGAAGATAGGGATGATGAAAATTAGTAGCCATGCTACCACATGGATCGAAATGATGAATTCTTTTTTGTGTGGAAATATGGATTTACTCATGGTTGATAATATCTAAGTCTAAAAATATGGGTAAATGATCGCTATATCCGTAGGCGTAGAAGGCTCCCATGAACGCTCGTTTGGGGGCTTTGCCTGTTTTGTCCTCCTTCAGTAGGAAATCCTCCTCACATATATGCACGTCGTATGGGGACGTGTGGATGGTATGCTTAGGGTCCAATAGGGGAGCAGAGACGATGAGTTGGTCCAGCATACCCCATTCCCCGCCGAATTTATGGCTTCCCATATCTCCTCTCTCAGCGAATTGTTCGCAGAGATTGTAAAGCTTTCTGTCAGGAATTTGGGACGTTGGCTTTCCTGCACCGAGGACCTCCTTGATGCTTGCGTTGTAGGGGTAGTCGTTGAAATCACCCATGATGATGATATTGCATTGCGAATGGGCGTTCTGTAGGCTATCCGTCACGTTGCGGAGCGCTTTCGCCGCCGCAATGCGTTTGTGCTCCGATTCAAGTTCCCCGCCATATCGGGAAGGCCAGTGGTTCACGAAGATATGGAGCGTATCACCATTGAACAGCACACCTGTAGCATGGAGAATGTCACGTGTCGGACGTCCCTCCACAATAGGTACGGGGATGAAATCTTCCTTGATGATGCGGAAACGGTCCGGCAAATAGGCGAGGGCGACATCCACGCCACGCTGGTCTGGAGAGTCCTTGTGGACGAACTGATAGCCACACGTCTTCAGTTGCGTGCGTTGTGTCAAATCTGTCAAGACTTTTTTGTTCTCCACTTCGCAAAGTCCGATGATGACAGGCTTTGTCCATCCTCCCGCAGCGGTGATGGCTCTCGATATATTATTCAGTTTGTTTTTATATTTTCCTTCCGTCCATTGGTATTCCCCTTCAGGCGTGAAGGCGTTGTCGTCCGTCAACGGGTCATCCTCACAGTCGAACAGGTTCTCGACGTTATAGCTGACGATGCGAATGGTTTCAGTTCCTTTTCCTTCGGCGAAGCAGGGAAGGGTAGCCACAGTGTGGCAACAGAGACAAGAGAGTAGAAATATTGTCAACGACCTTCGCTTCATGTTCGGAATTTATTGGTTAACAGTGCTGGAATCTACCTTCACGACAATTTGTAGGGCTCCCAAATCAGGTGCGGCCTCCATTCCTCTGACAAGGCCATCCCTATCCGTTTGGTAGGCCTCGTTTTGTATAACTAGGCCAAGGTCTCCTCGTTCTTTGCATGGGGAATCTTCCTTCAAATGGAAGTCGAATAACTTCTCGTTTTTGCTGATCAGGATGAAGCCAGGGTCTTGGTTGGCAATGACCATGTTGAAACGATTGGTATCCATTGCCATATCTTCTTCTTTGATGTCTGTGTATATCAGGGAGTGGTCGAAGCGATAGTCCAAAGTGTCTGTGGAGAACAATATTTCATCCCAAGCTTTATTTTTAGGCATATTTTCTCCCGAGACGATGCAATTGTTGAATATGGCCTTGAAATATTGGGCTTGTGACAAATTTTGCCTGAGATATCCCGAGTTGGATAGTGTGAGCGCATAACGGTATTCTCCGATACCCTTGTCGTAGGAGGAGATGGTGCAATGGTCGAATTGGTAGTTTCCTCCCGCCAATATGACACATCCGTTATTTCCGTTTGTGAACAGGGTGTTATATGCTTTAACGTTAGCGTTATAGGCTTTCAGACAAGCTTCGTGCACGTTGTGTATGTGGCTGTTCGCGATGATGAGTTTGTATTTATCCTCCGAGAACTCTGAGGAATCTATTTCTATTCCGAAGGCGCCACTTTTGATGAGAGCGTGGTCGATTTTGTTGTCCTGACTGGAGGCGGAGAAGCGGATGCCACCCCATTGGTCATTTAATTGATCGTACGATTTAGTTGTTGTTAGGTTGTCAGTCCTGTCTGTACGGAAAACCACATCTTTCCCAGCGGATCCCTCGATATGAAGAGAACCGTTCACCAGTAGAGTCGCTTTCTTTTTCATGTAGAGGGTTACTCCCTCCTTGATAGTCAGTGTGGCGGACGAATCCACGATGATGGAATCATAGACAAGGAACGGCTTCTCGTTGGTCCAAATGGTGTCTGAGGAGATGTGAACCTTGTCTCTCAAGTGATGAGCGTCCTGTCCATAAGCGGAAAGGACGATACTTTGGCAGTTCCCATTGTACATGAATTTTATTTTATCCTCTATGAGCAAAGGAGTATTGTTCCCGCTTGCGTCCGCCACGATTTGCACGAAGATGTATAAACTATCGCCCGAAAGAAGTTCGACGTTCGAGAAGGAGGTGCCGGATTTTCCGTTGACATTGATTTGGAAGTAATTCAATTGGGAAACCAGCACGATGGAAGCTATTTTTATGTCCTCATCCGTCTTGTTGTATATTTTAAACATGGCGGTTGGACTGATTGTCTCTGAAATAATAGTGTCGAATATGAGTGAATCAGGCATTGTTAGTTTGTGTTCGGGATCTGTCGTGAAATCATCCTTGCAACCGCTGTTAGGAAGACAGATGCCAAGTAGAAATATGCCAACGAGTAAGCTGTTGAAAATGTATTTTGCTCTATTTTTCATTGTATTTATGTGTCTCAGGCTTCAAAGTTAGTCATTAAAATAATACGATTGGGAAGTCCTGGTAAAAAAAGAGTGTTAGGATCATTTTTTTTCGTTAAAAATCTTACTTTTCCCCTGCTGAAAGTAGATTGTTGAAAATTTAATAATCTATAAATCAAATTTTTATTTCCTTGACTATTGATATCTCCCATTTGCGTGCTTGTTTTTTGAATTTTATTTGGTTTTATTGAAATTTTTACACTAATTTTGTAGCGAATATTGGATTGTGTATGTCTTTACAACAGTCTCAAGGTTACGGTTAAAATTGATGTGCGTGGTCGTGCATCGGCTGAGTTTCGGGATGTTTACTTAAAATGGTGAATATTAGCGAACAACCTTGGAGTGCTCGCATATACGTTTTTGCGAGGAGAGATAATTATATGCACTTTGAATTTGGGGTTTTGTTGGATAATGTGTCAATTAGTGAGGATGTAAGGGCCTGGTTGTATGAAGGGTTCTGTGGGGTTGATCGAAAAGGAAGAAAGGTTGTAAACGAGTCGTTTGACACATGCGATTCTATGGTTTGTTAAATATTTTTATAAATGTCTGATTTCTTTATTACAATGTCCGATACCGCATTCTGGCGGTTTATGATGATTTCGGCCTTAGTGATTTCAAGCGTTGCTGCGGGTGTCTTGATTCCGCAGATTCTCCTTATTGCGTTCAGAAAGAGGTTGTTCGACGAGCCTGATGAGCGGAAAATCCACCATAGTACGGTGCCGAGGTTGGGAGGATTGGCGTTTGAGCCTGTCATCATATTCACGATGTTCATCCTTCTGGTTTTTGACGTGCATGCGTTCAGGTTCCAATTGATGAACGAGTTAGGCGAAAATGTTTTGAGCCTATCTATTTGCGTTTGTTCGCTCATCCTGCTTTACTTGGTCGGTATTGCGGACGATTTGATCGGCGTGAAATATAGTGCGAAGTTTGTCGTGCAGGTGGGTTGTGGTCTGTTGTTCCTTTTTGGCGGACTCTACATCTCTGATTTGCATGGACTCTTCTTCCTTTACGATAGATTGCCAAGTGTTTTGTTTTGGCCGTTGACAGTCATCCTGGTCGTCTTTATCATCAATGCGATGAACCTGATAGACGGTATTGATGGCTTGGCGTCTGGTCTCAGTGGCGTTGCCTTGGGATATTACGGTTGCGTCTTCTTCGAGATCGGGGAGTATACGTTTGCGCTTGTCGCTTTCGCCACATTGGGTACAGTGATACCGTTCTTCTACTACAACGTCTTTGGAAAAGCGGAGAAACAGCAAAAAATATTCATGGGTGATACGGGGTCACTTACAATCGGATTGGTGCTCTGTTTCTTGAGTTTCCGGATGGCTAATGTTGATATTTCTACCGACCACACTTGCCTTTCGAGGGTTCACCCTCTTTTCCTAGCTTTTTGTCCTCTGATGGTACCTTGTATGGATGTGGTCAGGGTATTCATTCACCGCATAAGGATGGGAAACAGCCCATTCTTGCCGGACAAGAGCCATATCCATCATAAGTTATTGAGCCTAGGCATGTCGCAACATAAAGCAATGATTTCGATTCTCGTCTTCTCTGCTTTCTTTATCGTTGTGTGCTTGATATTGTCTAAGATCATGGACCCTACATTGTTGTTTATTGCCTGTGTGGCGCTTTATACATTTTTGAACATTTGGTTGTCCAAATGTATTGAGAAAAGAAAAGAATTGGAAAATAAATAAAGTATCGGAAATATGAAAGCCAAATCATTCATTCTGACAGCTCTTGCTTGTTTGCTGTTGTGCTCATGTTCGTCTTACGAAAAGATCCCTTATTTCCAGGATGCGGATCGTGTCAAAGGCATTAACATTTCTGCTGTGCAGGAAATCACGCTTCGTCCGAAGGATAGGATTTCTATCGTGGTGAACTGTAAAGATCCGCAGTTGTCCGCATTGTTCAATCTCCCGTATGTCACGCAACGTGTGGTTGCTACTGGCGCGCGCAATACGTTGTACGGTGAGGAGTCCAGCGCAGTTTCCGGTTATACCGTCGATAGTGATGGAAACATCGACTTCCCGACGATCGGGAAGCTGAATGTGGCGGGGTTGACTCGTAGCGAATTGGCCTCCTTGATAAAGGATGAGATCGAGTCTAGGAACCAGGCGAAGGATCCTGTCGTCACTGTCGATTTCTTGAATTTGAGCTTTACTGTCATGGGTGAGGTGGCTAACCCGGGCATCTATCGAATCTACAAGGATAACATGACCTTGCTTGAGGCCATCAGTAGTGCGGGAGATTTGACCATACAGGGAAAACGTGAGAATGTGCTTGTCATGCGTATGGAAGAGGGTAAGCAGAAAACCTATCGTATAAATCTGACTTCTTTGCAGAACGTGGTTCAATCTCCAATCTATTATTTGCAACAGGATGACATCATATATGTTGAGCCTAATAAGATGAAAGCGAAACAATCCACCGTCAATGGTAATGAGGTTCGTTCCACATCTTTCTGGATATCATTGTCCTCGTTGGCGGCGACGGTTGTCACCATTGTTTTGAATAACAACAAAAAAGATAAAGGACAGTAATAGCCTGTGATCGTTTAATTGGATAATAACAAAAAAGATTAATATAAAATTTATGGAAGAAAACAAGAAAAACGCTGGTCAAACAGAAGATTTCATCGAACTCGGTGAGTTGATCCTGTTGTGTGTCCGGAAATGGCATTGGTTTGCCGTATCCTTTGCCATCGTATTGGCTTTGGCCATTCTCTACATTTTGAAGACACCGGAGTCCTACACGCGGACGGCTGAAGTGCAGATCAAGTCGGAAGCGAAGAACGGACCAAGTATGAACATTCAGAATGCGTTCAACGACATGGGTGGTATGTTCGCCATGAACACCAATGTCAACAACGAGTTGCGCGCCCTGCTCTCTTCAGACGTTATGTTTGAGGTGGTTAGGCGTTTGAATCTCGATGTGAACTATACGATTGATGGTAGTTTCCATGACTTCGTGTTATATGGTTCAAATCAGCCTGTCATTGTCTCTTTCGTCGATTTGACGGATTATGACAATGTGTTCTGTGATGTGTTCTTGGGAGACTCTGTCGCTTCGAAGGATTATGTGAAGATCGATAACATCGCCTATACCCTGAATGGTGATATCAAACAGGTGAATGAGCCGGTGATGTGCTCATTGGGTGATACGGTCAATACAGCTGTCGGACGTGTCGTTGTGCAACGTAACCTCCGTTACACGGGCAATGACATCAGAAGCTTGCATGTCACTCGTACCAATATGTTCACTTCTCAAGAGAACTGGTCAGGCTCCTTGAATGTTACTCAGGACGACGATAAGGCTGATATCATCACTCTGGAGGTGAAGGATGTCTCTATCCAACGTGCCGATGATATCTTGGATATGCTGATCAAGGTCTATAATGAGAATTGGATCAAGGATAAGAACCAGATCGCTGATGGTACATCCATGTTCATCAATGAACGTTTGAACATCATCGAAAACGAACTTTCTTCCGTGGATAATGATATATCTTCCTATAAAAGTAAGAACCTCTTGCCGGATGTGAAGGCTGTGGCTGAGATGTACATGCAGGAGAACGCCAACATCTCTAACCAGTTGCGTGACTTGAATGCTCAGTTGTACATGACCAACTACATCCGAGACTACCTTTCCGTGCAAAAGAACCAGACGAAGGTCTTGCCTGTGAGCTCCGGTTTGCAGAACGCCAACATCGAGTCTCAGATATCAGAGTATAACGACAAATTGTTACAGAGGAATCGTTTGGAGTCTAATAGTAGCTCCGAGAACGACCTCGTAAGACAGATGGATATTGATTTGGGTTCTATGAGAAACGCTATCTTGGTTTCCATCGATAACCAAATCGCAGCCATCGATAACCAGATCCGTAACTTGAAACATAGTGAACGTCAGGCTTTGTCCCGCATCTCCTCTAACCCTAAGCAGGCTGAGATGTTGCTCTCCGCTGAGCGTCAACAGGCCGTTAAGGAGGCGTTGTATTTGTTCTTGCTGCAAAAACGTGAGGAAAATGAGTTGTCTCAGTCCTTCACCGCATACAATACTCGTGTGATTAAGCGTCCTGGTGGTAGCATGCGCCCTGATGCGCCTAAGAAACGTAACATTCTTTTGGTGGCTTTCGCTATCGGTTTGATCGTTCCTTTGTCACTCATCTATATCAAGGAGACGTTGAACACGACCCTCCGAGGAAAGAAGGATCTGGAACATGTGCCTGTTCCGTTGTTGGGTGAAATACCTTTGTCTAAGCAACCTAAGAAATGGTGGCAGTTCTGGCGGAAGGAACAGAAAGTGCAGGATGCCGTGGTTGAACATGGTAACAGGAATGCGATCAACGAGGCCTTCCGTATTTTGCGTACCAATTTGGAGTTCATGGTGAAGAAAGACAGCAATGTTTTGCTTTTCACATCCTACAACGCAGGTAGCGGTAAGAGTTTCCTCTGTGTGAATACGGCTTTGAGTTTGGCGATCAAAGAGAAGAAAGTGCTCGTGATCGACGGTGATATGCGCCATGCTTCTCTCTCCAAGTGGGCGAACAGCCCGAACATCGGTTTGAGCACCTTCCTCAGCGGCAAGGTGAACAACGTCGAAGATGTGATGGTGAAGAATGTGGACGGTAACGTGGGTCTGGATATGATCCCGGTTGGTGCTATTCCACCGAACCCGTCTGAGTTGATCGGAAACGGCATATTGGGTGAAACCATTAAGAAACTGAAGACTCAATACGATTATGTCTTCATCGATTGCCCGCCTATCGATATCGTGGCTGATGCGCAAATCGTGGAGAATTATTCGGACAGAACGTTGTTCGTTGTTCGTACGGGATTGTTGGAGCGCTCTATGCTTGAAGACCTTACCGCATTGTACAACGAGAACCGATTCAAGAATATGACGCTGATCCTGAACGGTACACCGATGGAGAAAGGTAAGTATAGCTACCGCAATGGATACTACAACAGTGATTATTACTCTTACAGTTGATAAAATAAGGTTCGGAACATCGTATCCCCTGTGGTCTCATAGGGGATGCGTCTTCAAAATATAATCATTAAAATGTCTTTGTTCGGATTTTTAACTAAGAGTGTGACGTTGGTGGATTCCCGTGTGTGCGTAGGCATGACCGACTGCCATTCACATTTGATTCCTGGTGTGGACGATGGAATCCAAAAGATTGAGGACTCTCTTGCCGTACTTGACCAATATGAGAAGTTGGGCATGAAAGAGATATATTGTACGCCTCATATCATGGAGGATTTCCCGAATTCCACCGAAAAACTGAAGGATCGTTTCGCTCAGTTGTGCGACGCCTATAAAGGAGGCATCAAACTCCATCTGTCGGCGGAATATATGATAGACAATCTTTTGCTTCAGCGTTTGTCGGAAAAGGATTTGTTGCCCCATGGCGCGAATGGCGACCATCTGTTGATCGAGACCTCCTATTACTCTTCTCCCGGCTATTTTGACGAGGTGGTGGAGAAGGTTAGGTCGTTGGGTTTATGGCCGATGCTGGCTCATCCTGAACGATACAATTATATGGAGAAAGATCGTTATAATCAGCTGAAGTCGCAGGGCGTCAAGTTCCAATTGAATCTGCCCGCATTATTGGGCCGTTATGGTGACGATGTGCGGAAGAAAGCCAGCATGTTGCTGGAGAAGGGCATGTACGACTTCGTTGGTACGGATGTCCATCGTTTTGAGCCGGATTTGGGACAACGGAAAATAAAGAAGAGCGATGTGGAACGGTTACAGAGGATGAGATAAATCCTTTGACGCCTGCCTGAAATTCAATAGAAAGCAAAAATGGATAATAGTTTGATAACCGTCACGTCTCCGTTACTTCCCGATTTGGACGAATTCTATGGGTTGTTGAAGGAGATATGGAATTCCAAGTATATAACCAATAACGGATCTTTCCATAAACAATTGGAGAAGGAGTTGGCCACTTATCTGAAGGTGCCATACGTTAGTCTTTTCACGAACGGTACGTTGCCGCTCATAACAGCATTGCAGGCTCTTCGTGTAACGGGTGAGGTGATAACGACTCCTTATAGCTTCGTGGCGACCACCCATGCCTTGTGGTGGAATGGTATAAAACCGGTCTTCGTGGATGTGGACCTTAAAACGGGTAACTTGGACCCTGATAAGATTGAAGCCGCTATTACGCCGAAGACTACCGCTATCATGCCGGTTCATGTCTATGGAAAACCGTGTGAAACGAAGCGGATACAGGAAATCGCTGACCGTTACGGATTGAAAGTCATCTACGATGCCGCCCATGCTTTCGGTGTTGAAGTGGATGGCGAGAGCGTGCTCAACGCAGGCGATATGTCTACGCTATCTTTCCACGCCACTAAGGTATATAATACGATCGAAGGTGGTGCGATGGTGATGCACGATGAAAAGACAAAGCAACGTATTGACTATCTGAAGAACTTCGGTTTTGCGGGAGAGACGACGGTCGTTGGTCCTGGAATCAATTCCAAGATGGACGAAGTACGTGCCGCTTACGGTATTCTGAACCTCCATCAGGTGAATGATGCGATTGCGGCGAGAAGGGAAGTCGCCATAGCTTACCGCGAGGCGTTGAGAGGTGTTGAAGGGGTCTCCTTCTTCGAGGATATGCCGGGTGTTAAGCACAACTACTCTTATTTCCCTATTTTCATAGATGAAAAGAAGTACGGTATGTCGAGAGATGACTTATACATGAAAATGCGAGAGGCAAAGGTGTTGGGTCGTCGCTATTTCTATCCGTTGATTTCGGAATTCTCCACCTATCGGGGCTTGGAGTCCGCAAATCCGCAAAACTTGCCGAATGCGCATAAGATGGCTGATTCCGTCATTTGCCTTCCGATGCATCATGCGCTTTCCAAGGACGATATTCAGAGAACGCTCGAACAGATTATTAAATGAAAGGTTGCCTAGCAGCCATAAATCTTTTACATAAAATAATAGACGAATCATGATACTCGCATGCAATCAACCTTATTTTATTCCCTATATCGGGTATTGGCAACTAATCAATTGTGCTGATGTCTTCGTGATAGGTGATGATTACGCTTATATCAATAGAGGGTGGGTGAATAGGAATCGTATCTTGAACCTAAATGAACCAATGTATTTCGGGTTGTCTCTGGAGAAGGCAAGCCAGAACAAGTATATAAATGAAATAAGGCTTTCGGATATGAACGTCGACAAGATGCTGAAAACCTTATCTTATAATTATAGCAAAAGCCCTTATTTCCAAGAGGGCTATGATTTGATGAAGACCATTTTCTCTTGTACGGAAAAAAATCTGGCATATTTCTTGGGTAACTCCATGGAGGTTATCTGTGATTATTTGAAGATCAATACACGTTTGTGTTATTCGTCTTCATTCCCGGACAACAATCAGTTGAAGAGGGAGTTCCGTATCTACGATTTTTGCGAAAAAACAGGGGCTGACACCTACATCAATTCGATTGGTGGTACAGCCTTGTACGATTTTGACGAATTCAGGAAACGCAATCTGACGTTAAAATTCATCAAATCCAATGAAGTAAGTTACAAACAATTCAACAATGAATTTGTGCCTTGGCTCTCCATCCTTGATGTGATCATGTTTAATTCCAGGGATGAGGTGATCCGGATGTTGAACGAATATAAACTGATTGACAATAAAAACGATATACCCGTTGCCCACGAATAAAAAAGGATAATGGCGCAACACCATCATTCGGCACATCGTTTCATCCTGTCGTAGAAAATCATGGAGAATAACAAAGACATTTATTTCGCACCCGTGCTGATTCCGACCTTATGTCGGTCGAAACACTTCATCAGGTTGGTGGAGAGCCTGAAACGAAACACGTGGGCTCAATATACGGATGTGTATGTTGGATTGGACTATCCTCCGTCGGAGAAGTATAGGCAAGGGTGGCAGGAGATATGTGATTATTTGGATAATGGTGATTTCTCATGCTTCGCCAAGTTCGTCGTTTTCAAACGTGCTGAGAACTATGGTAGCGCAAGGAACTCCTCCCATTTGATAGAGTATGCCTATGAACATTACCCATGTTGGATCCGTACGGATGATGACGTGGAATTTTCTCCGAATTTTCTGGAGTTTGAGGATAAATGCTTGTGGGAGTATCGGAACGACCCGGATGTGATGTTCGTGTCCGGCTATTCCTATCCAGTCGCATGGAAAGCCAATGAGGGAGCCACCTGCTTCAAGCAAAATTTCACATTGTCTGCTTGGGGCTTAGGATTTTGGGCTTCCAAAAAGGAAACATATTCTTCCTACATCAAGACGGGAAAAATGTTGCGGGAGGCAGGCACAATCGTGAAGAAAGGGTATTATCAGCGAATGATAGATTCATGTTTCCGCGATTACTTCTCATCCGCTCTTTCGTACGGAAGCCAAACATCGTTGTTGTTGATCTGTTCCGATGTGGCGCTTCGGGCATATCTTGCCTGCCAGAACAAATATTGCATTTCTCCTGTCATATCGAAAGCCAGGAACTATGGTTTCGACGGTTCAGGAGAGTACTGCACTGCGATAGAGGGGAATGGGGAGCATGCACTTGACTACAACTATTCGTCGCAGGTAATCGATACATCCGAGCGATTTGAGTTCGTGCCGGATGATACACTTCGTTACATGGAAGAAAATAAGCAGGCTCTGAATGCGTTCGACTACCGTTCGCCTGAGGAGATGAAGCTTGCGAATCATAATTTCCAATTGATAAAGCGATATGGATTGACGTTGGCCAAACTTATCCATGGCGTGGAGTCGTTTTTAGAGAATAAACTTCACCTACATAAGTCATGATACCTAAGGTCATACATTATTGCTGGTTTGGACATAATCCATTGCCAAGTCTGGCGGAACAATGCATCGCATCATGGCGGAAGTTCCTTCCTGATTATGAAATCAGGGAGTGGAACGAGGATAATTTTGACGTGAACATCGTTCAGTATACTCGTGAGGCATATGCTGAGAAGAAATATGCGTTCGTGAGTGACTATGCCCGTTTCTGGATACTTTACAACTATGGTGGATTGTATTTCGATACGGATGTGGAGATTATAAAACCACTCTATGAGGTCATTGAACGAGGCGCTTTTATGGGGTGTGAGCAGGACTATGTGCCTACTGAAAATGGATCTTTCGTTCGGGGATCCGGTCTCGCTGTTAATCCTGGTTTAGGAATCGGCGCAGAGCCTGGAATGTCGATTTATAAGGAGATTTTGGATAAATATGCCAACCTCCGCTTTCTCCATGCAGATGGAAGTCCAAACATGAAGACGGTGGTGGCGTACACGACCGAATTGTTGACGGAGAAAGGGCTCTCTATGGAGCCGGGTGTTCGATGTGTGGATGGTGTCTATATCTATCCGATGGAATATTTCGGGCCAAAGGATTATGTGACGAACCATGTGGAGATTACGGAAAACACGTTGACGATACATCATTACAATGCTAGTTGGAGGGATAAAACCGTGTGGGGACGTCTCTGCTCGACCATCAAAAATGATATATTGTTACGTTGTTTGCCTACTGGATTGGTGAAGAAAATACTTCTCATGAAAGAGAGAAAAAGAACCACTGGTTCATATTTTAATTGATAGGTTTATATGTTTCTCGCATATTACGTCTATAATTTGTTGTTGGTCACCTTGATGTTCTTGGCGTATCAGTATGCCATGACGAACAAGAGGGCCTACGCATATATGATTATCGGCATATTCACGTTGGTGATCGGGCTTCGATATAATGTGGGTGATGACTACCTCGCTTACAAGGCCTTCCTGTCCAACCCGAAGCTCTTCCCTAAGATGGAGTATGGGTTTACAGCCGTCTGTAAGTTCATCCATTACATGGAGTTCCATTATAGCACGATATTCTTGTTGGCGGCCTGCCTCGAAATCTATTTCTTTGTAAGGACATTCCAGAAGTTCAAGTTCATCTTGCCGTGGGCGTTCTTCTTCCTGTTCGCCACCTTGGAGATATTCATTTGGAACAATGCATTGCGACAAAGTGTCGCCTTTTGCATATTCATGTACTCCATACGATTTATTCATGAGCGAAGACTGATACCGTTCGCGTTGCTCATCTTGTTGGCTGGAGCCATCCATAAAACGGCCTATCCGTTAGGTGTGTTTTATTTTGTGTTGAATGTCAAAGTGAAGGATGACAAGTGGTTGCAGTATGCTATGTTTTTCGGCTCATTCGTCGCGGGTGCGGTCTTGAAAGAGTTCATATTCTCCAACTTGGGTACGTTGGCTAATGCCATCGGATTCGGTGAGGCTACAAGCAACCTGGAGTACTTGAAGACATTGGACTGGTCCAACAGCAAGAACTCCATGGGTATTGCCACCTTCATTTGGTTGATGATGGATATGACGGTGATATGGATGTATGACAAACTGAAACGCTTACATGGCAGTGTTGGTTTCGAGTTGTATTATAAACTATATTTCATAGGTATTTTCCTGCAGAATTGTATTGGAGGAACCTATCTGGACCGTGTGAATATGTACTTCCTTCCGTTCCGTATCGTCATCTATTCGTTCTTAATGTATGAGCTGGCGAAAAAGAAGGATGTGTTGTATCGAACTCCTATCATAATGTTTTGCGGATTAACGTATGCTTTGTGTATGTGGGCTGTGTTTAATCATGCCGCCACTTGTTCTCCTTATGAGTTCGTCGATTTGGAGATTTTCCCGTCAAAGCAAACCATTTTTGATTGATGCAAAGATCATTTGCCTATGTTCCTTTCGATAGTAATGCCATCCTATAACGTTGAACAATATGTCAAAGATTGTTTGACGAGTTGTGTGCAATCCGATATGGCAAAGGATGATTATGAAATAATAGTCATCAATGATGGATCCAAAGATGCCACATTGGATGTGGTGAATAGTTTCGTCGAACAGAATCCTTCCGCAAACATTCGTGTTGTCAGCCAGGAAAATAGTGGTCTGAGTGCGACCCGTAATAGGGGAATTACGCTCGCCCAAGGTGATTATGTATGGTTCGTGGATAGCGACGATTGGATCGCAGACAATTGTATCCGCAAAATATATGACATTGTCGAGGCAAACCATCAGCCCGAAATGATCGTCTTGAATACTATTTTGAGGAAAGGTGGTGAGGATACACGGATCGATAGGAACCTGCCGTCTGACACGGGAGATGGAAAATACGTATATGATAATTCCTACATATTCCCTTACAGCGGGGCGCCTTTCTATATCTTTAAGCGTAGTTTCTTGTTGGATAATGACTTGACATTCAAGGAGGGCATATATTTTGAGGATTGTCTGTTCACGCCGATAGCGTTAAGTATGGCGAAGCAATGTTGCTATTATGCGACGCCTGCATATATTTACAGGCTGAGGGAGAATTCCATCACGACCTCATCCATCTCGGAAAAGAAATTGTATGATTCCATCGTCGTAGCCGAAGAACTAATAAAAAGGCTAGGGGATGAACGTACGTTGTACAAGGATGTTATAAGGGATGCGGCATGTAGAACCTACGAGGTTTTGTTCAGATATTATATTCTAAAGTCTGACCGATCCACACAAAAAAAATTCTTGGGAATATTGAACTCCAATGACAATTGGAAATCATTGCTTACGGATGTGCGCTTTAAGCATAAGATCTATTACATGATCGCTCAGGTGTACTCTTTCTTCAAGGGATGATGTTTTTTAGATGAGTATGAGGATTGCGGTTTTCCATCTCTTCAATGATTATTCGGGTAGTCCGAAGGTGCTGAGGACTGTGCTTTCCGGCTTGTTGCGGAAGGATTGTTCGATAGATGTACTCACGTCAAGAGGGGGCGTTTTGGATGAACTGCAGGGGACTAATTTGCGCCAATACCGCTACAGCTACCGGTTCTCCTCGAATCCTGTTGTCACCATGTTACGGTATACTTATGCGCAGATCTATATGTTTTTCTTCGCATGGCGGTATCTCTTCCAAAAGGAGGTCGTCTTTTATATCAACACCATACTTCCTGTCGGCGCTGCATTGGCGGGAAGAATGATGGGAAAGCGGGTCATCTATCATTACCATGAGAACTCATTCGCCAAGAGTGGTTTTTACCGTAAATTGGCATGGGCGATGACTCATCTCGCCTCTGATATAATATGCGTTTCAGAGTTCCAAAAGTCCTATTTGAGCAGGGAAGAGGGTGTCTGCGTGATTCCCAATGCCTTGCCTGACACGTTCGTGAAACGATTCGAGTTCGATCCATCGTCCGCCTACTCGAAGCAATGCGTGTTAATGGTCGCTTCCTTAAAGAAATACAAGGGAGTCGTACAATTCTGTGAGTTGTCCAACCGTCTACCGTTATTTAGATTTGTGATGGTTGTGAATGATGAGCCAGAGGCGATTGATGATTTCATGAAGGAGAATAATATTGTCTTGGGAGATAACATCAAACTCTATCCGCGTCAGGATGATGTGGTGTCATTTTATGCGGACGCTTCCCTTGTGTTGAACCTGACGGATTCGAATATGGCGGTGGAGACCTTCGGACTGACGGCTTTGGAGGCCATGTCTGCCGGACTGCCGGTTATTGTACCGACACAAGGAGGTGTTGCGGAAATGGTGGAAGATGGTGTGAATGGATATAAGATAGATGTCGGCGATCTAGACAAAATCGAGGAAGAAATAAAGACTATTTTGACCGACTATATGTTGTACGAGAATCTATCGAAATCTGCTTTTTTAAAGTCGAAGTCCTTCTCCGAAGAGTTGATTAACGAGAGGATTTCATCAGTAATTGGATTGGAAAAATAATAAGTTCATTAAAATGAAGCAAGTCGCAATAGTGGGATGTCAGGGGATTCCTGCCAATTATGGTGGGTTCGAATCCATGGTGGAGAACATTGTGGGGGAGAATGCATCGGCGGATGTCCATTATACTGTATTCTGTAGTGGGGTCGATATGCCTGATAGACTGCATGAATACAAGGGGTGCACGTTAAAGTACATCAATGTGAAGGCTAATGGTATGCTGAGTGTTCTGTACGATGTTTTTTGCATGATGCATACCTTTAGGGGATATGATACGATTTTGGTATTAGGAGTGTCCGGCTGTATGTTCCTTCCGGTTCTGAAGTTCTTCAGCAAGAACAGGTTGGTTGTGAATATCGACGGTTTAGAGCATAAAAGGGCGAAATGGGGATGGTTCGCCCGTTGGATATTACGTACGTCCGAGAAACAAGCGGTGAAGTATGCTGATGTGATCATTGCCGATAACAAGGGCATACAAGACTACGTGAGTGCGGTGTACGGTAAGCCTTCCCAATTGATCGCCTATGGAGGCGACCATGTAATCCGAGAGATTGAAGAGGATAAATGCGACAGAATATTATCGAACTATGGTTTGAAGCGAAAAGATTATGCTGTCTGCGTGTGTCGTATTGAGCCGGAGAACAACTGCCACATCTCACTGAAGGCATTCTCCGAAAGCGACAAATCATTCGTGTTTATCGGGAATTGGAATCATAGCGAATATTCCAGGAAATTGAAGAAGCAATATGCTTCCTTCCCGAATATTCATTTGCTGGATGCGATATATGATTTGGATATACTTTATGTCATCCGTTCGAACGCATCCATCTATGTGCATGGGCATAGTGCGGGAGGAACCAACCCTTCTTTGGTGGAGGCGATGTTTTTCGGCATGCCGATTGTGGCCTACGATTGTATATACAACCGATCCACCACGCATGAAAAGGCATATTATTTCAAGGACGACAAGAGTCTGTTGGAATTATTGAAAACGGAATTGGATGGAAGTCCAATGCGATCTATAGCGGAGCAGAACTACACTTGGAAAAAGATCGCGGAGCAGTACGAACAGACGTTTTGATGTGAAACGTCGGATATCTCTAGGCTCTTTCGAATGAGATGTATGTGTGACAATTCGTATGTTTATTTTTTCTTACAATCTCCTCGTCTCGAATAAAGTTTTTTGCTTAAATTTGTAAAATGGTGCTTTTGAGGAAAATGATGAAAAAAATGATTTCCTCAGAAGCCTGTTGATGTGATTCCGACCTTCATCATGGAGGGGGAATGATTATTTGAGCAGGGAGGTATGAATAAGATACGTGAGTTTGGCTGGTTTGCCGTGAATGTTTTCTTCAATCGGGTAACGAAAATGTCTACCATATTGGATGAGGACGAAATTCGGTATTATGTGCCGATGAGAACGGTCGAATCATTTAAAGACGGACAAAAGGTATATGAGAAGAGGCAACTGATCACCTCTTTGTTGTTCATAAATTGCAGCACGAAATATCTGGTTTCGTTGAAGGAGAGGTTCGGAGACGCATTTTATGTTTATGCTGACATAGAGACGAAGCAACCACGCCTTATTCCTGACAAGGAAATGGATTCCTTTATTCTGGTGACATCTGTCGGGGACATGGGCTTGGAACTCCTTCAGGAAGATATGTCCACTGAGTGTAAGATCGGTGATCATGTCAGAGTGATTGACGGTGTGTTCAAGGGGGCGGAAGGATACGTGAAGAGAATACAAGGGAGGAAACGACTGATTGTTTCGATAGAGGGTGTGGCGGTAGTGGCTACATCGTATATACCAAGGTCATTCTTGGAAAAATTGGATGATTGAATTAAGACTGGAATAAAAATATGTTGGATTTTTTCACCACAATGTCTGACACCGTTTTTTGGTGGTTTATTATGGCATCTGCGCTAGTGATATCAATAGTCGCCGCTGGTGTGTTGATACCTCAGATTCTGTTGATTGCTTTCCGTAAGAAACTGTTTGACGAGATAGACGAAAGGAAGATACACCATAGTACGGTGCCTCGGTTGGGAGGATTGGCGTTTGAACCGGTCATACTATTCACGATTTTCATTCTTTTGGTCTTTGATGTCCATACAGGCAGACTGCAACTGATGGAGGAGCTTGGGGAAAATATTTTAAGCCTATCCATTTGTGTGTGTTCAGTGATCCTTCTTTATTTGGTCGGCATAGCGGATGACTTGATAGGTGTGAAGTACAGCGCCAAGTTTGTCGTACAAGTGGGTTGTGGATTGTTGTTCCTTTTTGGAGGATTGTACATATCAGACCTTCATGGGTTATTCTTTTTCATAGACAGACTCCCGAATTTTCTGTTTTGGCCACTGACAATATTCCTTGTTGTCTTCATCATTAATGCCATGAACCTAATCGATGGCATAGACGGTTTGGCATCTGGCTTGAGTGGAGTCGCTTTGGGATATTACGGATTTGTTTTCCTCGAAATAGGGGAGTATACCTTCTCATTGGTTGCGTTTGCCACATTGGGAACCGTCATACCATTCTTCTTTTACAATGTCTTCGGTAAGGCGGAGAAGCAGAAAAAGATATTCATGGGAGATACGGGATCCCTCACGATCGGATTGATACTCTGTTTCTTGAGTTTCCGAATGGCCAATGTGGAGATTGCACCGGTACATACATGCTTGTCGAAGGTTCATCCGATGTTCCTCGCCTTCACTCCGTTGATGGTGCCATGTATGGATGTGGTCCGTGTGTTCATCTTTCGTCTGAAGTGCAGGAAAAATCCGTTCATGCCGGATCAAAGTCACATTCACCACAAGTTATTGAAACTGGGAATGTCGCAGCATGTGGCAATGATCAGTATTTTGTTCTTCTCGGCGTTTATCATTGTGGTGAGCCTGATCTTGTCTAAGGTGATGGATCCTACGTTGCTCTTCATGTGTATCGTATTATTCTATTCCGTGATAAACATTTGGATGCATTCCAAGATCGAGAAGAATAAATTAGATGTGAAATAATAATTAATAATAGAATAGACAATGAAAACTAAGTGGTTATTTTTTAGTATACTACTCGCTCTGTTGTTGAGTTCTTGTTCATCGCATAAGAAAATACCATATTTTCAGGATGCGGATCGTATTAAAGGCATAAACACCTCTGCAGTGCAGGAGATTACGTTACGACCAAAGGATAGGATATCCATTGTGGTGAACTGTAAGGATCCACAGTTGTCAGCGTTGTTTAATCTGCCGTATGTGACGCAGAGAATCGTCACCACAGGTGCCCGTAGCACATTGTTCGGTGAGGAGACGGGTGCCGTATCCGGTTATACCGTCGATAGCGATGGAAATATAGATTTCCCGACAATCGGAAAGATCAATGTTGCGGGATTGACGAGAAATGAGTTGGCCACTTTGATTAAGGACGAGATAGAGTCGAGGAACCAAGCCAAAGACCCTGTTGTCACCGTTGATTTCTTGAACCTGAGTATATCTGTCATCGGTGAGGTGGCTCATCCGGGAATCTATCGAATCTACAAGGATAATATGACCTTGCTTGAGGCGATTAGTAGTGCGGGAGACATAACCATTCAAGGCCAAAGGGAGGATGTGCTTGTCTTGCGAATGGAGGAGGGTAAGCAAAAGACGTTCCGCGTCAATCTGAACTCCTTGCAGAACGTTGTTCAATCTCCGGTATACTATCTGCAACAAGATGATGTGATATACGTCACACCAAATAAGATGAAAGTTAAACAATCTACTGTCAATGGTAACAATGTGAGATCCACTTCGTTCTGGATATCCATCTCTTCGTTGGCGGCTACGGTTGTCGCACTTGTGTTGAACAATAAATAATGAGGCTACATCGATTTGTCGGTTGATGCTGTTTTGATGAGTATATAACGTGTATGGATCAGAATTGGACCTTTAATGAAGATATCATAGTAGAGGACTCTTTGGATTTCCAGGAGTTGTATGTCCAAATTAAGAGGCATTGGTATTGGTTCGCCATATCAATGCTTGTCGTGTTATCCTTGGCTGTACTTTATATCCTGAGGACACCGTCATCATACACGAGATCTGCGGAGGTGCAGATAAAATCGGAGTCTGCGGGTAATTCCGCCTTTAAGATTCAGAACGCATTCAACGACATGGGTCTGTCGTCGATGGGTACGAGTGTGAACAATGAACTCCGTGCCCTGATTTCTCCTGACTTGATGTGTGAGGTCATAAAACGGTACCATTTGGACATGGAATACAAGGCTGTAGGTAGCCTGAAAGGACAAGTCTTGTATGGTTCCAAGTTGCCTGTTATGGTCGATTTCCTGGACATCACGGATTATGTGGATGTGACCTGCGTGATGGACCTGGACCGGAATGATTTTGTAGTCCTTTACGATTTCACATTTCATGACCTTGAAGAGGGAAATGAAATGGAGAGTGGCGATAAATGTAGGATCCATATAGGTGACACGACAAATACACCAGTCGGAAGGGTGTTGGTGTCGCGTGTGCCGGAGTTTAATAACAGGAAACAATTAACGACGATAGAAATTAAACGTACCAATCTGTTCAAGTCGCAAGAGAATTGGTCGTCAAGATTGTCGGTCTCACAAGAAGATATCAAGTCGGACATCATTACAATGATGGTTCGGGACGTTTCCACACAGCGTGGAGATGCTTTCTTGGGAGGAATCATCAAAGTATATAATGAGAATTGGATCAACGATAAGAACCAGATAGCGGACGGAACATCCATGTTCATCAATGAGCGTCTGAAAATTATCGAGGAAGAATTATCCAACGTAGACAACAATATCTCTTCCTACAAGAGTAAGAATCTATTGCCAGATGTGAAGGCGGTGGCAGAGATGTATATGCAAGAGAACGCAGCCATCTCCAACCAGTTGCGCGACCTGAATTCTCAGTTGTACATGACCCAATACATTAGGGATTATTTGGCAGTTGAGTCGAATCAGACAAAGGTGTTGCCTGTTAGTTCAGGTATCCAGAACGCCAACATAGAGAGTCAGATTTCAGAGTATAATGAGAAACTCTTAAAACGAAACCGACTGGAATCGAACAGTAGTTCGGAGAACGATTTGGTGAAGGGTATGGATGAGGATCTTGCTTCCATGCGAAGTGCCATATTGGTCTCCATCGACAATCAAATCGCTGCTATCGATAATAGAATCAGCACCTTGAAGCATAGTGAGCGCAATGCGTTGTCGAGGATATCCTCCAACCCTAAACAAGCTGAAATGCTGCTTTCTGCGGAACGTCAGCAGGCGGTCAAGGAGGCTCTCTACCTCTTTTTGTTGCAGAAACGAGAGGAAAACGAATTATCGCAGGCATATACATCCTATAACACCCGAATCATCAAACGTCCGGGAGGCAGTATATTCCCGGATGCGCCTAAGAAGCGTAACATATTGGTGGTCGCTTTCATGCTCGGTTTGATTATTCCTTTGGGAGTCCTATACACAAGGCTCACAACAAACAACACGGTACGTGGAAGGAAAGATTTGGAACAGGTGCCAGTACCATTGGTCGGAGAGATTCCATTGGTTCAGCGACCGCGTAAATGGTGGCGGTTCTGGAAGAAACCGCATCGAATTCATACCGCTGTGGTACAGCCTGGCAATAGAAACGCTGTGAATGAGGCATTCCGTGTCATGCGTACGAACCTGGAGTTCCTGACGAATATGGGTTCGAAAGTGATGATGATCACATCGTTCAATGCGGGCAGTGGTAAGAGCTTCATCTGCGTTAACATCGCCTTGAGTTTGGCGGTGAAGGACAAACGGGTATTGCTGCTTGACTGCGATATGAGGCACGCTTCCTTGTCGAAGTGGGCAAAGAATCCGACGACTGGACTCAGCGCATATCTGAACGGTAAAGTGAAGGATCTGAACGAAATATTGGTGCAGTCCGCTGGTGGATATGTGGGTTTGGATATCCTTCCTGTGGGAGGTATTCCACCTAATCCGACAGAGTTGATCAGCAACGGTGTGTTGTCGGAAGTCATTGAGAAGATGAAGCCAAAATACGATTATATTCTGATAGACTGTCCTCCGATAGATATTGTTGCGGACACGCAGATTGTTGAGAAATACGTTGATAGGACATTGTTTGTCGTTCGTGCAGGGTTGTTGGAACGTTCCATGTTGGATGAATTGACAGCCATGTACAACGAACAACGATTCAAGAATATGTCGTTAATCTTAAACGGAACCTCCATGGAAAAGGGTAAGTTTGCCTACCGCTATGGATACCATTCGGATTATTACGCCAAATAAATAAGCTCGTTTTGGTGAGACCTATAAGTATATGTATGTTGAATGATTAAAATTGAAGTGTGATTAATGAAGCAAATTATAATAATAGGCGCAAGGGGATTCGGAAGGGAGTGCTATGACCTTTTCAAAAACAAAAAGGGTCATAAGTGGCACTATAGAATCAAAGGATTCCTGGACGACAAGGCGGATGCATTGGATGGGATGCCTGGATATCCCCCGATCTTAGGCCCCGTCGAAACCTATCAGATACAAAAAAACGATGTGTTTTTCTGTGCGTTGGGAGATCCAGTCCACCGTAAAAAATATACGGAAATTATTTTGAAAAATGGTGGTGAATTTATATCTTGCATAAGCGACTACGCATTAATCAATGCCACAGCCAAGTTAGGGAAGGGGGTATTTGTCGGTGCGTATTCAATTATATCTGCGAATGTGATTGTAGATGACTTCTCTGTTGTCCATCCGTTTTGCAATTTTGGGCATGACGCCAAGGTGGGCAAATATGGAGAGATTGAGTCATACACCGCATTAGGAGGATATTCCGAGATAGGGGAATGTGTGACAATCCACCCACATACGACGGTTTTACCTCGAATTCGTTTGGGTGACTATTCGTCAGTTGGTTCCGGAAGTGTCGTTATCAAGGACGTGAAGGAGCGAACGACTGTATTTGGAGTACCTGCAAAGGTACTGGATGTTTAACTTTTTATTTACTATAATTAAACGATTGCGAAATGAAAACTTTGGATGAATTTGTTGCACTATTTGCAGAACAATTGGACGAGACTGATCCAGCGACAGTAACCGCAGAGACTAAGTTCCGTGATTTAGAGGAATGGTCTTCTTTGTTGGCTCTCTCGATGATTTCCATGATTGACGAGGAATTTGATGTCGCGCTGAAGGGTGATGACGTGAAGAATTCCGAGACGATAGAAGATGTATATAATGTAGTTATTTCTAAGAAATAATGGCTTTCCTGGAATTTAAGAACGTGGAATTAGTAGGTATGGCGGCAGGTGTTCCCAAATTTGTGGCGAACAACCTGCAGCCTTTACCCGATGATGATGTGTCGTCCGACTATGCGCCTGAAGATTTCGTGAAGAACACGGGCGTGCTGGAACGACGCATAACATATACGCAGACCACATCCGATTTATGTTACCACGCGGCGGAACGTCTTCTTGCCGAATTGGGATGGAAAAAGGAGGAGGTCGATGCGCTTATATTTGTTTCCCAGACACGAGATTATGCTACACCGGCCACTTCTGGATTGCTTCAGGACCGGTTGGGTCTGAGCACGAACACCTATTGCATAGATTTGACGCTGGGATGTTCGGGGTGGGTCTACGGATTGAATACAGTTTCCTCTCTGCTCTCCACCGGATGCATGAAGAAGGCCCTTTTGATGGCTGGAGACTCTAAGGCAGTCCGCCCGTTGAAACTCTCTCCTTTGTTTGGTCATGCGGGCACGGTGACAGCTTTGGAATATAAACCGGGAGCGCAAGGGTTCCGGTTCCATTGCGGAACGGATGGCAGCGGTTACGATGCGATCATCATACCTGACAGCGGATGCCGCAATCTGATCACTCCTCGCTCGTTCCAATACGAGGAATGTGAGGGTGGAAAGAAGACCAGAATGCAGTCCCGCATGAAGGGAATGGATGTGTTCTCCTTCGGAATCACGACCGCACCGAAGTCCGTGAAAAAATTGTCGGAGAATTATGGCTTCGATTACCAAGAATGTGATTATTTGGTGCTACATCAGGCGAATATGGCGATGAATAGCATGATCGCCAAGAAACTGAAACTTCCTGCAGAAAAGGTTCCTTCCTGCATGCATCATTTCGGCAATACATCCTCCGCCTCCATTCCGTTGACAATCGTGACGGAACTGAAAGACAAGGCGACAAAAGGAAAGCGGAATTTCCTGTGTTGTGGATTTGGCGTAGGACTATCATGGGCCACGGTCTCTTTCACAACGGAAAATCTTCTCATATCCGACCTTGTGGAAGTCGATGAGGATGGAATTGTTTCTTAACAAATAATCAATAAGAAAGAAAACATGGCGTTTCTAGATATAAAAAATGTTCGGATTGCCGGTATGTCTACCGCTGTGCCTAAAAAGGTTGTCCATAACAATGATGCTCTGAAGGAAAGCGACGAGAACATCAGCAAATATATTGAACAGATTGGTATCATTGAGCGAAGGGAAAGTCTCAAACTCACTGTTTCCGATCTACAAGTCATGTCGGCTGAACGTATGTTGGCGGATTTGGGTTGGGAGAAAGATAGTGTGGATGCCATACTTTGTGTGAGCCTCACTCCTGACTATCCGTTGCCTGTCAATGCTTGCCTTATTCAGGACCGTTTAGGTTTAAGCAAAGAATGCTATGCGCAAGACATCAGTTTGGGATGTTCCGGTTGGGTGTATGGATTGAGTGCACTCTCCGCTCTCATGCGTGACGGTAACGTCAAACGAGGATTATTGCTGACGGGAGATGGACGAATGACATGGGGAGAAGGCAGGAATGCGCTTCAGTTCGGTCATGCCGGTTGTGTGACAGCCTTGGAGTACGCCCCGGACAATGAGGGGTTCAAGTTCAATTTCGGAACAGACGGAAGTGGATTCGATGCTGTGATAATGCCACAGAGCGGTATGCGTAAGATGGAGTATGATGAGGAACTCATCAAGCGTTTCGACGACCCGTTCATGCAACATTCCATGGAGGCTGAGATGAATGAAAAGGAGTTCCTGTCGTTCTGTGTTAACGCTGTGCCGAAGTCCATTAACGAATTGTGCGAACATTACGGCATCGATTATAAAAAATGTGACTATTTGGTTCTCCATCAAGCCAATAAGATCATCAACCAACATATCGTCGAGAAAATGAGTGTGGCTCCAGAGAAGGCTATCTCCTCCTTTGAGCATTTCGGTAACACATTGTCCGCAAGCATTCCTATCACCATCACGACGCAACTCAAGGGTAAAATCGAAGGGAAACCCACCAACTTTATCTGTTGCGGATTCGGTGTGGGTCTTTCTTGGGGATCCGTTTCTTTCTCGACAAAGGACATCGTGATTTCGGATTTGGTGGAAGTGGACGATAATCAATTTGAAGATTTAACATGGGTATAACAAATAATCCTTTTTCCTTAGAGGGAAAAACAATTTTGGTGACGGGTGCCTCTTCAGGTATCGGTCAAGGATGCGCATTGATGGCTGCACAAATGGGTGCGAAAGTCATCGTGTGTGGTAGAAATGAAGAGAGGTTGAAGGAGACCATCAGCCAAATGCCAGGGGAGGGCCATTCAACCTTCGTCGGCGAATTGACGGACCAGTCTATCATCGAGCAGTTGGTGGCGGAAATCCCACCTTTAAACGGTGTCGTTTTTTCTGCGGGTATCTCTATGACTGCCCCTTTCGCCTTCTCCACACGAGAAAAATTCAACAAGGTATTCGATGTGAATTTCTTTTCTCCGATAGAGATACTTCGTCTTTTGGTGAAAAAGAAAAAGCTTGTTAACGAGGCTTCTGTAGTCTTTATATCGTCCGTAGGAGGCAACTTCGGCTTCTCTGTGGGCAACGGAATCTATGGAGCATCGAAGGCGGCGCTGAACTCCATGTCTCGATTGTGCAGTCTGGAGCTGGCTCCGAAGAAGATTCGCGTCAACTCGATATGCCCAGGTATGGTTGTCACTCCTTTGGTGGAGGGATTCGCCAAGAACATCACACAGGAGGAGATCCAAAAGGATATGGATTTTTATCCGCTTAAACGATATGGAAAGCCGGAAGACATTGCCGGCGGTGTCGTATATCTGTTGTCCGATGCAGCGTCTTGGGTGACGGGACAAGCCATCTGTATTGATGGGGGTATCACGGCGTACTAAGATGTTAGACTTTAGGCTTTAGATGATTTGAGTGGATGTTGAGCTAAATTATGGCTGAAGAAGAATCACTAAGAAACAAGACAAAGAAGGGACTGTTCTGGAGCGCTTTGGAGCGTTTCGGAACCCAGGGTATATCTGCATTATTCGCCATTTTCCTCGCCAGGTTACTTTCTCCTGACGATTATGGATTGGTGGCGATGCCGATGGTGTTCCTTTCCTTGGCACTCTGCTTTATTGATAGCGGATTCGGCTCCGCATTGATTCGGAAACCAGACCTGAAAGATGAGGATATCACGACGACTTTCTACTTCAACATCATTGCGGGGGTTGTCTGTTATGGAATTCTCTTTTTCACATCTCCTCTAATCGCGAATTTCTACAAGGCTCCGATATTGACTGACCTGCTGAAGGTCTCGGCTTTGGGCATGCTCATCGGTTCTTTCTGTACGGTGCAGCAGGCTTTGTTGACCAAACAAATCGATTTCAAGCGCCAAGCGAAGATTTCTTTGTGCGCTTCTATCGTGGGCGGACTTATCGGTGTCGGAATGGCTTTTGAGGGTTTCGGCGTATGGTCTTTGGTCTTCCAAGCCATCTTCGCCCAAACGGTTCGCGCGTTTTTACTATGGCGCACAAGCACATGGAGACCGCACGGAAAGTGGTCGAACGAGTCCTTCCGCTACCTATGGAATTATGGAAGCAAAATGTTGGCTTCCTCCATCCTCGACACGCTCTATATCAACATCTACCCAATTGTGATCGGTAAATTGTTCAAACCGGCGGACTTGGGTAATTATACGACAGCGAATCACTTCGCCTCATTGCCTTCAAGCAATCTGACGGGTGTGTTGCAACGCGTCACCTTCCCTGTGTTGAGCACGATACAGAACGATGACGAGCGTTTGGCACGCAATTATAGGAAAATACTTCGCCTCTCAGCCTTTATCGTGTTCCCCTTGATGATGGGGTTATCCTCCGCAGGCGAACCATTCGTACGTGTTTTCTTAGGAGACAAATGGCAGGGTTGTATCATTCTGTTGCAATTGGCCTGCTTTTACATGATGTTTTACCCTATACACGCCATCAACCTGGATCTATTGCAGGTGAAAGGACGTTCCGACCTCTTCCTCAAACTAGAGATCATCAAGAAGCTGATGGGCGTGGCCATCATGGTCATCGCGATACCATACGGAATAGTTGTCATGGTGGCGAGTGGCATCGTGACCTCCATACTTGCGTTGGTCATCAACACGTACTATACGGGTAAACTGATCAATGTAGGCTTCTTCAAGCAGATGAGGGACATCTTCCCTATATTCTTGATTGGCATGGCTATGTGGGGCGTCATCATGGTATTCAATAGTGTCGCACCGAACGTCTATGTCGCTTTGCCGTGCGACATCATCATTGGAGTGTTTATCTACTTATGCTGTTCGAAGTTGTTCCTGAAGAACGATCTGCGTGAGATAATCTCCTTGTTGCCCGTATCGATCAGGGGTAAATTGTCCAAGTGGGTTGGTGTAAATGAAGAATTAGAGGAGAGGTAAGGAAATGTCGAACACAACCCGCATAGCTAAGAATACATTACTCCTTTACGTGAGGATGTTCTTCATCATGTTGGTCACCCTCTTTACGAGTAGGGTGATTCTGGAGGTGTTAGGCGAACAAGATTTCGGCATCTACAATGTGGTGGGTGGCATCTCAAGTTCGTTTGTTTTCTTTTCTAGCGCATTGTCCAACTCGACCCAACGATTCTTGAATTTCAAGATGGGTGAGAACGACATGGCAGGTGCGAAGGCCGTATTCAACAATAGTTTCCTTATCTATTCGTTTGTTGCGGTCGTCGTTTTGCTGATAGGATTGCCGATCGGTTATTGGTTTGTAACGCACAAGCTGGTGATTCCCGAGGAACGGATGGATGCGGCGATAGGCGTGTTTTTCGTGACGGTCTTCATGTTCGTCGCGACAATGATGCTTTCCGTCTACGATTCAGTTCTGATCGCGAGGGAAAATATGAAGTGTTATGCTTTCGTAGGTGTGTTCGACGCAGTTTCAAAATTGTTGATTGTCTATGCGTTGATGCTTTCAGAAAGCGATCGTTTGTTGCTTTACGCCATACTGCTTTGTGTGGTACATCTTGTGTCGAAACTAATTCCGGCAGTCGTATGCATCCGCAAATACGAGGAGTGTAAGTTCGACCTGCGTTATGACAAGGTGCTGGTAAAACAATTATTCGGCTTCATCGGATGGAATGGTTTCGGATGTGCCGTGTGGATGATCAATTCACAAGGTATCAATGTGTTGATTAATACGTTCTTCGGAACGGTGGTCAATGCCGCCAATGGTATCGCGACACAAGTCACGCAGGCGGTCAACAGTTTCAGCCTGAATTTCTTCACGGCGGTAAGGCCGCAGATCGTCAAATCGTTCGCAGCCAAGGATTATGAATATTTCAACAAACTGATCTACACGAGCAGTCGCTTCTCATTCTACATGACGTGGATGATCTGTCTGCCCATTATGGCTAAGTCAGATTATATACTTCACCTATGGCTGAAAAATCCGCCGGAGTATGCTTCCGAATTCGTTGTGTGGACGTTGTTGTTCAGTGCGATCAACGTGTTGACGAACCCGGTGTGGTGTGCGGCGCAAGCCTCAGGAAGAATTGCCAAGTTCTTCATGTTGGGTAGTTCGGTCTTCTTGATGGGTTTCCCAATCAGTTGGGTGATGTTATCGTTTGGGCATGAGCCTACCATTGTATTCCAAGTGATGTGTGTGGTGCGTGTGGCTTATTTGTTTACGATTACGAAGGTGTTGGGTGATTATATCGACTTCCCGCTGAAGCGTTTCTTGAAGAATGTGATCCTGCCCGTTCTGAAGGTTGGAGTATGTAGTGCGCTGGTCGTATTTTACCTTTCAAGATTCTTTTCCGATAACATATATTCGCTCTTCTATTTTATCATAGTGGTGCTCCTCATCACAGGATTCATTTCCTATACGATAGGCATGAGCGACAAAGAGCGTCAGATGGTGAAAGACAAAACGTTAGGTTCCATGCGGAAGTTGAAACGATGAATATATGCTTGTGAATGTGAATAGTAAAAATAAATACGTTATATATCGATGAAAAAGGTGATGTTGGTCTTCGGGACACGTCCGGAGGCAATTAAGATGTGTCCATTGGTTAAAGAGTTTCAAAAAAATCCGAAAGATTTTGAGACGATTGTATGTGTGACGGGGCAGCATAGGGAAATGTTGGATCAGGTGTTGAAGATTTTCGACGTGAAGCCCGACTATGATTTGAACATCATGAAACAAGGTCAGGATTTATATGATGTGACAGCCCGTGTCCTGACAGGTATGCGGGATGTTTTCGCACAATGCAAGCCTGACGTCGTGTTGGTTCATGGAGATACGACGACTTCCACCGCATCGGCATTGGCTGCCTTCTATCAGCAAATACCTGTGGGTCATGTCGAGGCGGGTCTGCGCACGCATAACATCTACAGCCCATGGCCTGAGGAGATGAACCGTCAGATCACAGGACGCATCTCAACTTATAACTTCGCCCCTACGCCGCTCTCTGAGCAGAATCTCAAGGATGAGAAGGCTCAAGGGCAGATTTTCGTGACGGGCAATACCGTCATCGATGCTCTCCATATGGTAGTCAACAAACTAAAGGGCGACAAGAAACTCGCCGATGAGCAAATCCAAGTGCTGAAAAACGCCGGCTATGATGTGACACGTCTCGATAACGGAAAGAAACTCGTGCTTATCACGGGTCATAGACGTGAGAACTTCGGTGATGGTTTCATCAGCATGGTGACCGCCATGAAAGACCTTTCGGAGAAGTATCCTGATGTCGATTTCGTCTATCCGATGCATCTCAACCCGAATGTCCGCAGGCCTATCCATCAGGTTTTCGGCGAAGACCTTACAGTATACGAAAACTTCTTCTTCATCGAACCGCTCCAATATTTGGAATTCGTTTACCTGATGGAGAAGTCAACCTTGGTACTCACGGATTCAGGAGGTATACAAGAGGAGGCTCCGGGCCTTGGCAAGCCTGTCCTTGTCATGCGCGACACAACCGAACGTCCGGAGGCACTCTCCGCTGGCACGGTGAAACTGGTCGGTACAGACTATAATGCGATCTTCAATAATGTTTCGGAATTGCTGGATTCCCCGGCAGCCTACGAAAAGATGTCCAAGGCAGTGAATCCTTATGGGGACGGACTAGCCTGCGGCAGGATTGTGAAAGCTTTAGAATGATTTTTTGTTAACTAAAATAATATAATTTATAACACATACGAAAACAATTGGCTAATAGCCGATTCGCTCGTTTTTAAGATCCTATATGTCTATGATTAACGTAATTGGATTGGGGTACATCGGACTTCCTACCGCCCTGATGATGGCATCCCATGGTGTGGAAGTGATTGGTACGGATTACAACAAGGAACTTGTAGCCACTTTGAACGAAGGGAAAACGACCTTCAAGGAAGATGGTCTCGACGAACTTTTCAATGCGGCTGTCAAGGCTGGCATTAAATTCACCACAGAATATCAGAAGACGGACATGTACATCGTCTCTGTTCCAACACCTTACAATAAGTTCTCCAAAAAGGTGGACGCCTGCTATGTGGTGGCAGCCGTTAAGGAGGTGATGAAGGTTTGCCCGAAAGGCGCAACCGTAGTGGTGGAGTCTACCGTTAGCCCTGGTACAATGGACAAGTTCGTGCGTCCGGTTGTCGAGGCGAACGGATTTGTTATCGGCAAGGACATCAACCTTGTGCACGCACCTGAGCGTATCATCCCAGGTAACATGGTCTATGAGTTGCTCCACAACAACCGCACAATCGGTGCCGACGACAAGGCGATAGGGGAGAAAGTGAAGAAATACTACGCCTCTTTCTGCCAGGGTGAGATCGTCGTGACGGATATCCGCACGGCCGAGATGACCAAAGTGGTGGAAAACACTTTCCGTGCAGTCAACATCGCCTTTGCGAACGAGCTTGCCAGAATTTGCCGCCACGATAACATGGATGTCTATGAGATCATCAAGATCTGTAACATGCACCCTCGTGTGAACATCCTTCAACCTGGTCCTGGTGTCGGCGGACACTGCATCTCCGTGGACCCTTGGTTCCTCGTAGGCGACTATCCTCAATTGGCGAAGGTGATCGATGAGTCCATGAAGACGAACGATAGCCAACCAACCTTCGTGTTGAATCGTATCTATGAGATCATGACGGAAAACAATATCACGGACAACCGCAAAGTGGGTCTGTATGGTATCACATACAAAGAGAACGTGGATGACTTCCGCGAATCGCCGACACTGCAGTTGCTCGAAGCTCAGGAGCGTCATTTGGCCCGTCCGTTGAAATGCTACGACCCATTCCTGAAACAGGATATCGTCAAGAATCAATTCCATGACCTCGATGAGTTCCTAAACGATGTGGACATGGTTGTCATCATGGTGAAACACGACGAAATCAAACAGAATTGGGATAAGTTGAAGGGCAAGGTCATCTTGGATTGCCATAATATCTGTCCTTTGGAGGGTGTTTATCATATCTAAACAGAGGACCCTACACATACGGAAGCAGCCACACAGGTGGAACACTAGTTCGTGGTTCGATACCACTGGCTGCTACAATGAATAGAAATAGAGAAAACGTGTCATGATAGAGAGAATGGTCTATAACACAGTGTGGGACAAGATAAACGCTTATCTTGTTTTTATGATTCCCATACTGATAATAGGGGTGCTACTGAACATCATCAAGTTCCCTATCATCGCCATACTTATATTCCTCTCCTTCATCTTTTTGTGCAATAACCACGAGAAGAGTGTGGTATGCGCACTGGTCTTTTGTAAGCTGATAGGAACATTCGGACCAGTGATGGGTATTCATGTGCCAGGAACGGTGGTTTCCTTTGTCTTGATCATCGCATTCATGAGAAAGGAGCTCATCCTGCTGTTCAATAAGCACACGAAGAAACCACTTATATTCATCCTCGCGATATATCTCATCTTCGTGATATACTTCCTGTTGACGGGGGAGACGAAAAACTCAGTGGCGAAAGTCAGCGTCATGACTATTTCCCTGTTTGTGGATACCGTCGCCTTCCTTGTCCTAGTGACGTTTAAAGATATCAGGATGGACCGACTGACGGTGCCTTTCCTTCTCTTTGCGTTGATGCAGTTGGGGTATGTCGAGTCTTTTTCGGGACATGGACCTTCCGGACTGCTGGATTTCTCCTTCTTCCGTAATGCCTGTATCGAGATGATGAGGAAGAACATACCAGTGCTCTCGTACCACAATATGGGTATCGCCGCCTTCTTGGGCGCCGCATTCATGATGAGCCAACGCAAGAAGATCAACAACTATTTCGACATTGTTTTCCTCTTCAGCGCTTTGTGGCTGATTGTCCTTTCGGGTGCCCGCCAAACAATCTTCGGCTTCATCTTCCTGATCTTTGTATGGATTGTCTTCCGTACGGGTAGGTTTAAGCTGACCACTGTCATATTGGCATCGGCGGTTATCGTAGGCTTCTATTTGTGTTTACAGCTGCTTGAGGTACCGTTCTTACAAGGAAACTCGTCCCGTGGAGCGCACATGGGTAGTGATTTGAATCGTAACTACGATTATCCATTGATGATTATTTCATACCATTTCTTGGATGGAATTGGCTTCGGCAACTACAATAACCCGTATACGCATGAGATCTACCCTCACAATATCATCCTTGAGATTCTATGTGAAATGGGCTTCTTCGGAATGATATTTGTCGGCATGGTGGTCTTCGCCTATGTGCGATCACACCACTTCCTCCTGCGTAACGAGCTGCCGAGCGGAGGTATCTGCCTCCTCTTATGGATTCCGTACCTCGTGCGTTCCATGATTAGTGGTGACCTTAGCGAAAACATCTCATTGTTCATATCAATGTTCCTGTTGTTCTACTATAGGGGCATTGTGTTAAGTACCAAACAGTTGGAGAGACTGATGCGTTTGAGGCAATCCGCAAAGGCGAAAGAACAACAGCTGGCGACGGAAGCGGTCTCATCATCCAATGCGGGAAATACGGAGAACAATAAATAAATCTATAAAATTACCGTAGCGATTTAGTCTCGGACATTTCTCGGGATATGAAATTATTCATCAATACACCAAGTTTCAGGTTCTGCGGCGGGGTCGCAAACCACTTCATGGGATTGGAGAGTTTTTGGACGGAGCGTGTGAAATATAATTTCATAGGCAAGCGTGTCCATAACGCTCCATGGCTCACCTATCTTATCCTGCCTTACGACATCCTGAAGTTCATCATTCGTTTGTTACTTTTCCGCCCAGACATGGTGATGGTTAATCCATCGATGGCACCTGTGGCGGTCAAGAGGGACTTCACATACCTGAAGATCGCTCGTTTCTTCGGCTTCAAGGGTTCCGTCATGTTCCATGGATTCCATACGGAATCGGTGAAGGATATGGTGCCATATATCGTCGAACAGCTCAATAAGACGTGCCTGATCTTCGTCTTGGCGAAGGAGTTCAAAACGATCTTGGAAGAGTGGGGTGTCACCGTTCCGATCGAACTGACGACGACAAAAGTGGATGATCGTATGTTGCAAGGCTTCTCGATGGATCAACGACAAGGGAAGGTGGAAAATATCCTCTTCCTTGCGCGGGTCACGAAAGCCAAGGGAATAATGGTCGCCTTGGGCGTCTTCAAGGAATTGTGCCATCTGTATCCGAACCTGAAGTATACCGTCGTTGGTGATGGCGCGGATTTGGACGAAGCGAAGGAATACGTGAAGGAAAACGCTATCCCGAACGTCACATTCACGGGTGCTTTGTCCGGAGAGAAATTGGTGGAGGAGTTCAAGCGGGCGGACCTCTATCTTTTCACCTCCTACCATGAGGGAATGCCTACTTCCGTATTGGAGGCCATGGCCTTCGGATTGCCGGTCGTGACACATCCGGTGGGCGGTATGGTCGATTTCTTTGACGAAAAGATGGGTGCAGCCGTCTATACCTTCGAACCCGCTGATTTTGTGCCTTCTATCGCTGAAATGATCGAGGATAGGGAAAAGACCCGCCAGATCAGCGAATATAATTACCAATATGCGCATGACCATTTCTTGGCTTCAATGGTGGCACAGCATATGGAGAATATTTTTCATCGATATTTATAATCTTATGATATGAAACTGAGCCGAATACGTAAACTGATATTTCTTCATCTCCAGCATCTGCCGATGAAGTCTAGGGGTTGGCGCGCCACATGCTGTAAGTGGGGCGGAGTCAATGTGCTATGCCCGCAACGTACCTTCGTGGGCGAGAACGTCATTTTCGACACCAACTACCCGGAAGATATCACATTGGAGGAGGGTGTCCGTCTCACCACGGGAGTCTGCATCGTGACGCATTTCATGAATCCGAAGACCGGCACGTATGACCGGGGAAAGGTCCTTATCAAGAAAAAGGCATATTTGGGAATGCACACATTGGTCGTCAAACCAGTCACCATCGGCGAAGGCGCTATCGTGGGGGCGGGAAGTGTTGTGACAAAGGACATACCTGCTTACGAAGTATGGGCGGGTAACCCTGCACGTTTCATTAAGAAGAGGGAGTTGGAATGAGTATGGCACTAGACGCTTTCAAGAAGCTCAAGGACTATTGCGAAAAAGAGCAATTCAAGGGATGGGATCCGTACGATGGATTGAATTCTAAGCTCTTCAACGCAATATTGCCTTTGAAACACTCCGCTTTGTTGCGTTTGTCCATTATACAGGGATTCAAGCGTTGTCCGTTCAACCTAAGGCGGATCGCCCTTGTCCCGAAACAACATAATGCGAAGGGAATCGGACTCTTCCTGCAAGGCTACTGTAACCTGGTGCAAGCGGTGGAACGTAACCCTGAATTGGAAGCTGAATTAGGCACAAAAGCCGCCTTGACGGAACGGGTGAACGAATTGGCGAAGCTCTTGCTCTCCATGCGCTCCCAAGGGGATTACCACGGCGCATGCTGGGGGTACAACTTCGATTGGCAAGCCCGCCGTCTCTTCTTGTTCCCCGCTTATACGCCTACGGTAGTCGCCACGAACTTCTGCGCCTCCGCATTGTTCGACGCCTACGAGGTGACGGGCGTGGAGGAGTATAAACAGGTGGCGCTCTCCTCGGCGGAGTTCGTCACGAAAGATCTGCATCGACATACAATTTCTGAAAAGGAAGAGGGTAGGGAAGAATCCTTCCTCTTCTCATATAGCCCACTGCAGGGAAATGACACGGTCTACAACGCCTCCTTATTAGGCAGTAAGTTGCTGAGTCAATGCTATAAGCACACGGGCAACGAGGAGTACAAACGCCTGGCCGCCGCTTCCGTGCGCGCCGCCTTGGAAGGTCAAGGGGAGGATGGCTCCTGGGTTTATGGCCTACTCCCTGTGCAACAATGGGTGGATTCCTTCCATACGGGGTATAACCTCGATGGACTCATCGCCTTCTATGAGAACTGCGTGAAGGGTATCGAACCGGACGAGGTGGCGAAACCGATCCTCGACGGTATCGAAAAGGGTTTCGATTTCTACGTCAAAAACCTTTTCGACGAGAATTGCACCCCTAAATATTACTCCAACAGGATGTACCCGATCGACATCCATTGTCCCGGACAGCTCTTCGTGACACTGCACCGCCTGCACAAAACGGAGGGATTCCATGACATGGAGGACAAGGTGCTGAACTGGACCATCCAAAACATGCAGGATCCTGAAGGTTATTTCTATTATCAGTTGAAACAGGGTATCAGCAGCAAAATCAGTTACATGAGGTGGAGCAACGCCTTCATGTTCAATGCCTTGTCTTATTACATCCTTGACAGAATGGCCTGAAACCTATTGGTTGACCTGAGCCAAGTGGTTATAAGTCTATTATTGGTGATTGGAAACACTCACCTTCACTTAAACATAGTTCAAATTGATTTCAGTTCAATATTTATCAGATACAAAGATGCAAAAAGAAGCATGTGTTGAGGTGAACGGCCTTAATATCTACCCGTTCACCACTTTCGAGCAATTGTTGAATCATGTGGACGAAAACAAGGGTATCCTCGTCGCCATCAATGCCGAGAAGATCCTTCACGCCACTGATCAGACGAGGAATATCATCAACCAAAATATCGGCTACTGTGATGGGGCTGGTGCTGTGATGGTTCTCCACAAGAAGGGTTACTATGATGTGACCAAGATACCTGGTTGTGTGCTTTGGCTACGTATCATCGCCAATACATACAAAGACAAATCCTTCTACTTTGTGGGAGGTAAGCAAGAGGTCATCGAAGAAACCATTGACAAACTGAAGAAGGAATATCCGGGTATCAACATCGTCGGTTACCGCAACGGTTACATCAAAACCGACGAGGAGCGTAATGCGCTCATTGACGATGTGGCGGAGAAGAAGCCGGACGTCGTCTTCGTCGCCATGGGTTCCCCTAAACAAGAGTTGCTGATGATGGACATGGCCAAGCAACATCCTGCCATCTACCAAGGCTTGGGAGGCTCGTACGATGTCTATACCGGTCATGTGAAACGTGCACCGGCTTGGTGGCAGAACCATAACTTGGAATGGCTCTACCGCCTGATCAACCAGCCTTCCAGAATCAAAAGGCAAATCTGTCTCTTGGAGTTCGTGTGGAATGTGAAGACGGGAAGATACTAGGGAATTAAGAAACGTTAGTTCGACGTAGTCAATTTTGAAACGTTGGTTCGACGTTGATATTTCATAATTATAAATAATAACAAAAAATTTTGTAATTTCGCGCCGTGAGCGGATGTGGATGGTGCGTTTTTCAGAAAAGGGGCACCCGTTGATTGAAGAAATGCAATTAGATTATTAATTTTTAGGATTTTATGAATAGATTGTATAAGGCTTTGCCGATTCTCCTGTTGGGTGTCACTCTCTTTTCTTCGTGTAACCCGCAAAAGAATGTGACTTATATCCAAGACACGGAAAACATGATGAAATTGCGCGCGTCGTATGAACAGAACATCGTGTTGAAGCCTGAAGACCAAGTATTCATTATCGTCAGCTGCCGGGATCCTCAGATCTCCGCCATGTTCAACCTTCCTTACTATACGAACCGTATCGGCGGGGTGGAGTCTTTCAGCTCCTCCAACTTCACGATCAACAGTTATTCTTCCGCCAATAGCGTCGTCGGATACACCGTTGACAACGAAGGGAACATCGACTTCCCAATCCTCGGAAAAATCCCTGTGGCTGGTCTCAAACGCCAGGAGGTGGCTGATCTGG
The DNA here is from genome assembly GCA_045226255.1 of Paludibacteraceae bacterium. Taxonomy (GTDB): domain Bacteria; phylum Bacteroidota; class Bacteroidia; order Bacteroidales; family Paludibacteraceae; genus UBA1181. Next base: position 198,735 of record JBGVCG010000016.1, on the reverse strand, counting down.
TGAAACAGAAATTGATCGAAAGCAACCAGATCAAAGATCCTGTGGTGACGGTTGAATACATGAACCTTGGTGTCGCAATATTAGGCGAGGTGGCTCGTCCGGGACGTTTCCGCATCGACCGCGACCACTTCTCGATCTTCGACGCATTGAGCATGGCGGGCGACCTGAACATCAACGGTAAACGACAGAATATCACGGTTATACGCCACACCTTGGACGGAGACCAAGTCTATAAGGTTGACCTGACGAATGGAAAGGAAATCTACAAATCTCCCGCTTTCTACATCCAACAGGGAGACGTCGTCTATGTGGCGCCGACCTCGAAGCGGGCGAGAGAATCTTCCGTCAACGGTAACACGATACGGTCGGCCTCTTTCTGGGTGTCCATCGCGTCCTTGGCCACGTCCGTGACATCCGTTGTGGTGTTAGTTCAATCCAAAAACAAATAAACAGCAAGACCACTTGGTTCTTTAATAGATTAATTATCTAAACTTTTATGGCTAATAACGTTCCACCGAAAACTCCCGTCAAAAGAGACGAAATCCTTTTGCAGGACATTTTCAGCATCTACATCTCTAACTGGAAGTGGATTTTGCTCTCGCTCTTCATTTGCTTGGTGATCGGCACTTACCACATCCTGACCACCCCTCCGACATATAAATGCACCTCCTCCCTCCTGATTAAGCAGGACAAGGACGGGCAGTCGCTCTTGGGCGACGTGGCGATGTCCATGACGGATATCGGTCTCTCCCAGTTCAAGATCAACACCTCCAACGTGATCATGACGTTCCAGACGCCGGATATCATCCATACGGTGATTCAAAGGCTCCACCTGAACGACAGCTATACGGTGAAGGGAACTTTCCGGGATGAGATACTCTACGGTTCCAACCTGCCTTTCTACCTCTCTTTCTTGGATATACCCAACCATGGAGAGGGTAAACTGATCGTTCAGATGCAGGAGGATAGCACCGTGCATATTTCCGCCATCACAGTGGGAGAGGTAGTCTATCCGGACGAATTCACCGTTTCGATGGGCGACACGATACATTCACCATTGGGCCGCATCGTCGTGCATCTCAATGAATACTTCACTCCGTTGACGCGCATCGGCACGCCACTCGATGATACCCACAAAAATGATTTTACCTACCGCCCGATTCAAGTATCGCACATTAGCTCATACGCCGCCATCGACGAATTCAAACAGAAACTATCGGTTTCCCTGCGCGATAAGATGGGTACGGTCTTCGACCTGACCTTCACCGATCAGAGCCGTGACCGTGCGATTGATGTCCTGTCGATGGTGACGAACGTCTACGACGAATTCTGGATGCAGGACAAGAACAAAGTGACACTGAGCACCGTGAACTTCATCTCACAACGCTTGCGCATCTTGGAGAACGACCTGAACTCCGTGGATGGTGAAATCGCCACCTACAAGAGTAGCCAACGCATTCCGGACATCCATGCGACCGCTTCGTATGACTTGTCCTTGGCGGGTGAAAACGAGCGTAACCTGCAACAACACGCTAACGAACTTACGGTGGCACAATATCTCCTGAACTACCTGAAGGATAACAAGGATCGACTCATGCCGGCCAACGTGGGCGTCACGGAACAGAGCATACAAGCGCAAATCGCCGAATACAATAAACTGACCCTTCAACGCGGCCGCTTCGTGGAGAGCAGTAGTGAGGAGAACCTCCTCGTGAAAGACATCGACAACCAGCTCGTCGCACTGCGTGGAGCGATCATCTCCTCGGTGGAGAACTACATCACCGCCCTGCAACTGCAATTGGACTCCTATGAGTCTAACCGCCACGAGATCAACTCCAGGATCAGTTCCAACCCTAAACAGGCGGGACACTTGCTCTCGGCAGAGCGCCAACAGAAAGTGAAGGAAGGTCTTTACCTCTTCCTCCTACAGAAGAAGGAGGAATTCGAGATTTCCCAAGCCTTCACCGCCTACGACACGCGCATCATCATGGATCCTGAATATGGCGGAGGCGACAAGCCTTTCTCCCCGAACAAACGCAACGTGATCGCTTTGGCTATGCTTTTAGGCCTCGCCATCCCGTTCGTCTTCTTCTACGTGAGGGAACTGCTCAACACCAGAGTGCGCGGTCGCAAGGATCTCGAATCGCTCACTATCCCTTATGTCGGCGAGATACCGCTCTGCTCACAGAAGAACCATATCAGCGCCTTCTCTTTCCTGCGTAAGGAGGAAACGGACGAGGAGGTGGAATTGGTGGTCAAACCGCAGAGCCGTGACATCATCAACGAGGCCTTCCGTGTCATCCGTACCAATACGGAGTTCATGTGCAAGGAGGATAGTGCCGCGACTATCATGATCACATCCGCCAATATCAACAGTGGAAAAACATTCATATCCAGCAACTTGGCCCTCTCCTTCGCCATCAACGGCAAGCGGGTGATCGCCCTCGACCTGGACCTCCGCAAGGCGACGCTCTCCAAGACGTTCGACTGTCCGAAACACCATGGCGTGGTAGACTACCTTAGCGGCAACGAGAAGGATTACCACGGACTTATCGTGCATCAGACCTTGGACATCCTGCCTGCGGGCAAACTACCGCCGAACCCTGCCGAATTGCTCACCTCCAGCCGCTTGGGCGACTTGATCACCGAACTGCGCAAGGAGTATGACTATATCTTCATCGATTGCCCTCCTGTGGAGATCGTCACCGATGCCGATATCATCAAGCAATGGGCGGATATGACCCTCTTCGTCGTCCGCGCCAACCTCCTCGAAAAGGCGATCCTGCCTGACATCGAGAAGTACTACACGGACAAGCGTTTCAACAAGCTGGCCATCGTCCTCAATGGTACCGAATCCATCGGACACTACGGCTACAAATATGGGTACTACAAAGGCAAATACGGCTACTACGGCCACGAGTAATTCTTAATTCAAAATTCAAAATTCATAATTCCCATGCCCGCCATCTCCATCATCTGCCCGGTCTACCAAGCCGAAGCATATTTGGACAGATGCGTGCAATCCATCCTGGCGCAGACCTTCACCGATTTCGAGCTGGTGTTGGTCGACGATGGCAGCCGTGACCGTAGCGGGGAGATGTGCGACGAATACGCCCGTCAGGACAGCCGCGTGCATGCCTACCATAAGCCCAACGGCGGACTGTGCAGCGCACGGAACATGGGTCTTGACCATATCTCGGGCGAATACTCCGTCCACGTGGACCCCGACGACTGGTTGGAGCCCTCCATGCTGGAGGAACTCTACGCGAAGGCGAAGGCGGACGACGCCGACATGGTGATTTGCGACATCTTCATCAACCGTTACGGCAAGCAATACTACTCCAAGCAGGAGCCTGAGGCGCTGGACCACGAAACGGTCATGAAGGGGTTCTTCCATGACCTCCATTCCGCATGCTGGAACAAGCTGGTGCGTCGTTCCTGCTACACGAACCGAGGCCTCCGCTTCCCCGATAAGCTCTACATCTGGGAAGATATGTACTTCAACGCCTCCCTCTGCATGGAGGATATCAAAATTGTCTATTTGAACAAAGCATTCTATCACTACGACTGCTCTTCGAACCCTAATTCCTTGGTGCGGACCTGCCGCCCGGAAACCGTCGAGTCGCAGAAGTGGGTGATCAGTCATTTCGAGCATATATTGTCGGATCCTTCATGGCTGGACAACCTTAAGATGGGCACGAAAGAGCGCCTCTTCTATTCCAGGTTGGGCAACGGAAAGGATCTGTATGACCTCTATCCGGAGGTGAATGAAACATTCCTATCGGGAAACCGCTCCGCATCCATTGTGGGACGGTGGACGACCCATGCGCTCAGACATCCGTCGCTTAGTGGCGCATACCGCCTGATGCTCTCCGCGGAAGAGTCCGCAAGAACGTTGGCCGGGAAAATGAAAAGGTTCTTTATAGGTTGACGGAGGCGGGGGAACCCTCTTCGTCGCAAACGCTATTTTGAATGGACAAACGAATTGAAATGGACGGTAAAACTGTCCCTACGCCGAAGGTGTCGGTCATTGTGCCGGTCTATGGCGTGGAGCACTACATCGAACGTTGCGCGCGCTCTCTCTTCTCGCAGACTTTCAGGAGCGTGGAGTTCATCTTCGTCAACGACTGCACGAAGGATGGCTCTATGAACGTGCTCTCCGACGTGAGGAAGGAGTATCCGGAAGCGGACATCAAGGTCATCAACCTCGATCGCAACATGGGTCTGCCACAGGCTCGTCGGGCTGGGGTGGAGCAGGCGACAGGGGATTACATCCTGCACGTGGACTCCGACGACTGGATCGAGCCCGATATGTTGGAGATTCTCTATGAACGGGCGGTGGATACGGGTGCGGACATGGTATGCTGCGACTGGTCGGAGGAATATGAGGACCATGACGAGGTCCTCAGCCACTACGAAGCCTCCCGCGACACCTACTACGAGACGATCCTCTCCTTGGAGACGGACGCCTATGTCTGGAGCCGTTTGACGAAACGTGAGGCCTACAACGGACTGGAGTTCCCGACCTGCAATATGTTCGAGGACTTCGTGATCACTTCGCAACTGGTGGCCAACTGCCACACCATCGAGTTCGTCCACACCCCGCTGTACCACTATCGACGGAGCAACGCCTCCTCGATCCGTTCCTCAGCGGATACTAGGAAAATACTCTCGCAAGAGATCCATAACATATTCAACGTATACCAGCGGGTGTCGGCCCGGGAGCCCAATAAACATGACCGTGCGATGGGGCGCATGTTATTTGCCATGGGCTATCATCTAATGCGGCATAATCTATACAACTGCATCTCCCGGGAGCAGCGGCAGTCTATCTGTCAAGGCATTCGGACCTACCTCCCGAATAAGAACCTAGGCTTCTCCCTGACCAAGCAAATCGTGCTGTGTATCAAGAACCGGGTGAGAGGCTGAGCGAGGTCGGGACAATAACGAATATTGGGGTACGGTAAAACCATTGATATTGCCATGCATGTGAATTTATCTCTTTCGAATTCAACCATCCTCGTCACGGGTGCCGCAGGATTCATCGGGGGTAACCTCGTCAAACGGATACTGAAGGAGGAACCCAGTGCCAAGGTGGTCGGAATAGATTGTATCACAGATTATTATGATGTGAACATTAAATACGAGCGGTTGCGTGAAATCGCGGATATGGGCGGAAATTGGACCTTTAAGAAAATAGACATCGCCGACAAACAGGCTGTGGATCAACTCTTCGAGGAACATCACCCCAATGTGGTCGTCAATCTGGCCGCACAGGCAGGCGTCCGCTCCAGCATCACCAACCCAGGCGCTTATATTGAAAGCAATATCATCGGTTTCTATAACATCCTGGAGGCTTGCCGTCATCACAATGTGTGGCACCTGGTCTACGCCTCCTCCTCCGGCGTTTACGGATCGAATAGGAAGGTGCCCTATTCGACGGACGATAAGGTGGACACTCCGGTATCCCTTTACGCCGCCACCAAGAAAAGCAACGAGCTGATGGCCCATGCCTACAGCAAGCTCTACAATATCCCTTGCACGGGCCTCCGCTTCTTTACGGTCTATGGACCAGCCGGAAGACCGGACATGGCATATTTTAGCTTCACCGACAAACTGCTGTCGGGACAGAAAATCCAGATATTCAATTATGGGAATTGCCTGCGGGACTTCACCTATATCGACGATATTGTGGAGGGTGTATTTCGTGTGATGAAGGGCGCTCCCGAAAAACATGTCGGAGACGATGGTTTGCCTGTGCCACCGTACAAACTGTACAATATCGGCAACAGTAAGCCAGAGAATCTGCTGAACTTCGTCACGATACTACAGGAGGAACTAGTCCGGGCCAATGTGTTGCCTGCCGACTATGATTTTGAGGCGCACAAGGAATTAGTCCCGATGCAGCCCGGGGATGTCTTAGCGACATATGCCGACATCTCTGCGTTGGAGAATGATTTCGGGTTTAGGCCACACACCTCTTTGCGCACGGGGCTACGTGCCTTTGCGGAGTGGTACGCGAAATATGCCGGCAAAATCCTCCATCAATAAGCACCTACAAGCCTGAAAGGCTAAAACAAATATAGCCCAAGGCAATGCCCTGTGTTTCCTAATGTGTTGATGTGTATATGCCAATCAATGGGATGTGATCCATTTCGCGTCTCATCGTTTCCCAATCAATAAATAACAATGTTCCCTCAGTCCAATCAACTGAAAGCTGGAGCCGTTCTGAACTATGTCGTCATAGTTTTGAATGTGTTGGTGGGATTGCTATATACCCCTTATATGCTTCGTATGATGGGGCAGAGCGAGTATGGCTTGTACTCCTTGGTGGCCTCCGTCATTGCCTATCTGACCATCCTAGACCTAGGCTTTGGCAACGCTATCGTGCGCTATACCTCCAAGTTCAGGGCGGAAGGGAAACAGAAAGAACAGTATGAGATGTTCGGGATGTTCCTCATCCTATACATCGTCATTGGTTGCATCGCACTGGTGGGTGGACTCGCCCTCTACTTCAACGTGGATAGGCTCTTCGACGAAACAATGACGGTGGAGGAGATCAGCAGGGCACAGACCATGATGCTGATTTTGGTCTTCAACCTGGCCTTCACCTTCCCGATGAGCATATTTGGCTCAATTCTAACAGCTTACGAAGAGTTCGTCTTCCCGAAGATTGTCGCCATCATACGCATCGTGCTGAACACCGTCATCATGATTGCCTTACTCTCCATGGGCTATCGCGCTGTCGCCATGGTAGTTCTTCTCACGGTCTTCAATGTGGTGACCCTACTGCTGAACTTCTTTTATTGCAAAAGCAAACTACACATCCAGATACATTTTGTCTCTTTCCGATGGGACTTCCTTCGCGAGGTGACGATATATTCCCTTTGGATATTTCTCAACGCAATTATGGACCGTATCTATTGGAGCACGGGACAATTCGTTTTGGGTGCGGTCTCAGGAACCATCGCAGTCTCCGTGTTTGCGGTGGCCATCCAGCTGGAGCATCTCTACATGCAGTTCTCCACCTCCATCTCAAGTGTTTTTTTGCCAAAGGTGACAGGCATGGTTGCCTTAAAAAATAACAACAAGGAGATTTCGGATTTGTTCATCAAGGTAGGGCGTATCCAGAATATCATCATGTGCTTCATCCTCTTCACATTTATTGTGTTTGGAAGGCAATTCGTTATCCTTTGGGCAGGCGAAGCGTATGAAGATGCCTATGTGATGACCCTGCTCTTCTTCGTGGCACTTTATACTCCATTGATACAGAACTTAGGCATCACCATCCTGCAAGCGCGTAATCAAATGAAATTCAGAAGTTTACTATATATCGCCATTGCTTTTTTAGCATTAGTGGCGGAATACATTTTTGCCAAGCTATGGGGAGGTATTGGGTGCGCCATTGCAGTCTCGATGGCTCTGTTGCTGGGGCAAGGTCTCATCATGAATATTTACTATCGAAACAAGCAGAACATCGATATCGTCAGTTTTTGGAAGGAAATCATAAAAATGAACATAATGCCTTTGCTCGTCTCCGCACTTTTTTGGGGACTGACCCATACTGTTATCCAGATAGACTCATGGATGACTCTGATAGGGACAGCGATATTATATACGATCGTGTATGTGATTGCCGCAGGAATGTTCAGTATCAATGCTTATGAGAAAGAACTAATTCTTTCCCCTTTGTTGAAAAGATTACACAGATGATCACCATTACGGACAAGCATAATTGTTGTGGATGCGCTGCATGTGTGCAGGCTTGTCCCAAGCATTGCATATCGTTCGAGGAGGACGAGAAGGGCTTTCGTTATCCTTTGGTCGACAAGGAAATATGCGTGAAATGTGGATTGTGCGAAACGGTCTGCCCAGTATTGCATCCAGGGGAAACACGCAAACCGTTGAATGTCTATGCTGCCATCAATCCCAACGAGGAGGTTCGCAAAGAGAGTTCTTCCGGAGGCATTTTCACAATGCTGGCGGAATCTATTCTTGACGAGGGCGGTGTGGTCTTCGGAGCTCGTTTTAACGAGCAATGGGAAGTTGTTCACGACTATACGGAAACGAAAGAGGGTTTGGCGCCCTTTCGTGGATCCAAATATGTGCAGAGCAGAGTAGGGAAAACCTACCAACAAGCCAGAGCCTTTCTATCACAAGGACGCAAGGTTATATACACAGGCACACCCTGCCAGATCGCAGGTTTGAGGCGATTCTTAGGCAAAGAGTACGATAATCTGCTCACAGTGGATGTTGTATGTCACGGAGTGCCCAGCCCTTTGGTGTGGCGGGATTACCTATGGAGCGTCACCTCAAACAAGATCGAACAAATAACAAGTGTCAAATTCAGGGAAAAATCCACAGGGTGGAAAAACTTTAGGCTAAAAATAGACGGAACAGAAGGTAATGTTCTCGTGAATGATTCACACAAGAAAAACCCTTTTATGCAAGTCTTTTTAAAAAATTTTTGCTTACGGCCTTCGTGTCACACATGTCCCGCAAAATCAGGCAAGAGTGGCAGTAATTTAACCATAGCGGATTTTTGGGGAATAAATGATCCAGACTGGGATGACGATAGAGGGACCTCACTAATCCTTGTGCACTCCCGCCAAGGACAACAATCGTTGTATTCCTGCAATATTCCTAAGAAACAGACAAGCTACGAAGAGGCTTACAGACACAATCCATCAATCGAAAGGAGTGTAGCGGAGAACAAATACATAGCTCCGTTTTGGAGTAGCTTTTCAAGCAATGGTTTGAAAGGCGTACAACCAGTTTTGGATAAAATGAAACCTTCTCTAATTAAAAGAATCTATAGGAAATTCAGAAGATCGTTATGAAAATAGGGATACTAACACACCCATTAACAAATAATTATGGGTGTATCTTACAAAACTACGCATTACATCTTGTATTGCGGGGAATGGGACATGAACCAATCACTATGGATTATACAATGTCTATGCCTTATAAGACTATTTTCACTTCTTTTGTGAGTAGAATATTAAAGAGAATCAAAGGAATACATTTGCCTCTAAGAGGATGGCCAACACAAAAAGAACAGGATATAATAAATCAAAACACACGTGAATTCGTAAAAGGACACATAGCAATAACAAAAACAGTAGCTATAAGAAATCTAGATGTATTTTGTAACGCTGGGTTTGATGCTATTGTTGTTGGTAGCGATCAAGTGTGGAGAGGCGATAGAAAGTATATTGAGAAATTCTTTTTGAGTGATTTCCAAAATATGGATATTCATAAAATTGCTTATGCTGCGTCATTTGGTGTAGATTGGTGGTCTTTTTCAAAAAAGAAAACTATAGAATGTGCTACTCTATTAAAAAAATTTAAAGGCATATCTGTTCGAGAAGATAGCGCTCTAAATTTATGCAAAAAAAATTTTGGTGTTGATGCAGAATGGGTATTAGACCCTACATTTTTGATTAATAGGGATGTATATGAGCAATTAGTTAGAGCAAAATATCCACAAATCTCTTCATGCAAAAAAATGATGGTATATGTACTTGACAAGTCAAATGGGAAGAGAAATATTGTGAATCAAATATCAAAATCTTTACAACTAACACCCAATGAGGTGATGGCCAAAGAAAAGTTCTCTAAAGTTGGAGCAAAAGGTTTGTCAGATTGTATTTTCCCTTCCATTGAGGAATGGTTGAAAGGAATCATGGAAGCCGATTTTGTGGTTACCGACTCGTTCCATGGCACAGTCTTCTCTATCATATTTAACAAGCCTTTTCTGACCATGACAAACAATAGCAGAGGGAATAGCCGTCTTATATCTTTACTCGGCTCATTACGCCTAATGGATCGGCTTGTAGGAGAAGATGAAGCGAATGTTGAGAACGTAATAAAGTCGTCAATCAATTACGAAGAAACAAATGCATTATTATCTTCTTGGAAAAATGACAGCATTCGTTTCATAGAAAAAGGTTTGCAATGAAATTGTCAATTATCATACCAATATATAACGTTGAGCCTTACATAGCTCGATGCCTTGATTCAATCTACAAACAAAACATATCAGACAATCAGTTTGAGGTGATATGTGTGAATGACGGTTCCCTTGACAACTCATCAAACATAATAAAATGTTACCAATCGATTCATGACAATATATTGTTGATCGAGCAAAAAAACCAAGGGGTTTCTATCGCACGTAATGAGGGTATGAAACATGCAAATGGAGATGTTATCTTATTTGTTGATCCAGATGATAAATTAGGCGATTCGGCACTATCTCAGGCAATTAGCGATATTGATAACTGTGTTAAGGCTGATATTGTTATCTGTAATTTTATCGTTGAGGAGAAAAAAGTTTATGATTGGAACCAATTGTTCAAAGAGAATCAATTGTATGAAAGTATAAATATTTTAAATGCTGGCTATTTACGTGGAAGTGTATGTGGAGTATGTTTCGATCGAAAATTCATCCTCAGTCACGAAATCATGTTTCTGCCTTCAGTAAAGAATGGAGAGGATACAAATTTCATGCTTCAAGCAATGTATTACTCTAACAAGGTTAGATTTTCAGACATAAACTTTTATTATGTCATTGGTAGAGAGGGAAGCGCCTCAAATTCATATTCTAAAGAACGTATCGATTGCATGTTGAAATCCGTGGGAATAATCAGTGATTTTATTGGCAAAATTGAACACAATCCAGGAGAAAAAGCAATACTGAATTACATGCAATACATATCTTTTTCCAATCTTGTGAATGATTCCCTAAAAACAAAAGATGTAAATTTCAGATATTTAAAAAAATCGAACATATCTGGGATTTATCGATATAAGATTGATAGTCAAGTTCGATTCCTAAGAAAAAAAATGCAACTATTATATTTATCTTTCCCACTTTTTTATTTTCTATGTTGGCTAAAGTCCTATGGGAATCAATAAAATACATTAGTTACGGTTAACAATTACACGTGAAATATATAGACTATGATTAACTTGATACCATACGCAGGTTTAGGAAATCGGTTAAGAGTTGTATCTTCCGTTGTCAATTTTTGCAAAAAGCATAATATTGACCTAAAGATATTTTGGATCAGAGAGCCAGGGTTTAATTGCTGTTTTAGTGACATTTTCGAGCCTAATGAACTGTTAAATATTGATGATCACTCGTTGTTAAATCATTTTTTATATAATAGAGCCTCTGCAAGAAATCTATTTATCCCGAAAATACTAAATTCTCTACTAAATAGAAATTTCTATTATGACTTGCAACTTGATGCACTAAATAGTATTAATTTCTCCAATGACGTGTATATTACAACGTATAGCCAGCAAGGTGATTTATATCCAATAAAAGAACTTTTTGTGCCAAAGGAAGATATACGGGAAAAAATAGAAGTGATAACATCTCAGTTTTCTTCAAACACCTATGGCCTGCATATTAGGAGGAAAGACAACAAAGCATCTATAGAACAGTCTCCTATTGAAATGTTTGAAAAAGCAATCGATTCAAAGCTATCCAACGAAAAGGATGCAAGGTTTTTCTTGTGTTCTGATGATCAAGAGGTAAAAATATATCTAAAAGACAAATATGGAGGAATAATATTATCTTATGACTCCGTCCTTTCAAGAGCATCTAAACAAGGTATTAAAGATGCTGTTGTGGAATTGTGGGCATTATCTCTCACAAAGGAAATTTGGGGCAGCTTTTATAGTAGCTATTCTGAAATGGCTTCATTTATAAATGGGTCTATCTTAAAAATTATGAAGGCACATGAATAATAAAAGAATTCTATTTATAGCCTCATATTCTGGATTAATGGGAGCAAATTTATCTATGCTCCAACTGATGATCGAATTGAAAAAAATGGGACATACTCCGCTCCTATTAATTCCTTGTGAAGGCCTATTATCCAATGAACTAAAAAAAAATAATATTGAATATGTCACATCTCTATTCTTTTTGTCATTATGTGATACTTCGTCTATAATATGTTGGGCAAAAGGATTAATTAGAGTTCTAATTAATCCAGTTTTTTATTTGTTTGCATATGCAAAAGTCCGATACAAATTCAATAAAATAGATATAATTCATAGCAACTCGTCGGTTATTCATATTGGTGAGTTTTTCAACTTGATATCAGGTATAAAACATGTGAAGCATCTTCGTGAATTTGGCTCCATTGATTATAATTTAAATTATGCTTTGGGGAAATGGTTACAAAAAAAAATAAATAATTGGTTTGTAAACCAAAATATTGCGATTTCTGATTCTATTAATACGCACTACACTAAAATTGGATTTAAAAACATAATCACAATATATAACGGAATTAGTGATGATCGGATATACAAAAAAAATATTTGTGAAAAACGTGATTATACAAACATCATATGTATAGGTGTAATTAACGAAAAAAAGAATCAGAAACAAGTCGTTGAATCTGTGATTTCGATTATTGAAAACACCCCCCAAAAAATATGTCTATATTTGTTGGGCGGAGACAATAGTATATATGCCGAATCATTAAAAAGATATGTGATAGAGCATAATGCGGAAAAATATGTTATATTTTGTGGATATAAAAAAGATATCTCTACCGAAATATCAAATGCAGACATAGCCGTTGTTCCTTCATTAAACGAAGCTTTCGGACGTGTTACAATCGAGTATATGCTTAATCATATTCCTGTAATTGTAAGCAATAAAGGTGCCAATGTAGAGCTAGTAGAGAATCACATTTCAGGACTTGTCTATAACATTGAGAATACATCATCTTTGGAAAAATGTATTTTAAGACTATGTGAAGATTATCCATTAAGATATAAATTGTCTGATGCAGCATATAATTTTGCGAAATGCAAATATACGTCATTGGTTAATGCGAAATGCATTAGTGACATTTATGATAAGACAGAAAAAATATGATACAAACAGTCTTAGTATACTCAATCCTAACAATTATTATGTATTTGCTTTGTAAAAAGGCAGATGAGAACTGTTCATGGAAATACGTTGTCTGTGCACTTGTAATTTATTCGTTAGTTTTTGGATTTAGATATGGTGTCGGTTTTGATTATTTTTCCTATATCGGAATGTACCAAGATGTGTTGAATAATAATCCAATTAGAGATGTTGAAATTGGTTATTTGTATCTAATGAAACTGTCCGCTTTACTTAAATTACCAAAGGAAGGCTTCATGATTGTGACATCATTTATTCCAATATATTTTACTTTTAGAGTGCTAAAGGATGAACTATACATCTGCAAATTTTTGGTACTCTCTTTTATGTTGACCGCAGTCTGGCTATCTTACATGAATGGCATTAGACAGATTATTGCCATAGGTTTTTGGATATTTTCCATGAAGTATATAGTTGAAAAAAAAATTGTTAAGCATTATCTACTAATATTTTCGGCAATATTATTCCATAACTCAGCAGCCGTATTGCTGTTATTTTACCCTTTAGTTAATTATAGGAAAGAATGGATTAACAATATAGCACTACAATTGGTTCTATTGGTTATTTCATTAATATTAATGAGGTTAACTTTTGTTCAAAGCATCATATCCAATCTGGAATATATTTTAAATATATCAGGGTATGGATGGTATGTCGACAATGCTAGTCAAAAACTCATACAAGAAGAACAAAGTATATTAGGCATAGGTTTCTATTTAAATTTAGCCCGAGTCATATTCCTCATATATCTAAGTCCCAAAGTAAAAGAATGGGCCAATTCAGATCTTTTTGTAATAATATATAATTTCTTCTTTCTCGGAGTAATTATCACATACCTATTATGGGGTAGTCACTTAATAGATAGATTAAACTGGTATTTTTCTTTGACATCAACAATAATTGGTGCTTATACATTAGCATATTGTTATTCAAATTTATCAAAGTATTTTTCGCTTATATTATTTGTTTTTTTCATAATGACTTTTGTAGCAACAATGTATAAAGCCATTGGTAATACATCATTCTTTGTATTTACATGGCAACAGGAGTTATATCAATTTAAAAGTTTTTTAATACGTTAATTAAGACGATAAACTACATATTAATCTTCAACAATGAAAAAATTTCTAGTAATTATACCTGCAGTAAAAGAGGCCTTGCCTTATATTGACACATATACCTCTATTCTAGATAAATACAACATCAGCTATAATGTTATTTATTGGAATCGACATGGAGAGGTATGTAAATATGGGAGTAACTATATTGCATATGAAAAGAAAACCAATGATGAATATTCTGCGCCAAGAAAAATATACGATATATATAAGTTTTATCGATTTGTACTAAAACATCTAAAAAAGGTATCATATGATGGAATATTTATATATACCATTGCAGATTCAATCTTTTTCTTCAAATATCTAAGGAAATATTATAAAAATAGATATGTATTTGACATAAGAGATTATTCTCCAATAATACAATTTAATTTTTTTAGATATGCACTTACACAAGTGCTAAATAATTCATACATAAATATTATATCCTCGGAGGGATTTAAATCCTTCCTTCCAAATAATATCCCATATATTATAACTCACAATACAAGTTTTCGTGAAATAAAGATTAATTCGGATAAATATGACATCTTCAAACCGTCAGAACCATATAATATTCTCACAATCGGTAGATTGAGGGATGAAAATGCAAACATTGAAATTGTAAATCAATTAGGGAATAGGGACAATATTCATTTGTCATTTGTTGGCAGTGGACCATCCGAAGGCCCCATAAAAAACCATGTAAATAATAATAAGATAAAGAATGTTGAATTCTATGGTTGGTATGAGAAATCTGCCGAGGATGATCATGTATTGCGAAGTCATATGATAAATGTATGCATGGAAGACAATCTACTTAGCCGTTATTTACTAAGTAATAGATTGTATCTTGCAGCACGTTTAAAAAGGCCATTGTTAAGTTTTAACGATTGCTATCAAGCCACAATAATTAAGAAATTTAACTTAGGCTTAATTGTATCTAGAGAGGATGACATATATGAAAAGATTATGGATTTCTGGAACACCTTCGATTTTCAACAATTTAATCAAGGATGTGAGAATTTCCTAAGTGTAGTGAAGAATGATTTATTATTTTTTGAAGAAAAAATTTTAGATTACATAGAAAAATAATGAATATTCTATTTATGAAGGATTTTCATCTTATTTATGTTTTGCAAAAACATTCTAAAAATATTGTTCAAAAAAAACACGCTAAAACCCATTGCAACAAATATAAATAAATCGTATGTTTGCACCGAAAAGTGTATAATGTGTTACCAAAATATCAATTGAAGTAAAATCAGATTTCAAATGTGTGGAAAACCTACACAGGAAGAATAGAGATTGTCGATTTATTAACCGAAACAGTAGATAACAGCCGATAATGTGTAAGTGTTCATATGGCAAAGCGAATATCAATCATCACCACTGCCTACAATAGTGGCAAGACCATACGAGACACGTTGGAGAGCGTGCTTCGGCAGACTTTCCACGACTATGAGCTGATCATCAAAGATGGTGGTTCGACGGATGACACCATCAACATCTGCCGTGAATACGAACCCCGCTTCAGCGGACGGATGGTCCTCGTCTCCGAACCAGACCAGGGAATCTACGACGCCATGAACGTCGGCCTCTCCCTAGCCACGGGCGACATCATCGGCATCCTCAATTCGGACGACTACTACACCACGGACGATATCCTCCAGAAAGTGGCGGAAGCTCTCCGCGACCCGATGCTGGACGCCGTCTACGGAGATGTCCACTACGTCTCGCCCCACAACCTGCACCGCTGCATCCGCTACTACTCCTCTGAACGCTTCCGCCCTTCGCTGATGCGCTACGGATTCATGCCCGCACACCCCTCCTTCTACTGCCGCAAAAGCGTCTACGACCGCTACGGCATGTTCGACAAAAGCTACCGCATCGCGGCGGACTTCGACCTGCTCCTGCGTTTCATCTACTTCGGTAAGATCAAAACCAAATACCTGCCCCTGGACTTCGTCACCATGCGCACAGGCGGCATATCTACCTCCGGCCTCCGCAGCCACGTGAAGGTCTTGCAAGAACACCATACATCCCTCAAGCGCAATGGGGTGAAATCCAACTATTTCGTGTCGGCTTGCCGATTCTTGTACAAACTGAAGGAGTTTAGGATAGGGAAGAAGTTAAAATTAAGAATTAAGAATTTTGAAACGTAGTTCGACGTAGTCAATTATGAAACGTTGCGAATCGAAGGGACGACACCTTATCGACGATTCAAAAGAACAAGGGGAGATTTAATACCTGTCCATCTCCAGATTTTGCAGCATTAAAATATTTCTTTAATTTTGCAGTGTTCAAAATTTACATACGCGGTACATTAGGCCGATTTCGATCGGCTTTTTTGTGCCATTTTATACATACTGATTGAGATATCGGCACGAAGTGTGCGGTAGTGGAAACACCCGCAAAGTTTTAGCGTATGTAAACTTGAACAACACTTCCGTGCCTTTTTTATGTTCAAAAAATACATACGCATGAACAAACAATCAAAAAACAGCAAACTGCTGCAAGTCCTTAACAAAAACGAACAGCTTGGACGGCGGTTCGAAATCAATGGTCCAGCCCAACAACCATCATCCAACCTAAACGTCAGACTATGAATCCAATAGATTTAATCAAAGGTAAAAAGCTGACAAAACAGGAAGCCTGGTTGTTTTTGTTCAATTACTTGCAGGATCTGGACGAGATTCCACAGGAAATCCTTGATGTCGCCGACGAAGGCATGCTGGCATTAATTGAAAGGGCTAAAATCTCTAATCTCTCAGAAGAGGAGCGTATTCAGTACGACGAAAGCCTGAAAAGGATGTAATGACAAATTTTACTAAAACGAAAAAAGCAGCGAACAATCATATTCGCTGCTTTTTTCATATCAGATCGGATGATCACAGATTATCAATCTCCTCCTTCGTCAGGTGTGTCACCTCCATGATGACATCCACTGGCATCTTGTTCTGTTTCATCTCTTTGGCGACTTGGGCGATGCCTTGTTGCATACCTTGGGCGATACCTTGCTGCATACCGTCCGCCATGCCACGCTCGTAGCCTTGCTTCTCCATGTCGATCTCGTCGGCAAGTAGCTTCATGCTGGCCTCGTACTGGTCATACTCCTTCTCGCTGAGGGCTCCCACCTCGGCGCGCTTGATGAGCTGTCGAAGTCCCTCGTCAGCCCGCTCATATACAGATGGGTCTATAAATTCCATATTGCCTAGGTTTTTGAAAAAATAAATCCATATGTTCCGCGTCGTGATATCTTTCCTATCAAACTCGAAATGTGGCAAAGATACGAAATATTTTCGCATCCTGTCCCAAAATTCTTTGCCCGTGTCCAAGTCGCACTCGGCCGTGCGGGTCAACACCTTGGTCAGACCCATGCCAGGGCGCCCCACAATGAAGATTCCCATGATGCGGGAGATGTCCTCACGCATCTCCGACCACTGGAATCCCTTCTTGAACTTCCGCCGCATCAGATTGTAGACGTAGAAACTGGAACGGGTCTTGAAGAACCGTTGCGTGCTGTTCTGCATCTCGATCAGGATATGGTCGCCCGTCTCCGTCGTGCAGAGGAGGTCGAAAATCACGCCTCGCCCCTCATGTGCGTAGCGGGGTGACTCCACATTCTCGAATTTCACACTGGTGATCTTCTCGCAGTCGCCGTCGAGGATCGCGTTCAGGAAAGATTTCATAATCGTTTCGTCCTGCATGCAGAACTTAAATCCGAAGTCGCTCTTCAGATCAATATACTTACCCATACAAAATTTTTTATTAGTTAAACAAATTAGGTAGAAATCATCTTCAGGGAAGAATCTTTCGGTGCAAAGATAGGAAAAATAATAAAAAACAAGCATCAAGAAATGTAAATTATACATGTTTGATTGAGGGTGGATTAACTTCTCAGCCCTGAAAGGGCGTAACAGCACAAGCAGGTGTATGACCTCCTGTGAATCGAAGGGACGACACATTAAGAATTGGTTCGATGTGCGATCGGGGGCATGGATGCTATAGAAAACCCCTACATTGGATAGGACCTCACATAAACGAAAAAGCAGCGAACAATCATATTCGCTGCTTTTTTCATATCAGATCGGATGGTCACAGATTATCGATCTCCTCCTTCGTCAGATGTGTCACCTCCATGATGACATCCACTGGCATCTTGTTCTGTTTCATCTCTTTGGCGACTTGGGCGATGCCTTGTTGCATACAATAAATCCATATGTTCCGCGTCGTGATTTGATCCGACGAATCGCCTCCAACTAAATACCGAATTTGTTTTTGCTGACGGTGGCCACGAATTCTTTCAAGTAAAATGGTTCGAAATAGGCCACGTCTTTGAAATCCTTTTCCGCATAACATTGTTCCGCCAACGCAGCCATGTCGGACGCGAGAGGTGAGATGCCATCCACGAACGAGACGTTCGGGTGGGAGAGTGTGCCTTTGCACTTGGCGGCACCATCCCCGAAACAGATGATCCGACGGGAGGATAAGATCTCCGCATAAGAGTCACCGTCTATGATGTCTGCCGAAATTTCCCTCATCAGGTTCAAATCACCGTCATAGAAGGCGGTGTAAACCTCCATCCGTCGTGCATCGATCATGGGACATAGCCAAGATTTATCGTCAGGTTTTCCATAACGGGCAATATAACCCATGGCCATCAACTTAAGCGTATTGACTGCGAGGAGAGGCACATCAGCCCCGAAACACAACCCCTTGGCGGTCGAAACCCCGATGCGAAGGCCGGTGTACGAGCCCGGTCCACAACTGACGGCCACCGCATCCGTCCGGATGGATTCGGTCCGCATATACGCCTCCAAGTCTTGAAGATATTGCGCCAAGAGGACGGAATGCGCCATTTTCTCGGAACTTTCCATGTTCCATCTCACTTTCCCGTCGATGGATAATGCCACGGAACAAATCTCCGTCGCGGTGTCAATCAGTATAATATTCGCCATAAACAATACATCTTGGAATATGTCGCGAAAATACACCTTTTATGTTTCTCATGGAAGAGAAAACACCTAGTTTTTGACGGAGAATTTCCAACGGGCAAAAACTCGCCTCCCCATATCGTTAAAAGAGGGGAGACTGTGGGGGAATTAAACGAATTTTGAATATATTTGCATTGTTAATTTTCAAAAGAAAAAGTAGAATATGGTATTATCAATGACAGGGTTCGGCAAGTCAACTTGCACCGTTGGAACCAAGAAAATTACGATTGAAATTAAATCGCTGAATGGCAAACAATTAGATTTATCCTCCCGCGTGCCAAGCATCTATCGGGAAAAAGATTTGGAATTACGAAATCTGGTCAACCAACGCCTGGAGAGAGGCAAGGTGGAGTTCGGAATATTTCTGGAAAATCTGGGAACGGAGAGTTCCTCGCAGTTGAATGCGCCTGTAATACAAGCATATAGCAAACAAATAAAACAGATATCCCACGATTTGGACATTCCTCTTCCAGCGGATTGGTTTTCCGTGCTGCTTCGCCTTCCGGAAGCGATGAAGACAGAGTCGCAGGAACTGGACGAGATGGAGTGGAACAAGGTATACGACGCTTTTTCGGAGGCGTTGGACTCCCTGGTGGAGTTCCGCACGAAGGAAGGTGCCTCCCTGCGCCGCGTCTTCGAGGAGAAGATCGCGAACATCAAACGGCTACTGAAGGAGATAGACCCATACGAGAAGGAACGCATCGAGAAGGTGAAAGAGCGTATCTTGGACAATCTCACCTCCCTTCAGGATGTTAACTACGACAAGAACCGTTTCGAGCAGGAACTCATCTACTACATCGAGAAACTAGACGTGAACGAGGAGAAGAACCGTCTGGCCCAACACCTGAAGTACTTCGAGGAGACGATGGATGCGGAAGGAAACTGCGGCAAGAAGCTCGGATTCATCGCCCAGGAGATCGGAAGAGAGATCAACACGCTGGGTTCCAAATCCAACCACAGCGAAATGCAGAAAATCGTGGTGAAGATGAAGGATGAGCTGGAGCAAATAAAGGAACAAGTATTGAATGTGCTTTAATAGGACGAAAAGGTTATGGAAAAAGGTAAGGTGATAATTTTTTCGGCACCGTCCGGATCTGGCAAGTCTACGCTGATCAACTACTTGATGACCCAATTCGACTGTCTGGAGTTCTCCATCTCAGCCACGAGCAGAAGCCCTAGGGGAGAGGAGAAAAACGGAGTCGAGTATTATTTCCTGACTCCGGAGGAATTCCGCGCGAAGATTTCCGAGCACGCATTCCTGGAATGGGAGGAAGTTTACGAAAACAAATACTACGGCACGTTAAGGAGTGAGGTGGACCGCATCAACGCGAAAGGCAACATCGTCGTCTTCGACGTGGACGTGGCAGGAGGTTGCAACATCAAAAAGATGTTCGGAAGCAACGCGCTGTCCGTATTCATCATGCCGCCGTCCGTCGCCACGCTGAAGGAACGCCTCGTGAAGAGAGGCACGGATGCGATGGAGGTGATAGAAGACCGCGTAAACAAAGCTTCGTACGAAATGACCTTCTCCAACCGTTTCGACCGAATCGTCGTGAACGATGACCTGGAGTGCACGAAGGCATTGATACGAAAAATCGTGAAGGAGTTCGTCGACAATGAGTAAGGTCGCATTGTTTTTCGGGTCATTCAATCCGATCCATATCGGACATCTCGCGTTGGCGAACCATATCGCTGAGTTCGGCGGAGTGGACGAGGTCCGTTTCATCGTCTCTCCCCAAAACCCGTTCAAGCGGAATCTATCCCTGATGGACGATGAAATCCGGTTGTCGTGGGTGAAGCAGGCGATAGGCGACTATCCACGGTTCTCCGTGTCGGACGTGGAGTTCTCCATGCCCAAACCATCGTACACGAGCGACACCTTAGAGCGGTTGTCGTCCATGGAGCCAGAGAACAAGTTCGTCTTGGTGATGGGAGGTGACAATATCGCCTCGTTCGCCGGGTGGCGGAGGTATGAGTGGATATTAGAGCATTACGAAATCCTCGTCTATCCCCGTCTGGACGGTCCGACGGAAATCCCAGAGGCGTGGAGGAACAGGGTCACGATGCTATCGGATGCGCCACGAATAGAAGTGTCGTCCACATTTGTGCGGAAGTCGATAGAGGAGGGGAAAGATGTCCGTTTTTTTGTCCCGCAACGCATATGGACGAGCGTAAGAGACGAATTTGATAAAAAAAATCATTAATTATTTTTCTGCTTATCCATAAATAGACTATTTTTGCAGAAGGAATTTTATCGAAATAAACAATTTAATATAAAAATGGAAAGAAAGAATGAAACGCCTTCATTGAAGGAAGGAAAAGAACAATCAATGACGGCATCCGGAGTTGTTGAATTTTTAGAGACACATCAGAATCTGCTGATAGGAATCTTTGGTGGAATCATCGCTTTGATAGTGTTGTTCTTCGTGTTGAACCAATATGTATGGGGACCACGTGAGGAGGCTGCGAAGAATGAGATCTTCAAGGCACAGCAGATGTTCGCGAGGGATTCTTTCCAAGTGGCATTGGATGGAAAGGAAGATGAGTTCATGGGATTCCTTGACATCATCGATGAATACGGATCAACATCCACAGGCAACGTCGCATGTGCGTACGCCGGAATCTGCTACAAGAACTTGGGCGAATTCGAGGATGCGATCAAGTATCTGAATAAATTCTCAGGCTCAGACGAATTGGTTTCCCCGTCAATCTTGGGTTCCATAGGCGACTGCTACTGGGATATGGACAACGCTTCCAAGGCTATCGATTACTATAAGAAGGCAGCCAATATGGCAGACAACGATCTCTTATCTCCACTTTACAAGAAGCGTGCCGCAGTGGCATACCTCTCCATGGATAAGAAATCAGAGGCGATCAAATTATTGGAGGAGATCACAACCCAATATCCTAACTACCAGGATATGAACGAGGTGTTGAAGTTCCTCGAACTCGCTAAGCAATAATAAAAACGTATGGCGACAAAGAATTTGTCCGATTATGACATTAACTCCGTACCGAATGCGGGGGATATGAAATTTGGTATCGTGGTTTCAGATTGGAACCACGATATCACTTCTAATTTATTAAAAGGCGCCTATGACACCCTCTTGGAGCATGGCGCGAAGAAAAAGAATATAATCGTTGCCCATGTGCCAGGCAGCTTCGAACTCATATTCGGTTCCCAGCAACTTGCGGACGCGAAGGACGTCGATGCGGTAATCGCCCTCGGATGTGTCGTGAGAGGAGGAACCCCACATTTCGACTACGTGTGCCAAGGGACCACTTATGGCATAGCGAAATTGAATGCGGAGTATGATGTTCCGTTCATTTTCGGACTGTTGACGACCGACGATATGCAGCAAGCTATCGATCGTTCGGGCGGTTCTTTGGGAAATAAAGGCACTGAGGCGGCTGTGACCGCCATAAAGATGGTAAATTTCAAGCGAAATCTTTTGGAGGATTAATTAATTTTACTACCTTTGCACTCGATTTCAATAGGGGCGAATACCAGAGTGGCCAAATGGGGCAGACTGTAAATCTGCTGGCTCTTGCCTTCGGTGGTTCGAATCCATCTTCGCCCACAATAACAATTCACTTGCGGAAGTAGCTCAGTTGGTAGAGCATCAGCCTTCCAAGCTGAGGGTCGCGGGTTCGAATCCCGTCTTCCGCTCTCAAGTTGAAGCAATCATGTTTCTCTTAGTTTTGTGTTAATTAAGTGTCACGTTCATGGAGAATGTGTGATTCTGGGGAAAAGCCAATTAGAAAATATAATATCATCAATCTTTGTTTTTAGTATTTTCCTACTTGACATTAGGTCTAGGGATGTGATGTTTGAATACGTTCACGCATGTAACACGTGACAATAATAAGATATTAAGTTTTTTTCATATATGGATGTAATAGAGTTGAAAGGTAAAAACCTTATGGAATTGAGGACCATAGCGAAAGGCCTTGGCATTAAACGTGTTGAGTCTTTCCGCAAGGAAGAACTTGTGTTCAAGATCGTCGATGTGATGGCGGAACAGAACAACAAAGGGATTTCTGAAAGTGGTAACTCATCTTCCAACCTAGAGAATTTTTTAGACAAGATGATTTCCAATGCGGAAAAGAACGAAGGGAAGAACCAAGTGGAGATTGAATTCGGAGACAATGACTCTTCCCCGGAGGATTCTTCCGCCAATTCTTCTGACTGGAACGGCAATCGTTCGGCGAATGTGGAAACACAGGAGCCTCAAAATAGGCAAGATCAGCAAGAACAGGATCATCAAGACAATGGATCACCGAGACGACAGGATATGAAACAGGTTCATGTCCGTCCACGCGGCGGATTCGACGCAATCGCTTCTGGGAACAAGGCTGCCGCCATCGCTCGTCTCATATTGGACAAGAAAAAAGGCATAAAAACACCTCCGATTGAAGAAGTATTGTCTGCCACGGAAGCTGTTTCCCAGCAAAATCAAATGCAGGGCAATGAACCCAACCGATATGAGAAGGAGGGTCCAAAACAACAACCCCAACCTAATCAGAAGGCTTCTTCCAATAACAACAATAACGCACAACCTTTCAATGAAGCTCCAGTGGAGGAGCCACAACCTGCTCCACAGAAGGTGCGCTCCTACGATTTCGACAACATCGTGAAGGGTCAAGGCGTGCTGGAAATCATGCCTGACGGTTTCGGATTCATCCGTTCATCTGATTATAACTATCTGAACTCTCCAGACGATATATATGTCTCCCAATCCCAGATCAAAATGTATGGTCTGAAGACGGGTGATGTGATAGAGGGTACGATCCGTCCTCCGAAAGAGGGTGAGAAGTACTTCCCTCTGATGGGCATCGATAAGATCAACGCACGTTCTCCTGAATTCGTGAGGGATTGCGTTCCTTTCGACCATCTGACACCGTTGTTCCCGAACGAGAAGTTCAATCTGACGGGCGGAAAGAACTCATGCAATCTGTCTGTCCGTACTGTCGATTTGTTCTCTCCTATAGGCAAGGGCCAGCGTGGTTTGATCGTGGCGCAGCCTAAGACGGGTAAGACGGTCTTGCTGAAGGATATCGCCAACGCCATCGCGGAGAATCACCCAGAGGTATATATGATCATCCTCCTGATCGACGAACGTCCTGAGGAGGTTACGGATATGGCGCGTAGCGTGAACGCGGAGGTTATTTCCTCTACGTTCGACGAGCCTGCTGAGCGCCACGTGAAGATCGCCAGCATCGTGTTGGAGAAGGCGAAGAGAATGGTGGAGTGCGGCCATGACGTGGTCATCCTGCTCGATTCCATCACACGTCTCGCCAGAGCCTACAATACGGTTTCTCCTGCGTCTGGTAAGGTCCTTTCCGGTGGTGTGGACGCGAATGCGCTGCACAAGCCTAAACGCTTCTTCGGTGCCGCCCGTAACATCGAGAACGGTGGTAGCTTGACCATCATCGCCACGGCTTTGACCGATACGGGTTCGAAGATGGATGACGTGATCTTCGAGGAGTTTAAGGGTACGGGTAACATGGAGTTGCAACTCTCCAGACAATTGGCCAACAAGCGTATCTATCCAGCTGTTGATATCATGGCTTCCAGTACGCGTCGTGATGATCTGTTGCACAGCAAGGAGACGATCCAACGCATGTGGATCCTTCGCCGCTACTTGGCGGATATGAACCCTGTGGAAGCTATGGAGTTCTTCAAAGATAGGTTGGAGAAGACCGCCACGAATGAGGAATTCCTCGCATCTATGAATGATTGATTAGAATGAAAGGGGGGAACGGAAACGTTCCCCCTCTTTACATAGTAACAGATCTGATTCTGGAAATTTCAACCATTTGTGTATATGTGTTGCGATGATAGGAAAGATTTACTTGCGCACTCTTTCCCGATATATCTTATGGAGGTATTCAAAGGTAGTCAATACAACCAACCATGAACGTTGTGTGTAACGATTATGTATGTCTTAAAATTAATGTAATGTATATATTCTAATTGCTTTATTTAAATGAAAAAAATATTTACAACATTGGGCTTGCTATTGTTGGGATTGGGTAGGCTATACGCATCCAACGAATATGCAGAATGCCCAGATTTTACAGATCTTACGGCGAGCTATGTCGAACCGTACGCGTCCGGTGAGGGTAAGACGTTGGTGAATGGCCGCCATACGGTCATCACGGAACAAGGGACTGATCCAAGGACGGGAAACATGTTACGATTGCTCCCTGATGGAGTCGACAAGGTGATTCGTTTGGGAGATGAGTTGGCTGGCAGCCAAAAAGAGAGCTTGACATATCATGTGAAGCCTAAAATTGGTGCGACGATGTTTATGGTGAAATTCGCAGTCGTATTTGAGAATCCAGACCATATAACCAGAGAACAGCCATACTTCTCTATAACTACCACGGATTCGAACGGCAATTTGTTGCCGAACACTTTCTCCTATGCAGTGTATGCGCAGGATAGTTTGCCTAATTTCAAGGAATATATCCAAGGAAATAGCCGGGTTCTATGGCAAGATTGGACCGATGGAATAATTGATTTAAGCAGATACATTGGGCAGGATGTGTATATCACATTCTATACCAGGGATTGTTTGCAGAATGGACATTATGCCTATGCTTATTTCACCGCCTCCTGCTTGCCTCGCGTTTATGCGAACATGTTCTGCAATAATGAGCTGATCCTATCATTAATCGAAGGCTTCAGTTCATACCTTTGGAGTGATGGTAGCACATCTAAGGATTTTCAGGGAAACCTTGACCAGCCAGTTTGGTGTGATGTGACATCTATCGTTGGTCTGATTACAAGAATATTCATGTTCCACGCTAATAATTCGTCTCCCATGCCTGATATCACGTATGACGATGTATGTGAGGGGACAGATTACTTTTGGAATGGCATAAAAATAGACACGAAATATAAGGGGACCCGTAGCTTCTACGGAGAAGAATACAATGAGGATAGCTGTAGCCTTTCCGAAAAGATGTTAATATTGACGACCATCCCCACATATTACGAATTTAACGAAACCATCTGCGAAGGAGATAACTATATTAAGAACGGATTTAAATACATAAATCCGCCAGTAGGAGTTATTAAGGACACGGTTGAGGTGAAATCCGACAATGAATGTAAACGATGGAATGTCCTAAACCTGAATGTCGTTCCGAAATCGATTTCGCCCCAAATAGATGGAGAGGAATCACCATGTACAGGCGTCGAAAAAACATATAAGGTACTTGGAGGATACAATTGTAAGTGGACGATACCAAGCGATGCGAGTCATGAATATAGTAACGATTTGACGAGAAGTTTTGTCACGACTAAGTTCAACAATGACAAGGAGACCACATTATCTGTAGTCTGCGACAATGGATGCGTATCGAAAACGGTCACCAAAGTTATCCATCCCGTACAAACAATCAGGACCTATAAAATAGACACCGTCTGTCAAGGAACCGAGTATAAAAAAGGGGAGTGGAACTTGGGTGTTCAAAACAAATTGGGTTACACCACCCATATCCGTCAGTTGGGAGACTCTTGTAATAGCACCGATGTTTTGGTTCTATATGTGACGGAATCACCATCCGCAAAAATAATAGGAGACTCAGTGTCTTGCCAAGGACGACAGATTAATCTATTTACAGTTGGCGACTATTCATCTGAAGGAGATAAGTACATTGCGATTGGAGATGTATGGTGTGAAGATGGAAGTGTTATGCGATTGAAGGATTTCCTGAAAAGTGGGAAAGTAGCCAAAGGCATTGTCTATGAGGTGTTCCCTGAAAAGACAGCTGGAAACTATAGATGCAGCATATTAGATATAAAAGATGCATTTAACGGAGATGCTGTCGAATACGATCCATCAACGATGGACGCAAGCAACGACCTTCCTGATTACCTGCCTTATCTGTTTTACCCTAGATGGCAATTGTTGAATGAGATGTTGGCGAAAATCGAAGGGGCAGATTTATTGTCTGGAAAATATTGGGGAAAACTAAAAGATTATAGTGGGCAAGAAGACACTCATCGTTTAGTATATGGCGAAAATCATGAATACAACAAAATGGACTATAACAGGAAAAGGATAAAAGGATTAGGACACTCATTTGAACCTATGACAGAAAAGAATAAGGTCAGATATCATTACGAAATAATACTAAGTTTACAATGAAAAAAATATATATAACAATTTTATATACGATCATATCATGTCTTCCGTCCTTTGCATATAAATTGTATGATGTAATTATGACGAAAGAGGGAGATATGGGAGTAGTGTTTCATGTGGATCAAGAGAAGGTTCTTTTGATCTCGGTCGCAGATACGACGGTTACCACTCAATTCTGCACAGAAAGTTCTTTTGAGTCAGATGTCTTTGCTGTTAATGACATGTATGACTTTCGACTTCAAGGACAGGAAAGGACACAAGAGTTACTGAATCTGTCCGGAAAATATGAATTCCCCATATTAAAATATGTCCCTACAGAAAGAGGGTGGTTCATTCCTTCCGCACCTGAAATTCAGTTGTTAAGATTTGCGAACAGGATGAATTCCACTCTTTCTAAAACATTAGAGCTGGTGGGAGGGAATCCATTAGATAATGCAAATAAATACCTAACCTGCACATTGGTACGGTATGCAAATACTGGGATACAATGTTGTTTGGGTTCTGATAATTATTCTTATGATATCTCTGATGAAATAACCTGTACTATTCGCCCTCTTTATCGAATAGATTTGACAGATGAGGAGAAAAAGAGCAACTACACATGTGTGTGGAGCACGGGTAGCACAAGCAAAAGCATAATAGATTTTCCCCAGAAAACTACCACATATACTGTGACGATAACAAACAATGAAAATTCCTGTAAAGGGACTGACTCACGAACTGTTGTAGTGACAAACGATGGACCACAAGAGTTTTCTGATACAATCTGCGAAGGTGAAACATATAGGAAGTATGGTTTTAACGAGACCAAATCAGGTGATTATTCTACAACAATCTCTAATGGAAATTGTAGTACTGAAGTTATCCTGCATCTAACTGTCGCACCAAAGTACAAACAGGAATTTAACGATGTCGCTTGTTTGGGGCAGGTATACAACAAGCATGGTTTCACCATGACGCCATTCGTGAAAGGCGAGTTCCATGACACATTGACGTTCCTCAGCCATATGGGATGCGACAGCATGGTGATACTGAATCTGAATGTCAAACCGATCACATATGATACAATCACAAGGAGGATTTGCCAGAATGAACATTATAAAGACGCCAACTTCGACATAGCCGTCAACCAAAATACGGGGTTGTCATATTATACTGTTGAAAAGAGCAAAGAAGACGGTTGCAAATCCTATCTAACCTTGGCTCTTCAAGTCGACTCCGTCTACCAAGTTACTGTTGTGGAGGATTTCGAGAAGTCAGGCAGTTTTAATCAGTATGGATTCAATATAGATGAGATGAAGCCGGGTAATAACTATCGTCTTGAATTGAGCACGGGAAATGGATGTGATAGTATTGTCACGCTATGTTTCCGACTGCCCGCTGATATTGATGTAGACATAGACGTAGACAAAGATGATAGGGTAATCCCTACAGCCTTTACTCCTCACTTCCAGGATGATATGAACGATCATTTCATGCCAGGCTATGAGGTCTATATATATGACCGCTACGGCAATCTGGTCTGTCATTCCGAGGATGGATGGGACGGTACCTACCGGGGCGAGGTGGCCACGGCCGGAATCTATGTCTATGCGGTAGTCATGAAGGATGGCGAAATGCGAAAGGGAACCATCGAAGTTGTAAAGTCTAAGTGATGAGTAATATGAAAAAGATAATGTTCACACTATGCTGCCTGATGGCAGTGAACGGTTATGCGATAGAGAGGACTTTCCAAGAGGGATACACCGTGGAATCCTCCGTCATAAACACCGACGAGGCTGAATCGGGCCTCTCTTTGTTGAAGAATAAATTGGCTTTTTCCCGTGGAGGAAAGGTCTATGTGGCTACCCTTAACGATAGCCTTGACATCAAAAGCTTCAAGGAGCAAACAGACTTGTCGCTCCTCGGCATCGAAGGTCAGTTCGCCCAATACAATAATCAGCTGATCTACTCTTCGAATGGTGTCCTTTATTGCGCCACACTAAAGAACAACGTGTGGGGGAACCCGGAGAAACTGATGATCGAAGGATTCATGTCGACCCGAGAGCAGGAGGAGGGCACCACCTTCATCTCCCGCCGTTGGACGTACAAAAAGAAGCCTGCGGCCGGCATGTACAATCCGGCAGTCGGCAATAAGGGAAAGCGTATCTATTTCTCTTCCCAACTCGAAGGCGGGAAGGGTGGATTCGACATCTGGTACATAGAGCGTAAACCGGACAATAAGACCTGGTTCGCTCCCAAGAATATGTCTGATGTCAACTCGGAAAGGAACGAAGATTTCCCTCAGTTGGTGGGCGACTCGATGTTCTACTTCTCCTCTGATAGAGCAGACTCGCTCAAGGGAAGCAATATCTTCAAGAAACTGATGAAGGGGAAAAACGCACATGCTCCGCAAATGGTTGTGGCCCAATTCAATAGTGATGCGAACGATAAGAATTTCGTTGTGGCAGAGAATGTTCCCTTCCTGATTTCCAATCGGGCAGGGGGCGACGATATCTATCGCCCGAACATCGTGCCTGCCCCAGAGCCAGTAGATACCACGCCAGTCGACACTACTGCACAACTGAAGGTGGTCCGCAAGGACTTCCGTACTTGCATCTTCTATTTCGAATATGACAAGACATCCATGATCGACTCATATGAGGCAGAGTTCAAATATATCTACGACTTCATTAACGAGGACTCAACTTCTATCGTTAAGATAACCGGATATACGGATGAGCGTGGTACGGCAGACTATAACCTGACACTCTCTAAAGAGCGTGCCAACGTGGTATTCGACAAATTGGTGAAGATGGGTGTCAACGCTAAACGCCTACGCTTCGCTGGAGAAGGAAAGGCTAATCCTATTGTGCCGAATGCACAAACAGAGGCTGACCATCAAAAGAACCGCCGTGTGGAAATTGTAAAACTAGAGAATGATGAAAAAGATGATAAATAAAAGATTTATATTGACGCTTTGTGTCTCGCTGTTGGCGCTCTCTTCATATGCCCAACAGGACTTGATGTTGTCGCAGGAGATTTTTTCCCGTGTGAACAAAAACCCTGCTGCGACGGGTAATACCAACGACATCGATATTTTCCTTCATGGCCGCATCCAATGGGCGGGAGTGGATAATGGACCAAAGACCACTGTCCTGAATGTGACCAACTACTTGGATAAGATTCATTCGGGGGTCGGTTTCACAATGTCCTACGACCATATGGGTGTCGGACATAATACCACTAACATGAAATTGGTTTATTCCTACCAAATCGATCTCAGCGAGCAATATGTGCTTGCCATGGGCTTGGGCGCCGGTATCAATATCGGTGGTTTCGACTATACCGCTAATGTGATGGACGATGTGAATGAGTATGGTTGTGACACCTATCCATATGATAAGGAAGTGCGCGTCTCCCCTGATTTTGATCTCGGTTTTGAAATCTCTAACCCAATGTGGACAGTCGGATTCTCCATGACACACCTACTCAATAAGTTGTCTAACACATTCAGAAGCGGAAGACACCTTTACCTGTATGGAATCGGTGACATCCATCTGAACGAGCAATGGATATTGGCCCCTGTCATCAACTTTTTCCACCACAACAAGACCAATGTCTTTGAGATCGGTTCCCTGGCCTATTACAGGAGAATGTATTGGGGAGGTCTCTCCTGGCGCCCTGATTTACATGACAAATTGAACCCTTCCATGATGGTCTTTACCTTGGGTTTGGAGTGGAAGAAGTTCAGGTTCGGTTATTCGTATGATTTAGGACTCGGCTCCAATGATTTGATGCCTTCCAACACACATGAAATCATTTTGTCATACGGTATTGGCAAGAAAGGGAAAAAAGAATAGAGGTTGTTTCTATATAATTAGGGCGGATATTGAGGAATCAATATCCGCCTTTTTATTTAAGGGTAGGGGATTCCGTTGAAATCTTTTACCCTACCGTTGTTTGATGTCCGAGTCTATAAGTGACTTATATCGCTTCGTCTATATATAATCCACTATAAAAATATTACCAGTATCAGGATATTCACCGCACAGATCACGCTGGCGCCTAAAGCGAGGTCCTTCAGCAGTTTCTTCCCTGAGAAGGCGACACCGTATACCATGTTGACGAAGCTGTTGCTGATCATTGCCTGGAACGTGGCGAGTATCAGCAGGGAGCCTGCGACAGCGTGTTGCGTCTGGAAGAGGTTGATGATAAACGGGTTGATGTCCGTCACACCGACGATCACGGAGAGGACGCGCAATCCGCTGTCTCCGAAGTAGATCAACGCATAGTGCGTGATGATCGTGAAGGCGACGAACAGCACAGCGAACAGCAAGGCCACCTTGAACTCCAACGGGTTCTTCTCGTCTTCGATCTCCAACGCTTGGGACTCTTGTGCGACAGACTGGTTACGACGCTTCCTCGTGTAAAAATAGAGGGCTACCATGGCGAACGTGACGATCATGATGGCGAACAGATACCAATATTGCAGCATCAGCTCGAAATTGAAGATGCCCAAAAGGATAAGGATCCTGAAGTACATCATGGCGATGGAGCAGAAAATGGCGGCGACGTATTCCGAGAGGTCTCCGTTCTTGTCCCTTGCCTTCTTGGCCAGGATGATGCAGGTCGCCGTACTGCTGTAGATGCCGCCCAATATGCCAGTGATGATGACACCTCCGTCCTTGAACACATATTTCTTCACCAGGTAGCTGGCGTAAGAGATGCCGGAGATGACCACGGTAGCAAGCCAGATGCTGTAAGGGGTGAGCCCTGAGCCTTCTATCAGTTCGGTCTTCGGCAACATAGGCAATATCACGCCTGCGATGATCATGAACTTGGCGAGGTTGATGAATTCCTCGTCGTTCATCGATTTGGTGAACTGTATGAACTTGTCCTTCATCTCGGTGAGGATCAGGACCGCCACGACGACCAGAATGGCCATCCACGGGTCTTTTTCGCAGACGACAGGCGCCAGACAGTAGGTGATCAGGGCGATCACGATGGAGGTGATGCCGTAGGACTTCTGCACGAAGATCTTGTGGATATAGTAGGCGACGAACAATAGGGTGAGGGTGACGCCTCCGCAAAGGAAAGGTACGATGCTTCCGCTCCCCGCCACGTAGAGGATGTAACCCAATATACCAATCAGTGTGAAGGTACGGTCCGCACCGAACGCATGTTTGGAATCCTCCTCCTTCAGGTATAACTTCCTTTGTGATAGTCCGATAACCAATGACATTAGCGTGACTAAGACAAATTTCAACAAATCCGATGACAAAATATCGTTGGTCTCCATAACTCAAATCTTTTTATCTTTCTATGAAGATAAGAAAAATGGGGGATTATTCCAAATTTAAGTTCTTCAAAACGTTGTATATTGTCTCCGCTGAACCATCTTTCCACCTTCGGGTCCAAAAGCCGATGAGTGTGATGGTCACGTGATCAGGCTTACCCTTGAAGTTGACAAGCTCGCAAATCTTTTCTTCAGCTTGGGTATAACTTTTGATGCCCCATGGATTTATGGTGGTGTCTTTTAAATTTGGTCCTTTGTAATATACATCCTTGACCACGATGTCATCCTCATCCTCTTCTTCATCCTCCATTGTGCATTTTAAATCTTGAAGGTCGAGATAATAAATTTTGTATAGATCTTTGTAGTTTTCCTGATTTACCCAATGGTAGGAGGATGTGAGCTGTTGGATGGCGCTTTGAAGGTTGCCGTATTTATCGACTTGCAAATATTTTTCATACCAAACCTTTCCTTTTTCGATGAGTGTTCTTTGAAACTCGCTATCACCCTTTTTCTTGTTTAACATGTATAAGATGCAGGAGGAAAGGTAGTCGTCGAAGTTCTCTTTTAGCAGATATGCGTAAATTAATACGTTGTCTGGGTTGCATATGGCGGTATTGCAGAAATTTGAGATTCCCTCGTTGTTGTCGGTTTCCACCCTATCCAACACTTCCGCATAAATGTTTAGTGCGGACTCAACCATTTTGCCCGAGCAGGTGTCATTGTTCAAGCAAGTATCCCCATCGATTACAAATCCTAAAAACTTATCCTTTCCATTTTTGATGTGTATGGTGCCATAGACGGATTGCCCGTTCCTTATCGCTTTGTTAATATAATATGACATCCACAAGGACTGTCCATGCCCGACATGAAAACTGTTGTTCCAATAGCCCCAATAGCTATTATTGTACGGCTTATTTAACGGCGGAGTTATGCGGTTGTCCGGATAGTAGAATCCATCAGAGTCTTTCTCGTAGGCAATAAAATTGGACATCTTGTGCCCTTCCTTGGAGAAATTTTTGCTGTTGAAATGAAAATACAATAGTTCCCCATCATCATCGTATTTGCCTATATTGCATTTCTCGATGGGCCTTTGAATGGTATATTCCTTGCTGGATATGATCTGACACCGAATGGCCCAAATGACAGCCAGTAGGATTGGCACGATGAGCGCTGTGAGGATTAGCTGTTTCCTAGTTATTTTGTTGAAGTCCATGGCTCTTTCTCTTTGAGATGAATAGATTGATTAGGATAAGGACAACACCCCAAACGATGGAGAGTGTTCCGATTAGGATCGTTGATTGGTTGTATTGGTCTATTGTCATCAGCATGAAAGCGTACCAACCCACTAAGGCTAGATTCAGTTTCAGCACATCTATTGTCCGTATACTAAAGAATGTGAGGTAAGCTAAGTAAATGATTATTAGAACTTGAAAAGTATATGTCAAGTATGCATGAGGTATAATTAAGACAAGAGGAATCAGGGGTAGCATGATCCACTCGTCCAACTCGATTTTCAATCCTCTTTTCCACTTCATGAAGAGGGAGAAACCTAATAAGAGGATTTGTATGAGGGCCATCGTCGGGAACATTGTCAATCCATCTTCGGTGTCGTATTCGGTTCTGTTGAAAGCGAAAATTGCAAGAGTGATGAAATTGGCGATGTATGCGGATGCTTTCAGGAAAGAGGCATTGCTTGGGATACGTGAGGATTGCCTGATCCAAGAGTGCAGGGCGTAGGATATGGATGCGGAGGCGAAAATGGATGCGAATATTAATAATTCGTCCGTGTCGTTATTTTTTTTGCACGTTAATATGATATGTCCCCATGAAATTATGAAGAGGAGGACTAATGGGAGGGTCGCCGTTCTGAATTTGACAAGGAAGGTATCCCTCTCCTTATAGTAGGTCTTATATAGGAATAGTGCGTCAATGCATATGATGATGAGATATAGGACAACGGTCACATAATCATACTTATTAATCATTTCTGGTGTTGAGATACATAAACTTGCTATGATGACCGAAGAGGCAATAACTGATCTGAAAAGGAATACAATGGGGTAGGCTAATATCGCTAGTAGGAAGATTGAAATTGCACCGGCGATCTTGATGTCAAAGATAACGTTAATCATGCAATAGGTCGTGACCAGACCTACGCAATATATGATGCCTGCCGCTTCCTTAAATGCCCGATTCTCATATTGGTGCAGGAACACGTAATAGCAAGCTGCTGAGCCAATGATTATCGGTAGGATTCCAATGACGACTTGAAGCCCATGAGGAATGAACTCCCAGTTTTTCGATAGGAGAAAACATACGCCTGTTATGATAAAGATGGCTGCGACGATGCACAGCGGCAGTGAGGTATTGTTGAGGAATTTTTTCTTGTTCCTCTCTTTCTCCGTGTAATAGTTTATGATATTGTTGGCAACCTCTTCGTCGATGATGTGGTTGTCGAGCAAATCCTGGGTGTCGATATTGGATATCTTCATGTATATTGGGTTTAAGAGATTTGTCTGCTATTCGTTCAGGAAAGAGCGGATTTGAGGCACCACATAATCTCGGATGGACTCTTCTGGGGGATAGTGTCCTCCCGGCATGAAGATTCGGTTGCTGTAGTGTTGTTTGAACCAATGGGCGGCCATGCGCGTCATGAAGTCCTTCCGTCCGAACATGCCGATGGTGAGGGCGTCCTCCTCCGGTGTCAGTTCGTCGTATTGCTTCCGCTCCATATCCTTGTAGATGTCGCACATCCGCTTGTCCACGTGCCAGATCTGGTTGCCGTCGGCTCTTCCTTCCTTGTATTTGTTGTCGCCTTGGAACATGTACATGTAGGTCATGCCGAGGCTTGGGTTCAGCAGGATTTTTTTCCTTCCTCTATATTTTTGCGCCATGAAGCCTCCGAGGCTATGGCCGATGATCAAGTCCACTTGGTATTCCGCCAAGAAGCGGTCTATTTGAGGGAAAGCCTTTTCTGGGTCGATGGACAAGTCCGGCACCCAAACAGTCGCTTCCGGCAAGTATTTACGTATAAACTCAGCGGTGGCAGATTCGTGGCTTGAAGCCATTCCATGCAAAAAAAGTATATTCATGACCGTCAGTTTTTGTTCTATAAATTGTTGAACTATTTAAAAATTTCATATTATGCAAATATAACTAATATACGGGGAAAACCCTGTTTGTATTGTTTGAAAAAGTGAATATTTTCCTTCACCCACTTCCGTGTGACTGCCGTTATTATCCCTCTTGCGGATTTTGCCGTTCGGGGAACTATCGTTAAATTTGCGGAAAAGAAAAAGAAGAGACATGGACATTATCCTTAAATATTTCCCGAATCTATCGGACAAACAGAAGGAACAGTTCGCTGCGCTATACGATTTGTATATCGATTGGAACAGCAAAATCAATGTGATATCACGCAAGGACATAGAGAATCTTTACGAGCATCATGTCCTACATTCCTTGGCCATTCCTAAGATCCTATCGTTCAAGGATGGCACCAGCGTCATGGACGTCGGTACGGGTGGCGGATTCCCTGCCATTCCGTTGGCAATCTATTATCCTAATTGTCAGTTCCATTTGGTCGATTCCATCGGGAAAAAGATCCGTGTGGCGACGGAGATCTCCAACGCTATCGGCTTGACCAACACCACTTTCGCGCATGAGCGGGTGGAGGATGAGAAGGGAAAGTTCGATTTCATCGTCAGTCGCGCGGTCATGCCGTTGGGCGACCTCGTTCGGTTGACGCGGAAAAACGTGGAGCATAAGAATCCGAAAAATGCCCTTCCTAACGGACTAATCTGCCTGAAAGGCGGTGAGTTGGAACATGAGGTAGGCCCTTTCAGGAATGCGGCTTCACTCTTTAACATCAAGGATTTCTTCTCCGAGGAGTTCTTCCAAACAAAAAAGGCGGTTTATTTACCATTGTGATAAGTCATGGAGGATAGCTTTAGGCATGTGACATTGAGGAGGCGTTTGGCGGAGCAACTATATGCCAAGGGGATTAAAAACACGAAGGTGCTCAACGCCATCGCTACGGTTCCGCGCCATCTTTTCATGAGCAGCACATTGGAACCGTTCGCCTACAACGATAACGCCTATCCGATAGGGGCTGACCAGACCATTTCGCAGCCGTGGACCGTAGCATACCAGACTGAATTGTTGAACCCGCAAGAGGGGGAGAAGGTTTTGGAGATTGGCACGGGCTCTGGCTACCAATCGGCTGTTTTGGCTTGTTGCGGTGCATCCGTGTATTCGGTGGAACGTATAAGGGAGTTGTCGGAGAGCGCCCAAAAAAGGCTTGTCAGCTTGAATTATAAGGTACAGTGTAAATACGGGGATGGTTATGAAGGATGGGCGGAGATGGCTCCATTCGATAAAATCATCGTCACGGCTGGGGCGTCGGAGATTCCGCAGAACTTGTTGATGCAGTGCAAAATAGGCGGTTCCATCGTCATTCCTGTGCAAGAGAAGAGCGGACTCAGAATGGTTCGGCTTGCCCGTGTCTCTGAATCGAACTTCAACAAGGAGGATTTCGGAACGTGCGCTTTCGTCCCCATGCTAAAAGGAATCATGTAAGTAAAAGATTATATGGAGGTCAAACAGTTTATATTCAATATGTTCCAGGAGAACACGTATGTGTTGACTGATGAGGAGAAGAATTGTATCATCATCGACCCTGGATGTTTCTTCGAGGAGGAGAAGGAACGATTGGTCGGATATATTCGGTCAAATGGGCTGAAATTGACTCGTATCATTCAGACACACTTGCACTTGGACCATATATTCGGATGTCTGACTTTGTTCGATGGATTCGGCATCCAGCCTGAGGCGCACGCCGCCGATGAGTTCTTCCTGGATATCTTCCCCACGTACGGGAGGAAGTTCGGTATCGACGTGGAATTGAAGTGCGTGCCGCTCAAGTCTTATTTGAGTGATGGTGACGTCATAAAACTAGGCGAATCCGAACTCCATGTGATTCATACGCCGGGACATTCCCCTGGAGGTGTATGTTTCTATGCGCCTAAGGAAAAGCTTCTTTTCAGCGGAGATTCTCTCTTCATGGGCAGCATCGGCAGAACCGATTTGGAAAGGGGCAATGGCCCTGAACTGATCCGTTCCCTTACAAACAAGTTGATGATTTTGCCGGAGGATACGACCGTTCTACCGGGACATGGTCCGAAGACCACCATCGGGTTTGAAAAAGCCAATAATCCATATATCCATGAATGAACCGATTCTTCTGACCAGCGACCTTTCCGTAGGTTATAAGGTCGGTGGAAACGCTGTGCGGACATTGCAGTCGAACCTGAATCTCCAGTTGAGACAAGGCACATTCACTGCCCTTGTCGGACCGAATGGAGTGGGGAAGTCCACTCTTCTTCGGACGTTGTGCGGATTGCTCAAACCCATTGCGGGAACGGTTTCCTTGAACGGGTCGGATCTTTTCTCCCTATCCATCGAGAAAAGGGCGGAGTACGTAAGCATTGTCGTCACGAATAATGTGGATACCAGCAGACTGACGGTCAGAGAGGTCGTTTCCATCGGACGATACGCCTATTCCAGTTGGGTGGGCATGTTGGACGAGAAAAACAAGGAATTGGTGGAAAATGCCCTATCCATAGTGAAAATCAGCCATTTGGCCGACAGAAGACTGTCTGAGATGTCGGATGGGGAAAGACAACGAGTATGGATCGCGAGAGCGTTGGCGCAGGACACGCCCCTCATATTATTGGACGAACCCACATCCTTTTTGGATTATAGGAACAGAATAGAGATTTTCGCCATCCTGAAACAGTTGAGTCAGTCAGGAAAGAGTATCCTCATCTCCACCCATGAAATCGATTTGGCTTTGCGTTATGCGGACCAGATGTGGGTGATGAGCGATGGAATCGTGCAGGGAGATGCGGAGGCGATAGGAGCCTCCGATGTGTTAACGAAGGTTTTTGGTTACCCCAAGGATGCGGGGCAAGTCCAGATATAGTTCCTCCATGCTGTGATAGAGCAAATCTGCCCCGTTTTTTGTTAGTTCCTCATCACGTAAGATACCCGTATTTACCGCAATAGTGAAGATGCCTGCGGAGGAAGCGGAGCGTACGCCCAAAGGAGCGTTCTCGACCACGATGGCTTGGTCGGCGCGGAGGCCTCCTTTTTCTAGTCCCATCAGATAAGGCTCCGGGTCAGGTTTCCCTTTCTTCACATCATAAGCGGTCACCATACGCTCTTTGGCGAAGACACCGGGGAAAGAGTGGTTCAGTTTGTCCAACAGGGAGAGTTGTCCCGAACCGGTGACCAAAAAAATTTCCTTCTGGGCCGCCTGGATGGTCGATAAAACCTTCTCGACGTCCTTCATCTTAGGCGGTTGTGGCAGATTTTCAAAGCATTGCGACTTGAATTTATAGATGCGTTGGCACTCCTCTTCCGTCGCCGACCTCCCTAATTGCGAGGCGAACACCTCGCTGATGGTGGAGGAGCCCGTCATGCCTTCCCGCATATATACGTCATAATCCGTGAATTCCAGTCCAAGAGATTTGAATGCATGTACCCAAGCCTTCGCATGATTCGGCATGGAATCGTACAGCACACCATCCATATCGAAAAGGAAAGCCTTCAAGTCTATATCCTCTAGTCTTCTGCCCATTTCATCGTCAATTAGAAAGGAGGCGACCCCTACGGACCGCCTCCTATTCCGTTTTATCTATCTTATTCGTTCATATTAAAATTGGTAAGCTATACCCAAGGATATAGACTCCCAGAATTGTATATCAGCACAAGGTATACCAAAGTTCGTATCCTTAAACGTCTTCATCTCAGCATTGTCGTACTTGAGTTGTGTTCTAAGCGATACATTAATGTATTTGGTCAACTTTGCCATCAACTCCAATTTCCACTTAAAGGACCATCCATGGATAAATTTCTTGACATCTTCTCCTGGATGATCCGCCTCATACTCCTTCATATAAAATGGTTCCTGAGTAACGTCGTATGGTAAAGAAACATGATAGTCATGATTTAAATTCTCCTCTATTTCTTCCTCTATTTCTTTATCTATATCCCTTTTCCATACTTTTACCTCATGTGAATTTCCGTACCATTCCGTATAACCATCTGTATAGACAGAGATGGCCTTGTTGTATGCGTAGAATCCTTCCAATGAACTAAAGAAATGAAGGTTCTTGGTTATGTCGAAATCAGAACGCAGGATGGCATATGCACCCAACTCACTTCTTGACTTCTTGTATTGAGCCTCTTTCTTAATGAAAATATGATCGCCAACTGAATCTATTTCTGCTTCTGAAATTTTGTCCATACCATAGTTGGCGGCCAATTCATTCAATCGGCAGAATGTAAATCGGGCAGTCAATGGAGAAATAAAGAAACTGATTTTTTTATTCGGAACATAATCGAAACCCAAAGATACTTTCATGGAACCAGGTGCAAAGAAAGCGGAGATTGTATCCTTTTTAGATTCATATTTATCTTTTGGTTCGAACAATTCGTCATAATACGCATCATAGTAACCTTGTTCCTGCTTTATATCTCCAATTTTTTCTCTGTCTTTCAGGTATGTCTCTGACGTGAATTTGTCAAACAACTCATATTTGTAACTTTGGGCAAATTGAGATTCCAGACCAGCCAAAGCCGACGCATACCAATACTTCGACATTTTGTAACCGAACTTAGAATAGAGTCCGAATTCATCCATGTTCTTGCGAATAGTTTCACCTTGGAATTCTGAGGAGTAGATCATTCC
This sequence comes from Paludibacteraceae bacterium, assembly GCA_045226255.1. Lineage (GTDB taxonomy): Bacteria > Bacteroidota > Bacteroidia > Bacteroidales > Paludibacteraceae > UBA1181. The sequence continues at coordinate 158,502 of JBGVCG010000016.1, read as the reverse complement.
GTATTTTGCGGCGAAGCTATTGTCCCACTTTACCCTGTTTTTCTTGTAGTTGGCGTTCAAGTTCAGGAAAGCGTCCGCAGAAATGCTGGCGCCTGCACCTTCCATACAATAGTCACTGAAGTAGGCCTGGTTGACATTCAAACCGACGGAACCAGGGAATGTCCAGTAGATGGAATCTGTGGAGATTTCGCCACTAGACTTTGTGGAGATGGAAGAGGCCGTCTTCACTAACTCATTATCGTCTGCCGATGCGGAGGCGATAGCCATAAATAGCACTCCAAGTGCAACACAAATTTTTTTCATAACATAATTATTAAAAATACGTTAGTATAGTTATTTAATTATCAATCAAGCTTTAGCACTTCCAAGAACGCTTTTTGTGGCACTTCGACCGTACCGATCTGCTTCATGCGTTTCTTTCCCTCCTTCTGTTTCTCCAACAACTTACGTTTACGGGAGACGTCACCTCCGTAGCACTTGGCCGTCACATCCTTGCGTACCGCCTTGATGGTCTCACGGGCGATGATCTTCGTACCAATGGCGGCTTGGATAGCCACCTCGAACTGTTGGCGAGGAATCAGTTCCTTCAGCTTCTCACACATGCGTTTGCCGAGAGGATAAGCGTTATCGAAGTGGGTTAGGGTAGAGAGGGCGTCAACCGGTTCTCCGTTCAATAGCACGTCCAGCTTCACCAACTTGGACTCCCGCATGCCGTGCGGGTGGTAGTCGAACGAAGCGTAACCCTTCGAGATACTTTTCAGTTTATCATAGAAATCAAAGACAATCTCACCCAAAGGCATATCGTAAATCAGTTCCACACGGTTTCCGGAAACATAGTCTTGGCGGACCAGTTCACCCCTTTTGCCTAGGCAAAGGGTCATGATAGAACCGATGTATTCGGTGGAAGTGATGATAGAGGCGCGGATATAAGGCTCCTCGATGCGCTCTATAAGCGTCAGATCCGGCAATCCGGAAGGGTTATGCACCTCAATCTTAGCTCCTTTCTTCGTATATACATCGTACTCCACATTAGGGACTGTAGTGATGACGTTCATGTTGAACTCACGTTCCAAGCGCTCTTGGATGATCTCCATGTGCAACATACCAAGGAATCCGCAGCGGAAACCGAAGCCCAGAGCCAGGGAAGACTCAGCTTGAAAGGTCAGTGACGCGTCGTTCAGTTGTAGCTTCTCGATGGAAGAGCGCAGGTTTTCAAAATCCTCCGTCACGATAGGGTAGACGCCGGCGAAAACCATCGGTTTCACCTCTTGGAAACCCTCTATCGCCTTCTCGCAAGGGTTAGCTACCGTTGTGATCGTATCGCCCACCTTCACCTCCTTCGAGGTCTTAATACCAGAGATGATATAACCCACGTTACCGGCGGAAAGTTTCTGCTTAGGCTCCATGTCCAAGCGTAAAATACCGATTTCATCAGCCAGATACTCCTTTTCCGTCGCCACGAACTTCACGTGGTCGCCACTGTTGATAGTACCGTTGATGATCTTGAAGTAGGCGATGATGCCACGGAAAGGGTTGAACACGGAGTCGAAGATCAGGCATTGGAGCGGAGCGTCAGGGTTACCCACTGGCGGTTGAATCCTTTCCACGATTGCTTCCAGAATCTTATCCACACCTTCACCGGTCTTACCGCTGGCGCGGATGATCTCCTCACGCTTACAGCCCAGCAAGTCTACGATTTGGTCCTCCACCTCTTCCGGCATAGCGCCAGGCAAGTCTATCTTATTCATCACAGGGATGATCTCCAAGTCGTGTTCCAGCGCCATATAAAGGTTAGATATTGTTTGGGCCTGGATACCTTGTGATGCGTCCACGATCAGCAAAGCGCCTTCACACGCAGCGATGGAGCGGGAGACCTCGTAGGAGAAGTCCACGTGTCCCGGGGTGTCGATCAGGTTCAATACATATTTCTCCCCTTTGTACATATAGTCCATTTGGATGGCGTGGCTTTTGATAGTGATACCGCGCTCGCGTTCCAAATCCATATCATCCAAGACCTGCTCCTGCAAATCCTTTCCTGTCACAGTCTTAGTCATTTCCAACAGACGGTCGGCCAAGGTACTTTTACCATGGTCGATATGGGCGATGATACAGAAGTTACGGATATTCTTCATTCTTCTTTTTCGTGAAAAAATCTATAATCAATGGTTGGTGAATTTCCAGCATTCACCCAGCGTTTTGGCGGTGGGGAAAGCCCACCTGTTACACACACTCTCTTCACCCGTTTGGTCTAAGCGTATTGGCTTGATGTTCATGTCGAGTGAATTTTCACGCGAATTTAACGAAAAAGCGGATAATGTCAAAATGGAAATGGGGAACTTGTTTTTTTAGAATATGTTGTATAACTCTATTTTGGGAAATATGGGGAACCGCAGGGAATTGACGATTGTTTTCAATGACCAATATGATTGATGATGGATTATTTGTCGGGGAAAAAATACACGCTGTTAATTATTTTTTCCTCATAGGTGTTTTAATTTTGAAATTTTTTTCCATACTTTGTGTAGATGAATTTGGCGTTTGTGTTTGTAAGGGTACCATAATCTACTTATTGGTATGTTTATTCGCCTGATTGCTAGATTGTATTATTTTTAAATATAAAGTGTTTATGAAAATTGGTAGTGTTTTTTGTTGGCTAAGCAGGATATGTTTTGCCAAAAAGTTGAAGGGATGGAATTCCTCTTCGGGGAGAAAAATCCCGAGTTCGGTATTCAAGTGGTTTGCACTGTTTGGGGTGTTTTGTGTGATGCCATTGCTGTCTTATGCCTCCAATTGGACATGGGATGAATTACAGAGCAATAATGATTATCGGTGTAAAATGACATGGAACCCAGAGAAAGGAGTCATCCACTATCGAATTTCGGTATGGCAGGATTGGGGGTCTGGATATGCTGATGGTCACCAATTGATGCACAATGTCTATATCACTCAGTATTCGGAAAGTGCTAAAACTATCTATATCAGCTATCCCGAAACAACATCAGGTAAGAATGATATTTCGTATAGTGGCATTGACGAAGTGACATGGGATTGGTGGGATGCTGGTGGTGGCGATCGCACTTATTACATGGAATTTGACTTGCCTATTTCTCAAGGTGATCTGGACAAAGAGATCACAACAAATATAAAGGGAACATGGTATCGACACGGACATCCATCCGACGGGTCGATTAATACCAATTTGAAGGCGACTTGCAACTATCCCAAAGCTCAACTGAAATTTGAAGGCGATAGGTGGTCGTATAGTTGTTCCGAAGCAAATAACCCATTGATTAATATTTATTGGAGTAATGGCGCTACGGAGCACTTTGCAAATGATGGAACAGTGTTTTTGTGTGAATCTGGATCCAACAAGGAGGTTTCGCTGGAAGGTGAAACTTCATGGAAGAATGTGCAAAATGGTAAAGCCGATGGTAAACCATTCCGTATAAATGTTGGTACGACAGATAAAATAGGGGATAAACCTATTCATAATCTGTGTTATTCTAAATCTTACAAAATCAGGTATGAGTATGCTCCTAGTGTAAATAAAGCGATTAAATATTGTGCCGAAACGGGGAATATCACTATTCCGGCATATCCGCAAGTAAAAGATTTCATGTCGGATCTGGATATGGACAATCAGAAGCTGAACCTTGTGTGGACTATTCCCAATGCTCCAACTAGCGATGTGCAGGAGGGAGGTTTCCTTTTAACGATTACGAGAAAGGATTCTTTGAACCAAATACTCTCTTCGTCCGATACGATTATTCCGTATGTGGGAGGAACGACAAGATATACTCTTGAGATTCCTTTGACTGAAGAAGATAAAAAGGTGACTTACGAGTGTGATATAGAGCGGAATTCCACTGCCCATGGATCTTGTTACACTCATGATTTTGCTAAACATCTTGTCGTGCGTGATATTACCACAGGTCATTGTTATCCGAAAAATCCTATGGCTCGGCTTTCATCCGACAATACGAATGTGGAGATTCGTTGGACAAGGTCTGGGTCGTATTGGAGTAAGGGAACTAAGTTTATCATCAAAAGGACGAACGAGCAAGGAGGCGGTGTCCATGAATTCCTTCTTAACGAGTCTGATTATGGTAAGTGTGTGTTTGTCGATGATTTGGTCCAAACTTGTAAATCGTACAGCTATCAGATTCTCCTCGAACCTGCAGGTGCGGCATATGATCCGGTAACCATGCAGGTTAAAGACGAAGAAGATAGTACTAATGTTATTTTCACCCCATATCTGGTGGGGACAGTGAAGGATCTTGAAGTTTCTAAAGGTTATTATTCGGATAGGGTTGGTTTGTCGTGGAAGGCGACTTCTGGATTCGAAGACATAATAGTTGAACGTCGGGAATGTGAAAACGAAAAGTCATCTTTTAAGAAGATATATTCTGTGTCGACTGCTGATAGTTCGGAATTTATTTTTGATGATGTCTCCTGTTTGCCAGGCGTACTATATGAGTATCGTGTTTATGGTATGCTTAAATGTGGAAACGATGACGTTTCGTCTATTGACACGATTTATGGTTATGGATTCCGCACGCCAACAGGTGATTTTAATGGTCGTGTGACATTTGATAGTGGACAAGGCGAGGATTCTGTCCAAATTAGATTTGAAGCTGAAAGTGAGACTGTCTCGTATGCTCTTGGATTTGAAGGTCTTGGGAAAGTTGTGATCCCGGGTAAATCTGTACTATCTTCGTTCTCGGATGACGCATCTGCCACGTTGCAAGCATGGGTATATCCTATGTCTTTCCGAAATGACGACGCTGTGATTATTCGCAAATCGGGTCTTTATGAAGTCGGTTTAGTGGAAAACCAGGTATATGTAACCATTGGTGATACGACATACACTGTCGATAAAGAGATACCCCTCGCAAAATATACTCATGTCTCTGTTGTATTCGATGGGGTGAACAAGCAACTTGGAATATACTTGAATGGTATATTGTCATTGCAGAAGTCAATCGATGGAGTCGTTATCGGATCGGATGCTACGGGTGATGTTGTGTTAGGCGAAAAATTCGTTGGGCAAATTGACGAGGTCCGTTTGTGGAGTCGTCCGCTTGGGAATGACGAAATCTTTAATGATTATACTCGATATTTGGTCGGAAACGAAAAAGGATTGGATGCCTACTATACTTTCGAGTTCATGGTGGAAAGTCAAGAGGAAGCAGGTGAGACTGTTAAGGTGGGACAAGTCTATGACCGTTCATATTCGGGAAGAGAGGCCTACCATGGGAATATAGGAAGTCTGTATGGAGTCAAGAAAGTGGAGTCTCATTTGTCGATTGATGAATTGTCCTATTGTGCCATTACGGATGAAAATGGATTCTATAGCGTCCGTGCTGTCCCTTATTTTGGAAATGGAACCGCCTATACAATGATGCCAAGGAAAGGAGTTCATCAATTCTCTCCAACTCAGGCAATTCGTTTTATTGGTACGGGGACGCAAAGTCATACGGTTGATTTTGTGGACAAGAGTTCCTTTGTCCTTTCAGGTGTAATTGTATATTCTGGAGGTAATTATCCTGTAGAAGGTGTCCATTTCCTGATTGATGGGAAGATCGCTTTTAATAAGTCTAATGAATATGTCATGACGAATGCAGACGGAATTTTCAATCTCAATGTTCCTGTGGGCATTCATGAGGTAAAGGCCGAGAAGAATGGTCATGTCTTCGCATTGGATGGACGTGTCTGTGATAGTAAGGGTAATGCTCTTAACTATCAAAAAGATGAGGAGGCGAAACTCTATGATAATACGAAGATAAAGTATGTTGGACGTGTGGCTGGAGGTACGGTGCAGGAGGCTTATCCTGTAGGTCATTCATTGTCGAAAAATAATCTGGCGAATGGTATTACTGTAAAACTGACACATACACGTGATAAATATAAGATGCAAGATGGTGTTACGACGGTTGAGAAGCATTTTACACCTAATCATCCAACATCTAAAAAAATGGTCACTCATGTCAATCAAGTGGATTATATGGAAGATGGCGTCTTGATTCATGTGAATGATACGACGGGCGAGTTTGTCGCATATGTGGCCCCTGAGGCTTATACAGTGGAGGTGAATGCCAACGGACATCCAGACATTAATGGTTCTGGTTCTTTGGTTGATTTCTCTTCGGCCGTTACATATAGAGATTCAACCGTTTATACCTATATGGATAGTGTAGATGCGGATGGTTGGCGTACGTTTCATGATACGGTTAGGTTTAATAAGTCCCAATTGTTTATTAAACGATATAAGCCTACTTTAAATATTTCTCAGTGTAAGGGTAACGGAAGTGTTTTGCCTTATTTTGGAGAACGAGAAATAGTTTCTTCTAATATTTTAGGAGAGAACGAGAATGTCTCTGTATATGATGAGAAAACGAATTTATATTATTTGGGTTCTCCGATTTTTCACCAGGGGGTAACCTACTATCTCAAAGCATTTGTTAATGAGGAGTACAGACATACGAATACGGACGAATTGGACATCGTACCTGTGATGGATGGCAAGTTCGATTTCTCCGTTAATTTCGCAGATGGAAGTAAGTCCATTCAGGTAGAAGCTGATACGAATGGCATCGGTTTCATTAGTTTTTTGGCCGGCGAACCGGAAATGACGACTGCTACTTCCTCGCTTTCCGCTAAGGTGATTTGCGGAAATGACGATAATCCTACTTCAATCGCATGGGACTGTCCATTCGCAGTCGGTGGTATGAATAAGGTTTATGTCAAAGGCGAACATATGAAGGGAACCAATTTTGTGACTGCGGGACCAGACAAGGTGTTGACGGTTCTTCGAGACCCTCCGGGTAGTAATTCATATTCTTTCTTGGAAAAGGGTGTTTCGTTCACAGAATCTAGTACTTACACTGGATCGGTACAAAACGAAGGCTTCGAAGGTGCGAATATTGTCGAAGGTGTAAAAGTGAAAATTTATAATGGAGTTGTAACTCCGGCTACTCTTGTCGCTCAAGAGGAGAGTGCTGGTACCACTAATACGACAAAGGTTGGAGTCGCACATGAGGAGTCTTATGAGGCGGCAAATCAGAAGACGAGCACTACTACGTTGACCACTCGCTTCCAGACAAGTGATGACCCATTATATGTTGGTGCGAATGGTGATGTCTACGTCGGATATTCCACAAATATGTATTTCGGTGAAAGTGACGCAGTCTCTTTGATTAAGAAAAAAGAGTATTTGGCTCATCCTAACAAGTATGAAGTTGTTTATACAGATACGACGGGAAAGGATTATGTGTTGGTGAAAAGTGCGGCAATCAGTTTGAATCAGAGTTTTAACACATTGTTCGCATTCCCTCAGGTCTATATAGAACAGACTCTTATTCCGAACATGGAGAATCTGAAAAGAAGTATTCTAATTGTTAATGGAATAAACGACACGTTGAAATATAAGCAATTGGCAGAAGAAACGGGAGAGACCTATTACCTCTCATATCTCTCTGAAAATGATCCTGATTTCGGCAAAAGTAATTCTGATGAATCCATTAAGAACACGTCTAATGGTATTGCTGAAAACGACCTCGATGGTCCAAGTTATAAGGTTATTTCTCCTACGAAGGAAATTTCGAAGGATATGTCCATCATCATATATCGTGATACGATTAAAGTGCTGAACCAATGGATTAAGGCATGGAAAGATAGAATGAGCGAAAACGAGGAACAAAAGGTTTATTTTTCGGATAAAATATTTTCGGAATACAAGGTTTCGAACTATTCTTTCCATGCAGGGTCTCCTATAGAATACACGGAAGAGTATTCGTCTGGTAGAAGCAATAGTAGCACATTCTCTTTCAATGTGGGTGTTGCTGTGGAGAATTCAACGGATGTTGAGGTGGAAACGATCAACTATTTTGCAACTACTTTCGCTATTGAGGAAAAAGTCACAACCACTCAAGGTGGATCTTTTGAAAGCGAGGTTGAACGTAGCCACAGTAAAGGATTTGTGTTGGCCGAGGATGGTGATGATGATTACCTATCTGTCGATGTCTATCGTGAGAAAAAATGGACTAGCACTTCGGAGGAATATGATAATCCGGCACATGTGGGCGCTGTGGATACGACCGATCTTGCGGACAAAGACTATTATTCCTCATTCGTCTTCATTACCCGAGGAGGTGCGACTTCTTGTCCTTATGAGAAGGCTTACGAGACCCAATATTACGAAAGAGGGAAGGTCATAGGTGCACAAACGATGCAGTTAGAGGTGCCAAGTATTAGTATTGAGAACGATTTCGTGGAAAATGTTCCATCTGGGGAAGAGGCCTTTTTCACGCTTTATCTTCGAAACAATTCTGAGACAAATGAAGATCAATGGTTCGATCTTCGTCTGATTGATGCATCTAACCCTGATGGGGCGATTCCTACAATAGATGGAAACTCCATGTCCGGATTCGCTTTGGATTACCTTGTCCCTGCCGGCGAGACGCTTGTTAAGACGATGTCGGTGGCAAAAGGTAGGGCGTTGAATTATGACAACCTGCAATTGGTATTGTCTTCTAAATGTCAGTCAGACCCTACATCCTTCTTGGATGTGATTGCTGATACGGCAGCCTTTTCTGTCCACTTCATTCCTTCATGTACGGATGTCTCCATCGTGAATCCTTCGAATAATTGGACATACAACACCAACTGTGCGACAGATACGGTGCAAGGCGTTGTTAAGCATTATATGCCGATTACCATCTCAGAGTTTGATGTAAACTATGCCGATTTTGAGCATTTGGAGTTGCAGTACAAGTCCGCTTCCTCATCTGATAATGATTGGATTACGTTGGTTTATTATTACAAGAGCGATTCTTTGACTCAGAAAGCGATGGAGGATGGATTCAATGCCTTCACCATCTCTTCTGAGGACGCTGGTAACATCTATTACAATTTTTATATGGATAACCTCCCTGATCAGAAGTATGATCTGCGTGCGGTTTCGTTCTGTAATATCAACAATGAGTTGTATGAGAATCCTTCCGAAGTGGTTTCTGGTATCAAGGATATGTACATTCCTCGTTTGTTCGGTTCCCCTAAACCAGCCAATGGCGTGCTGACCATTGATGATGATATTCGAATCGACTTCAACGAGACCATTGCGGAAGGTATGTTGACCATCAATAACTTTGAGATTACGGGTGTACGTAACGGTGTGGCCTCTGACCATAGCGTGGCTATCGCCTTGGATGGTGAGAACGATTACCTCACGACAGAGGTTACTCGCAACTTCGCCAACAAGGACTTGACCTTCGAGTGTTGGGTGAACTACGATTCTTTGCAAAACGCGACATTCTTCAGCCATGGTGATGCAACGGAGTCTATTTCCATGGGCATGAACAAGGAGGGTAAGATTGTCGTCAAGGTTGGCAACAAGGTACTCGTTTCGGAGAGTGTTCCTGCATGGGAGAAATCTTCTTGGAACCATGTCGCTTTGGTCTATAACAATGAGAATAAGACCGTGACTGCTTATGTGAACTACATGCCTGTTATTAATTCAGTTAATGTTGAGGCTTACAAGGGTGACGGTGTCATTGAAGTGGGTAGGAATGTAGCCTCTGCTAACGGCTACTTTAATGGTAAGGTGGATCAATTCCGTATCTGGAATTCGGTTCGTTCTTCTGCTACTATCCAAGCCAATTGCACGTCACAGCTCTCTGGTAATGACCTGAATTTGATGGCTTACTATGAGATGGAAGAGGCGAAGGGTGCCGCTACGGAAGATAAGGCTCGCGGCGCTAATTTGTTGATGAAGGGTGGTTCTTGGGCATTGCCTGAGGGACGTTCGGCTGAATTCAATGGTCAAAGTTACGTTGCCATGAATAGTTCGTCGGCTGTCATCACTTCGGATATGGACTTCACCCTTGAGTTCTGGTTCAATGCTGAATCTGAAGCAAAGGGTCAGACCTTAATCTCCAATGGTACAGGTTTGGCTTCGGATGACGAAGACGCTACTAAACTATTTAGCGTCGGTTTTGACCCAACGGGTGCGTTGACATTCCGTCACAATGGTTACGTGACGCCTTTGGAGGGAGACTTCTCCGACAATAACTGGCATAACTTCACCCTTGCGGTGAGCCGTTCTTCTGGCGTCGCCCGTATCTATGTGGATGGTGAGTTGAACACTTACTTCTCTGCTGATAAGATTGGTGGCATTGCTTCTGATAAGTTGTTCGCTGGCGCGCGTGTATATTATGTTGCAAACGACTCGACAACTGTTGCGAAGCAGAGAAAAGCTGATCAGTATTTCTCGGGTAGGATTGATGAGGTGAGACTCTGGAATCTCTATCGTCAACAATCCCAGGTGGAGAATTTCTACAACCAGAAGGTGAATGGCGACGAGATGGGTCTCTTGCTCTACTATCCGTTCGAACACTACGTTGAATGGCAAGGAAGATCAGAGATGCAGTTCACATTGGAGGATAAGGGAAATGACGCATTGGACGGTAATGGCAAGAAGTTGGCGTTCGCGACGATGCAAGGTGAAGTTTCCGAGTCCCAAAATATCCCTCCAGTTAAAACGAAGGGTGCGACTTCTTCTTTGGCGTATGATTGGGTGGTTAACGACGACGCTTTGATTATTACCTTGCAAGAGCAAGACTACCGTATCGAGAAGACCATCGTCAACTTTACGGTCAACCAAGTGCAGGATGTGAACGGAAACTACATCGTTTCCCCAATCACATGGAGCGCTTACATCGACCGCAACCAATTGAAGTGGATGGATGATGTGGTGACTGTCAACAAGAAGCAAAACGAGCCGTACAAGTTCGAGATGCCAATCGTTAACAAGGGCGGTTCCGTCATCAATTACAGCCTGAAGAACATGCCTTCTTGGTTGAGCGCCTCTACGGAATCTGGCTCCATCAACCCGTTGGAGAAGCAGACCATAGAGTTTGAAATCGATCCATCTCTTGCTGTCGGTACATACGACGAAGTGGTTTACTTGACAAACTCCAATAACGTGACAGAACCTCTCGCCCTCAATGTGACGGTGGAGGGTGACACCCCTGATTGGAGCGTTGATCCTTCGAAGTATGAATTCAGCATGGCTGTATTCGCTCAAATCAAGTTGGACAACCAATTCTCCAACGATGAGAGAGATATGCTTGCGGCCTTCTATAAAGGCAAGTGTGTCGGTGTGGCTAACATGAGCTATGACAAGACCATGGATTTGTGGTATGCAATGTTGACAGTTTATTGCGACACCACAAAATACAATGGTTTGGTTTATCGCGCATGGGACGCTAGCAAGGGACTCATGTCGGAGGCAGTCGCATCCCCAAGTGTATCATTTGTCAGTGACACTGTTTACGGAAAGCCGACCGCACCGATCGTATTCTCTAACGGAAAAACTAGATATCAGAACATACCTTTGAGCAAGGGATGGAACTGGGTTTCCTTCAATCTGGCGAATAAGAAAGGCATGGCAGACATCAACACCTACCTCAGTAGTGGGAAATGGGGGTCAAACAGCATCGTGAAGACCTTGAGCATGCCATACGCAAACTATTCTACAGCAACCAACCAATGGACGACCGCGGGTATAAAATTGAACAATACGAACATGTTCAAGATTTATTCCGACATAGACCAAACCTTGTCTGTCTCTGGATCTGACATCAACTTAGATTCGACGAAGATTTCCGTGCAGGCTAATTCTTGGAACTACATCGCTTACTTACCAACCGGTAGCATGATGTTGAAGACAGCTTTGGCTGATTATGAGGCTAAAGATGGCGATGTCATCAAATCGAGTGAAGGATTCGCCATGTACTATGGCAATGAGTGGATTGGTTCCCTCAAGAGCCTGCAGCCTAATTGCGGTTACATGTTGAAGAACACTGGTGACGCATGCACGTTCAAGTATCCATCTTCCGCATCAGCTTTGCGTTCTTCTGTTAGCGTGAAGTCATCCGCCTACGAGTCTAACATGAGTATCATCGCAGCTGCCCCTGAAAAGAGGGAGGGTGATGTCCTTCGTGCACTTGTCGGAAATGAGGAGAATAAGGTAGAGGAAGTAGCTTTGGCGAATGACCTTGCTCTTCAATTCATCAATGTTTCGGCTAACGCAGGTGACAAAGTTCGTTTCACGATGGAACGTGACGGAGTCATTTACGAGGCAGACAACACATTAACCTTCACCGGTGATGCAGTATATGGTTCGCCTAGCCAACCATTTATGTTGAACTTCAACGTGGGTGGCATAGAGTCGTTGACCGTATATCCAAATCCTGTGGTTGACGTGATGAACGTTGCCGGCAGATTAGATGGAGAAGGCGATGTGACGCTCGAACTCTTCGATGTGGTAGGTGCTCTTATCTTTGAGAAACAAGTTTCCGCATCGGATAATGTTTTGGACGAGAACATCAATATGAGTGGCTTAGTTCCTGGCTCATATGTGTTGAAGATTAGCCAAAACGATAAATCTAAAGTATTTAAAGTTGTAAAGAAGTAATATGGGAGAGTATATTATGAAGAATTGGTTTTATATTGCATTATCCCTCTTCCTCTTATCCGGATCTTTCCAGAGTTGCAAAGACGATGACGAGATCGAGTCGCTTGAAGAGCAGATAAGACAGAAAAATGCGCTTATCAAGCAGTTAGAGGATGAGAAGAATAGCTTGAACAATACGAACAAGCAATTGGATGAGACCAACAAGAAGCTGGACGAATTGCTTAAGAAGCTCCAAGGAGATGAGTCTGATCCTCTGAACAATGAGGAAACGGACACCACTTCCGTAATCGTTCCGACGGGCAACACGTATGAAAACCCGGGTTGGAAGTCTGTAGCTATCGCAGGCAACTACGCATACACCATGACGGTAGTATTCGAACTTCCGGCCGAACTCAAATCGAAGGCTTCAGCAGATGACCTCATGGCCGCTTTCGTCGGAAGCGAGTGCAGGGGCGTAGAGAAAGCCATCGACGGCAAGTTCCTTCTGTCTGTCATTGGGACGGGAGAAGAGGCGGACAATGTGACCTTCCGCTATTGGAATGCGGAGGATCACTGCCTATACGAGTATCTGATCTCTGTTCCATTCTCTTCCGACCGTATCTACGGTGTGGTGGACAGTCCGAAGAAGTTCGTCTGCAAGCAATTGTGATGAACAAGTATCCGAAATGATTGTCCTCTACGGATAATTGATCGGAACACTACATTAGAGCGTGGCTCAATGAAGTCTTATGACGGATTTGAGCCACGTTTTTTTAGGGGTAGAGGATGCCCGCCCATCTTGCTCTCCTTCCTTTTGATTGGATTCTTTGTCCGTTCAATTGTTAATTGTGGGAAATGACCCCGTTTTTGTTTCAATTCATTCTTCACCATCGAAATTTCATTAAACTTTTTGCGCAAACATCATGTGTCTAAGAAATTTTTTCTATCTTTGGGGATTATATTTATTGCTAAAATTTTTGCTAAAAAACTAATAGTAAGGTTAAATGGATAAGTTTTTCATAGCCCTACAGTTAATGGGCATTGGGTTGGCAACGGTATTCTCCGTTTTATTACTCATTATTTTCTTAGGAAATGTGTTAATCAGGTTGATTAACAAGTATGCGCCGGCGGAAGAGGCGCCTAAATCGAATGCGTTTTCAGCAACGCCTAGTGCAGTGGATGCCAATGTGGCCCAAGCCATCAACATGGCGATCAGCAAGATCACGAATGGAAAGTCAAAAGCTGACAAAATCGAAAGAATTTAAGAGAAAAATAATCATAACTGAAAAATGGCTAAAGAAGTTAAATTCAGTCTCGTTTTCAGAGACATGTGGCAGGCCGCAGGTAAGTATGTACCACGCGTCGACCAATTGATGAAAGTAGCGCCCGTAATCGTGAAGATGGGCTGCTTCGACAGAGTAGAAACAAATGGTGGTGGATTTGAGCAGGTGAATCTCCTCTACGGAGAAAATCCGAACAATGCAGTTCGTCAGTGGACGAAGCCTTTCCATGAGGCTGGCATTCAAACCCATATGTTGGACCGCGCCTTGAATGGCCTTCGTATGAGTCCGGTTCCTGCGGATGTCCGCAAACTCTTCTACGTGGTTAAGAAGAAACAGGGTACTGATATCACCCGTACATTCTGTGGTTTGAACGATACCCGTAACATTATCCCTTCCATCAAATATGCACACGATGGTGGCATGATCTCCCAGTGTTGTCTTTGCATCACCTATTCTCCGATCCATACCGTGGAGTATTACACGAAAATGGCTAAGGAGTTGATCGATGCCGGATGTGACGAGATCTGTTTGAAGGATATGGCTGGTATCGGCCGTCCTGCCTTCTTGGGTGAATTGACGAAGAACATCAAGGCGATCAAGGATATCACGATCCAATATCACAGCCACGCTGGTCCTGGCTTCAACATGGCATCCATCTTGGAGGTCTGCAAGGCTGGTTGCGACTATGTGGACGTTGGTATGGAACCTCTCTCTTGGGGTACTGGTCACGCTGACGTGATCGCTGTTCAGGCTATGTTGAAGGATGCCGGTTTCAAGGTGAAGGAAATCAACATGGAGGCATACATGGAGGCTCGTACCTTGATCAAGGAGATGATGGATGATTTCTTGGGCTATTATATTCCTCCTCGTAACCGTATGATGAACTCCTTGTTGATCGGTCCTGGATTGCCAGGCGGTATGATGGGTTCCTTGATGACTGACTTGGAGACGAACCTTGAGTCCATCAACAAGTGGAAGGAGAAGAACGGCAAGCCTAAGATGAGCCAAGACGAACTGTTGATCAAACTGTTCGACGAGGTGAAATATGTATGGCCTATGATGGGTTACCCTTGCTTGGTGACTCCATTCTCACAATATGTGAAGAACATGGCGTTGATGAACGTTATGCAGATGGAGAAGGGCAAGGAGCGTTGGTCTATGATCGCTGACGATATTTGGGATATGATGTTGGGTAAATCCGGTAACTTGCCTGGCCCTTTGGCTCCTGAATTGGTTGCCAAAGCGAAAGAGCAAGGCCGCGAGTTCCATACAGAGGATCCTCAAAGCAACTATCCTGACGCTCTGGACACCTTCCGCGAGGAGATGAAGAAAGAGGGTTGGGACTTCGGTCAGGACGACGAGGAGTTGTTCGAGTTGGCTATGCACCCACAACAGTACAGGGCTTACAAGTCTGGTAAGGCTAAGGCTGACTTCTTGGCTGACCTTGAGGAGCGTAAGGCGAAGAGAGCCGCTTGCAAGGGCGGTGTCGAATTGCCTCAAACCGTAACTGTTGAGGTAAATGGTGTTAAGTATAACGTCACGATCGGCGCGAATGATGGTTCTGCTGCTCCTGCGGCAGCGACTGGTGCGGCGGTGGCTGCGGCTCCTGGCGAAGGAACTGAATTGACCTCTCCATTGGAGGGCAAGTTCTACTTAGTGAAGAATTCGGGTGACGCACCGGTTAAGGTAGGTGACGCCGTGAAGAAGGGCCAAGTGGTTTGCTACGTGGAGGCGATGAAGACATTCAATGCTATCGCGGCTGAGTGTGATGGTGTCATCACTCAGATTTGCTTGACAAGCGGTTCTTCCGTTTCCGAAGATGATGTTTTGATGAGAATTAAATAAGAGGAATCATGGGAGAAATATTAGATAAAATATATGGCATGACGGCGATTGGCAACTTTGTTGACAATCCCTCATACTTCATAATGATTCTTTTGGCCTTCTTCCTGCTCTATTTGGGTATCAAGAAGGAGTATGAACCGTTGTTGCTTGTTCCAATCGCTTTCGGTGTGCTGATCGCCAACTTCCCTGGAGGTGGCATGGGTGTGCTGGCTGTGAATGGTGTGGGTGAGATTTTCCGTATCTCGAATGAATTCCTGAACAATGGATTGGATAGTGGGTTCCAGGTCCTCTCTTTCGCGGAGGGTACTGAGGAAGCTAAGGAAGGTTTCGTCCAACTTGGAAAACTGTGGTATAATCCAGCCTTGGAAGGCAATGCGATACTTCAGGACGCTAATTTGTTGAACCATATTGAGGTGTATGATATCTGGCAAATGCCTTTGCATGACATCGCTCATGAGTTCGGTATCATGAACTACATCTATTACGCATTGATCAAGTCAGGTCTTTTGCCTCCAATCATCTTCATGGGTGTGGGTGCGCTGACAGACTTCGGTCCGATGTTGCGTAACCTGAAGCTGGCTATCTTCGGCGCGGGTGCGCAATTCGGTATCTTCGCTGTGTTGTTGGTGGGAAGCCAATTCTTCACAATGAAAGAGGCTGGATCTTTGGCCATCATCGGTGGTGCGGATGGTCCGACCGCAATCTTCACTACATTGAAGTTGGCTCCTCACATGTTGGGTCCAATCGCCATCGCGGCATATTCATACATGGCCTTGGTGCCTGTGATCATTCCGTTGGTAGTGAAATTGACCTGCTCCGAGAAAGAGTTGAAGATCAACATGAAGGAGCAAGACAAGTTGTATCCTAGCAAGCAGGAGTTCAAGAACATGCGTGTGTTGAAGATCCTCTTTCCAATCACGGTTACTACGATTGTTGCGATTATCGTGCCAGACGCAGTTTCGTTGGTGGGTATGTTGATGTTTGGTAACTTGATCAAGGAGATTGGTAACAACACTTCACGCTTGTTCAATGCGGCTTCCAATGGTATCATGAATGCGGCTACCATCTTCCTCGGTTTGTCTGTGGGAGCTACCATGACGGTTGACGCGTTCTTGAACCTTAAGACGATCGGTATCGTTGCCGGTGGTTTCTGCGCATTCGGATTCTCCATCTTCGGTGGTATCTTACTGGTGAAGATCATGAACATCTTCTCGAAGAAGAAGATCAATCCGTTGGTTGGTGCGACAGGCTTGAGCGCTGTTCCGATGGCTTCGCGTGTCGCCAATGATATCGCCTTGAAGTACGATTCCCGTAACCATGTGCTGAACTATTGCATGTCATCCAACGTGGCAGGTGTGATTGGTTCCGCTGTGGCTGCCGGTATCCTGATATCGTTCTTAGGCTAATCATCAGTTAGTTTATATATGAAATCCCCTGGTCTTCGGACTGGGGGATTTTTTTATCGTCCAAGTATACTGAATACAACGCTTCTCATGCGATGATATATTCTTCAAAAAATGTGAAATCGTAAGGTTTTTTTATTCTTTTTTTGTGATTAATGTTTTTTACGGTAACTTTGTTTGTCAAATAAGAAGCGAAAATGAACGGACGGTTTCATACAATATGGATGGTGATAGCAGCCACAGCACTTTTTTCCTGCCAGAAACAGGCAGAATATGTGGAGAAAGTCTATCCGATACAGGAGGAAGTGGAGTTCAAATTAGCTGGCAAATGGGAAATTGCCACAGTGGACAACATTCCGGTACTAACCAACGAAAAACGAGTTGTCACCTACCAAGAGGGGTGGTCCTCCTATCGGAGCGCTTCGGACACCACGAATAATCCAGGTTGGATGTACCGAAAGTCGATGAAATGCACCATCTACGGCAACGACATCACGGAAAGTCTCACCTCCGGAGAATTTTTTAAGGTGGCTACTAACGTCGAGACGATCACAGAATCCCAGATGAGCGCCAACGTGAAGACATTATACTCCGCCACCGACACGACGCAACAAGATGCCCATTTCATCGTATACAGGAAAATCGACAAAGACTTAACGACGGATATCATCGGACTCTGGGAAGGCAAGTTGGCCATGCCGGGTATTCCAGGCGTAACAGACCATCGACTGGCATTCAGGGAAGACGGCACATTCCTCACTTTCGACCGAGACACCGTCAACGACGAATGGGTGGTGAACCATACAACCACCAACCAATACATGGTTGACGGAACATGGCTCGCCTTGCGCAAACAGTCTTTGAAACCCGCAAGAGACTCACGAGAGTGCTGGGATATCTCCGTCGAAGGAGACAAAATGTATTGGAGCGCCCTGCGCGTCGACAGCGTTGGTCTGAGGCATGAAGACCAAATGGAGCTGACCCGCATCATCGAATAGGGTACGACAGAGGAACTCATTCGCCTTCCTTCCGAACAGAGGGAAGTTATAGGTATTTATATAATGGTTAAAGACATACTAAAATCCATATTGTCCCCCGCTCTGATTAGCGGGGTAAAACGGGATATCCGACGGGTGAAGAATATGCTGAAGAAGGCGGATAAGACCACCTTGTCCAACTTCAAGGAAACACTTACGGAACTGGGAATCCAACGAGGAGACAAGGTGTTCGTCACCTCCAGTTTCGCCAACCTCAATGCGGATGGATATTCCCCAGAGGACGCTATCCGCACACTGATGGAAATAGTGGGGCAGGAGGGTGTGATCATGATGCCCTATTACCCGCCCGTTAGCTCGATGGATTGGGTCAAAAGCGGTGCGGTCTTCGACATGAGAACCACCGTTTCGGGCATGGGAGTCATGACCAATGTATTCTCCCGTATGGAGGGCGTGGTGAAAAGTGCACACCCCACCAAGGCAGTATGCGTGTGGGGAAAAGATGCGGAACAATACGCCAGCCTGCACTACGAATCCGAAGACCCCTACGGCGACCAAACACCCTACGGAAGGCTATTGGCGGCACAACCCTCCAAATCACTCTCGCTCGGCGTGGTCAATCTACCGATGTTCCATGCGATCGAGGACAAGTACCAACGACAAGAGACGCTCTATTACGCAGAAGAGCTCTTCGATGTACCGCTGAGGAGAGAAGATGGCGAGGAAATCATTTGCCACACAAGGGTGCATGACCCCGCCAAATGTGCGCAGACAATGATGGGAGGCGAATTCGCAAAACGTTTTTCGGAACCAATCAGGAAATACGTACGTTTCGGATATGATAACATCTATTTGATAGACAATACATTGTTGGCAGAGGCAGCCCGCAAGGAATTCGCCCTAGGCCATACACGGAAAAAAGATTGAAAATTATGAAAGAGATCGTTCTGACATTAGACTATGAATTATTCGGCAACGGGAAGGGGGATGTGTTCCGCCAAATCGTTGAGCCGACCAAGCATATATTGAAAATCGCCAAACAACACAATGCCCACCTCACCATCTTTTTTGAAGTCGTTGAATACTGGCATATGAAGGAAGAGTGGGAGCGAGGCAACAAGATGGGCTACGAGCAGAACCCTATCTCCGCCATGGAAAAACAGGTGCTCGAAGCTGTAAGGGAAGGTCATGACGTACAACTTCACCTCCATCCACAATGGGTGGACGCAAAATGGACAGACGATGGATGGGTCGTGGATAACACCTCCCACAGGCTGGGACACTACCACAAAGAAGGAGAGTATTCGATGGTCGAACTGCTTCGTAAAGGCAAAGAAACGTTGGAGCAACTCATCACGCCAATAAAACCCTACTACCACTGCACAGCGTTACGTGCCGGAGGTTACAACGCATACCCATCTGAAGAAATCGTAAAGGCAATGCGTGAAACAGGGCTGAAAATAGATAGTTCACTCTATCCCGGAGGTTTCTCACAAGGGACTAAAGCAGACTACAACTACCTTAACCTGCCGAAAGAAAAAGGCATCTGGAGCGTGGAGGAACGTCTGGAGGAACCTACGATAGGGAAAACCGGCATATACGAGTTGCCTATCTGCAGTCTGGAAATCACCAGATGGCGTAAATATGCGTCATGGGAAAGAGTGAAGAACATCCTCTCCAACACCCAACAATCCAAGGAATTATATGCTTCTAAAATGACCCAATCAACGCCAGGGAAGAAGAGCCTGACCGATAAGATTAAATTCCTATTCGAGAAGGAATGCCAGACATGGGACTATTGCCTACTCCCAGAAGCGGTGCACAACCTCTTCCTGACGGAAATGGAGAAACAGACCGACAGAAGATATTTCACCCTTGTCGGACATCCGAAGAGCTATATGGGAGACCAAGGCTACACGTTCCTGCTGAAAACGCTGAACGATAACGGATACCGCTTCACAACGATTCAAGAATTATTATCAAACATAGAATAAACCAATTAATCCATGCTCAACGCAATCTTCTTTTATCGTATATCAAGATGGCTATATCTCCATCATATACCCCTTTTGCCGAAACTGATCACGTTGCTTATCTTTCTGATATACAACAGCAAAGTATCCTACAAATGTGAGATCGGCGCAGGCACGAAACTAGGCTATGGAGGCATCGGCGTCGTAATCCACCAGAACGCAAAGATAGGAAAGAACGTCTCCATCGCACAGCAAGTGACCATCGGCGGAGGCAACAGCCACTACCCAGGCGTTCCTACTATCTGCGACAACGTCCATATCCACAAGGGTGCCATCGTTTTCGGAGGCATCACCGTGGGCGAGAATGCGGAGATCGGAGCCAACGCCGTGGTGAACAAACCCGTACCCGCCAATGCGGTGGTCGTGGGCGTGCCGGGGAAGGTGATACGAATTAAGAATTAAGAATATAGGTTTCTATACGAACAGAGAATCCCTAAGCCCCCAAAGGGGCGGTCACATTACAGGCAGGGGTGTAAACCCCTGTACATTAGGCATTAGGCATTAGACACTAGACTTTAGCTGTTAGGCGCAATTCTATACGAACAGAGAATACCTAAGCCCCCAAAGGGGCGACACATCATAGGCAGGGGTGTAAACCCCTATTTTTTTTTCCAATATAACATACTGATTGCCTAACACATTAGCAAGATAATCAATAACTTCCTCATTTCAATTATGTTTAAATTAATCCATGAAAATATGTGGCAAATATTATACAAAGTATACCCAACTTCACATAATTCTTACCGTTTCATTCTAATATCTTAACTAAAATTCCTAATTTCGCGTTGTCTATAAACGATAGATGGTTTTATGAGCGCATTAAAGAAAATTTGTAAATTTATATTCGACCGAATCGGCTGGAAGGCGCAGCTAAATGTGGCGATTCCACCGAAATGTGTATTCGTCGTGGCCCCTCACACAAGCAATTGGGACTTCATCATGGGCGAAATCATGTACCAAGCCTTCGAAGGCGATGGAAAGGTCAATTTCCTCATCAAGAAAGAGTGGTTCAATTTCCCTTTCAACTACATCATGGGACCGATGGGCGGTGTGCCGGTGAACCGCGGACATAGCACCTCCCTGGTGAATCAACTGGTAAACGAGTTCCAAAACAGGGAACACATGCGTCTGGCCATCACGCCGGAGGGTACACGCAAGGCGAACCCCAAGTGGAAGATGGGCTTCTACCACATCGCCAAAAGCGCCAACGTGCCCATCCTGCTAGTCTATCTGGACTACGAAAAGAAGGTGGCGGGCATCGACGAGATCTTCGTTCCGACGGACGACGAGGCGGCGGATATCCAATACATCAAGCAATACTATACCCAATTCAAGGGCAAACACCCTGAATCATTCGCCATATAACGTACCATGAGAATAGCCATCGCACAAATGGATCTGGCATGGCGCGACGAAGCCGCCAACCTTCGGAAGGTGGAACAACTCGCCGAACGTGCCCAAGAGGCTGACCTCCTGGTGTTGCCGGAGATGTTCACCACAGGCTTCTGCATGGACGCTGCCGAACTGGCGACCACCATGGAAAGCACGGTCATCCAACGATTGAAGGAGATATCCAAGCGATACGACCTTGCCCTGTACGGCAGCCTCATGGTCGAGGAGAACGCCCGCTACTACAACCGCGGGGTCTTCATCACCCCCGACGGCGCACTCCATACCTACGACAAAAAACACCTCTTCACCCCAGGCACCGAGGCGGAGACCTACAGCGCTGGGAAAGAGAAGGTGATCGTGCCTTACAAGGGCTGGAATTTTTGCCTGCAAATTTGCTACGACCTACGTTTCCCCGTCTTCGTGCGGAACATCCAAAACGAATACGACATCATCCTCTACGTCGCCAACTGGGCGGAGTCCCGCATCTCCTCATGGAGTCGCCTGCTACCCGCCAGGGCAATCGAGAACATGGCCTACGTCTGCGGCGTGAACAGGGTGGGTGAGGATATTTACGGTGCGCAAGGCGGAGCCTCCGTACTGCTGGATCCCCTCGGCAACAGTCTGATTGCCTGCGGTAAAGAGGAAGAACTCCGCATATCGGAGGATCTGACCAAGGAGAGGCTGGAACGTATGCGCCAGAAATTTCCCGTACACAAAGACGCAGACCATTTCACGATTCAATAAAAAAAATTATATTTGCGTGTAGGTGATGACGGGTCGTACTCAAACGGCTCATCCCCATCCCCGCAGATATGAGTATGAGTGGTTTCGCTAAAATATTCACAATAACCGCTTTAATGGCGGGCGTTTCCCTGACGAACGCAACCGCAGCGGACACGCTGACAGTGGATCTGACACACACGATCCGCCCCGCAACCCATTGCGCTTCCGGTTCCCTCTACGGTCTGACGGAGACACTTCCGGTAGACATCAACGAAATGGTCGCGCCCCTCAAACCCAATGTGTTCTGCCAACCCGCCTCGGCATTGTCAAGCAACCAGCACGACTTCGGCGACGGATTCGTAGTAGCCGAAAGGTTGAGAGGCACCACGGGAAACGTGCAGTTCCTGCTGGCCGACCTACTTCCCAGTTGGCCCTACCAATGGCCCGGGCAGAAAAAGTGGCTGGAGCTGGTGGAAGCGGTCCTGAAGCGACACGAAGAGAGCAACCTAACGAACATAGACAGCTACGTCATCTGGAACGAAGCCAACGAGACGTGGCAGGAGTCCAACGGAGATTTCCTCAAGGATCTCTGGGAACCCACCTACCGATTGATCCGCCGCTATCAACCCAACACCAAAATCGTTGGGCCCGCCACCTCCTTCTACAGCAGGAGTTACTTCAAGGAGTTCCTGTCGTTCTGCAAGGAAAAAGATTGCATGCCAGACCTGATCTGCTGGCACCAGTGGGGCAGTGGTGGATTCGTCGCAGCCGTGGAGGACCTACATAAGCTGGAACAGGAGTTGGAGATACCCGATTTACCCCTCTGCATCAACGAGTACAGCGCCAGTTCAGACTACGAGATGAGAAAGTACGAGGGATGTCCCGGCTACTGCGTTCCCTTCATCTCCAAGTTCGAACGCAACAACGTGCAGAGCGCCACCATCTCCTGGTGGTTTCCCCACCTGCCCGGACGCATGGGCAGTCTGCTGACGGAAAGCAACGAACGGGGCGGCGGCTGGTGGCTCTACAAATGGTACGGAGAGATGGATGGCGACATGACCATGGTCACCCCACCTAACGATAAAAGCGATGGATTGGACGGTTTCGCCTGCGCCAACAAGTATTGGCACACCGCCAGCGTGGTGCTGGGAGGCAACTACGAGGGAGACGTGGAGGTCGTATTCCCGCAACTGCCACAATGGTTGCAAGGCAAGGCGAGGATAACGATAGAGCGGGTCACGTGGGAAAGCAAAGACACCCCTGTGGAGGGCACCGACCTGATCGACCAATATGAAATCACCCTCACGGAAAAAGCCTTCACACAATCCATGAAGGTAGAGAGCAAGCTATACGCCTACCGTATCACGTTGACCGCCATCGATGTTCCCCGCAACCCATATAAGAACACGATCGCCACCGTGCCAGGCATCATCGAGGCAGAGAACTTCGACGAGTCAGGGCAAGCGGTCTCGTACTACGACGTCGACGACAAAAACAACGGAGGAGAATACCGTGATGAATGCGTGGATATCGTTGCGACAGATGGGGGAGGATACGCCATCGGATACACGGAGAAAGGAGAATGGGTGGAATATACCATCCAGGTGGAGGAGACTGGCGACTACAACATCACCGCCCGCGTCTCCGACGCATGGGAACTGGACGGGTTCCATCTCTATATCGACGGGAAGGAAATCACCGAAGCCTACACGATTCCGGAAACCTGCGACGATTGGAGCCAATACGAGGAAATAGACGTTTCCACCGCACATCTGACCCAAGGGAAGCACATCCTGAGACTGCAGATCGAGGGAAGCTACGTGAACATCGATTGGCTGAAGTTCGAACCAGGCCAACATACAAACGTGACGGAAGTGCTGGCATTTGCGGAGAGGTTCTCTCTGAAGAATACACAGTTCTACAATCTCCAAGGGAACAAAATAGCCACAGAGAGACTGCAACCCAACATGCTCTACATCGCCGTGCAGGCAGGACAAAGCAAGTTAATACTAATAAAACAATAGCCTATGAACCGTCGGGAAATCATGTATAGTGCAGTGAAGGCATTGCCCTATGTCGCCATTTTACTCATATCGAGCACCCTTCTTTCCCTCTTCACCCTAGAAGAAAGCAACGCGCATTGCTTACCACCGTGCTTCTTATACATACCCGTATTGTTCTGCATCTCGCCCATATTCTTGTTCCTGCTGAAGAAATATCCCTATATACCAGGAATCATCTGGGGCATTATAGTACCCATATTGGCCTTTTTTTCATCAAACTACAAAAATGACCCATGGGTTTTGGTCCCTATCATATTGTTCCCTATAGGGGTATGGGCCTTCACATACTATTACCATAAAAAAATGTACGATGAAATGGAGAATAACAAACAAACGCTGAAAACATCATTAACCCTCTTTTTTATAATATCGTTCATTGCAATAATATCCACAGTGATCTTTCTTAGCGTGATATAGGCATTGTCCCATGCCACACCAACCACTCATCCCACCATCAATTAGGATACTTCTTACAATCAAAAAGTAAATTAGCGGAAAAACCACTAAACCATCACAATTGTTCCCTTTTAGGAAATAACGTATTATCTTTGTGGAACAAAAAATAAACCGATAAAAATAGGAGGTATTGAAATGTCAGTACACAGTGAAATCAAGAAAGTGACCACGAAAGTCCTTTCAGACATGAAAGCCCGTGGCGAGAAAATCTCCATGTTGACAGCCTACGACTACTCCATGGCGACCGTCATAGACCAAGCAAGCATGGACATCATATTAGTCGGCGACTCCGCATCCAACGTAATGGCGGGCAACGCCACCACACTGCCCATCACATTAGACCAGATCATCTATCACGCACAGTGCGTGGTACGAGGTGCGAAAAGAGCCTTCGTGGTGGTCGACATGCCTTTCGGCACGACGCAGGTCAGCAAAGAAGAGGCGGTGAAAGCAGCCGTCAGGATCATGAAGGAGACGGGTGCGGACGCTGTCAAGATAGAGGGTGGGGAAGAGCTCATCGACTCCATCCGCGCCATCATCGCAGGCGGTATCCCTGTCATGGGACATCTCGGACTGATGCCTCAGTCCATCAACCAATACGGTTCCTACGCCCTGCGCGCCAATGAGGACGCCGAGGCGAAGAAGCTGATCAACGACGCCCTGTTGCTGGAGAAAGCAGGATGCTGCTCACTCGTCTTGGAGAAGATACCTGCAGCGCTCGCCAAGAAGGTGGCGGAGCAAGTGCGCATCCCTGTGATTGGTATCGGAGCAGGCAACGGAGTGGACGGACAAGTGCTCGTCATGCATGATATGTTAGGCATCAACAAAGGTTTCTCGCCTAAATTCCTCCGCCGCTACGCTAATCTGTTCGACGTGATGACGGAAGCTTTGCAACATTATATCTCTGATGTGAAATCGGGCGACTTCCCGAACGAGAGCGAATCATATTGATTTATAAACACATATAAACATACCAAAGAAAAAAGGGGAATCTTCACAGACTCCCCTTTTCTACTTTATTTAACCTAAACCATAACTAAGAAAATATAATATGTTTATGCATTTGTAAAGTTCCCATATTTTTATGATATTTGAAAGTGCAAAACGAAAAAAATATGGGTATAATCAAAAAAAATGTTAACATACTACGGAAGTTTACTCAAAAACCCGATATCAAGGGTTGGAAAGGCACCCTAAAGTATGTGATGAAGCGGGTGATATTCATATTTTTCGCGTCCAGCATCTTCATGACGCTCCTATATCGTTTCGTACCCGTACCCATCACACCGCTCATGCTGATACGTTCCATGGAACAGTTGACCGACGGGAAGGTCGTTCAGCTCAAAAAGCAGTGGGTACCCATCGAGAAGATATCCCCTGAGATGGTCAATGCGGTCGTCGCCTCCGAGGACAACCTCTTCATGAGCCATTGGGGATTCGACTTCGACGCCATCTCCAAGGCCAAAAAGATGAACGAGAAAGGAAAGAAGATATACGGGGCAAGCACCATCTCGCAACAAACTGCCAAGAACATTTTCCTATGGCCCAGCCGCACATGGGTAAGGAAAGGGCTGGAATGCTACTTCACCGTGCTGATAGAACTCTTTTGGCCGAAAAAACGGATCATGGAAGTCTACCTGAACGTGGCGGAAACAGGCAACGGCATCTATGGTGTCGAAGCCGCCAGCAAACACTACTACCAGAAAAGTGCGGCCAAACTGACCCAGGAACAAGCCGCCCTCATCGCAGCCTCATTGCCCGCACCCCGCAGGTACAATCCAGCCAATCCGACCTCCTACATCCTCAGCAGACAGAAGAAAATCATGCGTCTAATGAAGCAGATCGGTCCAGTTCAATTGGATAAGAAAAGCAAAAAAGAGACAGAGAAAAAAGAAGGGGGCAAACAGACAAAGAAAAAGAGTCGCAAAAAGTAATCTGTCTCGATCAAATGGCCCAAAGAGCGTAAATATCAGGCCTAGAATAATAATATATAGACATAATTGATGAATTTGACACAATAATACTTGCCGTTGCGTCATTTCTCATAGCAAATAGAAAATATAAGGCCTAAACTTGTAAAAAATTTAGAGAACCATAATACTTACAAAGAATGAAAAACACAGTAAAGATTTTGGGGTTAGGAGGAGCTATAATGATCACCTCTAATATTGCTTTGGCGGACAATCCGATTATTCAGACCTATTATTCACCCGATCCAGCGCCGGTTGTCATAGATGATACGGTTTTTGTTTATACAGGGAATGATTTGGGCGGATCCTTTTTTACGATGGACGGGTGGAGAGTTTCATCTTCCACCGATATGGTGAATTGGACCGACCGAGGTACAATCATATTGAGTTCCAGAGATTTTCCTAATGCCAATAAGGATGGCGACTGGGCCGCACAAGTCATCCGTCGTAATGGCAAATACTACTACTATGTGACGGTGAACTCTTCGACAGGAGGAGGTTATGCCATCAATGTGGCTGTGGCGGACAGACCAGAAGGCCCCTTCAAGAACGCTTTGAGCGGGAATAGACATCTGGCAGGACCGAACTGGTCGTATATCGACCCAACCGTATGGATCGACGACGATGGACAGGCCTATCTCTATTGGGGAAATTCAAAATTGTTTTGGGCGAAACTCAATGAAGACATGATCTCCTTTGACGGAGGAATTCACGAAGTGGATATGAGTCGTGGATTTTCGTCTGGTGGCTCATCCGTTTATACGGAAGGCCCTTGGATTCACAAACGTAACAACAAGTACTACATGTTATACGCTTCACATGGCACAGGCAATGGAGGTGAGCGCATTTCCTACTCAACCAGTGATTCACCGACAGGTCCATGGACGTGGGGTGGACTTATCATGGAACCAAGCACAGGTTCCGCCTTTACCAACCACTGTGGCATTATTGAATTCAAGGGACGCAATTTCTTCTTTTACCACAACCAACGTCGGGTTCCCGGAGCAGGCGGTTACAATCGAACATCAGCAGTGGAGGAGTTTACCTGGAATGCCGATGGCTCGATTCCTAAATTGAGTATGACAGATGAGGGTGTGGTCAAACCGATCCATTATGTGGATCCATACAAACGTGTTGAAGCGGAAACAAAAGCGTGGAGCTATGGCGTGGGGGCTGAAAAAAACAATAATGGAGTCTATATCAACAAGATCCACAACAATGACTATATCAAAGTACGTTGCATCGATTTCGGGGATATGGGGGCAGACCTCTTCACAGCTTCAGTCTCAAGCAAAAACAACGCAAGCATTGAAATCCACTTGGACAAACAGGATGGAGAGCTGATAGGCACATTGAATGTGGAAAGCACAAACGGTTCATGGCGCGAGTTGGAGTGTGAAGTGGCAAATACCGTCGGTATACATGATATTTTCTTTGTCTTCAAGGGAGCTTCGAACACAGAGCTTTTCGATTTTGACTACTGGTATTTCACCACCAACTCGACACCAATCCCTCAAACTCCATATAACGGAATAACCCTTTCGATTCCAGGCAAAATCGAATTCGAGGACTATGATGAAGGGGGACAAAACCGTGCCTATTATGATGCAGACATGGAGAATCAAGGCAAACAATATAGAGAGGATAGGGTAGATATCGTAACAGTTGCAGCTGATGATGATCCATCAGAAGGCTATGCCATCGGCTACACGAATGAAGGCGAGTGGTTGGAATACAGTGTTCAAGTGAAGGAGGCGAAGGCGTATGAATATGAGCTTCGGACAGCGTGCGGACTCAACACTTCCGGAATTCAGTTGTTTATAGATGATAAAGAGGTGAGTGAGGAGATCGAAGTTCCTAACACAGAAGATTGGAACACCTATTCAGTGGTGAAAGGAAAGACGAAGGAACTGCCAGAAGGTGAACATATTCTGAAAGTGCTATTAACGGGAGCTTACGCGAATTTGGACTGGATTCACTTCAAGGGAGAAAATGGTGACGATACAGGTATCATGGACGAATGGTCCGAAGAGAACCGCCATGCACCAATTGAATTGACCGTATATAATTTATTCGGCAAACCATTAGAGGTGTTGTCGATATACACCGACCAAATAGACACCCTTCCGGATATTCTGGAAAACAAAGGGTACCCATCGGGCATCTATTTGGTTCATGCTGAAGGATTCAGTAAACTCATAATATGCAAATAACAAACACTTATGTGAGAAAGGAATAATTCACATCAGTACAGGCCGAGGCGGAAGTTCTTTCCCTTATGACAGGGATAAGATTTCCGCCTCAATTTTTTTGTTGAACATTCCATTGATATTTCTATGGAATGTCATCCACAATTGTACAATTTCGCTATTGCACGAATGGAAAAAATGTTTATATTTGTATGAACAAGTTTTACTTTAATACAATGCTTATGTTGAAACGTATTCTAATACCATGCTTGGCAACTTTGATGATGGCTTGCGGCAACTCGAACACGAGCGACAACGCAAGTAAAGATGCGAAGGGAAGTGAAGAGAAAAAAGTAGAGAGTAAAGAACAGAAGAAAGTATCGGGTATTGGTGAAATCACCCAGGACGCATTAAACGCAGAGATTCTTCCTCCAATGGAATATCCGGCCAACTCTCCTGTTGGCAAATGGGGAAAACTGAAGGTCGCTCCTAATGAGAAAGGAGTTCGCGTCTTGTGCGACGAGAAAGGAAATCCCGTTCAACTGAAAGGCATGAGTTCACACGGTCTGCAATGGGCTGGTGTGGCTGAAATCACCGAAGAAAACATCAAGGCATTGCGGTACGACTGGAACTGCAACGTCTTCCGTATCGTCTTCTACGTAGACGAGGAGGGCGGTTACGCTTACAACGAGACGCACCGTTCCCGTCACCTCGAGAACGCTGTGAAATGGTGCGGCGAGAACGGTATGTACATCCTGATCGATTGGCACGTGCACAACCCAGGCAACCCAGAGGCGAAGCAGTACCGCAAGCACCCATCCTCAGGCATCGACTTGGCGGGTGACTTCTTCACCTATTGCGCCCGTCGTTTCCAGAACCAGAAGCACGTGCTCTACGAGCTCTGCAACGAGCCGAACCCTCGCAACGGCGCCACCACTTGGCCTAACCATATCAAGCCATATTGCGAGGATATGCTGAAGATCATCAGATCATACGATAAGGACGTCATCTGCATCTGCGGTACGCCTAACTGGAGCCAAGACGCCCACGTGGTTATCGGCAACGAGCCTCAGGACGAGAACGGCAACGTTTATGACAACCTGATGTACTCTTTCCATTTCTATTCAGCTTCCCACTACGACGGCATAGACAAAGATTCCCCTTACAGAGGTCATGACTACATGAAACCGCTCCGTGAGGGAGATTCAACAACCCATACGCCTTGTATTTTGGCAACTTTGCCTATCTTTGTCACTGAATTCGGAACGACCGACGCAAGCGGCTGGACCAACTTCAGACCAGACATCACAGACCGTTGGTTGAAGATTCTGGATGGTGACAACCTGGGCGGACAAAAAGTAAGCTGGTGCAACTGGAGCTTTAGCGCGGAAGGTGGAGCCAGTGCGACGCTGAAGTGGAACGAAGGCAACCTTCTCCTTTGCGACAAACGAATCCTTACGGAGTCCGGCCAATATATTTACAAGAAACTACATGAAAAATAAAAGACTTATAACGAGGGCATTTGCGGTTATATTTTTTCTATTCGCCTCATTCTCTGCAGCTTCCGCACATAAAAAACGTGAAATGCGGGGCGCATGGATGGCGACCGTGGCCAATATCGATTGGCCCACAGACAAAACAGCTCCCGCTGAATCTCAGAAAAAGGAATTGGTCTCGACCATCGACTCGCTGCACCAGTGCGGTATCAATGCGATCATGTTTCAGGTGAGACCGACCGCCGACGCACTCTATAAGTCTAAACTGGAACCATGGTCCGAGTGGTTGACGGGGGAACAAGGGAAAGCCCCGTCAACCGACTTCGACCCCCTACAAGTGGCCGTGGAAGAGTGCCACAAGCGTTGCATGGAACTGCACGCATGGATCAATCCATACCGTGTGACCAACACGCCAACCGCACAACTCGCCGCCAACCATATCTACCACAAAAAGCCTGAATTATTCATCAACTATGGGGAGAAAATCTATTTCGACCCAGGAAAAGAGGAGACCGCGAAATTCCTACTGAAAGTGCTCAAGGATATCGTCACACGCTACGACATAGACGGTCTGCACCTCGACGACTACTTCTATCCATACCCCATCAAAGGAAAGGAATTCCCCGACGAGGGTACCTTCCGCGCGAACAACCATGGATTCAAGGATAAAGGCGACTGGCGCCGCGACAACGTCAACCGTATCGTGAAGCGCATCCATGAGATGTTGCTCGAAACCAAGCCTTGGGTGCAGTTCGGCATCAGTCCGTTCGGCGTGTGGAGGAACAAGTCGCAAGACCCGAAAGGCTCCAACACGAAGGCAGGATGCACCAACTACGACGACCTCTACGCCGACGTGCTGCTTTGGGCGGACAAGGGATGGATCGACTACATCGCCCCACAACTCTATTGGGAAGTAGGCAAGACAGTAGCGGACTACGCAGTTTTGGCCCCATGGTGGCGCGAGAACGTGAAGAACTGCAACCTCTACTTCGGGCTCTACGCATCAGGCCTCG
Source organism: Paludibacteraceae bacterium (assembly GCA_045226255.1). Taxonomy (GTDB): domain Bacteria; phylum Bacteroidota; class Bacteroidia; order Bacteroidales; family Paludibacteraceae; genus UBA1181. The sequence goes on along the minus strand of JBGVCG010000016.1, from coordinate 127,184 downwards.
CCGTGAACAAGACCAAAGCGTGGAAGACACCCAACGAATTGGCCCGCCAACTACGCTTCAACGAGCAATGCGTTGATATTGAGGGTGTCATCTACTACAGCACCTGCTACTTCCTGCGCAACCCACAAGGCTTGCTGGATAGCTTAAAGACCACGTACCAGCCTTATCCCGCCTTGCCTCCTACGCACGGAAAGGGTGCGGAGGCGTTTTTCCCTCTGAATGTGCGCATCGACTCGGACACGCTCCGCTGGAGCCCAGTCGTGGCGGATGGGGGAGAAGCGATATCCTACTATGTGGTCTACGCCTTCGAGGACACGGAGGAGTGTGACTTCGATAACCCTAAGAACATCCTCTGCTTGACCCCTGACACGGAGGTCAACCTCTCTCAGTATAAACTCAACGACACGATCTATAACATAGTCGTAACGGCCGTGAACCGCTACGGAAACGAGTCCGAACCGGAGACCTTCCTATACTGGAAAAGGCAGCCGGCTATGAAACAGACTATGATCAAAATATACGAATGATGAAAAAAGAAAAACCAATCATACTGATCACCAACGACGATGGTTACCAATCAGACGGTATCACTAAACTGTCGGAGGTGGCCCGCCAGCACGGAAAGGTGGTGATTGTGGCGCCAGACTGCCAACAGTCGGGAAAATCATGCGCCATCACCCATAGCGTACCCCTGAAGATGACCTTGGTCTCTGAAAGCGAGGAGATGACCGTCTACTCCTGCAACGGAACGCCCGTGGACTGTGTGAAGCTTTCCCTATACACCATCTTCAAGGAGAAACGTCCCGACTTGGTAATCTCAGGCATCAACCATGGGTCCAACTCCTCGGTGAATGCGGTCTATTCGGGAACGATCGGCGCCGCCATCGAAGGATGCGTCAACAACATATCCTCCATCGCCTTCTCCAGCGTGCAATTCGCAGCCAAGCTGGACTTGGAGCACGCCCTGCCCATCATATCACAGATGATCAGCGACGTGCTGAGCACACCATTGCCTTTGGGCACTCTGCTGAACGTGAACTTCCCGGAAGGAGAAGTGAAGGAGATCCGCTTCTGCCGCGAGGCCAATGCCCGCTGGAGCGAGGAGTACATGCCTTACGACACCGACGCTTACCTCTTGGCCGGAGAGTTCCACAACCGTGAACCGGAGGCGGAGGACACCGACGAGTGGGCGCTTGCGCACCACATGGCATCCGTAGTACCTATGCTCGTGGACCACACAGACTATAATTACTTAAACAAACTGAAATACAAATATGGCAAATAACAGATTGAACGAAGATTACTTGGACAAGGACCATTCCGACGAAGAGGAGGATGAGTTCGAGGAAGAAATGCTCGGCGAGCACATGGTCGAGGAACATTTCGACGAAGACTGGATGGAAGAGAAGAAACCGAAGATGTCTTTCGACAATTTCTTCGTCGGCCTCTTCGGCGCCGTCCTGCTTTCCATCATCACCATCCGTCTGGTGACCTACTCCGAATTGCCCGACGTAGGACTAAAAGACCTCCTCAAGCAAGTCTATAACAGCGAAGGCTTCCAAACCATCATGATGACTGCCATGATTCCGAACCTCATATTGTTCTTCATCCTCTACAAACTAGAGCGATGGAAGACGAACTACGGGGTGGTGGTTGCCTCCCTATTGATCACAGCCTTCCTATTCCTGCACGTCGTATGAAATACTTCATCATAGCGGGAGAGGCGTCGGGAGACCTGCACGCCTCCAATCTGATGGCCTCCATCAAGAAGAAAGATGCGGGGGCGGAGTTCTGTTTCCTTGGCGGCGACCTGATGTTGGCGCAAGGAGGCAAACTGGTGAAACATTACAAGGAGATGGCTTTCATGGGCATCATCCCCGTGTTGCTCCATGCCCGTACCGTCCTGACGAACATCAAGCAATGCAAGCAAGCCATCTTAGACTATACCCCGGACGTGCTGATCTTAGTCGATTACCCCAGCTTCAACCTGAAAATGGCGCAGTTCGTGAAGGAGAACATGCCTTCCGTGCCCGTATATTACTATATTTCGCCTAAGCTGTGGGCTTGGAAGGAGTATCGTCTGAAGTCCATCCGCAAGTACGTGGACAAGGTCTTCTCCATCCTTCCTTTCGAGGTGAAATGGTTCGGGGAGAGAGGCTACACCGTCGATTACGTGGGCAATCCGTGCGTCGATGCGGTGGAGGCGAGAAAGCACAAGGACGAACCAAGAGAGACCTTCGAGGCACGCACAGGAATCGGAGGGCAACCAATCATCGCCCTATTGGCGGGCAGTCGTGTGCAAGAGATCAAGAGTTCGCTTCCCATCATGTTGGAGGCCGCTTCACAATACAAGGACTACCAGATGGTCGTAGCCGGTGTGAAATCCATCGACCCATCCGTATACGACCCCATCATAAAAAAATACGACGCGAAAATCATCTACGACGAGACGTACGAACTGTTGCAGCAATCGGAGCTAGCCATTGTCTGCTCAGGCACCGCCACGTTGGAGACCGCCCTGTTGCGTGTGCCGCAGGTAGTCGTCTACATGATTTCGGGAGGGTGGTTGGTCCACCGATTCCTGGAGCTCTTCATCCGGGTGCCATACATTTCTTTGGTGAATCTGATCGCCGACAAATGGGTGGTACAAGAGCTTGTTTCCGAGAATTTCACGGTCAAGAAGGTACGAGAGGAGATCGACAAACTACTTACGGAGAGCCAGCGGGAGCAGGTGTTGCGGGACTACGACGAACTCATCGAACTGTTAGGCCACGAATCCGCTTCGGACAGAGCCGCCAATGCGATGTGGAAAGCGCTCAACGAGAAGGGTAGAGTAGAGTAAAACACCTGATTATCTACGAATTAGGGACGAATTGAAAGCAAAGAAAAAAGTGTGGAATTGTAAATAATCAATATAATAAAGTTATTTAACCAATTGACACAAAATAAGTGTGGCAAATAGAGATTTCAAGAATATAATTTGGAATTCAAAAAACGGTTTGCTATATTCGTATTGATGTGTGATGCAAGATTACAAATAAAGGGTCACAAATTGGAACGATGTAAGTTAAATGTGTATATGATGTAATAACCATTTAGTGACTTTGGGTAATATATAATTCAGTGTCATTAATTTTTTATTCACATGCTAATGGTAAGTTGTAGTAAGTTGTTAAAACCAATTCAAGGTCTGTTAGCCTCTATGTCAAGGACGATATCGACAGAGTCCAAATATTTGACGATAGAGACGTTCTCGGGAAAGAAGTTCTCTTTTTCGATCACAGACAATCCGATGATTTCGATTCGGAAGGGATGTTTGACGGTCGAGAGTTCAGACGATCGTTCTTACAGAGTAGAGGATGTCAAGGGCTACCAGTTCTGTGAGAACAAGTCCTCCATTCCCGAGTTATTATCCGATGCCATCCGCATCATCTCCAGCAAGAGCAGATCCATCCAGTTGACCGGTGTGCCACCGTCCTGCGAGATCGCCATCAGTTCGGAGAACGGAAGCCTTCACGACAGCATTCACTCCGACAATCAGGGGAATGCCTGGATCTGCGACAGGTTCTCAGCCGGCACGTACGTGATCACGGTCGACAACAAATCTTTTCATCTAATAAAAAAATAATATAAGGAAGTTGCCTATGGGTATATTTTTACGCTAACCTTAATAAACTACATATAATAAAATTCAGGTATCCCCTGATTCCTATTTCGATAGGGATATACTTTGATACGTTCGATGTGAATGTGAAGTTGTCCGTTTGAGATATACTCTCCGCATTGCAAAACGGAGAGGGAACCAAAGAACCTTTAGGCAAGATTTTTATTTAGACGTTAGTCGTTAGACCTTAGACATTTAGAAACATGTCTATTGTCTAAAGTCTAACGTCTAATTTTTTACCCGATCTTAAAACTGATGTCTAACTTTGTTAATCGTGTCGCCCCTTCAGGGGCTCTGACCACATCACGACCTTTTCACACAGGGGTTTACACCCCTGCCTGGGGATGTCGCCCTTCCAGGGCTTAGGACGTACTCATGCACCTTCGCACAGGGGTTTATACCCCTGCCTGTAATGTTATCGCCCCTTTGGGGGCTTAGGGATTCGCTGTTCGTCTGAAATATCGACTAACAACTAAAGTCTAATATCTAAAGCCTAACGTCTATCACTGGTACATATACCTTTTAATGCTCTTCTTAGCCGTCTTCTCAAACGGTTCAGGCATTATCTCCACGGAACTAAGATACTCGTACGAAGCAAGATTGTGGTTAATCTTTTTCCTCATGGACTCCATCATCTCCGCCAACTTCTTCGGATCCACGTTTTCTCCCACGGCAGGGTAGCAAGGGTAAACCAGCGCCACCAGCTTCTTATCTTCCCGCAATACAACCAAGCTCTCTTCCACGATAGGGTCGTTGTTCAACCTCGCCTCGATCTCCTCAGGATAGACATTCTGTCCGGACGATGTAAGGATCATATTCTTCGTCTTGCCCTTGATGAAGAGGTTACCCTTCTTGTCAAACACACCGACATCTCCCGTCTTAAACCAACCGTCCTCCGTAAAAGCATTCTTCGTAGCCTCCTCGTCACGATAATAACCCTTCATCACGTTCGGGCCCTTCACCAAGATTTCACCAGGCACAGAAGTGGAATCAGAAGAATCAATTTTCACTTCGACGTTAGGAATAACCTTTCCTACTGAATATTTCTCGAAGTCATTGTAGTCCGCGCAGATAAGAGGAGAACATTCTGTCATTCCATAACCCACAACGTATGTGAACTTAATTTTATGGAAGAAATCCTCCACCTCACTGTTCAATCCAGCACCACCGACACCCAAACGTTTCAGTTTTCCTCCATACAAATCTATCATCTTACGTTTCAAGGAACGACCCATGATATTGGATATCAATGGAATATTGAACAATATTCTTCTGTAGCGTTTGCTGAAATACGGAACAACAGCCTTCTTGTAAGTCGTCTCAAAGAAGATAGGAACCGTCGAAATCCATTCCGGCTTCAACTCTTGTATCGCGGACATCAGCACCTTGACGCTCGCCACTTTGTTCAAGTACACCATGTATACTCCAGCGATCAACGGCCAATACAAATCATACATCAGCGCATACGTGTGGGCAAGCGGAAGAACCGAGATGATTTTATCGCCTACCGCAATCCATTCGGCTAAGAAATCAAGGCAACAAGCAAATCCCTTACCCGTCAGCATAACACCCTTCGTAAATCCAGAAGTGCCTGACGTATAGATAATTACAGCAACATCCTCGTCATCCTTATCCGTAAAATTGATATTCTCCTTGCTTAAACCATTGGGATATGTCTCATTATAGATGGTTTGTATTTCGCTGATATCAACAGTCTGTTTTCCAGGAAACAATTGGCGAATCTGCTCGAAGTCTGACAAAGGGAAGATATACTCCACACCCGACAACCGCTCCATGTTGAGCCGTTCCAAATTAGACTCGGTAACAAATAATATCTTAGATTCCGAATGGGTAATTATTTGCTCAATAACCTCAGGATGGAAATCTTCTTGGATAGGAACCGCTATCGCTCCATAGGTGACAGCAGACAAGAAGGTCATGGACCAATCCTGCGAGTTAGGTCCCACAATGGCTATCTTATCCGTTTGCGTAACGCCAAGCTTATTAAATAGAATTTGTGTCATGGCAATCCTTTGAGCAACGTCTTTATAAGCGAAAGTCCGTTTGTTCGCATAGTCAACCATACACTTCTCGTCCCAATACTCTTTGAAAGATTTCTCTAAATACTGAATAAAACGCTTTGACATATCCTAGAATCCTTATATTAATTATAAATCTTTATTTCTTTAAGCAACAAAAGACAGTTAAAGGTGTGATTACCAATCGGTTATAATATAAGATTGTGCACATCTCACAAAAACTTGTGCAAAATTAACGAATTTTTTCCGTTGAAATATAACGTATAATGAAAAAACGCAATAGGATAATTAAAAAACATACGAAAAGAGGAATGAAAAATCTCCGACCAGGAAGGGGACGCGCAAGAGAAAAAACAAGGGCAATGCCCGTAGTTCATTGCATTAGACGAATTTTTAGCCATCTCAGACTAAGTTTCTTAACACTTAATGACTACTTCTACCGCTAAAATGATTACCTTTGCGACCAAATTATTGGCTTAGATGGGAAAAGTACTTATCGACTTATCAATCCTAAAACACCTCAACTGTGGCTTAGGTCAGGTCGCATACAATTATGCGAAATATTATCAGGCACATGCGAAGGATCTCGATTACGAAGTCCATTTATTGCTTCCCAAGGCATTCGTCAACGCATTTGGTCCGGACGTGCATTACCACGTCAGCAGGGAGATATACAATATCTTCCCAAGCCTATTGCCCCGCTTTGACGTGTGGCATACCATCCACCAATTAGCCAGACAGGTGCCATCCCGCCAATCGACCAAAAACATCCTAACCATCCATGATCTGAACTTCCTATACGAAAAGAAGGGGAAGACCAAGGAGAAATATATCCGCAAGATCACCAAAAGGATAAAACGAGCCGACAAGATCACCTGCATATCCAACTTCGCAAAGAACGACGTGGAGCAAAACTTCCCGATCGAGCATCCCATCGAAGTGATATACAACGGGGTGGAATTCATGTCTCCAAACGCAGAGAAGCAACCTAACCTGCCTTGTGCGGATGACAAAAAGTTCCTTTTCACCATCGGACAACTATTGCCTAAGAAGAACTTCCACACCCTTTTGGACACCATGAAGCTTATGCCGGAGTACAACCTCATCATTGCAGGGAAAAACAGCACCGACTATGCGAAGATGATACAGAAGAGAATAGACGACGAGGGTATCACCAACGTCTTCCTCCTGGGCGAAATCCTTCATGCGGAAAAAGTGTGGCTCTACAACCACTGCGAGGCGTTTGTCTTCCCATCTCTGTTCGAAGGGTTCGGACTACCAATCATCGAAGCCATGTTCTTCGGCAAACCGGTCATCTCATCCGACAAGACATCCCTGAAGGAAATCGGTGCGGACCATGTCTTCTTCTGGGAGAACTTTGAACCCGAGCACATGGCGGCAAGGATACGGGAAGCGATCGAACAGTTCAACAACAACCCTTCGATGGCCCTCGACAACAAAGCCTACGCCGAATCCTTCTCTTACGAAAAGCATCTCGGCCGATACAATGAAATCTTTCGTGAACTAATGGCGGGGAAATGATTCCCTTCGCCTAGCAGCCCCGGATAGTCCGAAAAACGTCACCGGGTAGTAAATCTCTGACGGGACTTTCCCCTGAAAAAATATTTTTGCCATTCGTAGAGCTGGTGCAGTTTCTTTTGGAGACCCCTCTTCAGCTTAGCCAATGACGGAGTATCCTTCTCCTGGGCAAGGTATTCGTCATAGAGTTGAATATAACGCTGCAATTGCACATCGACGTTCAGGTTCTGCAACGCAAACTGCCGGAAAAATTCCCCGTCCTCCTTTTTGTACTTCGAGATCTCACGTTCCAACGATTCGGCGTCAAGAGGCGTGCGCGTATGCCTATTCACACAATTGTCCACCATCGCCTCGTTCACGTTGTCAGGGGAGAGATACCCATAACCGCTCGTCTGCCCGTTATAATCCCGCATATCGAACGAAACGACCGCACGACCACAAGCCATCGCATCATAGAGCGAGCGACCGATTCCGACGACCAAATCCGCCTTGTTCATCATCGCCTCGATTTCCCACACATCGTCCACCAATTTATCCGCACGCAGGAACTCCACGTTCAGGCGTTCACAGCACGACTTAACCATAGCGTGCGCCCTCTCAGACTGACAGAGCGAGAGAACAGTCGTCAATCGATCATGCAATGCGTTCACAGGCTTAAATCGTTCACAGTCAATACCATTCCATATCGTGGTCACAGGGAATCCCAACGATTCGACGTGCGCTTTCACCTCTTCCGAAACACCCACCCAGATATCGGCGTAACGCGACGGCTGCTCAATCTCCGGGATGACACCATGGCAAGTTTGGAGAAGGACTCCCTTCCCACAAAGATTGTCCGCTATCGGCTTGTGGTTCAGCAACACCAGGTCATAACGCTTGCGGGACATGAAAGGAATGCCCATCGCCTCAATCCTGTCAGACACACCGCCCCGCTTGAAGCAATAGTACTCCACGTCATATCCTTGCCTTTTCAAGGAAGTCGCCATCGCGAACGTAAAAGCCTCTGTTCCACCCGTTCTTTCCAGATGATGGGTAGCTAACAAAATATTCATAGAAGTATAGCCATAACAATATTCAACACAAAGTTACAACAAAAAAACAAATAACCGACCGATATACACCGTTAGGGGAAAGCATACGAAGGAGGAAAAAACACCGAAATAATTTTCCAATACCCACCTTAATCTTTACCTTTGGCAAAAAAAAGGAATGAGGGACATAAACACACTGCTGATTTTCATCATCATCCTATTCTTCGGAATTTGTCTCTTCGTCTATTTCAAATCGAGCAACCGCTCCTACGAAAAGACGAAGGAGGGCAGGGTAGCGCGAGACATCATCGCACTCTTCTCCATCGTGATGAAGATGAACGGGGTAGTGGACAAGGTGGAGTTGAACATCGCCCGAAAATATTTCTTCCATCATTTCCACGGACACCTAATCTGGGCGGTCAATATGTTGAACGAACTGAACGGGAAGAAACTGAAACGGTACATCGATTACTGCACGGACCTGCTGAACCTCCACCTCCTCAAATACAACGACCGGCTCGAACTGATGGATGTCCTTTTCACCATCGGATACACCTGCAACGGCATAGACGACCAAAAGATCGAATTGTTGCGTGGCATAGCCAAATACCTGCTCATTCATGATTGGGACCTCGCCTCACTGGAATACAAGTACGAATGTGGGCATTACAGCAACAGGGAAAAGCAACAACAAGCGCTGGAATTAGCCTATAAATACAAGTTGGAGGTGGCCTATACCATCCTAGGATTAGAACCGGGAAGCACGCTCGCCCAGATAAAGAACGCCTACCGGAGTTTGGCGAAAAAATATCACCCGGACCATATACCCGCAGAATTGGACGAAGAGATGAAAGAGATGTCCAACATACTTTTCCGCCAGATCACGGAAGCCTACAACTACCTGAACGAGATATTCAGCGGACAAACCAATTAATAGAAGAATTGTCCAAAATTCGCCTTGACACATGCCAAATAATCATCCATTTTTACAAAATCAACCATTGGGAAATCAAAAACTTTGTTGTACCTTCGCGCAGATTGAATACGGAAGAAAAATAAGTGTTTCATAGACTCAAACTCATGCAAACAAACGCTGAAGGAACGACAGAACAACAGAACAAGTATGCCATTGCCAAAAGGAATTATGGGCTAGACAACCTAAAGATGGTGCTATGTCTGATAGTGGTAGCCGTCCATACGATGATACCATATACAAACATAAATTTGGCTTGGTATTTCAGTCCGGAGTTGCCGAACGAATATTTGGAGAAACACCCCCTCGTCAATTTTCTAGAATACTGCGGAATGTCCATTTTCTTCATCATATCGGGCTATTTCGTCCCTACCAGCTATGACAAACAAGGGTTTAAAACATTCCTATGGAAAAAGACCAAACACCTGTTGATCCCAGCATTTGCCATATTGGCTATCAGCATAATATGTACACCATACCCCATGTATCACATCTGGTTCCTCCAAATGCTTTTCTTATTCAACCTAGCGTATGCGCTTTTTAGGTTAATAACGGGATGGAGAATAAAAGAGGGGCAAAAGATGGAATTATCACTTCCCTTTTTGATAGGCTATTTTATCCTTATCTGCGTGACAAATTTAATCGTCCGCCAAAAGTTCTATGTTTGCCATTTCACAGTGCTTTTCAACGTATTCCAGATAGAACCGGCCAAAGTGACGGAATATATACTGACGTTCCTTTTCGGAATCATTGCCCGTCGTTTCAACTGGTTCTGGCCACATTCCAAAAAATTGGTTATCGAAATATGCATTATAGTTTTGATAACATTCATAATCAAAGAGTTACGTATCACGGAATATAATTATATCGGAAGCCGTCTCCACACTATATTGGAGTCATCTTTCTGCCTCTTCGGAAGCCTATTGATTATTTGGGGCTTCAACAAATTCCTGAATATGAGCAACAAGCTAATTGCCATACTTTCCGAGAATTCCATGACCATCTTTTTGATTCACATGCCGATACTCTACTATGTGCAAACCTACACAAAAATGTGGAATATTTACTTTCCTCTGAAATTATGGCTCATCATACTCTTTGTCATAGCCGTATCTTTCCTAATAAGTTATCTGCTTCGGAAAAACAAATTCATCAGGAACTTCATCTGATAATAAGCTGAAAAACAACGCAACACGATTATTTGCAAATCAAAAAACTATGATTATTTTCGCGTTGATGGATTGATATTAGAAGTTAGAGATAAATGTTTTTACTGAGGAAAAGAATGGCATACACAAATACACTTCCTGACAAAACGAGGAATTATGGTTTGGACAATTTGAAATTAGTAATTTGTCTGATAGTGGTTATTGTACATACCTTATTACCGTATACGCATCCAAACACAATATGGTATTTCACACCATCGTTGCCAGGGGAGAGCATGCCGATTAACATCTTAATCAATACAAATCAGCTACTTAGTATGCCTATTTTCTTCATCGTGGCAGGCTATTTTGTTCCGACAAGCTACGACAAACAGGGGTTCGGACTATTTGTCTGGAAAAAAACAAAACGTCTGTTGATACCCGCCTCTATCGTCCTGGCATATTGCATGATTTTTATTCCGGAACCCATCTTCCATGTTTGGTTCCTTCAGATGCTTTTCCTCTTTTGCCTAGTATACGCGCTTTTCAGGAAGCTGACGCAATGGAGGATAAGGGAAGATTACCAGCTTGACCTCTCGCTACCCGTGATGTTTGGCTACTTCGTGCTCCTATGCGCCGTCAATCTGTTCATCAGGCAATTTTGCTACGTCAATCATTACACGGTATTGTTCAACGTGTTCTACTGCGAACCCGCCAGATTCGCCGAATATTTCCTGACATTCCTTTTCGGCGTGACAGCCCGCAGGTTAGGCTGGTTTAAGAAGGATTCTAAAGCGCTGATCATCGGAACAATCATCATAATCATCATTAACAATATTATCATGAAGTTATATATCAATGAATACAACTACATAGGCAGCAGACTCTACACAATCCTAGAGGCTTGCCACGTGGTCTTCAGCGCATATATAACCATTTGGATATTCAATAAATTCCTGAACAAAAGCACTAGTTTCATTGCCTCGCTCTCCGAAAATTCGTTGGGCATTTACCTTTTCCACGTGCCTTTGCTTTACTACGTGCAGACCTACACGAAGACATGGGAGATTTACTTCCCCCTCAAACTAGCGCTGATCATACTCTTCGTCATCGGCACTTCCTACTTATTGAGCTTCCTGCTTCGCAAGTCCAAATTCATCAGACAATTCATCTGATGACACCTGGCTCTTCCATTGATGAGGCAAACAGTGACTCGTCCCACATTTCGGAAATAGTAAATCACAAATCACTAAATAGTAAATCACAAATGTCCTTCCCCGCCAAATATCTCAGTAACATTTATTAACGGCTTCCCCTCTATTTTGTCCGCTCACATTTCTTTTTCTATGATTTTCTTCCTATTTTTACTTTCATCCATTTGGATTAATATACCAGGAAATAAAAAAAACAAGTCGATATGAAAAAATGCATATACTTAGTGGCCTTATTCCTGCTCGGCGTATTCGCGCAGGGATGCAGTGGGGACAATAAACAAGCAATAGAACTTTCGGCTCCCGAAAGCTACTCCGAATCCGAAAGTTATTCCGGTGAACCGTCCGCCAGCGCCAATGACGAGGAGGAAAATATTGACGGGGGCGGAGCTAGCCATTATAGGGTGAGCAGAGAAGCAAGCACCGAAGATATAGCGTGCAACAAGGACAAAAACTACTCCGTGGATTATTCCAAGAACATCCCTGTAGGCAGGAAAATGGAAAAGAAAGCCAGGTTATGCATTGAGACCCCCGACATCACCCAATGCAGGAAATACACAGACAGTTTATCCTCACGATACGGAGCCTACGTGGAAAAAGAGCAGTACACCTTCTCCCTCAAGGCTTATACCATAAAGCTGAGAGTTCCTTCCATCGCCTTGGATTCGTTCTTATCCGGCATGCATGGAATAAACGGGACCATCACAGATAAGATCGTGTCGGTGACGGACCGCACGTCGGATTATCGAGACTATGAGTCGCAGAGAAAGACCCAAAACGCCATGCTGGAACGTTACCGAACCATGCTGAAAAGCGCATCAAACATCTCGGACGTATTGGAAATACAATACCGCATCGACCAGATACAGATGGAGACGGACCGTGTGCAGGGCAAGATGAACGTGATCGACCAAAACGTCAGCTATAGCGTGGTGAACATCTCTATCAAGCAAGAGAGGAAGAAAGAACCTGTCCAGACCGTAGAGGAGGAGGAACCAAGCTTCTGGAAGGATTTGGGCGAAGCATTCTGCTGGGGCTGGAGCATTATAAAAGCCATCGTATTGGGCATCATCGCCCTTTGGCCATTGTGGATCATCGCCGGAGTCATCGTCTATATCTGGAGAAAAAAGAGAAAAAACAAACCAGCACAGCCTAAAAAGTAGAACAAAAGACCATGTGGTACACCTATTTGATACCTCCCGTTGTGGGAGCCGCAATTGGCTATTTCACGAACGAACTAGCCATCACGATGCTTTTCCGTCCGCACAATCCGAAATATCTTTTCGGGCATAGGCTGCCATTCACCCCGGGAATCATCCCCAAGGAGAAGAGCCGGATCGCCACAGCCATCGGCGAGACGGTCAGCCTGCACCTGATGGACAAGGTCACGCTCTCCAAGAACCTCCTGTCGGACGAAATGATAGGGAAGGTCGAGGCAGGCATAGACTCCTACGTGGAGAAACTGATGGGTACGGAAGATACACTGCGCACCTATGTCTCCCAATACATTCCAGGCGAGGACATCAACCTCGTGGTGAAAAAGATCACGAAGGAATTCTCAGGCAGAATAGGGGAGAAGATCGAGGAAAACAACCTCAGCCAAGGCATATCGCACAAGGTGGTGGAATACGCCCTACAACAGACCGGTAAAGGATTCCTCGGATTCCTGCAGACCGACAAGCTGGTCGGAATACTCTCGGAGCCCATCGAGAAGGCCTTGAGCAAGCACCTCGACAATATCCTGAAGGAAAATGCGGGGGAGATTGTCTCGAAAATGGTGGACAAGGAGATCACAGCCTACCTGGAGAAGCCCGTCTGCCAGTTCATCCAGAACAAAGGAAACCTCATAAAGAAGGGGAAAGAGACGATTGTGGCCACCTACAAGACCCTCATCACGGAACAATTGCCCACGTTGTTAGAGTCCATCGACATCCAGAAGATCGTGGAGAACCGCATCAACGACATGGATATGGCCGACACAGAGAAAATCACCCATACCATGCTGAACAAGGAACTGAAAGCCATCGTTTGGTTAGGAGCTTTGTTGGGAGGAATTCTAGGACTCGTGAACATCCTTTTCCTGTAGAATTTTTCAGCCGTAAAAAATTTCAGGGGGCATTTTGCGGAAAGACAGGGATTCGAACCCTGGGAACAGTTACCCGCTCACCGCATTTCGAGTGCGGCCCGATCGACCACTCCGGCATCTTTCCTAGTATTTGAATTAAGTATGTCCCTAAAATAAAAAATCCGAAGCAATCTTCGGATTACGCGGAGAGAGAGGGATTCGAACCCCCGGTACCTCTCGGTACGGCGGTTTTCAAGACCGCTGTAATCGACCACTCTACCATCTCTCCAAATCTTCTAAACTCACTCGCCTCCGCAAGTTCTTCGTCTTTGTTTTGTGACCCAGCAGGGGATCGAACCCTGGACCCACAGATTAAGAGTCTGTTGCTCTACCAGCTGAGCTACTGAGTCATTGTCCTTTCGTTTTGACGTTGCAAAAGTAGTGCTTTTGCTATGTTCCACCAAATTTTTGGAGCACTTTTTTTCGCCTTTTTTTCAAATTATTTTTGGAAACATTCTATTTTTTTCATTATCAACGAAATAAGAAAATCGGGCAAATACTTACAGAAGGGCAAAAATAGGTAATTGATGAGTCCGGGGATGTACTGACGCCTCTTTTTGAACATTTTCGCGATCGCTTTCTTCGCCAATTTCTCCGGTGGAATGGATACGCCGAGGCGCACCGCCAGTCGACGGAGGTTCATGCTCAGGTTGTAAAGACCCGTGTCCACCGCTCCGGGACACACCGCAGTGACCCCCACACCGAACGGATTCAGCTCATACGACAAGGCGACGGAGAAAGAACGGAGGTAGGCTTTGGTGGATTCATAGACGGAAATGCCAGGGAACATCATCCAAGCGGAGAGGGAGGACATATTCAGGATATACCCCTGCTTCTCCCGCTTCATATCTTCGCCGAAGAGACGACACAACTTGGTGACAGTCACGACATGAAGCTGCAGCATCACGTCGATGCGCCTCATATCTGTGTTCATGAGACTATTGAAGAAGAAGACCCCCGCATCGTTCACTAGGATCTCCACCTTCTTCCCTGACGATTGGCACATCCCGTAGAGTTCCTCCGCGGCCTCGCTCCTCGCCAAGTCCATGCAAATCGGTTCCACACCCACATGGTAAGTCTCCGCAATCTCTTGCGCCACCTCGCCAAGCTCCTTTTCCTGATTGCTCACGATGATCAGATCGTGGCCTCTCCTCGCCAATTCAAAGGCGTATTGCGCACCAATACCCGAACTGGCCCCTGTAACTAACGCCAACATCCCAATTGCCTTTCTATATAATCATTCTTGTCCGATCATAGATGGAACGGCTTGTTTAACTCCTCCAATAACTCTTTGGTCACATCAGTACCGCTAAACGCCTTAAAAATGGATTGTATGGTATAGATCGGTCCCCATGGAATTCCCCACCATCCAGCAAATAGGCTGATCAACAGGAACTTGTACCCATACTTTATCGCCGATTCATTGGGTTTCAGGAAGTAGATGTCGCTACTCCTCTTAAACGTCATAATCAAGATGGATATCGCATAAGGGAAGACCACAAACTTGCCACCTAATTCAAGTAACCTGTTTATCTCTTCATTCGACAAATTTTCTATTCCTTTGATTTTCATTATCGTAAAATTAATTTATAAAACAAACCTCCTTGGAAAAACCTTTCCAATCTCTCCTCAGGAATTTAAACAAAGTTAATCAAATTTACCAAAAAAACTCTCTTGGCATAAAAATCATTACTAAAACTCTTTCTTTCACCTATTTACATGGTGCCTACGTAGAACATTGCAACTCGGTTGCAGAAACCTCTTCATACATTTGTACCATCAACAAACATAAATAGGATGGACGAAATACGAAAAGAAAAGATCAAAGAGGCATATAGCGACTCCAAAAGCATCTACGACGGAGTCCTGACGCAAGGGAACATATTCGCCAAGGCTTATATCCGATTCTTTTGGGGTGGCACAGACGACATAGCGCTCGCACAAAAATTGCTGTCATACATTCCTGAGGGGTTTTCCGGCACGATACTGGACGTTCCCTGCGGCACAGCGGTCTTCACCGCCGAGAAATGGAAAGAGCTCAACGCCGCAGATATCATCTGTCTCGACTACAGCGAGGAGATGCTACGGCAAGCGAACCAACGATTGGAGGGGGAGGAACATATCCGTCTTTGCCAAGGAGACGTGGGCGCACTGCCCTTCGAGAGCCAAAGCGTCGATATCGTCATGAGCATGAACGGATTCCACGCTTTCCCAGACAAGCTGAAAGCCTTTGACGAGACCCACCGAGTGTTGAAGGAAGGGGGGAGATTCATCGCCAGCTTCTACGTCCGTGGCAAATTACGTCGGACAGACTGGGTCGTGAATCATGTACTAGCCCCCAAAAGTTGGTTCACACCGCCTTTCCAGACGGAAGAGGAGGTCAGGAAGATTCTTGAGGAGCGTTATTCGGAGGTGGAGATCCATACGGATAACGCGATACTCTGGTGCGTGTGTAGGAAGAGAACAGACCGTTCCAATCACCTCCCGCCGCAATAATTCCACATCAAAATCCCCCTAGACGAGCCATCGATGATCTCCTTGGCCTTCCGAAAGCCCTTGGAGGTGATCGTGACGCAGCCAGAACAGGAAGCTCCGTTCAAAGGCAGGTAGGTGCGGGGAATAAGCGATTGATAGTCAAGAAAATAGGAATCATGAATCAACAAACCTCGGCGCAAGGCATTGCTGTTAGTCGGGTCCAAGCCTACAATCGCCCGGCTCCGCTTTTCCCCTAAGACCTTGCCATATTGCTTTTTCCTCACGGCAAACCTTCCCAAAGAGGAACAATTGCTTCCCAAATCATTGCTGAAGATAGGGGTACTCTTCGTGTTCCCCTTCCCGGCACCATGCATACAAAAGTCCGCAAAATCAATCTCATCGGTCGCAAAGTTCCAGATGAAGAACCTAGGGGTCCCCGAGGGCAGGGAATAATCCACCAAGAAACAATAACAGGTGTCGTAACCGTTCTGGACCGCATAGGCTTTCAACGAATGTGCCTTCTCTTTTGCCGTGGTATACACCGCACTTCCGCTACGGGACGGAACACGTTTGCATTGTTGGATAATAAAAAACACTCCCAACACCAAGGCGAAAAGCGCCAAGCAACCCAACAGTATGCGAATGATGGTCCGTTTCATAGGTATGCGAAATATTTATGAATCAAATAATTACAGAGACACAATCATCTTTCCCGAAGACGATGGACGATTCCGTCTCACAATCCAACACAAAACTAGTCATATTTTACCATATCTTAACAAGTCTACGTTTCAATTCACCGTCTAATGACCCAACATACAAATTATTTCCTACCTTTGCCTTTGGAAGTCTCATATACAATTTGAATTGTTAAGCATGAAAAAAATTCTTTTTCTAGTATCGATTCCCGCCTTGTGCCTCTTGTTGCTGGTAGGCTGCTCCTCCGTACAAGGTGTGAAAAACTTCTCGAATTGCCAATTCAACTATAAGGATATCACGAATATCCAGTTGGCCAGCATCGATGTCTCCCACATCCGTTCTCCCAAGGAACTGAGTTACGTCGATTTGCTGCAACTGATCCCAGCATTCAAGGACAAAAGCCTTGGGCTGAATATGAACGTAAACATCAACGTGACCAACCCTAACCCTAACGAGGCAAAGCTGGAAGGGGTGGACTACATCATCTGGGTCGATGAGCGGGAGGTGCTCGCCGGTAACATGGACAAGAAGATATCCATCGGCTCCAACCAGACGGAAGTGCTGTCGATCCCTGTCTCCGTCAATCTCCTGAACATGGCGACCTTCACTACGCTAGACGCTTTGGTCGAGTTCGCCTTCGGACTCGCCACAGATAACCCTGACGCCAGCCGCATGAAGGTATCCCTGAAACCCTACTTCAACATAGGCAACAAAAAGGTTAAGATGCCTTTCTACGTCACGATCGGAGGAGATAAAATCATGCCTAAGAAAGAAAACAAATAAAACCCATCAAGACAATGTACGGAAGGCACACCATACTCCTGCTCCTCGCTTGGCTCCTGGCTTCGCAACTAAACGCCCAGGAGAAGAACTTCACGTACAACAACATGGACAGTTGGGTACAGCGGGACATCAAGGAGAGCCGGCTCATCGGCGGGGAGACGAAGACCGTGTGGGAAGTGGGGGCGCCCGCTCACCTCACCAAGGCGGAGGCTTGGAAACAGGGGGACTCTCCTTGGGAGACCTCCAGCATATACGCCCACGTCATGGGCATCGACAAGGTCAGCAGCACCGTCTTCCCGGAGAAGCGTGGCGAAGGATACTGCGCCCGCCTGGAGACCCGTCTGGAGGAGGTCTACGTCTTCGGTTTCATCCACGTCACGGCACTGGCCACCGGCAGCCTATTCACCGGCCGGCTCATCGAACCCATACAGAGCATCAATGACCCGATGCAAAAGATGTCGCAGGGTGTTCCCTTCACAAAAAAACTGAAGGCGGTCAAATTCGACTACAAAGCCAAAACGGGCGGCAAACGTATTAAAGCGTCCGCCTTGAGCAAGGAGGACGTGGAAGGGAAAAACGCGGCGGAAGTGAGCGTATCCTTGCAAAAACGATGGGAGGACAAGGATGGCAACATCAAGTGCAAACGCATCGCCACCGCCTATATACGCATCACGGAAAGCACAAAGGATTGGGTCAACGGCTACACGCTCGACCTGCATTACGGGGACATCACCCGCCAACCTTACTACAAAAATTACATGAAACTGAACTATGAGGGGTATCCCCAATATGCGCTGAACTCCAAGGGGGAGATGTGCTTCGTGGACGAAATCGGTTGGGGCGACGAAAACGACCAGCCGACCCATATCGTGGTAAGGTTCGCCGCCGGATATGGAGGCGCTTACGTCGGTGCGGTAGGGGATTGCCTATGGATCGACAACGTGGAGTTTATCGAGAAGTGAGTCTACCGCCTGTACCAGAGACTTTCCCCAACCACCTCAATCGGCCGTTCGACGTTGTTCACGTACAGTGCGCCCGTTCCGAGTCCTTGCGGGATCTCTATGCCTAAGGTGGCCGCCCATTGAGCGATAGCGTTGAGCCCCACATTCGATTCGAGGGCGGAGGTGATCCAATAACCGATATCCCTGCGTTTAGCCAAGGAAATCCACTCCTCCGATCCCCTTATGCCTCCATGCAAAGAGGGTTTCAGGATAATATATTGAGGACGTATCACATCCAACAGGCGATTCTTCTCCTCCGTGTCATTCACACCGATCAGCTCCTCGTCCAATGCGATGGGCAAAGGCGTGCGGGCGCACAGACGGGCCATCTCCTCCCACTGTCCAGCCATGATAGGCTGCTCGATGGAGTGGATGTCCAATGCGGCGAGGCGTTCCAGCCGTTCCATGGCCTCGGCGGGCTTGAAACCACCGTTCGCATCCACCCGCAGCGTGATCGTATCCTTCGAGAAACGTTGCCTCACCTTCTTGAGCAGTTCCATCTCGTCCTCGAATCGTAACGAACCGATTTTCAGCTTGATGCAGGAAAATCCGGCCGCTAATTTCTCCTCGATACGGGCGGTCATCTCCTCCAGCGTGCCCATCCATATCAACCCGTTGATCAGGATGCCGGACGTCCCTTCCGTGAAATCACTCTTCCACATCACACCATCCTCCGAATTGAGATCACGGAGCGCCGTCTCCAAGCCGAAGAGCATAGAAGGGTAATTTTTCAGCGCCTCATAATCGATCGTACCGTCGAACCGATCACAGAAGCCTTTCAGAACGGCCTCATAATCAGGCAAATCATCGCAACTCAGCTTCACCAAGGGGGCACATTCGCCCCAACCGACCTTGCCGGGACGCTCCGTGTCGGTCAGCCGCACATACCAGACCTGATGGTCCGTATAGACCCCGCGGGAAGTGCCCGCAGGACGCTTAAACACTAGTGTCTTGGGAATGATAGTTGCGTGATACATTGAGACAATTAAGAATTAAGAGTTATAAAGCGTTAGTTCGACGGATTCAATTATGAATCAACCATTACGGAAACTTCGGATAATCCTTGAAATTCGGCTTACGCTTCTCCAAAAATGCCTTGCCACCCTCCTGCGCCTCGTCCAAACAATAATAGAGCATGGTCATGTCGCCCGCAAACTCCTGCAGACCCGCTTGACCGTCCAACTCCGCATTCAAGCCACGCTTGATCATACGCAAGGCAAGAGGGGAGTGCTCCATCATCTTCTCCGCCCAGGCCACATATTCGTCCTCCAACTGGTCGAAAGGCACCACCTTGTTGATCATACCCATCTCCAAGGCCTCCTGGGCGGTATATTGCCTGCAAAGGAACCATATCTCACGCGCCTTCTTCTGTCCCACCAGACGAGCCAGATAGGAAGAGCCGAATCCTGCGTCGAAGCTACCCACCTTAGGTCCCGTCTGACCGAACTTAGCGTTCTCCGAAGCGATCGTCAGGTCGCAAACCACCTGCAACACGTTGCCGCCACCGATGGCATAGCCGTTCACCGCAGCAATCACAGGCTTAGGCAAGGAGCGGATCTGCTTCTGCACATCCAAGACAGAGAGCCTAGGGACACCCTCCTCGTCGATATAACCGCCACGTCCCTTCACGTGCATGTCACCACCGCTGCAGAAGGCCATGTCGCCCGCACCCGTGAAGACCACCACCTGAATGCGCTGGTCCTCCCTGCAACGCAGAAGCGCGTCGCTCATCTCCGCCGTCGTGGTAGGCGTGAAGGCATTTCTGTAACGAGGACGGTTGATCGTGATACGGGCGATGCCGTTATAAAAATCAAAAAGGATCTCCTTATACTCCTTGATTGTTTCCCAATTTCTTGTTTGCATAATATCTATGGTCTATAATTTTTTAATTCATTCAAATTGACTATAAAAGAACTTGTGCGCCTGCTCGTCCAGCTGAGCGTCCGTGAAGACCTCCATCACACGAGGAGTCTCTCCTTTCCCTAGAAAAGCATCTATATCCTTCTGATAATCAGCCTCGTCGAACACCGGAAAGTATTCGCAACCGACCGACTCCACCCAGCCCTTGGCCGAGGCATGGTGCGTAGCCATCACATACTGGCGGGTACTCTCCGTATCCGCCAAGCCCTTCAGGTTCCTGAATATCGCCCCGCCACCATTGTTGAGGAGCAAGACGTGAAGGTTCGCGGGCAAATGGTTGTTCCACAAGGCATTCATATCGTAGAAGAAACTCAGGTCACCGATAAGCAGGAAGACCTCCTGGGAAGGATCCGCCAAAGCGATCCCCACAGCGGAGGAGAGTGAACCGTCGATACCGTTCACCCCACGGTTGCAGTAGACAGAGAGTCCCTCCGGCACATCCGCCAGCTGGGCATAACGCACCGCCGAGCTATTCGCCAGCACCAAGACAGAAGGGCGGGGTAATCTCGAACAGAAGTTCATGGTCACGCTGATGGATGAGAAAAGAGACGGAGCCTTCCGCTTCGAAACCGTTACACGTTCCGTCTCCATCCACTTCGTCAGGTACTCCTGGCGCTCGGCAGACCCGTTTTTCTCTAACGAGCCCACGAATGTGGCCAAATCCGCCACCACCACGTCCGTCAGGCATTGGAACGTATCCGCCACGGCACCCTCCGGGGAGAGGCGCCAGCACACCTCAGGGCGAACCGTCCGCAACCACTGTTTCAGACGTTTGGAGACCAGATGGCCACCCATATATATCACAAAATCAGGCGCCAAAGCCTTACGATTGGCATCCGACAGCAATGTCAGGTCAAAATTCCGCATCAGGTTCTTTCCCTGCAGATTAGCGAGCGATTCGCACAAGATAGGGCAGTCCAGTTCAGACAACAAGGAGGAGAGGTCTTCAGCGGTAGCGGTATCCAGCTGGCCGACAATCAGCAGCGGGGCCTTAGCCTCCCGCCAAGCACGATTCAGCGCCTCACGCTCCGTCGCACCATTCCGCAAGCGGATCACACGCTCGTCCGGCAAGTCCGTCGCCGAACAGTCGAAGAAAGGCTCGGTGATCGGCACATTGATATGGACAGGACCCCTCGCACCAGAGGTAAGGGAGATCAGCGCCTCGTTGATCAGCCTATTGTTGAACCAGCGTTGCGTCTCGTCGGAAGGTTCGCATAAGTTCGCCTCGAAGCGCACCAGCGACCCGAACACGCCCGTCTGCGGCAATGTCTGACCATCCATCTGACCGATCCAAGCCTGGGGACGGTCCGCCGAAATCACCAACAACGGAACCTGCTGGTAGTAGGCCTCAGAGACTGCGGAGGCCAGATTCAGCAATGCGGAGCCCGAAGTGACACAAAGCGCCACCGCCGTGTTCTTACGTTGGGCGATACCCAAGGCGATGAACCCGGCGCTACGCTCGTCCGTCACCGCATGACAGTTCATTCCACTCAGATTCGCGAAGGTCTGCGCCAGAGGCATGTTACGCGAACCAGGGGAGATGACCACGTCATGGATGCCATGGCGAAGCATCAGAGACGCAAGCTGTCGAATATTATACTTTACAGAATACATATCAATCGAAAAGAAGACGTTTCATGGTAGTCATTTTCTCCTCCGTCTCGTTCCATTCGGAAATGAGGTCGGACGAGGCGAGGATGCCTCCGCCAGCGAAGAACTGCGCCTCCGAATCAGCCAACCGCACGCAACGGATATTCACGAAGAGGTGCGTCTTGCCGTTACCGTCCGTCCAGCCCAGAAAGCCGGAATAGTAGGAGCGGTCATAACCCTCATTCTCCATGATGAAGCGCATGGACTCCTCCTTCGGAAGTCCGCACACCGCCGGAGTAGGGTGGATGGCGGAGATAAAATCAGACCGACGATCCTCGTCCATGAAGAAGTAGAAGTCCGTCCGCAAGTGGGAGACATGGCCAGCCGATACCGAATAAGGACCCCACTCATCCTTCAACGTGCCGAAACAAGCGATGCGCTCACGGAGATAGTCCGCCACGATGCGCTGCTCCAAGCGTTCCTTCTCGCCCCAGTCGGAGATCTTCACAGCATGCTCATCCTGGTTGCGCATAGTACCCGCCAAGGCCACCGTGCGCGATTGCGCATCATCACCCGTCAAAAGCAATTCAGGCGAAGCGCCCAACCAATCGCCCGAGAGGGGTGAGTGGAAGAGATAGACCATCGCATCCGGGTATTCCGCACAAGCCCTACGGAAAAGGTCCAAGCGATCCAGCGGAGGGATGGCGCAATGCGAAGTACGCGACAAAACCAGCTTCTCGAAGCGTCTCTCACGCACCGCCATGACAAACTTGTCGAAAGAAGAACTATATGCATCATCAGGAAGAGAGCTCGACCGTCTAACCTCCGAAGAAGCACGGGCAGGCATGTCATCCAGCTCAAAGAAGTCCAAAATCTTCGATGGAATCGCCAAAATCGGATGTTTTTCCACCGAAAAAGGGAACATCACAAACGAATCATCGAAACGCACGAATGAAGAGGGGAGATGGTCTAACACATCCAGGCGGTCAGAGGAGACAAGACACCCCCTCTTTTCGTTCGGCAAACGGAACAGCACATAATTTTCCTCCGCCCGCAACACATTTCGTACCTCATTCAAAGTCATCGCAAAACACAAATTACACCACAAAGATAGTCTATTTAAACAAAAATTGTGTTATCTTTGTTTGTGCAACCGTGAAAAACAAATGAGATGATTGTTTTTTCGCCAATGCGACTCTTTGTAGGACAAAAAATGATGAGATGAAAAGACACCATGTCATATGGATCTTGGTACCAATGTTGCTAGCTTGTATCTCGAAGAGCGACAAAGGTACAAGCTGCTCGGATTTGGAGAAAATCTTAGCAGAAGACACTTTGCGGGTAGTCACACTCTCACGCTCCACCTCCTATTTCGATTACAAAGGGGAGGAAATGGGTTTTGAGTTCGAATTGGCCCAGCGGTTCGCCCAATCACTGGGAGTCAACCTGAAAGTGATCACGGCGAAAGACGAGCCCGAAATGATCCAGAAACTAATTGACAAAGAGGTGGATCTGGTTGCCTATCCCGTGATCATCTCTAACGAAAACAAAGAAAAAGTCACCTTCGTCGAACACACGTTCAACACATTCCAAGTGTTGGTGCAACGGAAAAAGAAAAACAAATACGAACAGATCAACGACGTGGTGGAGTTGATAGACAAGGAAGTGGTGGTCGTGGAAAATTCCAAATACCACAAAAGGCTTATCAACCTAGACGATGAGGTAGGGGGTGGAATCAACATCAACACCGTCTCCAACGAAGAGGATGAAGAGTCCCTCATAGAAAAAGTATCCCAAGGAGAGATCGATTACACGATAGCAGACGACAACATCGCCAAGGTGAACAAGACATACTTCCGAAATATAGACATCGGACTGCGAACAAGCTTTACCCAAAGGTCAGCATGGGTACTTCGCAAAAATTCGGACGAATTGGAAAGCACTGTAAATAAATGGTTTGAGGCAACAGATGGCGACTACACCTGCCAATATCTCCACCACAAGTATTTTGAGCAGGAAAAGAAGTATTCCAAGGAGAAACCTAAGTACATCAGCAAGGAAAAGATCTCCGAATACGACACATATTTCAAAAAATATTCGAAAGATTTGGAGTGGGATTGGAAACTGCTAGCATCAGTAGCGTACCAAGAGTCCAGGTTCAATCCCAATGCGAAATCATGGGCGGGCGCCATCGGATTGATGCAATTAATGCCCAATACGGCAAAGAAACTCGGCACAGACAGTCTATCCATGCGGAAACCAGAGGTAAGTGTCAAGACTGCAGCCACATACCTGAAAAGAGTAGACAACATCTTCAAATTCATAGAGGACAAAAACGAAAGGACTAAGTTTGTCCTGGCCAGCTATAACGCAGGAGTAGGGCACGTCCGCGACGCGATGGCTCTGGCGGAAAAGTACGGCAAAAGCCCCAAGAAATGGGGAGACGTGAAATTCTTTGTGCTTTTGAAGGCAAGACCCGAATTCTTCAACGATCCAGTCGTACGACACGGCTACCTGAGGGGAGAAGAGGTCTACAATTTTGTGGAAGAAATAATGGTACGTTATCAAGAATATGTCGATGTGATAATTGATTGATTTACTGCCAACAAGATACAGTATATGGTGAAATGGGTGATTTGATTTTCTACAGCATGGCTACAGGAAGTAGCGGCAACAGCTATTATTTTGGGGATTCGGAATGCGGATTCCTCGTGGATGTGGGTATACCTTTCCGCACGATCCGAAAAAGAATGGAACAGATAGGAGTGCCCATGACACGGATAAAAGCAGTATTAGTCACCCACGACCACTTCGACCACGTACGATCCGTAGGCTTCTTCAGCGAGAAACAACATATACCGATCTACGCCACAGAGGCCTCCCACATCGGCATCAACACCAACTACGGCATCACGGAGAAGGTATCCCCATGGAACCAACGCATCCTGACGAGAGGCGTTCCCCTGGAGATCGGACAATTCTCCATCACACCCTTCTCCATCCCGCATGACAGCAAGGACAATAACGGATTCTTCATCAAACACGGAGACGTACGGTTCACCCTCGCGACAGACATCGGATGCATCACGGACGACCTACGGAACTACATCTCCATATCAGACTATCTGGTCATAGAGGCCAACCACGACGAGGAAATGCTCAAGAGCGGTCCCTATGCGCCCAAGCTGAAAGTGCGCATCATGGGGAGCGGGGGACATCTCAACAACCAACAGGCGGCGGAGGTCGTGGCGCAACATGCCTCCCCCTTCCTGAAAAAGGTTTTCCTCTGCCACCTCAGCAAGACCAACAACGAGCCCGAAATAGCCTTGTCGACCGTACAAAAGGCCATTAAGACGGACACGGAGGTCATCGTGCTCAAACGAAACGAAGGGATGTTATTCAACCTGTGAT
Source organism: Paludibacteraceae bacterium (assembly GCA_045226255.1). Taxonomy (GTDB): domain Bacteria; phylum Bacteroidota; class Bacteroidia; order Bacteroidales; family Paludibacteraceae; genus UBA1181. The sequence continues at coordinate 101,575 of JBGVCG010000016.1, read as the reverse complement.
GGTTTCATGGACAATCCCCAATGGATGTCCCTCATCAGTGTGATCAGTATAATTCATTCATTTACAATAATATGAACAAAGAAAACATTGTCTTCCTGACTGGAGGAAGCGCCGGTTTGGGAAAAGCGACCGCCGAACTGCTGATGCAAAACGGCTACACGGTCTACTCGGCCTCCCGCAGATTAGCGGAGCAACAGGAAGACCCCTCCAGCCAAGGTAAAATCATACCACTACAAATGGATGTGACGGACCCCCACAGCATAGAATCCGCAGTCGCAGAAATCATGGACAAGGAAGGGAGAATAGACATCCTCATCTGCAACGCGGGGAACGGCATAGCCGGAGCGATAGAGGAGACCTCGGCGGAAGAGGCGAAGTTCCAGTTCGAGACCAATTTCTTCGGAACGGTAAACGTCGTCCATGAGGTCCTACCCATCATGAGGAAGCAAAAGAGTGGGAAAATCATCACAACAGCCTCGGTGGCGGGCTTCATCCCCATCCCTTACCAAGGCTTCTATTCCGCAAGCAAAGCGGCGGTGAAGATCTTCACACAGGCACTCTCCATCGAAATGAAACAATTCAACGTGCAATGCTGCTGCGTACTGCCCGGCGACGCGAAGACGGAATTCACCCAAAGCAGAAAATTCACCCAAGCTTCCCAATCGCCAGAATCAGCCTACACCCCCAAAAGGGAAAAAGCGGTCAGCATCATGGCACACGACGAACAAAACGGAATGCAACCCGTCGAAATATCCAAGGCAATCCTCACTCAAATACGTAAGAAAAAGATGTCGGCAGTGACCATTCCTGGCATCAAATACAAATTGATTTCTTTCGCATTCAGGCTGGTCCCAAATAAATTCGTATTATTCGTCGTTGACAAGTTATATTCATAGACAAAATACATTACCATCTAACAATCAACACTATACAGAATTTATCCATACCTTTTGTCCATACCGATTGACAAAATAATCCATAGATTTGGGAAAATATTACATATGAGGGAAGCGCTTCTCTCATACCTTTGCATATGTCGATAAGGAAATAATGTAAGCAAAGGAAAAAGACGATTCCGAACTATTTCCCAAAGGCATGACGGATAAAAGATTTTTATGAAAACTATATATTGAATAACTTTTAGAAAACCACGTAACTAAACTTTGATTATGTTTTTCTATTAGGTAGTTTGCAAAAAAGAGGGGTTGATGAAACTCCTTTTTTTTTGCCCATACCCCAACATGACATTCAATCCGATTATCTTGTCAAATCCATCCTCCCTGGCCGTAGAACCAACCCCCACGAACAGGTCAGACTACTCATATCCATTGATTTTTAAACGGGAAAAGAAAATTAGACCACATAAACAACTCCTCCATAGAAATTTTTTTCGACAAAAAGTACCACGTGTTTAAAAAAATAGTACATTTGCGGGGCTTGTGGAAAAGCGAGAGTGAATTTAGCGATAGAATCGGGAACGGCAAAGAAAAGAGAAACGAATTAGCCAGCCCGACGAAAAGCCTAAGTATAAATTTTTACATTGTGTGTATTTATTTGTTTTATTAAAGATTAATTATGTATCCTAACGAAGAAGAATGGCAAAAAGATTCCGGGAGGAACTACAGTGCCGAAAACAATGATGGAGAAATCCAGAAAGAGAGAAAAAGTTTCAACCCAAACTTCAACAACGATAATCGGGTAGTTAGAAACAATGCGGACCCTTCTATGAAACGTCCTAGGAGGAGAATTGGGGAGTCAACACGCTACAACATGGAAAACGACGGCGAATACCAAAACAGTCGACCTTACCGTCCTAACAACCGTTACAACAACGGTGGCGGTTACGGAAACAACGGCGGCGGTTACAATAACGGCGGCGGATACAACAACCGTGGCGGCGGTTACAACAACTACCGCGACAACGACAACCAAGGGAACGGCAACTACGACGGTGATTACCGCCCGAACAACCGTGGCGGATACAACAACAACCGTGGTGGCGGATACAATAACAACCGTGGCGGCGGTTACAACAACAACCGTGGCGGCGGATACAACAACAACCGTGGTGGCGGATACAACAACAACCGTGGCGGTGGATATAACAACAACAACCGTGGCGGCGGATATAACAACAACAATAACCGTGGCGGCGGATTCAAGAAGGGTGGTAACAACAAACAATTCAAGAATATCACCAGACCAATCGAATACCGCTCCATCGTGGAGGATCCAAACGAGCAGATTCGTTTGAACAAGTTCCTCGCCAACGCTGGTATCTGCTCACGTCGTGAGGCAGACGAACTGATCCAAGCTGGTGTTGTAACGGTTAACGGCGTGAATGTCAGCGAATTGGGAACTAAGATTCTCCGTGGCGACAAGGTCATGATCCACGATCAATTGGTTTCCCCAGATAAGAGAATTTACCTCTTGCTGAACAAGCCGAAAGACTGCGTCACTTCCAACGACGATCCATACGCAAAGTTGACGGTTTTGGACATCGTGAAGAACGCTTGCCACGAGCGTATCTACCCTGTAGGTCGTCTCGACAGAAACACGACGGGTGTGTTGCTCCTCACCAACGACGGTGACTTGGCAGCCAAACTGACCCATCCGAAGTATAACAAGAAGAAGATTTACCAAGTAACTCTCGATAAGGGTCTTACACAGGATGACTACGACAAGATCATGGCGGGCATCATGCTGGAGGACGGAGAGATCAAGGCCGACGAGATCAGCTTCTTGGACGAGGACGAGCACAGAAAGATCGGTATCGAGATCCACTCTGGAAGAAACCGTATCGTCCGCAGAATCTTCGAGCACTTGGGCTACAAGGTGGTTCGCCTGGATAGGGTATACTTCGCCGGTTTGACGAAGAAGAACCTGAAACGTGGACAATGGAGATTCCTCTCCGAGAAGGAAGTGAATATGTTGCGCATGGGCGCATTCGAGTAAAATAAATTGCATATCAAATGAAAGTTGACGTATTGTTAGGTCTTCAATGGGGAGACGAGGGTAAGGGAAAAGTGGTTGACGTGTTGACACCCAGCTACGACGTCGTTACTCGTTTCCAAGGAGGACCAAATGCCGGACATACTCTCGAATTCGAAGGTCAGAAGTATGTGTTGCGCTCAATTCCGTCTGGTATCTTCCAGGGCGGAAAGGTGAATGTGATCGGTAATGGTGTGGTGCTCGACCCTGCTCTCTTCAAGAAAGAGGTGGAGGAGTTGGAGAAATCCGGCCATGACCTGAAAAGCAGATTGTACATCTCCAAAAAGGCGCACTTGATTTTACCGACCCACCGTCTGTTGGACGCCGCCTACGAATCCGCTAAGGGTTCCTCTAAGATCGGCACCACCGGCAAGGGTATCGGCCCTACATACACGGACAAGATCAGCAGAAACGGCCTTCGCGTGGGCGACCTGCTGAATAACTTCGAGGAGAAGTATAACAAGGCGATCTCAAGACATAAGGAGATCCTAAGCCATTACGATTTCCAATACGACTTGGCTCCGATCGAGAAGGATTGGTTCGAGGGCGTGAAGAAACTGAAGGAGTTCCAATTCATCGATAGCGAATATGAATTGAACGGTATGCTCGCCGAGGGCAAGACCATCCTTGCGGAGGGTGCCCAAGGTACCATGCTGGACGTGGACTTCGGTTCTTATCCGTTCGTGACCTCTTCCAACACGATCTGCGCAGGCGCTTGCACAGGCTTGGGCGTCGCTCCGAACAAGATCGGTGACGTCTTCGGTATCTTCAAGGCTTACTGCACACGCGTGGGCTCGGGTCCGTTCCCTACTGAATTGTTCGACGAGACTGGAAAGACTATCCGTGACCTCGGACATGAGTACGGAGCTGTGACGGGTCGTGAGCGCCGCTGCGGTTGGATCGACCTCGTCGCCCTGAAGTATGCGGTCATGATCAACGGTGTGACCAAACTGATCATGATGAAGAGCGATGTGTTGGATGGCTTCGATAAAATCAAGGCTTGCGTGGCCTACAAGGTGAATGGTGTCGAGACCGACGAGTTTCCTTTCGACGTGACGGAGGGCTCTGTGGAACCGATCTACCAAGAGATGGACGGATGGAAGACGAAAATGTCCTCCATGAAGAGCGAAAACGAATTCCCTGAGGAGTTCAACGCTTACCTAGATTTCTTGGAGGATTACCTTGAAGTGCCTATCAAAATCGTCTCCGTCGGTCCAGACCGCGAACAGACGATCATCAGATACCGCGACTTTGAATAATATGTACGGTTGGGACGAAAGATTTTTCAGTACGATACATCGTATGTATAGACAAAGAATTTTTCGGTAAAATACCGTAGGGGCGAAATGTTTTTTCGCCCCTACATTTTTTAAACAAAACAGATACATCTATGGAATTCATCATCAATCTTTTTGCGGGTACAAACATTGCCTCGACATTGATCTACCTATGCATCACCGCCTTTTTAGGCCTCACATTAGGCAAGATATCCATCAAGGGCATCCGTTTGGGCATCGCAGGCGTCCTATTCGTGGGAATATTCCTGGCCCACGCCAAGGGCTTCTTCGGCTCCACACCGCTCGATGCGCAGATATTAGGCTTCGTAAAGGAATTCGGTCTGATACTCTTCGTCTACTCCATCGGTATCGACGTGGGTCCTCGCTTCGCGGGCTCATTCAAGAACGATGGTATGAAACTGAACCTGCTGGCCATCGGCTACATCGTCATGGGTGTGATCGCCACGATCTGCGTCTACTACGCGACGGGTCTGGACAAGTCCGTGATCGTGGGTATCCTCTCCGGAGCCGTCACCAACACGCCTAGCTTGGGTGCCGCACAACAGGCGCTCGGCACAGATGCTTTGGGCATCGAACAATCGGGTATGGCTTACGCGATGGCTTATCCTTTCGGTGTGATCGGTATCATATCGACCATGCTCATCATCAGGGCTATCTTCAAGATAAAGGTTAAGGACGAGGCCGACAAATATACCGAGCAAATCGCCAACAACAAACGTGGCAAACTGGAAAGCGTGCAGGTGAAGGTCACCAACGCTAACCTGATCGGCAGAACCATCAGCGACTTCAAGAATATGTTCGGTCAGAACTTCGTGCTCTCCCGTGTGTTGCACAACGACCGCTTCGACATACTTCACGACGACGATGTGCTGCAGGAGGGCGACGTCCTTTTCGGTGTCTCCAACAAGGACTACGTGCCTAGCCTGGAGATGGCGGTGGGTCCCGTGGAGCTGGGCATGAAACGTGAGGTGGACGGGGCGCTGGCCATGTTCGAGGTGTTGGTCACCAACCGAAAGATCGCGGGCAGAACCATCGAGCAGATCGGTATCTACAGACGCTACGAAGCCAATATCACCCGTATTTTCCGCGCTGGTATGGAGATTTTGCCTACACTGGATACCACGGTCGAATTGGGCGATACCGTGCGCGTGGTGGGAAAGAAAACGTTGTTGCCTGAGATCCAAAAGGAGATAGGCAACTCGCTCCAACAATTGGCCGTTCCGAACGTCGTGGCCATCTTCTTAGGCATCTTCCTCGGTATCTTGCTGGGAAGCGTACCATTCGCCATTCCAGGACTTCCAGCCTCCGCTAAACTGGGCTTGGCCGGTGGTCCGCTGATCGTGGCGCTGATCCTTGGCCATAAGGGTAGGGTGTTCGACATCAATTTCTACATGACCCCAGGCGCGAACGCACTGATGAAGGAATTGGGCATCATCCTCTTCCTGGGTAGCGTGGGACTCTCCTCCGGTACCAATTTCGTGGAGACATTCTCTAACGGAGGCTACGTTTGGATGCTCTACGGTATGATCATCACCTTCGTGCCTGCGATACTCATTTCGGTCACCGCACGCATCATGAAGATCAATTACCTGAAGATCTGCGGACTCCTCTCCGGCGTGACCACCAATCCTCCGGCCTTGGAGTATGCCAACTCCATCGCACCCGTGCAGGCGCAATCCACCGCCTATGCTACGGTATATCCGTTGACGATGTTCCTGCGCATCCTGTCCGCGCAAATACTGGTTTTGATTTTGTAGGGCAAAAAACATTACATACAAAACAACGTAGGGGCGAAAAATTTTTCGCCCCTATATTTTTTCTCCAATATTACAGTACTCCCCATTTCTTGACAACTTGGTTAATACTTTTTTTCTTCCCATCGTTTTTAGATTTTTATAAATTTACATTTTTATCTGTACCTTTATCGTTGTCTAAATTTTGGGGAGTATTATAAATAGTAAAGTCATAATTGAATTGTCATGAGAAATTTTGTTTTTGGATTCTTGCTTTTTATAGTAGTTTTTGAGTGCAATGCAACCGGAACTTATAAAACTCATAAACAGTGTATGCAAGGTATGTGGCTTCAGGAAAGCATGAATCAAATGGATTTTAAAATAATAAAAGGGATTTCTCAGATGAGACCATAAAAATGGTTGGAGGTGCTGTGAATAAAGGAGGAATTAAAAAAAAAACCAAGGAGGGAGCAGACAGAAAAAAGAAAACAGAAGCTGTAAAAAATGTTTTAATTAAATAGTTTAGCAATGAATAGGTTTGTAATTTATATTTTACTTTTTCTCCCTACGGGATGTCTATTTGCACAGAAGATGAATTCAAGGGATAAATTACAGGGAGTATGGGAAATTACCTCTATTAGTGCATTTGATTATCAAGATAGTCATTCTTATGAGTACGAAGTTTATAGAAATAACGATATACTATATTTACATTTTGAATCAGACACGTTGGATGGGTATTATTCATCAAAATTCGGTTTTAGTCCCAAAGATTTAAAAGGTATTGATTCCGTACCATTGGATTCATTGTCAGATTATGATGGATTTGTCCTTGTTGAGTATAATGATTCTATAGTCGATTCTTTAGGTGTTATACATGGATTCGTTTTAGAATATGCTTTCAAAAACTATGATAATTATTATCGTTGCTCATCTAATATTTGTTGTTATAGAAAATCGGCTATTCCAACCCCGTATTTAGTTCTCGTTAAAGAGGCTGGAACAAAAGATGGTATTGATTATCTGAAAAAATATTTCGGAACAAGCTTGTTAAAAGTTTCGGTGCAAAAGGCAGCTGTTTTTGATAATTCTTTTCATCAAACAAAAAATTTTTTTTATAAAAATGATGTTGTTGAATTGGTAAAAGAGGAGGGGCAATTCTTTAAAATTTTTTATCGTTCTAAAGACGACCATATTGTTGAGGGCTTTATAAAGAAAAATAATGTTTATATGAAATGGTAGATGAGGCCTTATTCAAAGATGTATTTATTAGAAGTTGTTTAGGTCTTATTAATGGTGGCAGTAATGGGAAAGACACAAGACTAGAAATGACTAAAAAACATATAAAGAACTAAGTAAATGTGATTATTATGAGAAGTAGGTTGTTGATATTATTTATTTTGTTAGCAAATTATCTATATGCGGTTGATTTGCAATGTCTTCAAGGCGTTTGGAAAGAATTTGATATGACTCCTGATAAAAGTATGAGTTCTGTTAATGAATTGTATTTAATTGTTAAGAACAGACAAATGCTATCTGTATGGGTCGAACAAGGAAATGTCACGCATGTGCAACTAGAATATATGTGTTTTATTCCCGATGAACAACAAAATAAAAATGTCCGATATAAGGATATCAAAAATAATGAAAGTGGTGACGTTTATTTGGCGAAACATCCTTTAAATGATACAGCTATGATTAATAGTGAATGTTATCAGGAGATGATGAGTTGCTCGGAAGAAGATCTATATGTATCATCTGCAATGTATGGAAGAGGTAATTTAAATTTTGCATTAAAGGAATCGATATTTTATTATGATCCTGATTTTGGATATTTTGTAGATTGTGCAAGAATAAAGGTAGATAAGGCATATATATATGATTCTACAATGCATAAAACGAATGAGTTCCTTACAAAAGAAAAAGAATGTTTTGTCATTGAATCAAATGACAAATATGTGAAAATGGAATGTAGGGGAAAAAGTGGAAAGGTAATTGTCGGTTATCTCAAAAAGGAAGATATCGCCTTCAGTATATTCATTGAATGATTTACAATATAATTAACCAAAAAATAATGACGAAAAACTTTCAATCCTAATCATCCTTCTCCTATCGTTGTTTCAGTTGGCGATGGCGGATGCGGTGTCGATAGCTGCGAAGCAGCTGAAGGATAATTACAACAATGTGGTCAAATCACTGCAAGACCTTCAAGATCATGTGACATCCCTTGGTGATAATTTAAAAGGAGGTGGTGAAGAACTGCTCAACCAACACAAGGATTCGTATTGACCCTGACGGAACGGAAATTCCTGTGGCGGTAAAGACGAAAAATAGTGAAACATTTGAAATAATAAAATAATTATGTCTCATTTAGAAAATACTCTTTTTGATCGAGCTATATATAAAGGAGCTCTTTTTGAACTAACATTAAATAATGACTTACGAACAAAAAATTCTTATTATTTAAAATGGAATTTTAAGGAAGATAAATATGCTAAATGTTATTATCTTCCCATCACTCCCGACCAATTAGAAAGCGCCTATAGATTTGAGAACTATTGCGAATATAATGGAGATGTGTTGAAGTGTGTGTATGGTGAGGAAGAACATGTATTTGCATTGCATTTGGGAGAAAATGAGGAGTTATGCCGTCGATATGGAATAGGCCATGTGTATGACAGATATATAGGTTCTCGTGGATATGAGTGCTTTAACGATTTGTGGATTAACGTTCCGGAAGATGAAGTCTTGGACGTTTGGGAACAGAGGTCTCCGATAAAAGGATTTCCGTTCCATGGTCCGGAGAGGGTCTATGTGAGGAAAGATGGCGTTTGGTTGCGGTGACCTCCTAGTATATGAAACGTACAAAGGTTATGTCTCCCGTTAGACAATGTTGACATTAGAAAGAAAAATTAATTAACAAAAAAATATGTATACAACAAACCAAAATCCGTTCACAGGAACTGGTCATGTGCCAGGAGCACCTGAATTAATGGCAAAAAATGGTTCTCAAAAAGTGTCTGAAGGCATTATCGTTCGTATTGATTCAGATGGAACGGAAACGGTGGTGGCGGTAACGAATGAAAGTCGATTTGTATTATTAAAATAAAGGAAAAAACAATGTGGAATTATGTGGCTGAATACAAGGGCATTATTTGCAGTCTGGTTGAGCATAATACAATATTAACAACAGATGATGCGAGTGCTCTAACTTTGGGTTTCGAGAAAGAAGTTATGGATGATGGATATGTTTATTACTGGCTTCCCATCACTCCAGACTTATTAGAAAACGCTTATAAGTCTGAATGTTATTGCGAGTACAACGGTGATGTGTTTGGGTGCGCATATAGTGAGGAGCGCGGAACATTTTCAGTGGAGTTGGGAGAAAATGAGGAGTTATGTCGTCGATATGGAATAGGCGATGTGTATGACAGATATATTGGTTCTCGTGGATATGAGTACTTTAACGATTTGTGGATTGTCGTTCCGGAAGATGAAGTCTTGGACGTTTGGGAACAGAGGTCTCCGATAAAAGGATTTCCGTTCCATGGTCCGGAGAAGGTCTATGTGAAGAAAGATGGCGTTTGGTTGCGGTGACCTCCTAGTGCATGAACACCTCCGTTATTCGGACCCTCTGTTTTCTTTCTTCTTCTTTGAGAAATCTTGCAGGAACCATTCCACTTTTTTCCATTGAATATCCTTCTCGATTCTATAATCCAATTCACGTAGGTATTTTTCCCCTTGGATGATAGATTGCAGGTATTGGTGAACAGGCTCTGGATCATACACTTGCCAATATACGTCCATCATCCCGTCGAAAGTCTCCCTGGCTAAGAAAAGTGCATTGGGATGTTTCGGATCGCCCTTAATGACTGAATCAAGTTGGGTAACCCAATTGACTACAAGATTATACTCCTCTTGCGATGGCATGCCATTTTTAGCAAAATCTTTGTATTCAATCGTAAGAGAACATGTCCATCCGAACACATCCCTATCCTTGAAATCACGCAAACTGGTGTTAACAACGGCAACCGCAGGTTTATTATCCTCGGACATGCTTTCCACAACAGAAAAAACTTCTTCAGGAATTGCGACACGGACATTTTCCCGTTCCACATATGACGGTTCCGTGCTCTTTGCCGCATAAATACAGGAAAAGTACGTGAACATCAGTAAACAAGCGATCGCTATGCCCCTTACATTATTCTTCTCTCTAATTTTATTAATCACTACGTTCATCTTAAAACATTTACTATTTACTATTTTACGATTAGTTTGATGCGAAATTATCGCATCAAACTCCCTGAACTCTTTTCTCCGTGAGAAACTACAGTCCACACGAATCAAGGGTTGAGCGTATCATCGAACAATCTTCTGTCCATTCACCACGTAAACGCCCGACTGAATCGGTTTCACGATACGCATACCGGCCTGCATATAGAATTGGTCTACCAAAAGACCACGCATATCGTAAATCGTCACCCATTGTGCCTTGCCTACCGTCTCGAAGCAGAGGCCCTCCTCCACGTTGTAGACAAGCAGGGAAGTGGTCTCGTTCCGCAGCTCATCCACCGCTGTGTGATCTCCCGCCAAAGCCTTCACTTCCGCCTTGGAAAGGATTATCCACCTTTGCTGGCTCGCCGAGTTCTGATGGTCAAAACGTACGGCGGAAACATTGTTGTTCGAGGAGGATAGCGCCATCGGACGGTTCGTTCCATCTGCGAAGACCATCCAATAGGACTTCAGGTTGAAATATTGGTTCGTGACATTCTGACGGGAACCCATCAGCTGAATACCAAACTTCTCCTGCGAGCCTAAGGAAAGCCTTGAATTGGCGCAGGACAACGATTTGTCCTCCGAAACGTTCCGGAAATCATACAATTGTGTTTCTGGCTCAAAATGGATCTTCCAAGCGTAGGCGTTCTCCTTGAGCATGGTCTGCCAATCCGTGGCCTTCACCGAAAGATTACCGTTCTCCACCCGCAACGAGGTCGGCGTGCTCACATTCTGCCCAGCGGACAAGAGGTAATAGGTCTCGTAATCCTCTTGCGTGAACGTGTAGGCTGGGGAAGCGAACGCACCTGACACCGGCGGCAGGTTATCCTCTCCCAACGCTTGGATAATCAGCGCATTGGCGTAATAGAGGATGCGTGTGCCGTCATCCTCGTGCGCTCCATTAATACCATACGGCCAGAAGTGCGTGTTATCGCCCTTCAATTGGGCGGAATTGTCATTCTCCAGGAAATGGAGGATCTGGTCCGTACGTTCGCCCAACCAGAAACCTTTGGTCGTCTCCTGCCGGTAGACGGAGGAGTTCATCCAATTATCCGTCGTGCCGACACCCGCGGCATGGCACATCTCATGCTGGATCGTACCCGTACGCTGGTAGCTGGCGTTCGGTCCGACCCTCATCCAACCACCATAGCTGCAATCGGCGGTCTGCGTGCTCGCCCCGTACGAAACGGTCAGGTGCAGGCCCCGGATGCTCGTGATGTTGTTCCACACATCACAGGCGTCCGCCACAGCCTCGTTGATACGCTTGTTCTCCTCGTCGGAGCCTCCATTGTTGTACGACCAGGTGATATCACCCTTCGGCAACGTGCAGATCTTGATGCGCTCGCCATAGCCCACCGCATTCGACCTCGTGATCGCATATGGGCGGATATAGTAGACCGTGGAAGGGGTCAACCCTGTCATGACATAGATGGTTCCGTTGTTGCTGTAGGATAGGGAAGAGCGCTCGTCCAGCACCGTCGGGTTGGAGGAGGTGGACCAGCAGAAGCCCCGCTCCGTGATGTTATTGCCCGAGAACGTGGCGCGACCGAAGGCCATTGTAGCACCTGTCGCATGACGAGGATCGGTCACGACCGTAGGGACATCCCCTGTCGCATTAGCCACCTGGAACGTAAATATAGCGTCGTCGAGCAGTTTCACGCACCCGTCCAGGTCATCCACACCCATCGACTCATTGCCTAAATACTTCTTCGCCTCGTTGATCGCCGCCAACAGCTCTGCGCTACCATTCTTTCCCTCCTGATAGGTGTTCTCGGCCAAGGCGACCTCATCCGCAAGACGCTGGAACGCGGCGGCCGACGAAGCCGCCAGCCCAGTATACTGACGAAGACGTGTCGCGATGGAGGATAAGTCCTTCTCGTTCGGACTTTCCAACCACTCCTTCGCCTTGGAGACCTCACTCTCCAATTGGGTACGGTATGCCTTGTAAATTGTTCCACTCAGCAGATTCTCAGCCACTTCCACACGTCGCTGGATCTCCGCCGTATAGTCGTCCATGCTAGCCGCGCTGTACAATAGCCTGAAATTATCCACCGCCAACCAGTTGCCGGAAGCGTTCTTGGCCACATAGCCTATGGTGAAGCCCTCCTCAAGATGGGTGAACTGCAACGTATATTCCTTCTTGTCGGAGACCGCCACACTATCACCGCCCGCGATGATCCATGCGCCCGTCTGACCACTCTTACCATCCTGCGTGTTCTGCGCCGCCACCTTCAGCGTATAGATACCGTTGGGAGCCTCCGAACCAATCTCCTGGACAACACTCGCACTGCCCACCTTGGTGTTGGCGGAAACCCATTTCTCCGCATAGTAATTGCCCGCCTTCAACGAAAACGACGTGTTAGACTGCGTCTGTAGGCCCGACACGCTCCAACCCTCGAAACCATCCTCGAAGCTCGGGTTCACGATGAAACGGGTCATGTCCGCAGGATGATCCAACGTGGAGTTGGCCCAGCCATAGACCTCCAACTGATTCTTCATCGCCTCATTCGCCTTGTATAGCTCCGCATACGTGGCGTTGCCGTCATAGACCTGCTGGGAAGCTTCGATCGCAGCCTTCAGATCCGCCGCGTTGTTTCCCGTCCCTTCGCCATACGTAGCCATAGCGGAGGATATTGTGGAACGTAGCGTAGAACGCATATCCTCCATCAACGTGTTGTCGTCGCCCACTAGGTAGAGTCTCACGAAATCGACCACTACCTTGGCGGAATTGGCCGAACCATTCGCCACACCCTTGAAACCAATCTGCACCTTTCCCTCCTTCTCCGACGAAAGGGTAAAGGTGACTTCGTCAACCGTCCAGTTCATAGGGAATGAGGAAAGACGGGAAAGGGAGGAGGATCCGTTGTCCGGAATCCATCCCAAAAGGCTATATCCATTGGTGGAATTACTACCGTTGTAGAAGGCGGCCTGAAGTTTGTAGGAGCCCGCCGGCAAAGTGATCTTCTGATAATACTTCAAGGACTCTTCCCAGCCCGTGCTGAGCACCAAACAGCCACCCTTCGAGCCCTGATAGCCCGTCGAAGGCACCTTTCCGTTGGTGTTGAACGTCTTGCCCGTTCCCAACTCATAGACACCCGTCACGGTGTAATCCACACCGATATCCTTGCTCCATCCATAAATGGGGAGAATCTCCTGCGCCACGTTTCCTTGCTCATTCGCCTTATAATCAAAGTGTTCCGAGTCGTCGAACCCGTAGTTCTGCAGATAAAACTCAGAGATGTCAACGTCAGCCCACGCCGAAGCGCAGCAAGCCAATGAGAACGCAATAATGGATAATAAACGTGTTTTCATGATATGTACAATATAAAGGGCAAACGCATGAGGCACCGGCCTCGCATCAACCCTACATTCAGTATAGCGCAAATGTAAAATAAAAATCCCTAAATGCCGAAAAAACCGTCGAATTTTATGGGAAGGACAAAACAAGCTTCCCCTCGTTCAACGTCAGCGGAAGATCTATGTAATAGATTGATATAGAGTAGGGTAATGTCCTATTCCGGACATACCCTAATTGAATAACTTATCCAGTTTTTGTATGCTGGAGGACAAACAGAAGACAATCACATCGTCGCCCGGCTGGATATGGGTGTTACCGTTTGCGATTTCACCCTTGCCGTCGCGGATCACACCTCCGATGAAGATGTCGCGCGGTATCTTGAGCCCTTTGATCTCCGACTTGGTGATATAGGCGCCCTCCTTAGGCGTCAACTCGACAACCTGCGCGTCCACGTGCGTCAGACCCTTCACGTTTCTAACGTCCGCATCCAGCGTGTATTGGTAGATATAGCTGGCGGCGATCAGTTTCTTGTTGATGACCGTACCGATATCCAAGTTCTCCGCCAACGGTATGTAGTCTATGTTCTCCACCTCCGAAATGGTCTTCCGCAGACCGAATCTCTTAGCGGAGATGCAAGCCAAGATATTGGCCTCCGAGTTATCAGTCAAGGCGACGAATGCGTCCACATCCTCGATGCCCTCTTCGCGCAACAGCTCCAGGTTCGTGGCGTCACCCAAGATGACCAACGCATTGTCCATCTTCTCCGCCAACTTCATAATCTTGCTCTTATCCTTCTCGAGAACCTTCACATGGATATCGTCATGGAGCATATCGACGGTACGTTGCGTGATGTTTCCACCACCCATGATCATCAAATCCTTCACCTGGATCACCTCCTTACCCGCTTGTTCACGCACATTGGGGATGAAGTCGCGCGTCGTGATGAAGTATACGATATCGTTCGCCAAGATCTCGTCATCTCCCTTAGGGATGATGGTGGACAAGTCTCGACGGATAGCCACAACACGATAGAACTCGCTGTGTTTCAAATCCTTCAGCGATTGGTTGATGATAGGAGCATTGCTCCGCACCTTCATACCGATCAGGGTCAATTCACCATCGCTGAACTCCATCCATTGGCGGACCCAGTTCATTCTGAGCGAGTTGACGATCTCTCTCGCCGCCAACACCTCTGGGTAAATCAACGAATCGATGCCCAAATCCTTAAAACGAGCCTTATTTTCAGGCAACAAGTACTCGTAATTATTGATTCGCGCCACCGTCTTTTTAGCGCCCATGTTATGGGCCAGTATGCACGAAGTGATATTCTGGCTCTCGTATGGTGTAACTCCGATAAACAAATCTGCCTGGGAAACATTTGCCTCTTCCAAATCCTTGATGGACGTGGTGCAGCCCGTGACCGTCATCAGGTCATAATTGGACTCCATTCTTTGCAGTTTCTCCTCGTCATCATCCAAAAGGATGATGTCATGGTTCTCTCTCGACAACATCTTCGCCAAGTGAGTACCCACTTCTCCAGCACCTGCAATAATTATCTTCATAAATTCTAATTTGTACCCCGCGAATTTAATGAAAAATATGATAGGGTAGCATCGGAAACAGATACCTGTGCTTTTTCAGGGAAATCACAGCGTGTGGATTCCCTCTCGGAAGGTCTTATATTTCAGGTTGGGCAACAACTCCGCCCTCATACGGCTCGTGTCCCCATAATAAGGCACCTTCCCGATGGTGATGAAGTCCTGCGTCAATGGCGCACGGCATCCTGTGAGGTTGGAAACCGTCTCGAACACCCATGCGGCGGTGCGGATCATCCACATCGGCATCACCCACGGACGGCAGGTTCCCCATTCCTTCGCCGCCTCGTCCAAGAACTCCTTCAGCGTCTGAACCCCTTCGTCACCGAGATGATAAATGCCCGATGCGGTCGGGGAGAGGATGGCCGCCTTCGTCGCCGCCACATAATCGTCCTTGGAAATCAAGTGGATATAGTTCGGCTCCTTCCAAATGCCCAACAAGCAATGGCGGGAAAACCAGTGCGCGGCGTCTATCATCAGGATGCCCTTCCCATAGACCATTCCGCAACGTAAGATCACTTTTTCAAAGCCTGTCTCCGCCAACAAGAGCTTCTCCTCCTCCAGACGGGTCTTCGCGTGCACCGAATTGGGCGTACCGTCCAATCTACCTGTCGCAGGATGCTCAGGGGTGGTGTCCCCCTCCACGTGCGGAAAACTGAACAGGATCACCTTCTTCACACCGGCGGATTTCGCCGCACGAAGCAGGTTCGAGAAATATTGCGTGTTGGTGGTTGGAAGGAACTTCTCAGGGTTCCCCTTGAAAAGGATGCCAGCGAAATGGATCACCGTGTCTACACCTTTCAGCGAATCAATCAGGGAGTTCTCCTCCCGCAAATCCACTTGGAAAGGCTTCACCTTCTCATGCTTCAGCAATGACTCCGGCAAAGGATTCTTATGCCACAGGAGATGCAACTCAACTTCGTCGGAGAGGAGTCCCTCCGCCAATAGGCTACCCAAGTTACCAGCCGCTCCGGTTATCGCTACCACTTGTTTTTCCATACCAGCTTAATTTTTAGAATAATGAATAGATTGAATACGATGCGCCATGCGGACAAAAACGCATCACTTCGAAGGAATCTCCAGCGTCAGAAGAGGGTAGGCGACCTCCTTCATGTTATTGCAACGGCTCACGTTGTAGAGAGTCATTCCCCTCCATTTCACCCTTTTGTGGTTGCCTTGGTGGATATGTCCGCAAAATACGTAACGTATCTTCCGTGATTCAAGCGCAGCCGTCAGCTCCGGACTTCCCACATCCAGGCCATCCTCCACACCCGCCAAGCCACCGATCTCGAACGGTGCGGCGTGGGTAATCAGGATATCACACCTTTCGGGTATCTTCTGGAACGTCTCCATCAACTGCACCGACTCCTCGCTAAAGGCGATGTTCCGCTTCGGGGGCAGGGTATTGGGCGTCCCGTAAAAACGAAGCCCCTCCAATGTCATCGAATTATTGCACAATATCTTCAGCTTGGACGAAGAGAGCGAGGTGAGCCGCTTCCCTTTGTAGAGCGCTTCGAAATAGTAATCATGGTTTCCTGGCACCAAGACGACGTACTTGCAAGGCAAGGAGGAAACCCATGGCGAGAAATAGTCGTAAAACCACTGTTCCTGCGCCGCCACATCCTTGTCCATCTCCTTGGGAAAGACATCCCCTCCGATGATGACAATGTCACAAGCGGAGATGTTAGGCAAATGACCGTGAATATCCGATGTTACCGTAAACTTCATATTATCTATTCTTATACCACAAAAGTAATAAATGTTCGGATTCCAACGCCCTTTCCAGTCCTATTTATCGTGAAAAGCAAGCAAAAAAAAGGAGTATTTGGGCCCAATGTTAAACATTGTTAAACATTCATCCAACTATTGCACAATTATGTTTTATAACATATTTTTGCAACATCAAAATTAAAGGGAAGTTAAACATAAAAATACAAGACAAAATGGTTTGCTTGAACATGATCGTCATTGCTTTGATTAGAAAATATGCAAAGTTCTAATGAGCAGAAAAATTTCTTCATTTTAAGGTTATTAAATTGTTAAGCGCATCTGGCAGTCGTTCGCAGGTGCGCTTTTTCATTATCAACTACAATAAGCATTCCATCTAGACCAACAATCCACTTCAATACTTGCGCATCTGAATTATAGCCTTCCAACGCAAAAAAGGCGTACCAAAAATGATTTTTGATACACCTTCTCAACTTATATCTAAAACAAATTAATTCAAATCAGACTGGAGGATCGGTCCTGGGACAATCGTACCAGCCTCACCCGTCTTGAATTTCTTCATGTTTGTGAAAATACCCTCATTCTTCTGAGGCTCAGTTATCGACCAAACATAATAGATTGTATTAGGTTTCAATTTAGAGAACACATAAAAGCCATTGTCATTCACCCTGCAATCTTCCGAGGAGAGAGCATTTTCCGCTCTGATATACACACGTTGATCAACCCCAGGCAAATATTCAACACCCCTAGAAGGGAAGACCTCCATATAGCCAACAACACCACACAAATTGGCATTCTTTCCATCATTTATGTAGAAATCGCCACCATAGACCACATCGCCATCAACCTTCACGTCATAAACGACAGCTTTTTTTCCATCAGCGTTATCATTATAGGCGAAAATCTTATAATTACCATCATTCAGATAATCAAATCTATAAGTACCATCGAAGGAAGTCTTCACCTTATCATCGAAGCCATATTCATGATTTCCATATATAATGAAAACATCCTCGTCACAACCTACGATCGTATCCTTCTCGAAATGGAACATACGATTCATAATAACATTATAATAACTACATATTCCGTTCAAGGAGTCTAACTCCGAAGCCGAAAGAATCCGATTGCCATAGATTTTATTCAAAGCGGCATTATTCCTTGTAATAGCGTTCATTAAGTCCGCCACCATCTTAGAATCGCCATCAAAAACGGGACTGTCACTACAGATGTCTCCATCATTCACAACTTTGAAAACCCTACCAACGATGGAACCATCTCCACCTTCTCCCTCTTTTTTTTCACAGGAACAAAATGCGCCCGAGAAAAACAACAAACTAGCTAAAATAACAAAAGTGTTTCTCATACTATAATAATGAAACTATTTATTCCACCCTCAAAAATATAGATTCTATGCATCATACCCAAACTTTTTCAACAAAAGTATTTACTTCAACTCAAAAAGGACAAAATCACTTCTCGATCATACGGTCATGGAACAGCAAATAACCTATATTCAGACCAAAGTTCCAGTTCTTATCAGGATACGAATATCGATTCACATACAAAGCAGCGGAAATAAACTTCAGATTCGCCACGAATGTCAACTCGTTAAAAGAATAGATCTGAGAGAAAGCTGGACGATATACGGAGCGGTAACTTCCTGTCGGAGAGAGTGGCATGTACGGCACATATGCATAATTCGCGAATCTCAGCTGCAACACTTTGTTAAACTTATAGATAGGAGCAAAACCTCCCGCCAAGTAAGTATGGGAACAAAATGCGGAATTGAACAAGAATTTGGTGTGGTTGGAAGGCGTGAACATCGGTGATATCAGCAGTCCCTCCATATAGTTGCCCATCAATAACACATTGGAATAAACCCCATCGAAATAAAAGCCCAAGGAAAAATGATTATTGATGTTAAAATAATAATCTGAATTACAAGAGAGTTGCACCCACCAGATGTGTTCCGAAGGCGTTCGTCTATAATCCAAAAAACCATCTTCACCCTTCAGATACCGTCTGGACCATTGTCTACCAAATATGTATTGCCCTGTTAAGTTAATACGCATTCCATCCACAGGATATTGCTTATGCGACAAGGAGTTATGTTTGTACTGCAACAAGGCGATACCTAAATTGTAATTAGTGATGTTCCATTTATTCTTTTCATCCGGCCAATAGTGGTAGTGGTCATTCTTATGCCCATAACAGAATCCGATGTCCATCTTACCCTTCAAGTAAAACGGCACCATCATCTTCACTTTACCATACAACTCCGACGTATAGGCCTCTGTCGATATATTATTTTGGATATTATCCTTATAAAAAGGTTCCTGCTGGTTCAGATAATTGATCTGGCAATAATCCACTATCATCTTTAATCCAATAGGCACCTTCCCCGGACGATCCAAACGCACTTGCATATGGGCGTTCTTGTACAATGACCCCACTTGCCCATCCACGGCTACATTATAGCCAAAGTAATGTATGCCTCTCTTTTGAATACCCAAAAACAAATTATTGGCGGCTGTCGAAGAGATATTTCCTCCAAATGATACCTCCAAGTCACTATTCATCTTAACATCGAGGAAAAGATCATATGTACCCGTCGAATCATTATAACAAGCGCGGGGAACTATCTCGGAAATTTTCTCATCGGACAACAACTTGAAATACACCTTCTGGAACTCTTGCATGTCCAAAACAGTATCCTTCAGACTTGGGATAAAACTATTCATCAAATAACGACGCTGCACCGAATTCACACCGCGTATCGTCACGGAATTGAACACCAATTCCTTCTCTTTCTGCATATATTTCTCTCTGCGCTTCGCCACCTCTTCCATGCTTACCCGACGTGCCACCCGGCTCTTGATCTTCTCGATCATCGCTTTTGTCGAATCATATCCAATCTGCTCCAACTCCTTGATTCTGTTGAAGTCGAGCAGACCGACATCTGTAAAGTGGAAATCAACCAGCACTCCTTTTTCCTCTGGTATCTTGTAATTGGTCTCATCCATGATCAGTTTCTCCAGCAACGTCACCGGACTCGCCTGCTTGTTAGACTCAAGAGAAGGATTGTCACTCACCGCACTTCCTATGATGAAATCAGGATGGAAGTCTTTCTCCATCACATCAACAGGGAAATTATTGTATATTCCTCCGTCCAACATCAACAAGCCATCCACTTGTATAGGCCTGAAAACAAAAGGGAAAGACATGGAAGTTCGCACCGCATCGCCCAAATCGCCCTTCCTATGCACATACGCACACTTATGGGCCACATCGGAGGCAACGCAACGGAATGGGACAAACAAACTATCGAAATTACCCCCGCAGGCAGCATTCGCCTTGGAGAACAAATCCATGAATGCGATATTCAATTGATCGGGAGGTAATACACTATTCGGTATAAGGAAATTCTTCCCCGAATTGGAGGAATCCCGCATATTCACCTTAAAACTGATGAATTCGGGGGTAGGGTCATCACGCTTGAAAAAAAACAGACTGCTCTCATCTATGTTTCCACTCTGCCAACGCATGAACTTGTCGGACAAAATCAACGAAGACATCTGTTCTGGCGTATAACCCATCGCATACAAGGAACTGACAATGGCTCCCATGGAGGTTCCCGCCACGTAATCAATGGGAATACCTTCCTCCTCCAATGCCCGGATCACACCAATATGCGCACAACCTTTGGCTCCTCCTCCACTAAGGACTAAACCCACCTTTTGGGCAGATGCGTCCAGAGGTCCTACGACCCAGAGGAGTAGGAGAGAGAACAATATCCGACAAACA
This sequence comes from Paludibacteraceae bacterium, assembly GCA_045226255.1. Taxonomy (GTDB): domain Bacteria; phylum Bacteroidota; class Bacteroidia; order Bacteroidales; family Paludibacteraceae; genus UBA1181. The sequence goes on along the minus strand of JBGVCG010000016.1, from coordinate 80,850 downwards.
AAACGCCTTCCCATCCGATATTATATTTTTATTCGACAGAACATTCCGTCATGTTAGCTTCTTTATTCAACACAATAGTAAGCCGAGAACCTGGTTTCGGAGCATTCCCTAGAACGGCTTCCGCAATGGGATCCTCCACATACTTCTGCAATGCGCGCCGCATCGGACGAGCACCGAACTGAGGATCATACCCCTGCTCAGCTATATACGTCTTCGCATCCTCCTCCAACTGAAGAGTGAATCCCATATCCTCAATGCGCTTGTATATGTTGGACAATTCCAGGTCTATAATCTTAAAGATGGACTCCTTGGTCAACTGGTCGAACATAATCACATCATCCACCCTGTTCAAAAACTCAGGGGAGAAGGTTTTGTTCAATGCCTTCATGATCACACTTTGCGCCATCTTCCGATCGCCCTCGCGACTCGACATCGAGAATCCAATCCCCTTGCCGAACTCCTTCAACTGCCTTGTACCAGCATTCGAAGTCATGATAATCACCGTGTTACGGAAATCCACATGACGGCCCGTACTATCCGTCAAACGTCCTTCGTCCAAAACCTGCAACAACATATTGAAGACATCCGGATGCGCTTTCTCTATCTCATCGAAGAGAACTATGGAGTAGGGCTTACGCCGAACCTGCTCCGTAAGCTGGCCACCCTCGTCATACCCAACATATCCCGGAGGCGCTCCGTTCAATCTGGAAACAGAATACTTATCCATGTATTCGCTCATATCCACCCGGATCAGCGCATCCGCACTGCCGAACATCTCCCTCGCCAACATCTTAGCCAAATAGGTTTTTCCCACACCCGTCGGGCCCAGGAATATGAATGAACCCACTGGCCTGTTGGGATCCTTCAAACCAATACGGTTGCGTTGTATCGCCTTCACGGTCTTGTCCACCGCCTCGTCCTGGCCAATAATCATCGACTTGAGCAACGTATTCATCCGCACCAATTGCTCCCCCTCAGATCTAGCCATACGCTGAACAGGCACACCAGACATCCGGGAAACCACCTTCATCACATCGTCTTCGGTAACCAGTAATCGATTCTCCTTTTGGCCTTCCAGCCAAGCTTTCCGCTCCGCCGCCAATTGGGCAGTCAAAGACTTCTCCTTATCTCTGTAATCTGCAGCCAATTCAAAATCCTGCGACTTGACATACTGCATCTTCAACTCCTTCACAGAATCGATCTCCGCCTCTAGACTCAAGATGTTTTCCGGCACGGAAATGTTAGCGATGTGCATGGCGGAACCAACCTCATCCATGGCATCGATCGCCTTGTCAGGGAAGCATCGATCAGTAATATAACGCCCCGTCAGGCGTACACATGCCTCCAATGCCTCGTCCGAATATGACACGTTGTGATGGTCCTCATATCGTTCCTTCACATTCTTCAAGATCTGAAGCGTATTCTCAGGAGAGGTAGGTTCCACAAGAATCTTTTGGAAACGACGCTCCAAGGCGCCATCCTTCTCGATCTTCGTGCGATACTCGTCCAACGTCGTGGATCCGATGCATTGGATCTCACCTCTAGCCAACGCAGGCTTCAGCATATTTGCGGCATCCAAAGAGCCCTGCGTGCCTCCCGCACCGACCATCGTATGTATTTCGTCAATGAACAAAATAATATCTGGATTCTTGGACAATTCGTTCAAAATGGCCTTGATACGCTCCTCGAACTGTCCTCTGTACTTTGTTCCAGCGACAACAGAGCCCAAATCGAGGGAAACAAGACGCTTATCGTGCAATATCCGCGAAACGCTCTTATTCACAATCCGTGTGGCTAGCCCTTCAACAATAGCAGTCTTTCCCACACCTGGCTCGCCAATCAGTATCGGATTATTCTTCTTCCTTCGGCACAGTATCTGCGCCAAACGCTCCATCTCATCATCACGTCCCACTACAGGATCAAGTTTGCCTTCCTCCGCCGCCTTCGTCAGATCGACACCAAAATTGTTCAATACAGGCGTGTCACTTCCCGTCACCACCGAATCGGAATCCCGCTTCGTATACGTCGGCGCCTCCTCCGCATTCATGCGGGCACTGCTACCCGGACGAGAAGAACTGAACATCGGATCATCACTATCGTCATCATCCACTGAATCCAACTTATTACTAAAGTCTAAATCATTATGACTCGCCAATGAAAAGAGTTGTTCATAGGTGACATTCTGCTGACGAAGCGCCTCCGCAGCCAGACTGTTATTCTCCCGCATGATGGCGAGCAATATGTGGTCCGTACCCATCTCCTCACAACGAAGCATACGCGTCTCAAGACTAGCATACTTCAGTATCTTTTCTGTTGATTTCAAAAGAGGCAAATCGCTATCAATAGCCACTTCATTCACTTGGCGTAACCGATCCTCCAAAAAGTCTTTCACAACTTTGACATCCACGTTCAACATCGACAAGAGCTTATTCGCAGGACCCGTACCATCACGTAATATCCCTAACAACAAATGCTCGGGAGCCACACATGAATCACCCAATCTCTGCGCCTCCTCTCTGCTGTACGACAAGACATCCTTTACATTTTGAGAATATTTATATAGAGCCATTTTTCATCCAGTTTATTCGGCAAATATAAGAAAACGGACAGACTCATACAATATAAAAAGGTGGGAATGCGACGAAAAAAGCCCCGTTATTCATTTTTTAACCAAAAAAGCGCAAAAATAATTCCATGGTTTTGCTCCGTAGTGTTTTTTTTGTACTTTTACGATATTTTTACGGAGTAGAATAAAGTTGAATATATAATGGTTGATCAAGACAGAATTATCCAAATCGACATTGACAAAGAGATGCGCTCTTCGTACATCGATTATTCAATGTCAGTGATTGTGTCCCGTGCGTTGCCAGACGTCAGGGATGGCTTCAAGCCAGTTCATCGCCGCGTCTTATTCGGTATGAGCGAATTGGGTTTAGTATCCAACAAGCCAACAAAGAAATCAGCAAGAATAGTAGGAGAGGTTCTCGGAAAGTACCACCCACACGGTGATTCATCCGTGTACGGTACATTAGTCCGCTTGGCACAGGACTGGACTCTGCGTTACCCGCTTGTCTACGGACAAGGTAACTTCGGTTCCATCGACGGTGACTCAGCAGCGGCTATGCGTTACACCGAAGCACGCCTGCAGAAAATCACAGAGGACATCCTGGTGGATTTGGATAAAGACACTGTCGACTTCCAAGACAACTTCGACGGAGAACATCAAGAGCCTACCGTATTACCTACCCGTATCCCTCAATTGCTGGTGAACGGAGCCTCCGGTATCGCCGTGGGTATGGCGACGAACATGCCGCCTCATAACCTCTCCGACACAATCGACGCCTGCGTGGCTTACGTGGACGACAAGGATGTGGACATCGAAACCCTCATCAAACTCATCAAAGCGCCAGACTTCCCTACGGGCGGTATCATATATGGATATGCTGGTGTGCACGACGCTTATCTGACAGGCCGCGGACGTGTGGTCATCCGCTCCAAAGTGGAGATTGAGAACGAAAACGGCAGGGAAAAGATTATCGTCCGCGAAATACCTTACTTGGTGAACCGCGCCGAGATGATCAAGGATATCGCCGACATGGTCGCTGAGAAGAAACTGGAGGGAATCTCCAACATCAACGACGAGTCGGACCGCGAGGGTATGCGTATCGTCATCGACGTGAAACGAGACGCTAACTCCAACGTTTTGCTTAACAAATTATACAAATATACAGCACTGCAGTCTTCCTTCAGTGTGAACAACATCGCTTTGGTTCACGGAAGACCGAAATTGCTGAACCTCAAAGATTTAATCGCTGAATTCATCGCTCACCGCCACGAGGTTGTCGTTCGCAGAACACGTTACGAACTGGCAGAGGCGGAGAAGAAAGCGCACATCCTGGAGGCGTTGATCGTCGCTGTGGACAACATCGACGAAGTCATCCGCATCATCCGTTCCTCCGAGAACGTGAACGCAGCGAAGGAAGGCTTGATGAAACGCTTCGGATTCGACGACGATCAAGCCAAGGCCATCGTCGAAATGCGACTCGGTGCTTTGACGAAACTCTCCATCGACGATTTGAGGGCGAAATACGAAGACCTCATGAAACTCATCAACCACTTGAAGGATATCCTCGCTAGCGAAGACCTCCAGATGCAGGTGGTAAAGGAAGAACTCCTGGAAGTGAAGAGCAAATACGGCGACGAAAGACGTACGGAGATCAAGTATACTTCAGAGGAATTCAACCCAGAGGATTTCTATTCAGACGATCAGATGGTCATCACCATCTCTCACCTCGGATACATCAAGCGTACTCCACTCGACGAATTCAAGGCACAAGGCCGTGGCGGCGTGGGCTCCAAAGGAAGCAGCTCGCGCGACGAGGACTTCATCGAATATATCTATCCGGCGTCCATGCACAATACGATGCTGTTCTTCACCCAAAAGGGTCGTTGCTATTGGTTGAAAGTATATGACATTCCTGAGGGAAGCAAGACGACCAAAGGCCGCGCCATCCAGAATATGCTTAACATCGACGCAGACGATAAGGTGAACGCATTCATCAAGATCAAGTCACTGAATGACGAAGAGTTCTGCAAGTCTCACTACTTGATGTTCTGCACCAAACGTGGTATCGTGAAGAAGACCTCTTTGGAGGCCTATTCCCGTCCTCGTGCGAACGGTGTCAACGCTATCACCATCAGGGAGGACGACCAAGTCATCCAAGTAAGACAGACTACAGGAAACAGCGAAATCATCTTGGCGAACCGCAACGGCCGCGCCATCCGTTTCAACGAAACGAAAGTGAGGGAAATGGGTAGAACGGCGACCGGTGTACGAGGCATGACACTCGATGGTCCGGACGACGAGGTTGTAGGAATGATTACTATCAACGATCCTCAGACGGAGACTGTGATGGTCGTATCCGAGCAAGGTTACGGAAAACGTAGCGATATCGAAGACTACCGCATCACCAACAGAGGCGGTAAGGGTGTCAAGACGATGAACATCACGGACAAAACGGGTCTTTTGGTAGCTATCAAGAGCGTGACGGATGAAAATGACTTGATGATCATTAACAAGTCTGGCATCACCATCAGACTGAAGGTGACCGATGTACGCGTGATGGGCCGCGCCACCCAGGGGGTTCGTCTCATCAACCTCACCAAGAAAAATGATCAGATCGCATCCGTATGCAAGGTTCTCTCCCAACCAGACGACGAAGAGGAACTGGATGGAGAGGAAAACCCACAAGAATCAGGAGATGAGAACAATATTAACGAACAAAACTAATTATTAAATATCATGAAGAAAATAGCAATCACGGCATTCGCATTGGCATTGACCATGAGCGGATTCGCACAAAAGAAATTGGTTAGAAGCGCAGAGGGATATCTGTACGAACAACCTATTAATTTTGAACAAGCAGTTAAAGATATCGAAACTGCCATGAAGGACCCATCGTCCAACCAAATGGCATACACATATGATGTGGCAGGTCAGATATACTTTAAAATATACGAGACAGAAGCTATCAAGAGAGATGGCAAGATGCAATACAACCAAGATTTGATGAGTGAGAACTTGGTTAAAGCAATCGACGCATACTTGAAATGCGGAGAATTAGACCAATTGCCAGATGAGAAGGGAAAGGTGAAGACCAAATACCTGAAAAACGTGAAAAAGAATGTTGCCACATACGCCAACTACTTGTTAGCGGAAGGACAGCAACACCAACAGAAGTCAGAATTCGACAAAGCATTCAAATTGTACGAGAAATATTTGGATTTGCCTTCTAACAGCATCATGAAAGATGAAGGCATAGACAAAAGCGAATACTACAATGAGGTTAAGTTCCTCGCTGTCAATCTGGCCGCACAAGACGAGACAAAGCGTCCTATCATGATCAAATACATGGAGGAACTGAAAAGCATTTCTTTCAAGGATGAGACCATGTACGAATGGTTGTGCGACGCATACAGCAAGGAGAAACAAAACGACAAAATGATTTCAACGATCAATGAAGGTCTGAAGAAGTATCCTGCCAACAAATACCTCATCGGAAATCTTATCAACTACTATTTGAATAACGACAAGAAGGCTGAGGCTGTCAAATATCTGGACGAGGCCATCTCGAAGGATCCGAGCAATGCACAATATTACAAAATCAAAGGTAATATGTTCCTTAGAGAGGAAAAATTCGAAGAGGCGATCGCTAGTCTCACAAAGGCTGTTGAATTGTCACCTAATGATTTCGACGCACAATTCGAGTGCGGTTTGGCCTATGAGAAAAAAGGTGAGAAAATCATCGACAAAGCTAACAGCATAAAGGATATCAAGAAATACAATGCTGAAAGAAGCAAGGGAACCGCAGAATTGAAAAATTCACTTCCTTATTTCGAAAACGCACGCAAAATCAAGGAAGATGACTTGGAAAACCTCCAATTCCTCCGCTCTGTCTACTACAAATTGGGCATGAACGACAAATACAAAGAGGTTAACAAGAAATACGAGGAAGTAAAGGCAAAGAAATAATTTCAGAGACCTTTTCAATGTGATAAGAAGGCGGATATCGTTATCCGCCTTCTTTTTTTTGCATAAAAATCCACTGACAATTGCAAATCTCATCATCTTTTATTATATTCGTTAAAAAGGGAACGGATATGAAAAGGGTGACAATCATAATTGTCGGCTATAATTCTTGGCACTACCTGCAAAAGAATTTCGCTTCACTTGAATTCCTGAAGGAAGACAAGGATGTGGAAATTTTGTATATCGACAATGGTTCGACCGATGAGACAAGGACTGCCGTGGAATATTCATACCCTAACGTCAGAATGATATGCTGCACAGACAACAAGGGGGTCGCCGCAGCAAAAAACATCGGAATCATCAACGCATTTCCGAGCGAATATCTGCTTTTCCTGGACTCTGATACGGAGATCAATCCTACAGCCTACCAAACGATGTTAAATTACATGGATGATAATCCGGACGTGGGCATATGCAGTTGCAAACTAAAGGGTCAAAACGGAGAAACACAACAAAGCTGCAGAAGATTCCCTAGAATCCGCCACATCGTCAAAGCATATATCCACGACGTCTCGTTGCGGTTAAACATGGAATTGTTCAGTAAAGATTACCAAGACACGCTTTACGACATGAACCAAACCGAGCCCTTCGAAGTGGATTACACAATAGGCGCTTGCCATATGATCCGCCGAAGCGCACAAATCGCTGTCGGTTTTTGGGACGAGAATTTCTTTTTCGGACTCGACGATGCGGATTTCTGCTTCAGGATGAAAAGGGAGGGCTATAAAGTGGTCTGCTTGCCGCAAGTGTACATCCATCATGCATATGAACACAATACAACCACAACACAAAATTTCTTCTCCAAACTGACGTGGAAGAAGATCTGCGGTTTTTATCATTACTTCAAAAAGGTGAGACTAAAGAAATACGCCATAATAAAGCGCAAAATTCGACTCCCAATGAGAAAAAAAAGATAAAAAGAACTCCTTCAATCACAAAAAAATGTAACTTTGCACCATACAAACGTATATCGATATGTACAGGACAAGAACTTGTGGAGAGTTGAATATCGCTAACGTGAACGAAGTTGTCACACTGGCGGGATGGGTGCAAAAAGCACGAAAAATGGGAGGAATGACTTTCGTCGACATTCGAGATCGTTATGGCATCACCCAAATTGTTTTCAACGAAGATATCAATCCTGAATTGTGCGGTCAAGCCAATAAATTGGGAAGAGAATGGGTAATCCAAGTAACAGGCAAAGTCGCAGAAAGAAGCAGCAAAAACAAAAACATTCCGACAGGTGAAATAGAGATCATCGCAGAGAAACTCGTGATATTGAACACGTCGGAGGTGCCACCTTTCACGATTGAGGATAACACAGACGGAGGCGATGACTTACGCATGCAATACAGATATTTGGATTTGAGACGTAACTGCGTCCGCTCCAACATCGAATTGAGACATAAAATCGCTTTTGAAGTTCGTCGTTTCCTGGACGAACAACATTTCCTTGAAGTTGAGACCCCAGTGTTGATTAAGTCAACACCAGAAGGTGCGAGGGATTTCGTCGTTCCATCTAGGATGAATCCCGGTCAGTTCTATGCCTTGCCTCAATCTCCTCAACAATTCAAACAATTGTTGATGGTGGCAGGATTCGATCGCTACTTCCAAATCGTCAAATGCTTCAGGGACGAGGACTTGCGTGCGGATAGACAACCCGAATTCACGCAGATAGACTGTGAAATGTCGTACGTGGAGCAGGAGGATGTGCTCAACATCTTCGAGGCCATGATCAAACATATATTCAAATATGTGAAAGGAATAGACTTCAAGGATCCATTCCCTCGTATGACATGGCACGAATGTATGCGCCTTTACGGATCGGACAAGCCTGATATGCGTTTTGGCATGACATTCGTCGAACTGAAAGACTTGACCGAAGGACACGGCTTCAGTGTATTCGACAACGCTAAGATCGTCGTGGGAATATGCGCTGAAGGTTGTGCGGAATATACGCGCAAACAGTTGGATCAACTGACAGAATTCGTGAAAAAGCCACAAGTGGGCGCCAAAGGACTCGTCTACGTAAAATATGAAAAGGACGGATCGTTCAAATCCAGCGTGGATAAATTCTATGCACAAGAGGATTTGAAGAAATGGGCGGATCGTTTCAACGCAAAACCAGGCGATTTGATGTTGATCCTCTGCGGCGACGACGAAAATAAGACACGTAAACAGATGAACGACCTGAGATTGGAGATGGGTGACCGTCTTGGTCTGAGGGATAAGAACAAGTTCGCACCATTGTGGGTTATCGATTTCCCTCTTTTCGAATGGAGCGAGGAAGACCAACGATTCTATGCGATGCACCATCCTTTCACAAGTCCAAAAACAGAGGATATCCCATATTTGGACAGCGATCCGGGACGAGTACGCGCGAATGCTTACGACTTGGCAATGAATGGAGTAGAGTTGGGTGGTGGTTCCATCCGTATCCACGACTCCCAATTGCAGAACAAGATGTTCCAATTGCTCGGATTCACTCAAGAAAAGGCAATGGATCAGTTCGGTTGCCTGATAAATGCTTTCAAATATGGTGCGCCACCTCACGGAGGACTTGCCTTCGGATTGGATCGTGTCGTTTCCATGTTGGCAGGACTGGATTCTATCCGCGACTGCATCGCATTCCCGAAAAACAATGCGGGAAGGGATGTGATGATAGATTCACCTTCCGCCATAGACGAAGCACAATTGAAAGAGCTTTGCCTAAAAGTAAATTTGTAAATATTTTCCATATATTCATAGTTTTATTATTTTGTGTGACACTGCTTCGTGAGAAGCGGTGTCTTTTTTTGTGGATAACTTAAAAGCCTTTCCCGTTTGAAAAAACAAAATCTTTATTATCTTTGGTAGAAGGTGAATTTCTTCAATTCATCGTTGTAATAATGGTTTAATAAAAAATAGAGGATTATGCCAAACAGAATAATACCACCTTCCGAACTGATCATCAACGAGGACGGCTCCATATTCCACCTTCACATTAAGCCGGAACAATTGGCGGACACGGTGATTTTGGTGGGAGACCCGACAAGAGTCAGCATGGTCGCCTCCTTCTTTGACAGCATCGAATGTGACGTCCAAAGCCGTGAATTCCATACAATCACAGGCATTCATAGGGGGAAGCGGATATCCTGCGTCTCCCATGGCATCGGAACGGACAATATCGACATCGTGGTCACCGAACTGGATGCGCTGAAAAACATCGATTTCCAGACCCGATGCGTCAAGGAACACCATACCACACTGACGATGGTCAGAATCGGAACCTCAGGAGGATTGCAGGATTTCACGCCTGTGGGCTCTTACGTGGTCTCCAAGCGCTCAATAGGCTTCGATGGCATGATACGGTTCTACGACCTGCCAGAAGGCGTCACAGACGAGGATTTCGAGTCCAAATTCTGTGAATACACCAATTGGAGGAAGAAACTATGCATTCCTTACGTGGTCTCGGCCGACGAGGAACTGGTCAACCGGATCGGAAAGGATATGGTGATGGGCGTGACCATTTCAGCACCAGGCTTCTACGGTCCACAAGGAAGATACGTACGCATCCCCTTGGCAGACCCAGACTTGAACAAGAAAATCATGACGTTCGACTACAATGGCGAAAAAATAACCAACTACGAGATGGAAAGCTCCGCCGTCGCAGGTATGGCAAAACTATTGGGACATAAAGCCATGACCGTATGTTGCATCATCGCCGGACGAGTCGACAAAAGCATGAACACCTCATACAAAGGTACAATGGAAGGTCTCATTAAAACTGTATTGGAAAGAATTTGAAGATAGAAGAAGATGGGAAAAATATCGGAATGCTCCTTTGCCGAACTCATACCAAAAGGAGCGAAAATAATAGTGGGACTGAGCGGAGGAGCCGACTCCATCACACTATTAGATTCGTTGCACAAACAAGGTTATATGTGCATTGCAGCACATTGTAACTTCCATATTCGCAACGAAGAGGCTAATCGTGACTCAAAATTTGCACATTCGCAAGCAAATGCGCAAAAAATCCCCTTCTTCCGAATCGATTTCAACACAAACGAATATGCCACCCTCAAAGGAATATCCACAGAAATGGCGGCAAGAAATTTGCGCTACCAGTGGTTCGCGGAACTGAAAGAGAGGGTGAAGGCAGACTTCATCGCGGTGGCCCATCATGCAGACGACAGCATCGAGACCTTCCTGATCAATCTCTCACGAGGAACTGGACTCAAAGGATTGTCCGGCATCAAAAAAGTGCAGGGCGATATCGTCAGACCATTACTCGAATTCACTAAGAAAGATATCCTCGAATACATAGAGGAGCAGGGATTAACGTATGTGGACGATTCCACGAACTTCGAAAGCGTCTATTTGCGGAACAAATTCAGGAATCAGGTCATTCCGATGCTGGAAGAGATCAATCCTGCCTTCCGACAGAACATGATGCAGACCATTTCGAACCTACACATGACGGAACAATTCGTGTCGCACCAGCTTGCAGCCCTCTCAGGGATAATCCAACATGGTAACGGATGGACACTCCCTAAACAAAACATTCTATCCAACCCGGACAGTGAATTCATCCTGTACGAAACGCTGAGTCCCTTCGGTTTTTCGTCCGACGTTGTGCAAAAATTGCTCCGCCTAGGGATGGATGGAACAGGAAAACATTTCCTTTCCAACCGATACGAGCTGCGTTGTGAAAGAACAGAGTGGGAGATAGTCCCCCTACAAAAAAGGAGAGAAGTTTCCTACACGATCAAGGATCCCAATGACGTGCAAAATCTACCCATCCGACTGAAAATCGACCAGATTTCTGCCGAAAAACTGACTATCAGGAAGGAAAAACAGACTTGTTACGTGGATTATGACAAGATTTCCTTTCCACTAGAACTAAGAAACAGTAAATCAGGAGATTACTTTTATCCATTCGGCATGAAAGGACGTAAGAAGACCAGTGATTTCTTTATCGATAACCACTATTCGCAGGCAAAAAAGGAGAATACATGGGTTCTGACCAACGCCGACGGAGAAATCATCTGGATAGTAGGAGAGAGAGCCGACAACAGGTTCAGAATTGAGGGGACAACCCGCCAAGCCTACATCTTTTCAATCGAATAGGCAAGCTAAATTGTTCAGCTTTTGTCCATAAAATCCGTGGAAAAAATGTGAGGGACGACCCACCTATCGTTTCCTTGCATTGACCTCTTGCCTAACTTTCTCAAGCCATTCTCCAAAACGGATAAAAACATTTTTCGGCGGTCGCTTATCCGCCTCCCGTTCTGGGACAATCATAGAAAATGCTTTCCCTGCCATCACCTGGCGATAGATGGTCGTCCAATCCGGTACACCACCTAAATTACGGTCGTCGATAAAGAGATGGGCGTTCACCTTACAGGAAAAAGCGGCAGAAGCGTCAGGTTCCCCCTCCTCGAAGTAATGCGTATTGACCGCATCGAACACCAAGCCCCGCTCCTCACACCATTTCAGCGCCTCATCCAGGTATGCGCCATTTCTGACAGTCCACAAAATCAGGACATGGTGTTCCTCCTTGAATTTCTTTAGAACATCCACGGCGAAAGGGCGTTCCTCGCCAATTTCAGGGAAACAATTCTCGACGATCGTTCCGTCAAAATCCACCGCTATTCGCATGGCTTTTCCTCTTGATGATTCTCCAACAAATAAGTAAGGTCCTCTCGGTTGGGTCTACAAAAGAAGACCAGGAAAATCAGGCAAATCACCACACATAAGAAGGCGGACTGCGAACCAGAAGTCACAAAAGCGACGAAATTCAACGACAAAGCCATCGTAACGACACCTATACGCAGCAAAAACCATTTGACAATATGTCTGATAATCAGCTTCTCATCCTTCTCCTTCGGCAATTTCTCCTTCGTATAGACATGATAGAGATAGAGGGAAAGAGGGATGCCCAAAAGCATAGTGAGAATAGCGATAGACTCGCCCACAATCCTATCCGACTGGTCATTCACAATCGTCATGCCCTTATATACATAGAAAGCCCATGCGACAGCGATCAGCACGATGCCCACAATGCTCCAGAAAGCAACCGTCAATTTTTTTATCCAATCCATGGTATCTTAAATATATGATAATCACATCTTATAGGGAGTACGGTTCAGAATGGAACGTCCCAGCGTCACCTCGTCCGCATACTCCAACTCGTCGCCGATAGAAACACCACGGGCTAACGTAGTAATCTCCACCTCAAACCTAGCCAATTTCTTATAGAGATAAAAATTAGTTGTATCCCCCTCCATCGTCGGGCTCAAAGCCAGAATCACCTCCTTTATACCACCAGCCTCCAAGCGAGCAATCAGCTCATCGATCGCCAAATCGGAAGGGCCAACACCATCCATAGGGGAAATAACACCTCCAAGGACATGATAGAGGCCGTGGAACTGCTGGGTGTTCTCAATGGAAATCACCTCGTTAATGTTCTCTACGACGCAAATCTGAGAGGAATCACGACGTTCATCCGAACATATACCACAAATCTCCGAATCGGAAATATTATGGCACACCTTACAATACTGGATGCCATTGCGCAACGTGATAAAGGCGTTACCGAACTGTTCAACATCCTCCCTGCTCTGGCGCAACAAATGCAACACCAACCTTAAAGCGGTTTTCTTCCCAATACCGGGCAGTTTAGAAAACTCCTTGACTGCATTATCCAAAAGAATCGAAGAACACGGATTATCCATTCTCTACAACACTAGCTTATATACGTATGCAAATTTATAAAAAATAGGGCATCCCTAAAAATATTTAGGCGGAGGAACACTATCAGACATAAAAACGATGTTTTTTCTAGATGAAACTTAACCTCACGAGAATCGAATATTTGAAACCACCTTTACATCTTACGGCAAATATTAAAATTTTACATCCATGAAATTTTACAGAAATATAGGAAAATAGGGAGATTGAAACTGGTTAAAATAAGCGAATTGCATCACGTAAAATTTTACACACTTGTAAATGTGTAAATTCACAAATTTTGGTAATTACAAATGTAAAACGACAAAATCAACGACATATTTTTACAATTCAACACATAAAAAATCGTCGAAAATACAAATGTAAATACACAATTGTAAATCTTTACAACGCTAACATTTTGATCGTATAATACAAACTTGTAAACACATCTTTCATTATATAATGACATAAATATCAGCATTTTAAATATACAAAATAAATTTAATACTTTAATCAAAAACGCTTTTGCGACTAAAAAAGTGTTTTTTTCATTAATTTTTCATCAAAAAAACACATATAAATAAAAGCATTAACCTATATACCAAATATTTAAACAATTAAAGTAAAATTAAAACTTCAATAAAATTTAGGGAAGAAAAGATCCATCACACACTCAAGTCATCAATCCCAGTACATTACGGAGAAAATAATAGCGATATAACCTACAATAAACGTTGAATTTGAAGAAAATTTGGCAAAAACAGGCAACGGTTCCTACATTAAGGCTAAAATAGGCCAATAGACTGTCTTTTCTTCTTCCTGGGAAGGAATACAACCCTTATCCACATGAGATCGTTAAAAAATAGAAGAAGAAGGGCGTATACAAGCGTAAAAAACATTAAGAGCTGTACCTCATGTCATTGCCACAAGAATAGAGCAGAAAAAACATGCGCAACACAGTGGGAATAGGCTTAGAAGGCATAAAAAGAGACCTATACTTAAAGTCACATATTTACAATAAAAATAGAAGCGATTACACTTGTAAACATAAACATCTCCGATTTACACTTGTAATTTACAAAAATAAATACATATTTTACATTGGTAAAGAAAATATTTATTACATTTGTAAATCAAATATTTTACAAAATAAAAATGAATAAAACGATAGCTGAACGCATTGCGGAGATCATAAAGATGGAGAATTTGACCAATTCTCAGTTCGCACAGTTGATTGGTATACAACCCTCGGCGGTTACCCACCTACTCAGCGGTAGAAATGCGCCAAGTTTACAGGTTATACAGAAGATTCTTGACACATTTCGAGGTATTAGTCCAGAATGGTTCGTGTCAGGTGTTGGCGATATGTACAGAAAATCGCCCGAACAGATTGAAAATAAGGCAGATACAGTAAAAAAGCAGCCAAGTTATCCTTATCAGCAGTCGTTATTTCCGGAGATTCCGATACCTACACAGGAATATGGCAAGGAAAACGAGATAAATTCAAACGACGAAGGAAGGGAAAATTTCGGAGACGAGTCGAGGTATGAACAAGCCCCCATCCAACGGCAAGAAGATTATCAAAGGAGCGGAATGTACAACAATCCACCCCAACAACCAACGATGAGTACACCGGTGCAACCTCAGGAAGAAAAAAAGGAGAAACCGGAACCCATTCCAGTCTCTCCCCGTATTGTTAAAAAAATTATCGTATTCTATTCAGACAACACCTATGAAGAATACGGTGCGCAACTCAACAACTAATTAGTTGAACATACTCTTGAACCTGGACAAGAAGTTGCGCTTCGCGCTTTCCGTCGGAACCATATTCTCCGACTTCTCGAGCTCCTCGAACATCTTCTTCTCCTCCTTCGAGAGGTGTTCAGGTATGTAGACACCAATATTCACCAGCAAATCGCCGTTCCCATAGCCATTGACGGACGGCAGACCCTTACCCTTCAGGCGTAAAACCTTGCCAGGCTGCGTACCCGCCTCGATCTTCACCTTCACTTTAGAGTCCACCGAAGGAATTTCCGCCGTACCACCGTTCACCAGCATCGGTACAGAGAACAGAGCGTTGTAAATAAGGTCATTTTCGTCGCGTATAAGCTCACTATCCGGCTCTTCCTCTATCAACACCTGCAAATCGCCGTCAATGCCGCCATTTCGAGCCGCATTGCCCTTTCCCTTCACGCTGAAATACATTCCGTCAGCCACGCCGGCAGGGATCTTAACTGGGATGACCTCCTCCTCCTGGACAATACCAGTTCCGCCGCAATGCTTACATTTCTTCGTGATCGTCGTACCCATACCGTTACAGTTCGGGCATTCTGACTGAACCTGCATGGCACCGAAAAGAGAGTTCGTGACACGGTTCACCACACCTGCGCCGCCGCAAGTGGTACATTTCGTGACAGAATTACTGTCTTCCGCACCGCTTCCGTTACAAGCGGCACATTTGACGTAACGTTTCACCTTCAGCTTCTTCTCCACACCGAAAGCGACGTCCTTAAGCGTCACCTTCACGCGGACACGCAAATCGGAGCCCTTGCGGACCCTCTTTCCGCCGCCTCCGCCACCGAAGCCGCTGAAACCACCAAATCCGCCACCGAAGTGGCCACCGAAAATATTACCGAATTGGGCGAAGATATCCTCCATAGACATACCGCCGCCATCGAATCCACCACCTGCAGAGAAACCATCCAACCCCGCATGGCCAAACTGGTCATAGCGAGCTCGTTTATCGGAATTACTAAGGACATCGTACGCCTCAGCAGCCTCCTTGAACTTCTCCTCCGCACTCTTATCGCCCGGGTTCTTGTCCGGGTGATACTGGATGGCCAATTTACGGTAGGCCTTCTTTATCTCATCAACAGAAGCGTCCTTGGAAACCCCCAACACTTCATAATAATCTCTCTTTGCCATATCGTAACAAAATTATTGTCCAACAATAACCTTAGCGAATCGGAGCACTTTGTCTTTCAACATATACCCCTTCTGAGTACAATCGACGACCTTGCCCTTCAAATCCTCGGAAGGAGCAGGAATCATCGTGATAGCCTCGTGAAAATCGACATTGAATTCGACCCCTTGCGTCTCGATCGGTGTGACACCGTTCTGAGCCAAGAAAGAGTTGAACTTGTTGTAAATCAAATCGACACCTTCCTTTACGGAAGAGACCTCCGTAGCATTCTCCATCGCCTTCATCGCACGCTCGAAATCGTCCACAAGCGGCAACATATTCGCGAAGATGCCCTCACCGGCCGACTTGATCAACTCCGAACGGGCCTTCAACGCCTGCTTCTTATAGTTCTCGAAATCAGCGTACAAACGGATATAGTCGTCATGCAGCTTAGCGCATTTCTCCTCCAGTTCCTTCACCTTCGCATCAGAGTCCGCCCCGGCCGCAGCTTCCTCGGGAGCCTCCGCCTTCGTTTCCGTAGCCTCCTCAGCGACAGATCCGTCGACTTTCACTTCTTCGTTTTCATTCTCAATCGGTTGTGATTGATTCTCCATCGTTGAATTCTCTTCCATTATATATTAAATTTTCATTGTTAGCGTACACACATAGCATCTCATAAATAGAACTATCAAAAAATTTGCCATCCCGCTTATCCACGCCAAAATATGACACTGTGGCACGACAACGGACATTCTGTCGGTCTCCACACAGGCGGATATGACAGAAAATCATTTGCCCAAGTTCTTCAGACGCGCGAATTTGAGCAGGATTTTACGTTCTCCCTCGTTCTGGAAATTGATTGTCAGCTTCGTGTCACCGCCGACTCCCTCGATCGAGAGCACGGTTCCACGTCCGAACTTCTCATGTTCGACCCAACAGCCCACCTCGATGTCACCCGCCTTCGTCAATGGTTCAGGCTGGGCATCGGACATCCGGCCTACAGAAGAGACACTTGCGAGAGGCTTCAGATTCCTTGGCGCCACATAGGTGGTGGAGCGGGGCATAGGCTCCGGATCAGGCCTAAACGACTCTTTCCATGGCTTCGAATACGAGGATCTGCCGCCTCTGTTCGAAAAAGAGAAATCCTCCTCGTCGTCCCACATAGAATAACGTCTGCGGGATTCCGAACGATTAAGGAAACCTGCAGGGCAATCCAGAAGATTCTCGTCTATATCCTTGAGGAAACGGCTCGGCAACGTACTGTTCGTGACACCATTCCTAAACCTAGACTTCGCATAGCTAATGATGCAATTCTCCTCCGCACGGGTAATCGCCACGTAAAACAAGCGACGTTCCTCCTCCACGCCATCCTCACTTTTCAGAGACATATCGGAAGGAAATAATTCCTCCTCCAAACCCACGACAAATACATTCTTGAATTCCAATCCTTTAGCAGCATGAACAGTCATCAGCGTGACCTTATCCTCCACATCGACCCCGCCATCATCTATGTCTGACATTAACGAGACCTTCTGGAGAAAGTCGGAAATCGTGGCAGTCTCGCCCGTTTCCTCCATGCTGGATTCGCAAAACTCATGGATACTATTCAGCAATTCATCCAAGTTCTCCAATTTGCCGATACCTTCCACAGACTTGTCCTCCTCCAAATCCCTACGTATTCCCGATTCTGTCAATACTCTTTTCGTGAAAGAGTAGGCATCCGTAGTCTCCACATCCTCGCTTAATCCTTGGATCAAAGTGCGGAAATTTGTCAGTTTGGTGGCCGTACCGGCATTCACCGGCAAATTACAGCCCAACGGATCAGAGATGACCGCCCAATAAGAGATGCCGAAACGCAGGGCAATCTCAGAGACCTTACCCATGGTAGTATCCCCGATACCCCTTGCGGGATAATTAATGATACGACGGAAAGCCTCCTCATCTTCATGATTCAGAATCAAACGGAAATAGGAGAGGACATCCTTGATCTCCTTGCGCTGGTAAAATGAATGACCGCCATGGATCACATAAGGAATAGCCCGTTTCCGCAATGCCTCCTCAAAGACACGCGACTGGGAATTCGTGCGGTACAGCACCGCCATGTCCTTGTAACTATACTTGCCAGAAGAGATGAAACCACTAATTTGGGACACGACAGAAGTGGCCTCGTCCAGATCCGAATAAGTGCAGACCACCTTCACTTTGCTGCCCTCTTTCTGCTCAGAATAGACATTCTTCTGCAACTGCTTCTTATTCTTTGCGATCAAACAGTTCGCCACCTTGACGATATTCGGAGTGGAACGATAGTTGCGCTCCAACTTAAAGACCTTGCAATTAGGGAATATTTCTCTGAATTTCAATATATTATCAATATTCGCCCCACGGAAAGAATAGATGCTCTGGGCATCGTCTCCCACCACGCAAACACGATGATGTTTATCCGCCAACTTCTTCACCACAAGGTGTTGGGCGAAGTTCGTATCCTGGTACTCGTCCACCAAAACGAACTGGAACATCTCCTGATATTGCGCCAAGACCTCCGGAAAATCACGGAATAAGATATTCGTATAGAGCAATATATCATCGAAATCCATCGCGACAGCCTTGTAGCAGCGGGCAAAATACAAAGAATAAATCTCCGACAGGCGAGGAATCTTCGCATAAGCGTCATTCTTCTGCCAATCCGTATGATTACGGTAGACATCAGGGGTGACTAAACTATTTTTCAGTTGGGAAATACGGGAGAGCACCGCCTTAGGCGTATATTTCTTCTCATCCAGCCCCATCTCCTTGACGATATTCTTCACCAAGCTTTTAGAATCCGCAGTGTCATAGATGGTGAAGCTTGGTTTATAACCTATTTTTTCAGCCTGTTGGCGCAGGATACGAGCAAAAATAGAGTGGAAAGTACCCATCCACAATCGTCTGGAGACCCCTTCGCCAACGATGTTGTCGATACGTGATTTCATCTCGTCCGCCGCCTTATTCGTGAAAGTCAACGCCAAAATGCGTGCAGGATCATAACCTTCCTTCAAAAGGCCAGCGATTTTATACGTCAGCACACGCGTCTTTCCAGAGCCGGCACCCGCCACCACGAGCGAGGGACCATCGTTATAAAGCACAGCATCCTTCTGACTATCATTTAGTTGGCTCAAAAATTCCTCCATACGATTATATCTCACATTATCCTCTGCGAAGATACGGAAATTTCTGCTAAATTCGCGCATAGGAAAAAACGATACTTGAGGAACTATTATGTTAGAACAATATCATGTCATTTTAGCCTCCAATTCCCCTCGAAGGAAAGAATTGCTGGCAGGGTTAGAGATAGATTTCGAAGTGAAAACCATCAAAGGATTGGAGGAGCATTTCCCAAGCAACCTGCGGGAAGGAGAGATTCCCCTATACCTGGCGAAACAGAAGATGCGGGCATACAGCCAACTCATCCAAAGCAATGAATTGATTATCACGGCAGATACGATCGTATGGAAAGATAATGGCCTGATGGGAAAACCCAAGACGAAAGAGGACGCCATACAGATGCTCCGAAGCCTTTCCGGCGACACGCACCAAGTATACACGGGCGTATGCGTTAAAACAAAAGAGAAGGAAGTATCCTTCGTGGCTCAGTCGGATGTCCGTTTCGCCACCCTAACGGACGAGGAAATCACCCACTACATCGAGCGTTACAAGCCATTCGACAAAGCGGGCTCATACGGTGTGCAGGAGTGGATCGGCTACATCGGTGTGGAGCACATCAACGGCAGCTTCTACAACATCATGGGACTTCCAATCCAAAAGCTCTACAATGTACTAAGAGAATTTTGAAACGTAGTTAGACGAAGTCAATTATGAATTTTGAACTAAAAACGTAATTCTACGTATCAAATAAAAAATCGGGAGGAGGTGAATCACCTCCTCTTGTATTTAGAAGATACCCTAATCTTCATCCTTAGTTCATCCCAATCCACCGCATCGAGGGCGTTGCTAGCATCCTCATAACCAATCTGGAAGACCTCCTCGGCCTTGGAAGCGTCGAACATGCCATATGCCCGCGCACGGAACGTCTCAACTAAGATATCGCAATCTTTTTTCTCCTCGATGGTATTACCATTCACGGAGAGGTGGAAAACACGCTCAGAGACGTCCTTTATGCCCTCAAATTTGTCCTCATGGGTGATAGGGTTGACATGTACACCAATCACGATGTCACAGCCCTTCTTACGAAGGATTTTAGCCGGCAGGTTACAGAACAGACCACCGTCCACGTATAGTTTTCCGTTGATGCACATCGGTTTAAAGAAAATAGGCACGGAAGCGGAAGCGATGATACAATCGAGGAGAGGTCCCTTGTCGAAGTAGACATTCTTGCCGTCATTCAGCTCCGTGGCGTTGATAACCATCGGAATCCGCAAATCCTCGAAGGTTTCGGCCTTGATTTTATCCTTGATGAATTTGCCAAACTGGTCCATTCGGGTGATACCGCCATGGCGAGGCATGGTCAAGGAGAGCATATGATACATATCACTCTTTTTGATGTATTGGCAGATATCCTCAGGCGTATTACCGTCCGCATACAACGCACCCATAATGGCGCCTGCACTCACACCAGAGAGATAATCAACCTCAATGCCACGCTCCTCCAACACTTTCAGAACTCCCAAATGAGCGATGCCTTTCGCACCACCGCCACTCAACGCCAGACCAACCTTGTAACCTTCAAACATAATCGTTATATCAATCTACTACTAATAAAAATCAGAGATGCCTTTGGAATAAAAACTCCGCCAGCAATATGTTTGTAAAAGTAGCAAAAAGAATTGGATTAATATCCTTTTTCGCAATTGTTTTCAATTTCCTTCAACAATGATTGAGGAATATCTTCTTTGCCTTCCCTCAAAATGCACTGATGGCAAGCCATTTCCCTCGAATACATACGTCCGATGCAGTAGTTGGAGTGGTCGCAGGAGACCCGCGCATGTTCATCCGCCTGCATATCATTCACGAAATGAGGGTTATTGAGCAGAGCCCTCGCCATCGCCACAAAATCGAAACCATCATCCAGTACCTCATCGATTTTATCCTTGGAAACCAGACCACCTACATAGCAAAGAGGCATCTTCAGCGCCTGGCGGAACTTCAGCGCATCCTCCAGGAAATAAGCCTCCTTGAACTTAACCGGAGGGACCAAATTTGAGCCGAACGAACGAACCAACAGCGGCATCAGCTTCTGATTCATGTAATATGCCATCGTACGGAACGGCATCGCACCACGCATGACATCCATCGGCGCACTGCTGACGAATCCGCTACTCAGCACCAAGCAGTGGACACCTGAGCTTTCCAAGGTCTTCGCCACCTCCAAGCTCTCGTCCAAGTCCATACCATGGCGACAGCAATCACGCATATTCATCTTCACCAGCACAGCCATATCACCCTTGGCAGCCTTCATCACCTCGTCCACCGACATTTTCATGAAGCGCATCCTATTCTCCAGCGAACCACCAAACTCATCCTTCCTATGGTTCGTGGAAGGGGAGAGGAACTGGCTGATCAGATACCCGTGTCCGGCATGCAGC
The DNA here is from genome assembly GCA_045226255.1 of Paludibacteraceae bacterium. Taxonomy (GTDB): domain Bacteria; phylum Bacteroidota; class Bacteroidia; order Bacteroidales; family Paludibacteraceae; genus UBA1181. The sequence continues at coordinate 59,066 of JBGVCG010000016.1, read as the reverse complement.
TCCACCGCATCAAAACCAGCCTCACGGGCCAATTCGACACCGTATCCGAACGCCTTAGCGCTCTGCTCGATCTCCTCCTTGCGCATTCCACGCACAATGGTCGGAGAATAAATATTAAAACCGCTTGAGGCGGAAATAGGGGTGCATCCACAGATTTTCCTATGAGACATATTGCCGCAATGCCCGATTTGAATACTAACGGCGGCACCTTCACGGTGGATATCATCCGTTATCTTTCGAAGCGCAGGGATGTTTTCCTTCTTCAACCAAAGCTGATGAGGGAAAGAGAGTCCACTCTGTTCGACAGCGGAATAGGCGAGGGTAGTCATGCCCACACCCCCGGCGGCGACAGAGACATGATAATCATGCAACATCTGGGACGGTGCATTACCCGGACACATTCCCTCGAAAGCGGCGGAACGTATCGTCCGATTTCTTAATGTTAAAGGCCCGATTTTACCGGGCGAGAACAACGATGAAGCCATACCAATTCGTTTTTTTTCTGTGCTTTTCAATAAAGAAATGGAATAATACGCTTCAAATGAAGGCGTTCCATTTCTGGAAACATGTTTTTATATCTTTTGTATATAGTGTTTGCACGTGGTGTCAGATTCGCGAAAGTCCATAACGCAAAGACCGCTCCAGCCAACGACCATGTCATGACGGCAAAACCAATCCATTCCACCAACTCACCGAAATAATTGGCGGAAGTGACAAAGTTGAACATTCCCCCTTTCGGCAAATAATGGTTCGGATCGCCCGGTTTACGAAGATGACGGACAATATAGTCTGAGTGCAGGTTAATGCCCATTCCCACAAAGAAGAGCAAGAAACCCGCGATGAACTGCGGAGTCGTCAGCCAATCAGCGGAATAGAGACCATCTGGCGACACATAAAATATCCAACCGCCTTGCATAAGTCCATTCAACGTATTGAAAATAACGCCCATAACCATAATCAAGATAGGCATACGGCTCTTTCCACGCATCAGGAAAGGGAATATGAAAGAACGTTGGAAATAGTGCAATTGAAACAACAAGAAAAAGATGAACGGGACCAACTCCCAGGTGCGGTCCGAGAACCACCAGCAAGCCAACATGACGAAAAACACAGGTGCCTCCATCAAGACCCATCCCACCTTATTGTTCACAGAAACGCCCCATTTCTTATCAAACATGATTCCATAGCCCGCATCCACGAAATAGAGGGACACGAACACAATCACCGCAATAACGACCATTATTGCCAGAAACACATTGAAATAGGGCAACGAGAACAAATACATACCATTATCTTAAAAAGACCTTGCGAATATAACATATATAGATTAAATTTGCACAGATAAAGAGATAATATTTTTTTATCTTATTTGATTTATTATCAAATAATACCTTTACCTATGAATGGGACGCACGTCCCCTTAAACTAAAAAGTTGTCTGACTGTCGTCAGACGTCGCCCGATACGGTTTGCTTTAGTTGAAGGCGAAAAGAAACGCCGATGGACTTTCCATCGGCGTTTTTCATATATCAAATCACCTTAATTCAATTCTATCATCTGATTAAAACAGATTTGCCTGCGATGATATAAACACCAATAGGCAATCCTGACACTTCCGTCAGACCCTCCTCCACATGGATTAGTCTAACCAACTGTCCTGAACGGTTGTACAAAGCCAGAGAGCCCTCTCTCTGTGATTTGATGTACAATGTGTTATCCACAGAATAAACGAGAACAGAAGGCAAAATATCGGCATCATTCGAGCGGTCATACACGCTAGCTTCCTCCGTCGCATTAAACTTAGGATAGTTGGATATCTGGCCCGCAATCCATTTCCGATACACGATCGTATCTTGGGTCTTATTTAAGGAATCCACATTCTTATTCAGCAGATTGATAAAATCCTGGGATTTAATGAACGTCGTCGTCGTAGCGATCACCGAATCATTCACTTGCCCCCAGACGTCCGAATTAGCATAGAAACGGATACTATCGTAATAGCAGTTATCAACATCGCCCACCAGGAACTCAAACAGGAACGGACTTCTCTGCCCTGTCGTCTCAGACGTGCTAGTCACCGAGCAAGAGGCGTAGCAATTGACGATCCTACAATTATCCTGTTCCAGACCCAAGAATCCGCTCGCTTTCCCTTCTCCTTGTATTTCGCCCAAGTTATAGCAATTGACGATATCACAATCAATGGCGACACCTATAAAGCCGGCCACACCATCGACAAAGTTTCCCGAAACAAAAGCCTCGCTACCGCAATTGGCGAAAGTGGAGGATTCCGCATAGGCACAGATCGCACCGGCATAATAACCCGTTATCGACGAATTCTTCAAGGAAACATTCTTAATCAAAGCCCCTTTGACACTGGAGAAGAGTCCTGCGAACACCTGATTTTCACCAGATTCCTTCAAGTTGTACACAAAGTAATTAGCGCCATCGAAGACTCCGCTGAAAGGAGTGCCGCAACACAGATCACGATCTCCGATAGGAATCCATGCACCATCGGCCGAGACCTCACTCATATCGATGTCATCGGTCAGACGTCCCTTGATAGAGGAAGCGCCGCCATTCACCGCATCACGGAAAAGTCCTAGATCCTTCGCACTACCGATCAAATAGAAACCCTCACTATCCTTCTTCAAGAAGTTCTGCTTCAGCACCTTCGTCACGAGGACAACAGTGTCTCCCTTCACATTCTTGCCATCAAACGAGTTGGCGAACTGATAGGAGAAAACAGTCTCATTGCAGAACGGCAACGTCATCGTCTCAGAAAAGACATCCATGCCGAAATAATCCCCCCTATACGTCACAATGGAAACTTTTTTAGGAGGTAAAACAACATCCGCAAACATCGGATAATCAGAACCTTGCGTCCATTCCTTGAAATAAACAACGCCACCAAACAACGTCTCGTCCAAAGAAGGAGTAGAAGCAACGAAATTATTCAGAAGTTTCTGCAACGAACCATCCTTAAAGCTCGATGCAGCATGGATTTTAAGCGTTGACTCATAATCATTGACATTCGCCATTCCTTCCAATCCGAAACAATTCGAGATAGTAGCCTTACCCGAACTCCGGATTTGCCCGGTCATCTGTCCAGTAGACAAACCACTGATTTTATTGTAGTTATAACAATTATAGAAGACACCCACATCGAATGTACCAGCGAGACCGCCCGCTATGCCATTATAAATCACTTCGTTATCCGAGGTGATATTCGAGACCGCCTTCACACGGCCCAAATTGTAGCAATTGACAAAGGTTACACCTCTCGTATATCCAGCGATTCCGCCCACATTATCCCCACCGACAATCGTACCGCTATTGCTGCAATTCACGATATTAGCGGAGACCATATCCGCACCAGAAGTGATTCCTCCCACATTATACAATCCTATCACGACACCATCGAAATGGCAGTTGGCTAACAAACACTTGCGTGCCGAACCATAAGCGCTCGCCACGATACCGGAACAGTTGTTCGCACCCTTCACATAAGCATCCTTGAGAGTCAAGTCCTGAATGACATCCGCACTGAAGAAGAGTCCCTGATTGGTGTTTTTCGTAAAGATAAAAAGATTGGAAATGGTATGGTTCGCCCCATCGAATTTGATGGAGAGACGTTTCCTATTAATCGGCACCCACGTCACTTTCTTTCCGTTGATGGTACCACACACCGTGCTCATGTCGATATCATTCGCCAAACGGCCATCCATCTGCGTACCATCATTAACAGCATCCCTGTATTCAGCCAAATCTTCAGCGCTCTTAATCAGATAATACCCGTCGGCATCCTTTTCCAAAGCCGCAAAGGAAGAGTGGCACGTCAAAAGGGCAATAACCAATGCACCTATATGCCTGAGATTCTCACTAATGTATTTCATAAAAATCACTTATAGTTTTCAAGGATTCAAAAATAGCAAAAAAAGTTGAATATATTCAACAAAGAAAGGAACAACCAAAAACTTTCCAGAGGAAACATCCTATAGGAAACACATATACCTCACAATAAGCACACAAGATTCCTTTAAGAAAAAATCCGAATCCCTTTCACGGGATTCGGATATACCATACAATGCGACTCGTTAAAAGTCTGCGGTCTTAGGTGTTCTTGGGAAAGGAATGACATCCCTGATGTTCTGCATTCCCGTCACAAAGAGCATCAAGCGCTCGAATCCCAAGCCGAAGCCTGCGTGAGGGCAAGATCCGTACTTACGGGTATCAAGATACCACCACATATCCTTCATAGGAATATTCAGCTCCTGGATTCTTGCCATCAGCTTATCATAATTCTCCTCTCTCACACTACCACCGATGATCTCACCGATTTGAGGGAAGAGAACATCCGTTCCCTGAACGGTCTTGCCGTCCGTATTCTGTTTCATGTAGAACGCCTTGATCTCCTTAGGATAATCAATCATGATGACAGGTTTCTTGAAATGCTCCTCCACCAAGAAACGCTCATGCTCGCTGGCCAAGTCGCAGCCCCAATATACAGGGAACTCGAACTTCTTGCCCTTCGCGATCTCAGCCTCCAGGATCTTAATACCCTCCGTGTAAGGCAATCTGACGAATTCTGTTGAAACTACTGATTTCAGACGCTCGATCAGGCCCTTGTCGATCATATTGTTCAGGAAGGTAAGATCGTCCATGCAGTGCTCCAACGCCCAGTTGACGCAATACTTGATGAACTCCTCCTCAAGGTCCATCAACTCAGCCAAGTCGATGAAGGCAACCTCAGGCTCGATCATCCAGAACTCCGCCAAGTGGCGAGGCGTATTGGAATTTTCGGCACGGAAAGTAGGGCCGAACGTATAGATGGCGCCCAAAGCGGTCGCACCCAACTCGCCCTCCAGCTGTCCCGAAACGGTAAGGCTGGTCTGTTTTCCGAAGAAATCATCGTCATATTTGATGGAACCGTTCTCGTCCTTCTTCAGGTCGTAAAGGTTCTGCGTGGTCACTTGGAACATCTGGCCAGCGCCCTCACAGTCGGAAGCCGTGATGATAGGGGAGTGCCAATAGAAGAAACCCTTCTCGTGGAAGAACTTATGGATAGCGATAGCCATGTTGTGGCGGATCCTCAAGACCGCACCGAACGTATTGGTTCTTGGTCTCAGGTGGGCGATCTCACGGAGGAACTCCATAGAGTGACCCTTTTTCTGCAACGGATAGGTATTGTCGGCCAATCCGTAGATTTCAATCTCACTAGCCTGAATCTCAACAGCTTGACCTGCGCCTTCAGACTTCACCAACTTTCCTGTCACACTCAGGCAGGCACCTGTGGTGATCGACTTCAGCAACTCCTCGTCAAACTTATCGACATCCGCAACGATTTGAATGTTATTGATGGTGGAACCATCGTTCAACGCGATGAAATTCACCTGTTTGTTACCACGTTTGGTACGGACCCAACCCTTCACGTTCACTGTCTCGCCGTATTGAGTCATCTTGACCGCCTCGACAATCCTCGTCCTTTTCATTTTCTATCAGTAATTATTATATATTTCTCTCTTTAAAACAATCTGCAAATATAAAAAAATGTCGTGAAAGAACAATCATTCCGACAAAAACGCCTCCGCCCATTTCAGATCGAACACCGTGGTGATCTTTATGTTCTCACGGTTTCCCTCCGTCAGGCAGACAGGGTGTCCGAGGCGTTCCACCACACTCGCGTCATCCGTAAACTCCTCGCAATAAGGCTGTTCATACGCCTTACGCAGAAGATCCGAACGAAAGACCTGCGGAGTCTGCACCAAGCGGAAATCCCCACGGTTCCGGGCCTTGTTCGAACCATCCGCCAAGACCTCACGGATAGAGTCCACCACAGGAACAACCGGCACGGCCGCCCCGGAGCGTTGCGCCTCTACGAAAGCGGCGTCTATAACCGACTCCGAAACGAACGGACGGACACCGTCGTGGACAGCCACGCACACGTCCGAAGCATACTCCACGTACGCCAAGCCATTCTTCACGGAATGGAACCTCGTCTCTCCGCCCAAAGCCAGCTGGTAGGGCACGTCGAAGCGATATTCCGCGCAAAGATCATTCCAATAGGGGATTTGATGGGCAGGGAGCACGACAACAATGCCCATTTGCGGGTCGTAGTCATGGAATTTGCGGATGGTCCGCATCAGGATAGGCATACCCGCCACCGGCAAGAATTGCTTGGGAACATCAGTACCCATCCGCAAGCCTTTTCCACCCGCCACGATGACAACGTATTTCTTCATTCGGTAACCATATACGTTTTGGATAAACAAAAAAGCCACCCTGACTAAGGCGGCTCCACTTTTTTGTGGTCCCACTAGGATTCGAACCTAGGACCCTCTGCTTGTAAGGCAGATGCTCTAAACCAACTGAGCTATAAGACCTTTTTTCTAAACTCAAACGGACACCGAAACGGTTTCATACCGTCGGAACGCTCTCCGAAATCCCCGACATCCTTTTTTCTTGTGGTCCCACTAGGATTCGACCCTAGGACCCTCTGCTTGTAAGGCAGATGCTCTAAACCAACTGAGCTATAAGACCTTTTTTTCTAAACTCAAACTATTCTTTCTTGTGGTCCCACTAGGATTCGAACCTAGGACCCTCTGCTTGTAAGGCAGATGCTCTAAACCAACTGAGCTATAAGACCGAAAGCACTTTCATGCTATTTTCAACAAGGCTTCTCCCCTGAAAAGCGTTGCAAAAGTAGCGCTATTTTCGAAATATCCAAAGGAAACGACGCATTTTTTTTCAACAAAATGCGTTTTTGGATGTTAAAGAAGGGAAGAGGGTTGGCACAATCAGTGCTATTGAATTGTAAAACAACGAGTCACACAATCTCCGCCACCACGTAGGTGCTGCCGCCAATATAGATCACATCCTCGTCGTCGGCCTCGCTCAGCGCGGCTTGGTACGCCTCAGCCACGCTTGGGTAGGTCTTTCCCTTCAACCCTTTCTGCTCGGCGAGTTCCTTCAGCTTCGTCTCCGGCATCGCACGTTTGCTATTGGCTTTCGTAAAATAGTAGACAGCTTGTTTCGGCAAAAGCTCCAGCACATGGCTTACGTCCTTGTCGCCCACCATGCCGAAAACAATGCGCAAGGTCTTGCAAGGCAGGCTCTCCAGCTGTTGCACGACATACTGGATACCGCCCACGTTATGACCCGTATCGCATACCACATAAGGGGTCTCCTTCAATCGTTGCCAGCGTCCCATCAGGTGGGTCTGGTCCAACGTATGCTCGATGCCATGGCGCATGACGTCACGAGGGATATGGTAGCCCAAATGCCGCAACTCCTTCACAGCACTTAAAACGGTCGTCATGTTCTTCCATTGATAGATGCCCAACAGCGGTGTACGCACCAATTCGTCCCCCACACGGAGCAACTGGAACGGCTGCTTATAGGAGGCCTCCATACCGATGAATTCGCAATCCTCCTGAGGAGCGAAGCAAATACGTGTGTTCACCTCCTCCGCCTTGCGTTGGAACACCTCCTTGACGGAGCCCTCCGCCTCACCGATCACGACAGGGATTCCCTCCTTGATGACGCCAGCCTTCTCCGCTGCGATCTGCTCCAGCGTATCGCCCAGCAGATTCATGTGGTCCATGCTGATATTGGTGATGACACAGAGGTCAGGCGTTATGATGTTCGTGCTGTCCAGTCTTCCACCCAGTCCGACCTCAATCACGGCCACGTCCACCTGCTCCTGCCTGAAGTAATCGAAGGCGATGGCCACGTTCACCTCGAAGAAAGAGGGGCAAACCTTCTCGATCAAGGCACGATGCGCCTCCACGAACTCCACGACGAACTCTTCCGGCACCATCTCTCCGTTCACCCGTATACGCTCCCGGAAGTCGCGCAGATGGGGCGAGGTGAACAATCCGACCTTATAGCCCGCGGATTGCAGGATGGAGGCTAGGGTATGGGAGACAGACCCCTTACCGTTCGTACCGGCGACATGTATCGTGCGGAATGATTCATGCGGATGACCGAAATAGGCATCCATCGTCTTCATACTCTCAATGCCTGGCTTATAACCAGAGGAGCCGACCGTTTGGAAACTCGGCATACGGCTAAATATATATTCAATCGTCTCTGCGTACGTCATTTTTACTGAACAATGTTTGGTGTTTTCAAAATAATCACTAACTTTACCAATACGAAGGTAAGGATTATTTCCTTCAAAAAAAATAATGATTAACACTTAAATTGTATGACCATGGGCGCTAAGAAAAATTTCGTATTGGATACAAACGTTATCCTTCACGATTACAAGTGTATTTACAACTTTCAGGACAATGACATATACCTTCCGATTGTCGTCTTAGAGGAGTTGGACAAATTCAAAAAAGGAAATGATCAGATCAACTTCAACGCGCGTGAATTCGTACGCGAGTTAGATTCCATAAGCGGTAGCAAAGACATTTTCCAGAAAGGGGTTAGTCTGGGTTCAGGACTCGGAAAACTATTCATTGTGACGAATTCGGAGTATCCGGAGAAGATCGCCAAGGCGTTCTCCGAAAAGATTCCAGACCACAAGATATTGGCCGTGGTGGACATTGTCGCCACGAAATTCCCGAAGGTGAAAACCATACTCGTCTCCAAAGACGTGAACCTTCGTATGAAGGCAAGATCATTGGGCATGGAGGCGGAAGACTACAGCACGGACAAAGTGACCAACGTAGACGTGTTCGACAAGGCGCAGACCGTATTCGACAATGTGGATGCGGACATGATAGACAAGCTTTACGCCTCACCGACAGGCCTGCCGCTCGACGACTTCAAACTGGACGGGGAAGTGGGCGCTAACGAGTGCTTCATCATGAAGAGCAGCCGTTCGACCGTGATGGCACGCTACAACGCCAATACAAAGCTGGTGGAGAAGGTGAAGAAAGAGAAGGCTTTCGGCATCGAGGGAAGAAACGCGGAACAATCGTTCGCCCTGAACGCCCTGCTGGATGACGACATCAAGCTGGTGGCCATCACAGGAAGGGCCGGAACGGGTAAGACCTTGCTGGCCTTGGCAGCTGCGCTGCAACAGCACGAGAAGTACAAACAAATCCTCTTGGCGCGTCCTATCGTGGCGATGTCCAACAAAGACTTGGGCTTCCTGCCAGGCGACGAGAAGCAGAAGGTCGCTCCTTACATGCAGCCTCTGTTCGATAACCTGAACGTCATCAAACATCAGTTCGGCCCAAGCAGCAAGGAACTGAAGCTCTTGGATGATATGCAAAAGAGCGAGCAACTGATCATCGAGGCACTGGCCTTCATCCGTGGTAGGAGCTTGAGCAACACCTACTTCATCGCGGACGAGGCACAGAACCTGACCCCACATGAGGTGAAGACCATCATCACGAGGGCAGGAGAGGGCTGTAAGATGGTATTCTGCGGCGACGTGCAGCAGATCGATACCCCTTACTTGGATATGCAGTCCAACGGACTCGTCTACATGATCGACAAGATGCGCGGGCAAAACATATTCGCCCACGTGAACCTGATCAAGGGCGAGAGAAGTTACCTCTCCGAGCTGGCCAGCACATTGCTTTAAGAGAAGTCTGACAAGGACCGTAATAAATAGAAAGAGAGGATTTCCCACACAAGGAAATCCTCTCTTTTTGTATCCGCCACGCAGAAAATCAATCCATCGAGAAGAACCCAACCCAGGCTTTCTGCGCCTCAAAATAGTAATTCGTAAATAACTAAATAGTAAACCATAAATAGCTAAATAGTAAATCGCAAATAACTAAATAGTAAATATAAATGGTTATTTAGAGACGGAAACCGCACGGACAAGCATGCCGAACATGCGATCGTCCCAGTTGGAACGGACCCATGCTATTCCTAGAGCGGATGTTCCGAAATAGAAGCCCATCGACCTATTGCTGGGATCTAACAGGTTTTGTTTAAAATCCACGTCCTTTTCCTTTACCAGATCGGAAGACCAATAGGCACCAAATTCGCCCACGTTCTTATGGTCTTTGTTAAACTTGAAGCCCGCCGCAGGGAAAAAGATGAAGCTCTCATTCTTCTTTGAGACACCCATGATACCTGCAACGCCAGAGTTGTTATAGTTTTGGACCCACAACCAATCGCACCATTCGATAAGCTCCTCTATCTCATCTGAGGTAGGCATACGCCATTTATTTCCCCATTGTGCGGTGGCTGCGTCATCCTCAGGGAGAAGCGTTCTCAAAGTGTCCATAACCGCACCTTTCTTCACATATTTCTTTCCTTCGTACTCGATGTAGCTGTTGGCGCAATATTTGGTCTGTACCTTCTTAAATGCGGTTTTTTTCTTTCCGTTTGCGTCCGTATAGGTCCCGTTTTTCGTGATTTCCGACCATTTGTATGTGCTCCAATTGTATTCCTTTTTCTTCTTGATCTCACCCCAAGCAAAGAAATCGCCCGTTTCCACCGGTGATTTCGCACCGATGTTGCAGGTCGCCCATAAAACCCCGCTTGGCAATCCTAAATCCACATAATCATGCTTCCCGATTTTACCGCTAACCGTAAGCTTTACCCCCTCGAAATTGGAGAAGAGGGTGACATTGTACATGTGTTTCTCCTTATCATAGGCAGTTGAGTCATGGAGTTGGAAAACAGTTTCCTGTGCCCAATTAGAGGCGCTGGCCACAATCAACGTGACAAGGGTTAATAAAAGTTTCCTCATGATAGTTAGTTTTAATGATTAGTGAGTAATTTTAAACGAATATATACAATTTGTCATTGACAACCAACCATTTTATATTTTTTTCTATAGTTTACACAAAGATTTTAGAAGAGGAGAATAAAATCCATATACGCCACATTCTAAAATAGTAAATCGTAAATAGCCAAATCGTAAATTTATTCATATCTTTACCGAACGATTGTCAATTGAGGGGTGTTGATTTGCCAGATGATTGGTTCTCAACCCCTCCTAAAAAAACTATTATGAGGATAAGAGGTTTATTTTTAGCCGTTTGTGCTATTTGTGCGCATCTCAACGGCAGTGCACAAGAACATTTTTATGTATGGCAGAAAGATGGTTCCGTCACCCAGTTTGATGTGGTCGATGTGGATAGCATCACGTTCTCCATGTCCGACGAACCGGCTGAGATGGAGCTGAAAATGACGGCTACGCAATTAGCCTCCAAGATGTTCTTGGCCTGCAATATCGGCAACACGTTCGAATCCGTCGGCTGTTCCACCACCTCCAGCAACGAAAGTTGTTGGGGCAGTCCGAAAATCACGCAACAGATCATCGACGCCTACAAAGAGGCTGGATTCAATACCGTGCGCATCCCTGTGGCGTGGAACACCTATGCGGAGGCGAATGGAGGTGTCATACCGGAATGGTGGATGAAGCGCATACAAGAGGTGGTGGACTATTGCATGAAGGACGATCTGTACGTGTTGTTGAACATCCATTGGGATGGGGGATGGTTGGAGAGGCATGTGGAGGCGGCTTCACAATCCTCTGTGAACAAAACGCAGGAGAACCTATGGGGGCAGATCGCCTCCCATTTCAAGAACTACGACGAGCATCTGGTCTTCTGCAGTGCCAACGAGCCAGACACGGAAAATGACGAGCAAGCCGCCATACTCAAGACGTATCACCAGACTTTCGTCAACACGGTCCGTGCCACGGGAGGCTACAATGGAACACGATGCCTAGTCATTCAATGTGCGGGGACGGCGGCCGACAAAGCCGTGCAGTACGACTACATGCCGACCGATATTGTTCCGAACCGCCTGCTGATGGAGTTCCATTACTACCCATACACCTATGCGTTGATGGAGGAAGATGCCGATTGGGGACCTGCCCATTGGTTCTGGGGAAAGGATTATCAGAACATAATCGTGGATGGAGTGAATCGTTCCTGCTCTTGGCATACGGAGGAGACCGTCATATCCGAGTTTTCTGCCATCAAAGCGAAATTTGTCGATAAGGGCATACCCGTTGTGATGGGTGAGTTCGCCATCATGAACCGTGAACTATCCGCAGAATGGCAGGACAAGTTTGAGGAGTGTCGCGCGGCCTACTATTATTTCCTGACCAAAACCGCAAAGAATTATGGCATTGTCCCCGTGTTATGGGACACACCGAACGGATCCAAAAGCGTGATCGACCGAGACAAGTGCACCGTCGGGAACCAAAAAGCCATGGAGGGCTTGCTGAAAGGCGCGAACGAGGGGGTGTATCCGTTCTGAAAAGAATGGAGGGGGAATGTCGGTAAGATAACCCCGTCCTCATGGCGGATATCGGCGGCGCAGGAGGCGCACCGCCCGATCCCCCATGAAAAATAATTTTCTATTGAGCGGAAAAATCCTTAACTTTGCAAAAAATAATCTCTCATGCATAAATCAGGTTTTGTAAATATTGTGGGCAACCCTAACGTCGGCAAATCGACGTTGATGAACGCTTTGGTGGGTGAGAGGATCTCCATCATCACTTCGAAGGCGCAGACCACACGACATAGAATTTTGGGCATCGTGAACGGGGAGGATTTCCAAATCGTCTACTCGGACACGCCCGGCGTCCTGAAGCCTAACTACAAGCTCCAGGAGTCCATGCTGAACTTCTCCACCAGCGCACTCACCGACGCGGATGTGCTGCTCTACGTGACGGACGTGGTGGAAAGCGCGGAAAAAAACGCCGATTTCATCGAGAAAGTGAAGAAGCAGAAAGCTCCTGTTCTGCTCATCATCAATAAAATAGACCTGACCGACCAGCCTAAGTTGATCGAGTTGGTGGAGAAGTGGAAGGGTATCCTACCGGACGCCGAAATCATCCCTATCTCCGCACAAAATAACTTCAACCTCGATTACGTGCTGAAAAGGATCAAGAGCTTATTGCCAGATTCACCGCCGTTCTTCGAAAAGGACGCATTGACCGACAAACCGGCCAGGTTCTTCGTCACGGAGATCATCCGCGAGAAGATTCTCACCAACTACGACAAGGAGGTTCCCTATGCCGTGGAGGTCGTGGTGGAGAGCTTCAAGGAGGACGACAAACTCATCCGTATCAACGCCGTCATCTACGTCGAGCGTGACTCCCAGAAGGGCATCATCATCGGACAGGGCGGTAAGATGCTGAAAAAGGTCGGAACGGAGGCCAGGAAGGATATCGAGGCTTTCTTCGATAAAAAGGTCTTTCTTGAGCTCTACGTTAAGGTGGAGAAGGATTGGAGAAACAAGGACAAAGACTTGAAGGATTTTGGCTATCAACCTGAATAACCGTTGATAACCCTAACAGAATAATAGAAAGAAAATGAGCAATTTAGTAGCTATAGTAGGCCGTCCGAACGTCGGCAAGTCTACACTATTCAACAGACTGACCCAAACACACCGCGCCATCGTAAACGACGAGGCCGGCACCACGCGTGACCGCCAGTACGGAAAGGTGGAATGGAACGGTGTGGAGTTCTCCATCGTCGACACAGGCGGTTGGGTGGTCAATTCGGACGATATTTTCGAGGAGGAGATCCGCAAACAGGTGAAGATAGCCATCGAGGAGGCTGACGTCATCCTTTTCGTCGTCGATGTGACCAACGGTCTGACGGACCTCGACCTGCAGGTGGGACAGATCCTCCGCAAGAACAAAAAACCGGTCATCTTGATTTGCAACAAGGTGGACAACAACGAGTTACGATATGATGCGGCGGAGTTCTACAAACTGGGTTTGGGCGATCCGCAGTGCATATCCTCCATCTCGGGATCGGGCACGGGAGACCTGCTCGACATGATTCTGCAAGAGTTGCCTAAGAAGAAGGAGGAGGAGATGGACGAGGACTTGCCACACATCGCCATCGTGGGTAGACCAAACGCAGGAAAATCATCCATAATCAACGCTTTCATCGGAGAAGATAGGTATATCGTGACGGACATCGCAGGTACTACCCGCGACAGTATACACACCCGTTACACGAAATACGGATACGATTTCTACCTCGTCGACACGGCGGGTATCCGCAAAAAGGGCAAAGTGACGGAAGACCTCGAATACTTCTCCGTCATCCGTTCCATCCGTTCCATCGAGGATTCTGACGTTTGTATCCTCATGATCGATGCGACAAGAGGCATCGAGGCGCAGGACATGAACATCGTCCAATTGATCCAAAAGAACAAGAAGGGCATTGTTGTGTGCGTCAACAAATGGGACCTCATCACGGATAAAGACTCTAAGTCGACCCTCACGATGGAGAAGGCCATCAGGGAGCGTCTCGCCCCGTTCGATGATTTCCCTATCATCTTCACCTCCGCACTGACCAAACAGCGCATTTTCAAGGTGATAGAGGCTGCTATGGAGGTCTATGGCAACAAGAAGCGGAAGATCGCGACCAGCAAGCTGAACGAGTTCTTCTTGCCGCTTATCGAGAACTATCCGCCACCTGCCACGAAGGGTAAGTATATCAAGATCAAATATGTGATGCAATTGCCAAATACGCAGATTCCATCGTTTGTTTTCTATGCGAACCTTCCGCAGTACGTGAAGGATCCGTACAAACGATTCCTCGAAAACAAGATGAGGGAACAATGGGAGCTGTCCGGCACACCGATCAACATCTTCATCAGGCAGAAATAAAATTCAGAAATGATTGCTAAGGCGTTGTTACAAGGGTGATGACGGGCAATCTGTTAAAACACGTGAAAAACACCCGAAGGTTTTTCCTCTCGATGGTGGATTATGACTCTTTTTAATTAACTTTGCGGTTATAGAAAACAGGATAGAATGGGCAAAAAAGAGCAAGATAAGAGAGCGGACATGGAGAAAAACACAGAAGGAGAAGTGAAAGGCGGTTTGTATCCATTGCTCAAAAAAATGAAGGACGAACGTATACAGACGGCCATCGGGCTGGTGCTGCTGACGTTTGGACTCTACTTGGCGTTGGCTTTCGTCTCATTCTTCTTCACGGGCTGGCAAGACCAAAGCCTGGTGCAGAACACACAGGGATTCACCATCGATTACATCAATGAAAATGTAAGGAACTGGGCGGGCCTGAGAGGCGCAAAACTGGCTGATTTCTTCATCAACAGGACTTTCGGCATCTCTTGTCTCCTCTATCTGTTCTACTATTTCCTTTGTGCGCTGTGGTTGATGCATATCCGTCCTTTCCGCATGTGCAGGACATTCCTGATCTGCTCTTTCTTCCTGATCTGGTTGTCCCTCTTCTTCGGCTTCTTCTTTGTGAAAAACTACGAATCCACCCATCTTTTCTGGGGTGGTGAGCACGGTTATTTCATGTCCATCTGGCTACGCTCCAACGTGGGTGTGGCGGGAACAGCGCTGTTGCTGATATTATCATTGATTCTTTTTGTCATCTGCGCTTACAAAACAGCGATTTCACGGGCGAAAACAATGGGTGTCACCATCGTTTCCAAACTGAAGAAACTCGATGATGGAACTGATCCTGCCGTCGCAGGCGTGGAGGGAGACCCTGGAAACAACGGACCAACAGGTGACGGCGAAACTGGTGAGGGCGATAATAGCGATTCCACCGTGAAAAATACGGATGGAAACGACGGAGATGATCCCAACAAGGAGGGAAATGACCCGACAAACGATAATACAATCACTTTCACAGAGAAGCAAGATGGTGAGAAGGAGGGCGATAACAACGCAACCTCTACTACGAAGGGTGGTGACCCTGAATTCATTGTCAACCAAGGCAATACGGAGAGTTACGAGCCACAAAATAATGCTTCGAATAACAACGAAGGGGGTAACAACACACCGTCCACTAACGACGGAAACGATACATCCAAGGGTGGGCAAGAGCCTACTGACGCTCCTGCAGGGGCGGAGAATGTTGATTTTCAGGTAACTGAAGGCATAGAAGACGACCTCGTGGGGCAAGACAACATGGAATTGTACGATCCAACGAAGGAGTTGAGCTTTTACCAGAAACCATCAACCGAGCTGTTCGATAAGTCCGTCGTGAGCGGACCGACCATCAACATGGAGGAACAGACGCAGAACAAGAACAAGATCGTCGAAGTGTTGAAGAGCTTCGGCGTCGAGATATCTTCCATCAAAGCCACGGTCGGACCGACAGTAACCCTTTACGAGGTGACTCCATCCGCAGGCGTGCGCATCAGCCGCATCAGGAACTTGGGAGACGATATCGCCCTTAGCATCGCAGCCAAGGGAATCCGTATCATCGCACCAATTCCAGGGAAGGGAACCATCGGTATCGAGGTGCCGAACAACAAGCCTCAGACGGTTCCGATGGCGGACATCATCAACAGCAAGAAGTTCCAGGAGTCGAAATACGAACTGCCAATCGCAATTGGTAAAACCATCACGAACGAGGTCTACATGGTGGATCTCTGCAAGATGCCGCACGTGCTGGTGGCTGGTGCGACTGGTCAGGGTAAGTCCGTGGGACTGAACGCCATCATCACCTCCATCCTCTACAAGAAACATCCGGCAGAGGTGAAGTTCGTCATGGTGGACCCTAAGATGGTGGAATTCAGCATGTACGCACCTATCGAGAAGCATTTCTTGGCGAAGATACCAGACGCTGAGGATGCGATCATCACGGATGTGAACAAGGTGGTGGAGACGCTGAAATCGCTATGCGTAGAGATGGACGACCGCTACACGTTGCTGAAGGAGGCCAACGTAAGGCAGGTGAAAGAGTACAACGAGAAGTTCATCAATCGTAGGCTCAACCCGCTGAAAGGGCACCGTTTCATGCCTTATATCGTCGTAATCATCGATGAATTCGCCGATTTGATCATGCAAGTCGGCAAGGAGGTGGAGCAACCGATCGCCCGCATCGCGCAAAAGGCGCGTGCCGTAGGTATCCACATGATCCTCGCCACGCAAAGACCATCCGCCAACATCATCACGGGTGTCATACGCGCCAACTTCCCGGCACGATTCGCCTTCCGCGTATCCACCGGACTGGAGTCACGCGTCATATTAGACCAAAGCGGGGCGGAACAACTGATCGGTCGAGGAGATATGCTGATCAGCCAAGGCAACGACTTCGAGCGCGTGCAGTGCGCCTTTGTCGACACGCCAGAGGTGGAGCGCATCACGCAGTTCATCTCCGAGCAACAAGGCTATCAGGAGGCTTACGCTTTGCCGGATCCTCCGTCGGAGGGAGAGAGCGATGGACCGAAAGATGTGGATTTGACCAAACTCGACCCACGGTTCGAGGAGGCGGCCGCTCTGATCGTTTCCACGCAACAAGGCTCCACATCCATGATACAGAGGAAGCTCTCCTTGGGCTACAACCGCGCAGGACGTTTGATGGATCAGCTGGAAGTGGCCGGCATCGTCGGTCCGCAGGAGGGAAGCAAACCACGCGAGGTCAAGATCACAGATTTGGATCAATTAGATATGATAATCAACAAATTAAAGAACCAATAAACGACACATGAATATGAAAAAGATATTATTACTCATATGGGTCTGCTTGACAGCCCACATCGCCTTCTCGCAAAATGCGGCGAAGGAGGAGAGCGTCGACCCCAAGGCTAAATCATTGTTAGACAAGGCCGTGGCTGTGATGGAGAACAAGAAGGGAATGGAGATTCAGTTCACCATCAAGGTGGATAATGTACGTGACTCGAAGTCTGATACATACAATGGAAGCGCCATGTTGAAGGGCGAGAAGTTCAAATTGTCCCTCAAGGATGTGGATACCTATTTCGACGGAAAAATCGAAGCGGTACACATGGTGAAGGAAAAAGAGGTCACCCTCAGCAAACCAGACAAGGACGATCTGAAGGAAGTGAACCCAATTTTACTGATGAAATCGTACAAAACAGGCTACAAGATGCGTTACATGGGCGTCTCCACGGTCAATGGCAAGCCATGCGAGGAGGTGGAGTTATATCCGGACGATCTGAACAGCCCGTATTCGATCATCCATCTAATCTTCGAAAAGAAAACATTATTACTGGAAAGCATATCGCTTCGCGGCAAGGGTGGTATCCACACCTACTTCAATGTCACGAAGGTATCCCCTAAAGAGTTCAAAGACACGGATTTCGTGTTCGATGTGAAACAACACCCAGGGGTTGAAGTGGTCGATTTACAATAAAACACACACAAATGGATAAAGTACGTTGCTTAATCATTGGATCAGGTCCTGCAGGATACACGGCCGCCATATACGCTGCCCGCGCGAACCTGTCCCCCGTATTGTACGAAGGGTCGTTGCCCGGAGGTCAGTTGACAACCACGACGGAAATAGAGAATTTCCCAGGCTATCCGGATGGTATATCAGGCGCACAAATGATGGAAGATCTTCGCAAACAAGCGATTCGTTTCGGAGCTGACATCCGTGTGGGTATCGCCACCAAAGCGGTCCTCCAGCCTAACGAGAACATCATCACCATCGATGGCGAAAAGGAGATCCAAGCGAGCACCGTGATTATCTCAACGGGCGCATCCGCCAAGTATCTGGGATTGCCGGACGAGCGAAAATACGCTGGTATGGGCGTTTCCGCCTGTGCAACCTGCGACGGATTCTTCTACCGCAACAAGACCGTGATCGTGGTGGGCGGAGGAGACACAGCCTGCGAGGACGCCATGTATCTTTCCGGTCTTTGCAAGAAGGTGTACTTGGCCGTGCGGAAGAATTCCCTGCGCGCCTCCAAGGTGATGCAGGAACGTGTATTGCACAACGAGAAGATTGAAATCCTCTTCAAACATGAAGTGATCGGTCTCTTCGGTGAGGACGGTGTCGAGGGCGCTATCTTGATGAAAAACAGGGGTGAGAAGAACCAAGAGGAATACAGCATAGCCATCGACGGCCTCTTCATCGCGATAGGCCACCATCCGAACTCCACATTGTTCGAGCAATACCTCGAACTGGATAAACTCGGATACATCAAGACCTTCCATGGCACGCAAGAGACAAACGTGCCGGGAGTCTTCGCCGCGGGAGATGTGGCGGATCCTCGTTACAGACAGGCAATCACTGCGGCTGCGAGCGGATGCAAGGCTGCCATCGATTGCGAGCGTTATTTAGTCGAAAACGGATTGTAAGCCATGGCTGACAACTATTTGGAAAAGAAATACGAGGAGTATGAGCAGAAGAAAGCCCAGTTCCTCAGAAAGAAGAAATTGGGTCTCCTGAAAAAGACGACCAAGCCTTCCTCTTCGTCCAAATGAATTGGCCAGAGACGAATGTATATTAGATCGTATGTCCGATATTGGTGAAATCAGCGTAAAAAACGCCCATATACACAACTTGAAGGGGATTGATATCACCATCCCTAGAAACAAGTTCGTGGTTGTGACGGGACTGTCTGGTTCTGGCAAATCATCCTTGGCCTTCGATACTTTGTATGCGGAGGGTCAGCGGCGGTATGTGGAGAGCCTCTCCGCCTACGCCAGACAATTCCTCGGCAGGATGTCGAAACCGGAGGTGGACTATATCAAGGGACTGCCTCCCGCCATAGCGATCGAGCAGAAGGTGAACACGCGTAACCCTCGCTCCACCGTCGGCACTTCCACCGAAATATACGAATACCTGAAACTCCTGTTCGCCAGGATAGGAAAGACCTATTCCCCTGTCTCGGGCCGTGAGGTGAAGAAACACACGGTGAGCGATGTGGTGGATTATATCTACACGAAACAAGAGGGTACCAGAGGCGTCATATTCGCCCCGATCATGCTACAGAAGGAACGCACCTTGTCCCAACAGATTGAGGTCTTCCGCATGCAGGGCTATAGCCGTGTGGAGGTGGACGGAGAGATGATTAAGATGGACGAGGCGGTCGGACGCATCAATGAACTGAGCGAAAAGGCTGATCGTGTGAATTTGGTGGTGGACCGTTTCTCCGTGCGTGACGATGCGGATACCCGCACCCGTCTGGCGGACTCTATCCAGACCGCTTTCCTGGAGGGTGGAGACATCTGCTTCGTCCGATTCTACGAGAACGGGGAGGAGAGTGTGGAACGCTTCTCGAAACAGTTTGAGGAGGATGGTATCCAGTTCGAGGAACCTTCCGACCTGATGTTCAGTTTCAACAGCCCTTATGGCGCTTGTCCTACCTGCGAAGGTTTCGGCAAGGTGATGGGTATCGATGAGGACCTGGTGATTCCTGACCAATCACGCTCTGTCTATGATGGCGCTGTCATCTGCTGGCGGGGTGAGAAGATGTCGGAGTGGCTGAACGAACTGGTCTACAACGCATCGAAGGTCAATTTCCCTATCCATACCGCCTATGCGGACCTTACAGTGGAGCAGAAACGGATGCTGTGGAAGGGAACGCCCTATTTCCATGGCATAGATGATTTCTTCGAATTCGTTAAGGAGAATCAATATAAGATACAATATAGGGTCATGCTGGCCCGATTCAGGGGAAAAACCACCTGTCCGACCTGCAACGGTAGCCGATTGAAGGAGTCCGCTAACTACGTGAAGGTGGGCGGAAAAAATATCTCCGAACTGGTCTCCATGTCCGTCATCGAGCTGAAAAAGTTCTTTGACGAGCTAACCTTGACCGACGATGAGATGAAGATCGCTAAGCGGTTGCTGACGGAGATTAACCTGAGACTGCAATGTCTGATGGATGTGGGTCTGGGCTACTTGACGATGGACCGTCTCTCCAATTCCCTGTCAGGCGGAGAGAGCCAGCGTATCAATCTGGTCACCTCACTGAGCAGTAGTTTGGTGGGTTCCTTGTACATTCTGGACGAGCCTAGCATTGGTCTTCACCCAAGGGATACCCACAAACTGATCTCCGTGCTGCGGAAGCTACAGCAATTGGGCAATACGGTCGTCGTCGTGGAGCATGACGAGGAGTTCATGCGGGCGGCGGATTACCTCATCGACATAGGCCCTAATGCGGGAAGATTGGGAGGTAATGTGGTCTTCCAAGGCCAATTGACCGATGATTTATTGAACGATAAGAAACTACAGGAAGATAGTTATACCATCAAATACTTGCTTGGCACGGACAAGATCGAAGTGCCTAGCCTGCGCAGGAAATGGAGCAACTACATCGAGGTGGTCGGTGCGCGGCAGAATAACCTGAAGGGCATAGACGTTAAGTTCCCGCTGAATGTGATCACCGTGGTGACGGGCGTCAGCGGTTCGGGCAAATCATCCCTCGTGCAGGACGTCTTCTACAATGCGCTGAAACGTGCGTTAGACGGTGTGGCGGACAAGCCGGGACTGCACTCCTCGTTGAGGGGAAGCCTCAATCTGGTGCACGACGTCGAATTTGTCGACCAAAACCCGATTGGCAAATCATCCCGCTCCAACCCTGTCACCTACATCAAGGCGTACGACGAGATCCGTAAGCTCTTCGCCGACCAACCTTTGTCGAAACAAATGGGTTACACGGCGGCCACATTCTCCTTCAACGTGGAGGGAGGACGCTGCGACGAATGTCAGGGAGAAGGAACGGTCACGGTAGAGATGCAGTTCATGGCGGACCTGATCCTAGAGTGCGAATCCTGCCACGGCAAGCGGTTCAAGCCAGACGTGCTGGAAGTCCTCTATCGAGGCAAGAATATCTTCGATGTATTGAACATGACTGTCAATCAGGCGGTTGAGTTCTTCTCGGAGCAACAAGGAACCATTGAAAAGAAGATTATCCGTAAGCTGAAGACGTTGCAGGATGTCGGATTGGGCTACGTGAAGCTGGGACAATCCTCCAACACGCTCTCCGGTGGTGAAAGCCAACGTGTGAAGTTGGCGGAGATATTAGGCATGGAAAAGCCTGAGCCAATGATATTCATCTTCGACGAGCCTACGACAGGCCTACATTTCCACGATATAAAGACGCTGATGAAAGCCTTCAACGCATTGGTGGCGAACGGTCATACTGTCATCATCATCGAGCACGATTTGGACGTGATCAAATGCGCTGACCATATCATCGACATCGGTCCGGAGGGAGGAGACGCAGGCGGTAAGCTCGTCTTCGAGGGAACTCCGGAGGAACTCGTGAAATGCAAGAATTCATATACGGCGGAATTTTTGAAGAATAAATTGAATTGACATGGAAGATTTCAAGGAAGATATCAAAAACGCCCTCAAGACGTTGAAAGCCGGCGGCATCATATTGTACCCGACCGACACGATTTGGGGATTGGGATGCGACGCCACGAACGAGGCCGCCGTGAAAAAGATATTCGAGCTGAAGCACCGCTCGGACGCTAAATCCATGTTGGTGCTCACCGATAGCATCTTCAAGGTGGAACGGGTGGTGGACGAGGTGCCGGAAGTAGCCTATAGCCTGGTGGAGTGTGCCGACAAGCCGCTGACCATCATCTACGATGGCGCCAAGAACCTAGCACCCAACCTGATAGCGGAGGACGGAAGCGTCGGTATCCGCATCACGAACGAGGCCTTCTCCAAGAAACTGTGTGAGGAGTTCCGTATTCCGATCGTCTCCACATCCGCTAACATAAGCGGGGAGCCATCGCCACACAACTTCTCGGAGGTCAGCGAAGCCATCAAGGCTGGCGTAGACTACATCGTCTCATATAGGCAGGATGAGAAGACATCATCCACGCCATCCTCCATCATCAAGCTTGGCAAGGGTGGAGTAGTCACCATCATCAGAGAGTAAGAATGGAACAGAACAAGAGGAAGCACGACAGCAAGAAAATGCAGCGCATCAAGTACATTCTATTTGATGTGATAGCTGTTTTATTGGCCTGGGCACTCTTTTTCCTTTTCCGAAGAATAGAAATCGAATCGAACGTGGTGCGGGAGATACAACTGTTTTCGCCCATCTACAACTTCGAGAAGCTGATCATTGGTATCCCCTTCTTCTGGCTCTTCATTTTCTGGGTTTCGGGATACTATAACAACCCTTTCATGAAATCACGCCTCCATGAGTTTGCTCAGACATTCCTCAGCACGCTGATTGGTTGTACGATACTCTTTTTCCTCCTATTGCTGAACGACCCTGTGGTCAACTATAAAGACTATTATCTGTCGTTTATCGTGCTGTTCCTCATCTATTTCTCCGTGGTATACCTCTTCCGGTATATGATCACGAGGAAGACGACCGAGAGGATCCACAACCGAATCCTCGGTTTCAATACCGTCATCATCGGCACGGGGGAGAAGGCGAAGCAGATCTACGAACAATTACAATCCATGAAGCTCTCTTCTGGCAATTTCATCAACGGATTCGTATCATACGAAGAGAATACCGTAATTGACGGCTCGCTGATATTAGGGGATATGTCCCAATTAAACAATATCATAGAGGAGAAACAGATTGAAGAGGTGATTATCGCACTGGATAATAACGATCGGAACGCCTTGCTACCCATCTTCAACATCCTGTACCATCACGATGTGACGGTGAAGGTCACGCCGCAATTGTACGATTACCTGATTGGAGGCGTGCGTATGTCCTCTATCTTCGGTGCACCGCTCGTCAGTGCGATGGATGTTCGGTTGAATGAGTTCGAGAAAAACGTCAAGCGGCTTTTCGACATCCTCTTCTCATGCGTTGTCATCGTGCTGGTTTTCCCTTTCGGCCTGATATTATCGCCCCTTATCAAACTCACGTCCGAGGGTCCTGTATTCTACAAGCAGGAGCGGGTAGGGTTGCACGGTAAGTTGTTCCGCATCCTGAAGTTCAGGACCATGGTGAGCGATGCGGAAGCGTCGGGACCTCAGCTGGCTTCAAGCGATGACCAGCGAATCACGAAGTTAGGCCGTATTCTCAGGAGGTTCCGTATCGACGAATTGCCCCAGTTCATCAATGTGTTGAAGGGCGATATGTCCATCGTGGGACCAAGGCCGGAACGTCCGTATTACGAGGAGCAGATAGCGCAAAAGGTGCCTTATTACGGCATTGTGCACAAGGTGAAGCCCGGCATCACCTCTTGGGGCATGGTGAAGTACGGCTATGCGACGGACGTGGACAAGATGGTCGAGCGGCTGCAATACGACATCATCTACCTGGAGAACATCTCCCTTTTAGTCGATTTGAAGATATTGATTTACACGGTCAAGACCGTCGTTTCCGGAAGGGGAATGTAGGAAATTAAGAATTTTGAATTTTGAAATGTCAGTTCGACGAAAATTAGGGGGTGACGTCTATCTAACATCTATAAACCTCTAACGACTAAAGCCTAGAGTCTAGAGTCTAAAGTCTAGAGCCTAATGTCTAAACTATTCTTTCGACCTAATCAAGCTAATAGTACCCTTTTTCAGGTATTCTTCGCCATCCGTACCCTTAGCTTTGATCACATAGTAATAAGCGCCGATGGAGGCTCTATCCCCCCCAAATGTGCCATCCCAACCCTTCGTGATATCATCGGATTTGTAGACCCGTCTTCCCCATTGGTCGTAAATGGAGATCTCGAACGATTCGATGGAGCGGTATCCAACCCTGAACTCGTCGTTTATGTTGTCACCGTTAGGGGTGAATGCATTTGGCACGTAGAGTTGAGACTTGGCGATCTGCAGGCAAGCATAAGACTTGTGCTCACAGACACTGTCATTACGGATGTTACTTACCGTCAACTCGATGCAATGCAAGGTAGGTTCACTGATCTCAAAAGAGTTAATATCCTTCCCAAAATAGGTATATGCGCCTTGGAAATCACCGATCTTCGCCCTTTCACCTTCAGAGAATGCCCACTCATAGTGGTTAACCATATCGTTTGGATAACTATAGAGATTCAGAATCAATGTCGCCGACTGACGAAATTTAGAGGCGTTACTCTTCGCCTCTTCAAATGTAGCGTAGAAATGGAGCGTGCTATCTGTTCCATCATCCCCTTCATGCTCATATTTGGAGTGGGTTTCCATGTATGGATAGGCCACCACTGCCTGTGTATAGAACGTATCCGTGACAATCGGTTGGATATTCAACTTCAGATTATTCTTTGCTATAAGGTCAGTCACTTCGAAAGTCGTATTCACATAAGGCATCTCACTCAATAAGATAGAATTTGTTCCATCTTTTTCCTCGACAACCTCCTCCTCGGAAGGGAAATCCCCTTTCAAAAGGAAACTATTATATTTCACGGAAAGTGTTCGGCTGATCTTTTTCACGTTTCCATACTCGTTGAAATACTCAATGACCGGCTCGATCGCAAGCTCCAAATCACTGCAAATGACCGTATCCTTAGGGAAAGATACAGATTGCAACGGCTTGAACTCTACCACGCAGGTATAGGCGTAAGAATCAAGCTCTTCACCGTACGAATAATCTTTATATTGGATTAAATATCCCGTATTCGCGGATAGCTTGTTGAATGTTACCATCTGAGAATCAGCAGATAATGTATATTCGTCCGCTTCCAGAAGCAAAGAGTCGATTTTTTCCTCTCCGAGAGTGATTTTGTAGCATTTCAATCCTCTCAGAGCAAAACTATCCGTCGTAAAAGAGAAAGAACCTTTGCTCGCTTTCTCAAAAATCATATAATCCGCTTTCTTACCACTGACAAAACCTTTCCCTTCAGTGATGGAGAAAGTGCCGGAAAAACTGTTCGCTGCGGCGAAAAAAGAAATCAACAAAAATAGAATCCTACGTTTCATCATTTATCATTTACAAATTGAGTGCAATATTACAAATATTCAAGGGAATTTTGAAATATTTATGTAAATTTGCAACTCAAGTTTTTAGATATTATGAGGAAATTTTTATGTAGTGTGATCGCTTGCTCTTCCATGGTCATTTCAGCATGGTCTGTTGACTTGAATTATCCCAAGAAGGAAATTAACGGCAAGCAGTATTACGAGTATGTGGTACAGAAAAGCGAAGGTTTCTATTCCATATCAAAAAAATTCGGTGTGACGGAAGAGGAAATCAAATCCGTGAATCCAGGCACGGAGAACGGCCTGACGTTAAACTCGACCATCCTAATCCCTGTGAAAGCGGACTCCTACATCACGCACGTGGTAGACAAAAAAGAGACGCTTTACTCATTGTCTAAGAAGTATGACGTCACTTACGACGATCTATATGCCCTCAACCCTTCGTTGAAAACGGACGGGCTGAAATATGGTACGGAGATTAAGATCCCTACCAAAAAGACCATCACGGGCCAGAACATGACGGTGAGCGACACGTTGCCGAAGGTGAAAAAAGAAACGAAGCCTTCGTTCGTGATTCGTGAGGTGAAAAAGGGGGAGACGCTCTATGGCATCTGCCGTGAATATGGTATCACCTCTGAGGAAATCATCCGGTTGAACCCAGACGTGAAGGATGGTGTGAAGACTGGACAGAAATTGATCATTCCGCCTGTACATGCCAATACGGCTCTTACGGAGAACTCCGTCGAGAACAAGGTTCCTAAGACGTTCAAATACCATAATGTGAAGAAAGGCGAGACGCTTTTCAGCATCTGCCATGAGTATGGTGTGACCCAAGAAGAGGTGCTTCGCCTGAACCCTAAGGCGGTGGACGGCTTGAAGGCTAATATGGTACTGATCATTCCGCCTTCTATTGAAGGTCAGCAGAAGAAGGTTGATAGTCAATTGGCTACCGCTGAGCTGGCCGACACCACAGCAATCGATACGACACCTGCAGTTGTCTTCGTGCCTCAAACAACGCCTAAGAAGGAGATCAACATGGCTCTCGTCCTTCCGTTCCAATTCGGCAAATACTCTGAGGCAAGCCAAATAGACGGCAACATGGATAAGTTCCTTGAGTTCTACCAAGGTGCATTGCTGGCGATGGATAGCCTTCGTAAAACGGGCATATCCTTCAACATGAACATATTCGACTCTGGCGAGAGCGAGGCCGAAATGAACAAATTATTGGAGAACCGTGACTTCGAGAAGCTAGACTTCATGATGGGACCTGCCTATACGGGTCAAATCAAGGCGATGTCCGAATACACAAAGCTGCACGATGTGAAGATGGTGATTCCTTTCTCTTCTAAATCGGAAGAGACGGTCTCTAACCCTAACATCTTCCAAGTGAATACGCCACTCAACCAATTGAACTACCTGATGGCGGATCTCTTCATCAAGAATTTCTCTGACAAGAACATCGTGTTGGTACGCTTCAACAACTCCAAGAACGATAAGAATGAGTTCGGTGATACGTTGGCGGCTATGCTGAAAGCACAAAAAATCAACTTTAATTCTGTGAATTTCAGTACTTTGTCAGCGATAAGGACGCAATTGGTTGCTCACAAGGAGAACATCGTGGTGCCATTGACCTCCAATCAGGTATCCTTGAGTCAGGTGCTTCCGATGGTGAACATGATGAATACGGATAAGAAAGAGGTATCCATCTTCGGTTTCTCGGAGTGGCAGAGCTATCCAAGCATCGCAAAGGATTTGTTCCTCTTGAACACCTACATCGTCACGCCTTTCTACACGGACTTCGATGACCCTCAGGTAATAAATTATCTGAAGCAATTCAGAAAATACTACAATGCGGAGCCGGTAAACAGCCAACCGCAATATGGTATGTTGGGTTACGACGTCGTGATGTACCTCACCGAGGCAATCTCCAAATATGGACATGACTTCGAGCATGGTATGAACAAAATCCGTTTGAATGGTCTGCAGTCTCACTTCTTCTTCAATAAATTCGAGGACGGAGGATACTACAACAGTAGCTTCATGCTGATGAAACATAACAGGAAAGATGGTGTAGTACTGGTGGGTGGCACTGTTCCGCATGAGGTTAAGCCTCTCATGGACAAGCAAAAGGAGAAGGAGAAAGAAAAAGAGAAGGAGAAGAAAAACAAGTAATTTGATGTTGCGGACAAATCTTATGCGCAGGATATTTTTAGCGGCCATTCTTTCCCTAGCCTCCCTCTCTTGGTCTTACGGACAACAATTGAGGCGGGATTTCATCCAGGAATTGTCCTTGGGTGTCAATGCAGGAGCAAACCTCACCAAGGTCAGTTTCCTTCATAACATGAATGATCGGCTGTTCGAATTGGGTAACCAATCGCTACGGCAAGGCATGCGACTCGGATTTGCCGCCAAATTCATCCACCAAAAACATTTCGGAATCCAATTGGAGTTGAATTATGTACAAGCTGGCTGGACGGAGAAATTCCATGAGAACTCCGGTGTCTCCATGGTGAATGGTATCAATATGCAGGATGTGAATTTGGGCAGAAGACTGGAATACTTGGACATCCCAGCTTTGGCGCATATCTATTTCGGGAAAAGAAGGTTACGCTTCTTCGTGAATATGGGTCCTGAAATCCGTGTCATGACCAAATACGGAGACGTCAAATGGAACATCTCGGAGAACGACGAAAGACGTACCGCTTTTCAGGAAGGAGACGACCGATTTGAGGAGAAATACAATAATATCGACTACGGATTGACAGGCGGAGGTGGTTTCGACATGAGAATCGGCAAAATGGTTCACGTATTGATCGAGTGCCGCTATTCGTTCGGATTCGGTGATTTGTACGACAACAAAAAGGCGGACTTGTTCCAACGCTCCAACAACCAAATGTTGGGATTGATGGGGTCCGTAATGGTGCCAGTCTTGAGGTTCACGGAAAAAACCGGACGCATAACCTCAGAAGACTGATACCTCGCATACTGAACTATCACAAAAACGCATATAAACGAAAAGGCAGCCTTATCGGCTGCCTTTCTTGCTTTATGTTTAATGTGCTATATTCGTGGTTTATACCCGCTTCAACGCCTCGTCCAACGTGAGTCCAGCATAGTCTTGTGCGGAGAAAAGTCTACCGCTCTTCTTATCGTTCACGAAAGCGCCCAGCACCATGCCTGGGATGGTGGAGTCTGGGTCGTTCGGTGCCTTAGGTCCTCCAAGGTCTGTCCTGCACCAACCTGGATCCGCCAAGCTAATGATGACGTCCGTTCCGTCCACTGTTCCGGCCAAATCGGTGGTCACCTTGTCCAACGCGGCCTTACTTGCGGAGTAGCCCGCCTGCTCCGGCTCGTTCTTGATACCGCTTGTAGTGTTGATCACACGTCCGAATCCACGCTTGATCATGTCTGGCACGAAAGCGTAGCACAGCATCATAGGAGCGATTGTATTGATGTAGAAACTGGTGGAATAGTCATCCACTGGCGTCTCGAAATATTGCGTCCTGTAGGCGATCTGAACTGCCGCATTGTTGAACAGCAAATCCACCTGCGTGCCTTTCCCTTTGATTTCCTGAATCATTGCCTCCACCTCCTTCGGATTAGACAATTCGGCGGCGACACAATAAGCCTCAACACCCATTGCCTTCACCTCCTCCAAGACGGCCTTCGTGTGGTCCAAGCTACGGCTATGCAGGATCAGGTTGCAACCTTGCGATGCCATGAATTTTGTCACTCTGTAACCGATACCTCGGTTAGCACCTGTGATCAGTGCCCATCTTCCTCTCACATCTGTTTTCATAAAATTCTAGTGTTATTTGAAACATTATACTTCCATTCGATGCAAAGATAAATATTTTACATCAGTAATTTGTTCTGTGCCATAAAAATTGTAACTTTACGTTGTTATGGCTTTGAAATGAACGAGTGACTATTGTCCTGACAGGACCATTTGACAACGAAAGATTATCAGAATCATATATTTATATTTAATTTAAAAACAGTTTTATGGCTAAGTTTATTTGTACAGTGTGTGGCTATGTCCACGAAGGTGATTCAGCTCCAGAGAAGTGTCCTCAATGCAAGGTGCCAGCCTCTAAGTTCAAGAAGTTGGAGGAGTCTGACGAGGCCCTTTCATTCGTCACCGAGCATGTGATCGGTGTGGCTAAAGGCTGCGACGACGAGATGATCAAGGATTTGAACGCTCACTTCACCGGAGAGTGCTCCGAGGTAGGTATGTACCTTGCGATGAGTCGCCAAGCGGACAGGGAAGGCTATCCTGAGATCGCGGAGGCTTTCAAACGCTACGCATGGGAGGAGGCTGAACACGCCGCCAAATTCGCGGAATTGTTGGGCGATATCGTTTGGGACACTAAAACGAACCTCGAGAAGCGTAAGAACGCTGAAGCGGGCGCTTGCGAGGATAAGATGAGGATCGCTAAACGTGCGAAGGAATTGAATCTGGACGCTATCCACGACACCGTGCATGAGATGGCTAAGGATGAAGCCCGCCACGGAAAGGGATTCGAGGGATTGTACAACCGTTATTTCAAAAAATAAAAGACTATGGTGGTAGACTCTTTGGACAATCTTTTGTCGTACGTCTCCCTTCATCCTCGCTTTGAGCTGGCGTTCGATTTTATCCGTCAGCTCGATTTCACGAAGCTGAAGCCGGGACGGATTGTGGTCGACGATGATATCTACATCAACGTGGACGAAGTGCCAATGCGCCCTTTAGAAGGGGCTCGTTATGAGACGCACGACGATTTCATCGACATACAGATTCCTATCACGGCTGGCGAGACGATCGTCTATGCGAAACGAATCGCCTTAGGTGCACCGGTGGAGGTCCACAAGGAGAAGGACATCGCCTTTTATGACGCGCCCTTGTCTACCCGCATCGATTTGAGGGTGGGGGACTTCGCCATATTCTTCCCGCAGGATGGTCATATGCCAATCATAGGCGAGGGAATCACGAAAAAGATTGTGGTCAAAGTGAGAGTCTAAACCGTTGGTTTTATAATAACAGGGAATCCAACAAAAAAGGCGTAGCTCAATGAGTTACGCCTTTGCATTTTTATTGATTTAGGGATTAGCCCTGCTCCTTCAAGATGACATCGTGAGCACCGCCCTCGATGATGGAAGTGGAGGATACCATGGTGATCTTCGCTTTCTGCTGCAACTCAGGGATCGTGATGGATCCGCAGCTGCACATCGTGGAGATGATCTTGCCCAATGTCTGGTTCAGGTTATCCTTCATCTTACCTGCGTAAGGAACGTAGCTATCGACGCCCTCCTCGAACTTCAAGGCTGCGCTTCCGCCCATGTCATAGCGTTGCCAGTTCTTCGCACGGTTGGAACCCTCGCCCCAATACTCCTTCACGATTCTATTTCCGATGGTCAACTTCTTAGTAGGAGACTCGTCGAAACGAGCGAAATAACGTCCCATCATGAGGAAGTCCGCACCCATGGCCAAAGCCAACACCATGTGGTAGTCATGGACAAGTCCGCCGTCGCTGCAGATTGGCACGTAGATGCCAGTCTTCTCGAAATATTCGGCCCTCGCCTTAGCCACATCCATCAGAGCTGTCGCCTGACCTCTACCGATACCTTTTTGCTCGCGGGTGATACAGATGGAACCGCCACCGATACCCACCTTGATAAAGTCCGCACCAGCCTCAACGAGGTAGTTGAAACCTTCAGCGTCCACTACGTTGCCGGCACCCACCTTCACTTTGTCGCCGTATTTAGACTTAATCCAGCCCAATGTCTCTTTTTGCCACTCGGAGAAACCATCCGAAGAGTCGATACAGAGCACATCCACGCCAGCCTCAACCAACGCAGGAACACGCTTCTCGTAGTCACGTGAGTTGATACCTGCGCCGACGAGCAACTTCTTGTCGCTGTCAGATAACTCGTTAGGATTCTCGTGATGGCTGTTGTAGTCTTTTCTGAATACGAAATATTGCAGGTTGCCTTTGTTATCAACGATAGGCAAGGTATTCAATTTATGCTCCCAGATGATCTGATTGGCCTCAGAAAGGGTGATGCCCAATTTTCCGACAGTCAATTTCTCGAATGGAGTCATGAAATTCTTCACAGGAGCGGTAAGATCCTCCTTGTCCGCGCGGTAGTCACGGCTTGTCAAAAGACCCTCCAACTTGCCGTTCGGTGTTCCGTCGGAAGTGACACCGATGGTGGAGTGACCTGTCAGTCCGATCAGGCTGATCGCATCCGCCAAGGAAGTGTCCGGCTTAACGTTCGTGTCGCTAACCACGAATCCAGCCTTGAAGTTCTTCACTTTTCTGACCATTTCGGCCTGAGATTCAATCGGTTGAGAACCGAATATGAAGGACAAACCACCATTTCTCGCCAACTCGATGGCAAGACCCGAATCGGAGACTGCCTGCATGATGGCTGAAACGAACGGAATGTTCAGGTTAATCGCTGATTTCTCGCCTTTCTTGAACTTCACAAGCGGCGTTTTGAGCGATACGTTGCTCGGGATACACTCTTTTGTCGTCAATCCGGGGATGAGAAGAAACTCGCCGAATGTTCTTGAAACGTCATTTAGAATCTTGGCCATACTATGATATCTTTTTTGTTACTTTTCTTCCAATGAAAAATTTTGCAAATTTACATATTTTCCCGTTAAATCTATGCGCCACGGAAGAAAAAGTCGGTAGACGATCACGGATTTTTTCTCACCACAAGAGTGACATGCATGAGAACCCCATGATCTGAAATTCACTTTTAGCACTTCACATGAATGACCATTAACAAGTTAAGGAGCTGAAAGCACGTCCCTGGAAGGTATCTCTTTCCACCAATCGTTTCTCCAATTTAGCGGTGAACTCATAATTCTTCAACCCCCAATCTGGCGCAATCAGTAGATCTTTCGGAGATTGGGAGACGAACCTCTCCACCACGATAGTGCGAGGCAGTAATTCAATAAAATCGATGACAAGATCGATATACTCGTCCGCCGAAAAAAGGTGGAACCATTCAGGGGACTCTTCATATTGCCGAGCCATCACCGTCCCCTTAATCAGTTGCAGTTGATGCAACTTGATCGTGTCGAGGGGCAGTTCCGCCATCCTACGCGCATGTTCCAGCATAGTCTCTCTGCTTTCCTTCGGCAACCCAAGAATCAGGTGTGCGCAGGTATGCACACCAGCGGAGGCGGTCCGCCGAATCGTCATCTGCGCATCCGAGAATGAATGTCCTCTATTAATCAGACGCAACGTGTCGTCATCCGTAGACTCCACACCATATTCGACCATCACATATTTCCGCTTAGAGAGTTCCGACAGATAGGCAAGCAGGTCATCCGCCATGCAATCAGGCCGAGTGCCAAGGATGAGTCCGTCCACAAGCGGGTGGGAGAGAGCCTCCTCGTATTTCTCGATGAGACATTGCGTCTCACCATACGTATTGGTATACGATTGGAAATACGCCAAGTAGCGCATGGATTTGTACTTCCTGGAGAAGAAAGCTATGCCTTCCTCTATCTGCTCTGTGATACTTTTGGTGGATTGGCAATAGTCGGGATGGAAAGTCCGGTTGTTGCAATAGGTGCATCCCCCAAAGGAAATATGACCGTCTCGGTTGGGGCACGAGAACCCACCATTGACGGAAATCTTCTGCATTTTATAGGGGAAAATCCCCGCTAAATAAGTGGAATAATCCGAGTATCTTTTACAATCCAACGACATACTTTATGAAATCCTTGCATATTTTTACAAAAATAACCATTTTGCTATTGATTCATACATGTTTTTTTGCTACATTAGCAGAAAATTAATTGAGCATGATGTTGACGGATGTGGATATAAACTATTTGAATGAGAAGGGAATTTCCAAAGAGGTGTTTGAGGAACAGTTATCCCGATTCAGAAACGGGTTTCCGTTTATTAGAGTCGAGCGAGCTGCAATTATGTCCGATGGAATCTCTGTTTTGGAAGAATCTGACCGAAAAGAATGTATTGATGTGTGGCGTGATTATCTGACGCAGAACAAAATGATCATCAAGTTCGTTCCCTCTTCGGGAGCGGCGAGCCGAATGTTCAAGAGTCTATACAGTTTTCTTGCCCAAGGGAAAAATGAACTAAGTGACAAAAACGTGGAGAATTTCTTCGATAACTTGGAGAACTTCGCATTCCTCAGTTCCCTGAACTCGAAATGTAGGCGCAACGAGGGCATTGACGCACTGGCGCTGAGAGAGAGGGGAAGATACTTGGATGTTGTGAATAACCTATTGAGCAAGAAAGGACTGAATTACGGATTCCTTCCGAAGGGCCTGTTGCTTTTCCATGACTACGCGGATGGCGCACGAACTCCTTTCGAGGAGCATTTGGTGGAGAGCACCATGTACGCAAAGAACAGCAGGGGGGAGGTGAATCTTCACTTCACAGTCTCAGAGGAGCATATTCCTTATTTCAACTCGCTTTGGGAAAGCAAGAAGGACAATCTCTCCTACCGATACGGGGCTGATTTCAACGTGTCATTCTCGGTCCAGAACCAAGCGACGGACACGGTGGCGGTCGACATGGACAACAACCCGCTACGAGACGAGGATGGCAAACTGGTCTTCCGGCCAGGCGGACATGGCGCATTGCTGACAAACCTGAACGAAATCGATGCGGATGTCATCTTCATAAAGAATATCGACAACGTCTCTCCGGACATATACAAACAACCTACCATCGAAAACAAATTCGTCCTGGCGGGTATGTTGGTAAAACTGCAGAAAACAATATTCGAATACCACGCTGTACTGGATTCTGGCTCGTCTCTATCCGACGATACCATACAAAAAATGCTGGATTTTTGCCAAAAGAAGCTATGTGTCACCAATAAATTCAACCCATTGGAGACGAAAGCGGACAAAATAGCATACCTGAAAATGGTTCTCGACAGACCATTACGTGTATGTGGCATGGTAAAGAACTTAGGAGAACCTGGCGGCGGACCTTACATGTGCCAGAATCCGAACGGAACCATCTCCGCACAAATATTGGAGAGTTCCCAATTCGACGAGAGCAACGAAGAACAAATGGCTATCCTGCATAATGCGACCCATTTCAATCCTGTGGACATCGTCTGCGGCGTGAAGAATTACAAAGGAGAGAAATATGACCTCACCCAATACGTGGATCCTAATACGGGCTTCATCTCACTGAAATCCAAAAACGGCAAGGAGCTGAAAGCGCTAGAACTTCCTGGCTTATGGAATGGAGCCATGTCGAACTGGAACACAATCTTCGTGGAGGTACCGACAGAGACTTTCTGCCCTGTCAAGGTCATCAACGATTTGCTTCGTCCTGAACATCAGTCTGTTCAACAGGAAGTTTTTTAACTTTCTGTTGAAAATGGATACAAGAGGCAGCGTAGAAATAACCGACTGCCTCTTTTTCTTTTCCCTTGATATTAGTTCTGACGTTTGTCGGGCTTCCCATCAGGGGATTGCTTCCAATACTATTAGAGATATCATTAAGATAGCCCGAATACCCCTTCGGTATGCCATATAGCGTGATATGAATCATATCACCTTTATGTATCTTCTCTTTATTCAATGTCTGGTCCAAATAAAAGATACCATGCGGATAGACATTCAGTTCCTTGTATATGAGCGACATTTCCACCCCATTGTAGTACAATCCGCTCATAGCACCCAAATGCAGCAACGCCTTCCGTGACAATGTATCCGTGATGGGCGTGTCATTAAGGCTCATGTCGAACATATAATAGATATCCTTCTTAGTGGTTTGGAAATACGGACAAATTTTGTAAATGTCGTTACTCACCACATCAAACATCGTATATTTCAACACCTGTACAGAATCAATTTTGCCAGGACACGTGTCAATCGGACTCTCCGCATAGAAATGCAACACCTCCCCATGATCGGGCACGGTGACATTCAACCGGTACGAATGATTCATTTTACCCGCCACGGAGTCTGTCTCATATATGCCAGCGTCACTTTCTGTCAGATAGAAGGTGTCGGCATCCGTCTGGTCGACGATGAACACCTGGGCTCCTGATATCATTTCAATATCAGCATCCGAATAAAAATCCATCGTTCGGCTGATGGTGATGCGATGATGCTTTTTGTCCGTCGTAATGCAACCATATATGCCGATTTTAGGGTCTCCCGTCTCGGCATCAATCACGATATCCTCCTCGCAAGAAGTCAGCATACCGACAAAAGGGAGGAACGAAAGGAATGCGAAGAAAATTGGTCTCATCAGAATTTGAAATTATAAGAAATGGATGGAACAAAAGAGAATAAATAAATCTTGGTGGTCTCTATGGTATAATTCTCACCTTGGGTAAAGATGACCGCCCATGTATTATGCCTAGCATACGCGTTGTAAACGGATAAGTTCCATTCGCTTTCCCACTTCTCTTTTTTCTTGGTTTTCCAAGTAAGAGACATATCCAATCGATGGTAATTAGGATAATTGCTCTGGTTCCGATAACCCGTATATATAGCATAGGATACATTTTCCACCGTATACCTACCATAAGGATTCGTGCATGGTTGTCCGCTCATAAAGACCCAATTGGCGGATGCGTTAAGCCTTTTATTGAAGTCATAGCTAATGACAGCCGTGAGATTATGTGGACGATCGAACGGAGATCTGTATTTTTCCCCGAAATTGAGGTCCTCAACAATCTGGTAAGTGTGCGCATACGTGTAACTAAGCCATCCCGTCAGCTTACCGGTGCTTTTCTTTAGCATGAGCTCCAAACCGTAAGCGAATCCCTTTCCGAACCTCAATTCCCCATCTATTTTTTCATTGCCGTAGATGTTCGCATCGTCCTTGAAATCGATTATATTCTGCATCCTTTTATAGAAAACCTCCGCAGAGGTCTCAAATTTGTTGTTGGAGAAATTCCGGAAATAACCGGCAGACCATTGGTCACATTTCTGCGGTTTCACATTAGTACTTGTAGGGAACCATATGTCGAACGGAAGTCCTCCCGTGGAATTACAAGCCACCTGCGCATACTGGACAGTGCGAGTGTAGGCAGCCTTGACGGATGACGAAGGGGTGAGTTTGTATAAGAGTCCCAAACGAGGTTCCGGATGAAACTCCGTGTTAAAGATTTCACCCTTCCCGTAGTCGATCGTATCGACACACTTATGACGCTCGTCCATCAAATAGAACCGCTCCTTGCCGATGTTTTGGAACATGGAGAACCTAAGTCCGAATTTGACGAGGAAATTCTTTGTGAGATTCTTCTCGTATGAGGCATACGCACCATGCTCAAGCGCCTTCCTCTCCTCCAAAATCTGATCCTCGAAAAGGTTGTAATAGTCATACTCTTTTTCTGGGGTAGAGAGTGAGCCTTGGTTGAATCGATGGAACGTAGAAGATAATCCGAACATCAACTGATCATTATCCCCAATCCGATGTTTCCAATCATACTGGAGCGAAAAATCCTTCGTTCCGGCGTCTATCGAACACTCGTAAGGAGCGAGATATACATCAATATCATAGATATATTTAGTAGCAACAGCGGACAAATTGGAGGATGTCCGAGGATTAAACGTATGGCTCCAACGGAAAGTTGTATTCATGTTGCCGAACTTCAGACCCAGATTATCTTTAAGACCCATTTTGTCCGTTCCCAAATATCCACTCCAATACAGTCTGTTTTTACCGTTGAGCTTATGGGACAACTTCGCATTCATATCATAGAAAAACAAACTCGCATTCCGGAGCGACTCTTTTTTAGACAAAGGCAAGAAAAGATCCGCATACGTCCTTCGCGCAGCCAACATCAATGCCGTCTTGTTAGAAACAATCGGGATATCCAGCTTTAGATGGCTGGATATCAGTCCCACACCACCAGATCCATGGAATTTCGAAGGGAAACCCTCTTTCGTGTCGACCTTAAGCACGGAGGAAAGACGTCCGCCATATTGCGCAGGGATATCCCCCTTCAGCAGGGTTGCCTCGCTCACCACGTCATTATTAAAAATAGAGAAGAAACCCATCATATGGGAGGCGTTGTACAAACACGCATCATCCAGCAGTATCAGATTCTGGTCCGTTTTACCGCCTCTGACGCTAAATCCGGACGTACCCTCAGCGGCACTCTGCACACCAGGCATCAGTTGAATCACCTTGATGACATCCACCTCACCCATAAGCGAAGGCATCTTCTTCATGGATAAGCCATCGACACGTTGCACGCCCAACGTCGGCATAGCCACATTTTCATCCGGTTTATGTTTGGAAACTGTCACCTCTTCCAACTCCTCATAATCAAGGTTCAGGGAAATGTCCATGCGCTTGTCCTTCCCTTTGATGGTGACTTTTTTCTCCACCGTCTTGTAGCCGATAGACTCCACACTTATAAGATAATCCCCGTCCGGGAAAAGAATCTCATAATAACCCTTCTCATTGGAGAAAGCACCTTTGTGAATGTTTTCGCAAGAGATTGAAACATTAGACAGGGGAGTACCCGTGGAACGATCGGTAACATTACCGTAAAGTCGATGTTCCGCCCCCAATAAATTCAGGCCTAGAAACGCAAGAATAAGAAAAACAAAAAAACTCCTCATCGAAATTCACCAGTTTAAAGATTGATAGTCAGGAATATCACGCAAAAAAGAATACTTCTCGCCCTCTTTATTCATCTTACAGCAATAGTGGTCTAAACCATTGGAAACAATTAAGAAATCCACATTCAGGGCAAAATTATAGTTAGCGATTTGATCGAACACCTTAGGCGTAATCCTCACAGTAGGCGCCTTGTATTCAACAATGATACGGGGAGACATATCCTTGTCGTAGATAACGGTGTCACTCCGTTTCCTCATACCATTGATCAAGACCGTCACCTCGTTACCAATTCTAGCGGGAGGAAATTTCTTGACTTGAATAAGATACTCCACCATATTTTGCCGAACCCATTCCTCAGGCGTAAGAGCGACAAACTTATTCCTGCATCTGTCAAAAATGCAGAAACCGTCTGGTTTTTTCTTTACATTGAATGAATATTTTGGCAAATTCAAATCCAACATTTTTACGTATATTTGCGATACAAAATTAAACAAAAGATGGCAAAAACGGCAATTGACTATCGAACTATCCTCAATGATATTTCAAACAAGAAGTATAAGCCAGTATATTTCCTTCAAGGGGAGGAGACTTACTACATCGATATCATATCCAACTACGTGGCAGAACACGTGCTCACGGAGGAGGAGCGACAATTCAACCAAGATATCATCTATGGGCAAGATACGGATATCCGCAAGATTATAAACTTGGCAAGGTCTTTCCCTATCAACGCACAATACCGTGTAATTATTATAAAGGAGGCGCAAAAGATACCCTCAATGGACGATCTCAGTTTCTATCTGCAAAAGCCAGCGAACAGCACCATCCTTGTCTTTTGCCATAAGTACAAGAAACTCGACGCGCGCAAGAAGGTATCGAAAGACTTGGAATCCGCAAAGGCGCTTTACACATTCGACAAACTATACGACTACCAAATACCGGATTTCATAGAGTCCTATTTACGGGAACGGGGCGTAAGCATTGAGCCCAAGGCTAAATCGATCATTGCGGACTATCTTGGCAACGATCTGCAAAAGGTAGCGAACGAGCTGGACAAACTGCTGACATCAAAAGCGGAAAACAGCCAAACGATCAACTGCGAACTGGTAGAACGTAACGTTGGCATAAGCAAAGACTTCAATGCGTTCGAACTGGTAAATGCATTGTTCGCCAGAAATGTTTCCAAGGCGAACCTAATCACCTTTCAGATGGCAAAAACCAAAGGATTCAGCATCATCCCGACCATCTCGACCCTCTTTTCTTCCTTCTCCAACCTAATGGTTTATTACTATATTCCTAATATGCCTGGAACAAACACGAAAAACATGCAGGAAGTAGCTGACGAGTTGAAAATCAAACCATTCGCCGTGAAACAATACATGGCGGCAGCTGCCAACTTCAAACCGATAAAAACAATGGAGATCATCTCTTTGCTCCGCACCTATGATGCGATGGCGAAAGGAGTGGGGAATAGCTCCGCCGACGATGGCGAACTACTAAAAGAGTTGGTATACAAAATCTTACACTAAACGACATATGTTCCCCAAAGATAAAAAAACATATAAACATTTAAATATCAATATATTAAAAAGATATCCCCGCCAAAACGAACATTTTTAGACTGAAAAAATTTCCATTTTTAACAAAAAAATGCTTATTTTGCAGAAAAGAGTGAATAGGGGGGAACAAAGTATGAAGTATATCGGAGCACATGTCAGCTCGTCAGGAGGCGTGGAAAATGCGCCTCTCAATGCATCAGCTATCGGAGCGAAGGCATTTGCGCTGTTCACCAAAAATCAAAGACAATGGTTCTCGGCCCCACTAAGCGAGTCGAGTATCCAAGCGTTTAAGCGGAATTGTTCCGATTTGGGTTTTTCCAGTGAACAAATACTTCCACACGACAGTTACCTCATCAACTTAGGGCATCCGGCGGAAGAGGGTCTCGAAAAATCGAGGGCATCTTTTCTGGAAGAGATGCATAGATGTGAACAATTGGGCCTCACAATGCTCAATTTTCACCCAGGTAGTTCTTTGAAGGAGATCTCCACAGAGGAGTGTTTGTCACGCATCGCGGAATCGATAAACATTACGTTGGACAAGACGCAGAGCGTTTGCGCTGTCATCGAGAACACAGCGGGACAAGGCAGCAATGTGGGGAACAAGTTCGAGGAGATTGCGTTCATCATCAGCCGCATCGAAGACAAGAGCAGGGTAGGAGTCTGCATAGACACATGCCATGCGATGGCGGCCGGCTACGATTTGAAAGAAGAGAACGGAGTCTCCTCAATGCTCAGCCAATTCGACAAGATCGTCGGGCTACAATATCTCAAGGCTATGCACCTCAACGACTCAAAGAAAGGAGTAGGCTCACATGTCGACCGACATGAAAACATCGGATTGGGGGAAATAGGGTTGGAGGCATTCAAAGCGTTAATGCAGGACGAAAGGCTCGACAACATACCGATGATATTGGAAACACCCGACGAGAGCAAATGGGCTGAGGAAATTAACATGCTATATTCATTATGCAACTAAATTGAATTGTATTGTATCGAATTAAACTTTAATGTTAGGAGAATTTGAACATGAAAATTAAATTAGCTTACATACTGACATTGATTTGCTGTATCGCATTTTCCTGCCATGATGATGAACCAGATCCGAACCCTGAAACAGGAGAGATGGCTATCACCGTGAAGAATGTGACGTTCAAGATGGTTCTCGTGAAAGGTGACACATTTGAGATGGGAGCGGACACTACATTCGATAAGGATTTCTGGGATGATGAAATCCCGACCCACAAAGTGATTTTGACTGATTATTACATCGGAAAGACTGAAGTCACCCAAGCATTGTGGAAAGCGGTGATGGGCACAATTCCTTCCGACAACTTCAAGGGAGGTAACAAAAGCGACAATTACCCAGTGGAGCAGGTCTCCTGGGAAGATTGCCAAAAGTTCATCACCAAGCTGAACCAATTGACTAAGAAGAACTTCGAAATGCCTACCGAAGCTCAATGGGAATTCGCTGCAAAAGGCGGAAAGAAATCCAAATCCTACAAATTCTCAGGAGGTGACGGTATGAAAATGGTGGGCTGGTGCGACGAAAACAGTAACGAGGAGACCCACAAAACTGGAGAGAAAAAAGCGAACGAATTGAACATCTATGACATGAGCGGTAACGTGCGCGAATGGTGTGCAGACTGGTACGACGAGTATGAAGACACCTTGCAGGTTGACCCACAAGGTCCAGATGCTCCAGCAAACGGGAACCACTTCCGTGTGGCACGTGGAGGTAGCTTCAGCGACCGTGCAGAGTATTGTAGGAACGCTATGAGACAAAAGAGCGAACCGACAACCAAGAAGAATTATATCGGCTTGCGTCTTGTGCTCAACGAGAATAACACGACGACGACTACAACAACGACCACAACGACGACCACAACCACAACGACGACTACAACTACAACAACGACTACAACAACCACAAAAAACAAATAATAGATGTTGGAGTATTTGGTCCAATGGGATAGGGAAGCGATGGTCCTCCTCAATATGGGGGAGTCGCACACTTCCTTTTGGGACTCGTTCTTTTGGATGGTATCCGATATCCTGGTGTGGTTACCGATGATGTTGCTCTTCTTTTATGTGGTGGTGAAAAATAAACGAAAGGAATCCATTCTCATCTTTTTGACGGTCATTCTTGTATTTTTATTGTGCGATCAGCTTTCATCGTCCATTATGAAGCCCACGATTGCGAGACTTCGTCCGAGTCGGGACCCCGCAGTCATGGATATGCTCTCCTATGTACGCGAATACAGGGGCGGACAATTCGGATTTCCATCTTCGCACGCAGCTAACTCGTTCGGTTTCTGCGTGTTATCCTCTTTACTATTCCGACACAAGCCTTACACGATAATTTCCCTTTGTTGGGCCGCATTATGTGCTTATTCGAGGATATATTTGGGCGTTCATTTCCCGCTGGACATTCTCTGCGGTACAATTTTAGGCATTCTGATGGGCTTTCTTTCTTACAGGGTATATCTATACCTCCGGAAGCGGTTTCCGATCAACCAGACGCCTTATACGGTTTCAGGAGCCACCACAAGCTCCGGCTACCTTCAGTCAGACATCAACCTGTTGATCATCGTCCTGCTGGTCATCCTCTTCACGTTCATCTGTTGCGCTCGATAATAT
Source organism: Paludibacteraceae bacterium (assembly GCA_045226255.1). Lineage (GTDB taxonomy): Bacteria > Bacteroidota > Bacteroidia > Bacteroidales > Paludibacteraceae > UBA1181. The sequence continues at coordinate 16,830 of JBGVCG010000016.1, read as the reverse complement.
TGCTCTCACGGAGATGAGGAGTACACGGAGATAATAACGCACAGACAACTATTCCATGCAGAGAAAAGAATACACGGAGAGATATCGAATCTTCTTTACGCCGCAAATCTACGGATTTAAATTAAACCGTGAACATATAGAATGCAAAGCAAAGGAAGGGAAAAAACACTGACTCCGATGACAAATGCCAATATGACGAACAAAAGAGGACTCTTTATCTTCTCCTTTAGAATCGAAAATAAATATAGCAAGGAATATATTATACCAAATATGAGGATAGGTAATATAATTGCGCCCACCAATATGCCAATAATCGAAGCAACGTTGACAACAATATCAGCAATGTGGGTTGGTGATGCAAACACAACAAGGAAAAAACTAAATATCAGGAAAATAACAGATGCTATGCCTCCAATGATGCTGAAGAGAACCAGCAGAACGGCTCTTAAGAGAGAATGATCCTCGTTTTTATACCAATAATACCACCAAGAATAAGACAAAACAATACCGGCCAAAGAGGCAAAGATGATAGTTTCAGGAAAATAAATGTAATACACCCGTGCCGCCTTAACGTAAATAAAACCACCGATTAGGAGGAGGAGAACAATGATGGTGGCGTATTTTAAATATTTTTGGGACTCGAGCGATTTCATACGAATATGGGAACTAATACGAACTCGACTTATCTTATGATTTTAGCTGTTAATTGATTGCAAATATAAATATAATATTCAACTTTCAAAGTTCGGAATGGTTTAACTATCAAGCGAAAATCTTTCTTTTCGCTTTGCTGTTTTATCTTTTATTTTTACATTTGCGCATGCATCGTGGTAATGCATGCTGGCTAGTGCAAAGATTTTAATCATACCATATCTTTAACATAAATTTAATTCAGTGTTAAGGTTTTTATCAACAGGTTTACTAGTCCATACAATTCGATAAAAACTTTAATGCGCAAAGAATTAAATTTATGAAATATAACTTTATAGATTTTTTCAAATCACAATCAAAACAACTTTTTAAAGATTATAAAACTCGTTATTATAATGAGGAGGGGAGAGTGTATGCTTATAAACCAAAGCATTATGATATAGTCAGTATTTTCCGTTACTTTGAAAAGTCTGATCAAGAAAAGAATTTTTCTTTCACGTTGATGAACGCCCAACATCTTATGGCAAAAATGGGAGGATTCAAAGGATGGGAGGAGTTGATTGACGCTACTGACATGGAACTTGAATCTGCTAAGACTAGTATTCTCAGGTTTAAACTCACCCAAGACACACAAATTTTGGAAGGAATGAAGACTGACACTCAAGGCAATAGTAAACCACAAATCGACAGAAAGGTTAAATATTATTCCGCATTGGATGAGGCGGGCAACCTGGTCTATATTGATGACGTGAATGTGGAAAATCGCGACCAACATATATACCGCTGCCCAGTTTGTAAAGGTGCAATGATTCCTGCTTTAGGAGAAAAGAATACACATCATTTCAGACATGATGGAGAACATTGCAGCTATGAAAGCTACTTACATACAATAGCAAAGCTTCGATTTAAGGATGCATTTGAACAAAGGGATAAATTTTTAATCAGAGCGGATGTTACGAATGCTTGTGACAGATTCGATGAATGTATTTTAAGAGAGAACCGATTGATAACAGATTGTAAGGATAACTATAAAAAAGTTTTAAATTTAAAAGACATTTATGATGTCTGTGAGTTGGAGAAAAAATACAGAGATTTTACGGCAGATGTACTTCTTTCCGATTCACAAGGCAAGCATGAACCAATGTTTTTGGAGATCTATGTCTCTCATCCATGTGATGAAGGGAAAATCCAATCAGGTATCCCAATTATTGAGTTCAAAATAAATGACGAAAAAGATCTTGAAGAGTTGCTGAAACAAACTGTTTTCGAGGAACAGCGAAATGTACCAGTTCGAAACAAGAAAAATAAGACAGAAGATAAGGTCATCTTTTATAATTTAAAGGATTTAAAACCATATGAAAACTTATATGGTAATAACAGATATCATTCAAACATCTTTTCATTAAAGGATCTGTATGTTTGTTCTGACAAGGAAAACAGTCCCCATAGAGTGCCTGTAATTTGTCATGATTTTCATATAGGAAATCATACAACTCCTAATGCTATATTATTTAAAACTAAAGATGATTTAGATAAAGATTATGTGAAGAGGTGTATATTGGTGTTGAATGGGAAGAAAAATCCATGTTGTGAGCAGTGTAAATATGTGAAACGGAGAAAAATAACCAAAAATTTTTATATCCATCCATTTTATAATGCACCATGGCCGCTACAATGTCCAAACCTTTATTGTGAGAAAGGTGGGAAAATCAGGTTCACAACAATAAATATACATACTGGTGAGTTAATCGATATGGTAGACTCGTTAAATTATATACAAGATACACAGGGAGAAGGACTTGGATTTAGTTCTATTATAGAAAAAGAATACAAGTGTGATTTATTTGAGCTCGATGATGAAAAAATAAAAAAAGACATTGAACAATACGGCTTGGTTGGATTTGTTAAAATAGAATCCAAATAATAGTTGTTAATTTTTTATGTAAGGCTGTACATCCCTTTGTACAGCCTGTATCCGTTCAAAGAAAGCACATTGTAATATTTTCTTTTCAGTTTTATATTCGTCGCAAAATTTTAAACAATGGAAAGCGACATAAAAAATGTGAAGTATATACTTCATTACAGCAAATATCAGGAGAGTAATATGAGCGTAGCGGATTATTGCCGCCTAAATAATTTGGACTATCTAGATTTCGTAAAGTTCGTAAATAAGTGGGAGGATATTCATGGGAACAGGATAGTGGAAACCTGTATGGAACGCCCAGATGTCACACCACCGAAATCAAGGCATGCCGAATATTTGCCCAGTCGGGCTCAAAGTCTTTTCAAGGAACTAGTGGTTGAACCAGAAAGAGGAGAACAACGATCGTACAAGCGCTATCCTTCAAATCCAGACATAACAGTCAGTCTAGAGCATCCCAATCCGGATACAGTGGTTCGTAGTGCATCTATTTTGTTTCCGAGCGGAGTGGAAATTAGTTTCAGCGATGCCACAATCAAGTCCCTAATTTTAAGTGTCGTGATGTATGAGGAAGCAGATTCTTGGATTGAACAATAGCCAACGTTTTTTTTTATGTCAAAAACCCGTTTCAATGGTCGGAGGAATAGAACATCTGAAGGGTTATGTTGTAAACGAGATGGGAATGGATCCCATGAACGGGGATGTTTTCATCTTCGTCTCAAAAAGCAGGAAGACAATAAAACTACTATACTACGATCAGAATGTATTCACACTTTACACAAGGAAAATCTATAACGGTACATTCATTTACCCCAGACTGTATTCGAAGGAGGACAAGGTAAGGCTAAACTGGTACAGTCTTATTAAACTTATACGAGGGTATGCAAATGCGAAATAAGTGTTTATTCTGACGAGGAGATGTTATATTTCCTCGTTTCTTTTTTATTCATTTTGCCATTGATACATTGCCTGTTTTTGTGTGGAATTTTTTTTGTAAAAATTATGTTAAATAATTGAATATCAAACAAATAAGTTTGTATAATTCAATATTTTTTTGTACCTTTATAGCATGAAAACGGGGACAGAGAACAAGGTTGATTTGTTGGCAATGGTTGAAATTATGACCAAACAGTTGCGCAGCAAAGACGAGGTGATTGAAGCTTTGATGGATCACATCAGGGAGCTTGAAGAGGCCATTTGCAGCAAAGATCAGGCCATTGCCAGTCTGACAGACCAATTGAGTACCCTTAGGAGAAACCACTTCGGCACAAAAAGCGAGAAGACGCACAGTGACCTGTATGCAGACTCATCGAACTCCATTTTAAATGAGTCTGCAAAAGAGAAGGGTATTGGGCGGGGAATAGACCCAGATGCAAAAATCAAAGTAGGATATAAGCATCCCAAGAAGAGGAACTATGACAATATTGAACCAACGAAGGTGACGCATATACGTCCATCGGCAGAAGAAATAAAAGGTGCCCGATTTGTAAAAAAACTGATTTCATATCGTTTTATCTATGTGCCTGCCCATATGGAAAAAGAACAAATCATCCGATATGTGTACACGAAGGATGGACACCTGATAATTCCATCGTTGCCATACACACCGGAAGAGTTCGAAAAACGGCATCTTGACGCCTCGTTAGCTGCGGGGATACTCACCAATAAGTATCATTACCACATCCCATACGAGCGTCAGCTAAACATGCTGAATAATGGCGAAATAAAATTGGCAAAAACAACAATGTTCGAATATGGGAAAGCTGGGATAGATGCTTTAGACGGTCTATACGAAGCCATCAGGGAGAAAGTGCTTTCAGACAACCGTTGTCACATTGATGAGACCGTGCAGCATGTTGTGGACAAAGAGAACCATAGGTGTAGAAACGGATACGATTGGGGCTTTGTCAGTCCAAAATACAGATTAATGTTTTTCACCTCAACAGATGGGTCAAGAGGCTCTGATGTTTTGGATGAGCAATTAAAGGATTACAAAGGCAAATACATACAAACAGATGGGTATGGAGCTTATAAGTCGGTTGGAGACAGACTTGGTAAGGAAATCATTCAAATTCCATGCATGGCTCACATCCGTCGCAAGTTTCACGACTGTCTAGAATACCACAAGGACAAAGCCAGAGAGGCATTAGATATAATAAATAAAATGTTTGGTGTTGAGGAAGAGATAAAAAGCAAACATTTACGAGGAACGGAGATAGCCACAGCGAGGCGAAAATGGTTAAAGCCTTTACTTGACAAGTTTAAAATCTGGCTGATAAAAACGAAGGAATCTAACGGATTCTTCAATGAAGACAACATAGGAAAGGCGGTCAATTATGCATTGGAAAGAGTCGATAAATTCTATGAACTACTAAAAAACGGATTGTTAAGTTTAGAAAACAATTTGGCAGAAAGGACAATGCGAGGGCACACATTAGGAAGAAAGAACTATCTATTTTGTCAAAATACAGAAAGCGAGTCAAGAACTTGCAAGATTTATTCAGTAATCGAGAGCTGTAAGCTTTCGAGTGTCGACCCATATCTGTACTTAGATTATATTTTTCGTCATGAACCAAAATTTGGCGAGAAATGGGAGGATCTGTTGCCAGGCAATATCAAAAACAAACTTGTCTGAAAAAAAAATAGTTTTGACTTATATCTTCTAAAATATAATCACAGAAAAAATCTAAAATTTTTAGGATTCTCTCAGACTTCCCTAAAAAATTTTTAATCAACTAATTATTAATACTTTGCACCCAATATTTGAACAGTTACTACAGCCTTTGTTAGTTTTGTTATATAATTTATATTATGTTAAATAGAATATTCGAAAAATTCCAGGAAGGATTTTAGAAAGGATTTCATTTGTTCAAATAAGACCTCATGAATTTATAAATTTTTGATTTTAACCATGAGGGAATGGGCTGCCCTTTCGGCACCATGTGTGAGGGTGTGACGTCTAGGAAATTCACGGCTAAACTCCATGTTTTTTTATCAACGACATAAAAATGTCCATCCTTCAGAATGCCGATGCCTCCACAATGATATAACGGCAATGCATCGATTCCATTACTAGGAGTATCCCACTGTCGTTCGATGATGGTCGTGTCACTGCAACTCTCAAAGTAGGTTGAATCGCCTTCGATGATGTTTAAAACTCCTTGGTCGTAACAATAGGCTTCGGAGAGTGTTATGTTTTTTATTATCTTTTCTTCTGTCGGTTTGTCCAACCAATGTACAGAATAATCCACCCATAGATTCCCATATTTGTCTTTTTGCATCCATATACGATTGTAATGCCTTTTCCTCTCACGTTCAACCGAATGGATATAGTCCATTACGGGGCAAAAGTTTTCCTTGACCGCAACATGTCCGGAAACGGTTGATTTCCATGGTTTTTCAAACAAATATTCTTCTATTAGGAATCCAACTCTTCGATTATGTGATTCTCCTTTTTCAATCCAATAATGAAAAGCTTTCGCCTCGTCTCTTTCAACATAAAGTCCATAGTAATAGCAAAATCCCAACAGGATATTGATGCATTGGTCTCCATGCTCCGATGCTTTTTCCATATAGGAAATTGCTTGAGGACGATCTTCTTCTGTCCCGATGCCAAAGAAAAGAAAAAGCCCTAAGTACAAGTCTGCATCTTTTGACTGTAATTCGTGCGCTTTCATGAAATTCCGATAGGCTCCTTTCTCATTAAGTTCCTCCGAATTAAATAACATAGCCCTCCCCTTTCTCATGTATTTATCAGGGTATTCTGCCGCCTTGGATAAAAAAGAGAAACATAGAATAAAAATAAATAAAGAATAGCATCTCATGTCGTTTTATTTATGATGGATTAGGTACTAACACGTATTTAGCTACAATCCAAGTAAATACGCCTTATTTGTTTGGCTTTATTTTCAAATTCTACAGATTTTTCTTCTTTGCTGAAAACTATTAAACATGATACCCCAGCGCCACTAATACGACGCCGGCAGTAACACTCAAAACGATATATCCCGCAAAACCCCAGAAATTTCCCGCTTGAAGCATCATCAGAGACTCTTTAGAGAAGGTTGAGAACGTGGTAAAACCGCCACAGAGTCCAACGGTCAGGAATAAAGCCCATTTGCTGCTCTCGCTGGCGCTTCGGCTGAAATATCCCCACAAAAGCCCGATCAGAAAGCAACCCAACAGATTCACGGCAAGAGTCGCCCAAGGAAAACCTTTGCCAATGCCTTTCATCGCCAAGGAAACAAGATACCTTGCCGCTCCTCCGATGAAGCTACCAGCCCCAACGACCGCAATATTTTTGATGATGTCCGAAACCATTGAAATCTATTTTATTAGCACAAATATACACACTTTCTATAGCATACCCGTAAGAATTTCCCGACGATTTTTACCAGCACTACTCCCCCACTGCTGAAATGCTCCCAAAATCAATTTCTTTGGAAAAATATTCGTATATTTGTTCATAATCTTTAATAATCAACAATTTATGGCAACGATTTACGATTTTAAGGCCCTGAACAACAAGGGCATAGAGGTGGATATGGCACAGTACCGGGGCAAGGTCCTGATGATTGTTAACACTGCGTCGAAGTGTGGCTTCACCCCGCAATACGACGGTCTTGAGGCGCTCTACAAGAAGTATCAGGAGAGCGGACTTGTCATTCTCGGCTTTCCGTGCGACCAATTCAAGCACCAAGAGCCTGGAACAGACGAGGAGATTGCCGAGTTCTGCCGCATCAACCATGGCGTCACCTTCCCGCTGATGAAGAAGGTTGATGTGTATGGCGAAAATGCCCACCCTATCTTCAAGTATCTTACCCAACAAGTACCCGATGAGAATGTCAGCGGACTGAAAGACAATGCCGTGATGAAAATGGTAGATAGTCTGAGCAAATCCGAAGGCCGCAAAGAGGGTGAAATCCGCTGGAACTTCACCAAATTCCTGATTTCGAAGGATGGATCTGTCATCAAACGCTTCGCACCTGTGGCAAAGCCTGAGGATATGGAGGCTGAGATCGAGGCGATGTTAAAGCAATGAAAAACAGTGTAATACACAGCTAAAAACAAACGAAAAGCCGTCCGTATTGGGCGGTTTTTTGTGCGTCAATAGCAAACGTCTCTTCCGTTAATATTGGTAATTCTTCCCGAAATTCGGATACCTTTAGTCCCCCGAATGTGAGATATCTTTGTATCAGTAAGAATTCAAAACCTATTTGAAATGAAGAAATTAATAATAAGTCTTGCTTGCATTGCCGCACTAATGGGCTGCTCGCAACAAAAAACTGAAAAGACAATGAACACGGAAGAATTACAACTCACGCAGGAATGGGACAAGGTTTTCCCTCAAAGCGACAAGGTGAACCATAGCAAAATCACTTTCCACAACCGATACGGCATTACGCTGGCAGCCGATTTGTATGTGCCGAAAAACGCCACAAAACCAATGCCCGCCATTGCCGTGAGCGGTCCGTTTGGGGCTGTGAAAGAGCAGACTTCAGGCCTATATGCCCAAACAATGGCTGAACACGGATTTCTGACCATCGCCTTCGACCCGTCGTTCACAGGCGAGAGTGGCGGTGAACCACGCCGTATGGCCTCGCCCGACATTAACACCGAAGATTTTCTGGCAGCTGTCGATTATCTGTCGAATCGTGAAGATGTTGACGCAGAGAGGATTGGCATCATCGGCATTTGCGGTTGGGGCGGAATGGCAATCAATGCCGCCGCTATCGACCCACGTATCAAAGCGACCGTGGCAAGTACTATGTACGATATGAGCAAAGTGACTGTTGAGGGATATTTCGGCAGCGAAAACACACCCGCACAACGCATGGAGAAACGACGCGCAATCAGTGCCCAGCGCACCGAAGACTACCGAACGGGCAGTTACAAACGTGCAGGAGGCGTGGTTGATCCCCTACCCGACGACGCACCGTGGTTTGTGAAAGATTATTATGACTATTACAAAACACCACGTGGCTACCATAAACGTAGCGGCAATTCAAACGATGGTTGGAATGTTATCGGCTGTCAGTCGTTCCTCAACCAAAATCTGCTATGTTTCGCCAACGAGATTGAAACGCCCGTTCTGCTCGTCCACGGAGAGAAGGCTCACAGCCGTTATTTCAGCGATTATGCCTTTGAAAAGATGACAGGCGTGAAACCGGAAGAGGGCAAAAGCGCGAAGGTGGGCAACAAGGAGCTGCTGATTATCCCTGGTGCCGTCCACACTGACCTTTATGATAACAAGGCTGGCGTGATTCCGTATGATAGAATCGCAGAGTTTTTCCGTGAAAATCTAAAATAGTGCAAGGACAATGAAACAAATCACCTTTATCGTAACAATTGTTTTATTTGTCTGTTGTTCAGCGAATAACAAACTAAAAGCCGAACCTATGAGCGAGAAATTGTTTATCACCGTCAACGGCACAACTTTCACCGCCACTTTGGTCGACAACAGTTCGGCGCAGGCGCTGGTCGATGCTCTGAAAAAGGCGCCAATCACCTACGAAGCTCACGATTACGGCAATTTTGAGAAAGTTGGCGATTTGGGACAGTCGTTCCCCACAAACGATGAAGCAATCACTACAGAGCCTGGCGATTTGATTCTGTATCAAGGTCATAACCTTTGCATTTACTACGATGTGAACACGTGGACTTTCACTCGTCTGGGCAGAATCGACAACGCCACACAACAGGAACTGAAAGCCGCGCTGGGCAATGGGAATGTTAGCATAACGCTCTCATTGTCAGAAATAAAAACTGGTATAAATGATGTAAAATCTTCGCCCGCCACTGACAATCGGAAATTCGACCTTCAAGGCCGCCAAATAAGCACCGTCACAGTCGGACAGATTTATATCGAAAACGGGCAGAAAAAGGTAAAAATCAGCAAGTAACTTAAAATCAACAATATGAACGTTTTAGTAATATCAACAAGTCTGCGCCCCACAAGCAATTCCGACGCTTTGGCGCGTGAGTTTGCGCGTGGTGCCGCCGATGCAGGGCACAAGGCCGAGGTAGTCTCGCTTCGCGGAAAGAAAATTGAATTTTGCAAAGGTTGTTTCGCCTGTCAGCAAACGCAAAAATGCGTGATAAAAGACGATGCACCCGCCATTGTGGCTAAAATGCACGATGCCGATGTAATTGCCTTTGCCACACCTATTTACTACTACGAGATGAGCGGTCAACTGAAAACCCTTCTCGACCGCGCCAACCCGCTCTATACGTCTGATTACAAGTTTAGTAGCATTTATATGCTAACCACCGCCGCCGAAGACGAGGCGTTTGTGCCCGGGTGCGCCGTTGCGGGCCTGACGGGTTGGGTTGACTGCTTTGAGAGGGCGAAGCTGGCAGGAACTGTCTTTGCAGGCGGTGTGAACGAAATGGGCGAAATCGAAGGCCACAAGGCACTTGGCGAGGCGCATGAAATGGGCAAGTCAGTTGGGGAATAATTGTCCGAAATTCTGTAAATTTGCAAAAAGCAAAAGAAAATGAAAGAATTTGTTTATCTAAAAGATATCGAAAGAATTGTATATTTACTTTATCAAACCACAAAACAAAATGAAACAGATAGTATTAACATTCCTTAGTTTTTTTATTATGAGTACAGTATCAGCGCAAAACAAGACCCTTGTGGCCTATTTTTCAGCTTCGGGTGTAACCAAGAAAGTGGCTACCGAATTGGCGACGGTTGCCAATGCTGATCTTCATGAGATTAAGCCTGCTCAAGCCTACACCAACGCAGATCTTGACTGGCACGACAAGCAATCACGCTCGTCGGTGGAGATGGCCGACAAAAAGTCCCGCCCAGCCATCACCGATAAACTTGCCAACATGTCTGACTATCAGACGGTCTATGTGGGTTTCCCGATTTGGTGGTACACTGCTCCGACCATTATCAATACTTTCTTCGAGAGTTATGACTTCAACGGCAAAACCGTTTACTTGTTCGCTACAAGCGGTGGCAGCACCATCGACAAGGCTGTCAAAGATTTGAAGGCGGCTTATCCTAAAATCAATATCAAAAGCGGTCGACTGCTCAACTATGCGGGTAAAAATGAGTTGCAGGAATTTGTTGGGAAGTCATAAATAGACTATATTTGCACCGATGATATGCCAACTACGCTTGGACAAATCATCAAAAGCCGAAGGCGAGAGCGTGGATTGTAGTTCCACGAGGCAGCCTCGGTTTTTTTTATTTTATTTAAGACACTATCTGTGATTGCAAGGAAATACCTCACCCCTTTCGATAATCCTTCGGACTCATGCCCTTCATGCGCGAGAAGAACTTGCTGAAGGATGGAGTGTCATCCCTTAAAACAACAAAACATTAGGTTTATGAAAGAGAAAGTATTACAGGCCATGCGTGAGTTCGGTGCACCCGTTAACGCTGGCAAGATTGCAGAAATTACAGGTATTGACCGTAAGGAAGTGGACAAGGCTTTTGCTGAGCTCAAGAAAGAGGGTGCCATCGTGTCGCCCGTCCGCTGCAAATGGGAACCTGCAAAGTAATATCTCAGCATCAACGATTTTGCCATTGGCTTTATTATGATAATGATGCTCTACGAAGTGATGAATTAAGTTCTCATATAATTATAAAAATCCTCCATATCGTTGCTGATATGGAGGATTTTTCGTCTCTTCGAAACAGAAACCGCAATAATGGTAACCCTTCCCGAAATCTATATATCTGTTTTATCCGTATAAGGGTGTATATTTGCAAAAAACAAAAAAATGAAAGAGATACGTTTCGATACCGTCCAGCAGTTCAACGACTTTTATGGTTTTGAAACCCTGCACCCGTTGGTGAGCGTGGTGCGGTTCGACAAAGAATTCACGCTCGACGAGTGTATGGTTCACTATGGCATGTACGCGCTGTTTCTGAAGGAGAACAAAGGCTGCAAACTCTCGTACGGCCGCACCAAATACGACTTCGACGAGATGACCGTCACATCGTTCGCACCTGGGCAACAGGTTCATGTGGAGCCAAGCCCCGACGTGGTTTTCCCAATGTGGACGGCGCTGGTCTTTCACCCTGATTTTCTGGCACGTACGCAGTTGGGACGGCAAATGTCACGCTACGAATTCTTCTCGTACTCAAGCAACGAGGCGCTGCACCTCTCTGTAGGCGAGGTCGAGATTTTCCGTAACGTGCTGGCGATGATTCAGCAGGAATTGCAGCACGCTATCGACAAACACTCACGAGAATTGATTGTGTCGAATATCGAATTGTTATTGAATTATTGCTTAAGGTTTTACGACCGACAGTTTGTCACCCGCGAAGAAATCAACCATGTGACGGTGCAACGTTTCGAGTCTCTTTTAGACGATTATCTGACCGAAAAGGCCGAAACAGAAGGCATTCCGACAGTGGCTTACTTTGCCGAGCAATGCAACCTTTCATCGGGTTATTTCGGGGAGTTGGTGAAGGTGGAAACAGGTCGTACGGCGCAGGATTTCATTGGCGACAGGATTGTCCGCCACGCAAAGGAATTACTTAACAATCAGACGTTAAGCATCGCTCAAGTGGCCGACCGTCTGGGCTTCGGTTATCCGCAACATTTTGTCCGTTTCTTCAAACGAAAGACGGGCAAGACACCAACAGAATACAGGGCGGCGTAAAGTTTTAGAAAAACATGTAATTCATTCCAAAACATATTTATCGGCAATACACTTTCAAACAGTGTTTTGCCGATTTTGTTGTCTATCCTACCCTCTTCGCACCATGTCCTTCAAATTGACATGGGGATGGTGATACTGACGTTCGGGTATGGTTGTTTTTCCGCCTACTTCCACGGCTTGCTGGGCGCAGAAATGCACGCAGGCAAGACAGAGTGTACAACGGTCGTCCATAACAGCCTTATCGTCAACAAGACTAATGTTTGCTTGCGGACAAACTTTTGCGCAAACACCGCAACCGATACATTCTTCAGGATTTACGGCAGGTAGCGTGAACCGATATACCTTTTGCGAAACCTTTTTGGTGTTCAATATCCACCCCAAAGGATCAAACCCACTAAAATGCAGGCGATGACGGTTGTCGAGTATCTCTTTCGCAATCAAATCGATACGGGAAGCATACTTGTCGAACTTCCACGCTTGGTCGTTGGGATTCCTGCCAAATGCGATGGCACTGCTGTCGGGCACACGAATTTTGTGGCAATAATCTAGCTGTATATCTTTCTGCTTAAGTATCTTACGAACCGACCATACCGCATTGTTGGTTTGTGCTCCACAGGTGATCACAATGAACGTATACGCATTTTTCGGCAAAACCAACTGTGCCACAAGTTGTTTCACAGCCACGGGTGCGTCGAGCCAATAGGTTGGATAGACCAAACCGATGCGTGTTTCGCCCTGTAAATCAGCATTTACCGCATCATAAAGCGACAGGACTTGTTCGCCTAAATTATCCGCCAATTGTCGCGCAATCGCCAAACTATTTCCTGAGCCCGAAAAATATAGTATCATAAATTATTGATTATAAATGAATTATCTTTTTGTAATCTATTTATATATGTTGCAAAATAGAATTGAGTTGATATTTATATTATCCCTTTTACAAATCCCTTTTATATTTCCAATATAAGCCGTATGCGGTTTTTTGTTTCCCCCAAAGGACATTTCTTACATTGTCAGCTCGCAATACATTAAACTTTTCAGCAATCTCTTTGAATGAATGAAACGTATCTATAATATTCCCAGTTTATCCAGTGATACAATTGCGTTAGTGTCATTGCCTTCTGAAATAATCATATTCCTATTCTTTTCAACGTCTTGCCATATTGTGGTTTTACGCTGTTCTTTTATTGTAAACATCGAAAATTGCAATTCCTCTCCAATCATAAAAATCTCAAAATCAGACAAATTGTTTTCCTTCAAATTGTTCATGTTAAAATTCGCAGGAAAATTCCCGACTGAAATATATTCCTTTTCTTTTTCGGTTAAAGGTTCTTTTGTCTCAAATATCTTATCTGTGATTTTTTTAAATTCCATTTCTATATCTTTTTCTTCCAACATGTATTTTTCGATCCAATATTTATATAGTAAAGATTCTGTGTGTGTAGACACTGATCCAATACTTCTTTTGTTATACCCATACTGAGGATCGAATGATTTATATTTATAGATATAATAAGTTTCCTTTTCATTCAACGATTTAACCAAGTCATACTCATCAATACAATCTACTTCTTCAAGTATCTCATATTCACAAGACTTAAATCTCTCGTAAGCCTTCCAAAATCCAGAATTTGCAGGACCTGTTTTCGAACTTATATGTTCTTTATGACGAGTCTCCATATTTCTTCTAGTTTGGCCAATATATACTTTGCCATCTGGGAATATATATTTGTATATAAATCCTTTCATATCTTAACAATCATTTTATTCATTAACAATTTAAAAATCAGCACTATACAACAGAACAAACAATATTCCCGCAACACTCCGTGAACTCTTTTCCTACGTGAGAGAAAACTATTTCCGAGTCTTAACAATCTGAAACTCATTATTATACAACGAGCGAAGGTTATTGCCCGTGAGTTTGTTCAGGTTCTTTTTGAGCTGGATTTCCGAAGCGTCATCGTAGGTGTAGATGGTAATCTTTCTATCCTTGTTGTCGAAATTGGTCACAAGGTACCTGAAGTATGGCTCGAAATACTGGCTGTCACAGTCGCCCAAAGAATGTCCGTAGATGATCACCTCGTCCGCATCCATCAGATTCTTCAGGAGACGAGGCGGATTGAACTGAGAATCAAACGCTTTCTGCACGAAATCATAGTCGCCGTAGTCGCCATCCTTCGCACCGATGATCACATGGCCATCCTGCAACGAACCGTGCATATACTGCACCTTCGCATCATATTCGCTAATTTTCAGCGCATCAGTGGTTATCAGACTACCCACTTTAGTATAGTTGAACGAGTAGACGGAGGCGTTATCGTCCTCCAAAAAGTTCCGCAGAAGCCCTAGCACATAGGCCTCCTGCACGTGCGCCCTCTCCCCTACCTCATCCAGGTAATCGGCGAGTCCTTTCTCTATCATCTTCAGGGCAATCTCGTCGCGTTGTTCCCTTGTGAACTTGAAATAATCGTCGCTGTAAGGGAAGATGGGGTCTCCACCCGACGGAGAAGGCTGTAGTTTGCCCTCTTTCAGCATGTTCTGGACCATATCGCCCCAGAACTGAGGTTCGCCTTGCGGGAAGTCGCTATAGGTACGGTAGTATTTCACGATCTTTTCTTCGTCCTTCGAGTAATAATCGTCCTTGGAAGGCTCCTTGGCGAATTCCTGCAACGCATTCTCCAGGTCGAGCCAACGCACCTTCTCCAGGTCTTTTCCGAGCTTCTCGTTGAGGTATTTGATCAGTGGTGCGGGATAATCCTTCGGGCAATACTTACTGTCATAGTAATCCTTGTAGATAGTGCGCCTACCCACCGCCAAATCGAATCCGTTGCCCAAAATGAGCACCCTACGGAGCGTTTGGTTATCGTATGCCTCTCGATTCTGCATGTCCATCTTTCCTCAATTCTCGAAACTCTTTCCTCAAAGATACAAAAATATTTTCAGAACGGACATTCAATCATAAGTTCAGCTTCATAGCAAAAGGCAGGAAAACGAACAGGAAAATACTGAGCGAGATTGCGATCAGCTCCGAAATGAGTAAAAGAATGGCTTTCTTGAACTGGTTCTCCGCAAAAAACATCACCGTTTCAGTAATCGCCAATAGGAAACACAAGACGGAGAGGAATAAAAAAACGAACAGTAAAACATCGTCGTGGCACAGGGCGATACACGAATGCGCTATAACTGCAACGACACCAATTAGCAGCAATTGCAGTACAGGAATAATCCAATAATGACGGGAGATCTTCTCCCTTATCTTTTCGAATATTTCCATGCGGTCTCTTCCTCTCTTCAACACTATAAACAGAACCTTTTCCCCGCAATGTTGGTTATAGATTGTC
The DNA here is from genome assembly GCA_045226255.1 of Paludibacteraceae bacterium. Lineage (GTDB taxonomy): Bacteria > Bacteroidota > Bacteroidia > Bacteroidales > Paludibacteraceae > UBA1181. The sequence continues at coordinate 1,287 of JBGVCG010000016.1, read as the reverse complement.
CAGACATTCCACAACCAACAAGAACGCTATAAGTTTATAAAATCTTAGAGAATAACTTATTAATCCAAGCAACAGATCATTTCATCCACGACCGATACTTGATCCATACGTGCAACCATATACGGGCCACAGAGTCTATCGCATCGCTGAAGATCATTTGACTATAATTGTCGAAATGTTGTCCCCACTCCGTCTGTTCCATGAATTCGTTGATACTCTGCGTGTTTTGGAAAGTCTCAGGAATCAGGAAATACGAGAAGAGGTAAGAGTATTGCGACGCACTACTCATATAGTCCCATGTGCTGGAGTTACCATTCCCCCACCCGTGCACGTACTGACGGCTCGAAATCTCCTCCAAGACAGACTGGACAAACGTCGTGGGCGTCGTCTGGAGCGGATATCCGTCCGGTGCATAGAAGAATCGGTTGTTATCCGTATCGATCTTGAACGATTTCTTTATCTGGTCCTCCCACTTCTTCTCAATCGCACCATGAATCCCCTTTTCATCGGAGAATGGGCGGTTATCGCAGTGGAGCGGCATATGGCAATCCGCCACATAATGGCTAAGGATGAAGAACCGCAGGGCGATATGGTTATTGGTCGTCGCGATAGGGCATCCCCTATCCTCTTTGTAAAGCATCTTGAAGTTATCCACGATGCTATGGGCGATAGACTCGCAACGGTCCGCACAGTTGCCTTGCGTGATGTCGTACGGACGGTTGTAAAGCGGCGATTTCTTCTTCATCAACGCTGTGATGGCATGCGTCGAAGGCATATTACGGAAAGAGACATATTTTCCCTCCTCGTTCGGTTTATACTTGACGATATGGCTCGTGCTCATATCCTTGAACACCTCGTCCGGATACCAGGCTCCCTCAATCACGAAATCCCTATAATCCATGAACCATTTCACAAGCGATTTCGCATGTTTCCTGACATCCTCACTCACTCCCTTCACAACAATAGAGTCAGACGACGCATTCGCAATCGTCTCCAATCGTTTGATCGCCATAAAAGCGACCCAAGCATGTGAATACTTTTTCATATATCCTTAAAAATGAAACAATATCATAATCATAATCCTAATCAAAGATATAAATTTATAGGCATTGTACATGCCTATCCGCAACAAAAAATGGTAGACCCGCATTCTAGCATTCCCGAATACGCAACCCTCAACTCTTATTCCTTAACTCACTATTACCAATACGTTACCGGGCAAGGATACTTCTCCGTCTTCTTGATGATGTAGATGAGGGTCAACTCATGCGACCATGACCCGTTCTT
>JBGVCG010000015.1:0-12539 GCA_045226255.1 Paludibacteraceae bacterium | reverse complement strand
GGAAACGGCACCTACGAGATCGACATCCCCGGTTTGGAGGATGTGGACCACAGCACCCCTATCTTCGCCATCGCCCGCAACAAGGACGCAACCTCCTTCGTCGACGCAGGTAAACTGATGCAGGCCAACTACAAGGAACGCACACACAAACTGAACATCGTCTCATTGGTCGGCAAACTTGACGACTCCTACAAAACGGAAGCGGAGAAGGTGCTCAACTCGATTTATGGACGGGTGGGTGTGACGTATGAGGTCACGCTATCCGTATTCGACAATGATTCCATCAAAAAAATACTGAACGATGGCCTAGCCATCGGTGCGGACAAGGAGAGCCGATGGAAGGTCGAGACAAAAGAGATGCGCGCGATCCGTGCCCTGTACAGTGACTCCGTGGCAATCGACAGGAAAGCGGCATACCTGTTTGTGGTGAACCATCCACAAGAGGAAGAATACAGAAGTTCCGTCGATGGTGACATGCCTCGCAACCAATCTGTCGGATATCTCTTCAAAGACAATATTAACGCCAAAGATTTGGGACGTCTGATTGCCCACGAGTTGGGCCATGGCGTATACAAATTCCAACACGTATTCGATTACAATGGCATCGAGGAGAAAACCACCGACAACATAATGGACTACAAAGATGGTGACTACCTCGCACACTTCCAATGGAAGATCATGCAGGACTCCGTGATGTTCGTCTGGAAAGCTTTGCAGGATGATGAGGAGGGAATGGATAAAGACAACAACAAGAAAAAAAGCATGATGAAGTGTTTAGCGAAGCAATCCATTTTGGCTATATATGAAAAGTATGAAGGAGAGCTACTTACCAAGACTTTTACAGCACAAGATATCGCAGATATGATTCCAGCGATATGGAGTAAAGTCTCTTCCAACTGCGAATTTGATCCAACTTTCTTAAAAATTGTCGAGGTCTTAACAGACGTTGTTAACTGCTATATTTCATCAAACAGTGAAGAAGAATTGAATTACTGTATTTGCAACACAGTCATGAATGATGTCTTATTTGAGTATATACAAGACTTCTTCGACGCCGCAAAAGAAGCAATAAATGAAATAACGGATAGTATAGATGCAGGACCATTAGTGCAACCATTCATTAAAGAGGGCGTAAAAAAGATAGAAGAATGGATTGATACACAAGTAGCCAAATTTGAGGAATTTTTAAAGAATAATATTTGCGGAGATGTTCCTCCTATAACCAGCAGTGGACGATATGAAAAGGACTTTTTTGACATATACATTGAATGTAAAAATGATTACGTCATTTTTGACATTGACATTGTAACAGCCAGGGAAAATCCACTACAATCGGTAAGGATATATACTGGCACCGAAGAGGGAGGAATGCCACCATCTGATTATGTGAACACACTATATGTATGTGAAGAAGGAGAAGGTGACAATTACACATACGCCCCTAGCGCTTTACGAGAATCAGAATACTATAAGAATATCCCGAAAAGATGCGACAAAGCAGGGAAAACAGGTCAATTGTTTTTAAATATGTATAGTTTCTACACATGGAATTCCATCCTTGGAGGATTTGATTGGGAAGACCGTGATGGCTTGGGACCTGAAGAAGATGGGCGTTTCCATTATTATTACAAAATAAAAATGCCATATCCGAAAAATTCAACAGTTCTTATCTCTGTTGACGCCAATTTATATGAGGGAGATTGGCCACGATTCCCAAAGATTGACGGTGCATTGAACACGATTGCGGATCTATTCAATTACGTTAGAGGTATAGATCCTAATGACGAAAGATACCAATCGGTTTACCCGATAACAAGACAAAAACAAAAAATTGCGATATGCGGTATAGCTAAACCAACAGAGGAACAGCAAACTCCATCAAGACCTGTCATATGCTCTGACGAGTGTACGAAAGCGGGTTACGATGACAAATACACGAAAAACCCATTCGGAACCGCTTCGACTGTAGAAGCGGCAACCAAAAAGAGGAGAGAAGGTGAAGAAATGTATGGCGTTCCTAAATGTTCTGGATGGATAACAAAAGATGGAACAAAATATATATCCCCTTTAACGTGTGGAGAATCCTCTCGTGTAGAGAATTTGTATTCTATTGCCAAGAACTCAGATGTTGCGGTCATGAACATGAACGTTGCAAAACAGAATCTCTATAAGACATTCCACTATTGGGATGGTACAGACTCTATGTTGATAGAAGATTCAAACAACAAAATCAAGATGGTCAACGTCGACGATTTTGTCCATGATTACTTGTCGGGGGATAAATATATGTCATTTATGCTGGATATCTACACTCGAATGAATTTCGTATTGATGGCCAACACATTTACTTACAAACGTTCATTCCCTCAAGATTATCTATCCAACCAAATGTCTCAGATTTTATCTATGCAACCAGACAATGACAACAACTTGTGTGGTATGATAAAAAAACAATTAAAGGAGACATATGGCACACGTTACCAACGAGTCCCTAGATCATCTGGAGAATACAATGCAAAGTTGTCTGATTTTTACAACCAGTGTATAGCAGGATACCCATCGATTAAATCTGAAATTAATTCGATGAACTTAAAATGTGATATAACCGAAGATCAGATAAGAGCAGCATTGAAAAACTGTGGATTCCTAACTTTGATGAAAAATTTCATTCACATAATGTGTAGCACAGAATATCCACTGCGCTTCTTATATGCAAAAGACGGCACTCCGAATCTGTATAAAGACGCATCACAAAGTGTCGTGATGGAAAAAGGGTATAACCCTCCAGCATATACTATAGATAAATATTACGGAGGCACCGGAAAACAATTCTGTTTTAACAAACAGGCTTCCTATAATGCAGGTATAGACATGGAATATTATTATAATGTGAGCGCATCTTCAACATCAGGTGACCCAACTGATTATTTCGTTAACTGTGCGAAATTATTCGATGATTGGGATTACCTGACCAACCTCAACTCTGTATTCCTGAATAGATTGCAAATGTTCGTATGTTACGAAAACAACATCTACAATGGAATGAACGCTCGTCCAATAGGAACTGTTTTCCGATGTGATAGGGGTATTCCTCATCTATGGGAAGATGCAATTGATAATTTAACAAGATAAAATATAATCGACATAAAGTTATGCGTAATTTATTTTTTATCATAATAATGGTGGTATACGCACCATTAGCATTGTTTGGATCAGAAACCACAGATCTCACAGCACTCAACAACAAGATATCAGGAATGGATTATTGTGGTCCGTTTTGCCATGGTGCGGCAAAGGTTCGAAAAGATGGGAAATGGGGAATCATCAATAAAAAAGGAGATTTTTTAGTTCCTTGTAAATATGATGAATATTACAACATGACCCAACATGTTTATATCTACGACCCAGATAGGGAAGACGGATATTGTGGCGTGAGATTGATAGACACAACATCAAAGCTTAATATATATTGCAACAAGTATGGGGAAACTATTGTTCCCCCAACAACTGAAGGTGTAACCCCCTATTTCGACTACAACGAATATGTTTTATATCTCAAAGAGAAATCGAGGCTGTATCATAATGGGAATTTATTGATAGACACGCTTTACCAATCAATAATGCCAATAAAAGCGAAAGAAATGTTCTATATTGTTACGGCTGAAGATGAGAAATCCGACAGGAAGAAAACAGGTCTTTTGAATGCATCCGGGCAGGTGGTCGTTCCTCTCAGTGAAAACTATGTCGATTTCCGCCCCATATCTGCTGATTGTGAATACATAGTTTTCCAAGATGCTAAGACCTCCGCATTCGGTATAATGTCCTCAAAAGGATCTATCGTCCATGCTGCCGAGTTTCAATCCATTTCCTATACTCTATGGGGAAACAAATACATCAGATACAAAAAAACAGATGGGAAGGAGGGCATGATGGGCAAAGACCTAAAAAAAATGTTCGAGTTCGATTGTGATAATATATTCGAGGCTTCAATGGCAAACGGAACAGAAGCTTTTGAAATATGGAAAAATGGATCCTATTTGTATACTGTCGACACAAAAGGGAAAAAAGTGAGCAAGCCACAAAAAGTAGAGGGATTCGCAAAATTTCCAGCAAACTATGAATTCAAAAAAAGATTTAACGATGATTATATTTTGCTGAAATCATCCAATAAAAAACAAGGTGAGAAACTCATAATCATGCATAAATCAGGAAAACTTTCAAAAGAATATAAATGCATCGACATCAGACTTGGCAAAGATCATTTTTATGTTTTTTGTCGAGGTTCCGAAAGCAAGATTCTTGATATGGATTTTAATGTGGTTGAGGATAATCCAGGAGTTTACTGGGGCAACTATTATTACAAGAAAGAAGGAGGAGATAAAAACATATGCTTTTACAATACAAAAGGGAAAAAAATGTTCTCTGAATATAATTTCAATGAGAAGAAAGAGACATCTCCATATGGCATAGGACGAGACGAATACAATTCAACGGTTTTGAATTTTCTGTATGCTGGCTATGATCCAGACGCAATCGTTGTGCGCGAAGCCTCAGGCAAATGGGGTGTCATTGACATCGTTCGGGAAAAAGTAATCGTTCCTTTTGTCATAGAAGAAACAGTCATCTCGAAGTACGATGATTTTTATAAAACCAATGTGGACTATTTCAGTGACGGATTGGTTGCCGTACGAATCGATGGACGATGGTACTATGTGGATAAAGATGGGAATGGACTTCCTCCTGGAGTGAGAAAAAGATAGTTTTATTCTTAAATATTATGCCATATTTACCTAAACCTAAAACGGACATACCCGTTTTAGGGATTTTAAGGAAAACATGTTTAAAACGTAATTAAGCTTTTTTATCAAATATAAAAATGACACATAAAAAATTAACCGTCTTTTTGGGGATAATGCTGTCCTCCTTGCTCTCCGCCCATGCGGACATCACGACGACATCCCAGAATCTGGATGAATTCAGTTTCAAGAAAGGGCTGAAAGCGAATGGAGGCATCTCTTTCGCAAACGATTTCTACGCAGGCAGCGACAGCCTCGTGACGCGTGACCCCTATGCCTTTTACCTCAACGGTAACCTGAACGTCAACCTATGGGGTATCGCAATGCCCTTCTCATTCTCGCTGAGCAACACGCACAGGAGCTACACGCAACCCTTCAACCGGTTCAAATTGGACCCGCGCTACAAATGGGTACACCTCTTGGTCGGCACGAACGTCATGTCACTCGGCAAATACACCCTCTCCGACCACGACTTCAACGGTGTGGGCGTGGAACTGACCCCTGGCAAGTGGGAAATCTCCGGAATGTACGGAAGACTAAACAAGGCGGTCGAGTACGATCCCTTGAAAAACAACATCGGTTTCGTCTGCTACAAGCGAATGGGATACGCCGGAAAGGTAGGCTTCCATGGCAATACTGGCTCCTACGAGGTAACCTTCTTCCATGGTGAGGACAAAAAGGAATCACTGCAGGAGTTCATCCCGGAGGAATGCTTCATACAACCAAGAAAAAACACCGCCGTATCTGCGGCTGTGAGCCAGACATTCCTGAAATACTTCAACTTCCATGTGGAGTACGCCGTCTCGGTCTATAACGCCAACCTCCTGAACGACCAGTTGGACACGGTGATCACCACCACCTTCATCGATAAGGTATTCCAAAGAAAACAGTCGGAACGAATGACCGACGCATTCAACGCATCCCTGGGCTATCAGGGCAAAGTGTTCGGCATCTCATTGCAGTACGAGCGAATCTCCCCATACTACTCCTCATTGGGCGGCTACTACTTCAACGAGGACGAGCAGAACATCACCATCGCTCCTAACCTGAAACTGTTCGACGGCAAATTGTTCTTGTCGGGCAACTTCGGTCTGCAATACAACAATCTGAACAAGGACCGTGCAACAGATGACAAACGTCTGGTCTACGCAGCCAACCTCTCCTTCAATACCGGAAAGGTATGGTCCACCAACCTGAGCTTCTCCAACTTCAACTCATACACCAAGGTGAAGCCCATCTCCTACCCTTACTACACCAACTCGCTGGACTCACTGAACTTCTATCAGCTATCCCGCTGCCTCACATGGAATAACACCTTCTCATTCGGTTCGGATAAGGTGACGGATGCGGTCTCAATCTCCACATCCTACCAATGCGCCAATTCGCTTACGGGAAGCCGCCTGACATCCTACTCGGATTTCTACAACGGGAATCTCTCGTTCTCCCAGCAATTCACGGAACTCGCAATGGGATGGGCAGCCTACATGAACGCAAACTATTGCGACGCCTCCATGACCAACACACTCTACTACGGACCGGGAGCTTCCTTCAACAAGAGTTTCCTCGAAGGAGCAATCTCCTTGGGATGCTCCGTCTCCTATAACAACAACGTAGTGAAGGACAGAGAGGACGGAGGTCTTCTGAACTCCGGACTGAACGCATCATACACCATCAAACCCAAGAACAAAAAGTTGGGAACACACTCCTTCTCGTTGAGCAGTGGATTCACCAAATACATGGGAGCTACGGTGACTGGAAATAACAAATACGAATCATTAACGAACGTGACCTATCACGTCAACTTTTAGAAATTCATAGGCAATGAAAAGAGAGAGGTTTAATTTTATCGGTTGGTTGGCCAAAGCGTTGCTGCTGGCTGCACTAGTTCTCTTCTCCGACGGACAAGTCCATGCGGCGAAGAACATCGTGAACAGCACAAAGAACATCGCCGACGACAATGTAAAAAGGGTCAAGAATTCAGCCAAAGACTTGTTGGATGAGCTCGAAGGCTTAGGTGAGGACATCGAAAAGATGGCCGATACTGGCTCAGAGATGTTTAAGGAAGGAGGTTCGACATGGTCCAATTCTGTGGATGCACTCCAAGAAAGCCTTCAGAAAATAAGGAAGTTGGATGTCTCGGGATTGAAAGATTTGGATTTGGACGACATAAAACAGAACATCAGCAACCTGAAAAACAGCTTCAATGAAGAGTCGGAAGCTGGGAAGAGCATAAAGACTCGTATTTCAAACATTGAGTCAAAGACGGCCACTCTGATAAACAACGTGAAGAACGTCGTCAACCTTGCCTACACAATGCCTGTCGGCATCTGTTCCGACAACTTGAAGTTCGAGCTCTCTGTCGACACATTGTCCTACGGTCGTTATTCGGGCGATTCCAAATCGGACTCCGGGTTTGTTGCTCTCGATGCGCATGCACACTGGACGCTCCCGTTCACAATGAGCGGCGACCCTGTCGAATTGGGGTTCAGGGGAGAACATCTCGTAATTATGGGCGAGGGTAAATCCAGAATTTACATCGACCCTCCCAGTGAATTCGTCAATAAAGAATATGTGTCTTACACTTTGTCCAAGGACAAAGTATATTTGGAACTGAGAAAAACATCCTACGTGGAGATCGACTGCAACGGATTCAAAGAAATGTACCTTGATGGACGAATCCGCTTCTCCAGCAAAGTCATCACAAATGCGGAGGCGAAGACGACCGGAGACTCCTCATTGACCGCATCCTTCGAGGTGTATGTCAAAGACTTGAGCGACTTCCTCTTCGAGGCGCAATTCGACAAACCGTTCAAGGTGAAAGCGACCGAAGACGTCATCTACACAACATATGGAATTGTAGCAGACTTCAGTACGACACGAAACGCGACGAACTTCAATTTCCCTAAAGGTTACAAGTCTCCGTTCCAGGACGGCGATGAAGCCTATTGGACGGGATTTGCCATGAAGACACTCAAGGTGGATCTGTCGCAACAGTTCCCGGAATTCCCGTTGGATAGCGTTGCCGCCTACAACATGCTGATTGACGAGACGGGCGTATCAGGTTGGTTCCAAGCAAGCATCAGCACAAAGAATAATAACAATAATGGAACATCACAAGGAAAACAAGAGAAGAAAAACTCCACCATAGACGCCCAATTCAAGGAAATAAGTTTGGGACTCTCTGGTGGCAAAATATCCGGTGGTGGTGTGACTGGTACGGTCAAAATCAACCCATTGACGGATAATAACGGAGACACGTTGACCCTGGCCATCGGAGGTAAGCTGTATTCGGACAAGAACGGACACCTTAACTTCGACATCAAGACAGAGATTGAGAAGGACATGGTATTTAAACTGCCTATCATCGACACCACAAAACTCACGTTGGGTCAGGGCACATACTTCCAATTCCAACATGTGACGGACACGACAACGACGGAGAAGAAGTACAACAACATCTTCACGCTCGTGGTGAACGGTGGTCTGGACGTGAACAACAAGTTAGTCCAGATCAGAGGACTGAAATTCGAGGGACTGAAGCTTTGCTCCGCTCATCCTCACTTCGATGCGGGCAAGTTCTCCCTGAACGCCGTCGACATGCCATCTCTGCATGGTCTGCCTTTCGGTCTGAAGTCGTTGGGCGCAAAAACCAGCACCAAGAACGAGGCGATGCTGCAGCCTAAGATTTACCTGAGCTTGATCGGCAAGGAATCCAACGATGACCAGAAACAGGGTGCATCAGTGGAGGCAGGATTCGACTTGGTGGCCACCATCAAGGACGAAGGAGAAAAGCCAGGTTGGAAGATATCGGGTCTACGTCTGAACTCCATCAAGGTGGACATCAACTACTCCGCTTTCCATCTCAAGGGTGAGGTCAACGGATTCAAGGACGACCTAGTCATGGGTGACGGTTTCGGCGGAGGAATAGAATTCTCCATGAAGACGCCGCCACTGAGAGCCGCAATCAAGGCAAACTTCGGAAGAACGAAGTATGACTTCGATACAAAAGGACAATTAGACAAAGAGTACAAGTACTGGTACGTATACGGAAGTTGCGACATGCCTCCAGGCATCGTGCTCTTCCCACCTGCCGTATACTTGAAATCAGTATCCATCTCCGCATACAGCAGGGTGTCACCTCTGTTCGACAGGCAGAAATTTGAAGTGACAAAAGTCACCCCGAACAAGAACAACAAGTTCGGCTTCACAGCGGGAATCGGATTCTATGCGGCACAGCAAAGCATGATCGACGCGAAGGTTCAATTAGGTATGGACTTCAGCAGCTCCGGTGGTATCAGCAGAATCGGACTGGACGGTCTGGTCGGCATCCTCGGCAAGGGTGACGGCGGCGAGTTCAACAAATCGTTCATGACCGGAGGTGTGAACTGTAACTACGACTTCGAAAACGACATATTCAGTGCGGACATCTGGGCGACTGCCGGACCTGCCATCAGCGACATCATACAGGGTTCGGCGACGTTGAAACTCCGCACATATCCAGAGAGCTGGTACTGCAACATCGGTACGGTCGACAACCCTGTCAAATTGACCTTTGTGAAAAAGATCAACGCAAGCACATATCTGATGTTCGGTGACAGCATCCCGACCACATTGCCTCCTTTGGATCCGAGAATCTCGGCGTTGTTCAAAGTGACGCAATCCACGGCAACCTCTTCGGATCACTCCGACATGTTCAAGAACGGTACCGGATTCGCCTTCGGTGTTGCCCTCTCCTTGGACTGCCACCTCAACAAGTTCGTCTACGCCGATCTGGTGTTCCTGGGTGGTACGGATCTACTCATCGTAAGAAGGAACGAAGAGATGTGCGGCTCCAGCAAATATCGTGCGAAGGGTCAGGTGTACGTCTACCTGGCAGCCGGAGCTGGTATCAAAGTCAGAAAGAAGAAATTCGAGATCGTCGAGTTCGAGGCGGCTGCCGACCTGATGGGCGAGGTGCCTAAGCCTGTGTACATCGAAGGAAACATCGCCTTCAAGTACCGCGTTTTGGGTGGTCTGGTTTCCGGACACGCACATGCGAAGTACTCCCACGGTCAAGAGTGTAATCCTGGAACAACAGCGCCAGGCAAATTCCATGACTCCAGCGTTTATGGCGAGGAGGAAGACATTAGGGCTCAGGACGAGTACGGAAACGGCGTCGGGAGTGAAGACGAGGAGTAAGACGACGGATCGGGAAGATTCGCCCGGTCAATGGTCGGGCGAACCTTCCTCCCCTCGAAAAAAACATATATCTTTGGGATGCTTTTGGCGCATCCCGCAAACATGTCAATAACTGAATTATGAGAGATATAAAAAGTATTATTTTGTTTTTTGTAGCGGCGGTTTTCCTTGCAGGGAACGGATGGGCCGCCGGCAATAAGGACATTACCGTTTTGACGTTCAACCATGGGGACTCCGTCTCGCTGAGATGGGCTCCCGGTTCGGAGGAATTATTCCACCGCAGTGTGAAATCGGGATATTTGGTGCAACGAAAGGCGGCAGGCGAATCCGCTTGGCATAACATTTCCCCAGTATTGAAACCCGCATCCAACGATCGGTTCGCAGTAATGGAGGCCATTAACCCGGATGCGGCCGCCGTGAAGGAAATCTTATACCCTTCTCAGGATAGGACAGCCGCCGACGAACCAGCGTCGACCGACCCGCTAGATCCGAAGTTGGAATCAATTCCGGGCGAGACCAGCATCGAGGACGCATTGCTATACATGATGGCGTTGTTCTCCTGCGACATCTCCAAACCCGTCGCCGAGGCTGCAGCTCTCATTTACGTGGACACCAAGGTGGACAAGTTCGCCAAATACCAATACCGCGTCATCTTCGCAGACGACGAGAATGCGAAAAGGACGAACGTAGCCGTCGCAGATGTGGACATGTCCAAGAAGACCATTCTGCCGACTCCAGCCGACTTCGAAGGGTTCTTCGAAGAGAAATTCGCCCATTTTGAATGGTCTGTAAGCCCTTTCATAGGATATTATTCCGCCTACAATGTGGAGCGCAGTACGGACGGTGTACACTTCACCCCATTAAGAAGCAGACCATTCGTACAGGCATACACCAAGGATGAGATGTCTGACTTGGCCGTCTTCCGCGACACATTCCCTTCCGAGGATGAAACCTACTACTACCGTATGGCAGGTTACTCCCCATTCGGATTCTACGGTCCATACTCCAAGGTGGTGAAAGGTGAGCCGAAATTCAACTTCCAGAAGATCGATTTGAAGGTCGACACGGTCATCATCGGGAAAAAGGCGGAAGAGATCCAATGGTCCGTCGACAAGAAGTTCGAGAAGAGAATAAAAGGATTCAAGATCAGCAGAACGCAAGACTATAAGAAGTTCAGCTACGAGAACACGGAGCTGATCCCTGCTAACAAGCGTAAGTTCAAACTGAACAAAAGATACGACAGAGCTCAATATTACGCCGTAATCGCCGTGGGTATGAAGGATACTCCAATGAAGCGTGAGGAGAAGCAATCCAGCTACTACTACGCTTTCCGTGCGGACACGATTCCACCTGCAACCCCTACAGGATTGAAGGCAGTGATGGATTCGTCTGGCGTGGTTTCCATCTCATGGAACCCTAACACGGAACCTGACTTGCTCGGTTACCAACTCTACATATCCAACTCGGGTAACGAAATGGATTACTACAACGTGACGGACACCATCTATCCTCACACATCGTACACGGATACCCTTCCGCTGAACACGCTGACAAACGTGGCGTACTACCGTGTGAATGCGATCGACAAGAACTACAACCGCTCCATATGGTCCGACGCAGTGAAACTGACGAAGATCGACACGATTCCACCAGCACCCGTAGTCTTTAAGTTCCTGCAACAACCTAAGGAGAACATAATCGTCGAATGGGTAAACTCCCCTAGCCTAGATTTGGACCACATGGAACTGTACAGGCAAATCGACGACACAGGACAAATGGTATTGTTGCAGACCTACGATCTGAAGAAGAAAAAAGCGCCTACTAAATTCGAGGACAAACAAGAGATGCCAGGACAGTATGTCCAGTACTTCATGGCGGTATACGACGAGGCTGGGAACTTCTCTTACGCACATTCGGACAAAATGCTGGCGAAAGGTGACAGACCTGGATGCATCGGAAATCTGAAGGCGACCCTTATCATAACGGACGAGAAGAAGGAAGTCAGACTGGAATGGGACATCACCTCCAAGGACCCGATTGACCGTTACATCATATACAGGAAAAAGGACGATGGAAAGATGTTGGACATCGCATTGCTCAAACCGAACCAACTATATTTTGTCGACCCTAAGATCGCAATCGGTTCCACATACAAGTATATCGTGAGACCAATCTCCACCGAGAAGGTTTGTCCCGCAGTATACTCGGAACCTATCTATTTCGAAGGAAATAACACACATAAGTAAAACTTAATTTCTGGCGAGGCCCCCTGGCCTCGCCTTTTACTCTATTCCATTATCAAATCTGTTCGCCACACAGCGAACCCAATAAATTTATAAATTCATGTTGAGACGTTGGTTCACCCTTTTTCTGATCGCACTGTTGCCTACTTTGGCCTCGGCGCAGAGCGGAACCGTTTACCCGATCGATTTGTCCGTGATGATGACTCCTCCTTACGGCACCTGCCTCAAGGAGTACGTCGGGTCTAACAGAATATCGGTCCAGGCGTTGCTGAAGGACTTCTCGAAGCAGTCCGACCAATTCGTGGTGCAGCTGAAGGTGACC
>JBGVCG010000014.1:0-159617 GCA_045226255.1 Paludibacteraceae bacterium | reverse complement strand
TGGTTTTTTAAATTTGATTTTAACAAATAAACGATATGTTTAATGCTTGTAAATATATATTATCTATATTTACTATGAGAATGGAGGGACAAAGGAAATTCTACTTGGAGGAAATTGCTTTAAGATTGACGGAGTATCGTATAAGTCAAGTGAAGATCTGGGTAAAATGGTTGAAGCATATTTTGAGTAGAGACGATGTGCACATCGTCTCTTGCACATCACCTCTACAGGCAAACAGCGAGACACAATAAAGGGAAACGTATTAAAAAGAGATATAATATGATCAATACTAACCAGGCGGCTATAACGACTAAATATGTCCTTTATGATCATTCTGAGATCGTAAGTGTATATCATGACATGGATGATGATTGGCAATTCTATGGGGTGGAAGAGGTTGAGACAGAGGATGCCGTATTATTGTCTATCGGTGAAATCATTGAATTAGACGCCTCTGTCAAGGAGATTCTGGATATTAAAAAAGGATATTCTGCCCACAGGAATTCCAGAAAAGATAGCTGGAGGATAGAGAAATACGAGTGACATAATATCGTTGCTTCATAGAAGAAAATGAGCGATGATGGAAATGTTCCTTGGGGACAATAGGTTTGCGGTAGGGTACAAAAAAAGGTGCGCCAAATGACGCACCTTTTCTCTTATGGTTGATGTGGATTAGATATTCTTTCCTTCCTCTTTGTGGTTCGCATAGTAGACGCGGAGAGGGGTGGAAGTGACCTTGATGAATCCCTTCGCCTCCTCGGAGGTCCATCCCTTGTTCATCTCGCCGTACTCGCCGAACTTGGTCTTCACCAAATCATCCTTAGAATCAACACCCACCGTAGAGAAGGAGAGTGGACGGAGTTCCAGTTTCACCTCGCCATTGACGTTGCGTTGAGAGCTCTCCAACATAGCCTCGATATCCCTCATCACAGGCTCCAAGTACTGAGACTCGTGGAGGAACATTCCGTACCAGTTAGCCACTTGGTCTTTCCAGTATTGTTGCCACTTGGAGAGGGTGTATTTCTCCAAGAACTTGTGTGCGCCGATGATCAGCATAGGAGCGGCGGCCTCGAAGCCCACACGACCCTTGATGCCGATGATGGTGTCGCCCACGTGCATATCACGTCCGATACCATAGGCGGAACCGATCTCCTCGATCTTTTGGATGCAGGCGATCTTGTCGGTGAACTTCTCACCATTGACGGAGCAGATCTCGCCCTTCTCGAAGCCGAGGGTAAGGAATTCGCTGCCTGTCTTCTTCACCTGTTTCAGGTAAGCGCTCTCAGGCAATCCCTCACGGGAGTCGAGGATCTCGCCACCGCAGATGGAGGTTCCCCAGATACCCACGTTGTAGGAATATTTCAGCTTGGTCCAGTCAGCGGCGAATCCGTGCTGGTTCAAGTAATCGATCTCATATTGGCGGGTGAGCGCCATGTCGCGCGTCAGCGTGATGATCTCCACGCCAGGAGCCATCACAAGGAAGGTCATGTCGAAACGCACCTGGTCGTTGCCGGCACCCGTGGAGCCGTGAGCGATCGCGTCAGCGCCGATTTCGTTCGCATAGCGTGCGATGGCCATGCCTTGGAAGATACGCTCGGAAGATACGGAGATAGGGTAAGTGCCGTTTCTGAGCACGTTACCGAACACCATGTACTTCAAGCTCTTCGCGTAATACTCTTGGGTGACATCCAATGTCACATATTTGACAGCGCCCAACTTGTAGGCGTTCTCCTCGTTTTGTTTCAATTGCTCCGCGCTGAAACCACCTGTGTTAGCGCAAGCCGCATATACGTCGTACCCTTTTTCCTTCGCCAGGTACATGACAGTGAAAGAGGTGTCGAGACCTCCACTGAATGCTACTACTACTTTCTTGTTAGCCATATTTCGATGTATATATAGTTGCTTATATCTTGATGTTAGGATCCTTGGAGAGCTCCCTCTCCGCCATTTCGAGGCTCAGTGGCTCGTGCGGGTCGAACAACATGCCTGTGCAGATGCAGTAACGTCTGCCCGTGCGTTGCAGCACGTCGTAGTTGATGCAGCCCTGGCATCCCTTCCAGAATGAGTCGTCCTCCGTGAGGTCCGCGAAGGTCACAGGGAGGTAGCCCAATTGCGTGTTGAGCTTCATCACAGCCGCACCGGAAGTCAGACTGAAGATCTTAGCCTCCGGCCATCTCTTGCGGGCCAAAGTGAACGTATGGTGTTTGATGCGGCGCGCCAAGCCCCTGCCACGGAACTTCTCCGGCACGATAAGACCGGAAGTGGTGACGTATTTCTTGTCCTCCCACGTCTCAATGTAGCTGAATCCGGCAAACTCATCTCCGCAAAGTGCGATGATCGCTTTCCCCTCACGCATTTTTTGCTTCACGTATTCGGGGTCGCGCTTCGCGATTCCAGTCCCACGTACTTTGGCTGCCTTTTCTATCGTGTCCAATATCGTGTCAACGTAGCCAATATGCCTTTCGTCGGCAACCATGATTTCAATTTCCTGATCCATTTCCTCTATCTGAAATACGGTTGAATTATTTAATTGAAGGGATGATCTGAGATAGAGACTCCGTCACCTCCTTCGTTGTCTTGTTTTCTTTTGTCACGGCAATGATGGTATCTTCACCCGCCACGGTGCCGATGATCACATCCTTCGCCTTGTCGTCGATCTCGTAGGCCAGACTGCTGGCGTAGCCCGGTCGGGTATGCAACACCGCTATGTTGCCCGAGAACTCGATCGAAAGGAACGCGTTCCCCATCGGGAAGTCGTTTCCGATGTTTCTGCTCTCCTCCTGTAGGCTCCTTGTCGGCAGCTGGTAGAGGTATTCCCCCTTCGAGTTGGTCGTCTTCGACACTTTCAGTTGCTTCAAATCGCGCGAGAGGGTCGCTTGCGTCAGCTCAAATCCTTGGGCGGACAACCGTTGCAGCAATTCCTCCTGGCTCCCCACAATCGAGGTGGAGATGATCTCTTGTATGGCGGCGAACCTTTTTACCTTGTTTTTCACTGTCTTATCGCTTTAGTTTCTACTCGCTTTGAATAATTATTGGAATAATTATCCGTTTGCGCTGCAAAATTATGCAAATAATGTGAATGACAAGTTTTTCTATGCATAAAAATCGGTTGATTCGTTAAAAATATGCAAAAGCACGTATCTTTATACCGAATATATCCATTCTTGCCTAAGGTACGGGGTCATAGCCGCTGCCGCCCCATGGGTTGCACCTCAATATTCTTTTTATAGCCAACCAAGACCCTTTGAAGACGCCATGTTTCTTCACGGCTTGGATCGCATATTCCGAGCATGTTGGCGTAAACCGGCAACATGGAGGGAAAAGTGGGGAGATGCACTTCCGATAGAAGTAGACGGGGAGCAGGACCATCGTCCTGACGGCCCTTTTAAGAGCGCTCGGCTCCTTGCCTTCTTTGTCCGGGGTTTGTGCCATCTTTCCCTTGGATAATCTGCTCTAACACTTTCCTCATGCGCTTCTCCACAAAGGCTTGGGACTCTATTGTGTCCCCGTTGTAGGTGATGGCGACCTGCATGGTTGCCTCCTCCTTCTCCATCATTTCGAACAGCGCATGTTTGTTTTTGCGGTAAGCCTCCCGCATCAGTCGTTTCAGTCTGTTCCGGTCTACCGCATGCTTGAATTTGCGTTTCGGCGCATTGATTAGACAGCGGACGGGTACTGATTCCTTGGGCACTCTTTTGTACAGGATGCGGAACGGATATATGAAAAACCGATCGCCCGTATTGTACAACTCGTCAATGGTGGTCTTCCCACACAAGTGTTCCTCTTTTCCAAATGTGTTTCGGCGTTCCATCATTGTCGTGTCCGTTATTGTGAAAAAAGTCCAGACATAAGTCCGGACTTTCCGCTATTTCTTCTTATTGCACTCCTTCAAGAAAAGATCCAATGCGGCAGGCATGGATGGCGCGTCGGGGGTAGGAGCCTCCACGTTGACGGTCAATCCAGCGTCCTTCGCCGCCTTCACTGCTGTGGCGCCCAAGCATCCGATGCAGGTGTCGCCTTGCTTGAAGTCAGGGAAGTTCTTGAACAAGGAAGTGATTCCCGATGGGCTAAAGAACACCAACATATCGTAGTTGAAGTCCGGATCGTTGGTAAAATCGGTGCTGACTGTCTTGTACATCACCCCTTTGGTGTAGTTGGCGCCGATTTCCTCCATCATCGCAAGGATGTCGTCCTTGTGGTCCTCCGACACGGATTTGTTTGCGTCGTACACGTCCGCTACGGATACGAGGAACTTCTCGTCCAGGTGTTTCGCCACGACTGGAATCAGATCCTCCAATTTATTGGATGTTCCGAAGAACACTTTCCTTTTGCGGTATTGGATGTACTTTTGAAGATAAAGGGCGATGGCCTCTGAGACGCAGAAATACTTCATTGTCTCCGGTACGGTCACCCTCATCTCCGTGCAGAGTCTGAAAAAGTGGTCGATGGCCGCTTTTGCCGTGAAGACAATTGCGGTGTAGTCCAGGATCGCGATCTTCTGCTGGCGGAACTCCTTAGCCAATATGGGCTCTACCTTGATGAATGGTTTGAAGTCGATTTTCACCCCATATTTTGTTTCCAAGTCAAAATAGGGTGACTTTTCAGTCGCCGGTTTGGGTTGTGAAACCAAGATACGTTTAATTCTTGCCATTTTTTCCTTATATTTTTTAAGTTATCTCACCCAATCCATCAACCCTATGACGAGTACAACGGTGGGTAAAATTTCTAGCGTGCAAAGGTACAAAATCAAATAGAAAATAGAGGTTAATCCATTAAAAAAAATCGAAACAATCTTGTATATGTATAATAATACGGCTATTGCGCAGAATCCGCAGCCTATCCACAATGCGTATATCGCCACGGAGTGGTTGGTGAAGGAGGCCAGCAGAACGAGGGGGAAGAGGGCCATGCAGAATGCGAAGCAGATGGTCGCGTATGAGTGGCGGACAATCCTGAACGTGCTTTTGTCGTAGAAGATGGTGCAGATGTAATGGACTACAAGCAGTTTGAAAGTCACGTAGCCGACGAATAGGAGCAGTGTGATCCACAGGGAGTGGAGGAAGTGCTGCGACTCATAGTGGAATAGGTCTGTCCGTACGAATTGGCAGAATAGCGTGATTGTGGAGAGGGAGAGGACGGTCAGGGCGGATTTGAAGCCGAATTCGTCCGTGATTCTGTCCGAGAAAACGTTGCTACGGTTCTTCGGGTAGAAGAACTCCCTTGTCGCTTGTATAATGTAGGAGAATCTGGAGGTGAGTACCATCCCGAATCCCCAGAAAAGGATGAACATGAGCGGTACGAACCATATCTCGTGCTGGATGTTGGAGGACAATGCCATGCCCGGCATTCTTGGCACTTCCGTGAGGAACTGTTTCTCCTTCGCCGGTTGCATCTGGTCTATTTTTTCCCAGAGATTGCCCTGAAAGTCCTGGAAACTGGGGATGTATCCGATGGAGGAGTCCGCCAATGCCTCTTCCATCTCTTTCTCTTCCGCTTCCTTCAGTTCCTTGGCGGATAAACACACGAAGGGAAGCGCATCTTTTTGTGGTGCGCCTCCCTCCTTGGTGCCTTGTAGATTCAGAAGAAGTGGATCCATCTTTACTTCTCGTTGAATAGTATGTCATTCGTCCCGATTAGGGGACGGTTGGTGTACGTTTTAGAAATTTGCTCGGATGCTTTCCGCTATTTTCGCCATCTCCTCGGGAGTCAGCTGTTGCTTCTTGGCGAAGTTCAGGTCGCTCTCCTGTGTGATTGGGATGAGGTGCACGTGCGTGTGTGGCACTTCCAATCCTACGACAGCCACGGAGATCCTTTTGCAAGGGACAGCCTTCTCGATGGCCTTCGCCACCTTCTTCGAGAATAGCATCAATCCTGCCAATGTTTGGTCGTCGAGGTGGAAGATGTAATCGTCCTCAATCTTCGGAACCACTAATGTGTGTCCCTTCTGCACTGGGTTGATGTCCAGAAAAGCGAAGTAGTTCTCGTCCTCCGCGATCTTATAGCATGGGATTTCTCCCTTGATGATTTTCGTGAATATTGTTGCCATGTTCTATGCCTGTTTTAGAAAGAAATGCTTACCACCTCGAAAGGGATTTTGCCTGCCGGCACGGTCACTTCCACCACGTCGCCCACCTTTTTGCCGAGGAGCGCTTGTGCGATCGGTGTGTTGACGGCCAATTTGCCCTCTTTGAGGTTCGCCTCATGCTCCGATACCAGCGTATATGTCATGGTTGCCCCGTTCTTTTTGTTCTTGATCTGAACCTTGTTCAACAATTGGACAACATCCGTGTTGAGCCTTGATGCGTCGATGATTTTCGCATTGAGTATCTTCTCCTTGAGTAATGAAATCTTGGACTCCAGAAGTCCCTGTGCCTCCTTCGCCGCATCGTATTCCGCATTCTCGGACAGGTCGCCTTTGTCGCGGGCTTCCGCTATTTGTTTAGAGATGTTAGGACGTTCTACAGTTTCCATGTACTTTAACTCCTCCATCATTTTGTTGTACCCTTCTTCGGTAACATAAGAAACAGCCATGATATACTATTTAAAGGTTTGTGTTTTGTGTTATTACTTCTCTCGCCTGTGTTTCGGCACGGCATAACAAAAAGAATCCCGACTTTCATCGGAACTCTTCGGTAAATGTTCGTATGTGCCATTACAGACATAGCAAAGGTAGGTTATCTTTTTTACTTTTCCAAATTAAGGGGGATTCTTTCCTCTAATTTTGAATGAATTTTAAGAACTTTTAGAACTCATTGGAGTCGGACCTTTGCGGGAAGAAGTTGATTTATTAGTTTCGCGGTGGGATAGTGAGGTATACCATGTTCGAGAAAGCGGTAAATTTTTATAATCAATTGCTGTCAATGTGGAATTCCGTCTTGCGGTGGGGCTTGAAATTGCCCTTCTCCAAGGTGGATAGGGAGCGTTATTTGCGCCGTGTATTCTCCAAACACGTGGAGAGCGAGGATCAGATGGCTCTCTTGCTGAATGAGAGGCCTTCCGTAGTTTTGCCTGATTGCCTCATCGAAAAGGTGGTGCGGAAGGAGATCCATCGCCATGCCTTTTGGGTGTCGTTTGTCTCTTTTGTATGCGCCATCCCGCCGGACGGTTGGCTGATGTGGGTGCTGATCCTGGTGGATTTCGTGCAATTCCAGGTTTTCGTCTTCATCATCCTGCAGAAGATGTTATACATCTACGGGTGCAAAGAACTCCATACGCAGGATGCCTTGAAGGAGGAACGGTCGTTGAATGTGATGATGCTGATGATTTCGGTGGTGATGATAGGCAAGAGCCAGGTGAGACGTTTGGCGAAGTCGGCTTTCGGACTGGCGGTTAAGCAGGTGATCCAGCGGTTCGCCGCCCGTCTGATGACGAGGCTGGTGGTGCTGAACTTCCTGCGGCAGCTGGCTAAATGGTTCGGCATCGTCCTGACGAAGGAGAAGTTGATCTCCGGTCTGTCGATGGTAGTACCCCTGATATGTGCTCTGATTTCAGGACTGGTCTCGCTGTGGTTGTTTATGCCGATGGTAAAAAAACTACATCGTCATCTCCGGGAGTTGTCCAATGAAGGGAAGGATCCCGTGGAGGTGACGATGCAGGAGTGCTTGTCCGACCATTAGAAGGTGAGCACTATCTGATTTTTTTTCACAAGGTTATACAGGTCTTCGATGCAAGTCACCTTGCAGATTTTTGAGCCCTCTTTTTTGCGGCTCTGTAGGCATGTCTTGCAGCCCATGATGACGCCGCCCTGATCGATGAAGTTGTCTACCTGACTCTTGATGTTCTCGTCCTTTTCCATCATCTCTTCCACTTCGACGCCCTTGCCGAGGAGGAATATCTCCACCTGATTGTCCCACTCCTGCGCATAGTTGGCGAAACGGAATGCGTTGAAGACGGTCTCCGTGTCGTTGGAATACATGACGATTCCTATGCTCTTAGGCTCTTGCGGGTCGTTGTACTTGATGTCCTTTTTTAACGCCTGGGCAGAGAGGCTCATGATCCCTGCGAGGAAGAAGATTGTCAGTAAGAATAATTTCTTCATGATTCAATGATTTAAAACGATTTTGTCCTGTATTCTATAGGGGATACACCCACGTATTTGCGGAAATACCGGCAGAAGAACGACGGGTTTTGGAAGTTCAGGTCGTTGGAGATCTGCTTGATGGTCATGTTTGTGTTTTTCAGCAACACCTTCGCCTCTTGGATGAGGAATCCTTGTATGGTTTCGCTCGGTGTCTTATTGACCGCCTGTTTGACGGCCATCGAAAGGTATTTCGGGGAGATGCACAGCTTGTCGGCATAGAAGGCGACGGAGTGCTCCACCTTGAAGTTTTGGCTAGCGAGTTGGAAGAAGTTCTGGAAGATCTGCATCTCCCTTGTCAGATATGATTTCTGCGAATCCTCCTTGATGCAGGCATTGCAAAGTTCATGAAGGAAGGATACGATCTGCATTTTGACGATCTCCCTTCTGTACTTGTTGGTGGTGTCGTTGCAGCAGTCGGAGAGTTTCTTGATGTAGGAGAGGATCATCTGCCCCTCTTGCTCCGTGACGCTGTGGTTTACGGTGCGGATCATCGCGTCGAGGGAGTTCCAGATGGACGAGCAGAGGGAGATCACCTCTTTCCCGTACTTCTGCGAGAAGACGAGGAAGGTCGCCTTAGGGGAATCCATCTCGTTGATGTTCAGCACACATTCCGGGGACAATATCATGACGTTATTGGCCGACACATCGTAGTTGATCGTGTTGATGGAGATCTGCGCTTTCCCTGATATACAGAAGGCCACCACGAAGTTTTTCATACGCACGGGATAGGACGGTTTGGGGATCTGGTAGATGTCGTTATTGTTCACCACCATCACCTCCTCATCCAAGAAAGATAGGGTTGGTATCTTCTTGAAATCCTGAATCGTGATTATGTTCAATTTTTCTTGCTTCATTGCAAAAATATCCTAGATATGACGCGAATATAGTCATAATTTTCATTTTTGGGATTGATAAGTTGAAGTTTGTGTCATAAACAATGAATATTGTGTCTTTGTTTTTTCATATAATAAAGGGAAATTTGCAACGTAAATATCGAAGTCTAATTTTAACTATAGATAAGAATGGATAAGAATGAATTAATTGAAAAGGTGAATAGAGTATTGTCCGACGAATTTGAGGTCGAGATCTCTGAGATTTCAGCAGATAAGAACATCAAGGAGACTTTGAACTTGGATAGTTTGAGCTTGGTTGACTTGGTTGCTTTGATAGAGGAGGAGTTCAGTGTGAAGATTCAAGGCTCCGAGATGTCTTCCATCCAAACATTTGGAAACTTATACGATTATCTCGCCAATAAGGCTTAAAGTATAAATCTAAAGCATGACGAATTGTTTATGCAAGGTGTCGATACCTGACATCGACACCTTTTTTGTACCCTTTCGGGTCGTGATTCGTCACTTTGACAAGACTACGAAGTCTTGCACGCAAACGTATTTATAACTTCCGACGGGACCTTCCCCGATCGCTACGCCTATTTTATCGTATTTGATATTCCCTTGTCCTAAAATTACCTTCCTGTGACCCAGTGACTCCACCCCATTGTCTATGAGCAATTGAATTGTGAAATCCAAGGCTAAGTCTTTTGCTGACGTCCTTGCCCCGATGTTCTCCGAAGACGCGCGGACGTTCTGGACGAATTTCTTTATCCTGGTGCCTGGAGAATCTCCGTTGGGTGAACTGTGCTCGAACTGTTGACTCTCTTTCATCTCTTGTATGTGATAGGTGGCGGCTTGGTGTAATTCCTTCAATGGGACAAACATCGCCAAGTCACGGGTGTTCTTCAAATCCTCTTGAAGGGATTGTATGTTCTTGCCAGTTTCCCCTTTGAGGTAGGGGGTGAGATACTCCTGTGCGAAACGTTCCCCGTCGAGTCTTGCCAGATTGCAGAGGAAGATCATCCTTTTCTCGTCGTCGGACATATAATTGGCATCGACAGCCGTGTTGGCATACTTCATCTCTTCATCCGTGAAAAGATGGATCGCCTTGGGTTCCTCCTTGTCCTTGATCGGTTCTTTGTCCTTTTCTTCGGGGAGTCTCTCTTTGTCTTTATTCTCCTGGGGATTCGTGTAGTCGTCGTCCCAATCTTCTTCGAAGCAGGATACGCCTATGCCTTGAAATAGTAGGCAGGTCAGGCTTAGTAGTAGTACGTTCTTTTTCATGGCGCTGCGTATTAAGAGATGGTTCTACTCGTTTCCTTGGGGAGAATAGATTGCCCTTTCGCAGTTGATGCGTTTCCTATGAAAATAAGAAATAAAAACGTCTTATGCAAGGATTTGACCTGAAAATTTACTATTTGGCTATTGCAATTTACTATTTAATCAGTTCTTACTTCTGGTTCGCCTTGGATGGTAGATACCCGAAGAAATCGCGGAACTTCTTGGTGAAGTAGGATGGGTCGTTGAATCCGACATCGTAGGCAACATCGGAGACGTTGGCGTCCGAATGGGCGTCTTGCAACATCCTCAGGGCGGTGTTCAGCCTATATTCGGTAAGGACCTCCAACGGTGTCTTTCCTGTCATGGAGCGAATTTTCCTGTTGAGGGTAGGTTGGCTGACCGCCATGCCCCTGGCTAGGTCTTCCATGGATGTCTGGCTGTCGGTGTATTTTTCTTTTATCACTTCCAGGAAGGCTTTCAGGAATGGGTTGATGACCTCTTCTTCCGGTTCGTTCTCCTTGGCCTCTTTTCCGCCCTCTTGGCAGAGGTAGTCGCTCAGTATCTTCTTCTGGTGTTTTTGGCGGACATCCAGTATGTTGGTCAACTTGAGAAGCAGTTCGGATTGGCTGAACGGCTTGGCGATATAGTCGATGGCACCGCTGAGGAGACCTAATAGACGGTCGCTCTCCTCGTTCTTCGCGGAGATGAACAAGATTGGTATGTGTTTGGTCTTCGGGTGTCGACCGAGCGCTTGGCTCATTTCGATACCGTTCATGTTCGGCATCTCCACATCGCTGAGGATGACGTCTGGCTGTTGTTTCTCCGCTATTTCCAGGGCCTCCTTTCCGTCCTTGGCCACGATGGTCTGCAGGTAATCGTCCATCATGTTCTTGATGTTGTTACAGATGAGCGGATCATCGTCCACAACCAGAAGGGTGTTGCCTTCGAGGATGGTCCTGTCGATGGACATCTTCGGTGCGTTCTCCGTAGGGAGGTCGACTACTTCCAACTCTTTTTGGGAGGATGGTAGGGTGATGAGGATGGTGGTGCCTTCTCCTTGTTTGCTCTTTACGGAGAGGCTTCCGTTGTTGCGAGACACGTAGTCTTGGCAGATGCGGAATCCGAGTCCGGTGCCTTTCTCATTTTCGGTGCCTAGTGTAGTCGCATTGCCACCGTTGAGGAGTTGGCTGAGTTGCTCTTCGCTCATGCCCACGCCCGAGTCGGCTATCTCGACGAAGGTCTTCTCCCCCTCCTGCCATCCATTGATGCGGATGGTGCCTTCCCTTGGGGTGAACTTGATGGCGTTGCTCAGCAGGTTGCGTATGGCGGTGCCCATCATCCGCGAGTCCGCGAATGCGTAGTGGCTCAGCCTGAAGTGCTGCTCTAAGGTTATCTTTTTGTCCTCCATCATTCCTTTGAGAAGTAGAATGACGTTGTTGGTGACGAACTTGAGGTCGATGTCGCTCGGGTGACAGATGATCTCGTCACGCTTGGACTTTGCCCAATCGAGGAGCTTCAGCATCTCTCGTTGCAGCGTCATGGAAGACTGGTAAGTTTCCCCGATGAGGTCGCGCTTTTCCGTGTCGCTCATCTGTTTCTCTTTCCCCAACCATGTTTCGAGGGCACCCACGATGGCGAACATCGGGTTCTTCAGGTCGTGGGCGATGACGGAGATTAGGCGGTCCTTGTCTTGCACCACCTGCTTGAGTTCTGTGGTCCGTTCGTCCACTTTCTTCTGGAGAATGATCTGCTCTTCCTCCAACTTGCGCATTCTCCTTTTGAAGATGAGGAGGATGACGGAGAAGATGAGGAGGGTCATGAGTAGGCGGAACCACCAGGTGGACCACCAAGGCGGGAGCACATGGATTTTCATGGTTATTCTTCTGCCCACGCACTCTATGTAAGGGCGGAAGGCCTCCACCTCCAATTCATAATCGCCTGTAGGTATATGGTTGAAGTTGATGTGTCTCGTGTTGTCCATCTCGATCCAGTCCTCTTGCATGCCTTTCAGTCTATAGCGTAGCTTCACTTTGTTCGACTTTGTGTGGTCGATGATGTCCACGGCTATGGTGATGTCCGTCTCTCCATGGTTGAGCGTCAGTTCCTGTATGTGGGCGATGTTGCCAGCCTCCAGAACGGATGTGCCGGGAGCAATTTTTTTTCTTGATATATAGAGCTCGGAGAATCCCATATAGCTGATAGCCGTATCTGGGACGATATGGGCGGGGTCGAAAGTGTAGAATCCTCCGTTGGTGCCGAAATATATTCTTCCCTTGGAGTCCCTGAAGCCAGCCTTGATGTAGAAGAAGGATTGGGCGATATCGTTATAGTCCCCTTGCAAGTGGCTGTATTCTTTTTTCTCGCAGTCGAAGGAGATGATTCCGTCGAAGGATGCTGCCCAGAATTTACCTGTCATGTCTTGGATGATGATGCGGTAGAAATAATCAGGCAGGAAATCCAGTCTTTTCACCTCCTTCCCATCGTTGCTATACTTGTAGATGCCATGGTTGCTGGTGGCGAAGAGGTTACCTTCCGGGTCGCACACGGCGTCGAATATGACGAGCGGGTCGTGTGATTTGTTCATGAAGAGTTCCGGATAGACGGTGCGGGTAGTGTTCCCCTCGACATACCACAGCATATTGGTGGAGAGCACCCATAGGGAGGAGTCCTTCCCTGGGATTACTTTGGCGATCCATTTGCTGACAATGGAAGGGAACGAGTCGTCATGCAGGCACAGTTTGCCCCATTTGTCATGTTTCAGGTAGAGGTCGTCGTTGGCGGTACATGCCCATATCACACCGTTCGGGGTTCGTCCGACGCTAAAGAACATCTGAATAGGATTCGTGATGCCATCGAGTGTCATGGAATGGGCGGAGCCGTCCCTCGGGTCGAATTCAAGCAATCCGGCGCCCCATGTGGCTGCGATGACCTTTCCGTCGCCAGCGTATACGCCTGTGACGTTGTTGTTAGGCAGGTTATAGTGTTTGATCTCCTGCATATCGCTGGAGAGCGTGTAGATGCCGTTGCCGTCTGTTCCCACGTAGATGGTGCCATCCTTACCCTCTTGGAAGGAGGAGCAGACCTCTGTCGGGAAACCAATGTCCCCCGAGAAGGTGACACCGTCTTCGCTCTTCTTGCTGTAGGACCATATACCTGAGTTTTGCGTGCCGATCCATATCTCCCCGTTGTTGCCCTTGGCCAATCCGTATATTTTTTTGATTTCATTCTGCGCCTCGCCGTAAGGAATGAGGTTCTTGAAGTGTGCGTTGGGTGAGATCGGGTCGTCGGTGTACCATAGTCCGTCCCCGTCCGTGGCGAACCAGTATCGTCCGTCGTCCGTCCGTATCATCTTCGTGACGCTGTGGAAAGGGATGGATATGCGCTGAAAGGTCTCCACCTTCTCTTGGGAGGTGTCCATGACCCATAATTCATCGTTCAGGAACGTGATGGCCACCCTATCTTCCCCCAAGGGGATGATGCCGGAGACATATCCGCAACCATCATGTTCGATGTCGAAGCAACGCTCGAGTTTGCCCTGCTCGTCGATGATGTAGAGTTTGTTGATGGAGCCGACCCAGAATCTATTCCGATGGTCGACGTACAGCGTGTTGACGAAGTCTATTTTCAGGGCATCGAAAGCAGGGAATTGGGAGTTGAATGCGTCGGAAGCTTTGTCGTAATGGTAAACGCCCCCGTTGGTCTGCAGGTATTGCTCTCCCTTTTCGGAGATGTAGATAGCCCTGATTTGCGTGTAGCCTGTGCTATCCAATTCGGCGGGCATTCTGTCGATGAAATCGTCCTTGTTCCTATCATACTCCTGGAAAACACCGCTGAAGCCACCCACGACGATGCGATCGTGGCCGATGTGCCCGACGTACATGATGTCGTTGCGGTGTAGGCTAGGGTAGTCTTTCTTTTGGTGGTGTTTGAAATTGATGCCATCGAATCGTTCTAGTCCGAAATCTGTGGCGATCCACACGAAGCCAGTGGAGTCTTGCACGAGGTTGAACACCCTGTTGGACGCCAAGCCATCTTCTGTGGTGAAGTGTTTGAAACGGGCATACTCTTTCGTTTCCCCGGCATATATTAACCCGTGGAGCGCTATGAGCAGGTATAATGTCAGGATGTGTCTCTTCATCACTCTTCCTCCCGTTACAAATCGGCATTGTAAATATAATTGTTTTTCGGAAATAATGTGCTGTCTAATTCTTTTATGAGTTGTCAATGCCTCTAAAAATTGTGTTTTTCAGTGTGTTTCACGTTATAATATGACAAAGGCACAGAGTTTGTCCGTGCCTTTGTCCACCACTATAAGCAAATAAAGATGAAAAATGACCCCTTATTTGATGAATTTGAAGCTACCTCCATTGTTTGTTCTAACGAAGTAAACGCCTTGGTTCAATGCTGAAATATCCACACCCTTGCTATCCAAAGTGCCGACCATGAGAATCTTTCCTGATACGTCGCTCAGGTTGAATTCCGTAGCCTCAGCACTTTCGTTGCACAGGAACAATCTGTCGTTGTCCACGCAGATGCTGTTGTTGAAAGCGAGGATATCGTCCACTGAAACGTCACCGCCTTCGCCACCTTCACCACCTTGTGATTGTGCTTCTTGTGCTGCTGCGATGGCCGCTGCCTTCTTTTCCTTGATTTTGTTGAGGAACTTAATCATGTCACCAGTCAAGCTGCCTTCCACACCGTGGCCACCACCGTGAGGGTGGTATTCGCAATCTTGAACGTTTGCTTTGGTGAGGTTGTCATAGAATATCTTACCTTCGCATTGAGGAACGATGTTGTCGGCTGAACCGTGTGCCACAAATACTGGCGCATCCGTTTCGTCAATGTATATGTTTGCACCAAGCATAGCGTGTTTGTCTGGACATCTGTTGTTGTCGCAACCGCCTACCATATCATTCTCTGGAGACATCTGAATTGGGTTACCGCAACCCTTATCTCGACAGTCTACTGGACCAGACCAGTCGCATACTGCGTCTACCCAGCTGCTCTCGTTGGTGTAACGACCAAGGTTACCTTCGATGTCCATGGTCTCGGATTTATAGGTATAGCTGCCTTCCACATTTCTTGTCACACCCATCAAAGATGCCAAGTGACCTCCGGAAGAGAAACCTGACACAGCGATGAAGGAGGTGTCTACACCCAATTCTTGTGCGTTACCGCGCAAGTAGCGGACAACCGCCTTGATATCGTTGATCTGCGCTGGATAAAGCGCATCACCGTATGTTCTGTGGTTAGGTGTTACGAGGATGTAACCGGCTCCCAAAGCTGCTGTTCCTACAGTACCCAAGTCTGCGGATCCCTTGGAGTTGTTACTTCCCCATGCACTACCGTAGATGTGGATAAGTACTGGGTGAGTTGACTTTCCATCATCCTTCGGGAAATAGACGTCCATCTTGTGCCCAACATGATTATCACCTACATAATCAATGTCGGCTTTTTTCTGATAGTCGCCGATGTTGCCGGAATTGCCGCTGCCTTCGCCACCGAAGTTGAAGCCGCCGCCACCGCCGCCGCCCCATTGGCCGCCACCGCCGCCCCAATCCCATTGGGCGAACGCACTCATACTACAAAGACTTAATGCCAAAATTAAAATCCTTTTCATGATAGTAAAAATTTAAAGTTCGTTTAATTAATTGTAATACTTGAAAATTCTATACATTCTACTCCTAGAAAACAACATCGCAAATGTATGGACTCTCCCCAAATTTCTTCGGTACAATCCAATCAATAACTAAAAAAATTCGATTATCGGCAGATTGAATCGTGTGATCGGATTTTTGTAATGTATTTATTTACAGATTCTTGCGTTGACTATTTGTGGTAATCTCTCCAAAAGGGTGAAGAAGGGTGATAATATTGTTTTAGGCTGGATTTTTTCTTCCTGATAATTGCTTAAGAGGTGTTCGATGGAGAGAAAATGGTGGTGGGTTATTCCCTCAAAAAAAGTTGGCGGAAGGAAAGATCCGTCCGCCAACTTTGCATATTCGTCCGATTAAGATTTTATTTCTTCAAAACGACTATTTTTGAATTACCGCCTTGTCTAGGTTTGGCGAGGTAAGAACCTATGCTAAGGCCTTTACCTTTCATTGCGTTTTCAAGCTCGTTCTCGGTTGCGGTTACGCTGGTTACGAAGATACCCTGCAGCGTGTAGATGTCATACTCCAGTTCTTGGTAGAGAGTGAGGGTGTTCTCCACACCTACTTCAGGGTGATCGTTGACAGCTTTGAACTCGATTTTGTCAATGTTGACGAAGTCAGCCTCAATTGACACCTTGAGGATGTGCTTACCTTTTTCGAGTTCGCCAGTCTTTCCGGTATACTCCCTGAATGTCTTCCAGTCGCCTGAGTTCTTGACGCTGACAGCCTGTGAAATAGCATTGTCGTCGATGTAGAGTTTGAAGGAAGAACCGTCGCTGCCGGAAGCCGCATAGGCGGTCCATGTGTACTCGTCGTCGTACTTCACCTCCAATGTGTATTCCGTCCATTCACCAGCCTTGGTCCATCCGATGGCGTATTGTCCCGTTTCGAACTCCTCGATGTCCACGCCTTCGCTCGTACGATAGGCTTTACCCTCGTTCTTGTCGTCGCTGTCTGAGTAGGCCATTCCTTCACCACCTTCGTCGAAGTTCTCCATTTCTACGGAACCTGGCAATACACTTGCGATTCCCTTGTAAGGAGCTTGCGGAGCTTTCACCTCGAAAGATTTCTTGGAGGAGTTGTAGGTCTTGCCCTTGTTGTCCGTCATGACGGCGCTGAACTCATACTTGCCAATCTCCAGGCCTTCAACGCTTATTTCGTATGGTTCGCTGTTCACGGTTTCAATCAAGTCCTTTCCGTTGTAGAACTCGATGGACTGTACGCTTGTGCCTTCCGGCAAAGTGGCCTTGGCGGTCAATGTGACAGTCGCAGGAGCCTCACCGATGCTTGGTGAGAGGGAGAGTGAAACACCCGTAGCGGAATATTTACCGCATGCGGTTGAGTACTGTTTGAAGAATGCCCACAATGCATTAGAGGTGTGGAATCCATTGTTGGATGGTTCATGTCCACGTCCGTTGACAGAGTAGAGGATTACCTCTGTGTCGCATTCTCCGTCCTTGTAATGAAGCTTAGAGTACCCATTCCCTGTCGTCTCTTCTGGCGTCATGTTGCACTTCATCGCTTGCGCGAATTTTTTCAAGTAGTCCTTTATACCGCTGTAACTCATGATATTGTCGGCCGTTCCGTGAACTTCACAAATCGGCACAGGACGAGAACTTGATGTGTTGGCACCCATCAGATTGTATCCGGAGATTGGTCCGAAAGCGGCAATTTTGTCGGCAGCCTTGTTGAGCATGTAGTAAGTAAATGCACCACCCAGCGAAAAACCGGACATATAGACGCGCGTTTCGTCAATGTTGTAGTTTTGTTTAATCTCTGAGATGATGTCCAACATGAAGTTCACGTCGGTCATGCCGTCGAGGTCCCAACCCGTTTGGAATGATTGTCCCCATGCGGTACCTGCGATTCCCACTGGGTAAACCACTACGAAATTGGCTGTGTCAGCTAAATTCGGCCATTGGGTATCATTTTTTTGACCTGCGTAATCGCAGTTCATTCCGTGGCATGAAATAATCAGCGGTCGGTTGTCCGTGAGACAATCCGGCACATAGAGGAAATATTGACGACTTTTCCCTCCTGTCTGAATGGTTTTCATGCCATTGAATTTTGCGGCCATAGCAACCACGCTAAAGAGTACCGCAGCTAATAAAATAAATGTTCTTTTCATGATAACTATATTTTGGATTATTTAAGAATGATCACTTCCGATCGAGTACCTCCTTTCTTTCTAGTAGCGTAAGATCCTTTTGCGAAATTCTTTGCTTTAAGAGCCTCCTCGATGCTCGTTCCTGAGATGTTGACAACGTCAATCAGTGTACCGTTCAATGAGTATACTTCGTATTCACCATCTATGTTTTCGCTATTTTCTATTGAGAGGAGACCCGTCTCAATGTGTTCGTTGACTGCCTTGAACTCGATCTTGTCGATGTTGACGTAGTCAGCCTCGATGCCTACCTTGAGGATATGCTTTCCCTTGGAGAGTGAGCCCGTCTTACCGGTATACTCCCTGAATGTCTGCCAATCGCCTGAGTTCTTGACGCTGATAGCTTGTGAGATAGCCTCGTTGTCGATGTAGAGTTTGAAGGATGATCCGTCGCTTCCGGAAGCCGCATAGGCAGTCCAGGTGTACTCGTCGTCGTACTTTACCTCCAACGTGTATTCCACCCATTCTCCCTGTTTCGTCCATCCGAGCGCATATTTTCCTGTTTCGAACTCTTCGAGGTCTACACCTTCGCTCTTACGGTATGCTTTACCCTCGTTATTGTCGTCGCTGTCGTGGTAAGCCATGCCCTCACCTCCTTCGTCATAGTTCTCCATCTCCACGGCGCCAGGCAATACGCTAGCAACACCATTGTAAGGAGCTTGCGGAGCCTTCACCTCGAACGATTTCTTGGCGGAGTTGTAGGTCTTCCCTTGGTTGTCCGTCATGATGGCGCTGAACTCGTACTTGCCGATCTCCAAATTCTCGACGCTTACCTCGAATGGTTCGTCGATTACGGTCTCAATCAGATTGCTTCCTTGATAGAACTCGATGGACTTCACGCTTGTGCCTTCCGGCAAGGTAGCCTTGGCGGTCAAAGTGACAGTCGCAGGAGCTTCTCCGATGTTCTCGGAGAGAGAAAGAGCCACACCTGTGGCGTTAGCCTTGCCACATCCATTCGTGTAGTTGCGGAAGAAATCCCACAAAGCCTTCGTGGTATGGAATCCATTGTTGGTTGGCTCGTGGTCACGGCCTTGTACAGAGTAGAGGATCACCTCCGTCTCGCAGTCTCCGTTCTTGTAGTGGGTCTTCTTGCAGATGTTGTTGACTTGTGTCACCTCAGGTGTAGGGTCGCAATTGTCCTTGTTGGCGAATCCCTTGATGATGGATTCGATGCCGTCGTAGTTGACAACGCTATCGCTTGTTCCGTGCACGTGACAGATCGGCACAGGGCGTGAGCAGTCGTAGCTTGCACCCCACAAATTGTAGCCGGAGATTGGTCCGAAGGCGGCGAACTTGTCGGCCACCTTGTTGATGATGTGGTAGGTCAACATACCACCCATGGAGAATCCGGTGATGTAGACACGCGTCTCGTCAATCTGATATTCGTCGACCATCATTTTGATGATATCCAACATGAAGTTGATGTCAGTCATACCGCTGATATCCCACTGTGTTCCATCCGATTGAGGATATACCACGGAGAAGTTCGCGGTATCGGCAACCTTCTCCCATTGTGCCATACTCTTCTGGTAGGCGATGTCCTGGTTCATTCCATGTACGGATATGACCAAGGGACGGTTCTCTGTGTGACAATCAGGCACATAGACGAAAATCTCTCTCGATTTTCCTCCTGTTTGGATGTGTGTTGTCTTACTGTACTTTGCGGCCATAGCAACCACGCTAAAGAAAACCGCGATGATAAGAAAAATTGTTCGTTTCATGATAAAGTGTTTTTGGTTATAATAGTGGTTATTTAAGTAATATCAGTTCTGATTGTGTGCTACCTTTTCGACGAACAACGTATGCCCCGCTTGTGATGTGGTAGGCATTGAGTCCGTCCTCAATGGTTGTTCCGGAGATGTTGTACTCACCTACCAAGTTCCCCAACATTGAGTATACTTCATATTCTCCATTCACAACTTTGTTGCTCTTCGCTATGAAGAGACCTGTTTCATCATGCTCGTTGACTGCCTTGAACTCGATGTAGTCGATGTTGGCGTAGTCTCCTTCTATCTCAATCTTCAGAATATGCTTTCCTTCCTCCAATTGGGTGGTGGTACCCTCCACGAGTGAATAGGTCTTCCAGTCTTCCCCTTGAGGAACTTTGATGGTTCCGCCTGCGATGTCTTTTCCGTCCATGCTCATGTTGAATGCGGAACCGCTTGAACCTGAGGCTACCTTCGCCGCCCACGTGTAGGTGTCGGTGTATTTGACATTGACGGTATATTCTATCCATTCGCCCTTGGCCGTCCA
The DNA here is from genome assembly GCA_045226255.1 of Paludibacteraceae bacterium. Taxonomy (GTDB): domain Bacteria; phylum Bacteroidota; class Bacteroidia; order Bacteroidales; family Paludibacteraceae; genus UBA1181. The sequence goes on along the minus strand of JBGVCG010000014.1, from coordinate 139,352 downwards.
ACCCAACACGTAGCCACCGTCACCGTTGCTGTCGATGTCGACGCCTTCGTCGGTTCTGAAATTACTGTTCTCCGCACCTTGGTTCTCAGCTTCATTGTCTTCATAGGCATAGCCTGCGCCACCGACATCGTAACGCTCCGCCTCCACCTTGCCTGGCAATTCTTGGGCGATACCTTCGTATGGACCTTGCGCCAGACGTGCGCTGATTGTCACTGTAGGCGACTCGAATGTCTTGCCTGCGTTGTTGGTCAGGATAGCGTGGAATTCATATTTTCCAGGCTCTGGAATCTCGTACTCGAAGGTGTAAGGAGCCTCTGTCGTGCTGCCGATCAGTTCTTCGCCTAAGTAGTAGTCAGTTTTGGTGATTCCCTCCTCTGATGTCTTGACGGTCAATGAGATAGTGGCAGGTGCCTCCACACTGTTCTCCGAAGCGATGATGGAGACGTCAGCCTTCTTGCACATCCAATAGTCGAACTCGAAGTCGCCTGAATAGATGAAGAAGATATCGGATACGCCTGAGATCGCTTTCGTGAGTGTCGCGGTCACCTCTTGCAGTTGCCCGTTGGTGTTAGGCACTGAGATATAACCGATTACATCTCCGTCCACTTTCCCTTTGCAGATTTTGATGGCACCCTCTTTCTTGGAGGATACGTAAGCTGAAATGATGCTTGCGCCCTCGCCGAAGTCCACACCGGCCACACCGGTCCAGTTTCCTGCGGCGCCTGTGGTCACCAACATGTTGGATCCACCGTTTTTCGTGTCGATTCCAGCCATCCAGGCCATCGTTTCAGCCTCCACCTTATCGAATGGGTTCACATACTGGACCTGATCCACGCCGGAGAGGGTTCCCTTCGCCTTGTTGAAGGTTGCGGTGCTCTCGTCCACCGAAAGGTAATCGATGTTGGTGGAGCGGTAGCCGAGGTCTTGACCTCCAAGCCTTGAATCCTTCATTTGGAGGAGCAATGCGTGGTAGGTTACATACCACTTGTCCTTGAACTTGAAGGCGGCGTGGTGGTTGTTTCCACCGCTACCCCGGAAGAACTCGCTATGGTTAGGAAGGAACATCCCTTTGTAGGTGAATGGTCCCATCGGATCCTTGCTTGTCATGTAACAGATCTGTGCATTGCTCATCGGGTTGCCCGTGCAATCCCAGTTGGAGCAATAGCTGTACACGTAAGTGTCGCCCACCTTGTTCGCACCCGCATCCTCGAAGAGGTAAGGCGGGTTGATGGCTTTCGGACTACCATCCAAACTGGTGTAGTTTTTGCCCAATTTCACAACACGTGCGGTTCCCGGGTCTGACGCTTTACCTTGAGGCACACCTCCACCGAAGTAGAGGTAAGCGGTTCCGTCATCGTCCATGAGGACAGCCGGGTCGAAGAGCCACGTCACCGTGTTGCAGGTTGGCGTACGGCTGGAGACCAGCTCGGCTCCGATAGGGTCCGTCCAAGGCCCGTAAGGCGTATCGCTGGTGACAACACCGATACCGCTACCGTTGTTGGCGAAGTAGAGGAAGAATTTCTCCTTCCCGTTCACTGTGGCGTGCATGGCGGTAGGCGCCCATGAGCAGTTCGCCCATCTGGCTGCGCCCGAACTTCCGGCGACAGCCATGACACCATGGTCGGTCCAGTTGACCATATCCTTGGAAGAGATACAGTTGATCGTATGGATCTGTTCGTATGAGTTTGTCACGATGCTGTTACCGCTGTATTTGAAGTTATCGCTGGTCATGTAGACGAACACCTCGTCGTCATAGACCATCGCATATGGGTCCGCACCATATCGTTGAGTCATCAACGGGTTATGGTCGGATTGTGGTTTGTATCCAGATGCTGTGCGCACTCCGCTGAAATAACTTTCAGGGTTTGAGTTTTGGGCAAACGCATTGAATGACATGGCTACACATGCACATGCCACAATCCCTTTGCCCCATAAGTTTTGAAATGTGTTCTTCATGACGTATGGTTTTTAATTTCTGTTCTTTTTCTTTGCCTGATGACCCTCCTAGTCATCGGTGCAAAAATATTCATGAAAACTACATATCTCTGTGAATTAAAATTCAAATGATAGGATTTTTTTTTCACAAGTATCCTATTCTTTAATTCACGATTATATTAAATGCATTGCATTTCAACGAATTAACCCTAAAATGCTACAAAATATCAAATCTTCTCAATTAAAATCCTCCGCCACAAAAATATATAAATTTTTATATGTCCAAATCCTTTCCCGATTTTTTGTTGAGTTCATGCAAAAGATTTTTCATTGTCTTCCCTGAAATAGGGTGTCTGAAATCGGGGGCGATCTCCGCCATGGGACGTAGCACGAAGTCCCTTTTTTCGATGAGCGGATGAGGTATGGTTAGGTTCCCGCTGTGATAAATTGTGTCGTCGTAGAAGAGGATATCGATGTCGATGATCCTATCTTCGTATCCCTCCTTGGTGTGTACTCTTCCCATCTCCCGTTCGATGGCCTTAGCGATGTCCAGGCATTTCTGGGGCTCTATCTCCGTCTCTATCTGGATGACGGCGTTCAGGAAGGTATTGGGGGATTCATAGCCCCATGGCTCCGTCTCGTACAGGGAGGACAACGCACGAATCTCGCCCATCACGGATCCGATGATGATGGTCGCATCCGTGATGTTCTTCTTTTTGTTTCCGATATTGGTGCCAATCCCAAGGAAGACGGTTGCCATGTGGGGGAGTACTTAGTTCGTTTTGAAGTTGTATTTGACCTCCGCGAGTTCAGCGTTGGCCTTCACGATCTTCTCTTTCAGGCCCTCCTTGTATTTCGCGAGCTTGTCGGCCAAGGCCTTGTCGCTGAGCGCCATCATCTCGACGGCCAATATGGCGGCGTTCTGCGCTCCGTTCACGCCTACTGTGGCGACTGGTATTCCAGGAGGCATTTGGATGATGGAGAGCATGGCGTCTAGTCCGTCCAACATACCCTTGATAGGTACTCCGATGACGGGCAAGGTCGTGCTGGCTGCGATGACGCCAGGCAATGCGGCGGCCATTCCAGCGCCTGCGATGATGACTTTTATGCCTCTTCCTTTGGCGGAACGGGCGAATTCTTCCACTTCGTCGGGTGTCCTATGGGCGGAGAGTGCGTTCATTTCGAATGGTACTTCCATGTCGTCCAGGAATTTGGCGGCTTTCTCCATGACCGGAAGGTCGGAGGTGCTGCCCATGATGATGCTAACCAATGCGTTCATTTTCTTATGTTTGTTTAAAACGTTTTATTCGTCTAATCGATGAACAAAATTAGCTAATTATTTCCTGAACGCAAAGATTTTTTGCCGGTAGGGGATACCCAATGTACGGTGGTTTCATTTGCCGCATTAGATATAATGTTACATTTACTATTGGACGATTTACTATTTGCTACCCCGGAAACGCAGACGAATAGTCGTTACCCGTCTCTTTATAAATGGAGGAGTCGTGACATGGGGGTCTAGTAAATAAAAAAACAAAAGGCTTCCTGTGATGAAAGCCTTTTGTATGTTCGTCTTGCCACCTCGTTATAGGTGTGTGGTATGATTTCTGGGCGAATTAGGGCTCTGGCTCCATTTCGCTCGGTTTTTCCGCATCGTCCGTGAAGTCGGTCGCCAGTCGCAGGCCAATGATGCTGGAGGCGTAGCTCGGTTCGCTCTTGTTCCTGCAGGAGACGCGGCAGAAGATAGCGGGGCCTTCGAAGTAGCCACCTCTGACGACACGTTCTTTTCCTTCGGGCGCACCCTCTGGGTTGATTTGCTCGGTCTCCGTATCGGTAGGGTAAGGACCGTACCAGTCGGAACACCATTCCCAGACGTTGCCGCTCATGTCGAAGAGACCAATTTCGTTGCCTTTCCGTTTGCCGTTCGGACGTAGTTCCCCGGCGTTATCCTTGTACCAAGCGACCATTCTACATTCTTCGCTGCCGCTGTATTTCTTGCTTTCCGAGTAGATTCCGCCCCTTGCGGCGAACTCCCATTCCGCTTCGGTCGGGAGGCGGTAGCTTGTCCCCATGAAGTTGTTGAGTTTGGCGATGAATTTTTGGGCGTCATCCCATGATATGTTGGTGACGGGGAAGTCTTCGTCGCGCACATCGCTAGGGTTCTTACCCATGACCTCCCTCCATTGCCTTTGCGTGACGCAGTACTTGCAGATGGCGAAGCTTCTCACGAATACTGGGTGTGCAGGCTTTTCGGGGGCGAAACATTCGTCTTCCTGCTCGGCGGTGCATCCCATGGTGAAGGATCCTCCCTCCACGAACACCGTCTTGAATTTCAGGATCGCCTTTTTCCTTGCTATCTGGTCTTCCCTATAGGCGCTGCTCTGTTGTTGCCCTTGGGCGGCGGGTTGTTCTTTGGCTGATTTTTTGCCTGCCGCAAAGGCTCCCGGAATGGATAGCGCCGCAATCAGCAGTATGGTTGTGAATCGGTTCATCATGTCATCATTCGTTTTCGGTCTCCTCGTTGATGAGGATTCCGTTTTTGGTGAAACATAGTTCGATGTCGTTCGGCTTGTTCAGTCTGATACGGTAGCCGTAGCTTTTCTTCTCGATCTTTCGGATGAATTGGTCTGGGTATTTCTTCGCCACGTATTTGGTCATCGCATTAGGGATTTGTTTCATGAACTTCTCCGGGAACGCTTTGTTCTTTGTTTTGATGGCGTACCAATTGCCTTTCCTGTCAAACTCTATTTCTGTTTTATCGTCCAACTCAATCTCGAAGTCTCCGTCCACATCCACGTAGACAGTCGATATTTCCGCTCCATCGAATAGGCTGATGATATTCCTTGCCACCGATGGCACCCGTTTGTCTTGCGGGTCGTTGCTGATGAGTTCTCCCTCTTTGGTGAAGCACAGCTCGATCTTATTCGGCTTATTGAAAGTGACCCTGTAGATGAGCTTGTTCCGCCCGAAGTTCTTCTTGGTGATTTTGCGGATACTGGCTTCCGGGTAGTTCTCTTTTATGTAGGAGGACATGGTCGGAGGCAATGATTGGAGGATGGATGCCGGCACTTCGGTCTTTTTGAAGTTGATTTCCTCCCACTCGCCGTTCTCGTCGAAATCGATTTCCGTGCCGTTCTCCAGGATGGCGGTGTACCCCATCTGTGTGATGGTATCCATGATTTGGGTGATAGGTACATCGCTGTAATGCTCCGAAAGGAACTGTGCGGCTTGTTTAGGAAGCTGGGATTCGTTGACGTCGTTGCAGGCGATCAGGCTTGTGCATGCCAATCCGAAAAGGAATGCTTTGACTATGGATGTCCTCATATGTTTCACTTTTATGTTTGTCTCCTCAAAGTTATATTTTTTTTCAATCTTTTTTCCTATTGCGTGTCATTTTTCAGAGTAAGGGTGGTTTTATTGTGGTGAATGGTGATTCATTTCGTATGACGAATAGGAGTTGGCACGATATTTTTCCTTACATTTGTGGAGGATCAATACTTAATCTTATGTTTTTGATTTTTGATGCGGGCTCCACCAAGACGGATGTCCGTTTGGTCAAGGAGGATGGTACATATCTCTCTGCCGAGTTGGCGGGGATCAACCCTTTTTTCATGGATGCGGATGCCATACGGGAGGAGTTGAGTCGTTCCTGTGATATGTGCGTTCCGTCCACTGTCGACTCTGTCTACTATTACGGGGCGGGGTGTGTGGCGGATTACGAGCCTCTTTTCGTCGAGATACTCTCTTCCCTTTTTCCGAAGGCTAGGGTAGAGGCGCATAGCGACCTGTTTGCGGCGTGTCGTGCCACGTTGGGTGACGAGGCGGGTATTGCGTGCATTATGGGTACGGGTTCCAATTCCTGTCATTATGATGGTTCTGTTGTGGTGAGCAATGTTCCTCCGTTGGGCTATGTGCTTGGCGATGAGGGGAGTGGGGCGACCATGGGCCGGCAGTTGGTCGGGGATGTCCTGAAGGGATGTGCCCCCGTTGGTGTGTGTGAGCGGTTCTGGAAATGGTATGGGGCTGACCGTAAGACGATTATGGATGGTGTCTACAGGGGCAGTTTCCCTAATCGTTTCTTGGCTACATTCTCCCGTTTCTTGGCGGAGAATGTGGAGTTGCCGTATTGTAAGTCTGTTGTGGAGAAATCTTTTGTCGCCTTTTTTGAGCGCAATGTGTTGCAGTATCCTACGGATGTGCGGAATATGGGTTTTGTGGGTTCCATCGCCTCCCATTTTTCGGATATTCTACGAGAGGTAGCCGAACGTTACGGGTACGTCGTGCGCACTATCGAGGGGCGGCCCATGGATGCCTTGGCGACATATCACAAAGGAAAATCATTTCCGGCGTAGCGTCACGAGCGGTATGAGCATTTCCTCGATGGAGATGCCTCCGTGCTGGAAGGTGTTCTTGTAGTAGGAGACGTAGTAGTTGTAATTGTTAGGGTAAGCGAAGAAATCGTTGTTTCCGGCAAAAATGTAGGTCGAGCTGACGTTGAGGATAGGCAGACCGATCTTTTCTGGTTGTTTGATGGCCATCACCTCTTTCGGATTGTAATCCAGGTTTTTGCCGATTTTGTATCGTAGGTTCGTGTTGGTGTTCTTGTCGCCGATCACGCGGATGGCCTTGTCCGCTCGGATGGTGCCATGGTCGGTCGTGATCATGATTTTGACGTCCTGTTGTGCCAAAGCCTTGAAGAGGTCCAGTATAGGCGAGTGCTGGAACCAAGACTTGGTGAGCGAACGGTAGGCGGCTTCCGACGAAGCGAGCTCCCTGATCATTTTGGAGTCCGTGCGGGCATGAGAAAGCATGTCCACGAAGTTGTACACAGCCACATTCAGTTGCTTGCCGATGTGTTGGGGAAGTTCCGTGACGAGTTTCTCTCCCGCCGAAGGGTCGTTGATCTTATGGTAGGAGAAGGTGTATTTCTTCCTGTATCGGTCAATCTGAGACTGTAGCAACTCTTTCTCGTAGATGTTTTTGCCTTCGTCATCGCCCTCTTCCACCCAGTATTGAGGGAACATCTTCTTGATCTGTGCGGGGAGCAGTCCGGCGAAGATGGCGTTTCTCGCATATTGTGTGGCGGTCGGGAGGATACTGCTGTAGATCTCCTCGTTCTCCACGACGAAATCGTTGGACAGCAAGTCCTTGATCACCCTCCATTGGTCTAGACGGAAGTTGTCCAATATGATGAGGAACACTTTTTCTCCGTTGTCCAGCACCGGGAAGATACATTTCTTGAAGAGTTCATGGCTGAGCATCGGACGTTGGGCATCGGGGGTGAACCAATCCTCGTAATTCTTTTTGATGTATTTCACGAAGGTGGAGTTGGCCTCCTCCTTTTGCATACGTAGCAGGTCTTGCATTTGACTGTCTGCATTTTCCAACTGAATCTCCCAGTATACTAATTTTTTATATACCTCCACCCAGTCTTCGAATTGGGTCGATTCATTGATGAGCATACCTATTTTGGCGAACTCGGTGCGGTAGTCGTCTGTGGTGGTGGAGGAGACGATCTCCGTCTTATTGATGTTCTTTTTGATGGAAAGCAGGATCTGGTTCGGGTTGACTGGCTTGATCAGATAGTCTGCGATTTGTTTCCCGATGGCTTGCTCCATCAGGTTCTCCTCCTCGCTTTTGGTAATCATGACGATGGGCACGCTGGTGTCCTTCTCCTTGATGAGGGAGAGCGCTTCCAGACCGCTGAGACCTGGCATATTCTCGTCGAGGAATATGATGTCGAAATGTTGCTCCTTGCAGCATTGCACCGCATCTTTACCATTGTTGACACATACTACCTCGTAGCCTTTCGCTTCGAGAAAGAGGATATGTGCCTTCAGCAGGTCTATTTCATCGTCAGCCCAGAGAATCCTGTCTTTCTTCATCTTCTATCTTTTTAGGTATAATCGTTTGTACAATTCCATGTATACGTTGATGTTACCGCTATCCTTCAAGACTTGCAGGTTGTCTTTGGAGATGACGATGTTGCGGTAAGGGGTGCTTCCGAACGCATTCTTCACCTCCGCGCTTTTCACGATTTGGGTGAGGTAAGACATGCCTATTTCTGCAGATGGCATATCTCCGACCACGAACATTTGCGGGAAGTCTTTGGATGAGGTGGTCTCCACGCTTAGGTTCAACAATGCGTGGCTGTTCTTGTTGTATTCGTTCAGCGCTTTCGTCACATCTCCCTCGTTCGCCTTCCCTTGGTTGACGATGATGACGAGGCAGTGGGATGATGACGGGTCGTAGGTGTAGAGCCCTTTGTATTTCCTCAGCTCCTTCTTAGGTTGCTCTTGGACTGTCTTGTCGGACTCTTTCTGTTCGGTGGAAGGCTGAGGGAGTGTGTTCTCCTTCTTCTCTTCTGGTTGAGCGTTGCTCTTCTCCTCAGGTTGAGGTGCAGCCGCCTTCGGTTCGCTTGTCGTCGTCTCTGTGGACGGTTTCGCCTCTTCTTTCACTTCTGTGGACGGTGCGCTTGTTTGAGGGGTCTCGCTTGGGGTGGTGGTCACCTTTGCGCCGTTCAGGTCGTCACCCTCTTTCACGTCGAGCTTTTGAGTGGTGGTTGCCTCCTCCAGTTTTTGTTGTTCGCCGACAAGCTCGATGTTGGTCTTGTTGGAACGTTTGTTTTTGCCTGCGATGTTCTCTTTGTAGAACTTCTCATATTGTTCCACGGTGTAACCTTTGCCGATCAGTTCCAGGTTCTCTGGTGTGATGAGCAAGTATTTGTAGTCGGTTCCGCTGAGGAGGGATTGTATGCCTTTGTCCGCGATCACGCCGTTGATGTACCAAAGAGCCTCCTCGTAGTTGTCGAGTCCAGATACGGAGAGTATGCCCTCCTTGATGCTCAGGTCGAAGTCCTTGATGAGGAATTTCGTGAAGTTGTAGGTGGCGGTTTCGTAGAGGAGCTTGTTGGAGTTGACCTTCGTGGTGTCTGTGATGATCACGAAGATGTAAGGTGAGTTGAAGCTGACCGTAAAGCCTTTGCTTTCGACCACTCCGTTTTGTTCAGCTTCTTCCTTCCTGCTTTCCTCTCGGAGGGACATGAGTCCGCCCGTTGATGTACCCTGCTCCGGGTTGTTTCCTTGGTTGATAAGGGCGAGGATGTCCTTCGCCATGGAGGATACATCGCTATTTGGGTAGCGTTCCAACAGGTTGTTGAGCGCAACGGCGAAGGTGTCTTTCCCTGCGGTTTTTCCGATGCTCAAGGCATTGAGCAATAAGAATTTAGGCATGATGGAAGAGACTGGGTAATTGGCCTCCATATAGGCGGTGTTCGTCTTCACTTCGTCGAATTTCCCGTTGAGGAAGGCTGCGTAGGTTCTCTCGTAGAGGGAATCCTGTACGTCCTTCATCTTCTCAAGTTTCGTTTTGAAGTCTGGTTGAGAAAGTATCTTCGCATATTTGCTGTTCGGATAGTCCGTAAGCAGAATGTTCCTGTATTTGTCGCTGATTTGGGCATCGTTCATTTTTCCTGCGATTCTGTAGCAGCAATAGAATCCGTCCGCCGTACGAGGGTCTTCTGGGTATCGTTTCGCGAATTCCTCGAAGGCTTCGAATGCCTTCTCGTAGTCGTTCAGTTTTTCGTCGTAGATGACGCCTAGGTTGAAGAGGGCGTCTGCGAGTTGTTCATGTGCGCTCTTTTTCTGGTCGTCGGTGAAAGGAATCTGTTTCAGGTAGTATTCGGGACGTTTAGGGTTGGCTTCATTCGCCATCGCTTGTTTGTTCGCTCCGTTCGTCGTGTCGTTTGCTGCCTCGTCGGCACCTTCTAATTTCAATGCGTCCATGTCTATCATATCCGACAGAGACTCTTCCGAGAATACGGCAATGGCTTTGTTCTTACGGTTCCAGTTGTCTTCCAAGCGTCTTTGCCCGAACTTCTTGCGGAACTCCAGTTTTCCCTTGTCTACTGTGCTTTTGACGTAGAAGTACCATGTGGAGCCTTCGGCGTTACCCAAAGCTCGTTTGTCCATCACCGCCATGTTCTCGATTTCGAGTTCCAATTGTTTCTGCTCCTCGTATTCTTTTTGGCGACGTTCCCTCTCTTTCTTCTCCTCCTCTATGATCTTGGCGATCTGTCTGTTGATGGCGGCGGTGAGGTCGCCTTTGCTTGCGGTGGAGAGGATGAGCAAGCTATCCTGTAGCTTGTAGGTGTTGTAGTTCTGCACCAGTTCGTCCAATACGGAGGCGAGGCGGGATACTCTGACGTAGTCGTCATGCTTATGGTCTATCAGGGAAGAAGCTTCCGAGAAGCATGGTTGAGCCAACACATAGTCAGGACGTTCGTAGTAGATGTCTCCGAGTGTGATGAGCGTCTGTGCCTTCTCTTTTCCGTTGCGAGTGCTTTTCTCTGCGGACAATAGGTAGTTCTCCACTGCCTTGGTGGTATCTTTCTTGGCGAGGTATATGTTACCGATCGCATAGTAGATCTGATCCAAATAGTCCTCGTTGTTTTTGTTCTTGGCCATCTTGAGGAGACGGTTGACGAGCGATTCCGTGGATTGCTTACCGCCCACCACTTCGGTCTCCCTTATCTTGGCGTTGAAGGACATTTGGTAAGGCGGGTTTGCCTTTATGACCTTCTCGTAGAGGGTGAAAGCCTTTTCTTTTTCTCCTAATAGTTGGTAAATCTGTGCGGACACGAAGTTAAATCTAGTCCGTTGTAAACGGTCTTTTTCTGTTTCTGCCGCCTTCTCCAAGTAGGGGAGCGCCGCTTTGTATTCTCGTTGGGTGACGAGCAGGTCCGCCATGGCTCCGTTGTATAGGTTGACGAGCGATGGGTCGATCTCTTCCGGGTCGATTCGTTTAAGTATTTCGTCAGCCTCGTAGATCCAGTCCATCTCTTTCATGGAGCGTGCTTTCCAGATGTTCGCTTCCGTGACGAGCCTTTGATCGTGCGAGAAGTGCTTGGTGACGTAGGTGAAGGTGGCTGAGGCCGCCAGGTAATCGTTGGCGTAGTATTTGGATTTGCCCATCAGCATATATACTTCGTCCATGTAGGAGTTGAACTCTTCCTGATTGTAGAATGAGACGTAGTTAGGGTCACGCATCTTGCTGTAATCCTTCTTCGGCTTCTTCTGCATGGAGCGTTTCTGGATGGCCTGCTCGCATTTCTCCACCGCCTTGTTCATGTCTCCCGTTCCAGCCCCTTTCGTGGATGCGTCGCTCACGGCGAACACGGGGATCACGTGGGAATAGTCGGGTTGATATGCTTCCTCAATCCTCTTGTTTCCTTTTTTGAAGGACTCGTTCGCATTGTAATAGACGTTGTATTTCGTGTTCAACGCTTGGTGCTTTCTGTTGAACCAAGTGTTTTTCTTCATGTCACAGCCCGCTAATGTCAGAATTGCCATTAGACCGAACAATATGTAGGTGTTTTTTGTCCTTAACATTACTGTTTACCAAAGATGTTATTCCTAGTTGGGGTCTCCCCATATTACTTAACTGACTATTGGGAAGAAAATTGTGTTCCTCCCGTGTAGTCATTCGACAAAAATACATAAAATTCTGTAACTTATCCTTGATTATCGGGGGATATATGCTTGGATTTTTTCAATATTTGTTTGAATGGGGCATCTTGGGGCGGTTCCGAGGCGGTGGAACGGAACGCTTGTGTGGTTGGTTGATTAGTCTGGCGCACCTGTTTTGAGGATGAGGGTGGTCGCTCCCAAAGTGATGATCTCCCCTTCGTGGACAATCCTCTTCTCCTTTTTCTGCAGGATTTCGTTCATCACAAAGGTGCCGACGAGGCTGTCGTAGTCTTCCACTTTATGGATGATGTTACCCGCCTTGTCCATCTCCACGTGGACGATGCAGTGCATCCTGTCCATGCTGGTGTCGTTGGTGTCGATGGGTGAGGAGATGACGGTGCCGGGACAGCGTCGGCCGAACATGTTCTCCCCGAGTTGTAGCGGGATGATCTGCTTGTGGCAGAACACGTTCTCCACGACGATGATACAGCCATAGGTGTAGTCCTCTTTCTTCTCCTCTTTAGGCTTGAATCGTATGCTGAATTTCTTCCCGCAGTTGTCGCATTGGATGATGATGGATGCGCCTGGCTCTATGCGGCTATCCTCGAATCTGATGAATTGTTCACATTTGGGGCATCTGATCTTTCTCATGTGTTCTCTCCTCGCTTCTTCTTTGGTTATGACGATTAGGCGTGTTCTGAAATATGGAACCTGCCAATAAAAAAAGTCTTTGCGATTCATGATGAGTTGCAAAGACTTGTGGTCGGGGTGACCCGGCTCGAACGGGCGACCTCTACGTCCCGAACGTAACGCGCTACCAACTGCGCTACACCCCGAAATCCGCCGCAAAGGTATAAAATGATTTCATAATCGACAATGAATAATGCAAATTATCTTTTGCGCCTTGCCGGATTTTTATTGGAGTGCAAAACTTAGCACCAACAACTAAAGTCTAGCGTCTATCTAAGCTATTGACTTCTTAGCCTTTGGGGTGGAAGCGGTGCTCTTCCCCTTTTTCGCGGTGCTCTTCTTCTCTTTGGTGACCTTTTGCGCCTTGCATTCCACCTTCCCTTTCTTGGCTTTAGCCTCGCTTTGGGTGGAGGTGTCGTTTTTCTCCTGCTCCAATTGGGCGATGATCTTCCCTTGGGCGTTGATGGTCTTCATGAGTGAGTTGAGTTCCTCCACGTCCACTCCCTCTGGGAACTTCTCCCTGACGCGGATCATGAAGTCGCTAAGTACGTTCATGTAGTTGGTGAAGGCCTCGAACGGGGTCTCGTATGGGCTGAAATGGTTGTGTACCGCTCCGTCGGAGAAGTGCTTGGTGCTCATGTAGTAGAAATGGTCGGAGGTCTGGAGGTAATACCAGTCCTGCAGGATCTTTCTGTCGGTGCAGAGTCGCACTTTGTCACGGATGCTGTACAATATGTTGAAAGCCGACCGTTGCAGCTCGTTTCCGAGCCATGCGGAGGTGTCTCGCTCCTCGTCCGCCCATGAGATGGTGTAAGGGACGTCGATGCGGTCGATTGGTTTCTTCTTGCTGAAGAGGTTGGCTGGCGTCTCGAAATTGATGTCCGCTTTCTCCGCCATGCGCGGTATCGCTTTCAGGAACTCGAAGATGCCCGTCTCCTTGCTTTGCAGCTCACCGAACGTCTCGTAGTTCATGAAGAGGTTGAAGACATCTTCTTCTTTTGGACAGGCTGATATCCAATTGATTAGCTTGTCGGCCGTCAGCGGGAACTGATCCCAGCTCCAGTCTGAGAAGCGGAAGGTGATGTCGTCGCTCAGTTTGTAGTTCTTGAGCAATAGCTTGAGGCGTGGGTTGCTGGCGCAACAATAGACGTAGTTCGGGCTTTTCCATCCCAATACGTGCTTGGCGCCTTCGGTGATCATGCCTTTGAAGCCCATGTTGGCCACCCGCCTTCCGATGTCGTCTGAGTAGATGAGCTCGGTGTTACGGAATGAGGTCGGTTTGTAGCCGAAGAGGCTTTGTATCTTGTTCGCATGCATCTTCACTTGCAGCTCGAATTCGTCGCTGTCCTCTTCCAGACTCGATAGGGAGTGGGCGAATGTCTCCGCTAGGAATTCCACACAGCCTGTCTGTGCCAGTTCCTTGAAGGAGTCGATCACCTCCGGTGCGTAAAGCTCCAGTTGCTCCAAGGCGATTCCCGAGATGGAGAAGGCCACCTTGAACTTTCCTCCCGTCTCCTTGATCATCTGTAGGATGGTCTGGTTGGCAGGCAGGTAGCAACGTTCGGCGATGCGGCGTATAATCTCCTCGTTGGCGTAGTCATCGTAGTAGTAATGATCCATGCCGATGTCGAAGAACCTATATCTCTTCAGTCTGAAGGGCTGGTGTATCTGAAAGTAAAAGCATATTGTTCTCATTTTGCCTATGTTGTTATTTGTTATTTCAATCCTAATACTCTGTCATAGATGTCGCGCACTTTCCAAGCCGCGTTCTCCCAGACGATTCCGTCCACCTCTTTCTTCCCTTCCGTTTTCAGGTAATCATACATGGCGGGGTAGGTGATGATGGAGTAAATTGCGTTCGCCATTGCGTCTATGTCCCAGTAGTCTATCTTGATAGCGTTGCTGAGGATCTCGGCGCAACCTGACTGCTTGGAGACGATGGTCGGCACACCTACCTGCATCGCCTCCAAAGGAGAGATGCCGAATGGCTCCGATACGGATGGCATGATGTAGACGTCGCTCGATTTCAGTATCTCGTAGACCTCCGTGCCTTTCAGGAACCCTGTGAAGTGGAAGCGGTCGCCGATGTTCTTGTAGGCCACCATGCTGATCATCTTCTCCATCATGTCACCGCTGCCGGCCATGACGAAGCGCACGTTCTTGGTCTTCTGCAACACCTTGTGGGCAGCCTCGACGAAGTACTCCGGACCCTTTTGCATGGTGATGCGTCCCAAGAAGGTGACCACCTTGTCCTTCGTGTTGTGGTGAGGTTGGATGGCCTGAATCTCAGGGCTGAGCGGCTCCACCGCATTGTGCACCGTGGTCACTTTTGCGGGGTCTATGTGGTATTGGTCAATGACCGTATCCCTTGTCTTATTGCTTACAGTGATGATATGGTCCGCATGGTCCATACCCGCCTTCTCGATGCTGTAGACGGTAGGGTTCACGTTGCCTCGGCTTCTGTCGAAGTCGGTGGCGTGGACGTGGATGACGAGCGGTTTGCCTGACACGTATTTGGCGTGCACGCCGGCGGGGTATGTCAGCCAGTCGTGCGAGTGTATGATGTCGAAGTCTAAAGCGCGGCTCACGACACCTGCGACCGCGTCATAGTTGCGTATCTCCTCCTGCAGGTTGTCGGGGTATCGTCCCGAGAACTCAATGGAGCCGATGCCGTTCGTGCCGATATGGTTGTTATCCTCCTGTATGCAGGCACGCATACGGTAGTACTCGTCTGGGCTCAACCTTCCCGCCAACTCTTGGTTCAGGTAGTCCCAGTTAGGGTCTCTCCAAACCACCGGCACCTTGTTCGCCGCGATGATTCGAAGAAAACTTTGGTCTTCATCTCCCCATGGTTTAGGCAACACGAAGGTGATTTGCATGTCCTTTTGCGCAGACATGCCACGGGTGAGTCCGTAACTCGCTGTTCCTAAACCTCCTAAGATATGCGGAGGAAATTCCCAACCAAACATTAATGCTCTCATAGTCTATTTTCTTAGTCTTTCTTGTGGTTCTTTAGGTTCTTAATTGTGCGTAGTGTCTCCGCGACGTTCATCGCGAACGACAGACCTCCTCTTCCCTTGTAAGGCGGGTTACCGTCGTACATCTCGCAGAGTGTTCCGATACATCCGACGAACATCTCTTCCTCTATGCCGATGAGCGCCCTTTCGGCGAAGAACATACCGCTGTTCTTGTATACGCTGAGGTAAGCCTCCACGTATGGACCGAGTAGCCATGGCCATGCGGCGCCTTGATGTTTGGAGAAGGTGCGGGTGTCTTCGTTCCCTTCGCAGGAGCCTCTGTAGTTCGGGCTCTTCGGACTTAGGGAGCGTAGCCCCTTTGGTGTGAATAACTCTTTCGTGGCGATGTCCACGATCGCTTTTTTCTGTTTGTTCTCCAGTGGAGAGTATTTCAGGGATGCGGCGAATATCATGTTCGGACGAACCGACAGCTCTTTGTAGTTGCCGCTGACGAAGTCGTATAGGTAATAGCCGTTCCAGAAGGTGGCGGAGAAACTCTCCTGCACCCTGTTCGCATAGTTGGTGAGGGTCTCCGAGAAATGTTCCTCTCCGAAGTCCATGGTGAGGTCTGCGATGAACCGTAGCGTATTGTACCACAATGCGTTGATCTCCACGATGTACCCGCTTCTTGGCGTGACAGGCTTACCATTGAAGGTGGCGTCCATCCATGTCACTGGTGTCTCCCATCCGTTGGAGAACAACAGGGCGTTGTCATGCACGAAGAGGTTCGGGTGCCTTTGCCGTAAGATGAATTCCACGATCTCTTTCAGGATGTCTCCGTAAAGGTTCCAAAGCTCCTCTTTGGAGGTCGCTTTGCCGTACTCCTGCAGTGCCCACGTCACCCATAGCAGTACGTCTGGTTGGTCTAATCCTTCCACATCCCTTCCGATAGGCTTGCCGTTCATGAAGTTGCGGATGGCGGGGATCATGGTGTTCATGATCTTCTGGAAACCGGACGTGTCGTCGAATGCGAGCGAAACTCCCGGTAGGGAGATGAACATATCCCTCGCCCTGCATTTGAACCATGGATAACCTGCCAATAGGTACAACTCTTCAGGGTTCTTCCTGCAGAAAAGTTGTTGGGCGGAGTTCTTCAGACAGTTGAAGAAACTCGTTCGGGTGGTTCTCCTTGTGATTTCATCGAAGCATATCTCCGCCAGTTTCGGACAGTCAGCTTGACTGACGCCTGCGGAGAAGATGACGGATTCCCCTTTCTTGATAGGCAATTCGAAATATCCTGGGACGAACAAGTCTTCTTTGTAGTAGTAGCCACGTTCCATCTCCTTGAAGTACTCGATTCCTTTGTTCCAGCTAGGCTGGGACACGAATTGGACGGGCTTGTTGAATTGCATGAAGAGCCTAGGGTACCCTTGGTAGAGGCACATGGAGATGCCGTTCTCCTCCTCTTCGTAGGAGGTGTTTATCTTGTCGTTCTCCATGCATAGCTCGTTCACGTTCCTGAAGGCCAGGAATGGTTTGAACCGTAGGATGGTCTCCGAGTGTGCGTCAAGCAACGTGTATTTTATCAAGATCCTGTCTTCGAACGACACGAACACTTTTTCTTTGGAAAGGATGACTCCTCCCACCCTGTATACTTCGGAAGGGACGATGTCGAACTTGAATTCCCTTTGGTACTTATGTCCAAGCGGAGCGTAGTAGTCTCCGTTGTATTTGTGAATGCCTAGGTTGAATTCGGCCCCGTGCTGTATCACTGTCTCGTCCAAGGATGACAGGAGAACATGGTTGTCGTTGTCCAAGTTCCTTACGGGGGTCACTAATAATCCGTGATATTTTCTGGTGTTACAGTCTATTATGGTTGTGCAATGATAGGCTCCTGACTTGTTGGTGCGCAACATCTCCCTTTGTTGGGATTGCTCCAAGTTGGTTAATAACGTCTTGTCAAATCTCAGATAACTCATGCCACATCAATCTATTTTTCGTCAAACAATACTACGAGAGAAAAATTTGTTAAATATAGGCTTTTTTCCTGAATGAATCGCTCTAAAATCCGCTTTTTTTCTTCAACGGCTCTGTTGTGATTGATTCAGTTGCTTTTTTTTACGTTGCTATGGTGTTTTTCTTTACTTTTGTGGTAAAAATTCATCTATATGTTAACAAGAGGGAGTTCCTCTCGTAAGGAGGAAAAAAGTAAAATCGTCACTTTCCATGTGAAGGAGGAGGCTATCCTTTCCGATTTTGTCGCGAAAAAGATCGGTAGCATGAGTAAGACTGCCTTGAAACGTGTTTTGGCGCGCGGGCAGGTCTTCGTGAATAACCAGGTGAAGACGCAGTATGACTATGCGCTCCGACCAGGGGATGTCGTCGCCGTCGATTTCGCCAAGGAGGCTACGGGCTTGAAGAGTAGCCGTGTCTCCGTTTTGTTCGAGGATGATTATCTTGTCGTGGTGAACAAGTCGGAGGGTGTGTTGTCCGTCGCTACGGATAAGCAGGAGGATTATACGGCTTTCCGTGTGGTGCTGAATCACCTCAAGAAACAGAGCAGGAGCAACCGTTTGTACGTGGTCCATCGTTTGGACCGTGAGACGTCTGGCGTGCTGATCTTCGCAAAGCAGAAGGAGGCCCAGATGCTGATGCAACGTAATTGGCAACGGGACGTCAAAAGCAAGGTCTACTACGCTATCGTCGAGGGTGTGGTTGAGAAGGATGGGGGAGAGATCCGCACATGGCTGAACGAGGACCCTAAGTCTAAAAAGGTCTATTCTTCTGACTTTGATAATGGGGGGATGGAGTCGATTACCCGCTATGAGGTGGTGAAACGGTTGAATGGTTATACTTTCCTGAAGGTTTTGTTGCTGACCGGACGCAAGAACCAGATACGTGTGCATATGCAAAGCATCGGTCATCCGATCATCGGTGATAAGAAATATGGGGGTTCTACTTCCCCTATCGGCCGTATCGGTTTGCACGCTTCATCCATCACGTTCCGTCATCCGATCACGACTAAGCTCATGACCTTTGAGGCGGAATTGCCTGAGAAAATGGCTCGTTTCGTCCGCAAATAATCGTCGCCATGAACAATAAACTGGATGTTGTCAGAAAACGGATGGTGGAGTTGGGGGTGGATGCCTATATCGTCCCTTCCGAGGATCCGCATCTGAGTGAATATCCGCCTGAGGAGTGGAAGTTGAGGCAATACATCTCAGGTTTCACAGGTTCTGCGGGAACGTTGGTGGTCTTGTCGGACGAGGCGGGACTATGGACCGATTCGCGCTACTATCTGCAGGCGGCTACCCAATTGTCGGGCTCCGGCATTACGCTTTTCAAGGATGGCCTGCCGGATACACCTTCGTTCCTGAATTGGATTGCAGGTAAGTTGTCCAAGGGCAATGTCGTGGGCTTCGATGGCTCGTGCTTCTCTGCCCGAAACGTGGAGTCGTACCGCTCTTTCTTTGAAGATTATGGCATCCTTGTGGTCTCTGATCTCTCTCCGCTGTGGGATGAGGGGGTCCCGAGGAAACGTACATCGCTATATAGTTTGCCTGTTGAGATTACGGGTTTGTCGCATCGGGAGAAGTGCGAAATGATCTTCTCCAAGACGGATGCGGATGCTCTTCTGCTGTGCGCTTTGGATGAGGTGGCGTGGACGTTGAACATACGTGCCGCCGATACTCCGTATAATCCTGTGGCTGTCGCCTATGCGGTGGTGGGCAGGGAAAGGACGGTGCTATTTGCGGAGGAGCAGTGTGTCTCTGCCTCTTTGCGGGACTCCCTTGCGGAACAGGGTATCGAACTGAAACCATACGACAGCGTCTTTTCGTACGTGGCTTCCTTGCCGGAGGATTTCACGCTTTCCGTAGACTCTTCCAAGACGAACTCCACCTTGGCGGAACGGATCGCTTGCCGAAAGGTTGTCGAGACCTCTCCGGTCGCCTTGCTGAAGGCTTGCAAGAATGATACTGAACTCTCTGGCTTCCGCCTTGCGATGCGGAAGGATGGCGTGGCGCTCTCGAATGCCTTTTCGGAACTGTATGAACGGATAGGGGAGGGGGAACGCCTGACGGAAACGGATGTCGCAGATATCTTGTTGAGGCATAGGCGTGAGCAACAGGACTTTGTCTGTGAGAGCTTCTCCACCATCGCAGGCTATGCCGCACATGGGGCGGTGGTCCATTATAGCGCCACAGAGGAGTCGAATGAGGTGATTGGCAAGGATAGCTTGCTGCTGGTCGATTCGGGCGGTAATTACCTCCATGGCACGACGGATATCACCCGCACGGTCTGCTTCGGCACGCCTACGACGGAGCAACGGCGCGATTATACACTGGTCCTGAAGGGGCATATCGCGGTGGCGATGGCTCATTTCCCGGAGGGCACGCAGGGTGCTCAGCTGGATGTGCTGGCGAAGATGCCTTTGTGGCGGGCTGGTGCGGATTATGGTCATGGAACGGGTCATGGTGTCGGACATTTCCTTTGCGTGCATGAGGGTCCTCAAAATATCCGAAAGGTGCAAAATGGCGTCTCTTTGCTCCCTGGCATGGTGCTTTCCGACGAACCAGGTGTCTATCGGGAGGGAAAACATGGTATCCGTATCGAGAATCTGGTGACGGTGGCGGAGGGCGAACGAAGCGAATTCGGACGTTTCCTGCGTTTCGAGACCCTTACGTTGTTCCCTTATGATGCCAGTTTGATAGATGTCGGACTCCTTACGGACGAAGAATTGAATTGGGTGAACGAATACCATAAACTGGTGTGGGAGACTCTCTCTCCTGCCATCTCCGATAAAAAAACGTTAAAATGGTTGGGTAAAATGACTTCCGTTATTGGTCGTTGATAAATAAATTCATTAATTTAGCGAAAATTTTTTGGAATAGAGTCATGAAAAGATTGTGTATGATTTTGGCGACATTGTCGCTATCCGCTGCTTTCTCTTTGGCAGTGGGCGCAGGCTATAAGATTCAGCTGAATGTGAAGAACATGAAGAACGAGCCAGCTTATCTGGCGTATCACATGAACGGGAAGACCTACTCCCGCGATACCTTGAAGTTGGACGGAAAGGGAAATGGTACTTTTTCTGGCAAGGACAAGTTGGAGGAGGGTATCTATATCATCTACTTTAATGCGGAGAAGTACTTCGATATGATGGTCGGCTCAGATCAGAACATCAAGGTCTCTGTTGATACTACGAAAATCGACGAGGCGATCGTTTCTGGTTCTGCTGAGAGTACTGAATTCCAAAACTTGAGGAGATTCCTCATCCAAATGAACACGGAACGTATCGATTTGCAAAAGAAGTACAAGGAAAAGAAGATCGATTCTACGAAGTTCTATGATACGTTCGACAAGATGACGGAGAAGGTGATGAAGTACCAAAACGATATGATCGACCGCAACAAGGGTAATTTCCTTGGCGCTTACGTGAAGGCGACCATCCCTGTCGAGACGCCTTCGTTTGACGAGGTGCCGGATTCTATCCGTGCGTTCACTCGTTATCAATATTTTAAGCATCACTATTTCGACAACGTTAATTTGTGCGACCCTCGTTTCTTGCGTACTCCGTTCTTCCCTTCCATGGTGGACGGTTTCATCTCCAAGCATGTGTTGCAAGACCCTGATACGTTGGCGGAGGCTGCCATCGACTTGATCGAGCGCAGTAAGTGTGATACGCTTACTTTCCAGGTGATGACGAGCAAGATGATCAACTATGGTATCTCCAGTAAGATGATGGGTATGGATAAACTTTGGTTGCGTCTTGCTGAGAAGTATTACTTCTCCGGACAGGCTAAGTGGGCGGATTCCGCTTGGGTGGAGTCTCTCCGTAAGGAGGCTAAGAAAATCCGCTACAACTTGGTGGGTGACAAGGCTTATATGCTTACGATGCTCGACTCGACCAATAGGGTGAAGAAACTCTCCGACATCACGGCGGAGTGCGTGTTGGTTTATTTCTTCGAGCCTTCTTGCGGACATTGCAAGAAGACCACTCCAGTACTTCACGACTCGGTCTACACGAAGTGGAAAGACAAGGGTTTCGAGGTCTTCGCTTGCTACACGCAGACGGACCGCGACGAGTGGATGAAGTTCGTGGAGAAGAACCATATGCAGGATTGGATCAACGTGTGGGATCCTTACCGCGAGTCTTACTTCTGGGAGTTCTATGATACTTCCGCCACTCCAGGTGTTTATTTGCTGAACAAGGACAGAAAGATCATCGCTAAGAAGATCGATATGCAGACCTTGGACATGATCCTGGAGGAGGAACTCGTGAAGCGTAAAGCGAAGAAGAATTAAGAGTTAGAATTTAGGAATTAAGAATTATAGGGGGATGTGCATCTCCCTATAATTTTCTATAGGGGAAGGGATGATACTTTGCGATTATGGTTGTGCCTTCCTTTTTTCGTTAATTGTAAAATTTATATTATGGCTTTGATTAAATCAGTGAGGGGATTCACCCCTAAGATAGCCGAGGATGTTTTCTTGGCGGAGAATGCGACCGTAATTGGGGATGTGGAGATCGGTGAGGGTTGTAGCATTTGGTTCAATACGGTTTTGCGGGGGGATGTCAACTCCATTCGCATCGGTAAGAACGTGAATATACAGGATGGCAGCGTGCTCCATACGCTCTATCAGAAATCCACCATCGAGATCGGAGATAATGTTTCTGTGGGTCATAATGCTACCATCCATGGGGCGAAGATCTGTGACAACGTCTTGGTAGGAATGGGCTCCACCATTTTGGATGGCGCGGTGATCGGCGAGAATTCCATCGTGGCTGCGAATGCGCTTATCACGCCTAATACCGTGGTTGAACCCGGTAGCCTCTATGCGGGTGTGCCTGCCAAGAAACTGAAGGATGTCTCTCCGGAACAGACCAAGGAGATGATCCATAAGATCTCCAACAACTATCGGATGTACGCTAGTTGGTATAAAGAGTGAATCGGGGGGATAGGGTAGTCCTTCCCGCTGGGTTTGCTCCATGATCCGTTTCGGCGGATCTGTGCGGCGCAAAGAATTAGGGCATCATCACAAGATCATTTGCGATGATGCCCTATTTTTTGATTTCAAAATTCTCTTATCCCTTCTTGATCGTTAATTTCTGTCCTGCCGATTTGAAGGCTTGGAAAGCGTATAAGACAATACAGATTCCACATACGAGCAACGCCAAATAGATGTCTTTTTTGATGTCGCTTGCGACCTCAGGCGTTTGTGCGAACGCAAATGCAAATAAGAATAAATCTGACATAGGTTTATCAGCGAATTCGTCGATTTTTTTCATCTCAAATGCTATGTCGGCTACGACACTTATGTATGTTCCGATAACCACGAACAAAAGGCTCGTGACGGAAACAATCAGGACACCGATTTTGTCGAATTTTCCTTTAGCCCAAGTATATCCCTTGAGAGCAAGGTAATAGTAGGCTAATCCTGCGATGGCCGCGATCTTTCCTAACATAATGAATATGAAGGATACCAATATGCCTGGTATGGAGAAAAGGGAGGCTCCCAAAAATCCCCGAAGGTAATTCCCCGGTGCGGCTTCCTCCTCTATATTGGCCTTCTCGAAGTCTTTCTCCATCTCTTTGGCGCATTTCTCGCATAGAGGGATAGGAACACCACTCAATTCGTAGATGTCTATGTTCGTCTCCGTACAATCCTTTCCGTAGCATTGGATTTTAGCTTCAGGATATTTCTCGGCGATGTACCCTGAGATGTCCTCTAATACTTCTTTGATTTTGTCGCTATTGGAGGATTTGAACTCGAGGTCTACGCTGGTCGCATCATCTGGATCCTTTTCGACCTTCTTCGCATATCCGTCTTTCTCCCATGATTTGATCCTACCCGTGTCGCTGTCGTCAAGCTCGATGGGGAATCTTACCGATACGCATATCTTGTTGTCCTCATCCTCGTGTATGATCACGAATGTGTTTTTTAGAAATCCGTACAAGAAAACTTCGTTGCTCTTGAATCCTAACGTTTCGTTTAATTTTTTTAATGCTGAACTCATTGGTGTGTCTCCTTCCTTTTTGTTTCCCCATAAATAGGGCATGACAGGATGACCTGCCATCTTAGTTTAATACTATTGCTTTCTTACGCTTTTAAATGATTTTATAGATTATCAACGCAAATGTAGATTAATTTCTCAATATTCCAAATATAATTTGTGGAAGTTTCGCCTTTTTTGTGCGATTTGTGTTTTGTGGTGTTTGCTCATCTAGAAGTATTGTTCCCTGTTTCGGTACGAAAAGAAAAGGGGATGCCATTTGACATCCCCTGTATTTTTATTGACAACGTCGGATAGACGCCTCAAAATCCATCATTTGGCTATCTCGTCAGGTTAATCTTAAAGGCGATACCGAAGTCCGTAGTGATGATAGGGAATCCCTCTGACACTTTCGGAGTGCTGGACTTGCAGTCGAAGTAAAGTTTGATGTTCAACCTTTCGCTGAAGAGGTAGTCGGCGGAGAACTTCAGAGACATGGCTCGCAGACCGCTGCTCAGTTGGGAGAATGCCTCGTCGATGATGCGGATGTATGCGTCCGTGTTCTTGAACGAGAGGTCTCCTCGCAGGTTCAGGTCGTTCTTTATCTTCTTCTGTTGTTTGCCGAGGTTGATGATCATGCCGATGTCATCGAACCGATAGCCCGAACCGATCACCAATTCCTTGCTGGAGGATTCGAGGACTTGGTTGCCTGGAATATCCAATTGGACGTTGCGAGATCTCTTGAATTCGCATTTTAAGCTTAAACTATTCTTCAAACTTGCGTCCACACCGATGAGTGGTGAGAATTGCTCGTTGATGCTGACCGATGAAACATCGTATTTGGACGTGATGTTGTTGAAGTCTTCATACTCTCCGCAAGTTCCGTAGTAGTTGCTTCCGTAGATATTGTTCCTCCATTCCAGCAATGAGCTGTAAGGGCCTAAGCTATAGGTGCTTTTGTAGGAATGGTTTATGTTGAACGATTTGAAGTTCTTCTTGATCGGCTCAAGGCGCATCAGTGAGGTGCATGTCACTTTCCAGTTCGGGATGAGGGAGGTCATCATGCTCCTGAAGCTTCCGCTTGGCACGTAGTTCAAGTCGACTTCGTTTGCGTTCTTCTTCATGTAGGCCGCATAGAAGGCTGGGATGAGCACATCGGCACCGCTTGGGTTCACGTAGTTTGTCTTGCCGTTGCTATTCCTGCTGCCCACTTGCTTGTATATCCTGCTTTGGATGGTTTGCCTATCGCGCAGGAACTGCTCGAACACTTCGGAGTTTGCATTGTTGGATCTGAACGATGTGCGGATTGAGATACATGTTCTGGAGTATGAGCCCGAGAACTCTTTCATGGTCCAGTCGTCCGTATATCCGTACATATAGTAGATATCGTCTTGGTTGTTCTTCATCCAAGAGGCGTTCAAGTCTATCTTCAGATTCGGTAGTGGCTCGAGTTGCGCCTTTGCGGTGAGGTTTTGTGTGATGGACCTTACGATAGGTGTTGTAATCCTATCATCCGCAAGCAACAATGAATCTTGGCAGTATGCCCTGTGGATGAAATTATCGGTGTTGTAGAATCCGAATGTGAAATCGTATCCAGGGTTGTCGTAGTCTTGTCCGAGGAATCCGCTGGTAGGTTTGTATCCTCCGATTTCAAGCACATCCCCATGTCTATAGTTGAAGTTTATGTTTCTCACCATCATGAGGAAGCGTGCGGAGTATTCGAGCGCCTTATAGATGCCTTTCTCTCCTCTGCTATCGACGGAAACGACCAGTGTCACGTTGTTCAAGTCTACGTTGCTTGTGACGTTGATGACGTTCGCATCTATGGATGAATATTTCACAGGGATTTCCTTCCCCGTCGTATCTTTCACGGAGACTTTCACTTTCAAGGACCCAAGCCTATGGCTGATTCGAGTCTTGCTGTTTGCCTTTATGCGCATGTTCTTGCGCTCGTAGGTCTTAGGCTTCTCCTCTTTCTTCTCGTCTTTCGAATCCTTCTTCTTCGTGGTTGAACTTGTGTTCTTGCTTAATTTCTTGTTGATTTCCTTCAGATGAGGGAATTTGTTGTAGAGCGTCTCGAAATTGAACCTCACGTCTCCACTCCAGTTCCTTTGGTTCTCGATGATGTTACCCGTCACAGGGGCTTCTCCCAACACCAATACCGTACCTTTGTCCCATTGATAGAAGGCGGTGTATGAAGCATTGGAGGTGATCCAATCCAAGTGCGGAAGCTTGTTGATCGGTATGTTGTACGAGATGTTGAATTTCTGCTCGTAGGAGACTGGCTCTCCGAAATGTTTGATGCTATTCCATACGGTATCTTTCCATTTGTCGTACCAATCGTAGTAGCCGATATCTTCTAGATACTGCTTGTTGATAGGCATATTGACGAGTCGGTCTCCATCCTCTTCGTCGGATCTGATTATCTCCGTGATTTCAGAGTTCGTGGCGGTGGAGAAACTCAGTTTTAGGTTCCTTGTCAAGTCCCATTTGATATCGGACGTTCTATCCCACTGCCAGTTTTTGTCGAATGACATGTATTGGAATGTCGTGTCCTTGACAATTGGTTGCATGTAGTTCCTCATCTGTGCCTCCTCGTAGTAACGAGTCATGGATGTACCGAAGGCGATGTTTTTCGGAACGTAGTAGAAGTTGAAGTCCCTGATGAGTTTCAGATACTGCGATTTGAACGCCTTAGCCTTTTTGAATGGTTCCACTGGCTTAGGGTTGATCGAATAGACATAGTTGAACACACCTTTGTAGTTCTGTATGTTCTCGTACTCTGTCTCTGGGTTCACTTCCTCCGATTTGTTATATCCCAAGCTGAAGGAGAAGTTAGCTGGGTCATATGGCATCGGTTTCTTGCTTGTTATACCCACACGTACGTTGTTGAGCGCATAGCTCTTGTATATTTTGTTGGTTTGGGACATCTCCTTGATGGAGTCCCTTATCGCATCCGAGTCGTAGTTGTCCAACGTCTTCTTCAACTCGATGTCCGTGTTCATCGGATCATACTTCGGTGAGGTGCGTTGGTGGGTACGTGTGTAGGAGAATGGCATGTTGACTTTCGCCTTTTCAGGGAAGAACTTACCCAATTGGATGGCTGCCGCAAGATTGTACTCGTAGAAGTCGTCTTGGTTCCTCTCCATCACGTTGTCTTCGATGTTACCGAATCCTACTGTCTCGATTTGTCCGCCCAAGGAGAATGATCCCAAGTCGGAGAATACAATGCCTAAGTTGGCTACTGCTGCCCAACCTCCCTCTTCGTCATAGCCGGACATACGCATCTCGTTGACCCAGATCTCCGCATTGTGGGATATATTGTCCTCGTTGATGATACCGATCATCATGGAGGTGATGTCTCCGAAGGATGGCGAACCGATTACTGACATGGTGTTATGACCGTCCATCTTGGTGTACACTTCATTGTACTTGGCCTGTCCGGAAACCTTCTTTTTGTCTCTTTCCAACTTCAGGTTCGTCAATTGCTCAAATGCGAAATCGAAGTTGTTTTCCTTCGGCCATATCTGGTTCGCATCGATGGCACCTGCTTGGGTCATTTTCAACGGAATCTTGTATTCGTAGTAGTTCTCCGTGAAGTCTGATCCGAAGCGTACGAACGCATAAATTCTGTTGTCTGGAATCTCTTCTCCGTCGATGTACTCCTCTGCGTGCACAAACATCTTGAAACGCTTGTACTGACGTGTGTCGAGGGTGGCGGTCTTGTATACTGCGCGCACATCGTTCGGTTCCAAACTGTCTATACGGAGTACCATAGACTGCTCGTTTTCTTCCCTGATTTGGCTTTGACTTGGGTCGATGGTCTGCTTGATGCCTGGAGGTAACTTGTATCCCACAGGTTTCTTCCTTTGGTCCTTCTCGTAGCAGACGGAGGAGATGTCTATCTTTCCGGTTCCACGCAGTTTCGCGTATATGCTGTTGTCCACCAATCGGTCGTTCTTCTCATAGATACGCCAGTCGGTACGTACAAGCTGGAATTCACCAAAGCGGAGGTGCTCCTCTTCTTGGAATCCTGTCATGTACATACGGATGTATCGGATGGATCGGAAGTCGGATATGCCGCCTTCTGCACGCTTTTTGGTTGTCTTGACAGGTATCCTGAATTGGTACCATCTGATATTCTCGCGTTCTCCGTTCTTCAGCTCAACGGATGACTCCACCATGTTGGTGATGTAGTTGTCTTCCCATTCTGCCTCGTTCTGGAATGCTGATTTGTCGATGTTCACAATGTACTCGTAGTATTGCTCCGACTCGTTCAATGTGTTATCTCCATTCAAGTCTTCCGTATCTGGCGATGTGGTGGCGGATGAGGTGTACCTGTCGTTGGTTGCGGTTGAGTTTCCATCCGTTCCGTTGTAATACTTGTATCGGTCGAAGATGTTGGACTCTGCGTCATCGTAGTCGGATCCCCTATAGTAGTGGTAGTTATCTCCTGCAGGGTCATTGAGCGGAGAGAATGGTGCGGCATCCCACCTTTGTTTGGTTGCGGCGCTCACCTTCGAGCTCACTTCCCGTTGATATTTGGCGTAGGAAGGAGCGAAGCGGGATTCTTCGCTATTGGATAATCCGTCGAGACCTAAGTCTTGTTGGTTGAGGTTCGCATTGTCGAAGGAACTTGTCAATGCGGTTAATCTAGGAACAACACCCCAGATGGTTGTGTCGATGGCCGCATTGTTGTTGGAGGTCGGTAATCCGTTCTCGAACGCCTTCCTTCCGTCTTTCAAGATGTCTTCGGACATGTTTCCTAAGTTGATGACCAACTGTCCCGATGTGGTGTTCATGTCAGGATATACGAATGGATCCATCATCCAGAATTCGAGGTACTCCACATTCGAGGTCTCAAAGTTGGTGTTGTCTAGCTTGCGCATGATACCAGCCCATCGATCCTCTGGGTTCGTCAGGTATCCGTCCGCACCCATTCCTGTCACATCCAAGTTGTATTGACCTCTCTCCTTCGGATAATAGTGTAGGTGGAGGGTCTGCATAGTGGTTGACTCTCCGCTGATCGGGTCTTTGTCTTGGTATATTTCCCTTTCGTCCACCTGACGGACGTAGTGGTTGGACAATTGGTTCTTATCCTTTTTGATGTGGTCTGGTGTGCTGGAACTTGTGCTTGTGAATATCTGATCGATGTAATACCAAGCCAAGTGGGCCCTGTTCAAACCGTAACCGATGTTGATAAGGTCCGTTGTGCTTAATTGTTGACTCCAGTAGGTATCGTTGTCTCGGATGAAGTGTTTGTTCATGAGCGGACCGCTTGTCACTTTCGGTGTGCTGGCTAAAACCCATGATGTTGGATTCTTGATGTTGATGGATGACTCTGTTCCTTCGAAGTCATCTATGTAGGATGTTCCCGCATCTTCCTGATTTACAGCCTTGCTGTGTCCTGGGATCAATTGTGCGAATTCCCCTGACAGGGCTATCGAAGAAGGTGCCTTCGCATCTATTAAAGGTATCCTATCTATGACGGACGTCAGCCATTGCCAGTCGGACTTGAAGGTTCCGTTCATTCCCCATATCGTGTTGGAGATAGGTTCGTTACCCATGCTGACTTTCTGCGTGAGTGGTTTCTCCGACATGTGGAGTATAGTTCCTCCTAATGTGAATTTGTCGGAGAATTCGTACTCCATGTTGGTTCCCATGAGCGACTTCCGTTGCGTATTGAAGAACGATTCGCTCTCTAGGGATACATTGATCGGAGAGTTGGAAGAAAGGGCTATTTCGTCCAAGATCTTCACGATACCCAGATTGTAGTCCACCGTGTAACCTGTTCCCTCCACCAGCGTTCGTCCGCCGGCGGTGACTCTGACAGATCCTCTTGCCACATTGGTGGCGCCAAGTCTGATTTCAGAACCGGAGGAAGAACTATATTTTCCTGTAATGAGGTATTTGTTCTTCTCTGTGTATTCTTTCGCCACGGTGAGGGTGGAGTCGTACAGCTCAGGATAGGTGAACTTCTCTACGCCCGCCATGTTGTTGTATCCGTTTTTGATGCCGGTATCGAACGGGCGGGTGGAGAGGAATATGATTCTTCCTGTCGTTGGGTCGACTGTATATCCTTTGATGAAGTCGAAATAGCCGTCCGGCATTGCGTTCAACCGTTTGTTGAGACGGTCCATATTCAGGACTCTCAGCAGGTTCTTGTTGCTGAGGGCTGGTATGTAGGTTAGGTATTGTGTGGTTGAATCGCTCTGGTAGTAGTATTTGACCTCAACCTTGAAGTTCTCTTCTTGTATGTTGTATGCACCAAGCGAATAGATGTTCTTCATGGCTAAGTTCCATAGCCTTTTGTTATGTGGAGCAGGCGTGGAGCCTTTTATCAACTTCACGAAGAGATTCTTCGTTGATGTGCTTGCCGTGTCGGTTGTGCTGGTGGTCAACTCTCCGACCTTGTATGTCTTGCCACCTTGCGTGTACTCGTAGGCTACGGCGACGATGTTGTCGGACGATACGCTGCTCTTCAATGATATGTATCCCAACTCCGAGTTGAGGGTATATTCCGACTCACGCAGTAGTTTTGCGTTGTTGAGTATTTCGTATTCTTTTGCGGAGGTGTAATCTTGTCCGTCGATGACGAGGTTAGACATCTCGTTGGAGGCTGTCTGTATGTCGCGCAACGCCTTGTTGGCATTGATGGTGTTATAGACAGTTCCGTTTGTGTTGTTTGGCCAAGCTTCCGAAACCCCCTCGCTGTCGTAGGTCTCCGCCAAATCTCGTATGGCGATGATGTTGCGCATCGTCGTGTTGTTGGACGAGGAGTTGGTGGAGTTCGTTGTCCAGACCTCTACCTTGTTGATGACGATTCCAGATTGTGGATTTGGTGCGTTTTTCGCCCATTCATCATAATGGTCGTAGAAGTAGGTGGAGAGGAAGAAGTGCCTGTTTTCCTCGTATTGTGATGCTTTTATCTCGAAATCGGTGGTTTGTGCACCTTGGGTGGATATGCTCTTCCTGTCAGATTCTTGCTGAGAGAAGATGGCGGAGACTTTCAGTTTGCCGAATTGCAGGTCTGTGCGGAATCCGAACAAGTCTGTGCTTCCCGTTATGAGCGATGAGGATAGTGGTAATTTCACATTTCCTGCCTCGACCAATTGGAGTATGTCGTCCTCTTCTCCCTTATAGCCCAAGTTGATGAGTCGTTGGTCTGCGTTGAAAGTCGCCTCGGTGTTGTAGTTGATGTTGAAATTGATTTTATCTCCCACATTTCCAGTGGCCGACAGCTGTATTTTACAGTCGAAGTCGAATGTTCCGTTCCTTCTGTTCCGTTCGGAGATGGCTGGGTTCTTTCTCTTCGTGATGGAGACGCCGAATGGTAACTCGACGGAGCCTTGTGTCTTGAGTTGCACACCGCCTGGGCCGAATATTTTCTCTCCTTGCTTTCCTAAACCGATCTGAATCTCGCTTGGCGTGATTTTATTGCCCCCCTCCGTGTTGGTTTTGGCTTTCTCCGCCCAATATTTGTTCATGGACTCCTTCAATGCCTGCTCCCTGTACTCGTCTTCGCTGAGGACGAATGGGGTAGTGATCTCCATTTCACCTACTTTGGTGCGGTAGATGTAGAGCCCGCTTCCCGGATCGTATTCTACATCTGTATTGATGTTGCTTGGGGTGACAAGATCCATGGATGACTTCTGGTTGAGGTCATCATAGGTCACTATCTCTTGTTTTTTGAGAGGATAACGCAGACTGGCTGTGTCCCCTTGCGGGTCGGCAAGGGTTGGCTTTCTGTCGGATGGTCTCGGGAGGGACAAATTCCCGTCCCCTTGTGCGAATGCCGAAAGGGCAAGGATTCCGCAAAGCGACGCAGCGATGAATATATTATGTCTATTAAGTTTCTTCAATTTTCTTTCTTTCTGTTATGGAAACGAAATCAAAGCTGTTTTAGTGCGTCCTTGATGATTTTTTCTAGTGAAATGGTCGGGTCGCCAGCAATGATTTTGTCGACTACCTTCGCGGACGCACTTCTGTTGAATCCCAGCAAGACCAAAGCGGTGAGCGCCTCTTCTCTGTTGTTGTTCGTTTGTATCTGTGCTCCCAACGGAGATGTCTCTTTCCCCACTTTGTCTTTCAGGTCAACGATGATTCTCTGGGCGGTTTTCAGCCCGATGCCTTTCACCGCCTTGAGTTGGCTGACGTTCTCTCCGCTGATGATGGCCTCCAATTCGGGTACCGAGAAGGAGGATAGGATCATCCTGGCGGTGTTGGCGCCAACGCCTGATACGGATATGAGCAGAAGGAAGAGGTCACGCTCCGCCTTTTCGGCGAAACCGTAGAGCGTGAAGGCGTCCTCGCGTATGGCCTCGTGGATGTAGAGCTTGGCCTCCGCCTTGCCTTCCAATGCCGCATAGGTGTTCAGCGAGATGTTCACTGCGTACCCGACCTGGTTGGCCTCTATGATGGCCATGGCGGGACTCAGTTCCTCAACTCTGCCTTTGATATATTCGTACATTCTATCTCTAAGTTATATTTTAGTTTGCAAAATTAATGAAATAATTCTAAAAAAAGCAATTTGAGTGTGTGGAAGTTTTATTTGACAGGTTAATGGAGGGGAAGTGGGAAATTTTGAATTAAGAATTAAGAGTTAAGAGTTGAGAATTATAAGTTCGGGGGGGGATAGGGTATGAGACGATGTGCACATCGTCTCGGCACATCGTCTACGGACGAACGGCTCAGATAGACTTTCGGTCATATAAGGCACAAAAAAAAAGCGGACCGAAGCCCGCTTTTTGATTTGCTTAATTCAGCTGTGATTATTTCTTAACAGCGAACTTAGTCTCCTTAGCACCTGCCTTCTTCAAAGAATCGTTGATGGTACCAGAAGTGATAGTGTAATCAGCTTTTGAGTTAGCGCAAGCCAAAACCATAACGACCTTGTCAGCGTTTTGATCAGCAACTGTCTTGCCTACAGTCTCGTAAGAACCGTCTGCATTTCTCATCAAGTAAGAATCGCCTTGATCTGAAAGAGTGAACTCAAGATCCTTCTTTCCGTCTGCGTTCTCGATCTCGAAGATAACTACCTGAGATTTGTCAGCATAGTGTCCAGTTGTAGATGTAACTTTGAATGTGAAAGCAGCTGTACCAGCTTGGTATGCTTGGTATTTTGTGCCTGCTACAACTTGAAGTTCAGCAACTGCGTTTGCAGATCCGTCCTCGAAATCATTGATTACGTCATCTTCATCGTCGTCACAAGAAGCGAAAGTGAAAGCTGCAGTCAATGCTGCGAAAATCACTGCCAAATTAAAAATCTTTTTCATTTTGTAAATAAATTAAAAAGTTAAACAATAGAATTCGATCATATAACACGAAACCCGCCTTTGCAGGTTTTGACAATGCAAATATAACAAAAAATTGGAATTGCAATTTTTTTCTCTTCTATTTTTTTTAGATTCATTTATATTTTTTGTGAAAATAGATTGTTATACTCCTTTGGGTGTTGTTTTTCCTTGCTGATTATTTCTTTTTTACCCAGGTTGTTGGGTGATGTGGGTTCGCTTTCCCTTTGGTGCGTAGGTGCTGAATGTGTCGGATCCCCAGAAAAGAACAGCGGCGGAACCGAAAAGTTCCGCCGCTGGCATAGTCTTTATTGTATGAAGGCTCGGAATTATTCCTCGTCCTCTTCTTTCACGTTAGTGAACACGATGGAGATATCGTCGTCCTCGTCCAACTTGTCGAGGAGTTTGTTGAGGGTCTCACGCTGTTCAGCAGTGATCTCCTTCGTGTCGTTAGGGGCGTAGATGAACTCCACGTCTTTAATCTCGTATCCGTTGTCCTCCAAGTAGGATTGGATCTTGGAGTTATTCTCGAATGCGCCTTCGATGATGATCTCGCCAGTCTCGTCATCCTTGAATACCTCTTCCACACCGAAGTCGATCAACTCCAACTCCAGCTCTTCGAGGTCTGCTCCTTCTTTCTCCGCCACCTTGAACACGCATTTGTGCTCGAAGAGGAATGCGAGGCTACCGGATGTGCCGAGGCTACCTCCGTGTTTGTTGAAGTAGGAGCGCACGTTGGAGACGGTGCGGGTATTGTTATCTGTCGCGGCTACTGCCAAGACTGCTACTCCGCCAGGACCATATCCCTCGTAGATGATCTCCTTGAAGTCAGCGGCATCCTTATCGGTGGCCTTCTTGATGGCGCGGTCTACGCTGTCTTTTGGCATACACTCCGCTTTCGCTTTTTGCAGGAGCATGCGGAGACGTGAGTTGGAGGATGGATCCGCACCGCTTGCCTTGACACTAATGGTTATTTCCTTAGAGATGCGGGTGAACGTCTTGGATAATCGAGCGTTCCTCGCAAAAATTCTTGCTTTACGGTATTCAAAAGCTCTTCCCATTTTATTATTATTTATTATTGTATGTTTTTATATTCCCGTCTTTCGTGACTAAATGTTGCGCGAAGGTATTATTTTTTGTTGAGTCTGTCAAACCAAATCCATCTTTCGTGTTTTTTTGATCCGGGATGGCCTGCCCTCATTCCAAGGAATAACTCTTAATTCTTAACTTTATACGATTTTCCCGTCCTGCATGTTGATGATCCTTCCCGAACCGGAGGCCATCTCCATGTCATGCGTGACCACGACGAGCGTTTGCCCCATCTCCTGCTGCAGTTGGCAGAACAATCGATGGATGTCCTGTTTGTTCTTTGAATCAAGGCTTCCTGTCGGTTCGTCGGCGAGCAGTACGTCCGGTTTGTTGATGAGGGCGCGCGCCACGGCGACTCTCTGTTTCTCGCCTCCCGATAGCTCGTTTGGCTTGTGGTCGGCCCTCTCGCTCAGGTTCATGAAGGCGAGCAGATCCTTCGCCTCCCGTTCCGCCTCCGCCTTCTCTCTCTTTGCGATTAGGGCTGGGATCATGATGTTCTCCAAGGCGGTGAATTCCGGCAGGAGTTGGTGGAATTGGAAGACGAAGCCGATGTGCTTGTTGCGGAAAGCCGCTTGCTCGTCATCCGATAGGGCGAATACGTTTGTTCCGTTGATGGTCACCTCGCCCATGTCGGGCTTGTCCAACGTGCCCAGTATCTGTAGCAGTGTGGTCTTGCCTGCGCCGCTCGCACCGATGATGGAGACGAACTCTCCCTTCTCGATGGAAAGGTTCACGCCGCGCAGTGCGGTGAATTGCCCGAATGATTTTGTGATATTATTTGCTGTTATCATAGTCCTCTTCAAACTTGTTCGTCAGGATGGCTTCCAGATCCTCCGGTGAGATGTTGATCTTGAGCGACCCGTTTTGCGCATAGGAGATTCTACCCGTCTCCTCCGACACGATGATGACCAGTGCGTCCGTCTTCTCGGAGAGACCTACGGCGGCTCTATGGCGCAGACCGATCTCTTTCGGGAGGTCGAAGTTATGTGAGACAGGCAAGATGCAGCCCGCCGCTGTTATTTTATTCTTGGATATGATCATCGCTCCGTCGTGGAGGGGTGAGTTCTTGAAGAAGATGTTCTCGATGAGCCGGGCGTTGATTTCCGCATTGATGAAGTCGCCTGTTACCTCTATGTTCTTGAGGTCCTTGGTCTTTTCGAACACGATGAGTGCGCCTACACGTCTCTTCGCCATGTTTTTGCAGGCGATGATGATCTGCATCACCTCGGCGTCGACTAGCTGGGAAGGGTTGGCGGAGAATAGTCTGTTGATGAACGATGACACCTTGTCATGCCCGGTTCCGATTCGGGAGAGCGTCTGCCTGATCTCGTCTTGGAACAATACGATGAGTGCGATGGCGCCCACGTTGACGATCTGGTTCATGATTCCTCCCAGCAACTGCATTTGGAAAAGGAAGTTCACGACCAGCCAAGCCACGACGAAGAAGAGGATGCCGATGAATACACGGATGGCCACTGTCCCCCGCAAGACTTTATAGGTTTTGTAGAGTATGCAGGTGACAAGAATGATGTCTATGTAATCAATCAGTCTAATCATTCATTTCTTTTGTTTATACCTTATTATTGTAATAGCGTGTGAAAAGCTCGACACATTGCGTCGCTTCCTTCACGTCGTGCACCCTTAGGATGTCTGCTCCCTCGACCAACGCCAGCGTGTTCAGTACGGTGGTTCCGTTCAGCGCATCGTCCGGCGTGATGTTTAAGGTCTGCCAAATCATTCTTTTTCTTGAGATGCCCACCAGCAGGGGATATCCCAGGGATTTCAGTTCATGCATCAGGGAGAATAGTTCGAAGTTTTGGCCCATTGTCTTCCCGAAGCCGAATCCTGGGTCAACGATGATGTGTTCGACACCCTTCTCCCGCAATGATTTGATTCCTTCTGCAAAGAAAGCGAAAATTTTTCTGATTAGTTCGCTTGGAGAGGATGAATCTACCTCAAAAGGGTGAGTATATACATAGGTGCAACCCAGTTCCGCCACAGTTTCCGCCATTGCGGGGTCGCTACCATACACGTCATTGATGATTTGTGCCCCGTATTCCTTGCCTGCCATTCGGGCGACGCTGGCCCGGAAAGTGTCGATGGAAAGGCAGATGTCGGGATGTGCCTCTCTGATGATTTCGAGGGCGTTTCCTATTCTTGAGAGCTCCTCCTCCTCGCTGACGGGTGCGCTTCCCGGTCGGGTGGAGCAGGCTCCGATATCGAAGATGGTGGCACCTTCCGCCTTGAATTGGTCGATTCTTGACAAGATAGCCTCCTTTGTTTCACATCTGCTTCCCTTGAAGAAAGAATCCGGTGTAATATTTATGATCCCCATCACTTGGGGTTTCTTTTGTGTGTAAGTATTTGTCATACAAGTAAATATATAAAAAATATTTCGTTCTGAATCAGATGCAATATTAAAAAATGCAAAAAAATATCCTCAAAAACTTTTTTGCAAAAATAGAAAATATATATCTTTGTCCACTACTTCAGTCGCGAAATTGATTGTGCTGTTGAATTTTGAGGTTGAGTGGGGCAATAAAACTGCAAAAGAGAAGTTATATAATTATTAAATGAAACATTATCTTATTTTATTATAGTGCTATGAGACACGTAAATTTTTTGAAGACTGCGGCGTTGTTGATGTTAGCTGGTTTTACATTGGCTTCGTGCGGAGAAAAAAAGTTGAAAGACTCTAAGGAATCAAACGCTACAGGTTGGAAATACAATGACAAGGAGAATGGCGGATTCCAGGTTGTGAATGGTTATGTACAGGAAACCCCTCCGGGAATGGTTTTCATCGAGGGTGGTACATTTACACAAGGTCGTGTGATTGAGGATGTGATTGGTGACTGGAACAATATTCCTAGACGTGTGACCGTTGCTTCCTTCTATATGGATAAATATGAGATTTCAAATGTGAACTGGCGTGAGTACCTCTACTGGATGGGCAACGTGTTCCACAACACTCCTGAATATGTAGAGAAGGCTTACCCTGATACGTTGGTATGGCGTGAGGAGTTGGCTTACAACGAGCCTTATTTGGATTTCTACTTCTCTCACGTGGCTTACAACTGGTATCCTGTTGTAGGTGTTAATTGGGAACAGTGCTGTGACTACTGTATCTGGCGTACCGACCGTGTGAACGAGATGAGAATGGCTTCTAAGGGTGTTATCCAATATCCTGACTTCCAAGCTTTGAAGGGTAATACTGACCCTAACGATATCGCTCAGAACCAAGTGTTCAGCACTCAGAAGTACTTGATGAAGTCTGACTATAAGCCAACAGATGGCAAGAAGCCTGTAACTGACGTTTATGGAAATGTTAGAAAGACAAATATGTCCGACGGTATTTTGATGCCGAAGTATCGTCTCCCGACCGAGGCTGAGTGGGAGTACGCTGCTTATGGAACGAAGGCTATCGAGGGCGAGGAGAACTACCAAGAGAGAAAGATCTATCCTTGGTATGGTCACCAAATGCGTAACCCAAGCAAGAAGGTTAAAGGTCAGATGTATGCTAACTACGTTCGTGGACGAGGCGATATGATGGGTATGGGAGGTCACTTGAATGACCACGCTACTATCACTGCTCCAGTAGACGCTTTCTGGCCAAATGAGTTCGGCCTCTATTGTATGGCTGGTAACGTAAACGAGTGGGTTATGGATGTTTATCGTGTATTGTCAAGCGATGACGTACAAGAGTACAACCCATTCCGTGGTAACGAGTACAAGGTTCCTGTTAAGGAAGAGACTACTATCGATGGTGTGAACGTGAAGGTTCCTCAAATTGATAGCTTGGGTCGTGTAGTGTTCGCTTACCCAGTTGATAAGGCTGAGGATCCATCAGGTTACGCTAAGTTGGATGTTCGTAACTACAAGGATGGTGACGCTGGTAGTGCATTGAATAGAGCTGATTGGACTGTGGTTATTGACCCAGATATGTCTACTAAGAAATTGTACGATCCAGATC
The DNA here is from genome assembly GCA_045226255.1 of Paludibacteraceae bacterium. Classification (GTDB taxonomy): domain Bacteria; phylum Bacteroidota; class Bacteroidia; order Bacteroidales; family Paludibacteraceae; genus UBA1181. The sequence goes on along the minus strand of JBGVCG010000014.1, from coordinate 101,955 downwards.
CAGAGAGTGATAGAGAGAACTTCTTGGCCTCTAAGGTTTCTAATACCACTCGTGTTTACAAGGGTGGTGGTTGGAAAGACCGCTCTTACTGGTTGAACCCAGGTCAGAGAAGATATCTTGAGCAGACTGAGTCTCGTAGCGATATCGGTTTCCGTTGCGCAATGAGCAAGGTAGGTGCTGAGGATGGAGATGTAAGATAATGTAATCTCATAGTAAAAAAAGCCCCTCTCGTAGGGGCTTTTTTTGTTACTGATAGTTTATTCGTTTCGTTATGGATATTCAGAACATTTACGACATATTTTCCCGCTACCCGCTCGTCACGACTGATAGCAGGAATTGCCCGAAAGATTCTTTATTCTTCGCCTTGAAGGGCGGTAATTTCGACGGGAACAAGTTCGCCCGGTCTGCTATTGAGCAGGGTTGCGCTTATGCGTTTGTGGACGAGCCGGAGTTCGCGGATGGCGAAAAGATTTTGCTGGTCGATGACTCCCTGAAAACTTTGCAACGCTTGGCTGAGTACCATCGTAAACAGTTGGGCTTGAAAATTATCGGCGTTACGGGTAGTAACGGTAAGACAACGACTAAGGAGTTGCTCGCTTCTGTCTTGAGCAAAAAGTTTAATCTGACCTATACGAAGGGTAACCTGAACAACCAAATCGGTGTGCCTCTTACCCTCTTGTCCATCCAAAAGGAACATGAGTTGGCTATCGTCGAAATGGGTGCGAGCCATCCCGGCGACATTGAGGAATTGGTGAACATCGCTCATCCTGATTTTGGCTTGATCACGAACATCGGTACTGCTCATATTCTGGGCTTCGGCTCTTTCGAGGGGGTGGTCAAGACGAAGTGCGAGTTGTATGATTACCTGCGGGCTCATAACGGAAAGGTATTTTATCATTGCGCTAATTCTATCTTGGAGGAGAAGTCTTTGGGTATGGACCGTATCCCTTACGGGGTGGGGTCTCCGCTCTCTGCGGAATTGGTGGGTTGCGATCCTTTCCTGCATATCCGTTGGAATGGTTATGATATCCAAACCCAGCTGATCGGTGCCTATAATTTCGAGAACGTGCTGGCGAGCATTGCTGTGGGTTCCTACTTCGGTGTCGCTCCGCAGGATATTGTGGAGGCAATCTCCCAATATGCGCCGACGAACAGCCGCTCCCAATATAAGAAGACTGCTTCCAATGATCTAATCATCGACGCCTATAACGCAAACCCTACTAGTATGTCGGCTGCCCTCGATAATTTCGGGAAGATGGCTGCTGATAGCAAAGTGGTTGTCTTGGGCGATATGAAGGAGCTGGGCCATGTCAGCGAGGTGGAGCATCAGAAGATTGCGGATATGTTGCCTGCTCTGCATCTGAAACAGGCTTTCTTAATCGGTCCTGAATTCGCTAAGACGAGCGCTGACGCTTTGAAGTTCGATTCGGTCGACCAACTGAACGAGTACTTGAAGGCGAACCCGATATCCTCTTCGCTTGTCCTTGTGAAGGGCTCCAATAGTATGAAACTGACCTCTTGTGTCGATAATCTGTAATGACCGATTGCCATGAAACAGATAGCCTTATTGGTAATTTTCTTTTCGATTTTCTTCTCCTATCTCTTCTATGTCCGTAGCCGAAAGAAAAAGGCTATGCCTCCTGTTGAGGAGGAGACGGAGGAGGAGCGGAAGGAACGCATACGGAAGGAGAAAATCGCTTCGGGCGAGTGCTGCGGGCAACATGCGGTCTGCGAACGTGATTCGCTCCTGAACACTAAAATGAAGGCGGTCTATTACGACGATGAAGAGTTGGATGTCTTTGCGAACAGAGAGCCTTCCAGCTATACGGACGAGGAGATCTCTCAGTTCCAGAACGTGCTTTATACCATGAAAGATTTTGATGTGGCCGGTTGGCTGAAAAGCCTTCAGACTCGAGAAATACAGTTGCCCGACGTAGTGCGGGAGGAGGCGCTGATGATCGTTTCCGAACGAAGGTCGAACGCAAGTGCCACTGTCTAAATTTTAAAGAGGAAACCCTATGAAGTCCAGATTGAAATCTCTTCTTTTCGTATACCTCTTTTGGGTGGTTCTTTTTGTTTTACAGAAACCTATCTTCCTGTTGTTTCATTGGGATAGCGCATGCCGTCATTCTTTTGGAGAGTGGTTGTTGACCAATCTCCATGGGTTCTCGATGGACCTTTCCATGGCGGGCTATTTTACCCTGCCGATATTAGTTGTGCTATTGGTTTCATGTTTTTTCTCCAAGGATCGTCTCTTTGGGAATATCACGAAGGTCCTCACCATCATCTTCCTCACTTTTGGCATGTTGGTTTTGGTCTCGGACCTTTTCCTGTACAAGTATTGGGGCTTCCGTCTCGATGCCACCCCTCTCTTTTATCTGTCGTCGCCTAAGGATGCGGCGGCGAGTGGTACGGCGAAGGAGTATATCTCCGCATTGCTTCTTTTCACGCTCTTCCTGGGCGGTTCCGTATGGACGTATCTTAAATTGCACAAACGCTTTTTCTCCTTCTCGGGGAAGGCTTATGTGGCATTGCTCCCTCTCCTGCTCCTGGGGGGCGTGATGTTCATCGCCATAAGGGGCGGTGTGGGTGTCTCCACGATGAATGCGGGCAGGTGTTATTTCAGCAAGGATATCTTCCTGAATCATGCGGCGATTAACCCTACTTGGAACTTCATCAGCGCTTGTTTCTCTTCCAAACGGTTTGACGACCAATATCGTTTCATGCCGGACGAGGAGGCGCATGAGGGGATTCTTCCTTTGCTTCCTGTCGAGGGGGATTCCACCACGGTTCGTCTGCTGAATACCGATCGCCCGAACATTATCTTCCTGATCATGGAGGGTATCGGTTCGAATGTGATAGAGACGCTTGGCGGGGAAAAGGGTGTCGCGCCTAATCTCGACCGACTGATGTCGGAAGGACTTCTCTTTACCCGCTACTATGCGAATAGTTTCCGCACGGATAGGGGCTTGGTTTCGATCCTGAGCGGTTATCCCGCACAACCAACCTCTTCGGTGATGAAATACCCCGCTAAGACGCAGAATATGGCTAAAATACCGTTCTCCCTGAAACAGGCTGGGTATGATTTGGCCTTCTTCTATGGCGGGGATGATAACTTCACGAATTTGCACTCTTATCTCATCACTTCCGGCTTTGAGAATATCATCACGGAGAAGGATTTTGGCCATTCTGAGATGTCCGCCAAATGGGGTGCGTACGACCATGTGGTGCTGGATCGTCTCCTGAAGGATATTGACGGGGAGGAACACCGTCCGTTCTTTAAAACCATCCTGACGCTGAACAGCCATGAACCGTTTGATGTGCCGATGCATAAGTTGGAACACCCGTATCTTAATGCGGTCGCCTATACGGACAGCTGCATCGGAAGCTTTGTCGAGCAGCTTCGCCAGAGAGAGGTGTGGAAGGACCTGTTGCTGGTCATTATGCCTGACCATGCCTTCCGCTATCCGAGCGATTTGTCCAGTTCGTGTGTCGAGCGGCATGAGATCCCTATGCTTTGGCTAGGTGGCGCTCTAAAGCAACAACCTATGCGGGTGGATACGATATGTTCGCAGATGGACTTGGCCCGCACGTTGTTGGCGCAGTTGGATTTGCCGGCGGATGATTTTATCTTCAGTAAGAATATATTCGGGCAGCGGACCCATAAGTTCGCATACTACGCTTTCCCGGATGGATTTGGCATGATTGACCATCGTGGCGTGGCGATTTTCGACAATGCCTCCGGCGCACCGCAGCGGAGTGACAACGATACGCTGCTCCACTCGGGGAAGGCTTTCCTACAGTGTCTGTACGATGATTTAGCTAAAAGATAATACGATATGCGTTGCTATAATTGTGGATCGGAATTGCCTGAAGGCTCCAAGTATTGCTTGAGTTGCGGGCGTAAGGTGGGCGAGAAGAGCCAACCCTCCTCGTCGAATGCGGAGGGTAGTGCCGAGCACTTGGACCCGAGCAAAAAGAAAGAGGGGAAACGCTTTAAGTTACCCCTCTTCCATCGTTGTATGATTTTCCTCGCTCTACTCCTTTTGGTTGTTTTGGCTCTCACCCATGCGAAGTAATTCGTCCGTGTCGTAGAGGTTCATGTGGGAATTCTTTTTCGGATAATCTATCGTGTAGTGCAGGCCTCGGCTCTCTTTCCGCTGCGAAGCGGCCTTGATGACCAGGTATGCTGTGTTGATGATGTTTCTCAACTCACATATTTCCTTGGAGACGACAGATCTCTGGAATAGGTTTTCTGTTTCCCTATAGAGTATTTCCAGACGATCGTAGGCTCTTTTCAGACGCAGGTTCGACCGTACGATGCCCACGTAGGCGTTCATGATTTGGTTCACCTCCTTTTCGCTTTGGGTGATGAGCACCATCTCCTCGTTGAGGGATGTTCCTTCGTCGTTCCATTCTGGGATCTCCTCGTTCCATGAGATGGCTGGCAGGTATTTGAGCGCATCCTTCGCGGCTGCGTCGGCATAGACTACCGCCTCGATAAGGGAGTTGGAGGCCAAACGGTTGGCTCCGTGCAGTCCCGTGCGGGAACATTCGCCTGCCGCATAGAGGTTGTGGATGCTGGTCCTAGCGTTCATGTCCACCTTGATTCCTCCGCAGAGGTAGTGCGCCGCCGGTGCCACAGGGATATAATCCTTGGTGATGTCGATGCCGATAGAGAGGCATTTGTTGTAGATGGTCGGGTATTCCCTTTTCGTGGTCTCCGGGTCTTTGTGCGTCACGTCGAGGTAGACATGCTCGTCACCCGTGATTTTCATTTCATTGTCTATGGCGCGTGCGACGACATCGCGTGGTGCGAGGGAGCCTCTGGAGTCGTACTTCTTCATGAAGGCTTCGCCCTTTTTGTTGCGCAGGATGCCTCCGTAACCACGCATCGCCTCTGTGATGAGGAAGGATGGACGGTCGCCTGGATGATAGAGCGCGGTAGGGTGGAATTGTACGAATTCCATGTCCTCCACCAATCCCTTGGCACGGTAGACCATGGAGATACCGTCGCCTGTAGCCACTGGTGGGTTGGTTGTTGTCTGGTAGATGTTACCGATACCACCCGTAGCCATCATGGTGATCTTCGAGAGGAAGGTATGCACATGGTTGGTGCGGATGTCTAGGACGTAGGCTCCGTAACATTCGATGTTCGGGGTGGTGTGCTTCACCAATTGTCCCAGATGGTGTTGCGTGATGATTTCGATGGCGAAGTGTTGGTCGTATACGTCGATGTTCGGGTGGTTCTTGACCGCCTTGATCAGACTCTTTTGGATCTCCTCGCCTGTATTATCCTTGTGGTGGAGGATGCGGAAGTCGGAGTGACCGCCCTCTTTGTGCAGGTCATAGTCCCCTTTCTCGTTCTTGTCAAAATCGACGCCCCATGACACCAATTGCTTGATCTGTTCAGGCGCGCCCTCCACTACTTTGCGTACGACCGCTTCGTCGCAGATACCGTCGCCTGCGATAAGGGTGTCGATCACGTGATGCTCGAATTCGTCGGTTGGTTTAGTCACGGAAGCCACGCCACCTTGCGCATAGTGTGTGTTTGCCTCCTCCATTTCGGTCTTGCATAAGATGGCAACCTTGCCTTTGTGGGCCACCTTCAGGGCGAAACTCATGCCTGCGATGCCGGAACCGATAACTAAGAAATCATATTTTTTCGTCATATACTTTGTATGTTTTGATATTCCTTGTCACTATTATATTACAAATTTAATTTTCTTTTGTATCAAAATCTTCAAGAATGCTTTTTTTTTCATAAGTTTTTATATCTTTATGCATGGGATATTAAACACTCTGTAAGTAAAAAGCTAATTGTAGATATCTTATGAGAAAATTGTTTTTAGGACTCGTATTGGCGTTTTCGATGGTGGCGTGTACCGTTCCAGCGGATTATTTCGAGAAGGTTTCGAAAGAGGTTAGTTCGGTAGTACAGGCGCACAACAGCTTCGTGGAGACACTTTCTTCCCCTATTGATTATGGGAAAGTGAGTGAATCGTATATGGTGGGCTATGATGCGGCCAAGTCTTCGTTGGAGACCCTTCAAACCATGTCGGATTGTAGCGGGAATGATGCGTGTCGACGTTCCGCTGTGAATTTTGTTTCCGCGTATGTTTCGTTTTACGAGAATGATTTTCCTCCGGTGCTGGATGCCATAAAGGCTGGCGAGAGCGGCGAATATTTGGAGAATCGTGTGAATTCGGTTAAGATGGATTTCGCATTGCAGTCCGCCGAAAAGGAAAAGGTTTTCTTGGATAACATGAAGGCTTTTATGAAGGAGTTTGATTTGTACGAGTCCGGATTTTAGAGTAGAAAGACGAGGTCTTTTTTTGTTGAATGTAAGTAATTAGAGTTGATTATGAGTAACATGGTTGATGTTTTTTGCGTGAATACGCAAAGGAAGTACAGCTACCCTATGGGTACAAGTTTGTTGGATGTATACAGGGATTTGAATGTGCCGTTGAATGGGAAGCCTTTCGTTGTTCAGGTGAACAATGTGACGCGCGATTTGAAGTTTAAGATATATAATCCGAAAAGAATAGAGTTCCAGAGCAATGATGTGCCTGCGGGCAGACGTGCCTACGTGCGTTCTTTGTCTTTTATTTTGTGCAAGGCCTTTTACACCTTGTTCCCGGGGGCGGAAATCCGTTTGGATCACCCGATTGCCAACGGCTATTACTGCAAGCTGTTAAGGTCGGATCTGAAGATCACCACAGAGTTGACGGAGCGTATCAAGGCGGAGATGCGGAAGATCATCGCGATGGATTATCCGTTCGTCATGCGTATGATTCCTACCGAGGAGGCGATCGCCGCGTTCGAGAAGCGTGGAGCTACGGATGTCTCCCTTCTGCTGAAGTCTTTGGGCGAATTGTATACGAAGGTTTATGAGTTGGATGGTCTGATGGATTGGTACATCGGTCCTTTGGCTCCTTCCACGGGTTATGTGGATGTCTTCGACCTGACCCCTTATAAGGACGGAATGTTCCTCCGTGTGCCGGATAGGAAAGATACCACCAAGCTGAGTGAGGAGGTGAACCAGGACAAGTTGTTCGGCACCTTCAGCGAGTATACCGAATGGAATGAGATCATGGGCCTCAGCAATGTGGGGAACATGAATTCGTTGATCCAGAAGAAGCGTGTCATGTCTGACGTGATAAAGATTGCGGAGGCTTTGCAGGAGAAGAAGATCACGAAGATAGCGGACGAGATATGTGATCGTGGTACGGTGAAGTTGGTGCTGGTTTCCGGCCCATCCTCTTCCGGCAAGACCACTTTTAGCAAGCGCTTGAGCGTGGCGCTGGCGGTGAACGGAAAGCGTCCGACTCCGCTTTCAATGGATGATTATTTCGTGACAAGGGATAAGACGCCTCGCGACGAGAACGGGGATTATGATTTCGAGTCGCTTTATGCGGTGGATTTGGACCTCTTCAATGACCACCTGAAGAAATTGCTTTCCGGCGAGGAGGTGAGTCTCCCTACGTTCAATTTCGAGACGGGCAAGCGGGAGTACAGAGGCAATACGATTAAGCTGGGACCGAATGATATCTTGGTGGTGGAGGGCATCCATGCCTTGAACCCGACCCTCACTTCGGAAATCCCTGCGGAGCGCAAGTTCAAGGTGTACGTGTCGGCCTTGACGACCATCTCGTTCGACAACCACAACTGGATACCGACGACGGACAACCGATTGCTTCGTCGTATTATCCGTGACTATAAATACCGTGGCTATTCCGCGCTCGATACCATCAGCCGTTGGCCGAAGGTGAATGCGGGTGAGGAAAAGTGGATCTTCCCTTACCAGGAGAATGCGGATGCGATGTTCAACTCGGCTCTGATCTTTGAGTTAAGCGTCTTGAAGAAGTTCGCTGAGCCGATCTTGATGGAGGTTCCTCAGAATTGCGTGGAGTATTCCGAGGTGCATAGGCTGCAGAACTTCCTGAAGTATTTCAGTCCTATCCAGGAGACGGAGATTCCGTTCACCTCGCTGTTGCGCGAGTTCTTGGGAGGCAGTACGTTCTCTTATTAATCTTTAAAGTTCAGTGACTGTTATGAATCGTTTTAATTGGAAAATAGTTTTGGCTTTCTTCACCTTTGTGTGTTGTGCCACTTTTTCGTTTGCTTCAGATAAGATTGTCCCCATCAAGGAGGCTTCATTCCCCGGTGGAAACGATGCGCTGGCGAGCTATTTGCTAGCCAATGTGAAATATCCTGAATCGGCGTTGAAGAACAATGAGGCTGGCAAGGTGTTTGTCTCGTTTGTAGTGGAGAAGGACGGCTCTATCGGAGACGTGAAGGTTGAGAAGGGAGTCTCCGCCGATTTGGACAATGAGGCGCTGAAGGTGGTGCGTGAAATGCCTAAGTGGACGCCTGCGGTGAAGGACGGCAAAGAAGTTCGCTCTTCATTGACGTTGCCGATTGTGTTTCATTTGCCTAACAAAGTTTTAGAGAAGTAGGCATACTCCATGTGGATATTGCAGGGGGCGTTGGGTGATTTCTCACAACGCCCCTTTTTTCATTGCCGCGAAAGAAAATAACTGTTTCCGGGCGCAGAGCAGACAAGGTCCTTCATCTCCATGTCGAATAGCAGGGAGGATAATTGTCCGAACGGTATCTGCGTTTTCCTCGCCAGTTGGTTCATGTCCATCCGCTCGTCTATCTGTAGGGCTTCGACAATGATTTTCTCCTGGTCGGTTAGTTGCATGAATTTGGAGATGCTTAGATCCGTTTGCACCTTCCCCTTGATGTCCCAATTCATCAGTTGCTCAATCTCCCCTGCCGTTTCCACCATAGTTGCCTGATTATTTTTTATAAGTTTGTTGCAACCCGCCGAATAGATGTCACCTACACGTCCGGGTATGGCGCACACGTCCTTGTTGTATGAGTTGGCGAATTCGGCGGTGAATAGCGCCCCTCCCTTCTCCCCGGATTCCACGACAAGGATGACGTCGCATAGGCCTGCGATGATACGGTTGCGGGAGACGAAGTTCTTCTTGTCCACAATACATTCTGAGCGGAACTCCGTCACGATGCCACCCCTTTCCATCATCTTGTTCGACAATGCCCTATGTCTTGCAGGGTAGATCATGTCGAGCCCGTGCCCGACCACGCCGATTGTCTGGATCCCCAGCTCCACGGCTTTCTTATGGGCGCATCCGTCCACCCCGTAGGCGAGTCCGCTGATGACGCTCAGATCCGGGTATTTGTGCGCCAATGAGGATATGATCTCTTCGCAGATGCTTTTTCCGTAGGGAGTCATCTTCCGGGTTCCGACGATTCCGATGAAACGACCTCCGTTCATCGACATCTCCCCTTTTGCGTAAAGGATGTAGGGCGCATCTATGCATTCTTTCATGCGTTGAGGGTATTCGTCGCTGCTGAAAGGAATTGCCTTCGCTCCCGCTTTTTGCAGAAAGCGCATCTCCTTCTCTGCTCGTTTCAGGAGCTGTGGGTCTTTCAGGCTTTTTGCGGTGGCGGCGCCTATTCCTTGGATCCCCTCCAATGTTTTTTTTGGACATTCGAACACCTCCTTTTCGCTGCCTAATATGTTGACGAGTTTTCTTATGGTATGAGTGCCCACACCTTTCGCCATCGTCAAGGCGATTTGATACAATAAATCTGATTCCATGAAGTATAAACAAATAGAAATTCCCGTATTTTTGGTAGTCTTGCCTCCGCTTTACCACAGATACGATTTTTATATTACCTTTGCAAAGGTAATTATTAATGTTTAGAATGCGATGGAATCAACAAGAAAAAACAAGATAGATAGGCTCGTCCAGAAGGAATTGGGCGATATTTTCCAGAAATTCACTAAGTCCCAGGGAGGTGTGCTGATTTCTGTGACTTCCGTGTCCGTTTCGCCAGACCTTAGCGTTGCCAAGGTGTATTTGAGCATCTTCCCTAGCGAGAAGCAGACGGAGTTCTTGGAGATGATACAAGGGGCCACGAAATCGATTCGGTATGACCTTTCCCAACGTACCCGTTACCAGTTGCGTCAGGTGCCGGAGCTGCATTTCTATTTGGATGATTCACTTGATTATCTGGAGAATATTGACCGCCTTTTGGGATTGGATAAAAAATAATGAGGCTACAGTTATTCATAGCTTTAAGGTATCTTTTTTCGCGCAAGGATCATAATGCCATTAACATCATTTCGGCTATTTGCGCGGGTGGTATTTGTGTGGCTACAATGGCACTGATTTGTGTGCTTTCTGGCTACAATGGCTTCCAACAACTGATTCAAGACCTATTCAATGCCTTTGACCCTGATGTGAAGATCACTGCGGTCGAGGGAAAGATTTTTAGTGCTTCGGACGAGCGTGTCCAAAAGGTGAAGTCCCTCGATTTTGTGGATGTCGCCTGCGATGTCATGGAAGAGAATGCCCTGATTCGGAATGAAGAGCGGCAGACGATGGTCACGGTGAAGGGTGTCTCTGATACGTACGCCCGGTTGACGAACGTGAACGAAGTGATGCAGGTGGGGCAGTTTATCCTACGGGAAGAAGATGACTACGGGATGGTTATCGGAGGGGCTTTGGCCAATCAGATAGATGTGGCGTTAGGCTTCACCCGTCCCGTCTCTTTGTATGTGCCTAAGCATAACGTGCAGATCAACTTGGCGAATCCGGAGAAGGGTTTTGAGGAACAACGCCTGTTTGTCGAAGGTATTTATGGAACTAATCAGTTGGAAATCGATTCCAAGTATGCTTTCGTGGATCTCTCTTTCGCACGTAGATTGTTAGGGTACGAGGAAGACGAGGTTACCTCATTGGAACTTAAATTGACCCCGGATGCTGATGTGGACGAGTCTCTGCGTGTGGTGTCTGAGATATTGGGACCATCGTTCAATGTGCAGGGGAAAGAGCAACAACATGCGGATTTTTACCGGATGATGAAAATCGAAAAGTGGATATCGTTCCTCATCCTTGTCTTTATTCTGCTGATAGCGGTGTTCAATTTGGTGGGGTCCCTCACTATGTTGATATTGGAGAAGAAAGAGGATATCGATACTCTGCGCAATATGGGGGCTACCGATGGGTTTGTCCGCCAAGTTTTCCTGTTAGAGGGCTGGCTGATATCTGTCCTCGGAACCATTGTCGGGGTCTCTGTGGGTTTGATTCTCTGTGGTTTGCAGAAGTGGTTGGGAATCATCAAACTGAATAGCGGTGATGAGGGAGGATTCGTCGTCGACGCTTATCCTATTTGTATCAGCTTTTGGGATGTCTTGATTGTCCTGCTCTCTTCTTTGCTGATAGGATTGCTTATTTCCTGGTTCCCGACGAAGTATATGGGACGGAAAACTACTTAGTTTCATTAATTGGAGTGATGGTAATAAGATGAAGAAAAAGGTTTTTGGCGTTCTCCTTTTGATGGAGGCCATGTTTATGGCGATTTCCACTATCGTCTCGCTCTGCTATGGTGAGGCGGATTTGTTTGCCTTGTTGGTGCCTACGTGTCTAGCGGGTGCCTGCGGCGCATTTCTTTTCTTGTCCAATAGAAGGAATAAGGGTTCTTTAACGAGAAAGGATTGCTATATCATCATCTCTGGGGCATGGGTAGTCTTTTCCCTCTTTGGTATGCTCCCGTTCATCATCTACGGGACGACCGATACGGTGGCGGACGCTTTTTTCGAGACGATGTCTGGCTTTACGACGACGGGCGCCTCGGTGCTGAATAATATCGAGGAGCAACCTCATGGTATCCTCTTTTGGCGTAGTGTGCAGCAATGGATGGGTGGATTGGGCATCATGCTGTTCTCCATTGCTCTACTTCCTTCCTATAACCGTAATAACACGCAGCTGTTCTCGACGGAAGCCACGAGTGTTTCCATGCGCAAGCTTCGCCCGAAGACGCAGGAGACCGCAAGAGGTATTTTTCTCATATACGCTGTGTTGACTGTCGTTTGTGCCCTGTTCTACTTCTTCGGGTCGATGTCTCTCTATGATGCGGTATGCCATTCCATGACAACCGTAGGTACGGGAGGGTTCAGCACGCATCAGGCTAATTTCGCCTATTTCAATTCCCCCTATCTGGAATATGTGGCATCTGTTTTTATGTTTTTGGCGGGTGTGAACTTCGCGCTTTATTTCATGGCGAGTACGGGGGATTGGAAAGTCTTCCGTGTCAATGAGGAGTTCCGCTGGTATGGCATTTTCACGCTGGTGCTTGTTCTTGTCTTTTATATTATGCTGGTGAAAAACCCTAGCCACGTGTTGACGGCGCAGATGCCTTCCACTTATGAGGGTGCTTTCAGGGCGGCTCTGTTTCATGTGACGAGCATCTTTTCCTCTTGTGGCTATCAGGGTAGCTATTGCGATTATGTCGGGTGGGGCGCTCCTTTCTGGATACCTACCGCCATCATGATGTTCAGCGGCGCATGTGCGGGTTCCTCCAGTGGAGGTGCCAAATTGATTCGTCTCATCATCGCGGTGAAGAATGCGGGGAATGAGTTGCGCCTGCATTCGCATCCCAACGCTGTTTTGCCTTTGAAGGTCTCTTCACGGTTGATGTCGATGGAATTGGTGGTGCGTGTCTTGGCTTTCTTCTTCATCTTCGCCGTGCTCTTTTTGGTGGGGACGTTTGTCCTAACGATGATAGGCTTGGACTTTGACACGGCGTTTGGTTCCTGCCTTTCCGCTATTTCGAACAACGGACCAGGTTTCGGCATCACAGGTCCTGCGGCTAATTTCGCGGATGTGCCTATCGCTGGCAAATGGGTCCTTTCTGTATTGATGCTGATTGGACGTTTGGAGATCTATACAATCCTATTGCTTTTCACCTCCCATTTCTGGAAGCTGAGGTGATGTGAATATGGGTTGAAATCCTTAATCCATAACGGCACTCCCGTCTTCCTTTTTTCTCCTCTCTGCCGCGTTTTTGTGAGGGTGTCATCAGAATGTATGGGCGACGAGTCGAAAATGCGAATATGGGCAGATAAAGTGGTGAAATCGAAGCGGGAAGCCTTGGCGGTTCTCTCGCTTTTGTTGTGTGGATTCTAACGGCTATTTTCTGAGTAATTCTAAAAGACTGGGTCCTGAATTTATCTCCTTTTTCATGTCAGTTGAATCTGTTGCTGATTTTAGAGCGTTACTCCATGCGATTCTTGAGGGATAATCCTTCAAATTCCATGTTCGTGTTTCAGTTTTATGGTTTTCCCCGTGTTGTTGTTTCTTCTCTATAACAAAAAAGCGATGAGGTGAATCATCGCTTTTAGGCAAGAGGGGCTTGGAAGGCCGCGCCCTTTGTAAATTGCCCATACAAATATCTGAAAAAAAAATCACAAAACAAAAATGTGAAAAATTTTCGACTGTCATATCCTTTTGGGAAAGGGCAAAAGAAAAGCGGGAAGACGACCAATCGTCCTCCCGCTTTGGAATTTATAATCTTAGAGATTATTTCTTGATGAACTTGCCAGTGATGTTCTTGTTGACGATGATGACATATTCACCAGCAGCCAAGTTAGAAACGTTCACTTTGTTGTTCACTACCTTGCAAGAGTTAACCGCACCGTTCAAGGATACGATTTCTACGCTTTGGATATCCTCGATGCCTGCGAATTCGATAGCCTCGCTTACAGGGTTAGGATATACGGACAAAGTTTTGCTTTCGCCGTTAATAGTAGCAACTCCGACTTTTCCTTTGTAGGAGATCAAGAGTTTGTCTACAAGGTAACTTACAACACCATTTTGTTTGAATTCAACGACAACAGACTTTGCGTTGTCAGGAATTGCGATTTCGCCGACTTCTTTTGTCCAGAAACCATTGATGATGGAATCTTTAAATGCGACAATAGATTCTCCTGTGTTGAACTTCACCTGGATTGGAATCAACTCGTCTTGGTTGATGCCATCTACGTTTCCTACCAATTCGTAGTTTTTGTCATCATCATATTTCTTTACGAAGCACTCGATTTTGATTTTACCCTCTTGGATAGCCTCTTCTGGCAATGCGATTTCGTCTGTCCAAATGGAGTATTCACCTTCTTCGTTCACTTTTGGATTGTTAGCCAAAATGTAGGTTGGGCTAAAGATTGGCAATGCAGAGTACATTTGGCACATAGGAATTCCTGAAGCATCGTACCATATTACAGCAGCTGTAGTATCGCCATCGTCGGAACTCTTATCCCAAATGAGGAGAAGCTTGGCAACTTTGTTGTGGATTTCTTTGTTTTCTCTGTCCCAGTTCAATCCGATACCGAATGGGAAGTGCAGTGTGTCGTCGATGCTCTTCAAGTTGTCATCCTTGTAAATGACGTCTCCCTCGAACTGACATCCATAGATAGGATAGTTGTCTGCGTCTGTTTCGTAATACATGTTTTTGATTTTCAATACAGACTCCGTGCTGGCTACAACCTCACGCTTGTAACCGATGAGAATTGACTTAACTTCTTTATCTCTAAGTGGATAAGAATACTCTTTGAAAGTTTGCCAATCTTTTTCGCATCCTGGCTTCTTTCCGTCAATAAATGTTCTGCTGATTAGGCCTTGGGAGACATATTCTCCACCCCTCTTTTCGCTCAAACCTTCACCACCGATGTATCCAAGGGTCTCGTCTGCTAAACATTCGATGATGATAGTTGCCTTATCCATTTTTTCTGGAGTTTTCTCTGACAAGTTGTGTCTGATGTCCTTTTCGTCAACCATGTATTCGATGATTAACGATTTCGTTGCGATATGGAGGCCTTCCATACCTGTCAATCTGACTTCCATTGCAGAGCTGTAACCACCGATGTGTGTGATAGTTGCGTAACCATCACCCTCTACTAATTTAGTATCTGCTTTTTCTTCTGACTCGAATGGATTGTATATCACACCATTTTGGAGCTTTCCATCCTTGATTAAGTAGTATGCGTCACCCGCGAACGCACTAGCGCAGCAAGAAGCAAGCGCAAAAAAGAGTAAACCTACTTTTTTCATATAATATAATCTATATAAATAAAAGGCGGGTTCTAAAAAACTCTTTCTCCTTGTCGGAAGAACCCATTACCCGATTTTGGAGAGGTCGCTCGTTTGGAACGATTTGCCAAATTTAGTGCTTGTACGTTTTTGAGACAAATTTTTTACGCTTGCTTTTTACCCTCATGTTTTATTTCTTGATGAATGTTAATCTTTTTTGTCCTTCCCTTGCAAATGATGCGGCTGTGTTGCCTTGGCGGTGTGCGCGTCGTTTTGTGTCTATATTTTTCTGAGGGGATCGGATGCTTATTCGAATCTTTGCTTTTCATTCGTATATTTATTGACGAATGGGGCAAAACGAGCGTGCATATAATTTTTTTAAGGCAAAAGTTTTCGTACTTTCGCGCCAAATCGATTTATTTTATGTTAAATAACATATATCACATAGGCTTGGATGCCGGTTCTACCACTTTGAAAGTGGTGGTGACGGATGTGAATGGTGAGATTATTTACACTAATTATGCACGGCATCATGCTGATATACAGGGGACTTTGCTCTCTTCGTTGTCTGCCTTGAAGGAGAGTTTGTCGGATGTGCCTGTCCGTATTCAAGTGACGGGCTCTGCCGGAATGGGACTGTCTGAAAGGTTCGGAGTGCCATTTATTCAAGAGGTTGTTGCAGCGACTCAGGTGATTGAGAAGCGTTTCCCTGATACCCGTACGTTGGTTGACATTGGTGGAGAGGATAGTAAGATGATCTTCTTCAATAAGAATATGCAGCCTGACATTCGTATGAACGGTAACTGTGCGGGTGGTACGGGTGCGTTCATCGACCAGATGGCGGTGATCCTTGGTGTCGAGGTGGGCGAGCTGAGCGATATGGCGCTCAATGCTGATTCGATCTATCCGATCGCCTCCCGCTGCGGTGTCTTCTCCAAAACGGATATTCAAAACCTTATCGCCCTCAATGTGAGGCGCGAGAATATAGCCGCCTCCATTTTCAATGCGGTGGCGACACAGGTGGTTTCCGCACTCTCCCGTGGGTGCGATATTCTGCCTAAGGTCTTCTTGTGCGGTGGACCATTTGCACATATCCCTGCTCTGCGGAAAATTATGCAGGAGCGTCTCGGACTCGCTTCTGAGGATATCATCCTGACTGAAAACGCCTCCGTGGTGCCTGCTTGGGGTGCCAGCCTCTCTATGAACGAAAAGGCGGAGGTGCGTAAGCTGAGCGAATTCATCACGCTGTTCCAGACGAAGAGCAAGAATGCGGGCGTTTCGGCTTCTTCCCTCTCTCCTCTGTTCGAGAGCAAGGAGGCTTTCGAGGCTTGGAAACAGGGCAAGGAAAAGAATAAGATCGAAAAGGTGGCAATGTCTGACATCGCCTCCGATAATTGTTATATCGGTATCGACTCTGGCTCCACGACCACGAAGGTGGTGGCGATGGATGAACAGGAGCGTATCTTCTTCACCTTCTATAAGAAAAATGGCGGTAGGCCGCTGGAGACGGTGAAGGAGGGTCTCTCCCTCTTGCTGGAGGATGCTCAGAAGTGTGGACGTGACCTCAAGGTGGTGGGTAGCTGCTCGACCGGTTATGGCGAGGAGTTGATCAAAACGGCCTTCGGACTGAACTTCGGTATGGTTGAGACCATCGCCCACTATACGGCCGCTTATAAACTGAACCCGAAGGTGTCGTTCATCTTGGACATCGGCGGACAGGATATGAAGGCGATCTTCGTCGAGAAGGGCGCCATCAACCGGCTGGAGATCAACGAGGCGTGCTCGTCTGGTTGCGGTTCTTTCATCGACAGCTTCGCACAGTCGCTGAAGTGCCCGATCACGGATTTCGTCCGCAGGGCTTGCGAGAGCCAACACCCATGCGATTTGGGTACGCGTTGCACCGTCTTCATGAACTCTAAGGTGAAGCAGTGTCTGCGTGAGGGTTCTCCGTTGGATGATATCTCCGCAGGTCTGGCCTATTCGGTCATCAAGAACTGCCTCTATAAGGTGTTGAAATTGAAGGATACGAAGGATTTGGGTGACCATATCGTGCTGCAGGGCGGTACGATGAGGAACCTGGCGGTGGTCCGCGCCTTCGAGCTTTCTGTCGATAAGGAGGTCATCGTCTCCAACTACCCTGAGTTGATGGGCGCATACGGTGCGGCCCTCTTCTCCAAGAAACGCATCGGTGCGGGAACAGAGCCTGTGGCCCTCGCCCAGTTGGTGGACTTGAAAGAGTATACCTCCGAGCCTCTCCGTTGTGTGGGGTGTGAGAATAATTGCCAGATCCTGAAGAACGTCTTCGCCAACGGCAAGGTGTATTATTCAGGAAACAAGTGCGAGAAGGTCTACACCAACAAGGGAGAGAAGGGTAGGACTGCCTTCAACATGAGCTTCTACAAGAACGAGCTGGCCTTCAAGAAGGATAAGGCTGGTATGCTGGAGAAGCCTTATTTTACGATGGGTATCCCTCGCGCCTTGAACATGTATGAGAACTTCCCGTTCTGGTACACGCTCTTCACGCGTTGCAATATAGCTGTCAAATCATCCGCTCGTTCCACTTTCTCGCTCTACGAGAAGGGTTTGAACACGGTGATGGCGGACAACATCTGTTTCCCGGCCAAGTTGTTGCACGGTCATGTGTTCGATTTGGCGGAGAAGAAGGTGGACCGTATCTTCTATCCGTACGTCATCTACGAGCGTATGGAGCCTAACTCCAACAATAGCTACAACTGTCCGGTGGTGGCTGGCTATTCGGATGTGCTGAAGAGTTCCATCAATGTGGAGTCTCGCTTTAATATTCCGCTCGACTCGCCTGTCATCAACTTCAAGGATGACGCTTTGCTGAAGAAGTCGTGCGCGACCTACATGAAGAGTATCCTCAAGGATAAATATGAGAAGAAACGTTTTGAGGCGGCCTTTGCTGAGGCATTGAAGGTGCGTGATACCTTCTCGGATACGGTACGCAAAAAGGCTGTCAGCCTGCTCGCGAAGGCGAGGGAGGAGAACCGTCTGGTGATTATTCTTGCGGGCAGACCATATCACAATGATCCGCTTGTGCAACATAAGGTTTCCGAGATCATCACCTCGTTCGGAGTGGATGTGGTCACGGAGGATTTGGTACGTGGCATGGATTCTGACTTGAAGGATTCCCACATCATCCCGCAGTGGTCTTACATGAATAGGATCATGAAGGTGGCGAAGTGGGTTGCCCAGACGAACGAGAATGTGCACTACGTGCAGCTGACCTCCTTCGGTTGCGGACCGGATGCCTTCATCGTGGATGAGATCATCGATATGATGAAGCGTTACGGCAAGAACGTTACCTTGCTGAAGGTGGACGATGTGAACAATGCGGGCTCTCTTCGCTTGCGTATTCGTTCGCTCATCGAGTCGTTGAAGTACAAGAGTGAGGAGGCGGAGCCGGTTGCTCATGCGTTCCAGAGCACGCCTGAGTTCCTGAAGAAGGATGCGGGAAAGAAGATCCTTGTGCCGTTCTTCTCGGATTTCCATTCGCCTTTCGTGCCAGCCTTGTTCGAGTTGATGGGCTATGAATTTGAGAATATGCCACCGAGCGACGAGGCATCTGTCCAGTATGGTCTGAAGTATGCGAACAACGAGATCTGTTACCCTGCCACATTGGTGGTCGGAGACTGCATACGAGCCTTGGAGTCTGGCAAATATGACTTGAATAACATTGTCTTCGCCATCACCCAGACGGGAGGACAGTGTCGTGCGACGAACTACATCGCATTGATTAAGAAAGCCCTCTTGGCGGCTGGTTACGGGAACATCCCTGTCATCTCCGTCTCCATCATGGATACGATCAATGAACAGTCCGGTTTTACGCCTAATGTAAAGAAGATCATCAAGATAACCATGTACCTCCTCTATTTCTCCGATGCGATGTCGAAGATGTATTACTCGGCAGTGGTTAGGGAGAAGGTGCCGGGAGCCGCTCGTCAGATTTTGGACAAGTATATCGCTTTGGGCGTTGAGGCGGTCCGTCAGAAGAAGTCTAAGTTGATGATCAACTACCTCTCCGAGGCTGCGAAACAGTTTGAGGAGATAACGGAGACGAAGGATGTGCCTCGTGTCGGTATCGTGGGTGAGATCTTCATTAAATATAATTCTTTCGGGCATCAACATGTTGTGGATTGGTTGGTGAAGGAGGGCATTGAGCCAGTGATTCCTTCGCTGAACGAGTTCTTCGTGCAGTATTTCCCGAACGCTAAGTTCAACGAGGCGCATTATTTGGAGAAGAAACGTAAGTTCGTGGCCAGAATGCTCTCCAGCCTAGGCGAGAAGTATCTGAACCATGTGGCGAAGAAGATAGACAAGGCGGCTTCCGCTTTCCGTTATTATGAGAAGATTGTGAATATTCATGAGGAGGCGAAACGTGCGGAAAAGATCACCAGTTTGGCGGCCCAATTTGGCGAAGGGTGGTTGATTCCTGCCGAATTTGCATCATTCGCAGAACACGGCATCAATGCGGCCATCAGCTTGCAGCCTTTCGGATGTATCGCCAATCACGTCATTTCCAAGGGTATAGAGAAGAAGGTGAAGGATATCTACCCGGATATGAACCTTCTGTTCCTAGACTTTGATGGAGGAGTGAGTGAGGTGAATGTCTTGAACCGTCTCCACTTCATTGCACGGGCAGCGAAACGTGCGAAGTGATTCGTGTGATAAAAAAAATATTTATATTTGTTGCATAGAAAAATTGTATGCAAATGAAGAAAATACTTATTCTCACGGTAATATTATTCAGTATAGTATTCACCGGATGTAAAAATGTTTACGAAAAATACAGCAGTAGTGAGTTCTCCATCGAATATCCGAAGATGTGGATCGCGGAGTATGACAGACGTCCGACCTGCCCGTTCATCGCATCTAACGATGATCAGATTGTGGTAGTAAACACTAGGGAAATGGGTGATATCTCGGTTGAGGATTTCGCGAAATCAAGAATTGTGGCTTTCTCTGAGGAGATGGCAGGTTTCGGTCTTATTAAATTCGATATGGTGGATGATTACGCGCTCATCCATTATTCAAGCGAAGATGAGGAGATTCCGAATTCTTATCAAGAGACGATTATGAAAATCGGCAAAAGGGGAAATAAACTCTATGGGGTGGATTGCTCTTTTGTCAATAGTGCCCAGAAGGATACGGTGGAGCATATCATCAACTCTTTCCG
Source organism: Paludibacteraceae bacterium (assembly GCA_045226255.1). Lineage (GTDB taxonomy): Bacteria > Bacteroidota > Bacteroidia > Bacteroidales > Paludibacteraceae > UBA1181. Next base: position 81,858 of record JBGVCG010000014.1, on the reverse strand, counting down.
ATTGAAGTAAACCAACGGACACTTGTGATGCCGAGGAAGGTTATCGCACCATTCAGCAATAACAATTCATAGCCCATGTCGTAACCACAGGAGGTGCGGAGTATTTGGGCGACAGCGAAGGAGAGTAGCGGAGAGAGAACCGTCACCGCCACGTTCCAAGGGGAGTCGATTGTCCCTTTCTCTTTGTGTAAGACACAGTAGGCGAACATACCTAACAATGGGCCATACAGGTAGGAAACCAGTTGGTATATCACGTCAATGGCATGGTCGCTCCTGACAAAATCCAACAACATAACTATTAGGCAAACCGCAGCCGCCACGCCCAAATGGATTTTGTGGCGGAACTTCGGGGAAACCTGTTCCGTGTCCTTGCCTAGGATGTCGGAGAGGAAGGAGGTCGTCATGGCCGCCATCGCTGAGTCTACACTCGAAAATGAGGAAGCCAGCATCCCTACGGTAAAACACATCAGCACTGCTGGGCCAGCTTCCTTCACAAAATAGGGCAACAGACCATCTCCAGATGCTGGTAATGTGTCTACTCCATAGTAGCTGGCCACCAACAGACCTAAGGATAGAAACAGCAGATTCACAGGGATGAAGAGTACTCCATACGATAACATGTTACGTTGCGCCTCCTTCAACGAACGGCATGAGAGATTCTTTTGGATCATATCTTGGTCTAAACCTGTCATTACAACTACCACGAAGGCTCCACTCACAAAATGTTTCCAGAAGTAGGTACGGGTGCTCCAATCGTCAAAATAGAAGATTCGAGACATGTCTGAGTCCACGATGAAACTCAGTCCGGAGCGCCAATCCAAATCCATGAGAGATAATGCCCTGTGAAGGAGAAGACCCAAGGATAGAACCATGAGAATTGTCTGCAGGAGATCTGTCCACACGATAGACCTGATACCTCCCCTGTAAGTGTAGAAATAGACAAACGCTACGCACAGCAGGACAAACAGAGGGAAGGGTAGGAATCCGACGTCTGATAGTTGGTACAACACATATGCGGCGACGTAGAATTTCACGGCCGCTCCCAACAACTTGTTCAACAGGAAGAATCCTGCTCCCGTTTTCCTTCCGGATTCACCCAGACGGGACGAGAGGTACGAATAAATGGAGACGTTGCCTGAATTGTAATAGATGGGGAGCAACAGGTATGCGACAATGATATAGCCAACCAAGAAACCCAGCACCATCTGCATGTAAGAGAATGAGGAAGCCGGTACCCAACCCGGCACGGAGACGAACGAGACGCCCGAAACGGAAGCCCCCACCATGCCGATAGCGACCGCCCACCAAGGAGAGCGCCGATTCCCCAGAAAGAAATCGGCACCACTATCATTTTTGCCCGTACGATGAGAGACGTACGCCAGCAAACAAAAATACAATACAAGAAGTAATATGAGCATCCGGACTAATCCTTCTTATCCTGCGAATTGGAAGAACCATTTTGCCCATTACGTTTCTTCTGCTCTTCCGCCATCTGCTTCTGAGCCTCCTCCATCTGTGCCTGGAAATCGGCCATCTTCTTTCGGAAAGAACCGAACAAACCGCCACCAGCATTATTGTCGGAAGCAGAGATGTCATTGATGGCGCCGATCACATCACCGCCGACAGACTTCCTCATACGGTCTGCCTTATCCTGCTGTTGCTTCAACTCAGATCTCTTCTTACGATGCTCTTCGATGCCTGCCAACAATTTCTCCTCATTGATGGATTTGCGGATAAGGTAAGTTTGAAGGATCGTAATGAACAGAGAAAGGAAATAATAGTAGCACAATCCGGACGCTATCTTATTGAACCAGAAGAAGAAGTAAATCGGCATACCGTACATCATGTACTTCATGAACTTCATCTGATCCATCTGAGCCGAATTGTTGTTCATCTGCATATTATACTTCGTGTAAACGATGTTCACGATTGTCATCAACAAGCAGAACAAACTGATGTGGTCACCGATCAACGGAAGGTCCGCATTCCACGACACGATGGCATCGTATGAGGAGAGGTCCTTCGCCCACAAGAAAGGCACATGCCTCAACTCTATGGCGACAGGGATAAAGAAGTACACGGCCGTCAAGAATGGGAAGGAGAGCAACATAGGCAGACATCCTCCCGCAGGGTTCACGCCCGCATCCTTGTAGAATTCCTGCGTCCGCTGTTGACGTTCCATAGGCGACTCGGAAGCGTATTTCTCGTTGAGGGCATCCAATTGAGGCTTCAGGACACGCATCTTAGCAGAAGAGAGGTAAGACTTATACGTCAGTGGCGTAAGGATCAACTTCACCGCAAGGGTTAAGAATAAGATCACAAGTCCGTAGTTGCTGAAGATGGAGCCGAAGAGATCGAACAATGGGATGATAACGCCTTGATTCACCCAACGGATCAGGGAGAAACCGAGTGTCAGAAGGCGGTTCAGATTCAGCTTATCCTTTCCGCTCGTTCCCTCGTTGAAAGACTTCAGGAGTTTATAGCTGTTCGGTCCGAAGAAGAAGCGGAAGTTCGCCTTGCCCTCCTCGAAAGGAATGGAAGTTTCCATTTCATATCTCTTCAGATAAGAAGAGTCCGTCAACTGAGTAGACTTCAGGAAACTCTTCTCCATCAATGCGTTGTCCACGATGAAGATGCTGGAGAAATATTGGTCCTTGAAAGCCACCCAACGCAGTTTACCCTCCACGTTGCACTCGTCGTTGGAATGTTCGCTCAAGTAATCGCGGCCCTCTTCGGGATCATAGTAGTACATCTGCGCATAGCGGTCTTCAAACTCACGACCCACCTCTTGTTGTGGAATGCGCAAAGACCATGATGTGCGGAGCTCCTTCATGTCTGGGGCCAACATCATGTTTTTATCCTGTGCCTCCACGTTGAATTGGAGCATATAGCTATTCTTCGGCAGAATATAGGAGAAGAGCAAAGCTCCCCCATTCGCGCCAGGCAAAGAGAATACGACGGAGGTGTCGGTCTTGGCGGCCACCTTGAAGTTCATGTCGCTCGTCGTCAGCTTACGGTTGCTCACCGTGTTCAACACGAAACCAAAGTCACCGTCCTGTGGGCGGAACAATGTCAACACGTTCTTATCCTTGTCGAGGTATTGTTTGATAACCGCGCTGGAAACCCGTGCGCCACGAGAGGTGAAATCCACCTTGACCAAATCGTTCTCCAACGTCACGGTCGTCTCATCCCCAAATGCGCCCGAAGCGAACTCGCCGTATGCGAGGGAAGCCTTGGCCATCTTCGCGGAATCACCTTCCACGCCTTGGAACACAGATTTCTCTTGCGTATTCTCACGCTCAAGCGCCTCTTTCTCCTTCATTTTTTGGACTTGCGCAATTGAGTCCTGATAACGATTGCGGGCTTCAATCTGCTCTGGAGTGGGTCTGTTCCAGATAGAAAAACCGATAAACACAGCGATAATCAACAAGAAACCCGTAATAGTATTCTTATCCATACCTTCTAAACAACAATTTTACAATTTAAAAATCAAACGATTAAATATCATGCCTCCTCACATCCTTGAATCAGGATACCCGACGGCATAAATGTTTTGCAAAGGTAAAAAAAAAATGTAAATTTGCGGTATTATGAATCTGATACAATTATTCAAAAGCATCAAACCGTTTGTGATGCCCTACAAGTGGTTAGTATTAGCTACCTTAACACTAACACTCATAGGGTCGTTCATGGCACAGGTCAATGCGATTGTCCTGGACTGGACTGTGGACTCCATCAATGATCACATCCAAGCGGGTGGCAAATGGGGCAAGGAAGCGATTGAGATCGTCTCCTTCATCGCCATTGTCCTTCTAGGCAAGGAAGCCCTCTCCGCCCTTATCACGTTCGCACAAAGATATTTCGGTGAAAAGATGCGAATATTCGTATCCAAGGACTTGGCGCAAGCGGTCATCGAAAAGGTCCTCACCTTCAGGGTGGCCTTCTTCTCGGCCAATGACAACGAGGCGGGCAAGCTACAGACTCGTATCGACCAAGGTGTGAGCAGTCTCTCTAGAACCGTGCAGAACTTCTTCATCGACCTATTGCCGCTCTTCACCAGCGCCATCCTGGCATTGATCCTTATGTTCAAAGCCAACGTGTGGGTGGGACTCACCGCCCTATGCATTGTGCCGATTTACTTCTTCATCACCTACCGCCAAGCGGTGAAGCTGAAAGGGTGGAGACGTGACATGCGCCACTTCCGCGAGTTGAAGAGCCATGGCATCATGAACATCATCGAATCCATCAACGTCATCAAATCCTTCAATAGGGAAAGGATTGAGGGAGACAAACAGCTCGACATTCAAAACAGAGTGACGAACAACCAGATGGAGACACGTAAGGTGAGCTTCTTCTTCGACGGTTTGAAAAGCTTCATGCAACAGATAGGCACCGTGCTCATCATTATCCTCACCGCCTACTTGGTGTTGGACGATTATCCAGGCATGAGCATCGGTAAGATCATGTACCACGTCATGCTTTTCAACAACGTGGCGGCACCGATCAACCAGCTGCAACGTATCTTCGACGATATGAACGATGCGCTCATCTATGCGGAAGGTTTCTTCGGCATCTTGGACTCTGATCAGGAGATTGAGCCAACCGGCACCTATAAGCCTGAAAAGATCGAGGGTAATTTCGATATATCCGGTGTGGACTTCACCTATCCGAACGGAACGAAGGCGCTCCATAACATCAACATGAAGATCGAGAGCGGGAAGATAACCGCTTTCGTCGGGCTCTCCGGTGCGGGCAAGAGCACAATCGTCAACCTCCTTGACAAATTCTACGAGCCAGACTGCGGAAGCATCAAGTTGGATGGTGTGGACCTCAAGGAGTATGATACGAAATTCCTGAGAGACAATATCGGTTTGGTGTTGCAGAAGAACCATATCTTCGACGGAACCATCGCCGAGAACATCCTATATGGCAACCCGAACGCCAGCATAGAGGAGGTGTACGAAGCCGCCAAGAAGGCTTACCTCTACGATCAAGTGATGGCGCTCCCGGACAAGTTCGACAGCAAGGCGACCCTCCTCTCCGGAGGCCAGCAACAACGCATCGCCATCGCTCGTATGTTCTTGAAGAATCCTCCGATCATCTTCCTGGATGAGCCGACGGCCAGTCTGGACGCCATTGCGACGGAGCAGATCAAGAACAGTATCGATGCCATCAAGAAGAACCGTACGGTCATTATCATCTCGCACAGCATATCCCAAATCATCGACAGCGACACGATCTATGCGCTGCAGAACGGACGTGTGGAGCAAGGTGGTGACCCAGACGAGGTGTACAAACAAGGCGGTATCTACAAGGATATCGTGGATGCCTCCGCTCGTAGCTTGAACATCGAAAAAATTGCCAAGGCGATAGAGGGGGACAGCAAAAAGGAATCACTGTAAATAGTCAATGCTATGATAGACACAAAAGAACTTCGGATCGGAAACCTCATTTACCTGAACGGTAAGAAAACTACAGTCGGTTCAGATGACATCGCTTTCTTGGCGAAATGCCAGCTGATGGGTATTGGCTGTGAGTTGACCCCTGTTAAGGTGACGGAGGAGATGCTCAAAGGTTTAGGGTTCATGTTTGAATTCGAGAATGTATCTAATAGGGTTTATTCAAAAGAGGGATTAATGATTCTAATCCACCCTTCGGAGGGTTTTTCCCTATACAACAACGGTGAAAAAATCGGAAAGAGTTTCTTTTATATGCACCAACTTCAGAACCTGTGGTTCAGTCTATTAGGAAGAGAAATAACCAATCCATAAATAACAAAAAACAATATAGAAATGCAAGAGAAAGAAGAAAAAAAGGTTGAGAGTACAGAGACGGGGATGGAGACGGAGGAGCAGTTGAATTATTGTTACAAGCATCCTCATCCCGCTGTGTCGACAGATTGCGTGATTTTCTGTTTTGATAAAAAAGACTTGAATGTTCTTCTCATCAAAAGGGGGGTGGAACCATTCAAGGACGCATGGGCATTCCCGGGTGGCTTCCTCCGGATGGACGAGTCGGCGGAGGAGTGCGCGCTGAGGGAACTCAAGGAGGAAACGAACCTCATCCCTGGGCATATCGAGCAATTCTACACCTTCACGGATGTGAACAGAGACCCGAGGGAGCGTGTGATCACGATCGCCTATTTCGCTCTAATCAAGAAGTCGGAGGTTGAGGGGGGCGACGATGCTTCCGACGCACGATGGTTCAAAGTGAAGGATCTTCCTCAGCTGGCATTCGACCATGACTATATTTTCCAAAAGGCATTGACCGCTCTGAAGCAAAAAATACACTTCGAGCCTATCGGATTCGACTTGTTGGAGGAGGAATTCTCTATCCCTGATCTTCAACGTCTCTACGAAGGTATCCTCAATGCGCACTTCGATCGTAGGAACTTCCAGAAGAAGTTGCTTCAATTGGGTATCTTGGAAGAGTCGAAAAACAATGTGAAAAAGAAAAACAAGACCGGAAGATCTAAAAACAAGAAGTGGAGATTCGTCTTGGAAAAATACGAAGAGATGAAGACTAACCACCAATTCCGCATGGAATTCTAGTGGGTGGGAGAATTCATGAACGATTCAGATTTATCCGTTTGTTCTTCATTTTTAGGTTGAAAGTTAATTGGTAAAATAAAAAAACTAACTTTGCACAAGTTTAGTAATTCAAATACAAAGAGATGAAATGTAAATTATTACTCGTCACAGCCTTGCTCTCCTGCGCTTCTGTGTTCGCGGGAACGAGAGCTGACATCGTGAATGCTCCTTGCACCACAATAGACGCTATGATGGCTATTGTGCTTCGCCAGCAACAGAAACCATTCGCACCTGGTGCGAGCGGAAATGACGCATTCGACAATCCGGGTCTGGTTAGTTTCGCCTATCGTCAGTTGGGCCTCGATATTCCTGCAGACCTGACTGCCATCAGCACCCAAGGAAAGAAAATCACTGTCTCTAAGAAGATGAGAAGAGGGGACATCGTTTTCTTCTCTAACTCGTTGAACCCGAAGGAGGTTTATCACGTGGGTATCGTGCAACACATCAATGAGGATGGCACATTCAACTTCGTGTGCGTGTTCCCTGATCGTGGCGTCATCATCGCTAGCAGCACCGACCCTGGATTTAATGGTAACTTCATGTATGCGACCCGCATTACATCCGACGAGCAAATCAAGGAGATCCGTGCCGATTATCAAAGGGATTTGGCCGCTATAGAGAAGGCTAAGGCTGATCTGGAAAAAGCTAAGCAGGCTGTTATCAATGCGGAGAATAGAGTCCATGACTTGGAAAATGAATTCGCAAAGAATAACACAGCACCACTGAAAACAAAGTGATCGTGCTGTGAAAACTGAAAAGGGGGTCGCTTTTGAAAACGACCCCCTTTGTCTAATTTATCCATACGTGGTTGTGCTCTAATATAGGCGACCAGATTGCAATGTTTTTGAAAACATTTATTGCGTCAGTAATGAGTTGAATGCCTCTTTGGTATTCTTTGCCATTTCCTCCGCAAGTTTGATCTCTTCATCCTGGTAGAGATCGTTGATCTCTTTCTCTCTCTTCTTTTGCTCTGTGGCGAGTTGGTGCAGGTCTACCGTTTGTCCAATTTGGTGTGATTTCCTGTATCTTATTATATCCTCCTCGTCATTCGAGTTTCCTCTTGAGAACAATAGAATTGTGAATAAGAGCATGAGTGTCAAAAGAAGGTTCGTCAGGTGTTTTTGATTGCTGGTCAACTCCCTCTCTCCTCGTTGGTTTCCCCTTCTCGTTTCGACAGGGCGTTTTTCTTCGCCTTCAATCATGAATCCCTCTTTTGGAATTTCCATGTCCGTCCGAGGTTCCTCCACTTCGATGCCGAGCTTCTCCGCCCGTGCTTTCAGTTTCGAGTAATCCTCGTCTGTCCATTGTACAACCATTTCAATTCTCTTGCCGTTCGCTAAGGTGAGTATGCCTAAGCCCGGCTCTTTTGTTCCGCATGAGACCATACCATCTGTCTCTGCCGCGTCTCTGAAAATCTTGCTACCTTTCAGGGTAGCATTCAATTCGTTCGGGAACACTTCGTTCAATTCGTCTAACGTAGCGTTGGGATGCGACGCCATGTAGGCGTTGGCGATCCCAAGAACAACGCGGTCACGGACTCTTCCGTAAACTTTTAACTTTGCCATCCTTTGGATTTCGCAACTTTGTATTCCCAATATATACTTTTCCGACCGTAAAAAAAAGTTTTTCGACACCTTTTTTCGCGTTTGACCGCCCTTTCCGCACCTTCCTTTTGGCTTTTGTCATATTTTTTTAGTTTATTGCTTTATGCAAAAATAATTGTCTATGCAACGTTTTTTAAGATTCGTTAAGACAATCTTGTTGTTTGAACAACTATATTTGTGGTGTTAATTTATAAGGAAATGGAAGAGTTCATTCAAGACATAGAATTGGCCTTTGCTGTGATAAGCGGTAAGGTGTCGAATGCTATCAATCGTAATTTGTCTCGTAGTTTCAAGAAGTCGGGTCTGGATATCACGCCCGAACAGTGGTCGATTCTGATGTGTCTATGGTTGAAGATGGGCGGGGAGAGCCCTACCCAGAATGCGTTGGCGCAGGCTACGTTCAGGGATCGCCCGAGTGTGACCCGCCTCATCCACAACATGGAGAAACAAGATTTGGTGACCCGCGAGATGAGGGATTCGGATAGACGGTCGAATCGTATCCGCCTGACGGAGAAGGGACTTGCCTGCCATAAGATTGTCAAGGATGCCACGCTGAACGCGATGAAGACGTGTTTCAAGGGCATGAGCGAGGCGGAGGTGAAGACCGCCATTGAAATGTTGGGCCGCGTATTCCGCAACTTGCGGGAGGTCGAACTGGCTGAAAGTGAAAAAATAAATAAACTATCGATATGAAAAAGAGATTATTGCTTGTGGCAATGTTGTGCCTGGCTGCTTCTTCCGTGTGGTCCGAGCAGAAGGTGTACACATTGGAGGAGTGCCGGGAATTGGCGCTGAGGAATAACAAGGAACAGAAAATCGCCCGTGAGGAGGTGGAAAAAGCGACCTATGAGCGTAAGGCGGCGCGTACGAAGTACTTCCCCGACCTGAGCCTACGGGGCGCCTATGTGCGTAATGGCGACCAATTGTCTTTGGTCTCCGAGGATATGTACCTCCCTATCGGTACATTGCTGAATGGTAGTTTCGGATTTGAACTGCCTACACTCCAGGCTGATGGTACCATCGCCAGCCGTCAGCTGAACAACAAATGGACGTTTTACAATGGCTCGGTTGTGCCACTCGATAAGGACGGAAAGCCGTTCGACCCAAGGAAGAACCCTGAGAAACTGCAGTGGAAGGAATATACTATCATCCCTAAAGATGAGTTGGAATTCGACACGAGGAACATATTCCTGGCTTCCTTGAACCTTACCCAACCTGTGTTTATGGGCGGTAAGATTGTGGCGTATAATAAAATCACTGAACTGAAGAAGGAACTTGCGCAAAGCAAATTGCGCACGCTGAATGAGGATGTCATCGTTGAGGTGGATGGCGCTTATTGGCAGATTATATCGCTCAATAACAAACGGAAGGCGGTCGAGGCGCTTGTGGCATTGCTGGAGAAGATGCAGAAGGATGTGGAGGCCCTGATTGAGTCGGGCGTGGCCACGAAGGCGGATGAACTTTCCGTCTCTGTGAAGAAGAATGAGGCGGAGATGACGCTCTTCAAAGTGGACAACGGTATCCGCCTCTCTAAAATGTTATTGGCTCAGTATTGTGGCTTGCCGCTGGAGGAGGAGTATTCCTTGGTGGATGAGACGAATGATGAGATCGCCATCGCAGATCCTGAGCTCTATGATATCAATGAGGTCTATTCGAACCGTAATGAGGTGAAGAGCCTGCATATCGCTAAATCCATATATGACCAGAAGGTGAAGGTGGAGCGGGCTGCTTTGATGCCTAATGTGGCCTTGTTCGGCACGTATGCGGGTACCAACCCTTCGACGAAGCATGGTTTCGAGAAGGAGTTCGGTTTCGATTGGCATGTCGGCGTGCTCGTGAACATTCCGCTGTTACATTGGGGTGAGAATATCTACACGATGAAGGCGGCTAAGTGCGAGGCTAACATCGCCCAATACAAGGAGGATGAGGTGAAGGAGAAGATTGAACTCCAAGTCAGCCAATCCTCGTTTAAACAGTCGGAGGCGATCCGCAAGTGGGAGGTCTCCAAACGTAATCTGGAGCGCGCGGAGGAGAACCTGCGCTATGCTACGTTGGGCTTCAAGGAGGGTGTCATCCCGGCCTCTAACCTCTTGGAGGCGCAGACGGCTTGGTTGGCGGCTAAATCCGACAAAATCGACGCCGAGATAGAGGCGAAGATGAGCGAGATCAATTATCAGAAGGCGGTAGGTAAAATTGGAAAATAATAAAATAAAAAAATATGAGCATTATGAATAAATCGGAGAAAGACGTCAATATGCTGATCGCGTTTGTCGTTTTGTTGGCCATTGTGGCTATTGTGACCCTGATCGGTATCTTTATGATGAAGCCTGAAAAGGATATCATCCAGGGCGAGGTGGAGTTTACTGAGTTGCGTATCTCTGGCAAGATCCCTGCGAGGATCGACAAGTTCCTTGTGAAGGAGGGCCAATACGTGAAGGAAGGTGATACGCTTGTATTGCTGAATAGCCCTGAAATTGAGGCGAAACTTTCCCAAGCCCGTGCGGCGGAGAAGGCTGCTTCGGCTGTGAACCAAAAGGCTTTGCGCGGGGCGAGCGAGGAGCAGATCAAGGCTGCCTATGAGTTGTGGCAAAAGGCACAGGCTGGTCTGGATGTGGCGAAGAAATCCTTTGACCGTGTGCAGGCGCTTTACGAGAAAGAGGTGGTCCCTGCCCAGAAACGTGATGAGGCGGAGGCTAACTACAAGGCGATGTTGGCGACCGAACAGGCTGCTAAGTCCCAATATGATATGGCGGTCCGTGGCGCCGACCAGGAGGATAAGGATGCCGCTTTGGCACAATTGAGACGTGCGAAGGGTGCTGTCGCTGAGGTTCGCTCATACGTGGAGGAGACGATGTTGACTTCCCCAATCTCTGGTAAGATCAGCGAGATCTTCCCGCAGAGGGGCGAGTTGGTCGGCTCGGGTGCGCCTATCATGAATGTGATTGATACGGCGGATGTGTGGGTTACATTCAACCTCAGAGAGAAGGATCTGACTGAGTTCTCCGAGGGTACGGAGTTCAAGGCGTTTGTCCCTGCGTTGGGTGACAAGGAGATCTCCTTGAAGGTGAATTATGTGAAGGATATGGGTTCTTTCGCCGCATGGAAGGCTACGAAGGTGACGGGCGAGTTTGACTCCAAAACATTCGAAATCCGCGCCGTTCCTACGGAGAAGGTTGAAGGTTTGGTTTCTGGCATGTCAGTTATCGTGAAACGATGAACAATAGGTTAGCGTCAAATAAGGTTTGGATGGTCATGATGAGGGAGTGGCGGCAGATATTCTCCCGCAAGGTCTACATCGTCTCCATGATCATCATGCCGCTCTTCTTCATTGGCTTCTTCCTTACGCTGATGCAGGACGGGCTGCCGAAGGATCTTCCTGCGGCGGTGGTCGACATGGACCAGTCCTCCATCTCTCGCCGGCTTGTCCGTCAGTTGGATGCCTTTAAGCAGACGAAGATCGTCGTCCATGCGAAGGATTTCAGCGAGGCGAGGAAACTGATGCAGCGTGGGGAGATCTATGGCATCTATTTCGTGCCGGAGAATTTTGAACGCGACGTGCTCTCCTTCCGACAACCTAAGGTCTCCTTCTATACGAGCAACTCCTATATCGTGGCGGGCTCCATGCTCTTCCGAGACATGAAGACGATCTCCATATTGGGTTCCGCCGCTGTGGAGCGTGAGTTGAGGCTGGCGAAGGGACAGACGATGGAGCAGGCGATGATCGACCTGCAACCGATCGTGGTGGAAACGCATCCGTTGGGGAATCCTCAACTGAATTATGCGGTCTATCTTTGCAACGTCTTGTTGCCAGGTCTGTTGAGCGTGATGATTGTCCTCCTGACGGTCTATGCGTTGGGCATGGAGGTGAAAGAGATGCGGTCGCGCAAACTTCTGGACATGGTGGACGATGATATCTTGTCGGTGATGGTGGGCAAGCTTCTGCCGTATACGCTGACGTTCATGCTGATGGCAACGTTCTATGATGTCGTATTATACCGCTTCATGGGCTTCCCTTGCCATAATGGGTTGCCGAACATGTTGCTGAATAGTCTTTTGATGGTGTTGGCTTCCCAGTCGTTGGGCGTATTCCTCTATTCTCTGATTCCGATCATGAGCATCTCGTTGAGCCTTTCGGCCTTCATCACGATGCTCTCCTTCTCCATCAGTGGCTTTACGTTCCCTGTGGGTGAGATGCCGGATTTGTTACAGACATGGTCGAATATCTTCCCGTTGCGCCATTACTTCCTCATCTATGTGAATAATGGTTTGAACGGTTACCCTAGCTATTACGTGTGGGGCTCGTACGTCGCCATGTTGCTGTATCTGTTCTTGCCGATACTGGTTTCGATTAGACTGCGCAATGTCTACCGTTACGATACGTATAAACCGTGATTGTGCGTTGTGTGGGTGTTATTAGTGGAAACTGTCAAAGAATATTGCTATGAAGATTATATATTACTTTTGGAAACAAGTGAAGGAGGGCCTGGCGGATATATTCGTCGTCTGGCGTGACGAGTTTTCCCTCGTCATCCATGATGCGGCCATATTGATGCTTTTCCTTGCCGCTCCTTTGCTCTATCCAGTCGTTTATAGCTTGATCTATAGCCATGAGGTGGCGCGTGAGGCCAAGATGGTGGTGGTGGATCAATGCAATTCCCCCGAGACCCGTGAGTTCCGCCGTATGTGCGACGCCACGCCGGACATCGAGGTGGTGGGGCTCTGCGCCAATATGCAGGAGGCGCAGGAGGCGTTGCGCAGGAGGGAGGCATACGGTATTATGGTCTTCCCGAGAAACTTCTCCAGCGCTTTGGCGAATAAGGAACATGCCTATGTGCAGCTCTACTGCGACATGAGCAGTCTGCTCTACTATAAGTGCTTCCTCCTCAATATGACGGAGGTCTCCCTGAAGATGAACAAGGATATACAGATCCAGGGGATGAGCAACTCCACGGGTAGGGAGGAGGAGGTCGCCACGACTCCGATAGAGTATGAGGATGTCGCTTTCTTCAACCCGAAGAGCGGTTTCGCCAGCTTCTTGATCCCTGGCTTCCTGATGCTCCTGATACAGCAGACGATGATCATTGGTATTTGCGCCTTGGCGGGTAGTATTTACGACAAGAAGATGTATCATGTGCTGGAACCTATCATGCGTCATAGGCGTGGTTCGTTCAGGATCATTTTCGGTAAGGCATTGTGCTATATGATGTTCTACGGACTGATGAGCGTTTACCTCCTTGGAGTGATTCCTTGGTTGTTCAACTTGCCTCGCATGGGTGATCCTTGGAATATCATCGCCTTCATGTTGCCGTATCTTGCCGCTTGTGTCTTCTTCGGAATGTCCGTCAGCGTGTTCATCAAGGAGAAGGAGACCGCCTACGTGCTGATTGTGGCTTCGTCGCTCATCTTCTTGTTCATTTCCGGATTGTCCTGGCCGGCTGCCGCTGTGCCTTGGTATTGGAAGTCGCTCAGCTACTTCTTCCCGTCCACGTTCGGGTTGCAGGGTTTTGTGAAGATCAATACGATGGGTGCGACGATCCCTGACCTGCAGATGGAGGGTATCGGATTGATCGTGCAAATTTGCGTCTACTTCCTGCTCTCCACGTTGGTTTACCGCTATCGGGTGAAGAAGGAGTGCGCATAAAAACTGAATTCATAAAGATTTCAATCTCACGGACTGGCGCCGAAGCATCCTCCGCTTCGGCGCCAGTCTTGTATTTCCCCGTCCTAATGGGGCGGGTTGCCTTTGTTGTATTCCTGGTTGCCTGTGAATCGACTATTGTCGTTAGAAAAGAAATAATCCAATCATAAACGCAGCGAATCCTTGGATTGATAAATAAATTTCATATATTTGTTATACGTTAACAAAATAAATCAATTGTATATGAGAGGATTTTTTACTGCCACAATGTTGGCTATGGCTGCTTTTGCGAATGCGCAGACGGTAGCGTGGGAGGTGCCTGTTACTGGCAAAGCGGAACGAATTTTCTTCAATGGATTCACGCAGACCCCAATCGTTGAAATGAGTGACAATTTCGTGGGAATTGATGCGGAGAAGAGTACGACCGCATGGACTATCCAGAAAGCTAAGGGAAATGAAAACTTGAAGAAGGCGGCGAAGGTCGCTTCGTTGACTGGAAATAGTAATGAGGCGAGCATGATGAACAAGTTCGAGAAACAAATCTATCAGGAAGTCGATTGGACGCATTTCGTGTTCGTGGGAGACAAGGTAATCGATGTCGTGACGGGAGAGACAATCATCGATGGTGTTCGTGAGATTCAGGCAAGCGATGTTATTCCTGAGTTGAATATCGCACTTGTCCGCATAGATGGTACAGATAAGAATGTGTCTCTTCATGCGATAGATATCGCGACAAACAAGGTGCTTTGGAAGTTTGCATTGCCTAAGCCAAAGAAGGCAATCGCTGCTAACTTGCTTCTGGACATGGCGATGGTTCAGTGCAGACCTGGTCTTTCCGCTGACGGAAATGTTATCTACGGTTTCGACCAGTTCCTATATCTGATCGACGCAAAAACGGGTAGCAAGAAGTGGGAAAACCAATCTAAGCCGGAGGTTTATTTGATTGATAATTCAAGCAAGTATATCTTCTCCATCGAAAGCGGCTTGAAGAAGATGCACTTGGTGGATGCTAAGACAGGTAAGGACGTATGGGCTCAGCCGATGAAACTTTCCGCACCGTTTGCGGAGCTTATCCAAATCGACAACACGCAAGCGATCATCGCTTCGGAAGCGGAGGTGAACATCATCGACATCAAGGCTGGTAACAAGAAGTGGAAGAAAAGTTTCTCTGCTCCATTCTATAAGAGCGCTGAGGTGACGAATGAGGGTATCCGTATCTGCTACGGTAACAAGATCCAAATGGTCAACAAGTCGACAGGTGAGAAGGTCTGGAAAAAGCCGATTGAACTTGATGGTGTCGATGAGAGCAAGTCTCCTCAAGTCGAGAAGCAGTATAAGAATACTTATTCCATCATGACGAACAACCGTCTGTTGGTTTATGACAAGGAGACCAATAAACGTAAGTTCAAGTTGGATCTTTCTCCGACAGATCGTGTCGCATATGACGATGCTACCAGCAAGATCGTCGCATTGAGCGGAAAGAAGGTGTACGTGATCGATCCAGATGCTGATGCGAAGTTGCCTGCTGTTGTCACTAAGGTGGATGATCCTGCCACGATCGCTGGTCTTAAGGTGTCGGACAACGGATATTTCATCTATGGAGCCAAAGAGTACGTCATGATCGGTAAGGATAAGAGCGTGATCGCGCAGAAGGTCTTCCCTCAACTGAAGACGGGTCGTGGTGCGAATGCCGCTTTGCTTGCATCATCTATCTACAACGGAATCAAGAGCGTTAAGATTACTGCTACAGACGGAAATGGCCAAGTGGTGGCTGAGTCTGGTTTGTTCTGCTCCGCAGCTGAGGCTGATCAACACGGGCGCGCTTGGGAGGCTCAGAAAAACTTGCGTCATAAGATGAAGGATAACGAGAAGGCTAAAAAGGCTGCCAGAGCCAGCGAAAACTTGTCTATCTTCATGACTTCTGAGAAGGTGAACGGCGACGAGTTGGTTCAGTTGGTTGTGGTTGACCAAAATACTGGTAAGGAAGTGAAGTCTTTCCGTTTAAGCGACGACAAGAATGTGGTATACGAAATCGATTTCAACTCTAACACTGTTTATGCGGTAGACGGAGGTAAGTTGAGAGCTATTAAGTACTAATCGACTGATTCTAGGCGGATTCTACGAATTGGTCCTGTGGAAATAGAGAGGGTGTATCGAGAAAACCGATACACCCTCTCTTTCGTTTGTTTTCAAAATTTGGAGTCTGTTTACTTACAGATGAACTTGGATGTCTTGCCTGTAGTGGTGTTGCGCAGAGCATAGACTCCTTTGTTGCCTGTTATCTCTTTTACTTTATCGTTTAAGTCGCCTCCGTCGTAATACACTTCGCCGAGGATTTCACCCATCATGGAGATGATGCTGTAGTTGCCGGCCTCCATTTCGCTTGGTGTGAGTTCGATTCCTGTGGTTGAGCAGTTCGGGCAGGCGAACTTGACCTTGTCGATGTTGACGTAGTCGCCCGTGATGGTGAACCTGACGGTTTGCTCTCCTTCATCGTAGAAATCCATCTCGGTCTTCACGTCTGTGTAAGTGTCCCAATCTTCCCCTGCTGGTACGCTGATCTTTGCGGAGGAGTTTCCGCAACTGATCTTGAAGCCTGAGTTGCTTGAGCCGGAAGAAACGGTCGCCGAAACGGTGTAAGTGCCGGCTTGTTCTATGTTCACTGTATATTCCAACCACTCGTCGCTCTTCGTGTAGCCGATGGCGTAGCCTCCGTTTCCTTTCACGATGTCCACACCTCCATTGTCGGAGCGGTAGCCTTTGCTGTCTCCCTCGTCGGTGCCGTCGGAGTCGTATGATGCCACACCGCTACATCCCTTGTCGAAGTCTTCCGCCTCGATTGTGCCTGGGATTCGTATAGCTGATCCGGAGAATGGAGCTCTTGCATCGCATACAGTGATGGATTTCTTGATCTCCTTGCTATCCCCGTTGGTGCTTTGTACTGTGACGAGGACCTCGAAATTGCCGGCCTTGTCTGCCACATATACCCACTTCCCGTTCTCGTTGTTCACGGTATTTCCATCTACCTTCACTATGATGTTGCTGATGCTTCCTTCGGTGGTTGATGCCTCTACGCTGATGGTCAGCTTGTCACCTACGGAAATAGCGTCCGCTGAGAGTTCGACGTTAGCCTTGAGCTTAGATGCCGTACCGCAGAATGGGCTTTGCGCGTTCTTGGCGGCGTCGGTCTTCATATAATTCTCCAACCATGTGAATGCTGAACGTTTCTTGCAATCCCTAACCAATCCGGAGCATCCGTTGGTAACCCATGTGTGTCCGTAGATCCAACCCCAGAGGGTGACACCAGCCACGTAGTCGGCCTCCCACATGATAGGGAACTGCTCCTTGTAACGCGTCTCGAATGTTGCGTCGTCGCTTTTGGCGATATCATACTCAGTGATGTACTGAGGCAATTGTGTCTTGTTGTGGATCTCCTCCAATGCGCTCCTGAATTGGCTGCCACTCATGTCGTTCAAGTCGTGCGCTTGGTTACCGGCCGCATCGATAGGTGCGCCGCAAGCCTTCAAACCGTTGACGAGGTTGATGAACTCGGTCTTTTGCCACTGGAACGTGTTGTAGTCGTTGTAGATAAGGATGGCGTTCGGCCAACGGTCACGTGCCAGACGGAACGCTTCTGCGATCCATTGGTAGGAGTTGGTGTTAGGGTAACCGTTCGTGTTACAGTTGTAGCTTGGCCTATTTCCTGTCTCTCTTTGCGCCCTATCCTCTGCGAGAGAACCCAACGCCTGGATAATCTTCGTCTGCTTGTAAGGCGAGTGGTAATCGTTGCCTGAGTAGATGGCCTCGTTCACCACGTCGATGATTTCGAGGTTCGGGAAGTGTTTCTTGCACTCGTCGTACCATTCGATGATGGCCTTCTTAGTGTCGTCGACGCTTAGGCTCTCGATCCAGCTAGGGTGTTGGCTACCCCAGATGAGGGCGTGGAATTTGAATATGATTCCGTGCTCTTGACAATACTTGTAGGTCCTGTCAGGACTTGACCAGTTGAATCTTCCCCAACCATTGTGCACGGAGCCCCACTTGGTGGCGTTCTCGCACGTGATTTGGTTCCAATAGTCGGCGTAAACGAGGTTACAGTCACTGTAATCGCATTGCTCTCCCGTGTTCCAATCCTTGGTGGTCGTGATGTTACCCAAGAACTTACACGGATTGTCCTTCGCCAATTGCGCTATGGCACAGTTGGCCATCATTATCCCCACTGCCGCTAAAACGGCTTTCATGTAATACTTTTTCATGTGTTTTATGCTTTTAATGGTAATTAATAAAATAGTACTGCTCGTCATTCCAGACCATGTTGATCTGGATATTAGATATCGAATAACATATGCTTACGGTTGCAAATGTAGAGTCATTTGCCCGCTATGGATGTGAATTTAGCGTCAAATAAGTGGATTTTTGTTCCATTTGTGGGGCGGCAGATTCCTAGGCTACACAGGGGGATGCGAGTTTTCCCTAATGGAAATAGTAGCTAAATCCGAAGGATAGTTGCTCCTTGATTTGTATTTTTGATTTTTTGTCTATACGAGCGTTGTCGAAGATCATTTGCAGGGAGAGTCGGGTGCTCAGGAAACGATTGATGGTGAATTTCCCGGTGGTCTTCCAGTCGAGATCGATGTGTTTAAAATTATAGGAATTGAATAGCTCGAAGTTCGAAGTGATCTGTATCTCTTTGGAGAGCTTCCAATTTAGATCCGTCTGGATGATGTATCCGGAAAACCATCGGTGGCATTGGGTGCTGTCGAATCCCGACTTGAGATGGTCCACCTCCGAATTAGGCAGGACGAATATGAGTTTGTAGCTCCATGGGTAGATGCGCATTCTCGTGTGCTTGTTATGCTTGTAGTCTAGTCCTATGATGCCGAAATATACTTTTGATCGGGACAGGAAGGATGCGGAAACCTCCTTGGAGTTGGTTTTCGTGTAACTTTTGAGGAGCGGTGCCTTGAGTCCGATATAGGCGCTATAGTAGAGCTTCTTGGACATGGAGGTTTGGTAGCCTAAGTGAGAGGGCACCCTGATTTCGTCGCTATTGACGCGGATGGCATGGACAGTGTCTATGTCGGTGTTATAGAATCCGATCTCTGCTTCGATGTCATTTTCCCATAACCATCTGTTTTTTTCGTAGTGGATGGAATATTCCAATATGGAGAGGAAAGTTGCGTTGGGTGTGCCTCCTTTTTCCCAGTTGTCCGTCACGTAGTATTGGGAGAATTGTAGGGAAAGATTCCCCTTGAATGTCCAAGGCGCATTCTCTTTCGACTTTTTCGGCTGCTCTAGGATGAAAGGCATGGGGAGCAACTCGGGTTCATCCACTCCTTCCACGTGGAACTCCTTTTTCCCTTCCGTAATGTTGTTCAGCGACTCGTCGAACTGATGTAATCCGCAGAAGTCGATTAAGTCGGGTCGGCTGATGGCGATGTTGTAAACCGACCTTCTTGTCAGTTTGTCGTGGATCATCATGCTGTCGTAGGCTGTCTCCAAGGAAGTCTTTTTCCTTGTTGGCATCGCTTTCCAATAGGTGATTTCATAGGGAAGCGTGAATGGTACCAAGTCGATTGCTCGCATGGAGTCAAACACGATGACTGGCAGCTGACGGATGGTGCTGGCTGTGATGGTGTCGGATAGGTCTAATTGGAATAGCGACGCTTCCTTGTCCGCCTTCGCTTGGAAGATGGAAAAGAAAAAGGTGAAAAAAATGATCGTTCTGAAATGGAATAACTCCCGACGCATCGCTACACATTACTGATTACTGATTCAAGCGCGAATTTAATCATTATATTTATGAGTTCCACTCCTCACTTCGTAAAAAGAAATATGTTTCTGTATTGTTTTTTTCTTATATTTGCCGATTATAACTCCCTTTTGTGGGAAGTAGTTTATTCAATATAAGGAATAGACGGATTAAGTATATAATGTTTAAAGCAGTATTGTATGATGAAACTAAGAATTACAATTTTAGTGTTGGTATGCTCTCTCGCAGGTGCCTTCACGACCTCCGCGGCGGATTTGGCGTTCGATAAGGAGCAATACCAAAAGGCTTTGTGGATGACCGCAAGGTTTTATGGCGCCCAGCGTATGGGAGAGGGAGTCAATTGGCTCGTAGCCACACATGAACCGAATGGTGTCGCCAACGGCACGTCTTTTTCCGAGAGCAAGTTCGTCAAGGGTAAGTCTTACCTGAAGGATGCGGATGGCTCTTACGACTTGACGGGTGGCTGGTTTGATTGCGGTGATTTTGTCCTCTTCGGTCAGACATTCTACTATTCCGCCTATATGCTGGCGTTGGGATACTCGGAGTTTCCTGAGGGATATGACGACTACTATTCTTTCGATTACCATGGTTACATATCCGCTGATGATTATACCTGGGAGGGGAAAAAGGGTGCGCCGAATGGTATCCCTGATATCTTGGACGAGGTGAAGTATGCGACCGATTTTATCCTGAAGGCTGTTCGTGATGAGAGTACGTTTTATTACCAGAAGGGCGATGGTGACGCCGACCACATGGTGTGGTGTACCTCTCCTGTGAAATCCGCTATGCCAAAGTCGCAGGGAGGTGAGTCGGATGGATCCAGGGCAATCAAAAAGGCGAACGGCAACGTGACCTCCATGGCTGCTCTCGGAGGAGCCGCATTGGCTGTGATGGCTCGTGTGTATAAGAAGTTTGACCCGGAATATGCGCAAATGTGTCTGGAGAAGGCTAAGGTCGCTTATGACTTTGTTAATGGGACCTCGAAAGGCAATACGGGTGGGGGTGCGTTCTATGGGGCGAAGCCTAAGTATGTGCCTGACATGGTCATTCTTGCGGCGGAGTTATACCGCGCCACGAATGATTCCAAGTACTTGAGTAAAGCTGAAGAGAATTGCTCTTGGATGGATGCTCAGAGAGACTATAATTACAATTACACGTTGTGCTATAACAACACGGAGGATTTGGCGGCCTATCTGATGGCCTCCATCAAGGAGTCCTCCTACAGCGCAAAGGCGATGGCCGTGATGGATTTCTACGTGAATTCGATGTATAAACCTTCTTCTGGCTATATCCTGAGAAAATCTGGCCATTATGACGCTCAGTGGGGCTCTCTTCGTTACCCTGCCAACCAAGCCTTTACGTATGGCTTGTATTCTAAGTTGATGAGTGACAAGGATGTGAATCCTTATTCCTTGGCCACCATTGAATTCCTCTTGGGTAAGAATCCATCTAACATGTCTTTCATCGTCGGATTTGGTAATAAATATCCGGTGATTCCCCATCATCGTAATTTCTTCCGCTATGATGGCAATAATATGAGCCAGGTGCCTATACCTGACAAGAATTATAAGTTTATACAGTTGGGTTTCTTGGTGGGCGGTAGTGGCGCTACCTTGGAGTCTGCCTCCTATTCGGAGTCGTTGGATAATTACCAGATATCTGAGGGCGGTATCGACTACAATGCAGGTCTGGTGTGCGCTTTGGGTTATATCAATTCTGTCGTTAACCCTGTCAATGTCAATAAGTTCGGCCATCCATCGCCGGAACTTGGCAATACGATTTCTCTTTGTGGCATGAGGTCTGTCACTTTGGACTCTAAGGTGCCTGCCGACGGAAAGAAGACCTTCACTTGGTATAAGGATGAACAGAAGGTAGAATCATCGACTTCGGCTTCTTCTTATCAGGTCTCCGCACCTGGTGTGTATACTTGTGAGATTGATTCCGCCGGCGAATGGACTACCAGCGGTAGCGTCGTCGTGATGGCTTCCTTGCCTGAGTTCGAGCCTATCCCTGATATGGATCTCTGCAATCCTTCACAGATAGAAATGAACTTTGAATTGCAGGATGTGCCGGCCTCCTACCAATGGTACAGGAATGGCGAGGCGTTGAAAGGCGCTACTTCTCCTACGTACCTCATCACGAAGGGTGGCGAGTACGTTTGCGAAATCTCCGCTTCTAATTGTAAATCGACGGGTGTCTCCTTCAAGGTGACTTCCTTGTTGCCGGAGACCGAGGATGCCGTTTCTGATATGAATGGCAATGTGACCCTGACGGTGAAGGGTGATGGGGAGTACGAGTGGTATGATAAATTGGAGGGTGGTTCGCCGCTCGCTACGGGTTCTTCCTACAAGACTACGATCTCCGCTGATAAGACCTTCTACGTGCAGGATGCCGGCGCCATAGACTTCGTGGTGGGCCCGGCTCAGAAAGACTTCACCTCCACGGCTGTGAACTGGGGTAACATCTCCGCCAATTTCACGTCTTCCAGGGCTTGCAACATCACAAGTGTCTACGTTCATATCAATGGCAACCCTTACAACCAAGGTCAGACTACCGTGAAGGCTGAGTTGGGTGGCGCGAAGAAGAAGACATTCACTTCAGACCCAATCCAGGTATCCAAGGGTGACCAGTTCGTGAAGCTCACTTTCTCGACCCCAATCGAGATCCCTGCGGAGGGTGATTATACCTTGACCTTCTCTTCCGATGCGTTCGCCATCTCCTATTATGAGAACATGAACAAATATTCCTCCTTCGCGCATCAAGGTGAACCGCTCACGTTCACTAGTGCGGGCGATGGCAAGCAGGGCTTCCCTGGCATCGCTGATTGGAGCGTGACGACAGGCTCGGGATGTGCCCGCGCCGTGGTGTTGGCTAAGTATGGCAAGACCTCAGGTGTGGATGATGTGGAGAACTCTCTCTGCGCATTCTATCCTAACCCAGTGTCTGATCTCCTGACCGTCAGACTGAATACGGTTCGGTCTGCTTCCGCTCAAATCTTCGACCTTGTGGGAACGGTTGTGGCTGAGAAACAGTTGGATGCTTCAGACATGACGCTGGATCTGCGTTCATTGCCTGCGGGCATCTATGTGGTGCGTGTCATCGCTGGTGATTCGATCTATACGGAAAGAATCGTGAAGGAGTAACCTTCCTGAAATAATTTCGGCGGGGGGATGGACGTGCTTCGTTCATCCCCCGCTTGTTGTATGCATAGTGGTTTCATTTGCCGCATTAGACATGTGGAATATTTACTATTTAGCCATTTACTATTTACTATTTACGGTTGGTGAGTTATCGTCTAAATGGGGGATCTGTGAAGGAACATTGAGTTTGTGTGAATTTCCCGTGAGTTGTAAGGATATGTTGCGATCGCTAGCCCTTTTTGGTATATTCGCGTGTCATATTTTTGTCTGATGGAAGATATTAAGCAAAACTCTATGCGGGCGTGGATTTTAGCTGCCCGTCCGAAAACATTGGCGGCGGCGATTGCGCCGGTGGCCGTGGGGTGCGCTTTGGCGTACTATTTCGACGCTTTTCAGTGGGTGCCGGCTTTGTGCTGCCTTCTGTTCGCGGTCGCGATGCAAATCGCAGCGAACCTGATCAACGATTTGTATGATTTCCTGAAGGGAAGTGATGGGGAGGACCGTCTGGGACCGCCCCGTGCCACGGCGATGGGGTGGATTACCCCCGATCGCATGAAGATTGGTATTCTTGTGGTGGTGGCGATGGGTTGCCTCTTTGGCTCTGTGCTGATGCTCTATGTGGGCTGGTGGCTCGTCTGCGTGGGAATCTTTTGTGTGTTGTTCGCCTACTTCTACACTTCTGGTCCGTTCCCTTTGGCCTATAACGGCTTGGGCGATGTGGCGGTGGTGGCTTTCTTCGGATTGGTCGCTGTCGGCTTCACGGCTTACGTGCAGATTCTTTCATGGCCCGTGGCGCTGACGTTGGCGGGCATTGCCACAGGGTTGGCGGTCAATGTGTTGCTTGTCCTGAATAATTACCGTGACGTGGAGAATGATGCGAAGTCAGGGAAGCGTACGGTTGTGGTGTTGCTCGGCAAACGGTTCGGCCTTTATTTATACCTGTGCTCGGGTGTAGCCGCCGTGTTGTTGGCGGGTGTGGTGTGTTATGTGCTTGGCTTGCCCCTTTATATGTTTCTATTTCTGATGCCTTACCTGCTCTTGCATGCCATGACTTGGAATAAGATTCGTAAGATTGACCAGCCTGCCCAGTTGAATGCATTGATAGGGGAGACTTCCAGAAATATGTTGCTGTTCGCGGTGCTTCTCTCCGCCGTGTTGGTGCTTTCTTGCTGAGCAGTATGGGGAAGGGGGTATTTTATAGCCCCAAATATTGGTGATTCGTAGCTGGAAATTTATGATAGACCGAGATATCCAGCTCTCTCAAGAGTTAACGCATACCCCTTAATTCTTTATTCTCCAAAAATAGTTTTATGTTGGATAACATCTTTTTGATGTTTTTTTATAACTTCGCGACTTGAAAATTTTTAAGTAATACAGAGATGCAAAAGATTAGAAATGTTGCGATTATCGCTCACGTTGACCACGGTAAAACAACGTTGGTGGATAAAATGTTGTTGGCTGGAAACCTGTTTAAGGATCACGAGAAACCGACTGACCTGATTCTGGACAATAATGATTTGGAGCGTGAACGAGGAATAACCATCGTTTCTAAGAATGTCTCTATCCGTTATAAGGATTACAAAATCAATATCATAGATACTCCAGGACACTCCGACTTCGGTGGCGAGGTGGAGCGTGTGCTCAACATGGCCGATGGCGTGTTGCTTCTGGTGGACGCTTTTGAGGGTCCGATGCCGCAGACGCGCTTCGTTTTGCAGAAAGCTATCCAGTTGGGCCTGAAACCTATCGTGGTGATCAACAAGGTGGACAAGCCGAACTGCCGTCCGGAGGAGGTGCAGGAGGAGGTCTTCGATCTGATGTTCAACTTGGACGCTACGGAGGAACAGCTCGATTTCCCTACTATCTATGGTTCCGCTAAGAATAATTGGATGTCTGACGACTGGAAGAAACCTCGCGAGAACGATATTACCCCAGTCTTGGACGCTATCATCAAATACATCCCTGAGCCTCGTATGAATCAGGGTACGCCTCAGATGTTGATCACTTCTTTGGACTTCTCCTCCTATGTGGGACGTATCGCTATCGGTCGTATCCACCGTGGTTCTTTGCAGGAGTCCCAGAACCTCTCGCTCGTGAAGCGTGACGGATCCGTGAAGAAAGTGCGCATCAAGGAGTTGCGTGTGTTCGAGGGCTTCGGACAAGCGACGGTGCGTGAGGCTCATTGTGGTGAGATATGTGCGCTCGTGGGTATCGAGGGCTTCGAGATCGGTGACACTATCTGCGACTTCGAGAATCCGGAGCCGTTGCCACCTATTGCGATTGATGAGCCTACGATGAGCATGGTGTTCGCCATCAACGACTCGCCATTCTTCGGCAAGGAGGGTAAATTCGTCACTTCAAGGCATATCAATGACCGTTTGGAGAAGGAGTTGGACCGCAACTTGGCTCTCCGTGTTGTGAAGAATCCTGATTCTGATAAGTGGATCGTCTATGGCCGTGGTGTGCTCCACTTGTCTGTCTTGATCGAGACGATGCGCCGTGAGGGCTATGAATTGCAGGTGGGTCAGCCTCAGGTCATCATCAAGGAAATCGATGGTGTGAAGTGCGAGCCGGTTGAGCAGTTGACCATCGACCTGCCGGATGAGGTCTCCGGTAAGGTGATTGAGATGGTTTCCGTCCGTAAGGGTGATATGGTCTCCATGGAGCGCAAGGGTGACCGCGTGCATCTGGAGTTCGTCATTCCTTCCCGTGGTATCATCGGCTTGCGTACGAATGTCCTGACCGCCACTGCCGGTGAGGGTGTCATCGCCCACCGTTTCTTGGAATACCAACCTTATAAGGGCGAAATCGAACGTAGAACCAATGGTTCCCTGATCGCAATGGAGACGGGTACGGTATTCGCTTACGCTTTGGATAAGTTGCAGGATAGAGGCCGTTTCTTCATCAGCCCACAGGACGAGGTCTATGCGGGTCAGGTGGTCGGCGAACACTGCAAGGACAATGATATCGTCATCAACGTGACGAAGTCCAAGCAGTTGACCAATATGCGTTCAAAGAGTTCTGACGAAAAGGCTCGTATCATCCCGCCTATCATCTTCTCCCTGGAGGAGGCGCTTGAGTATATCAAGGAGGATGAGTATGTTGAGGTGACTCCGAAGAGCATGCGTATCCGTAAGATCATCTTGGACGAGACCGAGAGAAAACGCGCGAATAGGGTCTGATTGACCTTTGAACCCTAATACCTACAAGGATGAAAAAGTATTTTCGTAGTTGGAAAGCGAGGATCTTTTTCATCCTTTTTTTGTGTTTTGTGACCTTTTGTTTGCTTCGTTTCAAACTATTTACGGACGATTATTCTACAGTCGTATTCACGGAGAATGGCGAATTAGTGGGTGCTCGTCTGGCGAATGATGGGCAGTGGAGGTTCCCTCCGATGGATACGGTGCCGTATAAACTGAAGAAGGCCACGCTGTGTTTCGAGGATAAACATTTTTATCATCATCCGGGAGTCAACCCAGTCTCCATTTTCCGTGCGTTGAGGCTCAACCTCTCCGCTGGTAGGGTCGTTTCTGGCGGTAGTACCATCTCCATGCAAGTGATTCGTATGAGCCGCAACCATCGGAAGCGTGTCTTCACGGAGAAGATCATCGAGGCGTTCGGAGCCCTGTGGCTTGAACTGCACTATTCGAAGGAGGAGATACTCTCCATGTACGTCTCCAATGCGCCGTACGGTGGCAATACGGTGGGTGTGCAGACCGCCTCTTGGCGTTATTACCAGCGGGCGGGGAAGGATCTTTCCTGGGCGGAGGCCGCTCTCTTGGCTGTGTTGCCGAATGCCCCTTCTTTGATCCATGTGGAAAGGAACCGTGATATGCTGAAACGCAAGCGTGACGCCCTCCTTCGTGTGATGTGTGAACGGGGTGATTTTGATGAAGAGACCCTTTCCCTTTCGATGGAAGAGTCATTGCCGGAACAGGTCTTCTCTTTGCAGGTAATGGCGCCCCATCTGGTGGATCGAATGAATAGGGAAAGACATGGACAGATCGTACATGTCACGTTGAATGCCACGTTGCAGAAGAATGTGGAGGAGATAGCTTCCCGCTACAAGAGCATATATTCCCAGAATGGGGTGCAGAACCTATCCGCATTGGTACTGGAAGTGTCCACGGGTAACGTCCTGTGCTATTGTGGCAACGCTGCCTATGACAATAATGACGATAACCAGGTGGATGTGATCCTTGCTTCTCGTAGCACGGGTAGCATCCTGAAACCCTTCCTCTATTGTGCGATGATTGAGGACGGTCAGGTTACTCCACGTATGTTGGTGCCCGATGTGCCGATTCAAATTGCTGGCTATAAACCGCAGAACTTCGACCGGACCTTCGATGGGGCAGTTCCCGCCAACGAGGCGTTGGTTCGTTCGTTGAACATCCCTGCTGTGCTGATGTTGCGTAAGTATGGCATACCCATGTTCCAAGATTATTTACGGCGGGCGGGTATCTCTACGCTCAAATATTCGCCTGACCATTATGGGTTGACGTTGATTCTGGGAGGTGCGGAGGCTACGCTTTGGGATGTGACGGGCGTTTATGCTTCCATGTCCCGTGTGCTGAACCGTTATAACCATGATTTCCTGTACGACGAGGGGGATATCCATGCGCCTCGGCTTTGTCGGCAGGAGGAGAAGCATAAGGTGGTCGATAAACCAGTCTTGTTTCATGCAGGGTCTGTATGGCATACCATGGACGCCATCAAGGAGTTGAACCGTCCGAACGTGACGGATTGGCGTATATTCTCTTCTTCCCGTAAGATCGGTTGGAAGACAGGAACTAGTTTCGGTAACAGAGATGCGTGGGCGGTGGGTGCCACGCCGGAGTATGTGGTAGGTGTTTGGGTCGGCAATGCGGATGGTGAGGGCCGTCCTGATTTGACAGGGGTGGGGTATGCTGCCCCGTTGATGTTCTCCATATACAATATTTTGCCTAATACAACGTGGTTCGCCGCTCCTCAGCAGGATTTCGTCCCAGTGGAACTTTGTCGCCAAAGCGGTTTCTTGCGAGGAAAGGATTGCCCTCAAGGGGACTCTGTGATGTTGTATGCTCCATGTGCTAATAGCGAGCCATGCCCATACCATCAGATTGTCCATCTCTCTAAGGACGAGAAGTATAGGGTGTCGGCGAAGTGTATGTCTCCGCTGGACATGGTGCATAAGCCTTGGTTCATCCTACCCCCTACGGTCGAAAGTTTCTATCGTATGCGTAACACATCTTATATGCCGTTGCCACCTTTCAAACCGGGGTGTGAGGACGAATCATCTTCCGTGATGGAATTCATCTATCCGAAGGATTCCCGGACGCTGTATATTCCGAAGGAGATGGATGGTAAGCGGGGTGAGGTCATCTTCGAGGTGGCGCATCGTCAAGCGGATATGACGCTCTATTGGCATCTGGACAATACGTATCTCGGCGAGACGAAACGGTTCCATCAGAAAGGAATCAGCACAACAGAGGGGGAGCATACGATTACCGTGGTGGACGAGGCGGGAAATCAGATAGAGAGGAAATTTAAGGCGATTGTGACGGAGTGATGGAAGAAGCTGTGCTTTGAGAAAAATGTCTGTCGTACTATGTCTATATCTCTTTATTTTCTGCAAGTTCGTTTTTTGTAGAATGAGATTTTTGTTTTACATTTGTGTGTTATTCGTTGGTGGCGTATGTTACTGACGAAGCGAAGCTTTTGGTGAAAGTGGTTCCCCCACCGTGTTTGCTTTATGAATGAGATGAGGGAATTTCGTGGGCAATGCGTTGGTCTTTGTATTTCACAGTGGTTCGTTTATATGGATGAGCTAATGTGAGAGTATGGACAGAAGATGATTGTTGGATGAGGAGTTTATCTGTCCTCGTACGAATTGATTGAGTTACCGATAGGGTTGAGGAGGCCATGCAATTCTTAAGGATTGATGTATGTAATTTTCATATTCGTATATGGATACAACGTATCTGATGGATAGTGCCCGTTTTTATGGAGTTTCGATAAGTGTTGATGCGATAAACATAATGTGGCGTTTTTGGCTTGTTAATAATGGGTTTATTTCTTCAATTCCCCTATTTTTGGGGTGTCCCATGTTGACTTGTATTAATTGTTTTTGCACGTGCTATTTGAGTTGTTAAAAATTTTAGAATGATATGATAGATAAAAGTTATTGTATGAGTTCATATCTCGCATTTAGATTTATTGAATGCGATGATAAAGATTTTTATGAGAATCTCCATCATAAGAATATTGATTTGTTACCCGATGGCGATAGAATGTTGGTCAAGACTGCGGAAGAGATAGGAATGGCGATAGATAGGCAGATGGCTATGTTTAGTGGAAAGAAGCGAGGAGTATTGCTTTCGGGGGGAATGGACAGTGCAATTGTTGCATCATATATGAGTGGTTGCGAGGCTTATACCTTTCGATTTTTGGGCGGTGATTTTCAGAAGGAAGAACTTTTGCGTGCGGAGTATTATGCTAAATATTATAACTTAAATCTTCATTATGTTGATATCGACTGGGAATCGGTCGAAAAACTTGTTGATGATTGTATGAGATTGAAATGTGCACCAGTTCATTCCATTGAACCTCAGATCCTTAAAGCTGCTTTGCAGGCAAAGGAAGATGGAGTGGAAATCATGTTCGTGGGGGATGGTAGCGATTACATATTTGGAGGCATGGACCAATTGCTTTCGAAAGATTGGGATTTTGATGAATTTGTTGAAAGATATTATTCTATAAATCCAAGTGATATCTTGAAGGATTCCGTTGATATGAGTTATCCCTTTGAAGCTTTTAGATTACCCAATAATAAGATTGATTTCTTGGGGTTCATGGCGGGATTGATGACAAGAGAAAGCTTTAATTCGTATCATAATGCTTTTTCTGTTGCGCATATGCCGTATTATGATCCATATGCCCATTTAAAAATGGCGGAAAAACTTGATTTGAAACGTGTTAGAAATGGGGAATCTAAGTATTTGATCCGTGAATTAATGTCCAAACGTTATCCGGGCATTTCTGTCCCAGATAAAAATCCTATGCCACGTCCCGTCGATTTTTATTTTAAAGATTGGACGGGTCCTACTCGTCCTGAATTTAAGAGAGATATTGATATGTCACGTTATTCAGGTAATCAAAAATGGCAGATGTGGTGCTTGGAACGTTTTTTAAACATGTATGAACCCATAAAAAATGGGTGGCAATAGGCGCATGTGATTTGTTCCATGTTGGAACACTTGAATTTATTGAATAATACGAAATCAATGTGTGACCATTTAATTGCAGGAGTTTTTACTGATGAATTGGTTGAGTATATAAAGGGGAATGTTCAGTTATACAATTTGAGGAACGGGAATCCATTGTGAAAGCTTTAAAAATGTGTTGATGAGTTTGTTCCCCGGATATCGCGTGCTATTTTGAGTCATTGTAAAATTTAGAATAATATGATTGATAAAAATTTTTGCATGAGTTCATATCTCGCGTTTAGATATATTGAATGCGATGATAAAGATTTTTATGAGAATCTACATCATAGAAATATCGATTTGTTGCCTGATGGAGATAAGATGCTGGTCAAAACATCGGATGAGATAGGATTGGCGATAGATAAGCAGATGTCCATGTTTAATGGGAAGAAGCGAGGAATATTGCTTTCGGGGGGCATGGACAGTGCGATTGTGGCCTCATATATGAATGGAGGAGAAGCATATACATTCCGATTCTTGGGTGGTGATTTCCAGAAAGAAGAGTTGGCACGAGCTGAATATTATGCGAAATATTATAATCTTAATTTACATTATGTAGATATTACTTGGAAGACGGTTCTGGATCATGTTGATGCATGTATGAAAGCAAAATGTGCTCCTGTTCACTCTATAGAACCTCAGATTTTACAAGCAGCTTTACAGGCAAAAAATGACGGTGTTGAGGTAATGTTTGTCGGTGAAAGCAGTGACTTGGTGTTTGGCGGAATGGATAAGCTTTTGTCCAAAGACTGGATGTTTGATGAATTTATGAATCGCTATATATTCACAAATCCGAACGAAGTCCTTAGGAATCCTGTTGATATGTCATATTTGTTTGAGCGTTATCGTCAAGGCAATAAAATCGATTTCCTGTCATTTATGGATGACGTGTTCTCATCTGAAAGTTCCAGTTCATATTGGAATGCCTTTGCTATTGCAAACATGCCATATTATGACCCATACGCACGCTTGAAGATGTCAGAACCTCTTGATTTATATAGAGTGCGTAACGGTGAGCCGAAATACCTAATTCGTGAACTTATGGCGAAACGCTACCCGGACATCCCTGTCCCGGATAAAAATCCTATGCCACGTCCCGTTGATTTTTATTTTAAAGATTGGACGGGTCCTACCCGTCCTGAATTTAGGAGAGATATTCAAATGTCTCGTTATACAGGCAATCAAAAATGGCAGATGTGGTGTTTGGAACGTTTCTTAAACATGTGTGAGCCCATTAAAATTGGATATACAACGGGCGTGTATGATTTGTTCCATATTGGTCACTTGAATTTACTGAATAAGGCAAAGTCAATGTGTGACTATTTAATTGTGGGAGTTTCTACGGATGATTTGGTTGAATATAAAGGGAAACGCTCAGTTATACCGTTTGAAGAACGGAAATCCATTGTGGGTGCTTTAAAATGTGTTGATGAGGTTGTTACCCAAGAGAATATGAATAAGTTGGAGGCATGGCATAAATATGGATTTAATGTGATGTTTGTGGGAGATGATTGGAAGGGAACGGAAAAATGGAACCGAATTGAGGGGGAGATGAAGTCAATTGGCGTTGACGTTGTATATTTTCCATATACCAAGGGAACGTCTTCAACTTTGATTAATGAAACTTTACGTCGATTGAGAGGAGATAAGTGATGGAACACGAGGATTTTTCTGTATACAACGGAGACGGTACACAGTTACGTAAGGCTCAATTAGTAATGTTAGAAATACTAAAGCAGGTTGATGTTGTATGCAAAAAGCATAAGATCGATTATTTGTTGGATGGAGGCACTTGTTTGGGTGCCGTTCGTCATGGAGGGTTTATCCCATGGGATGATGATATTGATATTAATGTCAGACGAAGTGATATGAAGCGATTGCGCAAAGCCCTTCAGTCTGAACTCCCTGGTAATCTTTATTTTCAAGATAAGAGCACGGATAAACATTATTGTTGGGAGTTCGCAAAAGTACGAGACCGTAATACGATTTTCATGGAAGAAGGAAATGATGGAGGGGAAAGTCAGGGCGTTTATATTGATATAATACCCATCGAGCCATTCTTTTCTCTGAAAAGTAAAAAGATGATAGATTTTTTTTATGCCCGTAGTTGTAGAGGTATTCGTCATTTCTATACTTACAAAAAGAAGGATATTGTCATTGCATATCTATTATGGGTCCCCTTCCGTACTATCGTCGCTGTCTACAGATTAATGGTTAGAATTTTTAAACCCAAAATGTGGGGACATGTTTTTGGTTGGGAATCATATAACTGTATAGAAGAAAAATATATGTTTCCTGTTAAAAATATGGTGTTTGAAGGTGTTGAAGTGTTAGGACCGAATAATCCTGATGCTTTTTTGACGGCTCTTTTTGGCAACTATATGCGTATTCCCCCTAAAGAAAGACGTGTGACACATGCAATGAAAATTGTTTTTCTTAATGAGTGATGATGCGTATCCTTTTCTTAACCGACAAAGATTGTATTCCTCAGAACGGGGGAATAGAACGTGTGGTTGCTACTTTGTCTGAAGGGTTTTCAAAAAATAATATTGATTGTTACCTCTTGTGCTCCGAAAAAATATTGGGGCAAGACCCCAAACCGTTCAAGAGGAAGTATCAACTTGAAAAGGATAATGTCCTTGGTCAATTGGAGACGATCGTCAAAGAGAATGGCATAAATGTTCTTTTTAGTCATTATATGTCCAAGTATAATAGGCGAATTGTTCTGCCTCGGATTCCTTCTTTGAAGGAGGTTGTTCCAAACATTAAACATGTCGCTTTGTACCATAGTCAACCGGGGGTTGAGTTGAAGACTTTCCCGTTGTCTGTATATATGCGTCGTATTTTCGAAGGAATTCAGATAAAAGAGAATTTTGCTTATATGGTTAAGCAAATGTTGTTGCGTTTGGTCGGGAAAAGAATCTTTAAAAGGTTCATAACCCCCAAGTGTCGACTGTTGTATGACTATTCTGATATTTTAGTAGTGTTGAATGAAGCGTATATTCAATCTTATGCATCTTTGGTTGACGTATCGTGCAAGGAAAGGTTCCGGGCGATAGGAAATCCATTGCCCTATGATGTTTTGGATCCTGAAATAGAGAAAAAATGTAAAACTTTCTTGGTCGTTTCCCGAATGGAAGAGGAAACAAAACGGTTGTCGAAGGTGTTGAGATATTGGGAACAGGTCCAGAGTGTGGATGAAACCTGGAATCTGGATATTGTTGGCGATGGAATGGACAAGAAGGTGTACGAGTCTATGGCAAAGGAGATGAGGTTGCGTAGAGTGACTTTTTGGGGGCAACAACTACCCCGCTCGTTTTATGAAAAATCGTCTATTTTTCTCATGACATCTGATACGGAGGGATGGCCTATGGCATTGTTGGAGACAATGCAGTTTGGTTGTGTCCCGATTGTTTTTAACTCGTTTGCTTCCGCTTCGACCATTGTCAGTCATTCTATTGATGGAATTTTGGTTCCGCCATCTGATGACGTTTCTTATGTGAATAGTATGATCCGCTTAATGTCGGATGACTCAATGAGAAATCGTATGGCATATGCGGCAGTGCGTGATTGTCAAAAATTCTCTGTGGAGAAGATTGTTAAAAAATGGATAGAATTGTTTAATGATTTAGAAATCGAGAAAAATGCCTAAAGTGTCAGTCATACTCCCCGTATATGGGGTGGCGCAATTTATAGAGAAATGTACGCAGAGCCTATTGTCTCAGACTTTGCCTGAAATGGAATTCATTTTCGTTGATGATCATGGCCCGGATAATAGTATCGAAATTGTCCATAAGCTGATAGATAATCATCCCCGGAAGGATCAGTTCGTCATTTTAAGACCAGAGAAGAATCTAGGCGCAGGAATGGCTCGCAATTATGCGCTTTCTTATGCGAAAGGCGAATACATCTCCTTCGTGGATTCTGATGATTGGGTCGAACCGACAATGTTTGAGGAAATGTATGCGGAGGCTTGTAAAAATAATAGCGATTTATGTTGTTGCCAAATCCAGAAGGTTTATCCGGATGGTAGTGTGGGCGAAGTCATAAAGAATCCGTATGTGGGGAATGGAGATATCACTCACGATAAGAGAAAGGAGATTTTGTCGAATTATGTCTCCCTTTTCGCCACGTTCATATACAAACGTTCTTTTATTGAGGAAAACGAGATCCGCTTTCATGGGGATCGTTGCGCAGATGATAGTTTCTTCGTCTCGTGTGTGTGGATGACAGCGAAGTCCATTGCCTATGTCCATAAGAATTTCTATAAATATCTAATCCGTCCTGGCTCTGTATGTACGACAAAAGACAGTTCCAAATATCAGAAACGTCTGAATGTATTCAAGGACTTGCTCGACTATGCTAAAAATCATGGTGTCTATGACGAGTTCCCTGAAGAGGTGAATTATATATATGTGAAAAAAGGCTATATGGGGTCTGTCTTCAATTACGTTGTGAATTCCTTGGAGCCTAAGCCTTCTACCATTTCCGAAATATACGATGAATTAATCCGTTTGGTGCCTAATTATAGCAAAAATGTCTATTATAAAAAAAATATGCCGTTAAGGATACTGACGTTTTTGATCAGATACTTGCCCTCTTTGGCGGAGAAGTTGATTAAGGTATATGTTTCAAAAAAAGAAATGTTGATATAATATGGATTTGATAATCGGAGCGGGAATCAGTGGTATCGCATATGCGGCCGCTACTAAGAACGACTATTTGATTGTGGAACAGTCTGATAGTATTGGTGGGTATTGTAAAACCATAAATCAGGATGGTTTCACATGGGATTATTCTGGCCATTTTTTCCATTTCCAAAGGCCGGAAATCAAGGACTATGTGCTTAAAAACCTTAAAGAGGAGGATATACTTAAGGTTTTTAAGCATACCCAAATTTATTATAAAGGCCTCTTGGTGGATTACCCATTCCAAATGAATATCCATCAGTTGGAAAAAGAAGAGTTCATCGATTGCTTGTACGACCTCTTCTCGAAGGAGGAGGATGCATGCATATCTTCCTTCAAGGCTATGCTTTATGCTAAATTCGGGAAATCTATCGCGGAGAAATTCCTGATCCCATATAATGAGAAGTTATATGCCGTGGATTTGGACAGGTTGGATGTGGATGCTATGGGTCGTTTCTTCCCGTATGCGAATAAGGAACAGATCGTGTTGAACTTCAGAAACACCAAGGACCAATCCTACAATTCGTTTTTCTTATATCCTAAGAAGGGTGCGTTCCAGATCGTGGAGTCAATCGCTTCAAGGTTAGAGAATGATAAGATCTCATTAAATGAGAAACTCGTCTCTATTGATAGGGAAAGGAAAATTGCCAGGACGGACAAGAGGGAAATCCATTATGATAATTTAATTTCAACGATACCATTCCCGGAACTGTTGGAAAAATCGGGCGTGGAATATGACAAGAGTATTTATTCTTGGAACAAGGTTTTGGTGTTTAATCTCGGCTTTGATAAAAAAGGGAACCAAAAGAAGAATAATTGGATCTATTTCCCTGATAAGAATCTCTCTTTCTACAGGGTCGGATTTTATGACAATATAATTGGACAAGATAGGATGTCTCTGTATGTGGAGATTGGGTTCAATAAGGAGTCGCAGGGGAATATTGATGTGCCATGCCTCCTTGATTGTGTCCTTTCGGACTTGAAAAAGGTTGGTATCGTTAATGACGAGAAGCTGGTTTCGTATTGCTCGGTGATGATGAATCCTGCTTATGTGCATATTACAAAATCATCTGAAACTGACAAGGTGTCGAAAATGGATTTGCTGAAGGCCTCTGACATCTATTCTATTGGACGTTATGGTGCGTGGAAGTATTGTTCCTTGGAGGATAATATATACGATGCGCAGATGCTGGCGGATAGGTTATAGTGAATGTGTAATTGTTTTTAATAAATTGGATAAGTAAATGAAAAATTCGATTGTTCAATCTTTATGGAAGAAGGGCTATGGATGGTTGGCCGCAATAGTCATCTTCCTCATATTGACATTAGTGTACGCCTCTCCTGTGTTGGAGGGGAAGGTCGTGCAGGCGGGTGATCACATTAGTTGGCAAGGTATGGTGCATGAGGCGATGACGTCAAAAGATAGTGGCAATCCTACTTGGTGGACAGGATCCATGTTCTCTGGAATGCCTTCCTATCAGATAGGTGGAGGATCCTATTTCCCGGTAGATTTGTCTATGCCTTTCACGAAGATATCTCGTTTCTTTTTGGGTAATGAAACGTTGTTCTATCTGATGGGCTACTTCTTCTGTTTTTTCCTTATGCTCAAGTGTTTCC
This sequence comes from Paludibacteraceae bacterium, assembly GCA_045226255.1. Taxonomy (GTDB): domain Bacteria; phylum Bacteroidota; class Bacteroidia; order Bacteroidales; family Paludibacteraceae; genus UBA1181. The sequence continues at coordinate 45,564 of JBGVCG010000014.1, read as the reverse complement.
GCCTGAAAACCAATCTTGCTATTGCGGGTTCCATCGCGATAACTTTCTCGTCGTATTTCTTTATCATTATTGCGGCGGGACACAACACGAAGGTGGAATCAATCGCATTGCTCGCTCCTGTCGTTGGCGGGTTTTTCCTGATTTTCCGGAAACGCTATCTTTGGGGAGCGTTGTTGACTGCTGTCTACGTGATGTTAGGTGTGATGAAGCATCCTCAAATCGCATACTATTATTGTATGTTGATTGGCGTTCTAGGATGCGCCGAGTTATATATCCATATTAAGGAAAAACGTTATAAGGATTTGGGCTTAGCATGCTTGGCTTTTGTGGGCGCTTTCTTAGTGGGTACTGGAGCGTGGTATCCGAAGTATAAAGCTAACTTGGAGTATATGTCTGAAACTATGCGTGGTGGACATTCGGAACTGGTGAAGGAAAGCGACGAGAAGAACAAGACGGAAGGCTTGGATTTGGATTATGCGACCGCATGGAGCTACGGGGTAGGCGAGACGTTTACTTTGTTGGTCCCTGGATTTATGGGGAATGCGTCTGGCTATGATGTGGGTGTGGACTCCGAAGTCTATAAAAGCCTCATCGACCATGGTGTTTCTCGCCATGATGCTACTCATTATGCTAAGCATATGCCAACTTATTGGGGAGATCAGCCGTTTACCGCTGGTCCTGTCTATGCGGGTGCGATTGTGTGCTTCTTGTTCGTCTTGGGTCTATGCATAGTTGAGGGGCCGTATAAATGGGCGTTGTTGGTCGCTACGGTGATGTCTATCTTGCTTTCTTGGGGACATAACTTCATGCCGCTTACGGACTTTTTCTTTAAGTATTTCCCTATGTACAGTAAGTTCCGTGCGGTTTCCTCTATATTGATTGTGGCCGAAGTGACAATGCCTCTTCTGGGATTCTTGGCGTTGAAGAAGGTAATGGAGGAAAAGATGGAAAAGAAAGTCTTGATGAAGAAGATGCTTATCTCAGCGGGTGTGACGGGTGGCCTCTGCCTCCTTTTCTCCTTGTTGGGTGGTGCCTTATTTGATTTCTCTTCGGTGAACGATGCGCAAAATTTCAAGAACTTGCCTGATTGGTTGGTTTCATCGATTATGGATGAGCGTGAGTCTATGTTGAGATCAGATGCTTTCCGTTCTTTCTTGTTCATAGCGGCGACGTTTGTTCTATTGTGGTTATATGTGAAGGAGAAGCTGAAGGCGAATATCTTTGTAGCGCTGTTGGGTGTGCTTATCCTTTTCGACATGTGGCCGATCAACAAGCGGTATTTTGGTAGTGATAGTTTCATCACGGAGAAAGAGGAGAAAAGCTATTTTAAGAAACTTCCTTGGGAAGAGCAATTGCTCTCTACGGAGACTGACCCGAACTATCGTGTCTTGAACTTGACGACCAATACCTTCAACGAATCCCGTACCTCCTATTATTTTAAATCGGTTGGTGGTTATCATGCGGCTAAGTTGCGCCGTTATCAGGATCTGATCGAAGAGCACATTTCGAAGTTTAACATGCCTGTGTTGAACATGTTGAATACGAAATATGTGATTACAAAGGGGCAGGATGGTCAGGCTATTCCTCAACGTAATCCGGATGCGATGGGGAACGCTTGGTTCGTTGACTCTATCGTCGTGGCTAACACTCCAAACGAGGAGTCTGATGCTCTTAAAACAATCAATGTGAAGAATACGGCTGTTACTGACGTGAAGTTCTCTGAATTCGTGAACCGTAGTTTGTCACATGATAGTTTGGCGACTGTTAAGGAGATTAGTTACGCCCCGAACAAGTTGGTGTATGAGTCCCAGTCTGAAAAGGATGGAACGATTGTTTTCTCCGAGGTTTATTATCCATATGGGTGGAAGGCCTATATCGATGGTCAGGAAACCCCTCATTTTAGGGCGAACTATTTGCTGAGGGCGCTGAATGTGCCTTCTGGGAAACATTCCATCGAATTTGTGTTCGATCCGGATAGTGTCAGAAATGCTAGACCTGTTGCGTACATCTGTTATGCGATATTATATGGCTTGCTTTTCTTTGCGTTGGGCAGTTGGATTTACGGCTTGGTCCGTAAACGCCGTGATGGTGAAGAAATGGATTGACCAATCTCTGATAGGGGATGATCATAAAAAAAGGCTGAATCGCAAGAGATTCAGCCTTTTTTATTTGCTCTTATTTTGGTATAACGCTTGTCTTGCTTAGAGTTCGGGATAGGGGTGCCGGAGAATCTTTGTTAGAAATTCCTGAATCCCATGATCTCTCGTACCTCCCTAATGGTTTTTGAGGCGCTTTCGCGGGCCAATTCTTTTCCTCGGGTGATTGCGTTATGCAGGATCTCCGGATGGGCGTCGATGTAGGCGATGCGCTCGCGGATAGGCTCCGTGGCTGCGATGATGTCGGCAGCCAACTGCTTTTTCAGGTCTCCGTAACGTATTTCGCACTTGTTCCATTGCTCATCAAAGTATTGAACGGTTTCAGGTGCGGATACGACCTTCATGATGGTGAAGAGGTTCTCTATGTAATCTGGCTTCGGAGAGTTAGGTTCGGTTGGTCCTTGGTCGGTCAACGCTTTTTTCACCTTCTTCTCGATGGTCTTCGGATCGTCTGCTAAATAGATGCAGTTGCCTTCAGACTTGCCCATCTTGCCGCTGCCGTCCAATCCAGGGATCTTGATTGGCTCCGTGCCGTCGTTGTAGGCTACCGGCTCCTTGAAGTATTCCACCTTGTAGAAGTTGTTGAATCGTTTGGCGAAGTTGCGTGTCATCTCCAAATGTTGCAGCTGGTCTTTGCCCACTGGTACCTGGTCCGCATTGTGGATCAGGATATCCGCCGCCATCAGCGTAGGGTAGGTGAGGAGTCCGGCGTTCACATTCTCTGGCTGCTTCCTCGCTTTGTCCTTGAAAGAGACGGTCTTCGTCAACTCTCCGAGGTAAGCGTGCATGTTGAGCATCAGATAGAGCTCCACCACTTCCGGCACATCGCTTTGGATAAAGATGGCCGACTTCTCAGGATCCAACCCGCAGGCTAAATACTCGGTCAGAACGCTCTTCACGTTCGGATAGAGGATGTTGGGGTCTGGATGCGTTGTCAGGGAGTGGTAGTCTGCTATGAAGAAGAAACAACGGTTGTTCTCTTGCATGCGTATAAAATTCTTGAGGGCTCCGTAATAATTGCCCAAGTGCAGGTTCCCGGTCGAACGGATGCCGCTTACGACAGTTTTCATTTTATAATTGCTTTATTTTTATATACCTTTGCAAAGGTAAGAAAAAAATGTGATTTAGATTCGGTTTTGAGCGATTTGGATCGTTAATGTAAAAATTTTCAGTATGCGTTTTTTTAGAGTTTACGGCATGTCCGTCGTGTTGTCTCTTGCTGTTCTGTATGTGAGCATTATCCGCACGGTTCCGGAGTTCCCGGAGTTGCAATTCCATTGGATGGATAAGGTTGCCCATTTCTTTATGTATTTTGTGCTCTCTGGGGTGGTCTGTTTCGAGTTGTATCGCCAACGTTACGACTTCAGCGACCGTCAGATGCGCCTGTGGGGACTTATCTATCCTGTCGTCTATGGCGGTGTCATCGAACTGTTGCAGGAGAATTTCTTCCCTCCTCGTACGGGCGATTGGTCCGATTGGATGGCTGATGCCTTGGGCGCTGTGGCGGCTTATCTCTTGGCGAAGAAACTGCTCCCTAAATATGTGAAACCAGAAGACCAGGGTATTGGTTGTCGTTAACCATTCTTATGAAATTCTCGATTCTTGTTCCAGTATACAACCGCCCGAATGAGGTGGGTGAACTCCTCGAAAGCCTTTCTTCCCAAACATTCAGGGATTTTGAGGTGATCATCGTGGATGATGGCTCTGCTGTGAGATGTGAGGAGGTGTGCTCTTCTTTCTCCGACAGAATTCCGCTTCATTATTTCTACAAGGAGAATAGTGGTCCGGGCCAGACGCGCAATTATGCGGCTGAACGTGCCCAAGGCGAGTATTTCCTTATTCTCGACTCTGATGTGATCCTTCCGCAAGACTATCTGAAGAACACGGCGGATGAGTTGGAGCGTGAGTATGCGGACGCTTTCGGAGGGCCGGACCGTGCGCATGATTCTTTCACGGATCTTCAGAAGGCGATCAGTTATAGCATGACCTCTTTCTTTACCACGGGTGGAATACGTGGTGGCAAAAAGAAGATGGATAAGTTTTACCCCCGCAGTTTCAATCTGGGGGTGAAGGCGGATGTCTTCCGTGCCTTGGGAGGTTTCTCTTCCATGCGTTTCGGCGAGGACATAGATTTCAGCATTCGTGTCTTCAAGGGTGGGTACGCTTGCCGACTGTTCTCTGAATCATGGGTGTGGCACAAGCGTAGGACGGACCTGAAGAAGTTCTTTAAACAGGTCTATAACAGTGGCATGGCCCGCATCAATCTGTATAAGAAATACCCTGAATCGCTGAAGTTGGTACATCTGCTGCCGGCTGTTTTTACGGCGGGCTCATTGCTGTGCATCGTGTGCGCTGTGGTTTGTTGCTTGTTGTCCGTTGTTGCTCCCTCTTCACTTTGGGCTTGTATGGCTGGGGTGTGTATCGCACCGGTAGTGCTCTATTCGTTGCTGGTGATGGTGGATTCGACGGTGAAAAACAGTAGCCTGAAGATCGGATTGCTTTCCGTTCCTGCCGCTTTCACGCAGCTGTGGGGATATGGTTTCGGTTTCTTCCATGCGTGGTGGTCGCGCTGCGTGCGGGGGAAGGGCGAGGCGAGTGCCTTCTCGAAAACGTTTTATAAGTGAGTTGGACGTGGATAAAAAGATAAGGGTCGATCGGCATAAGCCTTTCGACCCTTTTTTTATAAAGTAGTTTTAATATCGGTCAAATTTAGAAGTTGTGCCAGTCGCTGAATATTAGGTCCTCGTCCAGCTCGTCGTTAGCGCCGCATAGGAATGTGTTGTTGTAGTCGTCGGAGCACTGGAAGGCGATCACACCGTCGCCTAGCTGCAAAGTCTCGGGTACGACTTCCTCGATGAGCGCATCCCACTTGAACATGGGGAAATACTCCTTTAGCAGGGCTTCGAAGTCCACTTTCTCGATGGAGCCGTCGTTGGGTGAGCCCTCGTATTCGTCCGCCGCCTTCCCTAACTCCTCTTCGTGTAGGTCATAAAGCGAGTCGTCCAATTTCTCTCCCTTCGGCATTGCGCTCGGGTCGAATATTTTTTCTATGTTCCAGAACTCTGTTCCGGAGTTGTTCATGTCCAGATATATGTTGCGGAGGAAGTTGTTGTTTACCTGCTTGCGGTTCTTTTTTACCTTTTTTTCGAAGTCGTTGAAGTATTTTGTCAGGAATTTAGCCAATTCCTCATCTGTGCTGTCCGCCTTGTTGCTGTCCGCCACAATGGCCCATTCTCTCACTTCCCCGGGAGTGCTTTCTATGGATATCATATCATCATCATATACTCCCATATATCCAAGATCGAAATCTCCGCCGATTTCGAATTCCCCATCGATGATTCTAATGTCTATCATAAATCTCCTTTTGATGATTAATAATTAACACTTTGTAAATTTATAATAATAATTTGGATTATCCAATAGAATGATGGAATAAGGGTGTGTAAATTTGCCCAACGCGTGGTTCCCCGTAGGGTAAGGGAAGGGTGCGTATGTTTGTCTCCGCTTTGTTTTGGCGGGCGTTCGGATGATTTTATGGGGAGGAAAATTTCTTTGGAATAAATTTATTTTTTTCGATAAGTTGTGTTTCTCATTGTTCGAAGAAATGTCCTTGAAATAATTTTTTGAAAAGAATCCGATAAGTATTATCTTGGTGGCTGACAAACAAAACGAGTATTCTTCTAACCGTATGGTTTTTATCGTAAAGGATTTATTTGACTTAAGAATCAAAGGGAATGAGGAGGATGCTTTTTGTGGATTAGAATGTGTATAAGGACTGTTCCTGATATGTATTTATAGATTGATTGAAGTATGGCGATAACACAAAAGGATTTGATGGAGTTTTACAGGTCTCTTAATGTGAGAGACTATGAAATGAAACATGCCGTAATGACATATGTGTTTAGTAAAACTAATGAGTCAAATGGTAATCGTGCGCTGATGGCGTCAGGTTATTGCAATTATTCAAATGAATATAGCGTCGAGCCGTTCACTGTGAGGTTATATTTCAAAGAGGTGGAAACGAAACTGGAAGCGTTGTTGCTCAGGTATGGGGTTATAGCTGAAAGAAGTAAAACGACAATTTCGAAAACGTTTATATCGGAGAAATATAAAAATTTATTTTCGCCCCATTACTTGGTTTCCACTGTGGAGGAGTTCCAACCGGTTCGTGTTGCGATGCAGGAGCTGATCGATGAAAAGGTTTTCCCTTTTATCGATCAATATAACGACCGCCTTGAGAATGTGGCGGAACTATTGATGGGGCTGGATTTCAATGATAACGCTGATTATCAGTACCTCTCTCCGAGCCTGATCAAATCTGCGTATATCTTTAAAATGATAGGACACGCAAGGTATAAGGAGAGGCTCGTGTATTTGTATGAGAAAAGTGTCGCGGAAGAGAAAGCCATACGGCGGAATGTCGATGTGGGGAAGGTAAGTAGTGGGCATCCCCTTGTGTTGAAGGTCGCTCATAAACTACATGCCTTTGAAGAATTATTTTGTGAAGACCTTGAAGCATGTGGGTACAAAATAGACCATAGATGGGAAAGAGGAGAGATCTAAGATTGTCCCTATTCCAGTTCTGTGGGCGTTCGGTTGTTTATGGGTCAGAATAAACAAAATCGCTGGTCTTTAATAATTTGCAACTTTTGTTTTTGCCATGATGGAATTTATAAAACTAAAAAATAGAAAAATGCAAAAAACCAAATATGGTATACTCCAAAGCACCTTGTACTTTTGTGCAATTTCATTGATTTGCTCAATTGTGATGACGATATTGTGTGGTCTTTGGGGAGACAAAGGAAGAATGACTTTCCTTTATGGAGTTTTGTCGGGTTGTGCCATCTCCTACTTTATGACTTCATTTTTATCTGCAAGAATAAAACAGTTGCTATAATCAGAGCTTTATTGTGCTGCGTGTTAACGCCGTGCTTCATTTACCTTTTTGGTATAATATTTCATTCTTTTTCGCCTTTGAGTCAGGAGTTATTGGGTGTTTCATTGTTGACGACTCCCCTTATGTCTTGGATGCTTGTTGATGTTTTAATTATGTGTTGGAAGTCGCGAAGTAATAATCACGAAGAATAAATTAGTTGTTTCTGTTTTGTCATGAAGAAAATCATACAAGTTTTATATCCTTAATTTAGCGACTAATTCTAAGTTCGGGCAGTGTTATATGTGCTTTTTGACATGATATATTGATATTTTAGCAGTCATTTTGTCCAAAAAGTACAGATGAATTGAATAAAAATACATAACTTTGCAAAGTTTTTTAATATATACTCTCGATGAACACAAAAAGAATTATAGCAACACTTATTTGTTTAGCACAGACTGTATTATTTAGTTTATCATATGCGAAAGATTATTATGTGAAAGTTGATGGAACAGGAGATGGTTCGTCGTGGGAAAAAGCGATGAGCGGAGATGATTTTGCGCAATTATTGCCTGATGTTTCTTCCCAATCTGTCTTTTATATAGCAGCTGGAAATTATAACGCCTCAGCAGCTACGACTAGATCGTTTTTGGTAAAGAATAGTGCTACAATTATTGGTGGATTCCCTAAAAATCCGAAACGAGGAGATGTGGCGAATCCAAATGAGAATGTTACAACCTTTTCAGCTGAGAAAAATACAGCATCACCAATATTTGATGTTAATGAGGAGCACACTGTATTTAAGTTAAAAGGTGTTACAATTAAAGATGCTTATATCGGTATCTATCCGAGAGGAATCAATAGAATCTCAGTGTCTGATTGTGTGTTTGATAATGCGCCCATAATAGTCAGTCGTTCAAATGAAGTTTTTATAGAAAACTCTAGTTTCAAAAATCTATCAGCAGAAACAACCTCTATCTCACAGTTTACTATTGATTCAGTACAAATGGTTTCTATAAAGGGGGCTGTTATAAGTGATATAGATGCTGTGTTTTATGTCAGTAAGGTTATAGAAAATCTAGTTATAGAAGACGTTGTTGCTACTGTGCCTGGCAGATTTTTTGAGGGGAGGGTATGCTCTGCCAATATATCAAGACTGAAAGCGCGTTCAGGTGGATTATGGATGGCCGCTAGTTCTTATCCTACCTATTCAATTAGTATTTCGGAAAGTGAGTTTATATCCAATGGAGCCAATAAGGAAGGAATTTATATATCAGAATGTCCTGACTTTAGATTATCTAAGTCTTTGGTGAAAGGATATAGTACGGGAGTCTATGCCAATGCAAAAAAATCTTCTTTAGATGATGTTGAGATTTATGGTGGAACAGATGGATGTTGTTTTTGTGCACCTGCGGGTTCCGATGTGTATATTAATAGGTCTCAACTATACGATGCTAAAGAAGGCGTGAAAGTCTATTCGGGAAGTTTGGAGGTTGAGAATTCTGTTATTTCCGGGAATTCTTTATATGGTATCGGAACTTCTTCCGTATTGCGCAAATTAGTTTTAAGGAATAATATAATAGGATTAAATGCCGATGCGACTGACAAGTACGGGAATGGAACTGGTGTTTTTGTCAAAGCAGATTCTATATATATTGATGGAAATATTATTTCCGGGAACAAAGGATTGGGTGTGGAGTTTAATTGTAAGGGTCAATTTTGTGAAATAGAGAATAATTATATTGGCACAAATAAGTTTTATGAAAACCTGGGTAATGGTGGAAGTGGTATTAATCTAGTATATAAGGGCGCCTCTTACTCGGCAAGTATGAATCCACCTTCTTTAAAAGAGGCTAACTATATTGGGTTTAATGGGGAGGATGGAGTTGTGGCATATTCATATGGTTCTGAAATCAGCAATAATTACATTGGCGTAACTCCGGATGGCCGCCCAATGCCGAATGGCAACTATGGAATTAATGTGATTGATGGACGTGCTACGTTAAACATAAATAATAATCATTTAGGATATAATGGGGGAGGAGACATCTACGCCGATTATTCTATTATATCACACAACATCTTTCATGGTAATGAAAAATATGCGATAAAAACCACGAGCGATGTTCCTACAATGGAAATTACCACAGAAGAAACGGATGGCTTCTATGTCGTGGTTGAAGGAGAAGTGAAGTCTAATAATCCGACAGATGTCGAATTGTATTTTTCAGATGGAAAGAAACATAGTGCTCTGTCTTTATTGGGTGTTGCTGAAACAGATGCAAACCATAAGACTTTTTCGATAAGGTTCCCACTACATAATCTAAAAGGGACCTCTTACTATTCATGGGTTATAATAGAAGATAGTATTAAAAGTAAGTTTTACGGACCCCAAAAAAGTTCCATAGATCTATCTAAGTATCAAGGGAAAGAATACTATGTTAAGGTAGATGGTTCAGGAACAAAAGATGGCTCATCTTGGGGAAATGCGATGTCTTCAGACGATTTTGCTAAAATATTGCCTACTGTGTATGATGGGTCAACATTCTATTTGGCAGAAGGGTCATATCAACCTTGTTACTGTGGTGATTATGAAAAATGTGGTGCCAAATCGTTGTATGACTTAAATTCTTCTGTGAAGATTATCGGTGGATTTGCAAATGATGCGAAGATGGGAGATGATAACGATCCGGAGAAACATCCTACTATTATGAATGCATCTTATAATGGTAGTTCGCAATACCTTTTTAAGGATGGAGATGAACCTATTACTCTTTCTCTTGAGGGACTCACAATGAAATATGCTACAATTGCTGTGCTTCTCAGTAGAAATGGGAAGCTTTATATGAATAATTGTATTGTTGATAGCACCTCAATCATTACTCCTAATGTGGAGATAGTTGAAATTTCAAACACAAAATTTAGTAATGTCAGGAAAGGAGCAAGTACCTATACGTATCCGCTGATTATTGAAAAGGCAGAGAAAGTACGGCTAAATAATGTTTCATTTAGTGACATTGAAGGTGATATCATTTATTCTAATAGTAAAAAAACAAATTTTGTCTGTGATTCTCTTATCATGAAAGATGTTACCGTTAGAAACGCAAGTGGCTCTCTGTTTGCAGGTGACGTTAATTATGGTTTGTTTGAAGGATTGGATGCCGAGACCAATGGAATGTATATATTCAATTCCTCGGATGAGATTATAATAAAGGAATCAAAACTTGTGTCAACAAATTTGCCGGAAGTAAATTATGGTATCTACTTCGCTAACGGAAAAAAATTGTCTGTGAGTCATTCCTCAATCATCGATTATCCTTACGGAATTTTAGACAATTACTCAAACGCGGAGAGCCTAATTTCATTGGATGATGTGACGATATCTTGCAACAAAGGGAATTCGAGTATCGCACTATATTTGATAAATGGGGAATCAGATGTTGTTGTTAACAATTCCAACCTTGTAAATGCAAGATATGGAGTGGAATTGGTTAATGCCAATAGTTTGACGGTGAAAAATTCAATGATTTCAGGGAATTCGGAGTATGGAGTTTATGCTATACCAAATTCTAATGCCAACATCAATCTTGAAAATAATGTTATTGGATTAACAAGAAATGCCGATGAGAGATATCCGAATAAGGTTGGTGTTTTCGTTAGTGCGAACAATTTCGTGGCTAAGAATAATGTTGTTTCAGGCAACGACTCTATTGGTATGTGTTTCTATGTTGTGCGAAATAAGTTTGAATTGAACGGAAATTATATCGGTACAAATAGAAAATTTGAAGATTTTGGGAATGGGTCAACGGGAATAAAACTGCAGGCTGCGAATGTTACTGCATTGGATATGGCGCCAAGCACTTTGGCTTCCGCTAATTATATTGGTTATAATAGAGGTGATGGCGTATATACAAGTACGGGAGATTTGCATTCTTTTAGTTCCACAATAAGAAATAATTATATTGGAGTTACTCCAGAGGGAGCTAAAATGCCGAATAAAGGGTATGGAATTTCAATTGGTTGGTACTCTATTCCATATACAACAGTGTCGAGTGAATTATACATTGACCACAATCATATTGGGTTCAATGAGCTTGGGGATATAAAGGAAAAAGGAGCTTATGCTGTTATATCTAAGAATGTTTTTCATGGGAATAGCGTAAATGCAATTGACATGGATTCAAGATCATTCCCTTCGCCTAGAATTTATGAGGTGAAGGTGGAGGATGGAAAATATGTTGTGTATGGAATAGTGTCTCCCGATCCTCGTAATAGTTCTGCAGGTGTCACTGTGGAATTGTACTGCACAAATAAAGAAAATGAGTCTGCATTAATATATATCGCATCTGTAAATGTGGATGAAAACGATCATTTTTCATTCTTGATAGATGATATGCCAGAAATGGATAGTGAAGTGTCGTGTCTTGTTGCGATAGCAATTTACAATGAAGATCCAGTTGCTGAGAACCACTCATATACTACAAAATTGAGTGATCCGTATTGTCTTTGTACTCCTGCTCCAGTTGTGGTCGAGAAGAGTGTGACAGTAGGAACTCCATTTACCATTGATAACCGGAGATTCTATCCTAAAGAAGAAGGATATTTTGAGGAGATGGTGACTTCAGAAGGAGAGGATGGATGTGTAAAGAAAACTATTGCCAAAATAACTGTTATCCCTGGCGAGATTCCAAACGCATATTATGTAAAAGAAAAGAGTTCAGGTGACTCGACGGGTAGTTCGTGGGAAAATGCGATGAGCAGGGAACAATTCACTTCCATTTGTGGATCTGTTCCGGATGGTACCACGTTTTTCTTGGCAGAAGGCAATTATGAACCGAGGAGAATATATGGTTATAGCGGATTCTACTTGAGCTCCGATATCCGTATAATTGGAGGTTATCCTGCAGACGCTAAGACTGGTGCGAAGAGAACGGAAAAAACTTATTCAACCATAGACGCATCTGACATGGGTGTTAAATCTTACCTTTTCAGAAGGATGAACAATGGTGACACATTGAACATTTATCTTGAAGGGTTAAAGATGATGAATGTCATGAATGCGATAGAAGCGACGGATGGTAGCAAAATAGAGGTCTTTGACTGTGTTTTTGACAATGCTCCGATTATACTCAGCAAAGTAGATAGTTTCAGTATTTCAAATTCAGAAATAACCAACATTAGCGAGGATTCAGAGTCTCCGTTCCCGATTTCAATAGACTCGGCGGGGGTTATAAGCTTCAGGCATATACAATTCACAGATATTGCTGACGGTTTATTTAAGCCGACTCCATATATCGATAAATTGATAATGGAAGATGTCACACTGAATAAAGTTGGAGGCATGTTGTATAGAGGTAAACTGGGAGAAGCTAATCTGTCTGACGTGGAGGCAGCCAATGCTTCCATAAGAGTTGAGGACATATCTTCTAAACTTAACATTGAGGACTCCAAGCTTTCCCATATAGAACTTGTTGTAGGTAATTCTTTTGTATTAAAGAATTCTAAGATATTGGGGTCGGGAGTTGATTTGGCTTCCGTTAAAAAAGCGACAATTGAGAACACGACAATTGACAATCAAGGTAAGGGAACCTGTCTTTCTTCCCTGACGACGGATGTGACGATTAGTGGATCGACTCTTAAGAGTGGAACCGTTGGCTATTCATATAAGTTGGGAAGCCATACCATTAAAAATTGTTATATTATAGGAAACACATCGGATGGAATTAATTCCTCTGCTGATTATCGTACACATTCTCAATCTCTTGAGTTGATAGGGAATTATATTGGCGTAGGCCCTTCAGGAAAAATAGATGCGAATGGGAATGGAGTATATGTTAATGCCAGTGCTTTTGTGGCAAAAGACAACATCATCTCTGGGAATACAGGATATGGTGTAAAAATAGGGCCCAACGAGACCTCAATCATTGAAAGAAATTATATAGGAACTGACGAATTCCATAGAGACTTAGGTAACGGAGGATGTGGAATAGACCTGCATGGTATGTCTACTATGGGCGGTATATCTATGGCTCCGGAATCAATTGAAGACGCTAATGTGATAGGATTTAATGGAGGAGATGGCGTAATTATAAGCCCCGGGAATTCTGCCTTGTCGGCTAAAATAAGCAACAATTACATTGGCGTTTCGAGAAAAGGTGATCCTATTCCTAATAGAGGTTATGGTATAAGTATTGTTTCTGGATCTTTCAATTATCCTGTCTCAATAATAAATAACCATATAGGATATAATGAAAAAGGAGATGTGTCCGAAGAGATAGGCTCCTGTATATCTCAAAATGTATTCTGGGGGAATAAAAACGGGAAAGCGATAGAAAACAATACTGGTTATAAAACGTTGGAAGACAATATCCCAGTTATTAAAGAAGTTGGAAAGGTCGGAGACAGTGTGTATGTGGAGGTGCAGGTGAAAGATCATTTTGACGCTGACGTGGAACTGTATGAGACGGGCCTAGATCCTCAATCCGCAAAAAAGCTTCTCGCAAAGTCTTTTGTGAATAATGACGAAGGAGGTTCCGTCACATTCGCAGTACCTGTTTCAGATCTTGGAGGGGGGTTATACAACTATTTTGTCGCAACGGCGTATTACACGGGAAACAAGTTCACAACCGAACTTAGTTCTCCATACACATTTGTTAAGCCTCTTGAATTAGGGGATTATTACGTGAAAGAAAATGGTTCAGGTGACTCAACGGGTGCTTCGTGGGAAAATGCGATGAGCGCAAAACAATTCGCTTCCATCTGCGGATCTGTTCCGGATGGTACTACATTCCACTTGGCAGAGGGCAATTATGAACCGAGGAAAATATATGGTTATAGCGGATTCTACTTGAGCTCCGATATCCGTGTAATTGGAGGTTATCCGGCAGACGCTGAGACTGGTGCGGAGAGAACGGAAGGAACTTATTCAACCATAGACGCATCTGACATGGGTGTTAAATCATACCTTTTCAGAAGAATGACCAATGGTGATACGTTGAACATTTATCTTGAAGGATTGAAGATGATGAATGTCATGAGTGCGATAGAAGCGACGGAGGGTAGTAAAATAGAGGTCTTTGACTGTGTTTTTGACAATGCTCCGATTGTACTCAGCGAAGTAGAGAGTTTCAGTATTTCAAATTCGGAAATAACCAACATCAGCGAGGATTCGGAGTCTCAGTACCCGATTTCAATAAACTCGGCGGGAGTTATAAATTTCAAGGGAGTTCAATTTACAGGTATTATTGGTGATTTATTTAAGCCATCTACTCCATATATCGATAATTTGATAATGGAAGATGTCACACTGAATAATGTCGGAGGCATGTTGTATAGAGGTAAACTGGGAGAAGCTAATCTGTCTGACGTTAAGGCAGCCAATGCTTCCATAAGAGTTGAGGACATATCTTCTAAACTTAACATTGAGGACTCCAAGCTTTCCCATATAGAACTTGTTACAGGTAATTCTTTTGAACTAAAGAATTCTGAGATATTGGGGTCTGGAGTTGATTTGGGGGTCGTTGATAAAGCGTTAATTGAGAACACGACAATTGACAATCAAGGCACGGGAACCTGTCTTTCTTCCCTAAAGACGGATGTGACGGTTAGCGGATCGACTCTTAAGAATGGAACCGTTGGATATTTATATAAAGCGGGAAACCATACTGTCAAAAATTGTTATATTATAGGAAATACATCGGATGGAATTAATACCTCCGCAGATTATAATGTTCCGTGTTCCTCTCTCGAGTTGATAGGAAATCATATTGGCGTAGACCCTTCAGGAGAAAAAAACGCGAATGGGAATGGTGTATTTGTTAATGCCGGTGCTTTTGTGGCAAAAGATAACATCATTTCTGGAAATACAGGATATGGTGTAACAATAGGGACCAACCACACCTCAGTCTTCGAAAGGAATTATATAGGAACAGACGAATTATATAGAGACTTAGGTAACGGAGAATATGGAATAGACATGCGTGGGATGCTTGGTATGGCCCCGGAGTCAATTGAAGACGCTAACGTGATAGGGTTTAATGGAGGAGATGGCGTAATTGTAAGTCCAGAGAACTCTTCCGTATCTATTGAAATAAGCAACAATTACATTGGAGTTTCGAAAAAAGGTACTCCTATTCCTAATAAAGGTTATGGTATAAGTGTTGTTCTCGGATCTACCCGTCTTCCTGTCTCAATAATAAATAACCATATCGGATATAATGAAAAGGGAGATGTTTCCGAAGGGGTAGGCTCCCACATATCTCAAAACGTATTTTTGGGGAATAAAAACGCCAAAGCAATAGAAAACAATACTGGATATAAAACAATGGAAGACAATATTCCAGTTATTAGAGAAGTTAGAAAGGATGGAGATAAAGTGTATGTTGAAGTGCAGGTGAAAGATCATTTTGATGCTGATGTGGAGTTATATGAGACTGACCAAGATCCTCAATCTGCAAAAAAGTTACTTGCAAGGTCTTCTGTAAAATATGACGAAGGAGGCATCGTCACATTCGAAATACCTTTCTCGGATCTTGAAGAGGGTGTTTACAACTATTTTGTCGCAACAGCGTATTACACGGGAAATGCATTCACAACTGAACTTAGTTATCCGTACACATTCGTTAAACCACTTGAATTAGAAAATTATTATGTAAAAGAAAAGAGTTCAGGTGACTCGACTGGTAGTTCGTGGGAAAATGCGATGAGCGCAAAACAATTCGCCACATATATCCCGTATGCAATTGATGGTGTCACATTCCACATGGCGGCAGGTAATTATACTCCTTCGCTTACGTATGGATATGGAAGTTATAATGTAAGATCATCCATTAAGGTGATAGGTGGATATCCGGCAGATGCGAAAACAGGGGCTATGAGTAACCCTGGAGAAAATTTCACAGTGATGGATGGAGACCAAATGCCAATTAAAACCTATCTGTTTAATAGTTATGGCGAGGCTCTTAAGATTGAGTTAGAGGGCATATACATGAGAAATGTGATGAGTGCCATCGAAGGAGGAAGAGGTAGTGTGGTAACTGTCAGGAAATGTGAGTTTAGCAATGCTCCGATCGTATTGTCAAATTCTGATTCTTTGTCACTTATTAATTGTACTATTAAGGATATCTCAGAATCATCCGAAAAATCTTCTCCAATTGTGCTCGACAGCTTGAAT
The DNA here is from genome assembly GCA_045226255.1 of Paludibacteraceae bacterium. Taxonomy (GTDB): domain Bacteria; phylum Bacteroidota; class Bacteroidia; order Bacteroidales; family Paludibacteraceae; genus UBA1181. The sequence continues at coordinate 29,360 of JBGVCG010000014.1, read as the reverse complement.
AGTATGGTAATATCGTCGACATCAATTAATAACATCTATGATGGATTTTGCACATATATTTCGCCTTCACGGATAAACACAATTAATATTGATAATGTCAATATGTCCATTGGGGGATCTTATAATATGGGATGGGTCGATAACGCTATTGTAAGGAATTTTGATATTGTTTCCCAAGGAATAAAGGTAATGCTAAATGATAGCATGCTATTTGAAGGAGGAAAAATCTCATCGTCCGATGGTGCAGCATCTTATGGTCTGTTGGTCGATACGAAGAGGCAGAATCCTTTAGAGGACATAACTTTATCTCTTAGAGAGGTTACAATAGTGGGTTGTGATGATGGCGTTGTGTCATATGCGCCTAAGGTTAGCTTGGATAATGTTATAATAAAAGGAGAACAAGGAGGTTATTGCTTATATGCTGTTCATTCTTCTGATGTTATTGTTTCTAACTCTCACTTTAGCAATTGTAAACGAGGCATTGAAGTGGCAGGTGAGAATTTAAAAATTGAAAATTCAGTCATTTCTGGTAATTCGGAGTATGGTGTTAAATCATATGGCACCTTGAACAAGATTGAACTATATGATAACATTATTGGATTAACAAAGGATGAGAGTGATGCGCTTGCGAATGGAGTAGGTGCATACGTAAGTGCTGATACCTTTATTGCAGTAGGTAATCTTATATCAGGGAACAACTCTTCTGGTATTCAGATATCAAATTTGACAATACCTACTACGCAATCTATAATAGAAAAGAACTATATCGGTGTAAGGAGAGATGGATCATTATCTCCTAATGGAGGATATGGAATAGAGGTTATGGGTGGAAGCAGAAAGGACTTCTTGAACGTTAGTAAGAATCATATCGGAGGAAATGAGGAAAGCGATATCACGGTAGGTAACGCTTCTTCGATTATTTCTCAAAATGTTTTTTATGGCAACAAGAAACTGGCTATTGAGAGCATCATAAAGAGGCCAATTATAACCTCAGTGATAGTGGGGGATGATAAATATGTTGTAAATGGTGAAATTGTAAGTGGATTGGATAAGATCAAGGATGGGGTATCTGTTGAATTGTTTGCTACATATAACGAACATCAGTCGGCTCTAAAATATATTGCGTCAACATCGAACGTCGTTGATGGGAAGTTCTCAATAGAAGTTCCTGAATCATTAGAAGAAGCTTCATGTTTGGTCGCTATCGCTATTTATAATGCTGAGTCTAATGCAAAGGACGATAAGTATTCATCAGAACTTAGCGATCCATATTGCCTTTGTGAACTTGTCCCCGAAGTTATAGAGGATACAGTGCTTATAGGTGTTTATTCGGAAATTTTTGGAGATAAATATGATCCATTTATCATTGGAACTGTTCGTGATACCATCTTTGCCGTGGTAGATGGTTGTCAAAAGATGCGTGTTGAATCCTTTACAGTTTTGCCTCTAGATTCGACACTGACAGATTATTACGTGAAAACAAATGGCTCTGGGGATGGCTCGTCTTGGGAGAATGCAATGAGTGCGGAGGTCTTTGCCGCTTATTTGCCATACGCACCAACAGCATCTACTTTCCATGTTGCGGCTGGAACATATTATCCGACATTGGATCTCAACCTTCAAAAAAATGAAAATGTTGCGTCAGGATTCTTCTATGTTAGAAGTGATGTCTCCATCATTGGTGGTTATCCAACCGATGCAAAAGATGGAGATGTTTCGGATCCGGATAATAATCTTACCATCTTCTCCGGAGATATCTTGGATAATGACTCCAGAGGAATAACGGATGATAACACAACTTATGTGTTCTATATTGACAAGAATGTGGGAAAGGTTATATTTGATGGTGTTAATATTGCCCATTCAAGAAATGGTATATGCACTGATCTTGCACCTCAATCAAGCATCGTTGTTAGTCATTCGAGATTGAACAATTGTGATGCGGCCGTAAATGTCACTCTTATGCTTTCTTCGCTGGAATTGGATAATGTGAAATTTGACTCGAATGTACATGCTGTCTCTTCCGGTTCTATCAGCAATACAACTATCAAAAACTCAAGTTTTGTACACCACACAGGTGCTCCATTATGGATTATGTCAAGTGGTAAGGTGTCTGTCACGAACTCCATCTTCGATGAAAATCTAAGTCTCCCAATTGTCCAATGTAACACTTCGGATGTTACCATCACTTCATCTACCTTCTCAAATTCAATTTCTCAAGGGGAAGATGAACCTATAATTCAAAGTAGTATTGTGAAGTTGGTGAATAATACGTTTGTTGACAACGAACAAGGTGGGGATTGGATAAAGGCGGACTCATTGGTTATGTACCATAACACGCTGTTAGGCATCAAAGGATTAGTAGGTGGTACATTTGCGGATTCAGATCATGTCTTCACTTTTGTTGGCAATATTTTGGGATATGATTCTTTACCATCCGAAGTTTCTGAAATATTGCCCGATAATATTGTTGGTTTGACGAAGGGTGAACTTCCTCAAGACGCGGATGAACGTTTGCTTTCTGTGGAGCAAATGGATTTGTTATTCTATAAGGCAGAAGGGAAATTCCTTCTTACAGACAGAGGAGGATTTACTCCTGTTGTGGCGCTGAGAGCTGATACGATAGAGAATGGGAAAAGCATTCGTCTGAAAAATTTTGGCATAGAAGTAGACCAAAGAGGTGAGAACAGACCAGACAAGACATGCATGGGTGCTTACGAGTACCTTTCTCCTGTGGTTGTAAAGCTCAGCGACTCGATTTGCTTTGGTGTGACCGCTTATCAAAAGCATGGTTTTGATATCGTTCTGGAGAATTCAATCTCAGGTGTGTTTGACTTTGATAGAGTGGTGACGACAGGTCGAGTTGATACATTCTATCAATTAGCTTTGACCGTCAAGCCTCAACCTGAATTCATTGATGTGAAGATTACTCCTTCCACCTGTATCAATAATCCGAATGGTGAGCTATCCTTTGGTGTGGAAGGATGGATTGAATCGATTGCTTATATGTCCTACGAGGGAGAAGAAGCCAACGTATTATTACCATTTGAGGTGATTGATGCGGCAGCTAAGTTCCGCATCAATAATCTGAAGGATAAATCTTTCACTCTGTATGTGGAGAATAAATGTGGAAGCAAGATTGCAGAAAAGTTTGAACTTGACGCTATCCCTAGTTACTCAATCTCTATCTCTGAAAATAGCACCACAGATCTGAGATGTAGTTACTCGAAAGATGGTTTTATAGAGGTTATGATTTCGGGCGGTCATGAGTTGTCAGAATTCTCTATGAGAGGTGGTCCGGCCATTGCGAGAAAGAACGTTTCTCCGAGTCCGGAAACATTCATTGTTGACAATTTAGGATCGGGCATTTATACCTTCTCATATCATTCTACTGTGGATGGTTGTTCGGACGAGGTGATCGCCAGTCATCAAATCAAAGCTCCGGAACCGATTGTCTTTAAAAATTGTGTGGCGGATGCAACCTGCTATGGCAAAGCATCGGGAGAGTTGGACATTGTCCCTATTCGAAATGGCGAGGACATACATTTTGTTGATGAAAACAAGTCGGTTAATTACGCTAGAGACGTGTTTGAAAATAATAGAACTGATAAGGGTTATCTTGGCAAATTTGGTGACATAGATTCGATTGGATTTTCTCTTGTTTCGCTTGATCCTGATGTGTACATGTATGGAAAAACACAAGACCAATTCTTCAATGATGCCCTACAGGACGCTGTTGACTTAGGATTCCCGATGAATTCATTGTCCCTGCATGATTCATTATATACCAAATTCCAGTATCCTCAGAGTTGGCTGGGTTACACTGCCATGTATCCTGGTATTTATAGGATTGAAGTCAAAGATTCCAAGGGATGCTATTTTGAACAAAGTTTTGAGATTAAGAATCCGGAGAATCCTCTCCTTGTCGAGATGGAACATGCAATTGACGCATGTGATGCCGATAAGAGACGTGTGAAGCTAAAGGCATCAGGCGGATGGGCTCCTTATCAGTTCATTGTCGTAGACTCGCATGAGTGGGGTGATCCTGATGATAATGACCACAAAGACTTGAGTGGAAATCAGGGAAGTGTGACAGTAGGGCAAGACTTCGAACCTGATACCATGCTTGTTAAGGAAGGAGACAGCTATGTTTATACGTCCGATATCCTTCCTGTAGGCAAGATTAACGTTATGGTGATGGATAAAAAAGGCTGTGTCGATACAGTAGGTAAGAATATGATTGTTGATGCCAACATTAAGGTCGTCGGAGAAGAGGCTTTTGATAAGTGCGCTCAACCAAAGAATCACTCCATCAAGGTTAATCTTGGTCCTGAAATATCCAAAAAACCTCATACTTACAAGATACGTCTTGCAAAGAAAGGTGATTTCTTAGAGATAAAGGATTTCCAAACTGATGAAGAGGGTAATGACATCATCAGTGGCCTTCCTACCGGTAGGGTTGGTGTGTTCGCATATGCGGATGGATGTTCTGGATACTCCACTGTGGATATCGCAGGTGATACATCATTGTCGTATATCCCTTATGTGGCGGTAAAACTTGATTCAGTAAGGTCTTGTCCAGATGCCGCTACGGGCGAATTGGAAATCAAAGTTTATGGCTCATACCCTCCATATCAAATGTACCTAGATGATTTTTCCGATGCATCTTTATTTAGGAATATTGATTTGTATGATACGGTCACAAAAGCATATGCGCAGATTAGTGATCCATCTTCATTTGAGTCGACTGTTAATGACAAGTTGCGCTTGCGCAGTTTGCCAGGAGGCGCCCATACCTTGGTGATTGTTGACAAAGAGGGATGTAAGAAAAATGTTGATTACAATTTCGGGGTCTCTTCTCCTATTGAAATTAGAGCGGCAGCCTCTCCTGTTTGTCCTGGAGAGGAGTTCTCTAGAGTATATGTGGAATCGGTCTCTGGCGGTACGGCTCCATATCTTTACGCATTGGACGATTTAACTGACTTTGATGATGAAACATTCAAGAAGGTCGTTTCGGGCACCTCACATTCCATCTCTGTCAAAGATGCGAACGGATGTGTTAAGAAGAGTGGATTGATTCCGCCAAACACTGAAAAGATGTCAAATGTCAATGTCGATTGTATGGTGACGAATTGGCATAGTCTCGATGATATCGTGGCTTTTGTGGATATTTCGTCAACTGGAGGTTTCGCTTATGACAGCGTCTCCTTCACAATAAAGGCTGAGGACTTACCACAAGGTGTCTCCTATGAAGTTATTGACCCTGATTATTTCCGATATGGATTGATGCCGGGAGATTCGGTTGAGTGGAACAATGGCAAGACCTATTATGGTCCTCTTTGGGGTATTCCGGATGAAGTTGTCTCATGTATACTTCCGGAAAAAGAATATGACAGGGAATACAAACGTTTGGAGCAAGTGGTCGAGGAACTGGAAAAGTCACTCAATTCTGCTAATAGTGAGGAAAAAGAGGTGATAAAACAAAATATAGCGTCTCAAACGGAGAAGTTGAAATCAATCTGTACCAAGGAGATGGTTCTTGAAGCATTCACCACTGAGCTTTTCTCAAAGGAATCAATCGAACGAATGAAGTTTATTCGTTTGGTGACAGATTCCCTAATTCAGGAATCGGATGGCGTATTGTTCTCGTATCCATTCACTCACACACTATATGTTGGAGGTTGCGATATAACCGTTGAATATAATGGTGAGAATGGCAGGAAACCCAACAATGTGGAGAGTGACAATCAACACTTTGCTAATTTGAACACAAAGGATATCTTGGAGTTGATCGCATCTCCAAATCCGGCTAACGTAGGAGAGGAATGTACGATTTTTGTCACATTGAAGTCGAAAAAAGATGTCAATTGTGATGTGTATGGTTTGAATGGAACCGCATCAACTGTTTCCGTTCCGCCTATTACGGCGAATTCGGATAAATGGGAGATGTCAGACTCGAACTACATATGCAAGTTCAATCTCCAGCTTACCGAGACGGCCATTGTGCGTGTTCGTACTGCAACAGATGCTGCCAGTGTAGTCGTACTGGTATCCCCAAGTGATAGATGAACGTAACTGAATGAATAGATAATTGTAGAAGTTGTGAAAAAGATATTTTTATTACTGTTAATGGTTCAGGGAGCCCTCTTTTCGATGGCTCAGGACTTGGAGCAGTTTGATGTGAAGAAAGGTTTGAAGGTCTCAGGCGGACTGAGCTTCAATAACATTTTTTACTCGGGTAGCGATAGTTTAATTCATAGAGATCCTTACATGTATACTTTGTCGGGAAATCTTAACTTCAATATCTTGGGGGTAATAGACGCTCCGTTCTCCTTCGCGGTTTCCAATACAAGTAAAACTTATACACAACCGTTCAATCGTTTTCAGTTCGCCCCAAAGTACAAGTGGGCAAAACTATATTTGGGAACGACTAACATGCACTTTTCTCAGTATACGTTGGCTGGTCATGATGCGCGAGGTGTGGGTGTCGAGCTTACACCGGGCCATTGGAATGTTAGTGCGATGTATGGACGTTTTAAAAAAGCCATAGAGTATAATCCTGATGAAAACAACATTTACGATGTGGCTTACAAACGTATGGGATGCGGATTTAAGGTGGGCTATCGCAATAAGGGTACTGACGCGAATGTAATTTTATTCTCTGCAAAAGATGATAAGGAATCATTGGAAATGCCGATACCAGAGGAGGCTGATTTGCATCCACAAAAAAACATGGCCATATCTGCATATCTCCGTCAAAGATTCCTGAAATACTTCTTCGTCCAGGGAGAGTATGCCCTTTCTCTGTATAACTCGGAACTCCGTGCTTTCAATGGAGAACAAATAGAGTCTGCTAACTTCATTGACAGAGTATTTGGAAGGAAGGGTAACGATCGGTTTGTAGATGCGCTTAACGCATCGATTGGTTATGAGGGTGCGATATGGGGCTTGTCGTTCTGCTATGAGCGAATCGCTCCGGATTATCAAACCCTTGGCGGGTATTACTTCACCAATGATGTTGAGACGTTTACTCTTGCCCCATATTTAAAGTTGATTGAGGGGAAATTATCAATGTCGGGAAAGTTTGGTCTTGAAAGGAATAACCTGAATGATCTTAAGGCAGACGATACCCGACGAATTGTGGGTTCCGCCAATGTTTCTTTCTCCTCAAAGGGGTTCACGACATCCGTGTCGTACTCGAATTTCTCCACCTATACACGTTACAGGAAGACTGCCTATCCATATTATGTGGATGATTTGGACAGCTTGAACTTTTATCAAATTAACCAGTCGTTGAATGCGATGGCTTCATATAGCTTTGGTAAGGATACTACTCTAAGACATAATATCAACGTGATGGCCTCATACCAGGCAAGCGACTCGAAAAACGATGACGTGAAGGAATCGATTAGTGATATCGTTTCCGCTTCGCTCTCTTATGGTCAGTCCCTCGTGCCCAAAGACTTCTCGTTTGCGACTTTCTTTTCCATTAATCATGCCAAAGCGGCTCTCTACAAGTCTTTATACTACGGCCCTGGTATTTCCTGTTCGAAGCAGTTCTTTGATAAGCATCTTACGACAGGACTATCCTTTGCCTTCAACGAGAATATTCTCAATGACAAAAAAACAAATTCGTTGCTGAACTCGTCCCTTTCCGCTTCCTATTTGCTCCATGGCATCAAGGAGAAATACGGCCGTCACACTTTCTCGGCGTCGGCGGGCTTGACCAATCGTCTAAAGACAGAGACGACGAGGAATTATGAATTCTTGGCAACTATTAGATATGGCATAACTTTTTAATTGATAATATCATACAAAATATATGAAAACTCGTTTTCTCAAGGTTCAACTACTTTTTGCGATGCTTCTTATTAGTATGAAGCTTTCAGCTGCTGTTGTTTATCCTGTAGTATTGAATCCACAGATTTTACCTCCGTACAGTAATTGCCTTTTGGACTATGCGGCAAGTAAGAGATTCAATGTGTTTGCTCTAAGTAGGGATGTGAACCATGCTAATTACACGTTTTGCCTGGACATAAAGATGAAACATGGTAATTCTTATTTAATTAACGAAAAGGTTACTGGAGTTAAATTCACTGTGGCAAGTGGTGTGCCAACAATTGTGGATATCACTCCTTTACTGAATTATGTGGGTAATCAATCGAATGAAGAATTCTGTTACGAAGAGGGAGCCTACGAATTCATTTTTCAAGCTTTTGACGCTACAAATCCTAATATTGCGGTTAGTGAGCCGGCTTATCTGTTAGCCTATTTGAGCAAAAGCGAACCTCCTATGTGCATTTATCCTAATGACAACGACTGTATTTCCCCTACTATCGGAGGTGTAATCAATTTTTCATGGGCTGAATCCATGGCAGCCGTGCCAGATCCAAGCAGAAAGTTCAGAATAGCCATCTATGAGATGCCTGACGATCTTTTTGATGCGGAATCCGATTATTCAACAAGGCAAAGAAAGTCTCGGTTGAATTCGCTTGTCGAAACGCAAGTCCCAATATTCATAGATGAGACCAACGTCCCTTTCTATTCGTTTATCAACACAACAGGTAGGTTACAAAAGAATCACACCTATTTGTGGAGGGTCCAGATTTATAAAGATGGGACAAACCCAGATGGTAAATACACCACTTCAGACTACTATAAGAATGGAGGTTGGAGCGAGCCGTTTACCCTTCGATACCGTAATTGCGATCCGTGGTCGCAAGAGATTGTGAAACAGGAGAAAAAATCTAATATAAAAGCTCCTGATTTAAATGTGGAAGTAACTGACGCTGTGACTATATCATGGAAAACTGACCCTGAAAAGTACTGCGGCTATCGAGTTGGTTATAATGTAAAAGGACAAGATTCTGTCATTGAATGGACAACTCAGACATTCGCTCAAAACGAATCCAGTTGGGTGATTTCAAAAAACATCACGCCAGGAGTGAATTACGTGGCAAGGATTGAGGGTATAACGGACTGCCCGGATACCGCATATACAGAGCCTAAGGAAAAGGATTTCAATATGCAGTATAAAGCGAACAACGATTGTAAGAGTAATATTCCTGCCATTAAGCTTAACGATAATATTGGGGAACTAAAGGAAGGGGATATCATTGATGCGTGTGGTAAGAGTGTGAAGGTGACAAGCATTACTCGCAACAACGATGGTTCTTTCTCTGGACAGGGTATTGCACTTTTGCCAATTCTGTCGGATCTGACAGGAATCAGAGTTAAGTTTGAGAATATCAAGGTCAATAGTTCTAAAGAGATGACTAAGGGCCACATTGAGAGTACAACAGGAAGTTCGCCGTTGACATTGAACATCAATGGTGTTGTCAATAAACAAAATGCGGGCACAAAAACAAATCTCCAGAAGAAGATAGCTGATTCAAAATCAGAAAGTTCGCAAGTGGCAATAAAAGTGGAGGGTAAAAAAGTCTCTGTTCCTGGTAATGCAATAGGCACAATCGTCGAGAAAGAAGAAGTGGGTAATATTGCCGATGAGGACAAAGTGGGTGAGAATGGCAAAATAACATTTGCCGCCAAGGTGTATGGTAATCCTGTGATTGACGAAGGCATGTCACCGTTCAATGGTCTACAAATTAGTAGTTATTATGAAGTTCCCGGTCAGTGGATTGCCCTTGAGGCAGGCATGTCGACTAAATTGGTCGCTAAATTCACGAAAGGTGATGTTGATATTAATCTAGATAGTGTTTCCATTTATATCCAAGCGGAAGAGGATGCCGTGAAAATAGAGAATCTTAAATGGAGCGCAACAAACGAATGTGAGTTCACAATCTTTGCTGGCAAAGAAACCGAGCATTTGAACCTAATCGCAATGGATAAGAGCAAAGGCTCGCTTAATATACTTGGCAGAGCATTCATACAATCAATGAAAAGGGAAGAGATCACACTTCATTTGGTGCCTGTCAGAAGAGATTCCAACTCGATTAAAAAAGATATAATTTCGGGAAGACTGAATGCCATTTATAATCCACTAGGCAAGTATTTTACTATAAAGTTGGAGGATCAATTTGATAAAGATAAAAAATTAAGTTTCCTTGACGATGGTTTGGATGTCTCTGAGACAAGTCTTCTAAGTTTGGAGAGTAAAGAGATGAAGGAGCTTACACAAGCATATACCGAAGAGCATCCGGAGGTTAAGGATAGTAAAGATGCCTACATCTTCATTTGCCCAAGCGCAAAGGACAAAAATGTAAAAGGAGACATGCCAAGGAATAAGAATGTAGGCTATGTGTTTAGCAGTGCAACAACGTATGGGACAGATACGGATGCCTGGACGATAGCCCACGAGTTAGGGCATGGTATCTTCGATTTGGAACACACGTTTGATTTCGGTGTTAATAAGAATACAACCAAGAATCTCATGGATTATAACCAGGGAACAGAGACCAAGGTATGGCAATGGACTGTTATGGACAACCATCCATCGTATACACTTCCTTTCTTGGAGGATGCGGAGGATTCTCAGTGGACTACTGATGGGCACTATTATTTGTTTACATATTTAGGCCTATTATTAGGTCTTGATTATGAAACGGCAAAGAAGTATGGACAATGGGCGGAAGATCCTGATACATATTTAGGTCCTAATGGCATTGTCTATTATGAGAATACAACTTGGTTAAAACCCTATCTTCAACAACGAGATCATGCTCTTACTGGTGGATACCATGGCGTTGAACTTGCGGCAACATTGTATGCTCTTCATAAGTTAAAAGAAAACCCCAATTATATTGATCCTTTAACGAACAAAATATTCAAGGGGGGGGCAGAGGATAATAAGCAATTCCTTTTCCATAGATTTGGAGATTGTTTCGCACACTCTAACATTAGCGAAAATATGCTTCCAGATGAGGTCAAAATCGATGATCAATGGTTCATAAATGCAATAAACAAGTATGTGGATAATGTTTATATAAAAATTGATAAAAAATCATCGAGTGCTTCGGATACTATTGTATATAAGAATGGTAAATTTTATACTTCATATGAAAAAGATGCATTTACAAGAGAGATAGTAAATGCAGTTATTCTTTCGCAAGATATAGCCTATATGAGCACGTTGGAATATTTGAGTAGTGCTGCAAGTAAAACAGCAAAAGTGGTGTCAAATGCATTATTGTTTGAAAAAAGCATACCTTTATTTGTTGTTTCATATGGAATCGATGTGCTAAGCTCGGGAGATGGTAATGTGTTAAGGCAAATAGATAATGACATATGTATAACTCATGATACAAAGGGCCTTGAAGAGATATGGAAGGGATTGCTAAAAACATTAGGCTCCAATAATATCAATGATGCTAAGATGTATGGTGGCCCCGCAAATCAGTGTTTGGCTTTCACCGAAGGTCATATGTTTGCGAAAATTGCGGACGTAATTTGTCAAAGGCCTAAATTGTTTAAATATTATACACAATCTGCAATTAATTTATTGTGTGATATAGAGGGAAATGCAAAAAAAACGGAGAAAAAGAACGCATATTATGCTATAGAATCTGTCGTTGATTGGGCGAAAACAGAATGTGCAAATAATGGTAAAAAAGAAGTTAGATTGGATGGTGTTTTTGCATTTTTAATAGAATATGAAAACCAAAAAAGAAATAATACGTCATCTGATCACATAGAAGTGAATATTCCGATTAAGTATTTAACTCCGAATGCTAATGATTTTGAAATTCTTGTAAATCTTGCGATTGCTGGAGGAGATGTGGGGGATAATCTCTATAAACAAGCAAATAATCAGTTAGATAGCTTGATAGAATATCTAAAATATTGTAAAAATAAAAATAAATATCCAGACTTGAATTTGGATGGTATTGAAAATATTAAATTAAGTACTAAAGAAACTTTTAATTTTTTAACTATTACGCTATATAAAAAAAATAAATAAAAATTGAACCACAAGGAGATTTAATAATGTTTCTGTGTGAAAATGATATTCTTAATAAAATGAAAATATTAAAAACCTGCACATTACTGTGCGCATACTTATTCTTCATTACCGCATCATTCGCGAATGAAACCTCGGATGTTGTTGGCAATATAGGTGGTGATGTCCTTTCTTCAGTCAAGGAAGAGTTTCCCGAGACGTACTCCGCGCTTCAGAATATGGAAGACGGTTATGAACTTCCCGCCGTGGTGCGATGTGAGGTGGGTGATGTTGGTGTCGAGTTGACGATCGACAAACTGAAAATGGATAGGAAAGACATCGGATCCGAAGGTGCCAGTGTCCTATTGGATGCTGAGGCGGCATTGGCGCTTCCATTCTCTGTTTCTTCGAGCGGAGATAATATTATTCGCTTTGAAGGGAAAGATATATCAATGGATGGCAGCATGTCTGAGGAGGCTAAATTATATTTGGGATCCAAAGTTGATTTTACGTTCTTAGACAACAAGATAAAACTTAAGTTAAATGGAGAATCTTCGTCTAAGGAAGAAAGATGCTGGGTCAGTTTCGATTGTAAGGGCGTTCAGAATGGACAGATAAGCGGAGAGTTCGTATTCGATAAGTCGTTTATATCACCAGCTGATGGTGTAGATTCTGTGAGGGCCTCATTTTCATTTAACTTGGGTGACGGATTTGTGTCGAAAGTGAAGTTCAATAAAGAATTCAAGGTGGCCAACTGCGGTGATTTTGTATTTGATGTTACGGATGCAGTAGTTGACCTAAGTTCGTCAAAGAATGCGGCGGGCTTTGTTTTCCCGACAGACTATTGGGACGAAACCGCTGGTGCCCCAGAGACATGGAGCGGCTTCTTCCTAAAGAAACTTAACGTTACCATTCCAAAGGAACTATCCTTCAATGGGGATGGACAGACAATATCGGTACAAAACCTCCTTATTGATGATTACGGTTTGACGGGTAACTTCATGATGACGCTACATGATGGCGAGTCCACAACTACAGACCAAAATTCGAATCCGGGTCTTGATTTCTCAGTCGACACCATTGGTGTTTCCATTTGGCAGAATGAGTTGTCGGATGGTATGATCTCAGGAAGTGCCCAAGTGCCTTTCCTTAAAGAGAATAAAAACCCACTCAAGTTATCCTTTAGGGGGTCATTCGGTTACAGTGATAGGTTCTACTATAATATTAATGCTGGCATAAAGGAAAATTCAACCTTTGGAATACCTTTTGCAGAGGAGGCAAAAGTTACTATCAATAAAGGTTCTTACCTCGATATCGGAGACAAAAAGGGAGGCGATGGATTCGAAGCATCGCTATGTATGAACGGAAGTATGACTGTTGAGTCAGACTTCCGATTGAAAGGTGTGAAATTTGAGGGATTGAAGTTCTCGACAAGTTCTCCTCACGTGGATTTCGATTATTTTGGATTGGACGGAACTGTCGGTTTCTCATTCGCAGGTTTTGGAATATCGCTTAACGAACTCGGCCTAAGGAAAAATTCCACAGCAAGCGCAGAATCATTATTAGATCTTCGAATTGCGGCACAACTTAGTTTGGCACAAGAGGGTAGTTGGGGCATCGCAGTTGGTGGAGGTTTCGATATTTATTCAACTTTTGAAAATCGGGAATGGAAATATAAAAATTTTAAAGTTGACTCAATCAAACTTGATTTGGATTTCTCCGCCTTCCGTTTTAAGGGAGACATAAAATACGAAGGCTATAAAAATAAAGATACTATAATCAACTCAGAGTTCAGAGGCGGTTTGTTGCTGGAAATCAGTGCGCTTAGTTTTGGCGTGAGTGGTGATGTGATTTTTGGTCGTACCAAGAAAAATGACACATATTTCTATACAAAAGCCGCAGTAGAGCTGCCTGCTGGTGTAATGCTTTTCCCTCCATGTTTATTTGCGAAATCTTTCATGGGAGGTCTGTACTATAAGATGGATACACCAAGAAAACCTACAACGGGGAATGATTTTGAGCCTATTAAATTTGGTGAGAAAGACAATTATAGCTTTAATCCTGAAGCTGGTTTCGGATTTATGGCAGGAATGGGTATTTATGTCGCGCAGAAGTCTTTGGTTTCTGCTAATGCCAATCTTGAATTGAGTTTGAACTCCCATTGGGGACTTAACTTTATTCGATTGTACGGATTCGCATCATTCTTGTCGAAAATGGGACTTGAAGATGGACCGGATGATGCCAATATAAGTGTAGCCCTAAATTCGATATATGACCGTCCAAATCGGACCTTTGAGGCACAATTGCAAGGAGATATCAACATTAAAGGTGGCCTATTGAATGGTAAAGCGAACGCTCTTTTGCATACAGATCCTGACAGGTGGCATTTTTGGTTGGGGACAAGAAATCAGCCAGATTTTCTGAATTTTGCTAAAATCATTGGTGCGAAGACGTACTTTATGCTGGGTGAGATTGAGACTCCACTCCTCCCATTGAATGAGACTGTGGCCGCAAAAGCAGGGATTACACTTTCCCCAGCGCAAGGAAAAGAAGGGGAAATTTCTCAAGGAAAAGGTTTTGCCTTCGGTGTCGACATGTCAGTAGGAGCTAAGATCTCTCTTCCTTTGGATATACTCTATGCGGGATTCAATCTTTCCGGAGGATCCGATCTTATGGTGGTATATGCGCAAAATAATTGGATTGGAAGCGGCGACATCTATGTATATGCCGATGGAAGCGTAGGCGCATCGATTCCTTGGCTAAGATGGTGTAAATGGCATCCTTGTATTAGGAAGAAGAAGTTCAGCATCTTTAAAGGAATGACCTTCGCAACTCTTCAAGGTTCCGGACCAACTCCGTTTACAGGTAGGGGAAAATTAAACTTCTCATGCTCGATCTTCTGCATCGACCTGCCTTCGATTGACGTGTCAGTATCATTTTAACATGTAAAATAATTAGTCACATTATATGAAACGAATAAAATTCATAATATTCTTCCTCTGTTCACTATGTGTGGGTAGTGCAGTGGCTCAGTCGGGAGATTACTCCATCGATCTTTACACTTACAATGCTGGCAGTTATGTCGCTCTTCGATGGTATCCACAAAATGCGGACATCTTACGTCATGCGAAAGAAAGCGGTTTCGTAGTACAAAGAAGGGCGGCAGGATCATCAGTGTGGTCTGATATATTTAGTGGAAAGCCTGCTCCGTATGAGAAGTTCGATGCCATGTCGGAGAATGACGACCAGTATATGATGATTGCTTTTATCCTATACCAAGAGGAGCTGGAGAAGAAATTCAGCACCGATTCTATCAAGGCCCAGATGAAAGCCGACTCTATCCAGTTCGACATGAGCCAATATAAGGATCCCAAAATACAGGATTACTTGTATAAACTTGGCCTCGTCACTTGTGAATTTAACTTGGAGATTGCCCAAGCGGTATGTCTATACTATAAAGACGAGAAGGTTACCCCCCATGTCACGTACGACTACCGTGTTCTGCTAGGTGATGGCAAATACGCTGAAAAAGCAAAAGTAGTGCGTGTCGACATGGACAATCTTTCCCAGCTTCCTCCCCTTAAAGGACTCGATTTCGAAACATCAGGCGAGATGGTTCGTCTCAAATGGAGTGTGGCTGATAATAAAAGGAGTTACTCGGGATATATTCTGGAGCGTAGTGTCGATGGCGTGAAATACTCAAGGGTAAACGAAGACCCGATCGTCTACACTTATACGGGAGAATCATCCAAAGACCTCTGCTTGGCGGGAGATTCTCTTCCGGAATGCGACAAAACTTATCATTATAGAATATGCGGTATTACACCATTCGGAATAAATGGACCTTACTCAAATGTGGTGAAAGTGTCGAACGAATGTGAATACCTGGTAGAGGTGAAGATAGATGATGTAAATATCAATGAGAAGAATGTCGGAGAACTCAAATGGACAGTTACTAATCCCAAAAACCAAACCATACGTGGATTCCATGTCCAAAGGGTGGATAAGATGAATTTCGATGCGAAAACGAAATCTCCGATATTCCAAAACATTACATCGAAGATGCTATCCAGTAAAACACGTTCTTATAAGGATAAAAACACACATCTGACTAACTACTACAGAATTGTGGCATATGGTGCAAAAGAGGGTCAGGTGAGCGTATCCAACGTGGTGTTCCGTCACCAAGTGGACAGTATTCCTCCTTCCGCACCTACAGGTTTGTCCGGTACAATTGATTCCGCTGGTGTCGTTCGTTTGACTTGGAGTAAAAATCCCGAGTCTGATATCATGGGATACCGTGTGTTCAGAGCAAACAATCCAAACGCTGATTTCCTCTCTTGCTCGGACACCGTCTTGCCTAAAAATAGTTTCTCGGATACGTTGTCCCTTGGTACTCTTACCAACGATGTCTATTACAAGGTTATGGCTATCGATCTTAATTACAACCAGTCTGCTCTTTCGGAAAAGATTCTTTTGGTAAAGCCGGACACCATAGCCCCTGCAAAGGCGGTGTTTACGAACATCAAACAAAATGAGAAAAATCTTTTTGTCCTTAAATGGATCAACAGCTCTAGTACCGATCTCCAGAGGGTTGAGTTGTACAGAAAAACAACAGCCCAAAATGAGTGGAAAAGGTTAATGTCATGGAGTAAGCCTAATCTTGTAGAGGAGTTCACGGATACAACAACCACATTCAAAGGGGAGAAGGTGTTTTATAATCTTGTATCCTATGATGCGTCAAACAACCAAAGCATAACAGAGGGAGTTCCAGTGAAATCTCATATTGTGAGGACTGATGGCATTAGGGATGTTCGGGTTGAGAAGAATTATAAAAAAGGCGGAATCCTCATCTCATGGACGAATGCTTCAAAGAATATTGATGTAATCCATATCTTTAAGATTGAGGATGGCTCAGCACCGAAGTTGGTTGGATCTTTCCCTCCTGAGAGAACGAGTTTCTTTGACGACAATGTGTTTAAAGGCAAAAAGTACACGTATCTTATCCAACTTAAGTCAAGTACACCGCTGAGAGCCGTATATACGTCTGAAGTCGCGTTTTAGGAATCTGTTCAATTCGATAGTGAATTTTCGGGAACGCCTATAATATTGCCCATTTTCGGAATCAGTTGTTAGATTAAGAGTATATACTTAAATTAGCAATTGGTTCTGTAAATGGGAGATTTCTTTAAAATAAGGTTGAAAAATGGGCAATGGGTTCCTCTCATATCCTATGTTGGGATGTTGGGAGTTTCCTTCTTGTATAAAGTCTTGTGTGATATCCCTCTTTTCGATTTATGGGGGTTCTCTTTTTCTGGGCTCTCTTTCCCCGATTCTTTGTTCGCCTTGGCTTCCCTTCTTGTCTTCACATTTTCTCTTCCCTTGTTGGCTTTATTGTATTTGCTTCCTTTTTGGGGAATTAGGTCTTACTACAAGGGTCATGACACTACATTTACTGTTTGTTAGATGTCGCTTTTTAGAACAAATTTAACTTCTTCTTTTTAGCCTCTTCCAAGTCGACCAGCTTTTCCTCTTTCTGCTGATGGGTGGATCTGCACTCCGCTTGCGCCGCTCTGTTTTGTGCCTCGTACTCCTTTTGTGTCTTCTTGTTCAGAAGCATTGAGATGGCATAGGTGTTTTGTGAGGCGTCGCGCATGTGCATGACCGTTCCGCTGTAGCTTGGGGCGATCTTCACGGCGGTGTGTATGTCCGATGTGGTGGCTCCTCCGACAAGCAATGGTATCTTCAGGTGCGCCTTCTCCATCGCTTCCGCCACGTGGCACATCTCCTCGAGCGATGGCGTGATGAGTCCGCTGAGGCAGACCACGTCCACCTGCTCCTTGATGGCTGTCTCGATGATCTGCTCGGTAGGCACCATCACTCCAAGGTCTATCACCTCGTAGTTGTTGCAGGCTAAAATGACGGAGACGATGTTCTTGCCGATGTCGTGCACGTCTCCCTTGACGGTAGCGATGAGCACCTTCCCGGATTTCTTGCCTGTCCCTTTGTTCTGCTCCTCTATGTACGGTTGCAGGATCGATACCGCCTTCTTCATCGTCCGGGCGGTCTTGACCACCTGCGGCAGGAACATCTTACCCGCACCGAATAGTTCGCCCACCTCGTTCATGCCCTCCATCAGTGGTTTCTCGATGATTTCGACGGCGGAGGAGTAGGTCTTTAAGGCTTCTTCCATATCCTCCTCGAGATAGTCTCCGATGCCCTTTACGAGGCTATAGGAGATCCTTTTCTCAAGAGGGTAGGTCCTCCATTCTATTTGGTTCTGCGCGGCTTCGGCGCTTTGGGAATTCTTGATTTCGTCCGCCTTCTCGATCAATCGCTCGGTGGCGTCTTTGCGGCGGTTCAAGACCACATCCTCCACCAGCTCGAGCAGGTCGGCGGGTATCTCTTCGTAGACTTGCAACATTCCCGCATTCACGATACCCATGTCCATTCCCTTTTTGATGGCATGGTAGAGGAAGACGGAGTGCATGGCCTCACGTATGGGGTTGTTTCCCCTGAATGAGAAGGAGAGGTTGCTGACACCACCGCTGATCTTGGCGTATGGCAGGTTCTGGCGAATCCATTCAGTTGCGTTGATGAAATCGACACCGTAGTTGTTGTGCTCCTCGATACCTGTGGCCACCGATAGCACGTTGGGGTCGAAGATGATGTCTTCCGGAGGGAAGCCTATACTCATCAGCAGATCGTATGCCCGTTTGCATATCTCGATACGCCGCTCGTAGGTGGCGGCCTGTCCTTGCTCGTCGAAAGCCATCACGACGGTGGCCGCTCCGTATTGTTGGATCTTCTTCGCCTTTGCCAGAAACTTCTCTTCCCCTTCCTTGAGGGATATGGAGTTGACGATGCTCTTGCCTTGCACACACTGCAGACCCGCCTCGATGACCTCCCATTTGGAGGAGTCGATCATGATTGGCACCTTCGCCACGTCTGGGTCCGATGCGATCAGGTTCAGGAAGGTGACCATCTCCTTTTTCGCGTCCAGCATGGCGTCGTCCATGTTGACGTCCACTACTTGCGCGCCGTCTTCCACCTGCTTGCGCGCGATGGAGAGGGCTTCGTCGTAATTCTTTTCGTTGATGAGGCGAAGGAACTTGCGGGATCCCGCGACGTTACACCGCTCACCGATGTTCACGTAGAGGGAGCGTTCCTGGGGCTCGTTGAGGCTTGCGTTGATGGATTTGATCTCCAACGGTTCTAGGCCCGATAGTCTCAGATGGTGGTTGGCCTCTTTCGGAACGCGAGGCTTCGCACCGTTGACGAACTCCTGGTATTTGGCGATGTGCGCAGGGGTTGTTCCGCAACATCCACCTAAGATATTGACCAACCCCTCCTCCACATACTCGACCACTTGTTCCGCCATCATTTCAGGCGTCTCGTCGTATTGCCCGAACTGGTTTGGAAGTCCTGCGTTCGGGTAGGCGCTGACGTAGCAGGTGGCGACGTCGCTGATCTCCTTCAGGTATTTCTTCAGGTCTCTGGCGCCGAAGGAACAGTTCAGTCCGATGGACAGCGGGTTGGCGTGCATGACGGAGTTCATGAAGGCCTGCATGGTCTGCCCGGAGAGCGTTCTGCCACTGATGTCAGCCACTGTCGCGGAGAGCATGATGTAGACGGTCCGTCCGCTGCGGGCGATGCATTCGTTGGCCGCCGAGATGGCCGCTTTCGCGTTGAGCGTGTCGAATATGGTCTCTAAGAGCAAGGCGTCGACACCCCCTTCGATGAGGGCGTCCATCTGTTCGATGTAAGCCTCTTTCATCTCTTGGAAGGAGACGTTGCGGAAGGCGGGATTGTTGACGTCAGGCGATATGGAGCAAGTCTTGTTGGTGGGACCGACGGACCCAGCCACGAACCTTGGCTTGGTTGGGTCTTTGGCCGTATAGATATCTGCGGCCTTACGAGCCAATTGGGCGGCGGCGAAGTTGAGCTCGTGGATATGGTCCTCCATTTTATAGTCGGCCATCGAAATCCGTTGGGAGTTGAACGAGCAGGTCTCGATGATGTCCGCACCCGCTTCCAGGTATTTGGTGTGGATGTCGGAGATGACGTCGCTTCGGGTGATGCAGAGCAGGTCGTTGTTTCCCTTTTGCTGTACTTCGCTGTTTGGCACGAAGTTCCCTCGGTAATCCTCTTCCGTTAGTCCGTATTGTTGTATCATAGTTCCCATACCTCCGTCGAGGACGAGTATTCGGGAGCTTAATTCTTTCTTTAAGTCGAACTTCATGTTGCCGTTGAATTTTTTGCAAAGATAGGATTAGAATTTTGAATGAGGGAATAGGAGAGGGAAAATAGATGCTTGTTGAGCGAAAAGAGACTATATTCTATTGCTCTTTTGTGTGTTGTTTGTCTTGTTTCTTTTCCATTGGAATTCATGGTGTTTGTTGGTATGAAGGATTGTAAATGATATAATACGTTCATTTCGTGTTGATATTTTTTGGAAAAATCGACTAATATATCTATATTGCATTTGCTTTGTGAATATTTCTGACTTTAAAACTACAAATCAGTTAAATCATAAAATCTTTATTGCATGAGACGTAACTTTAAATTTTTATTGCTGATTAGCGTTGTGGCTGCGATGTTTACAGCGTGTGGCAAGGATTCAGATGAAAATGAACTTGAAGATGATGGCGCCGATGGAGTATCCGTACCCGTTGAAAAAGGAGCTATAAAGACGTCATTCTCTATCTCTGAGGATAAGAAAGTCTATTTTTCAATGGGAAACCTGCAGTATCAGGCAAGCACTAATACATGGCGTTTTGCGGAACACCAGTATGATATGATTGGATCTGATAACCAATTCGTTTTAAGATCGTATAGCGGTTGGATTGATTTGTTTTGTTATGGAACAAGTGGTTGGGATGGTGGAGTGGCTGCGTATCAACCATATACTACAAGTACAAATGATGATGACTTTTACAAGTATGAATTGTTAGGCAATTACGCAAATGCAGATTGGGGTGTGTATAATAAGATATCGAATGGAGGAAATGAGGCGGGTATGTGGCGAACACTTACCCGTAAAGAGTGGTCTTATATGCTTCACAATCGTCCAAATGCTTCAGATAAGGAGGGTGTGGCGACCATTGATGGTGTTGGTGGCCTTGTAATCCTTCCTGATGATTGGACGTTGCCTAAAGGTGTCAAATTTAAAAGCGGACGTGTTGCTAGTAGAGAGCGGGGCTTTGGTGGGAATAATAAATATTCTTTGTCGGAATGGCGCAAGATGGAGGCGCATGGTGCGGTGTTCCTTCCTGCTGCAGGATATCGCGAGGGAACAACGGTGTTTTCTTTTGATGACGCTGGCTGCTACTGGACCGCTACTTACCGGCTTGCCACTCCGTATCATGGAACCGATGAGCTTCAGTTCACTTGTTCTTACTGTCAATTTGTGATGTATGTAAAAGGCTACAGGGCATCTTCTGTCCGTCTTGTGCAAGATGTGAAGTGAAATAAAGAATAAATGAAGTTGAAGGGCTGCCGTGAGGTGGCCCTTTTTTATTAAAAATTTATTTTTGTGACAAAAAACGATTATATTTACGCGCTTTATCATATAATTGTTGTTTAACGTAAATAATCCAAAAGGGGGGAGATAAAAAGAATGAAACGTGATTTGAGCCTTGATCTTTTGAAGATCATAGCGATATTTGCTGTCGTTGCGGTACATACACAGAGGTGCCTGGCAACCGGAGAACTATATAATCCGGTCGTGTACTATTTTTTTAGATTCGCGATGCCATTATTTGTCATGTGCAACGGATATTTAATACTTAATAAGGATCATTATGACTTTAAGTATTACAAAAAGAAAATACTAAGAATAATAGTTCTGTTGGTGACTTGGGGGTTAGTCACATTTGTATATCAACTGACTTTGTGCCATTCTCCTTTACCCCAAGCGGCTTATTGTGGCTTTAAATGTACACTTGGAGCATATATAGTTCCTTTTTGGTTCCTTTTCTCTTTCGGTCTCATCTATACGATTCTTCTTTTCTCGTTTGATAAGGTGAAAAAGTATTCGAAACAAATAATAATTGGGTTGGCGATTTGTATGACAATAGTGGATATTATCTCCCTCATCAACATCTTCCATGGCGGATACTTTATTCAATGGTATGTGACGCAGAGACTTAGATTATGGACGTGGATGTTCTATTTTGTGGTCGGTTATAAAATCAAAACATCCATGCATGTGTTCGATAAGGTGAAAACGCCGGTGCTGGTTGTGCTGTTCTTGGTATTGTCAGTGATGGCGGTCTTGTACCAGTACAACTTGTGCGCAGTATATCTCGGGAAAATTAACGCTGAATATTGTTATGATAATGCCATTATCATCTTGTGGAGCATTTCTTTCTTTATTTTGATTAACCGAATAGATTGGGAGAAGTGCAGCGATAAGGTTAAACGGGCAATCTCTGTTGTGGTCGAGAACTGTTTTGGCGTTTTCTTGATTCATAGTTACATCGACCATTACTTCAATTTCACGGGAAGAATATCCACTGCCTTCGAATCAACGATATTGTGGCTTTCCGTCTTTACCTTCTGCCTAGTGGTCACTTACTTCCTGAGAAAGATTAAATATGTTGGCAGGATGTTTGAATACTGATTGACGGATTACGTCATAGGTCGTTTCCGGTTTTTTGTTCCCGAGAGTGATTCGCTTTTCTCACGGAGGGGGAAGAATTCATGGAGAATAAATGTAAGGCATGAGGATATTCATGTCGCATTAAAAGCATGGAGAAAACTCTGAGTTCCTTGTGTCCCCGAGGGCGATCTATTTTCCCACCTTGCGAAAGATAGAGTTCACGGGATAAACTTAAAATGCAAGTCTGTGCTACATAAAGAAAAAAATCTTGAATTTTTTTTGATAAGTATATGATAAATATTATCTTGGTCGCTGATAAGTAAAATGAGTATTCTTGTTATTGTTTTGATTGAAGATAATGCAAAATATGCATGAAAATCCTTTGGGAAAGATTGAGTTAGTCGACGTTTTTAATGAGGCTTTTGTGGCTTGATGGCTTCGTCGTGATATGGTTTAAGGGCTAAAATTATTAATAAATAAAATCAGTTTTGGTATGAAACGTATTTTTAAGAATTTTCTGCTGATTGGCATTGTGGCTGCGATGTTCACAGCGTGTGGTGATAGTGATGAAAACGACAACGAAAACGGCGGCGCCAATGGTGCTGTGTCTATTGCGAATGGAGTTATAAAGGCGCCATTCTCTGTCTCTGCCGATAAGAAAGTCTATTTTTCGACGGGTAACTTGCAATATCAGGCAAGCACTAATACATGGCGTTTTGCGGAACACCAGTATGATGTGATAGGTTCTTCTAATGCGAAAATTTCAAGCACATACGATGGCTGGATTGATTGGCTCTCTTGGGGAACAAGTGGTTGGGATAGTGGAGCGAATGTCTATCAACCATATGTCGTAAGTAAAGATGATGCGGACTTTTATCCAGGTGGTTCTTTCTCCAACAGTTTAACAGGTAGTTATGCAAATGCGGACTGGGGAGTGTTCAATAAAATATCCAATGGGGGAAATAAGGCAGGGCAGTGGCGTACGCTTACTACCGACGAATGGCAATATTTGTTGAGTGGTCGTCCCAATGCCAGAATTTTAGTTGCACATGGTTCCGTGGATTATAAAAATGGGCTTATATTGTTACCTGACGGATGGGATTCGCCTTCTGGGTTCTCTTTAAATATTTCTGAGCCTTATTACGGTACTAATTATATTGCAAATAGGTTTTCACTTGAGGATTGGGCTATAATGGAGTCGCATGGTGCGGTGTTCCTTCCTGCTTCTGGCTGTCGTGAGGGTAATTATTCAAATTCGAGTTCTGAGTCTGGTAATTATTGGTCGAGTACGGCTCACGGCAAGAGTTATGCCTATCAGTTGGACTTTGACAAGGGCAGTAAGGATCCGAAACACACTACGCACCGTTCCTATGGAATTCAAGTTCGCCTTGTGCAAGATGTGAAGTGAAAGGAATGAACACTAAATGAAGGACTATTCTGAGGAAATTAAACAATATTTAAAATTTTTTGGTATGAAACGTATTTTTAAGAATTTTCTGCTGGTTGGCATTGCGGCTGCGATGTTCACAGCGTGTGGCAAGGATTCAGATGAAAATGAACTTGAAGATGATGGCGCCGATGGAGTAGCCGTGCCTATCGAAAATGGTGCCATAAAGGCAAAGTTCACTATTTCTTCTGCCGGCGACCAGGCGTATTTCTCCACGGGGAACCTGCAGTATCAAGCAAGCACTAAAACTTGGCGTTTTGCGGAAAACCAGTATGATGTGATTGGGGCTGATAACCAATTCATTTCAAGCACGTATGGCGGTTGGATTGATTTGTTTTGCTATGGGACAAGTGGTTGGCCTAGTGGAGCAATTGCTTATCAACCATATTCTACGAGTGTGACTGAAAGTGATTATTACATCGATGGCAGCGTATTCTTTCCCCTTGTAAAGGGGTATGAAAATATGGATTGGGGTTTGTATAATAAGATATCGAATGGAGGAAATGAAGCGGGTGTGTGGCGAACGCTTACTGGTGGTGAGTGGATATTTTTGATGAAAGATCGTCCGAATGCTAAAGAAAAAATGGGTGTTGCGAACGTTAATGGTGTTAATGGTGTTGTAATCCTTCCTGACGACTGGACATTGCCTAAGGGCCTCAAGTTCACAAGCGGATTCTCTAACGAGTCTTATGCGAAAGTAAACAAATATTCTTTGGAGGATTGGCGTAAGATGGAGGCGCACGGTGCGGTGTTCCTTCCTGCTTCTGGTCTTCGCAAAGGAACACAAGTAAAAGATGTGGGAGATGGCGGTTATTATTGGACGAGTACGGTGAGTAATAAAAAAGCTCACATAGCATTCTTCTATAACTACGGATTAGAACCTTATTATGAGGCTGCGTGCAGTACTGGATACTCTGTCCGTCTTGTACAATATGTGAAGTGAAAACTGTTTGGACATTAATCGGCACCATCTCCTAGTTTATTGGCGAATGGTGGAATCTGTGAGGTCAGGGGAACAAATCTTATATATTTGTCCTTTGACCTCCACTTTTCTGACCTGTAGTGTTATGTGTTATGATCATGCGAATTTTTTCACCAATGAAAAAAACGAAATGGCCAACGATGCCATCCTGTATTTCTTCCCCTTTAGCAGTGAGTGGCATATTTTTCTGTCTTTTCTTATAGGCTGCGCATCCTTTACGAGCTGTCGCAAAACAGGATCTGACAGGATCTCGCAGAGCTCTTGCGCCGATGGCTTCGTCAGGTAAAAATGGCCACATAGCCTTGTGAAGAAATGGTTGGGAATGGATGCGGATTCAAACGCCATCCCCCAATTCTTATACATTGATTGTATATCATTGTACAAGACAGATATGATGCTATAATAATCTTTCCTAATCTTGGTGCTTCTCTCGGACGGTATGATTCGGTAGACGTATCCGTTCTTGGGAGATATGCAGTAATTGTTAATGTAGGAATAGTAGCGATAGTTGAACGCGATGTCCTGAGAACGCCTTAAGGCCGGGAAAGAAACGGAGTTGGCGTCTATGATGGATTTCTTGTATAGCTTCGCGTGCGGTGAACTGATCAGGTCAGAGGTCAACAGCCGTGCGTAGTCTTTCCTCACCTGATCTTGGGATTCGCACATCTCGAAATCGCAGCTCTTGTTGTTGTACTGCAGGATTTCCCCTGCGCTTGTGCATTTCGCGATGATATCTCGGGTGATGACCAAATCGCAGTTGTTCTCCCTCTGATATCGTACCATGTTCTCCACATAGTCCGGCTCACACCAGTCGTCTGGGTCAACGAACATGATCAATTCGCCCTTCGCTCTTGAGAGACCATTGTTCCTCGCCGGACCGCTTCCCTGATTCTCTTGCCAATAAACAGCGTAGTGCGGATATTTTTGGCAATACTCCTTCGCGATGTCGTAGGAGGCATCTGTCGCGCCATCAATGACGATGATCACCTCTACGTTCTTATAGGTTTGATTAGCTAGACTATCCAAACATTTATTTAGGAATCTCTCCACGTTGTATGTGGGAAGTATGATACTTACTAGCGGTTGTTCCATGCGAAACTTCTATTATGATTCAGTATGCTATTTGCGGCCATCCCTGATGGTAGGGAATTTATAGTTTAAAACGTTTTTGTTGTGCTCAGTGTTACTGTAGACTATGTGAGGACATAAAAAAACGCCGACTTTCGCCAGCGACGATCATGCCGCATCATATGGATTTGAGCACTGCAAATATACTTCATTTTTTTTGTTTTTTGTGTAATGTTTTGTCAATTTTTCCCAAGCGAGAAAGAGTTTTTCGGTTTATTGTCCGGCGCATTTTATCTAGATGTTCCTCTGACGCTTGTGTGGTGCGATGGCGGTCGGTCGTGTCGCTGTCCCTTCCGAATAATTTGCCATTCTGTTTGGTTTTGTTGCCATATTGTCGTATGTTTGTGCTGACGGCGGTTGCGCAAAGCCCTATTTCGCCCCGCTGTTTTCTTGTTTTGATATGATCGTCATGAGTTTTATTGTCTAACTAAAAAACGGGTATGAATTTACTGGGAAGAAATTTTCGGCAAGTAATCCTGAGGGTCTCTTTGGTGAGTTATTGGGACACTCCCCATATTGTATCATAATGCGAATCGGATAAGTTGGAAACTAAAATATTAAGTATATGAGAAAACTGGATTTTGAATCTATTAGAAAGGCAAATCATGTGCTGTTTTTTCTTTGCGCATGTGTGGGATTGGTAATCTTATGCGTGATGCTGGTATTTATAGTTACAGATGTTTTATTCTCGTCTTCATCTCGTGACGAAACTGCTGTAGTTGTAAAAACAGGTGTTGCTGATGGGGAGGTGTCAGGTGTTGCTGGGGATGAAAATAATGCGGAGAATGAGGGTGGGGTAAAGGAAGAGGAAGAGAAAGAGTATATTGAATTTAACCGTATGCTCAAGGATGTATATGTGTTTGATGTGCTGGATTCATCTCTATGTGTGAAAAAGGATGTGAAAATACACGTCAAATACCGGTCATCTAGATCTACTGAAGTTGTATTTGATGGAGTGCTAGCTAATTTTTTGTTTTTGAACGACAAAAAAGAGGAGCGTAAGTTGTTCCCGTCAAATCTGCAATATATAATTAAACATTCTTTCGTCGATACCTGTAACTGTGGTATTTATGCTGTTATAAAAAATGATTCAAACGGAGATAAAGAGTTCGATTATTCGGATGATGTTTCTCTTTATGCTTCTGATTGTGAAGGAAATAACCTCATGGAGTTGTCGTCGTCAGTTATCTATTCAAGGTCTATTGGCCATGGAAAAATCCTTTTCTCTGAGTTTTGTGATGGGGAGGAGAGATTCTATGTGTTTGATTGTGTGAAAAAGGAGAAAGAATTGATCAAGTCGGTAAAACAGGAAAAACGCAAACATAGATATAACGACCTCAGCTTCTGATGTATGTGGATTTGATCGTCGGATGCATGGCGACGGTATAAAAAAAGAGGGTATATCCTGCCGATATATCCTCTTCGAGCGGTAAACGGGACTCGAACCCGCGACCCCCAGCTTGGGAAGCTAGTGCTCTACCAACTGAGCTATTACCGCAAGACCGGGAATGTCTTGCGACCCCCTTGTTTTTTGGTGACACAAAGGTAGTAATATTTTTGAAATAGGGCAATGTAAGGGGATTTTATTTTTAGTTTTTCTCACGGAGGTTTCATTTGCCGCAACGTGTGGCATTCCCTGTTTCCTATTTGACGATTTACGATTTACCATTTAATAATTTGCGATTTCTATAAAAGTGATTATATTTGAATATGTTATGATATGTGTAGCCTCAAAAGAAGAACTAATATGAAGCATTTCTTTGCTATTTTATGTATGCTATGGGGTAGCGTCTGCATGACGTTGGCCATGGACGGAACAGGTGTGCCGGGAGACCCGTATCGAATCAGTACGGTGGACGATCTCTATGAGTTTGCGGACATAGTCAGCGGTTTGCACAGTAGTATCGACCAGAATCTTAACGCGTATGCTGTTTTGATGAACGACATCGTCATCAATAAGAACGTTTTGGACGAGGAAGGCAACTTGAACGAGGGGAACTTTAGAAAGTGGAGACCTATCTGCAAGTACCAGATAAGTGGTGCCCCGGCATATCGGGGCGTGTTCGACGGTCATAAGCATGTCATCCGGGGTGTCTATTGCACGGAAGGCGGGGATATGTCCGGATTCTTCTCCGTACTGAGCCCGGGTGCTGAGGTTATTAACGTCGGCTTCGAGGATTGCTACATTAAATCCTCAATGGGCAGGGACGCCGGCATTTGTGGACAGTGTTGGGGCGGACACATCCGTAACTGCTATTTCATCGGAGTGGTGGATGGTAATGGTTCGCAGATTGGAGGAATTTGTTCCTTGGTAGCTTCTGGATCGATAGAAAATTGTTTCAGCGTGGCCGACTTGTCAGGCCATTCGGACGTGGACGGCATCTGTGCCATCGTTCAAAAGTCGGAGATCCGTAATTGCTACTCCATGCCACTCAAAGGGGCGGACACGGAGCTGGAGGAGCGGTTCTATACGGGTGAGGTCGCACATCTCCTGCAACAGGGGCAGTCGGAACGTGTGTGGGGACAGAGAGTCGGGGTGGATAAGTATCCTGTCTTCTGGGATGATAAGGTAGATAGTCCGGCTCCATGACGGAAAGTTGACACATCTGCAAATGGTTTGTCCGCAAGGATGCGGACATCATCGATAGCAAATCCTTAAAAGAAAAAGGAGACTCTGAAAACTCAGAATCTCCTTTGGGATTGGTTGTCTCACGAGGATTCGAACCTCGACAGACAGTACCAAAAACTGTAGTGCTACCATTACACCATGAGACAATCCTCAATTGCCTTCTCTTCGAAAGCGGTGCAAAGATACGTCATTTTTCCGAACCTGCAAGCGTTGAAACGATTTTTTTATTTCTGTTCTGATGATTTTAGGGGAAGAGCCGTGTGTTTGCGCCCTTTCCGCACCATGTGACCTGCTGTCGTATGGCTCTCCCGTAAGTTTTTTTCGCTAATTTTGTGTTTTTTACATTTTTTTGTTATGTTTGTCGAATGTGACATGTTTATAAACTACAAATTATTAGAAATATGAGAAGGGTTATTACGCTTTTATGTCTAGTTTTGGGCATTGGATGCAAGATGCTTGCCATGAACGGAACGGGTACGGCGGAAGATCCGTACCAGATTAGCACTGCGGACGATCTCTATGAGTTCGCGGACATAGTCAGTGGTTTGCACAAAAGTATCGATCAGAACCTTAATGCACATGCTGTTTTGATGAACGACATCACCATCAATGAGAACGTTTTGGACGAGGAAGGCAATTTGAATGCGGGAACCTTCAGAGAGTGGAGGCCTATCT
>JBGVCG010000013.1:0-97695 GCA_045226255.1 Paludibacteraceae bacterium | reverse complement strand
AGCCGACGCAGTCTGCGTGAACGGGGAGGTGACCCTCACGGCGGACTATGGCACGGCATCCTCTATCGCTTGGGACGAGAAGGCGGAAGGCGCTTCGGACTTCTCCGAATTCGCCACTGACCTCACTACCCAAAAGGCTATTCACCCTGCAGGAAAAACATCCTATCGCATCCGCTCCACACAAGGCGGGGTATGCCCGGAGAGCACTTCGGAAGTGGTTATCGTATCCACGGAAGACTCCCTGAAGATGACCCTACAACCTATTGCGGAGACAGTCAGGGAAGGGAATAGCGTTACCCTCAAGGCAACCATTGTTCAAGGCACCCCGACATCGTTCACGTGGGAGAAGGAAACAGCCTCCGGCAAGAGAGCATTAGCCACCCAATACGAGGCGACCGACACGCCAAGCGAGAACAGCACCTACATCGCCACCGTTCGTGCGGCTCATTGCCCTGAGGTAACCCAAAGCCAAAGCATCATCTTCAAACCACTGATCATCCTTACCCTATCGTCCACTGTGGATACGATATGTGAGGGCGAGGAGGTGGTGCTCACCGACAGTTACGGTGTGGCAGAGGGCATTGCTTGGGAAAAACAGGAGGAGGGCTCTTCCAATTACGAGGAATTCGCCACCGACCTGACCACGCAGAAGAATGTGAGTCCGACGGTGACTACCCGCTACAGAATACACTCCACAGGAGACGATGTGGTCTACTCCAACGATGTCACCATCCATGTGGTGAAACCCGTTGAAATCGAGCTTGTAGGAGATGAGTCCACGTGCAAGGGTAGTGACTATACCATCAGCTTCCACGTGATAAACGGGCAGGACGTCACCTCCCTTACCCTATATGAAACAGTCGATGGGAACACAATCAACCGAGAGAAAATCGAAGGATACGCTTCAGGCGACTATAATGGATCCTCCCTCTATACACTCAAGGAGGAGACATCCTTCAACTTAAAAGCCACTGCCAAGTATTGTCCTGAGAAGGAGGCGACCCACACCGTAAAGATCGACACGGTCCCTGCCCACTACGAACTGACCGCCTCGGCAGACTCGATCTGTAGGGGCGACTATGTGGAGATCTCCACAGACTTCCCTTTCTCGGCGAACAATCTGCTGTTATCCGCAACATCCGCCTCATCGGATCATCCAGAAGAGATATACATGACTTCCGACAAGGAGAGCCGCAATCCTGATGAGACCACTAACTACACCCTCATCCCACGCACGGAGAAGGGGTGCATAGGGGAAAAGAAGGAGCTCACCATCCACGTGTTTGAGCCAATTGAAGGCACAACAAAGGACACGACTGTCTGCACCGGGGAGCGTGCCTTCCTGCGTGTGGGTGAAGGTTCCATGGATGATCAGTATGTATGGTCCACCTCCCCTGACTTCGCCGATACCATCGCTGTAGGAAATAGGCAAGTGGTACTTCCTGAGGAGACCACCACCTACTACGTGAAGGCGGCAAACGGTACGTGTGAGAAGGTGTTGGAGCAGACGGTACACGTTGCGCCGAAGCCATCCATCCTCGTCAACCAAGAGGAGGCGCAAACCATCATCCTCGAAGGGGAAGGCGGCACGGGCCCTTATCTGTTCGACTTGGGGTCAGGTTTCGAGCAGAAGAACACAATAGACCATGTGGTGCCTAACTGGATATATACCGTCCAAATAGTAGACGAGGAGGGGTGCGTCAACGACACGACATTCATTTCCCAATTCTACGATCTAATTATCCCTGAATACTTCACGCCACAAAACGACGGAAGCAACGACACATGGAAGATCATTAACCTAAACAGGTATTCCAACGTGAAGGTATCCATATTCGACCGACATGGCAAGAAACTCTTCGAATCGACAGACCCTGAGCAGGAATGGGAAGGCACCTATAACGGATATGCCCTGCCATCGGAAGATTACTGGTATATCATCAATGTTTACGATATAAGAGCTATCTTTACGGGACATTTTACATTAATACGCTGATATAAGTAGAAAATCATTACTATGGAATATATTTTTGAATACGAATTTGAGGTGCGCGACTACGAGTGCGACGTGCAGGGGATTGTCAATAACGCTAATTATCAACACTATATGGAGCATGCGCGGCACCGCTACATCCAGACCATCGGTTTGGACTTCATGGAGTTGACCAATGCGGGTGTCATCCTGGTCGTGGCGAAGGCCGAACTGCAATACAAGCAACCGCTGAAGAGCAACGACAAGTTCGTTTGCCGCCTCAACGTGAAGAAGGAGGGTATCCGTTATGTTTTCTACGAAGATATATACCGTCTATCCGACAATAAGCTTTGCACACAAGGTAAATTCGACATCGTCTCCGTCATCAACGGACGCTTGAAGACATCCGAAATCGTCGACAAGGCACTCTTCGGAGAGTAGGCCGACAATCCATTCATAGGTTTCAGGGTTATTCCCTCTCCTTCTTCTGGGAAGGGGGATAACCGAAGTATTCCTTGTACTTACGGCTGAAGTAGTATGGGCTGCTGAAACCGGTCATGAACGCTACCTCCTTCACAGGGGTATTCATCGTCCGCAACATCTCGTCCGCCTTTTTCAAACGGTAGACACCGATCATCTCCACAGGCGTCTGGTCCGTCAAAGGCTTCAGTCTGCGGATGAGGGTGGATTTGCTGGTGGACATCTCCTTGGCCAACTCCTCCACGGAGAATTCAGGGTTCATGTAATTGCGCTCTATGACCTCCATCACCTGCGTCATAAACGGGTCGACGGCTGGTTCCTGCGCCGCATCATCCTCTTGTCCTTGGGACTCCGTCGCACGCGCTGTGGCATCCTCAGAGGTACTTGCCACTGGGTTTTCCACATAGACAACTTTGTGCCTCTTCCTTCCATACAGCCAATAAAGGAGGGCCAATACGGCAAGCACCACAATGTTGATGAACCACCATGATCTCCACCATGCCGAAACGACAGTGATTGGTAGCGTCAGATAGGTGGCATGATCTTCGTTTCCTAACTCATGGACAGACAGTTCCAGTTCATATTCTCCTGCGGAAAGATGGTCCAGAACCACCTCCCTTTTGCCGTTCAAATTCTTCCAAGTGCTATCCACCCCCTTTAGGCGGTAAAGACAGACAACGTCCAAGTCCGAGAGGGAAACCACGTCGAAGGCGATGTGCGTTTCCAGGTTGTTCTCCTTCAGGCGGAGTTTATCCCCCCGCAAGGATAGTTTGTGGAGTTGTCCGTTTTCCACCTTCCCGGTCATGTCGGACCATGCCAAGAACCTGATGGTTCCGGAAGAGCCCATCTGATTAGGGTTCAGCATGACGAAGCCATTGGAGCACCCGAAGAATAGATTGCCCTTCGAACTTTCATAGATGGCGCGGGGTTGGAAAAAGAGCTTTCCGTACTTATCCATCGGGAGCGGAATGATCCTGGAGGTTCCCTCCTTCAGGTTAACCCTATAGATGCCCGCCGTACCGTCGCACCACAGGAATCCCTGCTTATCGAAGTAGACGGAGACATACTTCGCGGTGGGCAGATAGTCCAAAAGGCTCATCGCCCCATCCTTCTTAGCGACACGAAAGACACCGTAGTTGGAGGCGACGTAGAGGTTTCCCTCCGCATCGCAGTGTCCGTCGACGAATATGCATGGTTCCGCCGTGTTAGGGGGAGTCTTCCATGAGAAGAAATTCATTCCCGCACTATCGCAACGCCAGACGTTATAAGGGGAGATCACCCACTTCGTGCCATCCGGCGCCTCTTCCATATCATCGATCCAGCGGTCCGAGAAGTCCTCGGCCATCACAAACTCTTTCTTCTCCCACGAGCCGTCCGTGTGGCGCACGTAGACACCATCGCCTTGCGTGGCGACCCATATCTCGCCATCGCGCATGACACGCACGCACTTGGAACTATTGACAGGGTTCTCCAACCCGTCATACGTGATCGGGCTCACATTCCCTTCCGAAGAGACAGAGCCTATACCGCCAAACCATGAGGAGACCAGCGCCTTCTCCGTGCCCCATGGACAGAAGGAGAGGATGCTTCTTCCCATGCGGGAGAACGCCTTCAGGGGTTGCACATATTTGCCTTCGCCCGTTATCTGGTAGGCGCCGGACCCGTCCGTTCCCACGTATATGTCGCCGTCAGGACACTCCATGAAGCAGGAGGCATCCACGTTCGGATAACCCATTTCGGAGGAGTGAAAGATCTTCGAGTTGTTTTCCGCCTGGTAGCGGAAGATACCATTCACCTGGGTACCGATCCAGACGCTGTGGTCCGCATCCTCAAACAATGCATGGACCTTCTGCAGGTCCTCCTCCCCACCGTAAGACTTCACCTCAATGAACTCGCCGAAGCGGTCCATCCGCCACAGCCCGTCCCCCCATGTGCCGAACCAGACACGTCCCTTCGCATCCTTCAGCATGATAGAGATATTCTTGAAAGGGGTATTCAATTCCTTCGGGCTAGGCAAACCATCCTCCGGCACGTCGAATAGCCAGACACCCCCCATGTTGGTGGCGACCAGGATACGGGCGGAATCGAGCTCCAATATCGAGGAGGCAGGCACGTTATCTTTCGAAAGTGGGTAGGATCGCAGTTCCTCTCCTTGATCGGAGAAGAGGTGCAGGCCATCGAACGCCCCCACCCAATATCTTCCCGTTCTGTCTTGGTGGAAGGCATGGACAAGGAAACTCTCCGTGAAGCTGGACAGCAGGGAATCCACCTCGAACGCACCCTTCAGCGTGTCGTAGAGGAACACTCCGTTCGTGGAAAGCAACAGTTGGCGGCCGTCCCTCAGGGAAGAAAAGCCCGTCACGGACTTCGCATACATATCCGTCAGTTCAGTGAAACGCCTGCTGACGAAGGTGTCCGCCTTCAGGTCATATGATTGCAGCATACCATTATTGCCCCCAACGAGGATCTCTCCTTCCGGAGTGCTCGATATGCTACGCACGTTGTTCAGCGTCAAACCGCCTCGTTTCTTAGAGTAGTTCTTGAAGTATGTGCCGTCGAACCGGCTCACCCCGTCTTGCGTGGCGACCCATATGAATCCGTTGCTGTCTTGCCCGATACCTAAGACAAAGTCACAGCATAAGCCATCCTGTGTCCTATAATGGTCAAAACATAAATGCTCGCTCGCACACAGAATGTGACAAGAGAAAAGCACCGAAAAGACTATAAGCAACCTAAAACGCATAAACTAAAAGAAGTCTACAAAAATAATTTTTTTCTTTCTGAATTCAAAAATTCAAAAAGTGAAGAAACACCCGTCATCAATGGGGATGCGAGCGGTATGTGCAATAAATATATATCCTCATGCAACATAAACGCATCATAAGGCAAGGCGAATTGGCTAATGGTGCAACAAATGTATATCTTTTTGCCACACACAGATAACTTCCGAAACGCTTTATTTGACGATATTTGCGGTATAACATCATTGTAGCATATATGTATTAATAAATCAAAACGATCATGAAAACAATTAGACTTGTATTCCTATTATGCGCACTGATTTGGCTCGGAGGAGAGTCGACAGCGGCGATTTCCACCCAACCTGTCACGGCGGATGCGACGGAGGGCGCGAAGAAACTATATACCTTTTTGTACGATAATTTCGGCAAGAAGACCATCTCAGGCGTCATGTGCGGAGACATGGACAATGGCGCAAGCTATAAGACCCAAGTGGATGTGGCTTACCTCTACTCCATCGATGGCAACAAGTACCCTGCGTTGGTGGGTGTCGACCTCCTGAACGCCACGGGCGCGCAATCGGACGAGTCATGGTTCAAGACCTATACGCAGTCGGGCATCAGCCTCGCCAAGGAGCTCTGGAAGGACGGTGGAATACCTTCCTTCAACTGGCACTGGAAGGTGGGCTCTGAGAACGCCTTCTACGCGAAGGGCGCGAACGACAGCTACACGGACTTCGACTATACCAAAGGTTTCAAGGCGGGCACCACCGAGTGGGACACCTCCTCAGAGACTTACCAACTGCTCATCGCGGACATCGACCATGTGGCCGACCTCTTCTTGGAGCTTCAGGCATCGGGCGTCGCAGCCATCTGGAGACCGCTCCACGAGGCTTCCGGCGGATGGTTCTGGTGGGGCACGAAGGGTGCGAAGAGCTACGTGGCGCTCTATAGGCTGATGTATGACCGCATGGTGAACGTCAAGGGCGTCAAGAACCTGATATGGGTCTGGAACCTCGAAAAGGATCCTACCAAAGGCTACGCCTACAATGAGGAGTGGTACCCTGGAGATCAGTATATCGACGTGATCGGTGTTGATATCTACAACGGGGCGAACAATACCCAGTCTAATATTAATACTTGGAACACCATCATATCCAAGATGGGCAGCGACAAGATCCTCGCCCTCACGGAGAACGGTCCTATCGTGGACCCTGCCGAGGCGGAGAGGAATGGTGACATCTGGTCATGGTGGATGCCTTGGTACAACTCATGGAGCGGCGGTTTCATCGACCAAACCAGCGCCAGCCTCTGGAAGAGCGCCATGAGCAGCGACCTCATCATCACCCTCGACGAGATGCCGGGATGGGGCACCTACCAAGAGGTGGAGGATCCCTCCTGTGCGGAAGCGCTCCAGAAAAACATCTATGAGGCGGAATGTTCGGCGGACTATGTGGCCTCCATTGAGGCGGTGAACAAGGTGTCCGGAAGCGGCGCATTGAACCTCAAGGAGAGCACCGATTACATCAACATCAACATTCCCTTGGAAAAGAAGGGCTCCTATAAGGTTTACGTGGGCTACAACTCTGTCTATGGATTCAAGCAGATCGACTGCGCGGTGAATGGTGTGAGCGGAACCGCCAACCTGGGAGAGAACAAGGATGACGAGAGCGTGGACCAGATGGGCGAAACCCTCGTGGGGACGTTCGAACTCGCCGCTGGCGAGAACGTGGTGAGACTCACGCCTATCTGGACATGGGCGGTGGTCGACTACGTGCGCATCGAAAAGGATGACGACGCGCCTGTATATGAGTTCAAGGTCTCGGACGTGGACGGATTCAAGGTGAGCGGCAACAAACTGCTCGACCACTGCGACAACGAGTTCGTGATGAGGGGCGTCAACCTAGCCTACACCTGGTACAAGGGTTCCGCCTACGACCAGCTGAAGGCGATCTACGACAACAAGGCGAATACGGTCCGTATCGTCCTGACCAACGGCAACGCCTATGGCTCGCCAGCGGACGACGCGGCTTCCGTCAAGAAACTCATCGACGCTTGCAAGGCGTACGGCATGGTAGCCATCCTGGAGGTACATGATGTGACGGGAAGCGATAAGATCAGCGACCTCGAAGGAGCGGCGCAATACTTCGCAGACCTCGCCAACACGCTGAAGGGAACGGAACCCTATGTGATCATCAACATCGCCAACGAGTGGCACAACTCCTCCTCCGCAGCCAACTGGAAGGATGGTTACGTGAAGGCCATCCCGATCATCCGTAAGGCAGGCTTGCGCCATTGCATCATGGTCGACGCCGGCGGATACGGACAAAGCGCGGCCACCATCCACACCTACGGGAAGGATGTCTTGGCGGCAGACCCGGAGAACAACGTCCTCTTCTCTATCCACATGTACGGGACAGCGGGAAACAAGGACCGTGTGAAGAGCAATATCGACGGAGTCATCAACCAAGGACTCGCCCTCTGCATCGGAGAGTTCGGATGGTACCATAGCGATGGGGATG
The DNA here is from genome assembly GCA_045226255.1 of Paludibacteraceae bacterium. Classification (GTDB taxonomy): domain Bacteria; phylum Bacteroidota; class Bacteroidia; order Bacteroidales; family Paludibacteraceae; genus UBA1181. The sequence goes on along the minus strand of JBGVCG010000013.1, from coordinate 89,983 downwards.
TGGACGAGGACCAAATCCTCTCCTATTGCCAAGAGAAGAACGTGGGTTGGCTGGCATGGTCATGGTATGGCAACGGAAGCCCGGTGGAGTACCTCGACCTCGTGAAGGATGCATCGTCCACCCCGACCTTAGCCGAACAGACGGCAGGCGGCAATTCCTGCGAGTGGGGAAAGAAGATCGTTGAGGCTTGGAAGGCGGAGAGCAAATACGCTATGTTGGACACGTGTCCAGGAACAGCGGTCAATGATATCGCATCCTACGGAGAGAAGGCGATACTCTATTACAAACAGGCGGAGAAGACCCTGTACGTGAATACGGAAGAGGATGGCACCCTGCGGATCATCGACCTCAAGGGCACGGTCATCGATGCAAAGCACATCAGTCCGAAGGAGAGCGCCATCAGTCTGGAAAGGCTTCCTAAAGGTCTATATATCGCCCATTTCGAGGGCTTAAGCGTGAAAATAGTAAGGTAGTAAGGAGAGTAGTAGCGGATCACACAGAGACCTTGCCCGCGATGTGAGGGTGGGGATCATAATTCTCCAGTGTGAAATCCTCGAAATCAAAAGAGAAGATATCCTTCTTCTCAGGATTAATCCGCATTTGTGGCAGCTGGCGAGGTTCCCTTGTCAGCTGCAATTTTACTTGCTCCAAGTGGTTGGTGTAGATATGCGCGTCGCCCAACGTGTGGACGAAGTCGCCCGCCTTGAGGCCCGTCACCTGCGCCATCATCTGGAGGAGCAAGGCATAGGAGGCGATGTTGAAAGGAACGCCTAAGAAGATATCCGCGCTGCGTTGGTAGAGTTGGAGGCTCAGTCGGCCGTCCGCCACATAGAACTGGAAGAAGGCGTGGCAAGGCGGGAGGTTCATCTTGTTGAGGTCCGCCACGTTCCAAGCGCTGACGATGATGCGGCGCGAGTTCGGGTCCTCTTTGAGGGTCCGCACCACCTCCGCTATTTGGTCTATATGCCCGCCATCATAGTCCGGCCAGGAGCGCCATTGGTATCCGTAGATATGTCCGAGGTCACCGTCCGGGTCCGCCCATTCATTCCAGATGCGCACGCCATGCTCTTGGAGGTACTTGACGTTCGTGTCGCCCTTCAGGAACCAAAGGAGCTCATAGATGATGGATTTCAGGTGGAGCTTTTTCGTCGTGAGCAGGGGAAAACCCTCCTCCAGATTGAAACGCATCTGATGTCCGAAGACACTGATAGTACCCGTACCTGTGCGGTCACCCTTCAGCGTGCCCTCGTCCAGCACGCGCTGCAAAAGATCCAAATATTGTTTCATGCCAAAAGCTCCAGTCTTAGTTCACATTATATGTCACAAAGGTAAAAATTATTCGTGGTAACGTATCAATCAAATGTGAAATAGATGGTAAAGGGGCTCGTAACGGCTTCATTTAGTGCAAAATACAATGTGACATTTACTATTTGACTATTTACTATTTACTATTTTTACTGATCGATCATTTCGCATCAAACTCCGTGAGTTCTTTTCTCCGTGGGAAAATGTAGTCCTCTGGATCGTCTAAATGGATTTTCCGCGTACACCACGAAAAAAAATATTTGCGGAAACGGTTGTCATGTCGGAAAATATGATTAATTTTGCGCTCGATTTTTAAACATTAAAATTTAAACATTATGTATTTAGATGCTGCTAAGAAGCAAGAAATCTTCGGTACATACGGAAAGTCGAATACCGATACTGGCTCACCTGAGGCTCAGATAGCGTTATTTTCATACCGTATTACTCATTTGACTGAGCACATGAAGTCAAATGCGAAGGATTATAGTACGCAAAGATCATTGAAGGCCTTGGTAGGTAAGCGTCGTCGTATGCTTGACTACTTGAAGGAGATCGATATCGAAAGATATCGTGCCATCGTTAAGGCGCTCAATCTTCGTAAGTAATCTCGAAGGAGAAAAGGTAAAAGGGTGGATCCGATGGGTTCACCCTTTCTTTTTACCGAAAAAGGAAGATAACTTTGCATTTTTAGTTGTATTTTTGCGGATATGGAAGAAAAATCAAACGAAAAAAGGCACCAATTCGACCTCCGCTACATGCGCATGGCGAGGATATGGGCGGAGAACTCCTACTGCGAGCGCAGGAAGGTGGGCGCCCTCATCGTGAAGGAGCGAATGATCATATCCGACGGCTACAATGGTACACCGTGCGGCTTCGAGAACGTATGTGAGGACGAGAACAACAAGACCAAACCTTACGTCCTACACGCCGAGGCCAACGCCATCACGAAGGTGGCCCGCTCCTCCAACAGCAGCGAGGGCGCGACCCTCTACGTCACCTCCTCCCCTTGCATAGAGTGCGCCAAGCTCATCATCCAAGCGGGCATCCGCCGCGTGGTCTACGCGGAGGAGTACCACACCCCCGACGGCATAGACCTGCTGAAACGGGCGGGCGTGGAGATCGAACACCTGGAACTTGAACCCAACAAAGACTGACATACCATGCAAAAGATATTCAACCCTCTATTCGTGGCGATTGCCGCCATCTGCGGTATTCTAGCGGGATCCATCATCACAGAAAGGCATAGCGAGCGCATCACCCGCACCCACAAAAAGCTGGACAACAAAATCGACATGCTGCTGAACCTTGTCAACCTGCAATATGTCGACAATGTGGACATCGACTCCCTCGTGGAGCAGTCGATTCCTAAGATCTTGGAGGAGCTGGACCCTCATACGGTCTACGTGCCTGCCAAGGACCTCCAGATGGTGAACGACGAATTGGAGGGCAGTTTCTCCGGCATCGGTGTGCAATTCAACATACAAAACGACACGGTGATGATTGTGAGCGTCATCAGCGGCGGACCTTCCGAAAAGCTGGGCATCCTGCCGGGCGACCGTATCGTGAAGGTGAACGACACCCTCTTCGTGGGCGAAACCATCAACAACGAGAAGGTGATGCACAAGCTCCGCGGACCTAAGGGGACGCACGTGACGCTCGGCATCAAGAGACATAGCTCCGACTCGCTCCTGACCTTCGACATTACCCGAGGAGACGTGCCTGTCAATAGCGTGGACGCCCATTTCATGATGAGAGGGCATACTGGATACGTCAAGGTGGGTAAGTTCGGCGCCACCACCTATGGAGAGTTCGTCCATGCCTTGGAGGAGCTCCAAAGCCAGGGTGCCGATGAGTTCATCGTCGACCTTCGGGGCAATTCGGGTGGATTCCTGGAGGCTGCCAGCTATATGATCAATGAGTTCCTGCACGCAGGCAACATGATCGTCTATACGGAAGGGAAAGCCCAGAAACGTCAGGACATCAAGGCGGACGGACGAGGAATGTTCCAGCAATATCCTTTGGCGGTCCTCATCGACGAATGGTCCGCCTCCGCCAGCGAGATCTTCGCGGGCTCCATTCAGGACAACGACAGGGGAACCATCATCGGCAGACGTTCCTTCGGAAAGGGATTGGTGCAACAGCAAATCACCCTGAACGACAGCTCCGCCATCCGCCTCACAGTGGCGCGCTACTACACGCCTTCGGGACGTTGCATCCAGAAGCCATACAGGGATAAGAGCAAATACCAGCAGGAGGTGTTCGACCGCTACTCCAGCGGAGAGATCTACAACCAGGACAGCATAAAGGCATCCAACGATACGATCAAGTACTATACCGTGGGTAACCGTGTGGTATATGGCGGCGGTGGAATCATGCCGGACATCTTCGTGCCTTACGACACCACCTACAATTCAGTCTACTACACTAAGCTGGTCAACTCCAGCATCCTCTACGATTTCGCCTTCAAGTATTCCGACGAGCACCGCCAGCTCTTCAATAGCTTCGGGAGCTATAAGAAGGCGGACGAATACCTGAAGAGAGAGCCTCTCTTCGATCAGGTGCTGGAATTCGCCGAGGCGAAGAACATCAAGAAGAACCTATTGCAGGCGGAACATTCGAAGAGGAAGATCACACAGTTGGCCCGTTCCTACATCCTGCGTAATATCTATGGGGAAAACGCCTTCTACGAGGTGTTCTATGAAGACGATCCAGTCATCAAGGAGGCATTGAAGGCGTTGAAGAAGGATACGAAGTAGGTTAATATTCAACAATCATTTCGTCAGCAGACCCAGTTCCCGCTGGATTAGGGGAACATTGTCGATGAAGGAGCGCATATCATTGTAGATGTAGCTCTCCTCGTACGTTGTCTTTCGTATGCCCTCCTCGTTGAGGTGGTATATCACCGCCCCGGGATAGGCGAGGAGAACGGGCGAGTGCGTGCTGATGATCAGTTGGCTACCTGCGTCCACGGCCCGTTTCATCCAGACGAGGAACCTCAGTTGGTTCTGGTACGACAACGCGGCCTCGGGCTCGTCGAAGAGATAGAAGCCCCGCCTCAACCGGTTCTCAAAGAAGAGGACCATTCCCTCCCCATGACTATATTCGTGCAGATTCTCTCCCCCATATGAGCGGAAGGGGTCATCTTCTAGGCTTGCAAGGTAGGAGATAGCATTGTAAAAACTCTCCGCACGGTAGAAAAACATATCCTGCAGTCGGTAGGGCGTTTTGGCTAGGCGAAGGGATTCGCTGAGGTCCGAGTGGGTCTCCTGGGTGCTGAACCGGAAGTTCTGTCCGCCCCCCTCCGCATTCATTCCCAAGTTCACGGCGATGGCCTCCATCAGGGTCGATTTGCCGCTACCGTTCTCCCCGATGAGGTAGGTCACGTCCGACGTGAGCTCCAACGTCTTCAGCGCTTTTATCGCAGGGATGGAGAAGGGATACCTGTCACCCTCGCTTGGGACGTGGGTGTTGGTGATGCGGGAAAGAAAGATATTGGACATAGGACGTTGTGATTCGTTTCCGTTAATGATTTTATTCCCCAAAGATAGGCAATCCGTAGCCTTCGGAAGGATTTACCAATTGATTAAATAGAGTTTCTTCGTCGCACGGGTAAAGGCGGTATAGAGCCAGCGGAGATATTCTGAATTCACCATATCGTCCGTCACGTAGCCCTTGTCAAGGAAGACATTGCTCCACTGCCCGCCCTGCGCCTTGTGGCAAGTAACCGCATAGGCGAACTTCAGCTGCAGCGCGTTCAAGAAAGGATCCTCCCGCATCGCCTTCATACGGTCCCTTTTGTTTCCGATGTTCATGTAATCCTCCTGCACGGCAAGGAAGAGGCGGTTGCTCTCCTCGTAGGTGAGGGAAGGCGACTCGCTCCGAAGGGTGTCCAGCAAGATTTTTGCCTCTATTTCAACCTCATAATCAGGAAAATAGAGTGTCGCCTCGGCAAAATGGAAGCCATAGACCTCCGTGCGGCGTCGCACACGGCGCACCTCGGCGATGTCACCATTCGCAATGAAGTCCAGCTTACCGTCCGTCTGCCTGGACCAGAAGTAGTTGTTTTTCACCACCATAACCCAATCGCCCGAGGAGAAATCCTCCTCGCGGTACAAGATCCTATTGCGTATCCCCTCGTTGAAAATATTGGTACGTTTGTTAGAGCGGGAGACGATGATGGTCTCATCCATCCCCTCACGGTTATAGGCGGAGGAGATCTCCTCGATCAGGTCCTCGCCCGAAACCCTCTTGATATCAGGGAAATCCATGTCCACCTCCGGGAAGGATCCCTCCGCACCCTGCATCAGGAGGAGGCGGAGAGCGGTCGCGTTGTAGAGGATGCCCGACTCATTCGCTTGGCGCACCACATCCGTCAGGAGGAACTCATCGACAGGGAAGCCATACCCCTTCATATACTCCGCGCACAAGGCAGGGCTCTCTTCCTGGCCCACAGGTGGAAGCTGCGCCGTATCGCCCACCAGGATCATGCGGCAACCATCCCCGCCATAGACGTACGACATCAGGTCGTCCAGAAGGTTACCCGTGCCGAAGACGGAGTCGCCCGTATTGGCGAGCATAGAAGCCTCGTCCACGATGAATAGCGTATGCTTATGGAGGTTCACGTTCAGGGAGAAATCCGCCTCCAGGCTACCCCCCACCCGCTGGCGATAAATCTTCCGATGCACCGTGGAGGCAGGATGTCCCGAATAGGAGGAAAGCACCTTAGCGGCGCGACCCGTGGGGGCCATCAGGACGACAGGCTGCTCCAACTCGTCCATCACTTTGATCAAAGCCGAAACGACAGAAGTCTTTCCCGTACCCGCATAACCCTTCAGAAGGAAAATGTGGTCCAAACCATCCACCACAAATGCGCTCAGCAAGTCGATCAAGGCCTGTTGCTGCGAAGTGGGTTCATGTTCGAACGAGGCGATAATTTTATCAGACAAAAATCGTTTCATCACTTTTTTGCAAAATAACTTTAGTTAAAAGTCCATGTTAAAACCTTTTTTTTTTATTTTTGTGCACCAAAAAGAATAGAGAACAAAAATAATTATTAAAAACGATATGAGAAACGTATTAAAAGCTCTTTTGATTGTCGCCTCCGTATTATTGGCGTACATGTGCTATAGAAGCGTAATGAACCCTATTGAATTCGAAGAGGAAAAGGCAATCCGAGACAAAGCAGTAATCGAAAAATTGATTAACATCCGCAAAGCCCAAATCGCCTACAACGAAGCGAATGGAAAGTATGCGAAGAACCTACCTGAGTTGATCAACTTCATCAACACGGGTGTGATTCCGAAAGTCGCTAAGAAGGGAGAATTGACGGATGATCAAATGAAGGCGGGCTTGACAGAGGAGATCGCCCTCCACCTCACAGAAGAGGATGCGGCAAAATATGGCATTGCCAATTATGATTCATTCATGACCAACTTCCGTCGTGACACGAACTATGTAAATGTGAAGGAGTCCATCTTCGGACAGAACTTCTGCACAGACTCATTTGACGTAGTGCCTTTCACCAACAAGCAAGCTAAATTCGACATGAAGGACACAATGTTCCTCACCAAGTCTAACGTCAAGGTGCCTTTGTTCGAGGCAAGTGTTCCAAACGACGTATACTTGAACGGTTTGAACAAGCAGGAGATCATCAACCTCAACGAGAAGGCAAAGACTTTGAAGAAGTTCCCTGGATTGAAGGTGGGTGATATCAGCTCTCCAAATAATAACGCAGGAAACTGGGAGTAATCTTATGGTAGAAATAGCGGAGTCTTCTTTCGACCCGGCGAATTCGCCAGAACATACATTATCCATTCGGTTGTTGCCGGATGGATTTTGTTTTGTCGTCGCCTCTCTTTCTGAGAAGCGGCCTCTATACTTCTGTCATGTGACAGAGGCGGGCAAAAGCGTCACGCAACTATTCTCCGAGCAATTGAACAAACTAGACTCCCTACGCCGCAAGTACAGCGAAGTGATTTTCCTGAACGACGACAAAGCATACACGTTGATGCCCTCCGCCGTCTTCAATGAATCGGACAAGGCAGCCTACTGGAAATTCTGCGCCAATGGCGACCCAACCGACACCAAGGTCATACAAGACGCCATGGAGCTATGCGATGCCGTACTTCTCCACAACATTCCGACAACACTGGCAAACCTTTTGGAAGAGAGATTCCCTTCCATCCGATATATCCATAGGCAAAGCATCCTCTCCACCCGGACGATGATGCGGAGCAAAGAGACGGGAGAGGAGTCCGTCGGCATCCTGATGGGACGCGACTTCTTCGATCTCGCAGTCGTGAAAGAGAACGCGCTGCAAATGGTCAACACCTTCCCCCGAAAGGACGATGAAGGGTTCCTCTACTTCACCCTCAACGTATTCGATCAACTGAAGATAGACCCTTACAAGGCGAAAGTGACCATGCGGGGAGAGGTGACGGAAAAGAGCTCGGCGACAACCAAGCTGGCGAAATACGTCAGCGACATTACCATCCTCAACCGTCCGACCGTCGAGTTAGGAAAACAATTCGCCAAATCCGACATCTGCAACAAACAAACCATCCTTTTCGACTTGCCAACATGCGTATAATCAGCGGAAAATATAAGGGGAAACGTTTCTCGCCTCCCAAAAACCTGAAGGCACGACCAACGACGGACGTGGCCAAGGAGGCGTTGTTCGACATTCTCAACAACCGTATCGACTACGAAGAGACAAGGGTATTGGATATGTTCGGGGGCACAGGAAGCATCAGCCTAGAGTTCGCCTCAAGGGGTTGCCCCAATGTCACCCTGTTGGAGATGAACGCCACCAACTATCTGTTCATCAAAAAGACCATCGCCGAGCTGAAAGCCGACGAGATCAGTGCCATCAAGGGAGATACGTTCAAATACGTGGAGCGATGCGCCTCCCAGTTCGATCTGGTATTCGCGGACCCTCCGTATGACCATCCCCGCCTCCAGGAGATTCCGGACATTGTTTTCCAACACAACCTGCTGAACGATGAGGGTCTCCTCATATTGGAACATCCTAAGGATTTTAATTTCGAATCACACCCAAACTTCCTTGAACATAGGAAATACGGCCACGTGAATTTCACCTTCTTTAAAAAATCGGCAGAATGAATTACCTCATAGTAGACAAACTGCAAATCCATGCCTTTCACGGCGCGATTCCCACGGAGAACATCGTGGGAGGAGATTATAGTGTATCGCTGAAGATCGGCTACGACTTCTCAAAGGCCGCCCAAACGGACGCTCTCCAGGAGGCCATCAACTATGCGGAACTCTGCGAACTGATAAAGGAAGAGATGAAACAACCTTCCCAACTAATCGAAAACGTGGCGTGGAGAATACAACAGACCATCCTATCGAAGTACCCGCAGATTGAGACGATGGAGACCACTCTCCGCAAGATGCACCCACCCGTACCCTTCCCTATGGAGGCGTCTGCCGTAGTGCTCAACTACACGAAGAAGTGATCCAAACGCAGGATGACCGCAGAGAGCAAACAATCCGTAGACCTCCCAAAAATTTCCACCAAATTATTTTGCTCATAAGAAAAAAATAATTTCCTTTGTGAAAGATAAACATAGATGATTTTATCCATGAACAATTCGAAGAATAATAACAAACGTTGGTGGCGCAGATTCTGATTTAAACGGAGGGTCTGCAACTAGCGTATGAGACATATTCAAACAAGATAGTGAAACCGCAAGCCTCCGAGGTCTGCGGTTTTTCTTTTGCATTTAGGAAACAATATATTTAATTCATATAACAAAATGGAAAAACAAAAAAGATTTTTATTACAGGAGAATGAGATACCAAGAAAATGGTACAACATCGTGGCAGACATGAAGAACAAACCTCTTCCTATGCTGAATCCACAGACGAAAAAACCTATTACGGTCGATGAGATGTGCGGCCTCTTCAACCGCGCATGTTCCGAGCAGGAGCTGAACACGACTGACGCTTGGATCGAGATACCTGAGGAGGTACGTGACCTCTACAAGAGCTACCGTTCCACTCCATTGGTGAGAGCCTACGGATTGGAGAAGGCATTGGGTACTCCTGCACACATCTACTTCAAGAACGAGAGCGTCAGCCCTGTCGGTTCACACAAGCTGAACTCCGCATTGGCTCAGGCTTACTACTGCAAAAAGGAGGGTGTGACTAACATCACGACAGAGACCGGCGCAGGACAATGGGGTGCCGCCCTCTCCTACGCAGCCAAGGCATTCGGACTGGAGTTGGCTGTCTTCATGGTTAAGGTCAGCTACCACCAGAAACCATATCGCCGTTCCATCATGCAGACTTTCGGAGCACAGGTGATCGCCTCCCCAAGCATGAGCACGCGCGCAGGTAAGGATATATTGACCGCTAACCCTAGCTATCAAGGTAGTTTGGGTACCGCTATCTCAGAGGCGGTGGAGCTCGCCATGCAGACGCCTAACTGCAAGTATGTGTTGGGTAGCGTCTTGAACCACGTGACCCTCCACCAGACCATCATCGGTTTGGAGGCTGAGAAGCAGATGGAGATGGCAGGCGAATACCCAGACATCATCATCGGTTGCTTCGGTGGAGGTTCCAACTTCGGCGGACTCTCCTTCCCATTCATGCGCCACAACATCCTGGACGGCAAGAACACTCAGTTCCTCGCAGCAGAGCCAGCTTCTTGTCCTAAGTTGACCCGTGGTGTCTTCCAATACGACTTCGGTGATGAGGCTGGTTACACACCTATGTTGCCTATGTACACGTTGGGACATAACTTCGCACCTGCCCATATCCACGCCGGCGGTCTCCGCTACCACGGTGCGGGAACCATCGTCAGCCAGTTGATCAAGGACGGCTTGATGAAGGGTGTGGACATTCCTCAATTGGAGACGTTCGAGGCGGCTACGTTGTTCGCCCAGACAGAGGGTATCATCCCTGCTCCAGAGTCCTCCCACGCTATCGCTACCGCTATCCGTGAGGCGAAGAAAGCGAAGGAAGAGGGTAAGGAGAAGGTCATCCTGTTCAACCTTTCCGGACATGGATTGATTGATATGACCGCTTACGATCAGTATATTTCAGGCGATCTCCTCAACTACGAGTTGCCTGATGAAGTGATCAAAGCGAACGTGGAGAAGCTTGAGCAAATCATCAAATAAAGTGTACTTCACATTATAACGAAGGAGGCGAACCCAATGGCTCGCCTCCTTTGTTATACTATCATCTTAACACTTACGACCTAAACACCCATATCTCGATTCACCTATTCACTCACAAATTTGATGCCCTCCTTGTGGGTTGACGGAACTGCAATATAACACTTGTTGCGTTGCAATTCCTTCCGATGAACCTGATTCCCTCTCACATCATAATACGTCGCACCCTTCAGGGATTTGTCTTCGTCGCCAAGCGTATTGCGCACAGCGGAAGGATCCGAAGGCTTGAATTCGAGCCAATCGATGTTCACGTAATTCCCCTCTATGAGAAGCTTCAAAATATGCTCCCCCTTCTCCAAATGGGCGGTCGCCACACGTATTTCCTCATAAACGCTCCAGTCCTCGCTGGTCTGTGCGATGGTGTAGCTCTGCGTGAGCGCTTCTCCGTCGAGGAAAAGTTGGAAACCATCCACCTCCCCACCGTTGGAGACATTAGCCATGATATCATACTCATCAGACTCTTTCACGTCGACCGTATACTCCATCCACTCTCCTTTCTCCGTGTAGCCTATCGCAAAGCCGTCACCCGCCTTCACAACGTCTACACCCTCGTCTGTGCGGTATTCTCCGTCACCTTTGTTTCTATCATCATTGTCGTAGTAGGAAAATCCTTGTCCTGCCACGTCGAAGTTCTCCGCCTCGACACGCCCAGGGATGCTGGCCGTCTCGTTACGGTAAGGCGTTTGGGGAACATTCAGCGGAGTGATGTAGATGCGGTAGCCGTAGAGTTCACTCTCTATCCTCACAGGGACGGTGAGGCTTCCTCCCTCGACCACCATGTCCGATTCGGAGATGAGGTCGGTACCATTGACCGGTGTGTTGATGCTCTTCCAAGTGACGCGTTCCACCTTCACTCTGACGACACCGCTGAGGAAGTCCGGCATCTTCTGGAAGACAACGTTCACATCGCCCACTGATTTACCTCCCAATACGAGGCTGGCGCAGTGATGTTTCCTGTCCACGGAGGCGAAACCGTCCACGCCCTCGCTTCTGTCGTTAGGCGGGGTAACATTCGCCATGTAGCCCTCCATGTCTCCGTACCATTTGTAGAGCCACCATCCGCCACCCTTCTGGCCATTGTCAGTCAGCAAGCTACCCAAACGACCTGGGTGCGGAACGTGCCACCAAGAGATGGTCGCGCTCTCCACGTTGTAGCGTTCGAACTTGGCGATGAAAGGTACGGAGTAGCCTGGACAACCCTCATACTGCTGCTTGTCCGAGTCCGAGCCTGCGCAGTACTCATTGATACAGTATGGGCGCTCCGGAATGCCCAGCTCCTGCTGTAACTTGCGCACACTCCTCACAGCGTCCGCAAAGCCTGCGCTTCCCCATTGGTGCCAGCAAATCAGGTCAGGGAGGCAGTTGTTTTGCTTACAGAAGGTGAGGAAGGTCCTCATCCTCGACTCATTATAGTAGGCCATGCCTGGGCCGACGATTGGGGTCTCAGGGTCCAATTTGCGCAGGAGTTCGTAGGTGGGTTTCCATACCGTAGTGTTAATGTCTCCGTTGGAGGTGTTCCAAGTACCATCCGGCTCGTTCCATATCACATAGCTATGGATGTTGGTCAGGCCTTCAGAGAACTTTTTCTTCACGACCCGCTCCACGGAGCTCAGCCAGCTCTGCTGTCCCGGCCAACGATAAGGCCAGTTCGGAAGCAGGTCCGCCAATGTGATTTGTACTTTGGCGGTAGTGTTTTTCAACCTACCCGCCACGATGTAACCATCCCCGAAATTGTGTTGGTTACCATTCTTTCCTTCAGGTGGTTGGCAGAACATGTGCGGCTTCAGGGGAGCCACCAACCCATCAATGTCGGCAGGCTCATTCTCCGTCATTCCGTAGAGGGAACCTGACGCACAGTGAGTTACAGGACGGATACTGTCCGTCAGATCCACCTTGAGCGTCTCCGCCGCATGCGCAACCTGAGGTGTTGCAATGACCCAGGAAGTCATTAATAATACGATGTTTTTACGAATGTGGTTCATAGTGCTCTGAATCTTTTGGTTCGACAATCATCGCAAAAATAGAGACGGTAGAAAGTTTCGCCTATAAGAATAATTTCAAATTTTATTAAAAATATTCCTGACTTTTCAGCGGGGAGTAGATGATTTGGTTAAGGGTAAGAAAATTGGCTCACAACACATGGAAAATAGGTGCAATTATTTTACAAAATACTGATAGTCAGCTTGATAAAAGACGCAACGGAGGAGTTAAGAGTTAAGAATTAAGAGTTGGTATGCACATCCTCCGCTAATGTCTAGGGTCTAACGTCTATATTGTTGTCACCCCTTCGGGGTTCATGTCACACGCACGTTCATCAAACAGGGGTTGACGCCCCTGCCTGTGATGTAGCCGCCCCTACGGGGCTTGGGGCGTACGCATCGTGTGGGGATCCACATTTACGTTATTTCAAGATTGACTACGTCGAACTATCGTTTCAAAATTCAATTCATAATTCATAATTATTTCACGCCCCTGCCTGTGATGTAGCCGCCCCTACGGGGCTTAGGGTGTACGCATCGTGTGGGGATTTACGATTTTATGATTTACAATTGGCAGGAGAACCCCGAAGGGGTGATCATAATACAGGCACGGGTGATAACCCGTGTGTGTACAATGCAGATATGGTCCGGAACCCCGAAGGGGTGACACCTAGATAATTTTGAATTATGGTAGTCAATTTGACAATCTATGTGATTTACGATTTTACATTCACGTATGCGTATCACGTGCATTAATTCCAATGTTTCATTCCCCAATCCACAGGTGTCTCCTTGAGTTGGAAAATGAAGGGCAGTTTATAGTAGGAGGCGCACGGCTTGCCCTGTTTCAGCGCAGGCTTCCATTTCGGCATTATTTTCAGGAGACGGAGCACCTCCTCCGTGAAGAGCGGATGGGAGCTGCAGATGATTTCAGGGTCGGAGACACTACCATCCTTCTGGATGACGAAGCGAACGACGACGGTGGTTTGCAGACCAGAGGCTTTGGCCACCGCAGGGTACCTGTGGTTCTTGGCGAAGAAGGCCTCCCAAGCGGATGTGCCGCCCGGATAGATCGCCCTGCGGTCCACCTGCAACTGCGAGTAGACCGTGTCACGTGCGGCGGGTACGGTCGCCTCTCCCTTCGCCCCGACTGCGCCTTGTTGGGCGAAGAGGTTGGCGGAGAGGAGGAGTCCGAGTAGAGTCCCCGTCCAATATTTCAGCAATGCCTTCATCACTTATATGGTTCGTTTCAGATTAATCCACTGAAAATATTCTGCCGCCCTTGGATTTGACGGAGTAGGAGAACTTCAGTTCTTTCTTCTCGTTCGGTTTCAGGTTCAGCTTCCATGTGAGCTTTCCCTCCTTCTCGTCCACTTCGGCGCCACCGTTGTCTATCAGCACGACCTTGACATCTTCCTCCGTAGAGACAGGGAATTGGTCCTCCACCGTAATCTTCACCGACTTCGACTTGTTATTCTTCACCGTAATGAGCCATTCACGCTCCACCTTGTCGGATGTTTTTATCAGGTTCTTGGAAGAGTAGGTCCTCATATCCTTACGTTCCACCGCCAGATCCTTGTCCTTTCCGATGGAGAGGTTCAGCGTGTCCTCCACCTGTCTGGCGTTGATGAAGCTTTCGCCCATATAGACGTTGTTGAGGTATATCTTCACGTTTCCGTCAACCAGATCCAGTTTCTTCCAGTTCGGTATGGAGGCCACCATATAGACATCCTTCGAGAGTTTCGGGACGGCGAAGTAGTTATATTCCGCATCAACAAGGATATCCTTCACCATCATCTCGTGGTCCGCACCATCGTCCGGTATCGTGTTCTTGCCTGGCACTTTGTCCGTGATATTGCGGATGACCATGAGCGGGATGTCCGATTCGATGCCGCTGTTCATGCTATAGAGCGAAGAGACGCTCTTGACTCTGTTTTGGGCGATATAGTTTATGAATTGTTGGGCCTTCAGGTTCTCCAATACTGTGGAGGAGGATGACTCCATGGTGACGTTCTTGATGACCGCATTCTTTCCGTTCACTTGGCTCTGGGCATCCCTGTAGCCTGAGTAGTTATATCGTACGGTACTATTTTTCGGCACCAGCAATTCGTAGTAACCATTAGCGTCGGTCTGTGTCTTGCGGTCCTCGCCGCAGGTCACCAAGGCATTCTTCAACGGACCTTTCCTGTCACGCACGACACCCATCACCTTCACGTAAGGGTTATCGTTTGAGATGGTGCGTGTTTTTTGGTCGACATACTGGCAGGAAGGGACAATATAGCGTCCCAATTCAGGTTTATCATTGCTAACGCTCGGGTCGTTCTGCGACAAGATGAGGTCCACGTTCGACCACTTCTCCTTGCTGGCCTGGCTGATGAAGGCTTTGGAGACGAGGTGTAACTTTGTGTCGTTCCGATCGATGCGGACCTCGTAGAAAGGCATCCAGGCTGCGTTCTCCACGAAATAACTGATCTCCAGCTCGCAGTTCGTGGCATAAGGGGCATCCAGGGTAACCAACACGACGCTCATCGGCTCCATCTGCTTCTCGTAGAACAAGTTGACTTTCTGATCGTTCAGTGTCAGCTCGTCTTGGAATTTCTTGATCCGCTGTTGGTACTTATACTGCATATTGATGATCTCGTTGAGGTCCTTGCGCACATACGAAGTGACGCCTTGGAGGGTAGGTGCCGTGAAGCCGTTTTCCCCACCGATGTTATTGCTCTTCATGAGCAAGTCACGTTCCACATCAAGCACACCGCTCTTTCCCATCAGTATGTCGATGGAGTCCCGCAACGCCGCGGAGCGTTTTGTCAGGGTCTCCACCTCATTGCCGATTTGCTTGCGGTCAGGTATTTCCACGTCGTACTTGATGGAGGCGAGCGTCACGCTACCCCCCTTCACACCCACCTGTATGGAGTTTTGGTCCAGCAGGGGAGTTAGCAGCGGGATCTTCACCTCCGTCGTGCCACTCTTAGCGTTCACGTTGGCGGTGCGTTTCACCATGGCGCCTGTGGCATATACCATCACCTCCTTGATCTGCGACCGCGCCTCGGTAGCGGCGGCCATTCCGTCAAGAGCATGGAATGAGAGACATCCCATCAATAGGAAACTACAAACCTTCATGCGTTTCGTTGTATGTATCATTGTGTGTTTCATTATCTTATAAATCATTATTGTTCGATATGACATACTGGTAACCATCCTTTACAGAGACCTCGTATTGGAGGTTGATGATTTTTTTCTCCCCTGGGGCGAGTTTCACTACCCATGTGAGCCTGCCCGTCTTTTCGTTCACCTTCGCTTGGGAAGACTCGATAAGGTTCACCTTGATGTCGGAGTTGGAGGAGACAGGGATTTGGTCCTCGACGGTGACATCCACCGTGAAATCCTTGTTGTTCTTCACGATGATTTCCCACTCCCGCAAAACCTTATTGGAGGTCTTCAGCAGGCTCTTGCTCTTGTTGGTCGCCTTCAACGCACGTTCGACGCCAATGTTCTTTTCGATGCCGACGGAGAAGTGCAGGGTGTCTTCGATTCCTACTGGTTTCCAGTAGGATTCGCCGATGTATGTGTTGTTGTGGAAGAGTCTCAGCTTGCCTTCCTGCAGTTCATACTTCTTCCAGTCAGGCACTTCCGCTAGCATGTAGACGTTCGGGGAGATCTTAGGGGCAGTGTAGTAGGTGTATTTGGCCGGGATGGACTCCAAACCAATCATCGCCTCGTGCTCCGAACCGTCGGAAGGAATGGAGTTCAGGGTTGTCGCCTCCGCCGTGTAATCCTCCAACTGGGAGAAGGTGGAGAGGTATAGCCCCGAGCCATAGTTTTTACTCTTCGTGGTGATCATAACGACCCCGTTCGCCGCACGTGAGCCGTAGATATGGGAAGACGACGCGTCTTTCAAGACCTCCATCGAAACGATATCATTCGGATCGATGGATGCCAACGTTCTATCATCTCCAATAGGCATGCCATCCACAATATAGAGCGGTTCGGAAGCCCCTGTCAAGCTACTTGCTCCCCTTATTCGGATAGAGGATGCACCTGGTTGACCCTGCGACGAAAATGTCTTCTCCTCACTCTTTCCCCAACTAATGGCATTACCTGTTGGGGCAATAGATCCGGTGCAATCACGGGATCTTTTGGGTTTTACTCCGTATGCCGCCTCAACTTGTATTTCTTCCAACGCAAAGGCTTCTTCTTTTAGCCTGACTTCAATTGTCGTTGAGTAATTCATCTTGTCGATTTTCACCCTTTTAGACTCGTAGCCAATAGATTCTAATTCCAAGATATCTCCAATCATTGCCTCTATTTCAAAGAAACCCCCATTATCAGTGATCGTTTCTTTTCCTGAATTTATGACCTTCACATCCACACCTGGTATCGGACCTAATCCGTCTATCACCCTTCCCCTCACTTTAGTTCCGCGGCCATAGATGTTCATGTCGTTTTCCCTCATCGTGACATTCAGCACCTGCATATTCCCTGTTCCAGCGGTTAGGGTTACATCTTTATGACTGGCGTGGGTGAATGTAAGTTTGGTGTTTTCAGGCACCAGGATTTGATAATAGCCGGATTCGTCCGCCTGGGTGGTTTGGTGGTTATCCGCCGTTACGATCACCCCAGGGATGCTTCCCTTTTGGTCACGTACGTTACCCATCACCTTGACCATGTTTTTCTCGGAGGAAGCCGAAACAGTTCCTTTGTTCGTAGGATAAGGCAAAGTGTAACGTTTGAGTTCAGGCTTCGAATTGTTCTCGGATGGATTGGTCTTGGTGATGGTCAGCTTCACATCGTTCCAGTCTTCCTTGGAGTTCTGGTGCACAGTCACCTTCTTGGATACCTCCATCATAGGCTTGTCGTCCATGATCTTCAGTTCGTAGAAGGGGGTCCACTTCGCCTCCTTCACCACGTAGCAGAGTTCAATCTCAGTCTCGGCGGGAGCCTCTGTCACCAAAGAGACGTAGGCCACTCCTCTCGGCGACATCGCCCGTTCGTCCAATAACTTGATTTGCTGACCAATGGTCTGCGCCTCCAGATCATACCGTTTCTCTTTCAGTGTATAATTCCTTTGGAGGGATACGATCTCATCGAGGTCTTTGCGCAGATAGGCGGCCACACCGCTCAGTTGATCGGCATTGAAACCTTTTATGCCTCCGATATTATCGTTAGCCAAGAGAATGGTGCGCTCGTGATTCAATACGCTGCTGTAGGATTCCAACAGACTAATGGAATCTCTGTACATCTTGAGGAGCTTGTCCAACGAATCGCTGGCTTGCGAAATCTCCTTACGGTTCGGCATCTCAATCTGGCTATCCACCTTGCCCAATTTGATGTCTGCGTTGGAGACCCCCACTTGCAGGGTCTTCGAATCGAACACCGGACTCAACATCGGCATCTTGACTACCGTCACGCCCGCCGGCACCTTCACATGGGCCTTCCGGTTGACCAACGCACCCTGTTTGTATATTGTCACCTTATCGATGGTCGACGAAACTGTCAACGTGTCAGCGAACACACTGTGCGACAACACAATAAACAACAACGAGACCATTAGCTGAACAATCGATTTCTTATGCATAATTGTACCAAAATAGTATACGATAGCCCTATAAATCCGCTTCTTCTGTAAATCGGAAGATTTATATAGCCGATTAAGGAAAATCCATTTTACAAAAATATCCTTCCAAAGGTAGTAGAATCGTTCTGAAAAGAAAACATTTACATATGAAAAAAAGATTTCTATCAGAGAATCTTGATTTTTTCCCACGCAGAATCATGTGAATATCTTTCATGAGAAGTAACCGAATCTACGCCAAACTGAATTATTTCCCCCCAACGAATCGTTTATATGCCTTACAAAACAAGGAACTGACCTTCTCCACCCTGCGGTAGGTCCTCGATTCGGTGGCGAACTGCTTGTATGAGTTGGCGATCTGCGGGTCCATACTTCCCTCGAAGTCGAACGCCTTCGTCTTGCCCTGTAGGAACTGCAACGTGCGCCACACCATCAGCGTGGAGGCGCCGGAAGCCTTGTATGTGGGGTGGATGGCGGGTATCAGGTAGTAGGCGAACCGCTCGTCCCACACGAAGAAAAGGGCGCTGTGGAGGTTCCCCTCCGCGTCATGGACGGTGATGATCTTCCCCTGCCCTCTCTCGATCGCCTTGCGGCAGACCGTCTCCTCCAGCAGGCGTGAGTTGATGTTGGTGCGTCCGCGGAGCCTCAACGTCTCGCTATGGAACTCATGGAAGGCGGAGACATCCATGTCCCAGCCCACCTGCAGCCCGTTACGCTCCGCCTTGCGGATGTGTCGTTGCTTGGCGGAGGTGAACCGCTTGAAGAGACTCTCCAAGTCCGAGATGTCTGGGATGATGTAGGTGACCCTTTCGGAGACGTAGTAGCCTGCCTCCTCGAAGAGCGCGTGATGCCTGAAAGTCGGGTCGAAATCCTGCATATACCAATCCACCTTTAAAGCCTTCAGCTGGGCGAGGATATCCTCGCAAACCCTGCGTTCGAGAGCCTCCTTGCTGGCCTCGTCCAACCCTTCTGGGTAGAAGAAGTGGATACCATTGTTCTGGGAAAAGACCGGTTGCAGGATGATCTTGAGGAAGTACTTGCGCACCCATAGGTAGGGCATGGCGCCACGCACCTCACCCTCCTCCTCGACGAGCAGGACGTCCCACACCTTGCCCACGCAGATGGCCTCCATCCACCAATATTGAGCAAAGAGCGGCACCTCGGGATGCCGCTCACATGCAAGACGATATTTCTCTTTATTATTCACTTAAGACTCCACCTGTTTACTACCCTTCTTGTTGTACCACAAGAAGAAAACGACACAAGAAGCCACGGCGGCCACTGCTCCCGCCACATAGCCAATAGTCGGTTCCAATCCTATGCAATCCTTCGAGATGAGCAGGAAGGTGACGCTGACCGTCGTCATGAAGACGGCTGGCACGAAGGTGATCCAGAAGCATTTCTTGTGCAATACCAGGTAGACCGTGATGGTCCACAATGTGAAGACGGACAAGGTCTGGTTGCTCCATCCGAAGTAGTTCCATATCACATTGAATCCCTGCGGATTCGTGAGGTTGAAGGAGAGCAGACCCATCGTCACGGCGAACATCGGGATGCAGATGTAGAGACGCTTGCGGATGCTCTTCTGCTCCATGTGGAGGAACTCCGCCACGATCAGACGGGCGGAACGCAAAGCGGTGTCACCACTGGTGATCGGAGCGGCTACGACACCCAACAGCGCCAACACACCGCCGATGATGCCCAACCATCCCGCACTGACCTCGGTAACCACCTGCGGAGCCTGAAGCGATGTTTCAACACCCAACTCCTCCGCTCCTCCTCCGTAGAAGAAGTACATGGAGATGGTGGCCCATATCAAGGCGACGATACCCTCCGTAATCATACCACCGTAGAAGACCGGACGGCCATACTTCTCGTTTTGGATGCACCTTGCCATCAGCGGACTCTGCGTCGCATGGAAACCACTGATCGCACCGCAGGCGATCGTAATGAACAAGGCAGGGAAGATATCCTTCCCGTTGAATGAAAGGGTGGAGACACCCGTCTCGTATAACTCCGGCAAGCTAGGCCATTTGATGAAGAGATTGGCGCCCAACGCAACCGCCATGAAGATGATGGCGAAAGCGAAGATAGGATAGATCTTACCGATGATCTTATCGATAGGCATCAAGGTGGCTATCAGATAGTAGAGGAAGATGATGCCGCACCACACATAGACAGAATTACCGATGTAGTCCTTCGTCATGTTTCCTAAAATGAGGGCGGGGCTATAAACAAAGACCGCACCGACCATCAACATCAGGAAGACCGTGAATATCAGCATGATCTTCTTCGTGTTCTGCCCCAAGTACTTACCGATCAATTCAGGCAATCCGGCGCCTCCGTTACGAATGGACAACATACCGCTGAGGTAATCGTGCACCGCACCCGCGAAGATACATCCTAGGACAATCCACAGGTAAGCGGAAGGTCCGAACTTGGCGCCCATGATAGCACCGAAGATAGGTCCCGTGCCCGCAATGTTCAAAAACTGAATCATGAAAATCTTCCACGTGGGCAACGGAATATAGTCCACGCCATCCTGCATGGAAATCGCAGGAGTAACCCTACTCGGGTCCGGAGAGAAGATCCTCTCCACCAATTTCCCATAAAAGAGATAGCCAGCCACCAACGCCAGCATCGAAATAATAAACGTTACCATTTGAACTATATTTAATTGGGCCCCCTAAAATCAGCTCGCGAGCCCGTTGTTTTGTCCTTTTTATTGATAACGGTGAATTTCATGGCATCACCATGCATCGTAATCTCCACAAAATTACGATATTTTTATATTCATGGAATTCTGTGGGACGATTTATTATTGTATTTTTGTAAAGCTAACCAATTCCATTGAGAGATTATATGATAAACGGCAAATTGAAAAAAATAATATTCACTGCATTGTTCGCTTTCCTAGCGATTCCCGCATCCGCAGTGCTGAAGGAGAAAGACCTCGAACAAACCCTGTTAGTGCTCTTAATGGAACTGGAGAATTACAACACGGAGCAACAGGAGATGATGAAGCGGTACAACGTGATCAGCAGGATGCAGCACCAGAACCTCATCAACACCATGCAGAAGAGCGAGCAGACCGCCCTCATGCTCTACTCCCAGAAGCAGGACTACACCTTCGACCTCGCCTATGCCTGCCATGAGGCGACCCAGCAATACAACAACTTCTCGAAGAATATGCTTCCCTTCCAGAAAATACAGGACATGTATAAGGTGGAAGTGAACCGTTACAATAACATCATCGACATCCTGGAGATGCTTCCTCCCCGCGTCAGGAAGTCTCACAACGTCAACGACACCTCCTTTAAGGCCCCAACCTCTCATGTCCGCATGAACCAGGAGGGGGAACTGATCGACTCGGTCCGCGTGCTCCCCGCCCCTATCAAGACAGATATGAAGGCATTGGCGGACAGCGCGAAGAAAAAGAGCATATTCCTGCTAAGCGAACAGGGACAGGCGAGCAGGGACTCATGCCTCGCTTTGGCGAATATCATCCGAGACAACCTCGTCTACCTCTACAACGAAGTCTCCAAGGACAGCGAACACTACGAGTTCGTCTCCCAAAGGCTGAAGAAGGTGAACGACTACGCTATGGACCGTTACTCCGACATCAAGAAACTCATCTTCATCAACGGAGATATGAATTACTTCACGATACTCAAGCGGTGGGAGTTCTACTACAACAACGCCAAGGAGGATATCATAGAGAAATACACGCAACCTAAGAATAAAAACGTGAAGTCGGAATGGCGCGGACCGATCGTCATCGGATTGGCCATCTTCATCGTCTTCTACCTGATTGTGGCATTCCTACTCAGCAACATCATCATCCGGTTTGCGGTGCCTTCCCGCTTCAAGACGAATGTGTTCATCGCCAAGAAACCGTACTACATCTTGGCGTTCTCCTTCGTGCTGTTTGTCATTGTGCTCCTAATCCTCAGGCTCTTCACCCTGCATAACTTCTTTATGATGGCGAGCGGACTGCTGATCGAGTACGCCGGACTCGTCTCGGCGGTGCTCTTCTCGTTGCTGATACGCTCCAGCATCAAGCAGATAAAGAGCAGCTTCGCCATCTACACGCCTATCCTCCTGATGGGCTTCATCATCATCGTGTTCCGCATCATCTTCGTGACGAACAGCGTGGTGAGCATCCTATTCCCGCCTATCCTGCTCTTCTTCACGATCTGGCAGGCCATTTCCCTGAAAAGGTATAGGAAAAAGATACATACCAGCGATGGGTTGTACACGCTTATCTCCCTCATCATCATCATCACCAGTTGCATCGCCAGCTGGTGCGGATACTCCCTGCTCGCCGTGCAGATATTCATCTGGTGGCTGTTCCAGCTGATGGCGATACAGACCATCACCTGCCTCTACTACCTCATCAAGAAATATGAGTTCCGCTACCTCACGGCAAGGTCCATCAAGAAGGACGAGAACTTGTCCATCCGACAAGCTAGGAAACTGGCCTACGAGATGGTGCATCCGAACAAGCACACGCTGGGCGACCACATCCGCATCACTTGGCCATACGATCTCTTCATCAAGACCTTGGTGCCTATCTTCATCATCACCTCCTTCCTGATATGCATCGTGCTGGCGGCGGGTATCTTCGACCTCTCGGAGACCTTCAAGATCATGTTCTACACCAACTTCATCAACGTGGAGGGCGTTTGCCAACTCTCCCTCTTCAAGTTGTTGGTCATCTCGGTCACCTTCTTCGTCTGCCGCTTCATCTGCTACGGCATGAAGGCACTATACAAGCAATACCGCGTCAAACATTTCACCTTCAACGGGGAGGCCAACATCACGCTGGCGAACAACATCATCTCCATCCTCGTGTGGGGCGGTTTCTTCATCTATGTCCTTGTCTTCCTGAAGGTGCCTAAGTCCGGCATCTCCATTGTGACGGCGGGCTTGGCGACAGGTATCGGTTTCGCCATGAAGGATGTCATCGAGAACTTCATCTACGGTCTCTCGCTCATGACGGGACGTGTCAGGGTGAACGACTACATCGAGTGCGACGGCGTCAGGGGAAGGGTGGACACCATCACCTACCAAAGCACCCAGATCGTCACCTTGGACGGTTGCGTCATCGCCTTCCTCAACTCGACATTGTTCAACAAGACCTTCAAGAACCTTACCCGCAACCATGGATACGAGTTCATCAAACTATCCGTCGGCGTCAGCTACGGGTCGGACATCGAACAGGTGCGGAAGATGCTGGTGGAGGCGCTCTCCGTGCTGACCAAACCGGACGAGACCGGCATATCGCCTATCGAGCCTAACCGAGGCATCAACGTGATATTGGACGGATTCGGAGATAGTAGCGTAGACCTCTTCGTCACCTTCTGGGGACTGGTGGAACGAAAGCTCACCCTCAGCGGCAAGGCGAAAGAGATTATCTATAACACGCTCAACGCAAACAACGTGGAGATTCCATTCCCGCAACGAACTGTATACATCAAGGAATTGCCTGCGGACAAATAAACAAAAAAAGAAGACAATGAAGATAACATTTAATTCACCCATCATACTGACATTCGCCTTCGCCTCGGCCATCGCCCTCGCATTGGGTATTCTCACCAACGACTGGACCACCAAGGTGTTTTTCTCCACCTATGATTCGTCCTTGCTCAACCCTATGACCTACGTCAGGTGCTTCACCCACGTGTTGGGACATGCCTCCTTCTCGCATTACATCAACAACATGCTCTTCTTCCTGCTCTTAGGACCCATATTGGAGGAGAAGTACGGAAGCGAACGTATAATGATCGTCATCGGGGCAACCGCCCTCATCACGGCTATCATCAACAGCATATTCACGTCCAATGCCCTATTAGGCGCTTCGGGCGTCGTCTTCGCCTTCATCATCCTAGCCTCCATGACCTCCTTCAAAGAGAAAGAAATACCCCTGACCTTCATCCTCATTATTTTCTTATACCTCGGCAGGGAGGTCTTCAATGGAATATTTTCTTCGGATAATATCTCACAATCCGCCCACCTCATCGGCGGTGCTTGCGGTGCCATCGCCGGATTCGTCTTCGCACCGAAGGAATGAGCGGATAAACGCCCTCCGAACACTTCCCTATTGACCATTATGAACCAAAAATCTAATCATTTGAGGAAATTATCATAATCATTTCCCCAAGGAAAGTATACCTTGCGCCCTGTAAAACATAAATTCCACATCCGATGAACACATCCATTCACGACTCAGAGGATGGAGTTCGGCAAATTACAAGCCTACAAAGTAAACATAAAATAAGATGATGATGAGAGCGGGTTGGGTTCCGGGAAGGGCTCAACCCGCTTGCTTTTTCCTCCACTCATCCAATGTCTGAAGACTAACCGACCTAATGCAAAGCGGGACCGCCACAACGTGACAGCCCCGCATTATCTTTTATGTTCCGTGCGATTAGAAACCGCTCGGCTTCAGCTTCAGTCCGCAAGTCTCCTCCAACCCGAACATCAGGTTGAAGTTCTGGACAGCCTGGCCGGAAGCGCCCTTCAACAGGTTATCGATCATGGAGATGATCAACAGCTTATTACCATGCTTCTCGACATGGACAATGCCTTTGTTCGTGTTCACCACCTGTTTCAAGTCTGGGTTAGCGTCCATCACGAAGGTGAAGGCTGAATCCTTGTAGAAATCCTTGTAAAGCTTCTGGATCTCCTCGATCTCCAAGTCACACTCCGTGTAGGAAGAGACGAAGATACCCCTCGCGAAATCACCGCGCACAGGCAAGAAGTTGATGTCGTGACTAAAGCTTGGCTGCAGCTGACGCATGGTGCGGTTGATCTCCAACAAGTGTTGGTGCGTGAAAGCCTTGTAGATGGAGATGTTGTTGTTCCTCCAGCTGAAATGGGACGTTGCGCCCGGCTTCACACCCGCACCCGTGGAACCCGTGATACCAGTGGTGTGCACCTCGCCCTTCAGCAATCCCTTAGCCGCCAGCGGAAGGAGACCGATCTGGATAGCCGTGGCGAAACAACCAGGGTTCGCCAGCTTAGTGGCCTTCTTGATACGCTCACGGTTCACCTCAGGCAAGCCATAGACGAAGCCGTCGCTCTCGTCGCGGTAATCCTGCGAAAGGTCGATGATCTTCACACGGGAAGGCACCTCGTGCGACTCCAAGAACTTCCTGCTATCCCCATGTCCCGAGCAGATGAACAAAGCATCCACCTTATCCAAAGGGAGCTCGTCGGTGAAGGTCATATCCGTCTCGCCGAAAAGACCCTCATGGACGTCATAAAGTTTATTACCCGCATTACTGCTACTGTTAACGAAGACCACCTCCACCTGAGGATGGTTCAAAACGATGCGAAGCAACTCGCCTGCCGTATAGCCGGCACCGCCTATAATTCCTATTTTTACCATAATCAATCACAAAAAACGCTACGCGAAGTTAGGGATATTTTTTAAGTTATCAGACCAATGGCTTTATTGTTTAACTAAAATAGTGGATTTTAGTGCTGCTCTACCATGGTTTGTGAGCGCTCAAGAAAGAATCTCTTTGCGCACTCGGAAAAGTTTGCGGTCCGATGGCACCTCCTCCATACTCAAAGACGACAGTCTCGCTGTAGGGTATATGCGCCGGATCTTCCATATAATACTCCTTCTTCTCTTCGCCCATAGGCTCGTCATACAGGATGTATGAATATAATCCCATGGCTACCCTGCGAAACCATATTACACATGAGGCTCTGTCTTTTCTGGTAATAATTCCGATACAACCCAACTCATCAAGACGGTCCTGTATCTCTTCCAACTCATCGGTGGTAAGTCCCACCAACGCCATAATAGAATCCTTCTTATCCTCAGCATCCTTGTCCCAATGCCCCGACCATGAAACATTCTTGGAGGAAACATGGAAGATAAAGATATCACCATGCTCAAACTCCAACTGAATGGTAGCCGAATCATCCAATGCCTGATTCGTATATTGAACCAACTCCTTCATTTTCACCGCGTTCTTCTCATAATGCTCCGCCATTATATCCGGATCACAGACATTATTTGGAGCCACAAACACATTGTAAACAACCACAAGAAATATATCAATGACTCCCCATACGAAATAGACCTTCCAGCTAGTATTTGCAAAAGAAATAGATTTTATAAAGAGAACGATTGAGGCACCAATAACAGGAAGAACTATAAAAAAGAAGAATAAGCAGATCAAATCTGCCATGAATTTATCATAGAAATGTAACAAAATAATGATTGTCGTCGCCAGCAACGGAATAAACTTCAAAACCTGCTTCATGACTAAAAATAATTAGTTCACGACCCAAAAGTAAAAAGAATATCTCAATATGAAAATATCTTATCCCCTCTGCGGTTATCTGTAAAAACAATTAAAAGTTTCGGTTATAACCGAAAATTATGTCTACTCCTAGAAAAGTTTTTGTTATAATAGAAACTTTATGGTTTTTGTGGAAAAGTTTCGGTTATGATAGAAACTTTTGTATATTTGCGGAAAAGTTTCGGTTATGATAGAACAAATGGAAAATATTAGGGGCTACAACCCGTGGGGAGGAAACTATATCGCTCTAGGCTATAGGCGTGACTTCTATATGACAAAGATTACCCCTTACATCGGCAATTCTTTGGTGAAGGTGCTTACGGGACAGCGAAGGACAGGTAAAAGCTACATCCTTCGTCAAATAGCCATGGAGCTTATACACAAGGGAATAGCATCTGAAAACATATTGTTCATCAACGCCGAGTTCTCCGCCTTCAACTTCTTGCAGACGCACGAAGATCTTGAGAAACTCATTCAGGAGTACCGCAAAGAATTGTCCCCTCAAGGCAAATTCTTCCTTTTCATCGATGAAGTGCAAAACATAACCGGCTGGGAAAGGAGCGTCAACTCGCTATCCCAGGATTTCACCTCCCCCTGCGAAGTATTCATCAGCGGATCCAACTCAACCATGCTCTCGGGAGAACTAGCGACGCACCTATCGGGGCGATATGTTCAGTTCGAAATACTCCCTTTCTCCTATAGGGAGTGGTGCGATGTCCACCAAAAGGAGCAAGGCTTCGATAGTTACGAGGAATATCTTCATGACGGGGGACTACCCGAGCTGATACACCTCAACGACGACGAAGTGAGACGTCATTACATGTCCAGCCTCAAAGACACCATCCTGCTTCGCGACATTATCTCACGGTACTCCATCAGAGACCCCAAACTGTTGGAAGACCTTTTCGTCTACACAGTGAACAATGCGACAAAGCTCACAACGCCCAACAACATCGTGAAGTTCTACAAAGGGAAGGGGAAGAAGGTGAACTACGAAACCGTAGCGTCGTACCTCGCCTATATGACGGAGACCTACATTATCCATAAAACCGAGCGATACAACATCCAAGGCAAGGAAACCATTGCGGGGAACTGCAAATACTACATCAACGACCTCTCTTTCTACAATTATCTCTACAGAGGCTTTTCTTTCGGGGCAGGCTATGAACTGGAGAATTTAGTCTATTTGGAGCTACGCAGAGCCGGTTACGAAGTCTATGTGGGGACCATACAGGGCACCCACACAGATGAGCAAAGCGAGGTCGATTTTGTGGCCATAAACGGAGACAAAAAAATCTACGTGCAGGCTTCATACGAGACAAGCGATCCCAAAACGCTGGAGCGGGAATACTCCTCTTTGGAGCTCATCCAAGACCACTACCCCAAATTCGTCGTAACCCTAGATAAGTTCCAACGTCCCAACAGAAACGGTATTGTGCATGTACTGGCACCGGAGTTCCACAAGGTGTTGGAGAGGATTTGACGGTCAGGAAAATGTGACAGATTCCGCACTTCATGGTTAGGAAAATGTGACAGGTTTAGCAATTCATGGTTAGGAAAATGTGAAAGCGTATTATTTATATGATTGATATATAACGTATTAGCATAAAAAATTACCCGCAGCGATTATTACCAAAAAAGCCGACAACGCACAAGCATTGTCGGCTCCCATCATCATTAACTTAAAACATTTATTCACCCTTTGGCTCCTCTGGGATCACAATTTTGTACCCTTTGCCATGTACATTGATGATCTCCACTTGAGGATCTGCCTTCAACAATTTACGTAACTTAGTGATATAGACATCCATGCTACGGGCGTTGAAATAGTTGTCATCCACCCAGATGGTCTTCAGGGCGCGGTTGCGCTCGAGGATGTCGTTCTTATGCTCACAGAGCAAGGCGAGCAATTCAGACTCCTTGGTGGTCAACTTCGTAGACTCGCCATCGATGGTGAGGAGCTGCTTCTGGGAATCGAACGTGAACTTACCCAACTTCTGGATTGGATCCGCCGCACCCTTCTTACCATTCACACGACGGAGAATCGCCTCGATACGAAGCAACAATTCCTCCATGCTGAAAGGCTTGGTGATGTAGTCGTCGGCACCGATACGGAAACCCTCGACGATATCCTCCTTGAGCGTCTTGGCTGTCAGGAAAAGGATAGGCACTTTCTCATTCACCTGCCTAATCTCCTGTGCCAATGTGAATCCATCCTTCTTAGGCATCATCACATCCAGAACACACACGTCATACTTACCCGCGAAGAATGCGTTACCACCCTCCTCGCCATCCAGTTTCAGGTCCACGTCGTAGCCCTTAGCGTGCAAATACTCCCTCAGCAACATACCAAGGTTCTCATCGTCCTCGCACAATAGAATTTTTATCTTCTCGTCCATATCTTATCTCGTCTTTTAAATTAAATACTCTTCTTAATAGGAATCTCTATGATAAACTTCGTACCCTTCTCGTACTCGCTCTCCACCCGTATCGTGCCGCGATGGTCGGTGACCACCTTCTTCACGTAGGCCAAGCCTAAGCCGAACCCCTTCACGTTATGCACGCTACCCGTCGGCACACGATAGAACTTGTCGAAGATACGTTTCAAGTTCGATTTCTTGATACCGATACCGTTGTCCTCCACCGAAATGCAGAGCTTGCCATGCTCGTTCCACGTCCTGAGCCTCAACACCAGAGGACCTTTGCTGTACTTCACCGCATTGTCCATCAGGTTGTAGATGATGTTGGTGAAATGGATCTCGTCCACCATCGTCTCGGAATCCTCCGCATCGAGCTCCGTCTGGATATCACCGCCCGTGTTCTGCACCTTCAGGGCAAAGTTGCCGGCGATGGTGAGGATGAGGTCATCAATGTCCATCAGTTCCAGCTTCAAGGCCGAACTCTCCTTCTCGAAGATGGACATCTGCAGCACCTTATCGATCTGGCGGGTCAGACGTTTCGTCTCGTCGCTGATGGTCTTAGAGAGTTGGTCCACCATGCCCTTCGACTTCGAAATAGAATCATCATTCAACATCTGTGCGGCGAGCGAGATGGTGGAAACCGGCGTTTTCAGCTCGTGCGTCATATTGTTCATGAAGTCCGTACGCATCTCGGAGAGCTGTTTCTGCCGGGAGATGATCACCAAAGAGAAGACGAACGTGAACAAAAGGATGATGGTGAAGATGATCGAAACGTAAAAGATCTGATTCGACCCCAAGTACCTCGCCTTGGAAGGCGTATAGACCTTCAACATATTGGAAGTCGGTGCGGGATCGTTCGGGAAAAGCAGCTGCGTATAGCAAACCATATCCTTAGGGCTCCACCCCTCCTCCTCGAAGCTACCGCTGCTATAAATCTCGCGGCCATCCTTATTCACGACGCAACAATAGTATTTCAGTTCCCCCAACCCATTATTGTCCAGCTCACGGTCGACAAGCTCGTTCAGCTTCTGGAAGTCGATACGTTCCTCGATCGGTTTCACGTAAGTTTCGCTCAGCAGGCGGACCAGGATGTCATCCAGCAAGGCCCTGCTCTGCAGAAAACGTTCCTTGAGTTTGTTCTGGATGATACGGGAGGACTCCTCGATGGAGTTCATGCCATGCTTCATAGAGATGAAGACAGTAGGGCGCACCCGCACATAAGAGTTGAATGACGAATCGGTCCGCTGACCGAGTTTGCTCATCTGCCCGCCCCCCATAGGCAACGGGGCTGCCCCCGGCTTCGTGGTGATGCGGGTCTTGGAAGAAGGAACCGCCAAGTTCTTGTTCAAGTATTGGAGCGTCTCCTCCTCCTCCAACAGACGAGCCACCTCATAAAGGCTACGTTTCACGGCCTCACCGAACTGCTCCTCACGCATCTCGGCGGTGGAACGTATGTAGTAAGACTGGAGAAATATCAATCCCAAGAATGAAATCGACATTACAATACCCAATAATATGATGGTCGTCTTCTTCATCGACGCAAATATAAACAAACGATTTTAACATTTCGCGCGGCTTAACTTTATTTAATAAATAGGGGGGTAAATGGGCGGTTAAATGTGAAAAAAAGAGTAAATTTGCATGAAGTGAATTATAAAATTCGCTAAATTTACATAGCAGACAAAACCATAGGGTTGGAAAACATCCATAAAACCCACCATAAGAGGAAGATAGCATAATGGAGAATATACCATCGATACTGGCGGATTTAGCACTGATACTCATGTCAGGAGGCGTCATGACCATTCTATTCAAATGGTTGAAGCAGCCGGTCGTCTTAGGGTATATCGTGGCGGGATTTCTCATCAGCTCACAAATCTCCCTGACGCCTACCATCTCCGGCACCTCCGACATCGGTACTTGGGCGGACATCGGCGTCATCTTCCTGCTCTTCTGCCTCGGTTTGGACTTCAGTTTCAAGAAATTGATCAAAGTGGGTCAGACGTCCGCCATCGCGGCCATCACCATCATCACCTTCATGATCCTACTAGGGTTCCTTGTGGGTGTTTCCCTAGGCTGGGGCATCTCCAACAGCCTGCTCTTAGGCGGTATGATCTCCATGTCATCCACCGCCATCATCATCAAAGCGTTCGA
The DNA here is from genome assembly GCA_045226255.1 of Paludibacteraceae bacterium. Classification (GTDB taxonomy): domain Bacteria; phylum Bacteroidota; class Bacteroidia; order Bacteroidales; family Paludibacteraceae; genus UBA1181. Next base: position 59,026 of record JBGVCG010000013.1, on the reverse strand, counting down.
CGACATGGGGCTGCGCAACCAGTCCTACACCCGCTACGTCTTCGGCATCCTCATCGTGGAGGACCTTATCGCCATCCTCCTGATGGTGCTCATCTCCACCTTGGCAGTCAGCAAGACATTCGAGGGGGAAAGCCTCATCATGGCCATCCTGAAGCTGATCTTCTTCCTGGTCGTTTGGCTGATAGGCGGCATCTATTTCATCCCAATCATCCTACGGAAGGCGAAGAAAGTGCTGAACGACGAGACATTATTGGTCTTCTCCCTGGGCTTGTGCTTCGGCATGGTGCTCTTCGCGAAGATAGTGGGATTCTCCTCCGCGCTAGGTGCGTTCGTCATGGGCTCCATCCTGGCGGAGACATTGGAGGCGGAAAAGATCGAGCGGTTGGTGCGCCCTCTGAAGGACACCTTCGGCGCCATCTTCTTCGTGTCGGTCGGCATGATGGTGGACTTCGCCGTCATCACGCAGTACATTGTGCCGATCATCATCATCACCTTGGCGATCATCTTCGGACAGATCATCTTCGGCACCTGCGGTCTGCTCTTGGCCAACCAGCCTCTGAAGACCGCCATCCAGTCGGGCTTCTGCCTCACGCAGATCGGTGAGTTCGCCTTCATCATCGCCATGTTGGGTATCAACCTCAAGGTCATCGACCCATTCATCTACCCTGTCATCGTGGCGGTGTCGGTCATCACGATCTTCCTCACGCCTTACATCATGCGGTTCTCGGAGCCGGCCTACAACTTCATATCGTCCCATATGCCCGAGTCATGGGCAAACGCCATCGAACGACGCTCCATCTCAGGGAAGTCAGCACACGTGCAGAACGTATGGTACAGCCTGCTGTCGCAGATCATCCGAATCATATTCATTTATTCGGTGCTGACCATCGCCATCGAACTGCTCTCCATCAAATACTTCATACCATTCGTCACCAGCAAGATCGAGGGATATTGGGGCGCCATCGTGGGTGCGGGTATCACCATCCTGATCATCTCCCCTCTGCTGCGCGCGATGGTGGCGAAGAAAAACCATTCGTTGGAATTCAAATATCTCTGGAAAACAAGCAAATACAACCATGCGCCCCTGTTGGCCACCATCTTGCTGCGGTTCTTCCTCGCCGCCACATTCGTCTATTTCATACTGCTGAAGACGGCTGAACTACTGCACATAAACACAGGGTTCCTCTTCATCGCGGCATTCATCATCTGCGCCACCATCATCATCGTCCTCATGCTACGGTCCAGACGTATTAAACTATATTCCATCACCCTAGAGCGCAAATTCATGCACAACCTCAATTCGAGGGAATATGAGGAGAAAAAGAAAACAAGAGAGAAGGAGGTCTTCGGCAAGAAAGAACTGGCCAAGAGCCTTTCCGCACATGACCTGCACCTGGTCGACTTCGAAGTACCTCAGTTCTCGAAAGTGATCGGATATACCCTAAGGAGGATGAATTTCCACCAGAAGCACGGCGTCTACGTGGTCTCCATCATGCGAGGCAAACAACGCATCAACATCCCTTCGGCGGAGGAGGTCATCTTCCCGTTCGATAAGCTGCTCGTGCTTGGTACCGACGAACAACTGAAATCGTTCAATGAAACCCTGAACACCAACAACGAGGCGTGGGTGCGCGACACGAAGAACACCGGCGTCGTCATCGAGCAGTTCCAAATCTCCGAGAAATCCACCTTGGCGGGGAAATCCATCAGCCAGTCCGGCATCAAGGAACACTCCAAATGTATGGTCGTCGGCATAGAGCATGAAGGCGTAACCACCATGAACCCGTCCCCTAATACTGTCATCGAGCAGGGCGACTTCATCTGGATCGTAGGCGAGGCCCAGAAGATTCAGGAGCTGATGAAGAATTGCGAGTCCATTTACGTGTTAGACCAGCAATAAAGGCCATCCAAGCCCCCTGATCGGACTTCGTCGAACTTACATTTCTCAACTCCCAACTCTTAACTCTTAACCCTTAACTCTTCACTAAGAAGAAGGGTTGTGGCCCTATATATCAATTCTATAGACATAGGGTTGGCAATCTCGTTTTTTATATCTAATTTTGCAGATATTTTTACGTAAGGTATTTTTATGTTCAAAATAGGACTTGATATTGGCTCTACTACGGCAAAGATTGTAGTGTTGAACGAAGCAGGGGAAGTAGTATACTCTTCATATAAACGCCACTTGGCTAACGTTAAGGGTGCCATAGCTGCCTTTCTGGAGGAATTGAAAAACACACTAACCACAGAAAAATTCACACTTTCCATCACAGGATCCGTAGGATTGGGCGTATCTGAACGATATGAGATCCCCTTCGTCCAGGAGGTGATCGCCGCCACGGAATTCACGAAGCAAGTACATCCGGAGATCTCCACCATCATCGACATAGGTGGTGAGGACGCTAAGATTGTCTACCTGCGGGACGGACAAGTATCCGACTTGCGTATGAACGGTAACTGTGCCGGTGGTACGGGTGCGTTCATCGACCAGATGGCGCTTTGCTTAGGCGTGGAGGTCTCTGAGCTGGACGGGCTCGCCAAGAATGCGCAGCACGTCTATCCGATCGCTTCCCGCTGTGGTGTCTTCTCCAAAACGGACATACAAAACCTCGTGGCGCGCAACGCTTCCAAGGAAGATATCGCCGCCTCCATATTCCGCGCCGTGGCCGTACAGACCGCCAGCGCATTGTCACATGGCTGCGAAGTGCGCCCTAAAGTGCTCTTCTGCGGCGGTCCGCTCACCTTCATCGGTTCCCTCCGGAAGGCCATCGCGGACTATTTCAGACTCGACATCAACGACGACTGCGTCATCTTGGAGAACGCGAACATCATCCCTGCCTGGGGTACCGCTCTCTTCAAGAACGATATGACTCCGATCAACATCGATGAACTGACGGAGATACTGAACCGTGAGCCTGTTCAAAAGAAAACAGCCAACCCTAATAAGAACAAAACGAACGTCATCCTGCCTCCTATCTTCCACGACGAGGAGGAATACATGGCTTGGAAGGCGGAGAAGGAGAAGTCGCACATTCCTGTGGTCAACCTCAACGAGTGCAAGGGAAAGACCTACTTAGGTATCGACTCCGGCTCCACCACGACGAAGATCGTCCTCATCAACGAGACAGGTGATATCCTCTATAAATACTACACCCACAACGGGGGTAACCCGATCGGTGCCGTGCGTCGTGGTCTGGAGAAACTGAAAGCCCGTTGCGTGGAGGAGAAGCTGGACTTGCACATTACGGCAGGCTGCTCCACCGGTTACGGAGAAGACCTCATCAAGGCGGCTTTCTCGCTCGACTTCGGCATGATCGAGACAATGGCCCACTACGTGGCCGCCAAGAACATGTGCCCGGATGTCTCCTTCATCCTCGACATCGGTGGACAGGACATGAAGGCTATCTACGTGGAGAACGGCGCACTGACCCGCATGGAGATCAACGAGGCCTGCTCGTCAGGTTGCGGATCCTTCATCGAGACGTTCGCCCAAACACTGAACTGCGAGATCACCGACTTCGTCTACCAGGCTTGCCAAAGCCAAAACCCGTGCGACCTTGGTACCCGTTGCACCGTTTTCATGAACTCTAAGGTGAAACAGGTGCTACGCGAGGGCTACTCGGTGAGCGACATCGCCGCCGGTCTTGCCTATTCGGTTGTCAAGAACTGCCTCTTTAAGGTGTTGAAAATCAAGAACTACGATGAGTTGGGAAAGAACATCGTCCTCCAAGGCGGTACGATGAAAAACGACTCCATCGTCAAGGCGTTCGAGAACCTCACCGGCAAAAACGTATACTGCAACAACGTGCCGGAGCTGATGGGCGCCTATGGTTGTGCCCTCTATGCCAAGAAGATGCACGACCAGAACAAGAAGGCGACACCGCTCGACAACTACCTTATGTCGGCGGACTTCGATTCGAAGGTATTGTCCTGCAAGGGATGCGACAATAATTGCCAAATCACGAAATATAGCTTCAAGAGCGGTGGCACCTACTACTCCGGTAATAAGTGCGAAAAGATATTCAACAACGGTGGTTACAAGGTGAAGCCGGGTGTCGACATGAGCGCAAGGAAGTACCACGAGCTCTTCGACCGCGCCGAGCAACCATCCAAACTGATCTCCCCACTCTTCCGCATGGGTATTCCACGCGCGCTGAACATGTATGAGGAGTTCCCGTTCTGGCACACCTTCTTCACGGAGTGTAACATACAAGTGGATATCTCCTCCACATCCACCTATAGAAACTATGAAAGGGGCGTCCACACTGTCATGTCGGACAACATCTGCTTCCCTGCGAAGCTGGTGCACAGCCACATCTACGAACTGCAAGAGAAGGGCGTGGACCGCATCTTCTTCCCACGCGTCGTCTACGAGTGCGTGGAGGATAACGCCGCCCACAACAGCTTCAACTGCCCAATCATCATCGGTTACCCGGACGTGGTGCAGAGCGCCATCGACTCGGAGATACCGATCGACTCGCCTGTCATCTCCTTCAAGGACGAAAAGCTCTTGCTCAAGCAATTGATCCGCTACATGAAGGGTCTGGGCATATCCGAGAAAGTGGTGAAAGCCGCCCATGCCAAGGCGGTGAAGGTATACAGCGAATTCGGACTGAACCTCCGCAAGATTAACGAGGAGGCCTACGAGAAGGCGAAGAAGGAGGACCGTCTGGTCATCGTGCTGGCGGGAAGACCTTACCACACCGACCCGCTCGTACAGCATAAGGTATCTGAGATGATTTCTCAAATGGGCGTGGACGTCATCACGGAGGAGGTCTCAAGAAAGAATAACTGCGACGAGAAGGAAGCCTTCATCATCAAGCAATGGTCGTTCGTCAACCGTATCCTCAACTCCGCCCAGTGGGCAGCAAGACAGGGAAGGAACGTCCACTACGTGGAGACCACCTCCTTCGGCTGCGGACCGGACGCCTTCTTCACGGACGAGGTGCGCAGTTTGCTCAACCGATATGGTAAGTCACTGACTTTATTGAAAATAGACGACATCAACAACGTGGGTTCCATGAAGCTCCGCGTGCGTTCCCTCATCGAGAGCCTCAAGTTCGAGGCCAAGGAAGCCACCGAAGTGAAGCCGTTCATCAAGCCAAGACGCTTCGAGGTGGGCGACAACGAGCGCAGGAAAATCCTCGCTCCGTTCTTCACGGAATACCTCTCCCCACTCTTCCCAGCCGCCTTCAAATGGGCTGGCTACGACATGGAATCCCTGCCGTTGAGCAATGCGGATTCGAACGATGTGGGACTGAAATACTCCAATAACGAGGTCTGCTACCCTGCCACCCTGATCGTGGGCGACCTGATCAAGGCGTTGCAGTCGGGCAAGTATGACCTGGACAAGGTAGCCGTGGCCGTCACCCAATTGGGACAATGCCGCGCCGCCAACTATCCTCCGCTGATCCGCAAGGCGATCGTGGACGCCGGCTTCGAGCAGGTGCCTGTCATCGGTATCGGCGGAACGGACAACATCGAGGACCAACCGGGCTTCAAGCTGAACCTTATCAAGGCGGCTCCGCTCGTCATATACGCCACCATGTACGGAGACTGGCTCTCCATCTTCTACCACGCCATCGCAGTGCGTGAGAAGAACAAGGGCGAGGCGCGCAAGTTGCGTGACCTCTACCTAGAAAAGGCGAAACCATTGGTCGAGAAGGGTGATACGAAGGGACTACTGAAGCTGACCGGCGAAGCCGCCCGTGCCTTCAACGAGGTACCGATCTACGAGGACCGCGTCTATCCGAAGGCAGGTATCACAGGCGAGATATTCCTGAAATTCAACCCATATGCGCACCGCTACGTGCCGGATTGGCTGATGGAGCATGGTGTCGAGGTTGTGCCATCCGCTGTGCATAACTTCTTCTTCCGCGCCTTCGTCAACTACAAGTTCAACAAAGAGAACTTCGTGAAGCGCTTCAAGGTGCCACCGTTGGTCATCGACATGGCCTACAACCTTATCCGCAAAGTGATGAAGAAGATCGAGGCGGAAGCCTCCCAGTTCAGGTATTACAAGCCAGAGCAGGACATCAAGACCATCAGCGAATACGCAAAGGATGTGATCAGCCTCTCCGCCCAGTTCGGCGAGGGATGGTTGTTGCCGGCGGAGGTCATCGCCTTCATGAAGGACGGATGCAACAACGTCGTCAGCATGCAGCCGTTCGGTTGCATCGCCAACCACATCGTGGCGCGCGGTATCGAGAAGAAGCTGAAGAAGGAGTACCCGCAGCTGAACATGCTCTCCCTCGACTTCGACGGAGGCGTCAGCGAGGCGAACATCGCCAACCGTCTGTTGTTGTTCACCAGCAACATGAAATAAAGGGAAGTATTCATTTAAACAATATCTCAAACGGATTGTCCCAAGCCTGTATAACAGTGCGAAATGGATTTATTTAGATGGGAAAGAGAGAGACATCGATGCTAAGGAGGAAGGGTATGGCCCAAAATAGCATCACAGCGACCAAGCATCATGCCAGATACGCCTTGTTGGCGCAATATTTCATGATGGGCTTCGTCTACGCCTCGCTCGTCTCCCGCTACCCGGCCATCAACGCGCATTACGGAATGTCCATCCGCGAGCTGAGCTACATTCCGCTCAGCATGGCGATCGGTTCCCTCATCATCACCCCGATGTGTTGCCACCTCTCCGCACGGTTCGGCAGCAAGAAACTCACGGCGCTGAGCTACGCCTACATGCTGTTGCTTCCCCTGATGACGCTCATGCCCCATAAGCTGCTCGTCTTCCCCTTCTGTGCTCTCTACGGAATGCTCGTGACCATCACGGACGTCGCCATCAACGGCAACTCCATCCTAGTGGAGAACGCCTACAAGCGACCTGTCGTCTCGATGTTCCATGCGCTCTACTACGTGGGGGTGTGCTGCGGCGCATTGCTTAGCATCCTCTTCATCACCTACGGATTCCCTGTCTATGTGCACCACCTCAGCGTCGCGCTCTTCAGCGTGGCCATCATCTTCTACATCCGTCGCTTCTTCCTGCAGGAGACCATCACCCGTACGGAGCGGGTGGAGAAGCGTCCCTTCCTGATATTGCCTAAGGGTATATTGCTCCTGATCGCCTTCATCGCCCTCTGCTCGAGGGTCACGGAGGGTAGCTTCACCAACTGGAGCACCGTCTACATGAAGACCATCGTTTCGCTTCCCGAGAACCTCGCGCCGTTGGGCTTAACCATCTACGCCGCCTTCATGTCCATCGGACGTTCGTTCGGCGACCGATTGCGCCAGCGTTACAGCGACCCGACCATCCTCTTCTGGAGTTGTTTGCTCACCTCTTTCGGCATCCTCACCATCATCTCCAACCCGCACTTCATCTGCGCCGCCGTCGGATTCTTCATCGCCGGTCTGGGCATCTCTTGCCTCGTGCCAATCATCTACAGCTTAGCAGGAAAGCAGAAGGGCGTCAACCCGGGCATGGGTATCGCCATGGTCAATACGGTCAGCAGCACGGCCTTCCTCTTCGGTCCGTTCCTCATCGGAGCCATCGCCGACGCAACCAGCATGAGGGTCGCCTACGGCTACGTCTTCGGATTGACACTCATCATGACCTTCCTCACCTACCGGTTGATGAATCATAAATGAGCGATTCGGTAGCGCAGGCCTGAAACGGTGGCCCTGAGAATGGCCCACAGCTTGCGGCACTTATCTTTTTGGAAAAATAGGATATGATAGGGTTCTCCCAGGTAGAAAGTCTTCAGGAAACGTGTTTTCTTAAAGTATTGCGGGTAATCCGCCCAGAGCATCCACTGTGACTTCACGATAGCGTACAGACGCTTAGGCGGGTATGAAACGATCTCCTTGTCGCCCACTTTGACGGTCTCCCCGAACCGATGGCTGAGCTCCGCACCACCCACCATCACCGTCTGCAGGCCAGCCTGGTGCGCCTTGAAGCAGAAGTCCATGTCGATGCCATCCACCAGGAAATCCTCCCGGTAGCCTCCGATGGAAAGCGCCAACGGCACATTGACCATGGAGCCTGAGGTGATGACATAGTTCTTAGGCTCGAAGCATCCTGTCTCGGCGGATTCGCCAGGCGTCACAGGCGCAAACGAGAGGATCCGTTCGGCAGGCAGTTGGCTCTCGATTTGGTGGAGGAAATAGCTGAAATCCACGAATTGGCTGTCCTGGTCCATGGTGAGCAGGTAATCGATCCCCGCCTCTTGGCAACGCCTCAACACTGCGTTCAGGGCACGAGAGATGCCCACGTTGTCCGTCTCGCCCAGCCATTCCACATTATCGCCCAAGCTGTCCAGCTCATGACGGTCCCGCATAGGCGTGTTTTGCCAGATGAAGACCTTCTCGGCGAATTCACGGTAGCATGCCACGTTCTTCCGCAACAGCTGCTCGTCAGGATAATATGCGATGACACATGCGCAAAACCTCATGAGGATTTCAGACGGATATTTTTATAAAATAATGATTATGAGATATTTCTAGCGTCACAGACCATGTGATAGGCCTCAACGGTCTGGCGGAACCTCACGACCGACTCCTCCCACTCCTTAGAACCCGCCTCCACCGTCAGTTTGTCCGGGTGGCAAACCTTCACGATCTCACGGTACGCCGCCTTCACCTCATCATCCGTAGCGTCCGACGACACACCCAATGTGAGGTACGCCTGTCGCATGATGTTGTTGGACAAGTCGTTGAGGCGTTGGTTCTCCTTTTGCCTGTCGCTGGATTCCCTCCTCCTGAACTCGTATTTGTACTCCAAGGAGAGGATGTCCCACTCCTTGATGAGAAGGAATTGCGCAATCTCACGCAACTTCACCATCTCGGCGTCGCAGATGCCCTCGTAGACATAGGCGGTCTTGAATAGATATTCTAAGAGCTCCAGCCGCGCCTCATACGGAGTCCCCGCTCTCACGACATCCAACGCACAGTCTCTGAACGTGGGCAGTTTGCCTTTCAAATATTTCTTCAGCAAGGAGCGCAATACTTTCTTGTCCGTACCAAATACCGACATATAGTTGGAGCCCTTGAATCTTTTATCGAAGTATTCATGCGCCACCAAGGCTTCGGAAGCCATGATCTCATTGTCCCTCCGCATCACGATGGCGAACAATATGGCGATAGCGCGTATCGCACATTCCACCTCGACAGGGGGATAATAACCCCTTGGGAAAAGGTCATCGTCGCTTTCTCGTCTAAATGGTTTCATTTTGTGCAACGCATTTTCTTCCTTATTTGTCTTGGATGAGAAAGCTAAAGTTCCACCAAAGAGAATACAAAAAAGAGATACATAACATAGACAAACAGATACTATAGCAACTACATCCATCTCCGCAGAGAGTTACTCCTTGTGTCTAGCCTTCAATTCTCTCGCCAGATCCTCGATTCTATAGCCTTTCTCCGTCAGCAAGACGATCAGATGGTAAATCAGGTCGGACGATTCGTAGAGGAATTGTTCGCCTGTTCCGTTCGTAGCCTCGATAATGGTTTCGACAGCCTCTTCGCCCACTTTCTGCGAGATCTTGTTCACGCCCTTGGTGAAGAGTTTGGTCGTGTAGGAACCCTCCGGCATCTCCCGCTTGCGCTTCTCGATGAAGTCCTGCAAGTAGGAGAGGAAAGCGAGGTCCTCTATGTTCTTGTCGCCACGGAACGTGTCCGCCCCGGTGGTGGAGCCTTCCGGCAACGCCTTGATGATGACGGCGGTCTTCTCCACGTTATAGACCAGGGAGTCTACCGCAACCGGTTTGAAGTACTCTCCTCCGGTGATAAGTTCCAAGGCGGATTGGTCGGCGTTCAGCAAGTAAACCACCTTCTCCGCCTCCATCTTCGCGATCGCCTCGTCATTGACGAAGCCCACGCGAAGGATCTGTTTGGTGCGCACATCCTGCACAACCGCTTGAATTGTATGCATAGTTATATTTTTTACATTTACGATAGCCCATTAGGCATTGGTCAGCACGCTCTTGAGACGTGCGATGAAGTCGTCGGCCTCCGCTTTCGTCAAGCAGAGAGGCGGCAAGAGACGAAGCACGTTCGTTCCGCTGCAGCCCGTGAAGACATGTTGCTCGAAGACCAGTTTGCTACGGATCTCCTTGTGAGGGCAATCCAACTCGATACCGATCATCAAACCACGTCCGCGGATATCCGTGATATGAGGGAGGTTCGCCTCCTTCAGTTTCCGCATGATGTAGTCGCCCACCTCGCCAGCGTTCGCCACGAGGTTCTCCTGCTCCATCACGTCGAGCACCGCCAAGCCAGCCGTGCAAGCCATGTGGTTACCACCGAACGTCGTACCCAACTGTCCGTATACAGGGGTGAATTTAGGGGAGATAAGTAAGCCAGCGACAGGGAAACCGTTACCGATGCCCTTCGCCACCGTGATGAGATCTGGCTTAACGTCCAGGTGTTGGTGGGCGAAGAATTTGCCCGAACGGCCATATCCGCACTGGATTTCGTCGCAGATCAGCACCGTGTTATATTCGTCGCAAGCCTTGCGGAGGCCTTGGAGGAACTCCTTCGTCACCATGCGGATACCGCCCACGCCTTGGATGCACTCCACGATGACGGCGCAAACGTCCCCTTTCTTGATCTCCTTCACCCAAGCGTCCAAGTCATTCAACGGAAGGTAGGTGACATGACCGTTGTCATTGATAGGAGCGATGATCTTCGGGTTGTTGGTCACCTCGACCGCCAAGGAAGTACGTCCGTGGAACGCCTTGTCGGAGGAGAGCACACGGGTACGTCCGTTGTAGAAGGAAGAGAGTTTGAGGGCGTTCTCATTCGCCTCCGCGCCAGAGTTGATCATGAAGAACTGGTAGTCCTCATAGCCGCTGGCCTTGCCCAACCGTTTAGCCAACTGCGCCTGCAGCTTGTTGATCACGGAGTTGGAGTAGAAACCGAGCGCATTCAGCTGCTTCGTCATCATCTCCACATAATGAGGGTGGCAATGTCCGATGCTGATAACAGCGTGTCCACCATACAAATCAAGGTATTCCTGGCCCTTCTCGTCCCATACCTTACAACCTTTACCCTTTACGATATTCACATCGAAAAGCGGATATACATCGAAAAGTTTCATATTGCAATTATTAGTCATTCTTTCCAAACGAGTTAGTCCCACGACCACTCAGACACCGCAAAATTACAAAATAATTCTGATAGATGGTTGAGGGGAGAGAAAATGACGAGAGGGGTAGGGATTTACGATTTACCAATTTCTGGAATCGTAAATGGTAAATAGTAAATCATAAATATCTCACGGAAGGACAAAAGAAAAGGGGCGCTTTTCACAAAACACCCCAATCGTACTTGTAATTGAGTTTAGAAGATCTTAATTGTATTTTGTAGTATATGCTTTATCTGTTTTTTCGGAGAGGAAAAGTCTCTCCTGTTTCATAAATAAATATGTTTTGAAAACTATCGTACCTTTGAATTCCATTTATTTTACCGTTTTCATAATGGGCAGGCGAACTGCCCGCCCCTATGAAAACAGTCGCACACTTTGTGCTAATTAATCACCATACACATCATGATCATTAATCATGCCATAAAACACACTTGTTCCTTTGCAGTCTTTTCCACGCACGTCACGGTATTAATAACGTCAACCATGCCCATGACAATAAGAAAACAGCTGCATAAATAAATAGTAGTTGGATTCTCATAAGCGTTATATTTTGATCGTTACACATCCAAACAAACAGAGCCTATAATGCCGCAAAACTATCTCCTTGCAAATGCAAACAAGAAACATTCTTTGATTCGCAATTATACCCTTACTCACATCAACACTATTCGCGACTACGGTTCGAGGATTTCTCTTAACCCCCTCCCTTATGCCCTTTTTACAAATTTAAAAAATTTATAATCCATTATGAATTATTAACGTGATATTCTTATTGACTATTGTCAAAAAGAGCTCTAACAGAGTCGCCACGGACCGATTTTCTCCTTTGGGGATTTACTATTTAACCATTTACGATTAACTATTTACGAAGGCTGATGCGATAAACTCCTTCATGGGAAACTGTAGTCCTCTGCCTCGTCTAAAAGAAAGAGCCGTGGGGGATATAGAGAGGAATCGCGACAAAAAGATTTGCCACACAACATGAAAAAAAGCAAACAATACGATGTTGGGTAAAAATATTTATATTATATTTGCCCCGAAAGGTCAGTTAATTAACAGATTATATAATAGGAGGTTATAAAGATGAAGAAAATTAAATTTTTAGTATTAGTTGGAGTTTGTTTGCTTGGTTTCGCATCTTGCGGAAAATCAGGCTCGGATGGACTTTGCTCCCATAGAAAGGCAGATGCAGGACCATTTAATAACTATTTGGAGAGTCAAGCCTCTCCTCAGATTGTTGATTATCGTTCTGAAAGTGATTTCATCAACGGACATCTTCCTAATGCGAAGAGCATCCCTGTTTCCGTCGTAGAGTTGGACGGAACCAATGGAGATTGCGCATACGTGAAGAAAGTGATGGCTGTATTCGACGTGAACAAACCTTTGTTCGTCTATGGAGGCAAGGACGCTTTCGGCACAAATGGTATGGCCGTTCCAGGACAGCTGGCATGCAAATTCTGCACAGTGACGCTCTTAGTCGGAGGAATTGACGCATGGAAAAATGCTGGGTTGCCTGTTGAGACCGGATACCCTGATGAGGACAAATAATAAAAGCGCCTCGGCAACATTATAGGGGAGTGCTCATTCGATGAGCACTCCCTTTCTGTTTTTATAGTGCATTTATCACTTCAGCTCCGTGCCTCCACGAGAGAAAAATAAAAATATCCTCACGGAGAATTAGAGCCCATGTAGAAGGGAGAATCCTACTAATTCCGCAAAAAACACTGGGCCTCCATGCTATTAATTTTTAAACTCGTCCATTTTTAGTGGACACTAGTGAAATTTTCTCTATCTTTGCGGAAAAATTTGTACGTATGAGTTTCAGTCAAGAAGCGAACAAGTTGTTCGACGCAGCGGTTGCAGATTACCATAAGACAGATGATGTGGATGCCGTCATGAAGAATCCTTATCCGGCACAAACAATAGAGAATGTGTTGTACGTCAAGAATTGGATCGACACAGTACAGTGGCATTTGGAAGACATCATCCGGAACCCTGAGATCAACCCAGTGGAAGCATTGTCCATCAAGCGCAGAATCGACAAATCCAACCAGGACAGGACGGACTTGGTCGAGCGCATCGACAGCTACTTCTTGGAGAAATACGCATCCGTCTCCGTGAAACCGACCGCAGTCATCAACACAGAGAGCCCGGCTTGGGCCATTGACCGCCTTTCCATCCTTTCCCTGAAGATTTACCACATGCGTAAAGAGGTGGAGAGGAAGGATGTCTCCGCAGACCACATTTCATCATGCCAAAAGAAACTGGACGTGCTGCTGGAGCAACGCAAGGACTTGTCCTCCGCCATCGACCAACTCATCAAGGACATCGAGAACGGAGACCGTTACATGAAAGTCTACAAACAGATGAAGATGTACAACGACCCTAATTTGAACCCTATCCTTTACGGTAGGAAATAAGATAGATGGAAGCGAGAAAGAATCTTTTGGTAATGAGGCTTTCCGCTATGGGAGACGTGGCGATGACAGTTCCTGTTATCGCCTCTTTTTTAAAGGCATACCCGAAGATGGGCGTCATCATGCTGTCGTCACCCCGACTCTCCTCTTTGTTCGAGGGAATGGAACGGGTGACATTCCTGCCTGTGGACACGAAAAACACCTACAAGGGCGTCTTCGGAATGGTCAAGCTCTACAAACGCCTCAAGAAAGATTTCACCTTCGAGAAGATGATCGACCTCCACGACGTGATCCGTAGCAAAGAGCTAAGGACCATGGTCAAGATGTCAGGAAAGGAGACGTACGTCATAGACAAAGGAAGGAAGGAGAAGAAGAGGCTCGTCTCCTCCCAGGAAAAGGATAGAAGGCAGCTTAAAACCTCTGTACAACGCTACGTCGAGGCCTTCGAGGCGGCAGGATACCCTTTCGCCTTGGATTTCGACGGACTGATGCCTAAGGGCGGCGCACTCCCGGAGCGGACCGCCAAGGAGATCCAGACGGATATGCCCCACCGCATCGCCATAGCACCTTTCGCCCAACATGCCGGCAAGATTCTTCCGTTGGAGAAGACCGAGCAGATCGTCGCCCACTTTGCGGAGCGGGGCGACACGCAGATTCTACTGTTCGGAGGCGGAAAGGCTGAGACAGAGACCTTCAACGCCTGGACGACCAAATACCGCAACACGCTCTCTATGGCGGGTAAGTTCTCGCTTATCGAGGAGATTCAGGTCCTGAACCATTGCGACGTCCTGCTCTCCATGGATTCCTCCAATATGCACCTCGCCTCGCTTGTCGGTACGCCTGTCGTCTCCGTTTGGGGCGCTACCCATCCCTGCGCAGGTTTCTATGGGTTCGGACAAGACCCGTCGGACGCAGTTCAGCTGGACTTGCCTTGCCGTCCATGCTCCATTTACGGCAAGAAGCCTTGTGCGAGAAATGATTACGCCTGTCTGAATGGAATAGATAAAGATATGATAATCAATAGATTGAATAAATACATCGAAAAAAATCGATGAGAGCAGAAAGAAAAAGTTATCAACAATTTGAAATGTCAGATAAAAGGTCTATCTTTGCAATCCGATTTTGGGAGTGAAAATTAGTAGAAATAATATAAATAATAATACACGGCAATGAAAAGAACATTTCAACCCTCTATTAGAAAGAGAAAGAACAAGCACGGTTTCCGTTCAAGAATGGAGACTGCAAACGGACGTAGAGTATTGGCATCTCGCAGGGCTCATGGCAGAAAGAAGCTCACAGTTTCTGACGAGTACGCTGTAAAGAGATAATATTTCTCTGAAACAAAGGAAAGATATGGGGCGCATCACGGTATGCGCCTCAATTGTTTTATAGACGCAGATATTATGAATCAGTTACCGGAAGATATAAACATGTTGTTCAGCTTCGTGAACATGAAGCTACGGGACGAGTATGCTGGGGACTTGGACGAGTTATGCAATGCCTTAGATGTGGAGAGGGAGTGGTTGATCGCCCGTCTCGCCACAGGCGGTTTCGAGTTCAACGAGCAGCAAAAAAGGTTCTGGTAGTTTTGTGTGGAGCAAGAAGATCTTCACGACGGTTTCATTTACCGCAAGATATAATACGACATTTTCTATTTAACAATTTACTATTGTGCTGATGCGATGATTTCGCAGCATACGCCGTGAACCCTTTTCTCCGCAAGGAAATCTCTTTTTGAAGCGCCCAGAGGATGGCTCCTCATTGTTCTAATGGAACCGCCTGTTTGAACTCATATTTTTATCATAAACATACCTATTAGAGAAAATTTATCGTATTTTTGTGAAAAATAATACGGCTCTTATGAAATTCAATGCTAAAAAAATATTTATCAACCCGTATACGATCAGCGTTGTTGCTGCGTTGTTGATTCTATTCGTTCTTTATAAGTGTACGTTCTCATGGCTGAAGAGTTACACCAACCATGACCAGGCGATTGTTGTCCCTGACCTCTCTGGAATGACGACACTTGAAGCCACCCAAATTCTGCAGAAACAATCCCTGAAACTCGAAGTGGTCGATTCTGTGTTCATGAAAGGGAAGACCCTTGGCGCTATTGTCGAGCAAACACCGAAGCCAGGGGAAAAGATAAAGGCGGACCGCACGATCTATCTGATCGTCAACTCCTCAGCCATCCGCAAAGTGGCATTGCCAGACGTGCACGAATTCTCCCTCAGGCAAGCGGAGGCCATGATCAACTCCGTCGGACTGAAGGTCGACAGCATCATTTACATCCCGAACGAGTATAAGGACTTGGTTCAATATGTGAAACAGAACAAACTAGAGTTACAGCCTGGCACACGCATTCCCGAGGGATCCAGCGTGACACTTTACGTGGGACGTGGCTTGTCTAACGAGAGCCTTGAAGTCGTCAGCTTCAGGAAACTGAACGAGGAGCAAGCCATCCTCAAGGCTCACTCCGCTTACCTCAACATCGGCAAGGTCATCTACGACGAGCAACCGAAGGACGATGCGGACAAAGCCCTCTTCTTCGTGTACAAACAGCAACCTGCCACGGGTTCTACCATCAACGTGGGTGGCTCCATAAACCTATACCTATCCAAGGATCCTTCCACACTGGAGTCTCCTGAAGAGATATACTACAACCCGGACGAACCGGATGACACGAGTGCGGACACTGATAACCTCTTCAAATGATCGACGACAGCATCATCTCTGATGATTTAGATGCGGAAGAGAGGGAGGACGGCGCTGTCCTAGGCAATGACGGACAGTTCCATGAGCATTTCCGCTTCACGGTCGAGAAGGGCCATTCGCTCGTCAGAATCGACAAATACCTCGTCAACTGCATGTCAAACGTCTCCCGCAACCGAATCCAGGATGCGGCGGATGCTAAATGCATATTGGTCAACGGGAAGCCAGTGAAGTCCAATTATAGGGTGAAGCCCCTGGACGTGATATCCATCATGCTCTCCTACCCGCCGTCGGAGTTCGAAATCATTCCACAGGACATTCCTCTGAACATCGTATACGAAGACCAGGATGTCATCCTCGTCAATAAGCAGCCGGGCATGGTCGTGCACCCTGGCTTCGGCAACTTCCAAGGCACACTCCTCAATGCGTTGGCGTGGCATCTGAAGGACTCGCCGGACTTCAGCGTCGATGACCCCCGCCTAGGACTGGTGCACCGTATCGACAAGGACACGTCCGGTCTGCTCATCATCGCCAAGAACGAGGATGCCAAGACCCATTTGGGCAAACAATTCTTCAACAAAACAACCAAACGACTCTATAACGCACTTGTATGGGGCAACTTCACCGAGGACGAGGGGACGATTACGGGCGACTTGGGTCGCGACCCAAAAGATAGGATGCTCTTCACAGTCTTCCCAGAGGGGGAGAACCCCAACGCCAAACATGCCGTCACCCACTACCGGGTATTGGAACGGTTCGGCTACGTGACCCTCGTGGAATGTAGGTTGGAAACCGGGCGTACACACCAGATACGTGTGCACATGAAACACATCGGCCACACACTATTCGCCGATGAACGCTACGGAGGCATGGAAATACTTAGAGGAAATACCACCGCCAAGTACAAGCAGTTCGTGAAGAATTGCCTCGAAATCTGCCCACGACAGGCATTGCACGCTAAAACCTTAGGGTTCGTCCACCCACGCACGGGAGAGGAGATGTATTTCGACTCCGAATGGCCAGACGACTTCAAGCAACTTATCGAGAAGTGGAGACGGTTCGCCAACGGCACTGAAGAGTAAAGGAAAGAAACGGCCCACTTGCGCATACCATATCCGACCTAAAAAGCAAAAACCGCATCATGGCAAGGAGAGCCAGCGATGCGGTATAACAAAACAATCATAGAATTTTTTATAATATTGTTCCCTTTTAAGGATTATGAAAAGTCTATTCCTTTTGAGATGATTAATGTTGAATTATCTATCATTTAATCCAACCCTCTCATGTATATTAATACAAAAACTGTGCCAAAATACCCATTTTAATCGACTAAATTAAATAATATTTGTCATATAATCGTTTTGAGCATCTTCATTTGGATGCATTTTGGAGAACTAATTTATGAGAAATGTCAACTATATTAAAATTGAAAAATGTTTCTTTAAAAAACAGGCAGGAAAGTAAATATGGCAACCTATCGTTTAATTTCAAGGTCGATCACCTAAACGAAGGAGGGGAGTCACTGATCACAGCGGCTCCCCTCTCCTTTTGCGTTTAATCTTCCGATTCTATTACTCTGCCTCCGTGAATTGGTCTTTACCAACGGAGCACAATGGGCACTCGAAATCTTCCGGTACCTCTTCCCATGGAGTGCCTGGTTTGATTCCTGCCTCAGGGCAACCTACTTCTGGGTCATATTCCCAGCCGCATACTTCACATACGTACTTCTTCATTTTTTCTCTCAATTAAGTTATTAAATCGATTTGTTATGTTGTGCATTTATTGATGCCTACGCTTCCTTCACCTCGAAGCCAACCTGCTTGAGGTGCTCCCAAAACTCCGGATAGGACTTCGTGACCACCATAGGTTGGTCTATCAGCACGGAGCCCCGCACCATCGCCATAGGGGCGAAAGCCATCGCCATGCGGTGGTCTTCGTAGGTCGCCACGACGGGTTCCTCCTGCGCCGCGCAACGCTCGCCGTTCCATGCGAGCATTCCTTCGCCCGGCTCCGTCAACAGATAACCGAACTTCGCGCACTCGTTCTTCAGCGCGGCGATGCGGTCCGTCTCCTTGATCTTCAGCGATTGGACGCCTGAGAACTCGAAAGGAATCTCCAAGGCGCAACAGGTCACCACCAATGTCTGCGCCAGGTCTGGTTGCCCCACAAAGTCGTAACGAAAACGCTCCACCGGCTGGCCTCCCCGTGATAGGGTGATGCCTCCCCGCTCGAATCGAGTCGATATGCCCAATGGCTCGAAGATCTTCCTCACGGCCGAGTCTCCCTGAAAACTTACCTCCCGCAAGTAGGGAAGATGGATACCGCTCTGTCGGGAGAGGGCGGCCATCTCGTACCAGTAGGAAGAGGCGGACCAATCGGCCTCCACCTCATAGTCCTCAATCTTATAGGTCTGCGGTTTCACCCGTATGATATTATCCTTCCACTCCGATTGGACACCCATCTCGGCCATCATACCTAACGTCATCTGGATATATGGGACGGAGACGATATTACCCTTGAGCTCCAGCGTGAGGCCCTCCTTCATGGAAGGGGCCACCATCAGGATGGCGGAGATGAACTGGCTGCTCACCCCTCCGTCCAAGGCGATATGTCCGCCTTTCAGTTCTGTTC
The DNA here is from genome assembly GCA_045226255.1 of Paludibacteraceae bacterium. Classification (GTDB taxonomy): domain Bacteria; phylum Bacteroidota; class Bacteroidia; order Bacteroidales; family Paludibacteraceae; genus UBA1181. The sequence goes on along the minus strand of JBGVCG010000013.1, from coordinate 40,168 downwards.
CGCGGATATGCAACGGAGGGAACCCCTCCTGCTCCTCGTAGGTTATTGCAGCCCCCAATGCGTTCAGCGCCTCCACCAAGACCGCGATGGGACGGTGCTTCATCCGCTCGCTCCCCGTAATGTGCCAGTCGCCCGGTTTGGAAGCCAGGTAGGCTGTCATGAAACGCATGGAGGTGCCCGCCGCCCCCACGTCGAAGTGGTTGCCGCCAGCGGTTAGCGCACGTACCAGCACGTCCGTATCGTCGCACTTCGCCAAGTTTCGGATTGACTGATGCGAGCGACCTACCGCCCCCATAATCAGGGCACGGTTGCTGATGCTCTTTGAAGCGGGCAGGATAACCTCCGCGAAGAGGTCCTGCTTAGGTGCAGTTATCTTATATCTCATATTCCTAATGTATCCCTATAGAAATCCAATGCCTCGAAGATATCCTTCTTCTCCACGTTGGTATTGATTCGGATGTCGCCGATGCCTCCCAGAAGCGTGAAGAGGATGCGTCCGTCGCCCTCGTTCTTCTTGTCGTGGGTCATCAGCTCATATAATAAATCATACTCTTTGCAGGTGATGTAGAGGGAACCGTAGTGTTCCTTTATCAACGAAACCGCCTGCAGGAAGTCCTCTTTCGGGAAGCCCACCAATTTGTATGAAAGGTAGAGTTCCGCAAGCATACCCCAAGCGACCGCATAGCCATGCAGCTTCGTCTCATTCTGCTGGATAGCGTAGCTCTCGAAGGCGTGTCCCACCGTATGGCCGAAGTTCAGCGCCTTGCGGATGCCCTTCTCCGTAGGGTCCACACGCACGATGTCACGCTTCACTTGAATGGACTCCTCCACCAGGGAAGGGAGGACGTTGTAGTCGATACGATCCAGGTCGAATTGGAGGATATGGTTCCATACCTCACGAGAGGAGATCAGTCCATGCTTGATCATCTCGGCGAAGCCTGAGAGGAAGTTCTCCTTGTCCAATGTGCGCAGGAAATCCACGTCGATCAAGACCGATTGGGAAGGGTTGATCACCCCCACCTCGTTCTTCAGTCCGCCGAAGTTGATACCCGTCTTACCGCCCACGGCCGCATCGATGGTACCCAACAGGGTAGTCGGCACGTTGATGTAGTCCATACCACGCTTGAAGGTGGAGGCGGCGAATCCGCCCAAGTCGGTGACCATGCCCCCGCCCAGATTAATCATCAACGACTTGCGGGTGGCTCCGTGTTGGCTGAGGTGGCTCCATACGGAGGCCAACGCCTCAACATCCTTGTTGTCGTCACCCGCCTTGATACAGATCACGTTCGAGGCAGGAATCCCCAAGCCGGAGAGTTTCCCCAAACAGAGACGGTGCGTGTTCTCGTCCGTCAGCACAAAGACGGAATCCAAGGAGCGGTTCCCCAGCTCCTCCGGCAGGATCTGTTCCAGCCTGCCCAATTTTATCACTTGTTCATTATCCATAATCGTACCAAAAATCACTTTATCCATTTTGCTGTCCCACGGTTCGGTCGGCACAGCGGAGACATATTGTTCAGGGAAACACACCCCGATCTTATAGGCTTGCAGTTGAGGCAACAACCGGTCATAATACCCTTTCCCACGGCCCAAGCGGTTGCCGGAAGCGTCGAATCCTACCCCCGGCACGATCGCCAGATCGATGAGCGGGTAGTCAAGGAAGGGTTCGCCCGTAGGCTCCAGAATGTCGAATGATCCCTTCCGCATGCTCTCCAAGCCCTTATAGACCCTGATCTCCAGCGTATCGCCTATGACAACGGGCAACAATATATGCTTTTCAGTGTGCCATTTCTCCACGAAGGCATGGGTATCCACCTCGTCCGGCAACGACCAGAAGAGCAGCACATACTTCGCCGAGACGAAGCGAGGGTCCTTCTCCACACTTGCCCAGACTTGGGAGGCGCGCATCGCCTTCTCCGCATCGGACAAGGCCCTCACGCTTGCCTTGATGGACTTCCTCAGAACCGCTTTCCCCTCTTTCTCCATAACACTATTTCTTTACCACCCGTAATGTTTCCGTAGAGGATTCATCAACCAATCGTAGGAAGTAAATACCTGACGGCACATCCATGCGGAAGGAGAGTTCCTCCGACGTCCTATCCACAGCCACTTTGCGCACCATCCGACCATTCATGTCGATCAGTTCGTAATAGAGAACCGTACGGGAAGATGGGAAGCGAACGGTGACCCTATCCTCCACAGGATTAGGGGAGACGATGGACGCAGGGGCATCCGCCGAGTGGTCTGTTACCGCAATGATGTCGACACCACCCACCTGCATCACCGGCTCGATGTAGAGTGAGGTCGGCTGCTTATAGTAAGGGTGCGCTTCCTCGAAAGAGTGCCAGCCCAATCCATCCTTGAAGTATGCGGTGTTCTCACCAGTGAATTTCTCCTCCGTATGGCACAATGCGAACTCGTTCATAGGAGAAGCAGACAACTTCAGTCCCACAAAGAAAGTGGAATCCACCTTCAAGGGTTGTTTGAGTCGGTAGTAACAGTCACGTTTCGTCCATTCTTCCACGACTACCTCGCTAAAAACAGTGGACCTTCTGGGCATGGAGGTATTGGTGAAGGAAACGATCTCCTGGCTCAGTACCTCTTCCGGCAGCGAATCTCCCCGGTAAATCCTCAGCAGAACGGTATCCCTTTCTGAATAGATGCCCCGCCATGGAGCGATATACACACCATAAAGAACGGACGACCTCGCATCCAAGTGAAACCTCTCCGCATATTCAACAATGCGTTTGCTGTTATGGCCTGCGGCGAATTGCTCATGGTCAGACACTTCGTGAATCACCTCGCCTTCGTTCCAGTTGGTGACACGCGTGCAAGGGATTACGTGAGACTCACGTCCATCACATACAAGACTGCCATTCCTTTTAGAATCCAAACATTTGTCGAGGCCTCTTCCCCACACCTCGCTAAATGCCCAAAACGCATCATAGCCAGGCCGCTCGCACGACTCTTTCGTGTCTCCGCCAGACAAGGATCCCACGAGAAGGTTGTCTGAGTTAAACAAACCAGCACCAGACGAGCCACCCTCCATGATTCCAGTTTCCCAACGATCGACGATCCAGTGTATATCGGAGTCGAATATATCATCCACCGCGAAGGTCCCCAGATAGGGAGTATTCTCCTCCCAAGAGATCTTCCTCATATCAGAATTAGGATGGTGGAAAGAGTATGCGCCTGGACCTATGTCACGAGTGGCATTCCATCCGGCATAATACACCCGGTAGTCAATCGGAGGTATCCTCCTCAAACGCATTATCATGGCATCGGAAGGGGTATCGGAAAAGATCACGTCCGCACCAGAGACACTCATCTCCAGTGAGCCACTGATCTCCTCATGACAATGAGGCCGCTCATAGTTGAAGAAGAAGATGCTTCGTTGCGCCAACGATCTATCCACCACACCCATCTCCTTATATAGGCAATGGGCAGCGGTTATCATGAAAGCCGCATCATCGTTCGCCGTATTGTTCACCATGGTGCCGGAACAATACTCAGTGCCCGCCACAATAATCACCACCGAGCTCCTGGCTTGTTGCTCACAGATACCCATGCAGGAGGCATCCACCTGACACGGTTTGGAGGAGCCTGCGGTAGGAAGGTATTTTAGCCCACGATAATCATGGTTGACATTGCCGATCTTTAGCCGGCTACTGCTCTTCTCTGGCGTAATCAGTTCCACGACAACCTCGTCCCCAGGCACAGGGGCAGTCGCCAGCACACCACAGTCCGAATTATTCTCCGAGGTGAAAGACCCTAGTATGGTGTTGCGGTCTGGCGTATAGATGAAGAGCTGGGAAGAATCGTCCAACTGGTATTCATCAAAAATAAGGTTCAGGGAATAAGCCCCTTCAGAAACGATGTGAAGCCTCCACACGTCCCGACCATCCTTCAGGTGGTAGTGGGTACCGGAGTTCTTCGGAGTATAGTCCACATCGAAGGCGTAAGCGAAACGGAGTCCACCTATGCTATTGCCCGACAAGGAATCTTCCCGACGCAATTCCTCCACATCAAACGCAGGCATACGAACGGTCTGTGAACCACGCTTCAGGCACGGACCCGCATCCAAATTCTCCGGCAGAGGTAATCCGCCGTGGCTGATCTGCGCCTGCGCCCCCAATGAAACGGAGCATAAGGCTATGTATATTATTTTTTTGAACAAACGCATAAATAAATTAGTCTATAAAGATCAAAGATAAACAAACTGGGATGTTTGCCCAACAGGTTTTTTCCACACGATGGACGTATCAGGGGATAAATCTTGGCGAAAAGAAACGAGAGGCCGAAACGGTCTATCCGCTTGAAGCAACGCAATATCCTGATGCTCTCCGCCAAATCTTCAGCATATCCAGTCCTTTGACAGATGAGCCAGAGGTTGGCGACCGCATTCAAACTCTTTTGCAGGAACACATCGGAAGTATCGTAGTTTAGGTGCGACAAGGCATTGTCGATGTGTGTGACGGAGATTCCCTCTCGCTTGAGGGAGAGCCCGAAAAGTGTATCCTCGTGACCATAACCCTTTAGCGATTCGTCAAAACGAACCCGCTCGAAGAGTGCCTTTCTTATCATGAAGTTGAATGTGGAGAAGGAGTCGTTCGGTCGGATGCTTCTCTCCGCAGCGCTTCTCTCCTCCCTTTCCTTGCCGTATTTCCAGCGGAGGATATGCTTGTCTGACGTGGGTTGCTCACCATAGTGGTAACCACCCATCACAACGTCGTGCCCCTCCATGCGGATGTACCGCTCAAGGAAGGAATCGTCAAGCGGAGAAACGTCACAGTCCATGAAAATCAGGTATTCGTACCGTGCCTCATCCGCCAGCTTGTTGCGTATGGCGGAGCGTCCCACGTTCTGCGGCAACCGCACGTAACGGACACCCTCCAGCGAACCGAGCGTACTATTCTCCTCCAAGAAGGATGTGGAGCCGTCTTCCATCAGCAAAATCTCGAAAGCGCAGGAGGAACGCAACGCCTGACGATGCAATTCGTGGACAAGCGATGTGACATCCTGATTGTAAACTGGTATGCAGATGGATAACTCCATATCTTCGGGGTACTCACTTTAAACAGACAAAAATACAAAATAGTGGCGAAATAGATTAAATTCGCGTAACGATTATAGACAAAAAAAGACAAAATGAATATCGAGATAGAGAGAAAATATTTGTTGCGCAACGAAGACTGGAGAGGCTTGGCGAAGGGTGTCTACTACAAGCAGGCCTATCTGAACGAGCGTGGCGGCAACACCGTGCGTGTGCGCATCGAGGGAGAGAAGGCCAAACTGACCATCAAGGGCAAGGCGAAGAACATCTCACGTGTCGAAATCGAGTATGATATTCCGATGGAGGATGCCGAGGCGCTCTTCTCGCTGGCCAAGACTCCTTGCGTGGAGAAGTACCGGCATAAGATCCCCTACAAAGGAAACGTGTGGGAAGTGGATGAATTCCTGGGAGAAAACAAGGGTCTTGTCGTCGCGGAGATCGAGCTCAAATCGGAGGAGCAAGTCTTCGAGAAGCCTGAATGGATCGGGGAGGAGGTCACCCTAGACAAGCGCTACACCAACTCGAACTTAGCTGTGAAACCCTATTCCTCTTGGAAATAAGCATAAAAAAAGCATTGGAGTGAACCAATGCTTTTAAAAAATATATTTTATGGAGATGTGGTGTCACCGCATCTCTACTCTTCGTCGTCACGTCTTCTGCGGCCGCCGAAGTTTCTGTTCCCTCTATTGTCCTCGTCATCGTCCCGACGTCTGAAAGGACGCTTGAAGTTGTCACGTCCGCCGAAATCCCTACGTCTATCGTCGTCCCTGTTCCGGTCGTATCTTGGTCTGCCGCGGAAATCATCGTCGCCACGGTCTTCACGTTTCCTGAACTCTTTTCTACCCTCACCGCCACGGAAGTCGCCACGGTCACGGTCATATCGGTTGCGGTCGTACGGACGTTCGTTGCGACGCTCGTTCCATTCCGCCTCACGTTGGCTTTTCCTCTCCTGATACTCCCTCTCCTTTTCGAAAGCCTCATGTCTACGGCGTTGGTATTCGCTCTGCTCGTTCTCGTTGTTGGAGCTTCTGTTCCAGGTATCCTCCTCAACCCTCACGAATGAGCCATCCTCGCGCACAGGGCTGAACTTACGCTCCTCAGGGTTTTGGGAATACCTTCTTGGCCTATCGCCCTCCTCTTGAGGAGGGAAGGTGCGGCCCTCGTTACGGTCACGAAGGTAGTCGTTCCTACGGCCCTTGAACATCTCGTATTTCCTGAACTCGCATTCGATGGAGCCGTTGAGCAAGTGGTATTTCACGGAAGGTCTCAGTCCGATGTGGTCGGTCGTCTCGCAAGGCACAGTGATGATCCAGGCGGACATATCCGTGAAGTCGTTTTTCAGCTTAGAGCCAATCTCCTCATAGAGTTTATCCATCTCGAAAGGCTTCAGACGCTCACCGTAAGGAGGGTTGAACATCACCATCGTCTCGTTCTGAGGACGTTCGCAGCCTTGGAATGGTTGGTGTTTCAGCTCGATGTACTTCGTCATACCCGCACTCTTCACGTTCTCCGTCGCGATACGCAGAGCGGCGGAAGAGATATCGGAAGCATATATTTTATGGGTGAACTCCCTTTCTTGGGACTCATCATCATACAGATTCTCCAGCATTTCCTTGTCGAAGTCAGGCCACTTTTCGAAAGCGTACCCCTTGCGGTAGATACCTGGCGCGATGTTCAGAGCCATAAGGGCAGCCTCGATGGCGATAGTGCCCGATCCGCACATAGGGTCCATGAAGTCAGTCTGACCGTCCCATCCCGCCAATTTCAACATACCAGCGGCCAGCACCTCATTAATAGGCGCCTCAGTCTGCTCCACCTTATAACCTCTCATAAAAAGAGGTTCTCCTGAACTATCCAAGGAAAGGGTACAAACATCCTGGTTGACGTGTATGTTCAGCTGCACGTCCGGGTTTTTGATGCGGACGGAAGGCCTTTCGTTGTATTTTTCCATGAAGTGGTCAGCGATAGCATCCTTAGCTTTATAGGCGAGGAACTTTGAGTGTCTGAAGTTTTCGGAGTGGACCACAGCGTCAATGGCGAAGGTTTTCTTCGTATCCAAGTATTGTGACCAATCCATAGCTTTGATGATTTGGTAGACCTCATCAGCGTCCGACGCGGTGAATTGATGGATAGGCTTAAGAATGCGTAGCGCTGTGCGGCATCTGAAATTTGCCTTGTACATCATCTCCTTGTCTCCATAGAAGCGTACACCTCTTGTGATGATCTCCACTTGCTCTGCTCCTATCTCTGTCAACTCATTTGCCAGTACCTCTTCCAATCCTTGAAAGGTCTTAGCAATCATTTCAAAATTATTTGCCATCGCGAAAATTTGTATATTTGTGCCGTTGCAAAGATACGAAGAATTATAATAGTTTTCGTAAAGACAGAAAAAAACCACAACTGACTCTTCACAGAGTGATTGTGGTCGCCTATTTAAAGTATAAATGTTTCCTGACAACGAAATATATAATTCATTTCGTTTTGCATTGCAAATGTAACAACAATACACACGTGGGAGGGGTGAACCATGTTTCATATAACGGATAATTTTGTTACAAATGCAAAAAACATGCGGTGAAATCGCCTTTTTTAGCACATTTTTAGTTAGATTTGTATCGAAAATATGATAGAAAGAATGAAACAGTTAGTCTTCGCGACAAACAACTCCCACAAGGTGGATGAGGTGAAAAATAAATTGGGTGGAATGTTCGAGATCAAAACGCTCTCGGAAATCGGATGTACGGAAGATATTCCTGAAACATCCGACACATTGCGGGGAAATGCGGGACAAAAATCGCACTACCTATTCGACCGTTTCCACTGTGACTGCTTCGCCGACGACACGGGCTTGGAGGTGGAGGCCTTGGATGGCGCGCCAGGCGTCTATTCGGCCAGATACGCAGGACCGGCGAAGGACTCCGAAGCGAACATCGATAAATTGTTGTCTGAGCTCAAGGGGAAGGAAAATCGCCGCGCCAGATTCAGGACAGTCATCTCCCTAATCCTTGAAGGAGAGGAATACTTATTCGAAGGAATCGTCAACGGTACAATCTTGACAGAGAGACATGGCTCACACGGGTTCGGATACGACCCTGTGTTCCAACCAGACGGATACAACTGCTCTTTCGCGGAACTTTCCATGGAAGAGAAAAACAAAATCAGCCATCGTGGAAGAGCAATAGAACAACTCATCCGTTTTTTATGTGCAACCAAATAACGATCTCATGAAGAGAACCCTAATACGACTACTGATATTTGCATGCGCCATTTGCTGCGCATCATCGAGCTACCCGCAACTTCCGATGGGAAGCTGGCAAACATTCTTCAGCTATAACCATGTCGGCAACCTGACACAGTCCAAGGATAAGGTATATGTCCTTAGCAGCGGTAACCTCTTCTCTGTGGATAAGGAATACGAGAGCATCGAAACATACACGAAACTGACGGGCCTCACCGACGGAAACATCACCAAGATCGCTTACTGCCAGTCCCAAAACACCCTTGTCATCGTGTACGAGAACTGCAACATCGACCTGCTGAACGGCTCTCACGTCACGAATATCAACGACCTGAAACGGACAGAAATGAGTAACAAGAAGGTGAACGACATCACCATCTCAGGGAAATATGCCTATCTGTCCTGCGGTTTCGGTATCGTAGTGCTCGACCTGGAAAGGGAGGAAGTCTCCGATACATATATCCTCGGAGAGAGTGGACGATACATGAATGTCGAAAGGGTGGTCTTCTTCAACGATTCCATCTACGCACAGTCCGGAAACACAATCCGTTACGCCTATCAAAAGGATGATAATCTGGCAGACTTCAACCATTGGAAGAATTTTTACATCTACACGCCTACCATCGATTCAGACTCTCTGAGTACGGATAGCTCGGCAACAGAGAAAGAATCACTTCCTATCTCTAAGATTATATCTTTCGGGAAATCCATGCTGTTCTGCTCCAATGATATCCTCCATAGAAGGGATAGCGTCCTCACCCCTATCAGACCTATCTCCTCTTCCGCCCACATATCGGCCGACAACAGGATGGTCATCTCGGAAAATGGATCCATGGTCGTCTACAACAGCAGTTTGGACACTATCGCCGAAATATCTTCCGACTCGATACAAGAAGCCATATACGACCCGCAAAGCAAAGCGTACTGGGCATGCGCCTGCCAAAAGGACGGCCAATCCGTCCTACGGAAATATGGTGAGAATGGGGCTTTCATCAACCAATATGTCCCTAAGGGTCCGATGTCGGGCGAAATCGCTTTCGTCAAATACCATAAAGGAAACCTCTACACGGGTAGTGGCGGACCATTTGACCGTCCTCTGGCTACGCCGGGCATTATTCAGACGCATATGGGGAACAACTGGTCTATCATCACGGAACAGGGAATGGACACCGCCATCCTAAAAAACAAACCTTTTGTGGATGTGCTCGATATCGCCGTCGACCCGAATGACCCCAACCACTTCTTCGCATCGACTTGGAAGGGCCTTTTCGAATTCCAAGGCGTTACCCTTATCAACCATTACGACGAAAGGAACTCACCTATTCGTACTATTAACGGAGGAAATACCATTGTCGATGGACTCAAATACGACAAGGACGGAAACCTCTGGATGATGAATATCTTGTCCCACCTCCCTATCCATGTCCTTACCCCTAACAAAGAATGGGTTGCGTTGGTATACCCTAGAATCCTGAACCAAGAGGGACTCAGGGACTTGTTCCTCGATAGCAAGGGTTATCTATGGGTGACACTTTATCGTAAAGGACCAGGCGTGTTCTGTGCGGACTTGAACGGAACTCCTTTGAATTCAGACGATGATAAGAGCGTGTTCCTATCCGTCTTCCAAGATAAGAGTTCCAACGCCTTGATTCCTACCACCGTCCGCGCGATCGCAGAGGATATGGACGGGGTGATATGGATCGGTACGGACAAGGGCCCTGTGCTAATCTCTGACGCATCTAAAGTGTTCGACTCCGATTTCAAGGTGGACCGTATCAAGATTACCCGTGAGGACAACCCTAATTATGCTGACTATTTGCTCGATAATGAACAAATTAACGCAATAGCCATAGATGGTAGCAACAGAAAATGGATCGGTACAAACACGACTGGACTTTACTTGCTATCCGCCGACGGAAAAGAAACAATCCATCACTTCACGACGGAGAATAGCCCGTTCACATCGAACACCATCATGGATATATCAATCGATAATGAAACAGGAGGTGTCTTCATCGCCACTTCAACAGGTCTATTCCTCTACCAAAGCGATGCGACGAAAGGTACGGATTCCTACAAAAAAGTGTATGTCTACCCTAACCCTGTCAGAGAAACATACACCGGACCTATCAGCATCATGGGTCTGCTGGAAAATTCCCAAGTACGCATCTCCGATGCGGAAGGCAGAATCATCCATGAGGGTAGCTCCAACGGAGGAACATACGTCTGGGACGGAAAGGACTTGAACGGCAGAAGGGTGAACACGGGTATCTACTTCATCTATGCTGCCCAGTCTGATGGTAGCTCCAAGATGGTCACCAAAATAGCGATTATTAGATAGTGCATATTGGATAGCGCAATGGTAATAAATGACTTATCTTCTATAAGGGAAACCGCAAAAGAGTTTGTCTCCCAAATGGGTGACCACAAGGTTTTCCTTTTCTATGGTTCGATGGGGGCTGGCAAAACCACCTTCATCCGCGCCATCTGCGAAGAATTGGGCGTCGAGGATGTCATCAATAGCCCAACATTCGCGATCGTGAACGAATATACAGACAAAAAGGGTGACCCAATATTTCATTTCGATTTTTACCGTATCAACAAAGTGGAGGAGGCCTACGACTTCGGCTACGAGGATTACTTCTACAGCGGTAACGTCTGCTTCGTGGAGTGGCCGGAGATGATCGAGGAACTCTTGCCGCCCGACGCGGTCAGGGTCTCCATCCAGGAAATGCCGGACGGCTCAAGGAACGTCAACATCACTAAGGCATGAAAATAGGTTTCGACGCTAAACGCGCTTTCTGCAACTCCCGCGGATTGGGCAACTATAGCCGCGATACTATTCGGCTCCTGACCGAACAGTTCCCGGAGAACGATTATACCCTTTTCACTCCGAAAATCAAGGAGTCCATCCGTTGGAACTATAACAAACAATGCGCCTCGACGGTCCTGCCACAGGGCATCCATGCAAAAAGCATCTTTTCCTCCCTCTGGCGTACCCGGGGTATCTGCAAGGATATCGAACGCTTGGACTTGGATATCTACCATGGCCTTAGCCACGAATTGCCCTACGGAATAGAAAAGACACGCACAAGGACGGTCGTCACCATGCATGACCTGATCTTCCTGAAGAACCCGGAACTGTTTCCCCTCTTCGACCGATACTCTTTTAGAAAAAAATATATCCATGGCTGTAAAACGGCGGATAGGGTCATCGCTATCAGCGAGGAGACGAAGCGCGACCTGATGGAGCTCCTGCACGAGGAGGAGTCACGGATCGACGTGGTCTACCAAGGTTGCAACCCTGTGTTCCACCAACCCGTGGAGGAGACGGAGCTCGAGGCGATCCGTCAAAAATATGCGCTCCCCAACGAGTTCATGCTGATCATCTGCGCCATCGAGCGGAGGAAGAACCATGAACTGATCCTCAAGGCGATGCGCCACCCTCAACTGGACCTCCCGCTCGTCATCGTGGGTAGACCTTCCGAATATAAAAAACACTTGGATGAACTCATCCACGAATATGGCCTCGAAAACAGGGTAATATTCCTGGATGCGATGCCGACGACCGCCTTGCCTGCGCTCTATAAGCTCGCTACAGTGTTCGTCTATCCTTCCTTGTTCGAAGGGTTTGGCATACCGATCCTGGAGTCCCTCACCATGGGTACACCCGTCGTGACCAGCGAAGGCAGTTGCTTCCGGGAGACGGGCGGAGAGGCCGCCAAGTACGTCGATTGTAACAACCCGGACCAGCTGGCGGAGACCCTCATCGACGTGCTCCAACACCAGGAGGTGCGTGACGCAATGATCGCCGCAGGCCTTGCGCACGCCCAGAAATTCACGGACAGCGCGGTCGCCCAAAACTTAATGTCAGTCTATAAAAAAATTTCATGATATGTCGGACATCATCACCAACACCCTACAGACAATCGGTATCAACGAGCTGAACGAAATGCAGCTAGCCTCCCTCCGCGCCAACGAGTCGGGCAGGGACATCGTGCTCCTCTCCCCTACAGGGTCGGGCAAGACGCTGGCTTTCCTCCTTCCGTTGCTCAAGCAGATGAAGCAGGGCACCGACACGACCCAGGCTATGGTCATCGCCCCATCGCGCGAATTGGCGCTTCAGATCGAGGAGGTCTTCCGCTCCTTCAAGAGTGACTTCCACATCACGTGCTGCTACGGCGGACATCCATTCGAGGTGGAAAAGAACGCTTTGGCCAACCATCCCGAACTGGTCGTCGGCACCCCGGGACGTCTCTTGGACCATATCAACCAAAAGAGCTTCAGCCCCGAAACCATTAAGTTCCTGGTGCTGGATGAATTCGACAAGTCCCTCGAACTGGGCTTCCAAGGAGAAATGGAGGCAGTCATCTCCCAGCTGACAAGCGTGAAGAAACGCATGATGCTCTCCGCCACGAAGTCGGAGGAGATCCCTTCCTTCACGAAGATACACCACCCGATGGTGCTCGATTTCCTAGGCAACACGGAGACCCTCCGCTCGCTAAAGGTCCATCTGGTGCAATCCCCTATCAAAGACAAACTGGAGACCCTCCTGAAGCTGGTCTGCACCATAGGCAACCAACCTACCCTGATCTTCTGCAACTATAGGGAATCGGTGGAGCGTATCGCTAATTTCCTGAAAAAAAATAAATTGGATTGTAAGATGTTCCATGGTGGCATGGAGCAGGTGGATCGGGAGAAGTCTCTGTTCCAGTTCAGGAACGGAACCTCCTACCTGTTGGTCTCCACCGACCTGGCCTCCAGAGGTTTGGACATCCCCGAAATACAGAACGTGGTGCACTACCACCTCCCTATCAACAAGGAATCCTACACGCATCGTAACGGAAGAACAGCCAGGATGTATGCGGACGGTAACGCCTACATCATCCTCCATGGGGAAGAGCACTTGCCTGATTTCCTTGAAGGAGAGGAGCTGAATCCATTCGAACTGCCGGAAGAGTGCCAGGCGCCACAACCTTCCGAATGGGCCTCCGTCTACATTGGTAAAGGGAAGCGGGACAAACTCAGCAAAGGAGACATCGCCGGCTTCCTCATGAAGAAGGGCGAACTTGAGAAAGATGATTTAGGTAGGATTGAGGTGAAGGAACAATTCTCCTTCGCCACGGTGCGTCGCACAAAGATAAAAGCGCTCCTGCAAAAGGTGCGTGGCGAGAAGATCAAAGGGATGAAAACCCTATTCGAGGAGGCCATGTAGGGGCATCCATCATTTATTCTTTTCCAAGTAATCGAGTATATCCTTAATCAACATTAGAAAATCATCCCATTCTCCCTTACACTCCCATTGGGAGAACTTCAGTCCCTTGAAAACCGTGAGGAGGGAATCCTCTCTGCCGAGAGTTCCATGAACCTCCTTTTTGCGACACTCCATCAGATTCCCTTTCTTGTCGAAATAATAACGATACTGACACTTGGAACGTTCCGATTCAGGGTCATCGTAAGGACCAATCAAGCTGTCACATACAGCATTAATCCAGACCAACTTACCCTTTTCAAACACACATTCTATCTCTGAAGAACTAGGATGCCCATGATAGCAGCGTTGATGGGAAATTTTCTTGATCGTTAAGTCATGAGACGGGTGGTGGCCACTTTGGATGGATAGAAGATATATGTTCTCATCAGTGGTTGCCTCTTCATATGCCTCTTCCTCTGTTAGATCGGAATAATCTATATTGAAATACTTATTGGTAAGATCACATTGTGAATCCATGACAAACTTCAGTCCCATATAATATTGGTCAATATCATTCGCCGACGAGAAATTCCCTTCAGGCTGATTACCGGCAATCATGGGGGATATAAAAATTCCTAACACTATTGTGTATAATAGTTTTCTCATGGATAATTATTGTTGTGTTATTTAACGTCCGATATCACATACAATTATCACTTCTCCACCTCGAACTCCTTCTCCCAGGCCAATATACCGCCTTCCATGTTATATACATCTTTGAACCCGTTCTTCACCATTAGGTTCATGGCGTTGAGGCTTCTCTTTCCGGAGCGGCAATAGACCAGCACCGTCTTTCTCTTCTTGACAGCCTTGGCGATGTTCTTCTCGAAGTCAGGACTGCGGAAGTCGACGTTCTGTGCACCCTTGATATGACCAGCGGCGAACTCCTGCGGTGTACGCACATCCACCACCTGAAGGCTCGGGTCCTTGGTGATCATGTCGTGAAACTCCTGCGGAGAGATGTTCTTCTGGGCACAAGCCATCATGGACAAAAGGAGTCCTAATATAAAAAACAATCTTTTCATAACAATTAGAAAGATGGTGCTTCCTTGGGGATTCACCGATTTAATATATATATAACAATTACTCACCGATCACCTGCGCGATCACCTGCGGGAAGTATTGGTACTCCAACTCATGTACATTATGAGCGACGTCATCCGGCGTGTCGGTAGGGAGCACCTTACACTTCGCTTGGAAGATCACTTGACCCTCGTCCAGGTTCTCGTTCACAAAGTGGATGGAGATACCGCTCTCCTTTTCGCCAGCCGCAACCACCGCCTCGTGCACGTGCGATCCGTACATGCCCTTTCCTCCGAACTTAGGCAGGAGGGCAGGATGGATATTGATGATTCGGTTAGGGAATGCCTCGATGATAGCGGAAGGCACTTGCAACAAGAAGCCAGCCAAGATGACGTAGTCAACCTTCGCCTCCTGCAACCAACCCAGAACGGTTCCGTCCTTCAATTCGTCTTTCGTGAAGAGTCTAAAAGGGACATTCAAACGCTCCGCGCGCACCTTCACATAGGCGTCTTTCTTATTACATAATATAAAAGGGAAGGATACATTCTTGTTGCCCGAAAAGTAGTTGATGATGTTTTCCGCATTCGATCCGGAGCCCGAGGCGAAAATGGCTAATTTTTTTTCCATTTAATTACAGATTTCGTTTTAGACATAAAAAAAGATACACATTTGGGGGTAATTGTGCAATATTTTGGATTTTTTGTAGGACATTACACGTTTTATCTCGCCAAAAATGTGTTTCTTTGCACCGCAAATTTAACACATAAATTATTAACTAAAAAATTAAGATTATGTCAGAAGTAGCACAGAAAGTTAAATCGATTATTGTTGAGAAATTAGGCGTTGAGTTGGAAGAGGTAACCGATGAGGCAAGTTTCACTAACGATTTGGGTGCAGATTCATTGGATACTGTGGAGTTGATCATGGAATTCGAGAAGGAGTTCGGAATCCAGATCTCTGACGACCAAACGGAGAAGATTTCAACAGTAGGCGAGGCAATCAAATTGATTGAATCAGAAATGAAATAAGATCATAGTTTTTCAGCTATGAATTTCAGAAGAGTTGTAGTAACGGGAGTGGGCGCGATTACGCCAATAGGGAACGATATTCCTACTTATTGGAACGCATTACTGAACGGTGTGAGCGGGGCCGCTCCCATTACGCTCTTTGACGCAACGAATTTCCGGACGACCTTCGCCTGCGAGGTGAAGGGTTTCGATCCGTTGGATTACTTCGACAAGAAGGAGGCACGTAAGCTCGACAGGCACGTACAGCTCGCCATTGCAGTGGCAAAGGAGAGCATGAACGATGCGAATTTCGATCTGGAAAAGTTGGATACCGACAGAGGAGGAGTCGTTTTCTCCACGGGTATCGGAGGTATCACCTCATTGGAGCAAGGCTTTGAAGAATTCCAATCCTGTGGCAAATTCAATCCGTTTTACATAACGAGGATGATCGCTGACATGGCGGCCGGACATATTTCGATGTTGTATAAGTTCCGCGGTCCGAATTTCGGTATCGTATCTGCTTGTGCGTCATCGACACATGCATTGAGCGCCGCTTGCGACATGATTCGCTTAGGCAGGGCGGATGTGATGATCACAGGTGGAGTCGAGGCTGCTATCACGCGTAGCGGTATCGGTGGATTCTGTGCAATGCACGCGCTCTCGACGAGGAATGAAGACCCTCAGACAGCGTCCCGGCCTTTCAGTGCATCGAGGGACGGGTTCGTGATGGGTGAAGGAGCAGGATGCTTGGTGTTCGAGGAATATGAGCATGCCATCAACAGAGGAGCGAAAATATATGCGGAGGTTGTGGGCGTAGGAGCATCAGCGGATGCCTACCACATGACGGCGACACACCCGGAAGGAGAGGGCGCGGTCTTGGTCATGGAAGCCGCCTTGAAGGATGCGGGTATGCGTCCGGAAGAGATCGACTACATCAATATGCACGGAACATCCACACCATTGGGAGACCCTTCGGAGGTGAAGGCCATCCTGAAAGTGTTCAAGGAACATTCCTACAAGATGAGCCTGAGCTCCACCAAGTCAATGACGGGACACCTCCTCGGAGCAACGGGTGCGGTAGAGGCCATCGCCTCCATCCTAGCCATCAAGGACGGTATGATCCCGCCAACCATCAACCACCAAAAGGGTGACGATGACCCTGAAATAGATTACAAACTGGACTTCACCTTCAACAAGGCGAAGAAACGTGAAATTAAGACCGCCATGTCCAACACCTTCGGGTTCGGTGGTCATAATGCGACTATCATATTTAAAAAATTTGAAGGTTAAATTTCTCATAAAAGAGGCTATGAACCGGGTAAGGCTTCTTTGGACATCCTCCAAAGAGGATTATTTGGTTATCCAAAAGCAACTCGGCTTCACCCCCCGCAATGTGGATTACTATAATCTTGCGCTCTCCCATAAGTCTGTTATGGTCAGAGCGAAAAAAGATAGCCAATCGAATGAGCGTCTCGAATATCTGGGAGATGCAGTCATCGAGGCCATCGTATCGGACATCCTCTACAAGCAGTACAAAAATGCGGACGAGGGTGTCTTGACCAATATGCGAGTCAAATTGGTGCAGCGTGAAACCCTGAACAAAGTGGCGAAGGAGATGGGGCTTGAGAAGATCATCAAGACCTCCACCATGAACAAAACACATAACTTCAATGTCTATGGTAACGCTTTCGAGGCCTTAGTGGGTGCCATTTATCTGGACAGGGGGTTCGACTTCACTTATTATTACCTGAAGGATATCGTCCTCAAAAAGTTCATGGACATGTCCAAGGTGATAAACGATGACCATGACTACAAGTCCAAGCTCATTGAATGGTGCCAAAAGAACCGCGTGCACATCACCTACTCGGTGATTAACGAATCGAAGGACAAAGACCACAACATCATGTTCAAGTCTGAGGTTCGCCTCAACAACGTGCCTGGAGGATCTGGCATCGGCTACTCCAAAAAGGAGTCACAACAGATGGCTTCGCAGGCAGCCTTGAAAAGACTCAAAAAAGACAGGAATTTTTTCCGCAAGGAGAAAAAAAACGATAGTAACGTTCAAAGCCAAGACTCGTCTTGCGCTGAATAAAGTGTCATAATAGGATGGAAAAGCTTATCCATTTCGGAAGAATCGCGTTCGAGAAGGCCAAGGCTTGCGCCAACCGAACCGTCTTCAAATACAAGGATGATGCCACAGGACAGTGGAAGAACATCAGCTGGTCTGGTTTCGCTGACCAAGTGCGCTCCGTCGCCAAGTCTCTCATCGAATTGGGCATCGAGGAAGAGGACCGTGTCGCCATCTTCTCCCAAAACATGGTGGAGATCATAGCGGTGGACTTGGCATGCCAAGCCATCAGGGCCACGACCGTGCCCATGTACGCTACTGCCTCCGCCTCTCAAATCGACTATATCATTAACGATGCTAAGATCAGCACCATCTTCGTAGGGGAACAATACCAATACGACAGGGCGGTGGAGGTCTTGCGTCAGTCGCAATACCTGAAACGAATCGTCGCCATCGACCCTTCCGTCCAACTCAACGGGGTGGACGCAGCCATCTCCTTCGAGGATTTCAAGAAACATGGATTGGAGTCGCAGGATGCGGACCATATACTGGACGAGCGACAGAGCAGACTTTCCCCCGACGACCTCACCACCCTGATATACACATCAGGTACGACAGGTGAGCCTAAAGGTGTGATCCTTCGCCAGTCTAATTACCTACAGGCGATGAAGATCCACGACATCCGCCTCAAGAACGTGACGGACAAGGACGTGTCGCTCTGTTTCCTCCCTCTCAGCCATATCTTCGAAAGGGCATGGACATACTTCTGCATGCATCGGAACATGGTCGTGGCAATCAATAAGAACCCGAAAGAGATACAGGCCGTCATCAAGGAGATCCAACCAACCATGATGTGCGCCGTTCCTAGATTCTGGGAAAAGGTCTACATGGGTGTGAACGATAAAATCGAATCTTTCCCTTCCCTACTGCGGAAGTGGATGCTCCACGCAGTCAAAATCGGCGAACGCCGCAACCTAGGATATAGACGCTACAACAAACCTATCCCCACTCTCCTGAACATACGCTACTGGTTCTACAGAAACACACTGTTCATGTTATTGAAGAAGGTGATCGGACTGGCCAATGGACGATTCTTCCCTACCGCTGGAGCCGCCCTTTCCGATGATGTGAACATATTCCTCCATAGCGTGGGCATCAACATCTGCGTGGGCTACGGACTGACGGAATCAACCGCCACAGTCTCCTGCTATAATCCATTCAACGTGGATTACGACATCCATTCCGTTGGCGATATCATGCCTGAAGTGGAGGTGAAGATCGGCGAAAACGACGAGATCCTCCTGCGTGGGAAAACCATCACGGAGGGATACTACAACAAACCCGAAGCGAACGAAAGCGGTTTCGTGGACGGATGGTTCAAGACGGGCGACGCCGGATATTTGACGGAACAGGGTAGACTGGTGATCCGAGAAAGAATCAAGGAGCTTTACAAAACATCCAACGGAAAATATGTGGCGCCTCAACAAGTGGAGAGCAAACTCATCGTGGACAAATACATCGAACAAGCGGCCATCATAGCCGACCAACGAAAGTATGTCTCCGCCCTTATCGTCCCTGCCTTTTCCGCCCTCGAAGCCTTCGCGGACGCATCAAAGATAAAATATGGGTCACGGAAAGAGTTGCTGGAGAACCCTAAGATACTCGCCTTCTACGAAGCAAGGATACAACAGGCGCAGAAGGATCTGGCAGTGTACGAGCAAGTGAAGAAATTCACGTTGCTCACCGACGCATTCACACCAGACAACGGAGAATTGACCCTGACCCTGAAACTGAAAAGGAAGGTCATCTCCGAACATTACGAGAAAGAGATAGAAAACATGTACAACAATTAATAAAAATATGAGCAAATATTATAATTACAGCCAAAATGATGACGCCAAGAACGTGGTGTTCTCCAAAATCAAGAAGATATTCTCTCTTCCTTTAATTGTTGGTGTACTGATTTTGATTGTCATATCCAACAGCTGCACAACCATCGATTCGGGTTCTGTAGGCCTGAAGTTCTACAAATGGTCCAGTGACTCCGACCGTCGCGGAGGTGTGATTGGAACCTGCAAGGGTTGGGTATGGTATAACCCTATCACGCAGAGTGTGTTCGAGTATCCTATATACGTGCAACGTAAGACATACGAACCGTTTTCCGTGAACGCCAAGGACGCGAGTACGTTCACCATGGACCCGACCATCGCCTACCGATTGGACGGAGACAGGGCGGAGCAGGTGTTCGTCAAGTATAGGAAATCACTTGCCGACATCGAAGACGGCTATATCCGCACTTGCATCTATGAGGCATACCGTACTTGCGCCAACCGCTACACCTCCGACTCCCTTATGGCGAACAGAGGAGGTTTCGAAATGGAAGTGCGCGACAAACTCGAGAAATCGCTTTCCAACGAAGGTTTCATCGTAGAGGAGTTCACCTCGCAGATCACTCCACCGAACTCGTTGGCGGAGGCAATCAACGCCAAGAACGAAGCGGTACAGAACGCCTTGAAGGCAGAGAACAAAGTGAAGGAAGCTGAAGCGAACGCCAAGATCGAGATCGCCAGAGCACAAGGTGAGGCAAACGCCTTGAAGATCAAAGGAGATGGTGAGGCATACTACAACAGAGTGGTGGCCTTGTCCCTCAATGAATTGCTGGTTCGCCAATGCGCCATCGAGAAGTGGGACGGCAAACTGCCTACCTACATGTCGGGTGAAAAAGGCGCCGTTCCTTTCATCGGACTGAAATAATATAATACAAAGGCTCATGATGGTCATGCGGATCATCATGGGCTTTCATTTTCACATATAACTTTACAATAATGATTACAATAGACCAACTGAAGAATGTGTTGGAACGCGAGGACGCGTTGAGGAGGTATCTTTGACATCGATGAGAAGATAGTTCAAATCGAGGAAGAGGAGTTGCGTACGCAAGCCCCGGGGTTCTGGGACGACCAGAAAGCCGCGGAGGCGCAGATGAAGAAAATCAAGGACATTAAAAAGTGGGTGGATGGCTACAACGAAGTGAAGTCCGCCGTCGAGGAACTGAAGCTCTCGTTCGACTTCTACAAGGAGGAGGCCGTGACGGAAGAGGAGGTGGATGCCGCCTATGCCCACGCCATCGACCTGACGGAAAAACTGGAGCTGCAGAACATGCTCCGCAAAGAGGAGGATAAGATGGGCGCCGTCCTGAAAATCGTGGCGGGCGCCGGAGGAACGGAGGCGCAAGACTGGGGCGATATGCTCATGAGAATGTATCTCCGTTGGTGTGAGTCGAAAGGCTATAAAACAGAGATCGCCAACCTGCTCGATGGAGATGAGGCGGGCATCAAGTCCGTCACCATCAAGGTGGAGGGAGACTTCGCCTATGGTTACCTGAAGAGTGAGAACGGAGTGCACCGCTTGGTACGCGTCTCCCCGTTCAATGCGCAGGGAAAGCGTATGACCTCATTCACTTCCGTGTTCGTCGTTCCATTGGTGGACGACTCCATCGAGATCTACGTCAATCCGGCGAACCTCTCATGGGATACCTTCCGCTCCAGCGGTGCGGGTGGTCAGAACGTGAACAAAGTCGAGTCTGGCGTGCGTCTGCACTATAAGTTCCACAACGTGCTGACCGATCAGGATGACGAGATCGTGATCGAAAACACAGAAACCCGCGACCAGCCTAAGAACAAGGAAAACGCACTGCGCTTGTTGCGTTCCCAACTCTATGAAATCGAGCTTGAGAAACGTCGGGCGGAGTCCGCAAAGATCGAGGCGGGAAAGAAGAAGATCGAGTGGGGCTCTCAAATCAGAAGCTATGTATTCGACGACAGAAGGGTGAAGGACCATAGGACCGACTACCAAACATCCAACGTGCAAGCGGTGATGGATGGAGACCTGGACGGCTTCATCAAAGCATATCTAATGGAATTCGGTGGAGGCGAGTAATTCTTCGTCTCCACCTCTTTACATCTTGAAAGCAAATAAACATGACATCAATTAATGAGTAACTATAAATCATGAGAGCGAACCCTATTTTAATCATTATCGCAATGGTCTTTACCACTTGGATGACCTCATGCGAAAAACCTATCATGCCAGGAATTTCCGAGAACGAAATAACAACGGAGGATATTCTTGGAGGATGGGGAAACCCCGAAATCCTCTGCTACATCTCCCATGCGGAGTCTCCCATCGCAGAGATTCTGAAGAACAAAATGCAGGAAAATCTTGAGAAAAAAGCTCAAGGATCCGCCTTGTATTTCACCAAAGACACAGCCTATTTCATCGAGCAACACGAAACCGGCTATTACTACGTGAAGGCGATCAGCTCCTACCAACTTCTGACGAATCCCATGCGCATAGAGCTGCAGAACGACCATATGATGTTCAACGCATATGCGCCTAAGCTATACATCAAAAAGGCGGATGAGAAAATCTGCCTTTATCTCCTGAAAAACGAAACGATGGCAATGATTGAGGATGACGGATCGGTCGCCCCTTACATAAGCCTGATTCGTAGCAATGTCGACGATGCACAATTTGAGTTCTATTACCAACGGAACAAATTGGACATTTACCAAGACATCGAAGGGGGACAATACATCCACTCGGACTGGAATTAATGGCAAAAGAAGAGTAATAAACATTCACAATAGGTTATACCAATGAAGAAAAAAATAGCAATCGTGGCTGGAGGTGACCAGTCTGAATTAGAGGTCTCCCTTAGGAGTGCGGCGGGCCTTTATTCGTTTATCGACAAGGAAAAATATGACTTGTTCATCGTCACCATCGTAGGGACCGATTGGAAGGTGGAATATGATGGAAAGAAGTACGACATTGACAAGAACGATTTCTCATTCACTGACAATCAAGGGAATAAAACCCGTTTCGACTTCGCCTACATCACTATTCACGGTGTACCGGGTGAGGACGGCAAACTGCAAGGATACTTCGATCTGCTTCGTATACCTTACTCCTGCTGTGGCGTGCTGGCGGCAGCGCTCACCTTCAACAAATTTTTCTGCAACAAATTCCTGAACGAATTCAACGTGCCAAGCGCCAAGTCCATCCTCCTCAACAAGGGTGACAAGGTGGACGAGAAGGCGATTGAAGAGGAGCTCGGCATGCCTATCTTTGTGAAACCAAACGGAGGAGGAAGCAGTTACGGAACATCCAAGGTGAAGAGTGCGGAGGGAATCCAAGCGGCAGTGAAGGCGGCTCTCGTCGAAAGCGACCAGGTCATCATCGAGTCCTTCATGCAAGGAACGGAGATCACTTGCGGAATCTATAAGACCAAGGAGAAAACGGTTGTCTTCCCAATCACCGAAGTAGTCAGCAAGAACGAGTTCTTCGATACGGACGCCAAGTACAATGGTGCGGTGGAGGAGATCACTCCTGCCAGACTCTCCCAAGTGGTGACGGATCGTGTGCAACGTCTCACCTCCATGATCTATGACTACATCGGAGCGAAAGGCATCATCCGTGTCGATTACATCATCACCGAAGGCGATAAGATCAACCTCTTGGAGGTCAACACCACCCCTGGTATGACCGCCACCAGCTTCATCCCGCAGCAAGTGCGCGCCGCTGGATTAGACATCAAAGATGTAATGTCGGATATCATCGAAAATGAATTGACAAAATAAAATACGCGACATGGCCCTTTATCCGCAACTGATATTAGACGCATTGAAGCACGTGCGATACCCCGGTAATGGAGTGGATATCGTCACAGCCGGCATGGTGGATGATAACATACGCATCGAGGGAAACAAGGTATCCTTCTCCCTCCTGCTGGACAAGCCCAACGACCCCTTCGCCAAGTCACTGATGAAAGCCTCCGAGCAGGCGATACTCACCTATGTGGGCAAGGAGGTTGAAATCGTGGGGAACATTGGCTTAAACTATAAAACGCAACTGCCTCCACAACCTGAGAAATTACTTCCTCAGGTGAAGAATATCATCGCAGTATCGTCGGGTAAGGGCGGTGTCGGTAAGTCCACCGTCTCGTCCAACCTTGCCGTAGCCCTGGCCAACCAAGGCTATAAAGTGGGTTTGCTGGACGCTGACATATTCGGCCCCTCTGTCCCGAAAATGTTCGGACTGGAGGATGCGAGACCTTACCTGGAACCTGTGGAAGGCAGGGAACTCATCAGACCAGAAGAGAAGTATGGCGTGAAGATGCTCTCCATCGGTTTCTTCGTCGACCCGAACAGTGCGGTGCTCTGGCGAGGCGGAATGGCTAGCAATGCGCTGAAACAACTCATATCAGACGCCAACTGGGGCGACCTGGATTTCTTCATCGTGGACCTTCCCCCAGGCACCAGCGACATCCACCTCACCATGGTGCAGACCGTCGCGATCACGGGTGCGATTGTTGTCAGCACCCCTCAGGAAGTGGCTTTGGCGGACGCACGGAAGGGAATCAGCATGTTCACGGGAGAGAAGGTGAACGTGCCTATCCTAGGTTTGGTGGAGAACATGGCATGGTTCACCCCGGCAGAGTTGCCGAACAATAAATATTATCTTTTCGGAAAGGAAGGCTGCAAACGCTTGGCGGAGGAGTTGAACATTCCTTTGTTGGGACAAATCCCTATCGTGCAGAGCATCTGCGAAGGAGGAGACAACGGAGAGCCTGTCGCTTGTAACCCGGACTCCATCACCGGACAAGCCTTCGCTGAGTTGGCGGAAATGGTGGTGAAACAGGTTGAAAAACGTAATAAGGAGTTACCGGAAACAAAGAAAGTGAACGTAACTCGTTAATATCGAAGGCTGAAGCATAAACGCACACCGCCTTGTGCACAATACAAGAAATGCATGTACCATTACGGCACATGCATTTCTTTTTTATCAATGGAGTTGACGCCTCAGTCCGCTTACTCAGGACGGGCAACCAACAAGTAATATCCATCAAATCCCGAATTGGAACCTTCCTCAAAATCAAAGGTATGCACCCCTTCGTCTCCCGCCTTGACATGAACATCTTTGCGGGCAATACCCTGCTTCTTATCATTCGCATCATATGCGTAGAGAATCAAGACTCCATCAAAATCCGACGCGAAATCCAAGTAAATGGAAACTCGATCGCCCGCTAAATTATCAGTGTGGTTAATGGTAATGCCAGCCTCTACAACAGACGAATCAGCTGTCACCAGTTCCGTGCCAAATTCATTCGACATACCGGATATGGAGCCTTTAACCACCTTCCCGGCAATCTTACCACCGCTTTCACTCACCTCAGTCATCGTTTCCAGAACACCATCCGAAGTAATGGCATCGATAGCGCTAGTCACCGAATAAATTATAATCAACACATTCGCAACTCCGAACACGAAAAAGCCCGCAACACCACCAAACAGAAGTTTTTTATTCTTCTTCACCGCTCCGACAATAATTAGAATCAGAGAGGCAAGAATTAAAAGTGAAATGAAAAAAATACAAATGAACGTTAACATAATAATTGCTATTTTTAGAAATACTATTATACAAATTTAGCAAAAAAAACAAAAACACCAACAACGCCACAAATGAACGGACCGTCTACACAAACCGCTTCAACACACGGACAACCGTCTTGCAATCCCTGCGTAGGAAGACCATGAACATCTTCGGGTCGGTCGGGAGCAGGCGCAGCAAACGCAACAAATAATGCCCAGGGTAATGCGACCGCATCGCCCAAGAATGCTCCAGGTGCAGCTCCTTCTTGACGGGTATGTTGAACTTGCGGGTCATCCGCGCCACCTTGATGGCGACATCCAGCCTGTCCTCGCACTCCTTCAGGGACATCACCTTGTCCGTAAATTGGCTTGAGGCCAACGAACCGCTTCTTTGGGTGACAATATAGAGGGGAATATCCACCACCTGTATCTTGTCCGCCAAATGCCCCGCTCTGAACGAGAAGAGCACATCGTTCGAGTACATCGTCTCATCGCAACGGATCTTATTGCGCTCGATGAAATCACGGTTGAAGACCTTTCCCCATAGGGAATAGAAATCATACCTTAGGTTGAGCTCCGAGCCCGTCTCCGCATATTCCTTGAAGAGATATTGGTAGAAATCCCTGTTGGCGGGCTGGCTCAAGTCGTCGCTCATGACGCTTTTGTGGCTGAAGAAGACGATGTCGGAACCCTCCTCCACGTGCCCGTCCAGAAGTTCGCACAAGCCATCCACAAACAAATCGTCCGCATCCATGAAGAGGACCCACTTCCCTTTCGCATGCTGGAGTCCGAGGTTCCTCGCCCGCCCCGCACTACCTCCCTGCGGAGTCTGGTAGAACTCCAAGTGGGGCCGGGACAGTTCCGGGTACTTGTCTTTGTACGTATGGCCATCGGGACTACAATCGTCCACCACGATGACCTGGATAGCCTCGCTGACGGGTATGCTTTCCAAGCACCTCATGAGCAATTGAGGAATGTTGTAATGGGGGATGATGACAGAGTATTTATAGTCGCACATGATGATCAATTTTTATGGAGGAAACCTTCCCTCATCCTTTTAACGAAACTACGTATACCCTCCGACATGAAGTATGCCAGGCCGACAGAGAATACACCCAACACCAGACTGAACACAAGGCTTTTGACAAGGAAATCCCTCCATGTCAGCGTCAAACCTTCAGATATATCCATCAAGATTAACATTCCCTCTGCGACGAAATAGGCGCATACGAAAGGAAGAAGGTTAACGCTGATTAGTTTCATGTAATCAGAGAATCGTCTTTTGAAACCATCCCGATAGAGGTAAAACGGTTTCCAGATATGCATCAAGAGAAGCTGAACGACAACAGGGACAGCCAATAGCCCGGCAAGGCCCCAAACCTTGCCCGCCACGATGACAAGCGCAAGGGAGGCAATCCTGCACAATGGCACCCAGACATCCGCCTTCAGTCCGAATCCATTGAGGTACTGCTCCGTCGTGTCCCTCAGCAGGTTGAGACAGAAGTCCGCACAAATCAAGGCGACGATGAGGAACTCCAGAACATATTTCTCACCCAACCACACCGCAACGAAGTCTGAGTTGAGCCGCACCAGACAGATGGACAAATACATGACGGCGAAAAACTTTATGGAAAACAATTCCTTGTAGCAATCATAGATACGCTTCGTATTTCCCTCGGCGATCAGGTTGCCTATGCCCGCATTGGTGCCGGAGAAAGCCGCATTGACCAACTGGCTGATTTTCGAGTTGATAAGCACGTAATTCCCGTAGAAAGTGACCATGGTCAGGGAGGCATACGCATAGACGATGAGGGGCATCACACTGTTGTTGATGAAACCGCCGATCTGATGGACGAACACCCTTTTCACGTACTGTATGATCTCCGAGTGATACTTAATCGCCTTCCTGCCCAATGCATAACTAGCCTCCACCCAAGGATACACCTTGTTGAACTTCCAATTCAGGATGATACTGTTCACAACCGCAAAGACGATGGAGACGGTTATGTAGATGGCACAGCTATTCGTATACAACGCAAACAACATCTGTATGATCGTGCAGACGATCTGCGTCAGCTGGAAGTACCCATTGACCAGATACTGCCGTTGGTCTGCGTTGAAGATCGTGTTGGCCTTATAGTTGAAGAAATAGCCTATCAGGGAGCAGACCAATTGTCCGTAAAAACAATAATAGACAATGAACCACGACAGTTGCGTCCCCTCAAAAATAAGCGGGAGGAAGAAAGAAAGAACAATACCGGCGCAAAGAATGAAGAGGCCAATGAAGCGGTAGAGATACCCCATGATGGAGATGATCTCGTTGATCTTACCCTTGTCGTCATCGTACAACGGTTTGTACAAGAAATAGGCGATCGAGGCACCCACCCCCAATTCCGCTAAGTTCAGGAAAGCCAACAAGCTATTGATGGCGGTCGTGAGACCAATGAACTCATCCCCTAACTGGTCGAGGAAAATCTTCCGGGTAAAAAAGGAGACCACAATTGTCACGAAGTACGCGACAAGATTCACCTTCATGTTTTGCAGCGATTTTTTTACCCTGGACTCTTTAGACATGAATCTTTCAGCTTAAGATTTGTACAACTTAACCGTTCCGCAAAGTTATATAAAACAGAATACAAGATGGCATGGAATTGGCAAATTTTTGGCAATTGGATTTTGCTTAAAATACAGAAAACGTTACATTTGCTTTATTATTCAAAGACGTAGAAGATAACGGGCATGAATGTTGATATTTCCATAATTATCGCAGTTTATAACAATACAGAATGGTTGAAGATGACATTCTCCATGTTGCGAAAACAAACGTTCAAACGTTTTGAAGTCGTGATAGCGGACGATGGCTCATCTCCAGAAAATGTGAAGGAGATGGATGCTTTGGCGGCCACTGTGGACTTCCCGGTCCAGCATGTTTGGCACGAAGACAAGGGATGGAGGAAGGACATCATCCTGAACAAGGCGGTGGTGGCCAGCAAAGCCGAATACCTGGTCTTCCTGGATGGAGACTGCATACCAGACAAGCACTTCGTGAAGGATCACTACGACCTGCGCCAGAAAGGGTATGTCGTGGGAGGCAGACGGGTGCAGCTCACGCAGGCAATCTCGGACCGGCTCACCCCCGAATTGGTGGAGAAAGGATACATCCGCTCCCAATTCTTCCCTTTGCTGTTCAGCAAGGAGCGCCATTCGGAGAATGTGTTGCGCATCCCTTTGAAACTACGTTTCGGCCTCATCAAACCAAGAAACGGATGCCTTTTGGGATGTAATTTTGGAATGTACAAGGAGGATTTGCTCAAGGTGAACGGCTTTGACGAACGTTACCTCGCCCCCGCAACAGGAGAAGACACAGACTTGGAGGCTCGCCTGGCACGAGTGGGCATCCCTGTCCTGCGATACAAATTCATCTGCCGCGTCTACCACCGGAAACATATACGAAAGGAAGTGATTCCCAACCCTAACGTACCTATCCTTGAGGAGAACAACCGCCTTCAGATAGGCTACACTCCCTATGGAATAGACAAGTCGGGAGTGCCGAGTTGACCTTGGCCCGTGGGTGATGTGAGAATGTTTTGAAATACTAAAGGCTTTAAAACCATGTCGATTATGAAAAGACTCAGACATCTTATCTGCTATATTTCAGTCTTGATGTGTATCTGCGGGAATGTCCTCGCACAATCACCTCTCCAATACCTGGAACAATCATTTCCACAGTTGACAGAGATATACAGGAATGACATAGACAAGTGTCACGCACACTATGTGTTCGCCATAGACGTGTCTGGCTCGATGGACAAATACGAGGGGACCATGGTGCCCCTGCTGAAGAACTTCATCAACGCCTTGCCTAACGGTGATAAGGTGACGATCATCCCTTTCGGCACGGAGGTGAAGAACCCAATGGGCTTCTCGGGCATCATCTCCGAAGAGATGAAACAGACGCTGTGCAGCAACATGGAGCAATTGTACAGGAACCCTAACTACGACCAACTGTTCAAGGACCACACCAACATCTACAAGGCGATCAACGAGATATCCAAGAGCGTCACCACCAATTCGGAGTATAAGGTGAACATCCTGATACCATTCACCGATTTCCTCAACAATATCCCGAAGGTGCCCCCTCACCAGTTCAACAAGCGGAAACTCACGGAGGAGGAGCTGTGTGACATGCGGAAAAACCTCAAGGCCGCCATTGGCGACTCGTATGTGCGCTGCATCGCCGTGGAGCTGACCGACGAGGAGGTGGACAATACGAAGCAGAAGGAATATTGCCTCCAACAACTGCGGGACGGGGTCTTCAACGTAACGGAGAAGGGCCTGGAAATTGTCCAGACAAGCAACTCGAAAGAGGCAATCGAACAGTGGTTCGAACAACTCAGACGTGAAATCCTCGTCGTCAAGCTGAAGGCGATCGTCGACTCGGAGAACAAGGCGGGGAAAGTCTCCATGAGCACGGAAATAGACATCGACGGCAACACGACCGCCCATATCTCATGGACCCCTAACCGATTGTACGCCAAGATAAAAATAGACTCCACCAGCCTCCACCAACCAGGCTTCACCTTCCTCAACGACACCGCCAACTACGGTTCGACAAGGGACACCGAGCTGGACGTTGAATTGGGCAAAATAACACACCAGGAATATGGCTTTCACTTCCTACAAGACAGCCTAAACCTAGGCATCTCCCTGCCAACCGATTTTGATTCGGAGCTGGACAAACTATGCATCGTAAAACCCATCTCGGGGTCAGTCAGCCATGAAAGCCAATGGATCTTCACGTTCCTCCTTCCTTTGTGGCTCACCATTACCCTGATCATTTTGCTGATACTGTACCTCATCCTCTTCATCCGCGCCATCGTGATCAACAGCAAGGACAAGATGGCGGGTAAGGTGTCGGTCGCGGACGAGTACGGCAAGGAAATATTCAGTAAGAAAATCATGCCATGCGAAAACCTGACCATCGGAAACGGTGGGGATTTCCGTGTGGACGATGTGGACTGGAGAATCGTCATCAAGAAAGTAAAACCCTCCCCGTTCCTATTGTTCAAACGACCATACTACCAATGGTCCTCAGGCAAAGGTTACGTAGGGACAAAGATCGCCCAAGAGGGTCGATTGGACGCCCGGCACAATTCGATCGCTAAGTTGAACTGCGGTGTAAACAAGAGAGAGATCACCAATAAAACAACCATTAGATTGGTTGAGAATGATTAATAACCTATATTTGAATAATAAAAAATAAACATATATGGCAAACGAGAAACACATTTTCATCGGATTGGGCGGTTCCGGCTGCCAAACCGTCACACAGGTAAAAGAGAAAGTATATGCCAACCGATACCCGACACACACGGCTACGAAATCTCGCTTGGAGGCCATGAACGAAAGCTATCGGTTCCTTTTCCTGGATACCGACCAGCGCGACATCGACCAGGCGAACCAGCGCAACCGCAAGGACTTCGAGGAAGGGCGCGTCCCTTTTGTCAACCCGCAGTCTGACCTCGTCAATTTGGGTCTCGCCAATCCGCAGGCCATCTACTACGAGGCGACGCAAGACACCTCGACACTCATCAACAAACGTATCCTGGAGGCTTGCTCCCCTGAATTGGCGGTCAAGATACCTGACCAACCCCTAGGGTTCGGCGCAGGCGCTTTCCGTATGAAGTCTCGTATCGCCTTCGCCCACTCCCTGACTGACTTCCAAACCAAACTACAGGCCGCCATTTCAGCCTTGAACGACGTGAAAACGGTGGGTGGAGAGAGCTGCACCATCTTCTACTGGGTTATCGGAAGCTCCAACGGAGGAACTGGTAGCGGTATCATCAACGACGTGCTCTACCATATCAACCAAACGCACAAGCAAATCGTAGGCGACGGCGATCCCCAGTTGATCCTGATCATGTACATGCCTAAGATATACATCGACTGCAACGCTACCGAGGAGAAATACGCACTGAACGCCTACGCCGTCTTCAGCGAAATACAGGCCTTCAAGGAGATGAGCCAGAAGAAAAGCCAGAACACGGTGATGCACCGCATGGCCTTCGTGAACGACTATAACCTGATCGACAGCAAACGGAAATATTGCCCGTTCTACTACATGATCCCTATCGATATCCAAACGGATAAGGGAACATCACTGGGCAGCACGCACGTGATGTACCACAACACGGCGGAGATGATCTACATCCTCCACCACGGCGCGGGTGGCGAGACATTCCGCTCGGACATCGACAACTACATGAACGATATCAT
The DNA here is from genome assembly GCA_045226255.1 of Paludibacteraceae bacterium. Lineage (GTDB taxonomy): Bacteria > Bacteroidota > Bacteroidia > Bacteroidales > Paludibacteraceae > UBA1181. Next base: position 8,822 of record JBGVCG010000013.1, on the reverse strand, counting down.
GGAACGTAACCACGAGGACTTCCTGGTCCCTATGGGCTACGTCCAATTGCATAAGCCTACCGACCAATTCGCCCGCTACTTCCGCGGACGATTCGAGCGTGACGTGCTGCGCACATGGCTGCTGAACGCAGATGCGAAGGAGAACCAGATACCGGAAAGCGTAGTGCCTACCCTATACAAGAAACTGTTCCTGCAACTCGACCACAAGGTACCTAACACGTTGGCATATAAGCTAGTGGCGGCCAAACTGAACGAGTTGGAGGAGGATGTGCTGGACTCCTCCGTAATCTCCGGCAAGGAAGAATTGCCTAGCATCATGAAGCTGGACAATGTGCTGAGCGAACTGGAGACCATCGAGTCGAGCATCAAGGCGAATAAAGTGACGCCGGAGCAGAGAAGCGCCAACAAGCAATTACTGGTCAAGGGCGCATGGAAACAGGCGGAAGAGTGGATCCGTGAGAAAGGCCTCATCTACGCGATCAATGCGTTGGACGCTATCCGTACCTTCATCCGCTCCAGATACGACAACGAAAACGACTCCTTCGACAGGAGGAAGACCGAGCTCGCCGACAAACTGAACGAACTGCAGGAGCTGGCTAAGGCTGCGGAAAACCGCACACTTGCGGAAAAGACCATCAAGTCCAACAACGACGACATCAGGAAATACCAAAGCGAACTGGATTCGTACATCCACGATTACATCGAACGGGCCGTCGAGGATTGGGCGCATGACTTGTTGGGCGACTTCTGCACCAACGAGAAGAGCGACGAGCTGGCGAAACTGAAGAGCCAACTGACGATGATCAAGGACAAAGCCGCCGAAATGAACGAACAGGCGGTGCGCTACTACGACCGCTTGGCGACCGAGTTCGGAAACACTTCCCTGGATGTCACCACGGTCTACCTCCCTATGCTGAAGGAGATATGCAACGGAAACGGTTGGAAACCGAACAACTTCTTCAGCCGCTGCTACCGCAACATCATCCAGGCGGACGAGGACACTGCGGAGACACCAGACCGCAACGATATCGCCAAATTGCTCAAAGAGGGTATCTACGAGACCAAGAACGAGAAGCGTTTGGATCAGTTGAAGGCCAACCAATATATCCTCATCCAAAAGGAGAAAACAGGCAAAGGAAAGGAGGAGGAGGTGACGGAAGAGTGCCGCTTCTTCGCCAATCCGACACTGGAAGACCGCAAGCCTGAAGCCATCATCGAAGACTTCCTCTACTTCGCGCAGCAAGTACTCGACGTGGCAACCCGCGAGAACAAGAATATCCAAGAGAATTGGGCCAACAAAAAGGTTTCACACTTCTTCCGTGACCTTCCGAACGAGCAAAAGGACGAGGTGCGCAAGAGCCTGAGCCCTGCCCTCTTCTTCAACTATAACACAGCCCGCATCGAGGTGACGAAGAAAGAGGAACACCTCGTGTTCGTGGCACAAGACAAAGACCTCGCCAAGGAGATGCTAGGCTACGAGGAGGGCAATAACCGCCACCGCTACGTGTCGGGCGGCGACGCCAACTCGGCATTGGTGCTGAAATCCAAGTACGGACTCTCCTTCAGGGACTACCGCATCTACGATAGTCTGGAGATGGTTTACAACAACGCCACCTTCCGCGAGAAATACCACTTCCACCACGACTTCGCACAGTTCCTGGGCAAAATCACCTTGGACGATCTTCCAGACGAGGTGCTCGCGCAACACCGCACATTCGCGAAGATGTTGCTGCTGAAGGAGTACGAGAAAGAGTTGAAGCCATTGTTCTTCCAAGACGAGTTCGACCCGGAATCGTTCGAGACCTCCATGTACCTCGTCAACCCGAAAAACCGCACCTCCTTCGAAATCGCCAGGCCGGAAGCCTTCTCCATCTACAAGGGAGCGCTTTGCCTGCGTAAGATCGAGAACGGCAAGAAACTCTACGACGAGGTGTCTGGCGCGGACTTCAGCCTGCAATTCGATGAATACTTCAAACTGTTCTACAACAGACGCTACAGCGAGACATTGAACCGACTGCTGCAAGGCATCCTGCGCCAAAAGAAGACCGCCCTGGACGCTCAAGGCAACATCCTGCTGAACGATGACGGAACCGCGATCGTCTACAACGGAGAACAGATCCTGAAGGATGGCTATGCGGAAAAACAAAAGGCTGTCCTGAAAGAACTATCCATCCTGAAGCAACAGAGCGCCACAGACGACGAAAAACGATTGTATAACATCTTCTTCAATATTATCCGAAACGATTACGACACCGTTCATAAATTTATCGGATAATAATAAAATATTGTGAATTAACGATTTAGAAAAGATGTTCCCTCTTTGGATAATTGATCTGACAGACCAAGGTGACCGGCAAACCCACTTCCGTGAGCTTGTCGGAAGGTTGCCTGGTGTCCTGCTGGAAGAGCAGGCACAGGATTGGTACGAGGAGGAGGAACACGACAAACGGCAGTGGCTATACACCCAATACGACAACAACTTCAAAGACATTGATCCGAACGATGCCGAACTGATGTCGCAATGCATCTACGACTTCCAGGAGACGATTGTCCGCAAAGGCCAAGCGTTCATCCAGATGTTGCGCCACTCCAATATCGACGGAACGGAGACACTGAATATCTGCGTGTTGGGAGACGCCACCCAAAGCTTCACGCAATTGGTCTTCCCTTCCATCGCGGTCATGCTCCAAAAGGAGAAGGGACGAATCCTTCCGAACCATATCCACCAGGGAATGTCCATCATTGGCGTCTACTACATCCCTTCCAATGTGAACAGCCTGACTGCTGAACAGCGCCAGAATGTGCACCTGACGCTCCGCGAGATAGAGGTGCAGCACGCCATCCCTTCCGTGCGGGGATACGACCGCATGTTCTTCTACCAGGATGTACAGAACAGGACAGAGTCATACTTCCCTACCCTGAGCGAAAAGGAGCAAGCCGAGTATCTCTTCCAATGCATGGTCCACCTCTATTACGCCTGCGACAAGGTTCACCCCCTCATTAGCGGAAGCAGTTCGGATGACCGTTTCTACTTCTCCATGGGATGCTCCTCGTTGTTCTTCGACACCTCCGTGCAGGACAAAATAGACAAAGAGACGGTGCTGAACGACGTCATCGACATACTAAGCAAAGAGGGCGACCTGGAACAGACGGACGAGAAGGGCCACATCATCGACTTCAGCAAGGTGAGTGCGGAGAATATCATCGCGAAGTTCCAGAACATCGACTTCGACCTGTCCGAGACCAAAATGCAGGAACCTGCTCCGCACCCGATCCATAACTTCGCGAACAGCAAACTGAAGAAGCTTTACTATACCCGTTACCTGAAATATTATCCAGCGAATCTACGGTTAAAGATCATGGACGTCATCTCCAGCGAATCGGAATCGATCCTGGAGGAGATCAGTTCGATGCGTAGGCAGAACCAGAACATATTCGCCGAAATGACGCTGCCTTCCGCCATCGAGAGGCAGTTGGTCACCAGCAACATCCACGTGGGTTGCCTGACCCGCATCACGCGCAACCTGAAGGCCTTCAAGACGGAGATCGGAAAGATGAAGGGCAGGTTGCACGACCAAATCGAGCAAAACATATGGACGAACCTCTACCAAAGGAACGTTCCTAAGAAACTGAAAGACGACTTCGAATCCTACCATGAGACCTACTGCGCCGACCTGGAAAGCCGAACCCCTTCGCACAGGTGCGAGGAGATGAAGCAAACGGCCCAGGAGGATTTCGTGAACATACTCAAGCAGGAGACCACATTCATGGGTAGACTAGGCCGTGCCTTCCTGATGGGCATCATGTCGGTACTTACCTTTATGCCTTTCGTCACGTTGACCTCCCAATACCTATTCGACCTGGGCGACGTGAAGGCCAATGCGGTCTATTGGTCCGCCCTCCTCTTCATGATCCCCCTGATATGCCAGTTCACAAGCCTCGGCCTCTATCACCGGAAGAAAGGGAAGAAAGAGCGCAGGCTGAAGGCCTACTATCTGCATGACGCCTACGCGCGCATCGCGAACCGTATCGAGACGGAGGCGAACGGGCTGTACGATTACATGGCGGCGTTGTGCGACGAATACCTCAAACGATGCAAATGGATCGAGCGGGATGTCAGACCCCTGCCGACCAGCAGTTTCTATTCGGACATGGAATTACCGATGACACTCTTCAACCAACCCGCCGTGGGTGGCTCCTATGCGGGGAATGTCGTGATAAACGAACTGGAGGAGGAGTGCAGGGAGATCTATGTGCAGCGAGTGCCAAGACGCATCAACCAGTTGGACGACGAAGACTGCCACCTGCTTCTCCACACCTACAAGAACGATGTGATGACACTGTTCCACGGCATCATGGTAAGGGACAAGCACGAGAGGATCTTTAACGAAGAACTAGGATACAAGGTGTTCCTCTCCAAGAAGGAGAAAGACAGGATGGAAGAGCAGAGCTGGACGGAAAACCAGACCCTCTTCCGCGAGCAATTACGGAAACGGATCGATATGGACCTGCTGCCGCACAAACACCCGACGGTAGGCGAAAAGATAGTCTACTACGCCGTCAGGATGGATAACGACAAAGTGCTGGCACCGTTCATCCACTCGGCCGCCACCAACGGGGAACTGACCTCCACCGCGGATGTCGAGCACAGCGACGTGAAGGGCAACATCGCGAAGCTTCAGTATCTGTTCGAAAGCAGCATGCCTTCCCACCATGCCCAATACCAGTTTGACAACAACAAGGCATTGCTACAGAAATACCTCTTCCTCACCCGATGGCGGACGTTCGACACGGTCGCGCTGAACCGTATCCTGCCTACAGAGGACTTCGACAAGGAGGTACGACAGAAAAGATTGAACGAGGAGATGCAATCCTTCCATAAGAATTCGACATCCTCCCTCATCCTTTGGGCCATCTGTCAAAACGACAACTCGAGCGAATGGCTGAAACTGTTCGACGCGACGCACTTCAACGAGAGCATGGCCATCCGGGATATCTACACAAGTAAATTAAACGTCAAAGATTAACAGTATGTTCGAGGATATAAATAAAATATACTTTTTGGCTATTGTTATTGGCGTGACGATACTATACCATATAGCCCGTCGTCATCATCCGATATGGATCGGCATCTCTTCTCCCGGCAAACCGCTCCAGAACGTGGGGTACCTGGACGAGGAGAGCATCGACCTGGTGGAGATGAAACTGACCAACATGGAGCTGGACAAACCCGTCACACGCGTGAAGTCCGACAACGATGAACGCTCGGTGGTGTGGGTCCTCAACGGAGACGTGGATGACGACGCCAACCAATCCGACTACCGAATGCGCGGCTATGTCACCTCGGAGGGCCTGATCTATAGGCAACACCTTAAAAACACCAAGCCGGTATTGGTAGGCTACACCGCACAAAAGAAACATCCTGAAACCCCCACGACCAAAGGGAAAAGGTCCTGGAAATCCTTGTGGCTGGACAGCGAGCTTTACGCTTTCGAGGGTTCACCCTCCGATGCCTCCCTCCTCGACCCCATGAAGCATCGGGTGGGCTACGTCTGCCTATCAGGCATCTCGTTCCACAACAAAAGGCCCGTCACGCTGGAAGCCAAGGCCTGCGCATCAGCCTTTTTCTACCGTAAATACGGACCCAAACCGGAGCGCAACAACATCTACAAAGAGGCGGCCTACGGATGGAACGACACGGTCTTGCTCACCTCCATCATCTACAGCATACTGTTCCTGATCCTCTACTTCGTATACACATGCGTGTTGAGGAAACCTCTGCTGGGGGACGATTTCGCCGCAGTGTTCATCCTAAGCGGTTGCTACTTCGCGCTATGGTCAATCATCCGACAGATCAAAATCGACTGCATAGAACGCTCCCATAGCTTCCAGCCCCAACTGGATCTGCTAAACAAAGGGCTAGGACTGGGGAAATTCGACGCCGCGATTGTTACCCTATGCGGTATCGCGGCCTACTATACGCTGCACTACTACGATTATGACCTGATCCCGCTCATCTTCTCGATTTCCTACGGTGTCTCCAAGAACGCCTTGAACAAGTCGGTGCAGCGCCCGTGGAAGATCATCACGAACTACGAAGAGGAACCAACCTTCGAGGAGGAGGAAGAGGAACTCCTTCCCGCCTTCGCCTCCATCCTTCCGCCTAAGGGGGAGATGATCCGAACGTTTGACTGGGACCTCGACTCGTCCAGCAACAGGAAGGTGCACGGAAACATCGCCATCCGCTTCTCCTTGGAAGACTACAACCGGATGAGACAGGGGAACCCTTATTTCTCCCAACGGCAGGAAAAGACGAAGTACGAATACATCACCGACATGTTCCAGAAGATGATATCCGAGAAAACCTACTCGGAACGTGTACGCTACATCGCCAGCTACATCCACAACGAATGTAACCACACCCAACTGGACGAGATAGACCGGCTACAGTTCGCCCTCGATTTCGTGCAGGAGCCTAACATAGACTTTATCCTGGACCGAGACAGCAAGAGCATACAGTTCACCCCCGAATATGTCCGTTTCCCTGACGAGACATTGTACGATCAGGAGGGGGACAGCGACTGCAAGGCGATGCTGGCGGCCATGATCCTCTATTACATGGGTTACAATGTCCTATACCTCTCCTCCGACAAGAAACAACACTCCGCCATCGGTGTCGAACTGAAGGCACACCCTTGGCTGAGCAGTTACCTGAAGGAGAATGTGCCCCTGAAGGATGTCTCCGTGGAGGTGAACCATCGTCTCTACATCTACTGCGAGACGACAGGCGACGGCTATAGGGTGGGCGATTTAGTGGATGATATGCGGATCGATGATTTTGAGACAAGGGTTGAATTCCTTCAAATGATTGAAGCAGAAGAAGATACAGAAGAAAGTACAGAAGAGAATACAGAAGAGAATAACGGTGAATAGAGGGATGATCGAGGATATACCCATGCCCAATATCGCCAACTCATTATTCAACTAGTAAACGATCATGAATAAAAAAACAGTCATAACATTAGCCTCCGTCTTCAGCGTCTTTCTCATTCTAGCCTTCCTGATGGGCAAGGTGTATAAGATAGGGCAAGACAGGCCGCCGCTCAAGTACGCGACCATTCCGGAGAGCACCCAGAACTTCCTGAAGGGACTGATACGGATGGGAGGTCACTTGGCGGGTGTGAGCATCGTGGACGGTGGCGGTCCTTATGATTGGGACAATGGAGAGGATGTCGGACAGAAAGAAGACGAAGGGTGGTCACGCGAGGAGGACGAGTTCTTTATCGTATACTACAAGAAGGACAAGGAAGCCGTATGGCAAGGTCATGCGCAAAACATATTGCATGCCGCCAATGACAACATCATTCCGCTAACCCGCCTGATGGGGAAATATTATTTCCCGGCTGACCAAAACGGGCGAAAACTGCCCATCTATCTAGCCACCAGCCCGCAGGAATATTCGGAGACCGCAAGCAAGTTACTCGAAGGTCCATACAGAGGGCAAGGGTCTATTGGCGTGACGATATCCCAACTCGGAGGAGCGGGGTGCAAGGCCTCCATCGTAATACATCCCATATGTTTCCAATGCAACCCGAGAGCCAACAATGGTTATGTCACAGTTTTATTGCATGAGATGAACCACTATGTCTTCATGTCATCCCTCGACCTATCCCAAGACGTGGCGTTCTGCAATTGGCAGGTGGAAGGATTAGCGGACTACTGCGCCAACACTTATGTGGGGAACATAGAAACGAGCATGCCAGAGGCACGCATTCAATACATAGACAAATACTGCTCCCTGCTGAGGGACTTCCCCAGCGAGACCATCTCGGAATATTGGGCGGGAGAGTCATACTTCCGTTACATGGAAGATACCCACGGAGATAAGTTCGTGAAAGATTTCATACAGACCTCTTTCAAGAGCACAACTGAAAAGACCTTCTCGGCAATGAAGCTCGATCCCAACAACGAGCACAAGGGATGGGTGAAGAGCCTGCGTGAAATAAATTCGCAAAAAGAGTAGGATGCTTGGGATATTTTTATAAGTTTGCGATATCTTGTGATTTTAATATGATTTCTGGAAGCATGAAAAGTTTGAAAATATTCGTGATCATGGGCTTGTCGCTTCTCTTCGGAGGCACATGTTTTGCCCAACAACAGGAGGAATTCCAAAAGGATTCGATTTGGGGGTTGTCTGCTGATACGACAGCTACAGATGTAGTGCTTCACTTTTATTTTTCTGAGGCGCCATATGTTTTTGATGAAATTTGTTTTCTTCAGTTTTCTGTACATGGTGATAATAAATTTTTAAATTATTTTTCTATTGAACTAGATACTAAACATACGCCTATACAGAAAACCCCTCTGTCTTCAAAGTATACAACTGTGGAATTGACATATGCAGAGCGCAAGGATGCTGGATATGTTGAGGTGGAAATGAAAATAGACAGGGCTGCATTAGACTATGCCGCAAGGGGTTGGGATGCTATTAGCATTTCTGTTAATTCAAGCCAATATTCCGATTTTGTTTTCCCACTTAAACCCACATCTCTCCTTGATATTAAGTCTGGGAATGAAAGTGATTGCGAACACAGGTATTTTTCCATGTCAGGACATCAGCTAAACGAGCCTCCTCATGTTGGATATTATATAGATTGTTTGTTCTCACGAGATAATCAAATGGTTGATTGTAAAAAATGCTTGTCACGATAATCAATAAAGAGATGATGAAAAGTTTTTTTGAAACTAATATCAGTGTTTTTTTGTCTGCAGTGTTGGTTGGGAGCCTTTGCTGCTGATAATGTTACTGTAACTTGTGATTG